>CAKOKD010000001.1 GCA_934090935.1 uncultured Bacilli bacterium
AAATATAATAGGTTACCAAAACGATAAAACCTTGAAATATCAATAATATTATAAATATTATAAGTATTATAAATATGTGAGTTTCTACAACTTGTGGCAGTGGACGCAAGTATAAACAGTGTTGTGGAAAATAAGCTCGTAAAGCCATATAAATAAAGGCTTGCGAGCTTTTTGCTACTTACAATTTTTAGGTAATTTCACCTCGAAAAAGTCGTTTAGATACGTTTTAGATACGTTTTTTTAGCCCAAAACATCAAAATTAAATAACAAATGTTATTTTTATGTTGACAAATTAGAGATATAGTGTATAATATTAAATAACAAATGTTATTTTATACGTTTGTGAGGTGATGTTTATGGCTAGAACAATTAATTATTCTAAAGAAGATATATTGGAGAAAAGTGTTGATTTTATAAAAGAGCAAGGATACTCAAAACTAACAGTTAGAGAACTTGCTAATTATATAGGATGTTCAACTGGGCCAATATTTAAAAATTATGCTAACTTTGATATGTATAAAGAAGATCTTAAATTTTATTTAAGAAAAGATTATTCAGCTTTTATTTATAAATATGTAGATATAAAAGATTATCTATATACAATAAGTTATGCATATGCTTTCTATGCAAAGAAAGAACCAAATGTATTCTTTACATTATTTATGACCGACTTTGCTGGTTCTAGAACAGTAGAAGAAGTATTAAATACTGATAGAAATATGGAAACGATTAATGCAATGGTAAAGCAATATAAAATATCTTTAGAAGAAGCAAAAAGAGTATACCGTGAAGTTAGATTTTATACTCATGGTATAGCAACACAATTATGTGTTAATAGTATTAAATTAACTGATAGAGAAATAAAAGATTTAATTAAAAATAATATAGAAATAAATATAAGGGGGATATAATTATGAATTTATATGAAAGAAATCAAAAACAAAGAACATTCTTTAATGAGAAAATAGATTCTTATGATGATGTACATAGTACTTATATGGAAACTAAGAAAACATTAGGGGATAGTTTAGATAAAGAAACTAAAAAAATATTAGACTTAGGAGCTGGTACAGGTTTAGAATTAATTCATGTGTTTGAATTATTTCCAAGTGCTGAAGTTACAGTCATAGATATTACCGAAAACATGCTTGAAGAACTAAAGAAAAGAAGTTTTGCAGATCATGTAACAACTATATGTGGTGATTTCTTCGAAGTTGAGTTTGGAGATGATTATGATGCAGTTATATCTACATCAGCACTTCATCATTTCAAAATCGAAGAAAAAATTAAACTATATAAAAAGATTTATGATTGTTTAAAAGAAAATGGTCAATTCATTAATTGTGATAAAATAGCTTTAACTCAAGAAATAGAAGATGGGCAATTGTACGAATTAGAACATAATATTGAAAATCATAAACATATAGATACACCACTTACTTTTGAACATGAGATAGAAGTATTAAAAAGGGTTGGTTTTGAAGATATAACTTCAAGTAATGTAGATAAAGATGATTATAGTCTTATTAAGGCTAGAAAATTAAAATAATAATAGTCAATAATTTATAAAAAGCACTTAGTAAAGAGTGCTTTTTCCATTTTTGACAGATATTAAAAGTCGTGGTATATTTTAACTAGCTAATAAAATCTAAACAGGAATTTATTAGCACTAAAAAAGCTATCTTTTAAAGATAGCAATAGAAATGTGCCCGACCAAAGCACAAAGCAAATAATATAGCAATGAATGTTATATGACTATATTACAATATTAGTATATCATATTTTTATTCGGTGTACAATGTTTTATAGTTATTTAGCATTCCACTTTACAGGAAGGAGGAATTCTTAATGACTAGAGTAAAATGCATAAAAGAAAATGACACAGGAAGAAATATCTTGTTTCAAAATGTTGGTAATCATGAAATAATGGATAGAAAAACGTTTGTAAGTAGAATAAAAAATCCTAATTCTTCTTATCACCAAGATTATATAGTAAAGAAAATAAATGGAATAGAAACACCAGTATCTAAACCTGATGGCAACAAGAAAAACAATTTAGAATAACAGTGCTTTTTGGTTGGGCATAATCATTTATAGAAGGAGAAAATATGAATTCAAATAAAATAAAGAAAATTATATATAGTATTTTAAAGGAAATTTTAGAAGGAGATTCGATTCCAACGGCATCGGATTATGAAATTACGGATGATCAATTTTTTGAAATAATCAGTTTAATGAAAAACGAATGTTATTTAAATCCTAAGAAGGTTAGTTTCTTTGTGACGGGGGATATACATATTCAAAAATCAATTGATACTGTTACAATGAAAGGAATTGAATTTTTAGAACAAAATAGCAAATGGTCAAAAGTGTATAAAGGTATTAAAGAATTTAGGGATTTCTTACCAATATAAAATAAATTAAATCTATTTTTTTAGATACGTTTTTAGATACACTCTTTAATAAAAACTTACAATTTTTCAACAAATAATTATTATTTAAAAATAAAAAAAGCCAATTTAAAAGGAAAAAATTACTCAAAAATTGTAACTTATTCCTTGTGGCTCAGGACGCAAATATAAACAATGTTGTGGTAAATAAGTTGATTTATAAGGGGTTGTGCAGTAATACAGCAGTAAAAAAAGTCAAAAAGATAGACAAAAAACAGCTCAAAACGCACACTTGTGTGCAATTTGTGTGCGTAAAATAAAAAATTAATGCACATAATTGATTTAAACCTTATAAAACAAGGGATTTTTCAATGAACACAAATTCACAATAATCAGCATTCGTGCTGATTTTTTCGTTCTCTAAAGAAATTTAGAGGAGAAAGTTATGGGAAAAGTGAATGTAACAAAAGGAGGGAATTTATATCAATATAGATTTGAAATAGCTCCACAAAGGGGAGTTAGAAAATTTATTAACAAATCAGGTTTCAAGACAAAACAGGATGCTTATGTTGCTGGGATGAAAGCATTTAATGAATATATGAATACAGGTAAAAAATTTTTTCTTAATACATGTCATAAATTGGTAATACTTAAAAATATTTTAAAATTAGCTCTCATCCCCTTTCTTTATAAACAAAAAAAATAGACACGAAATTATGTCTATTTATTTCTCTCTAATACCATGCTAGGACATTTTTTTAGGACAGTCAACGGACAAAGTGAAATTTTTTAAATAACGGCTGTGCTGTAAAACTAAATTCCACCCTAATTTAAGTAGAAGTGGAATTTAGTTTTGTAACTGAGTTTTTTTTACACTTTATTATTATTAATTTTTTTTAATGTAAGAAATATCAAACAAATCAAATTAAAGCAAACTATTACAATGGCTATCTTTATAAAATTATATTTTAATTGTTCTTTTATTGATGAGTGAGTTTTTTCATTTATTTTTAAATAATAGTTTTCAAATTCATCATCACTAGTGTACATATTAGATATTTCATAAGGTAATTCTGTTCTAAAATTTAATCTAACCTTATTTTCAGATTCAAAAAATAAAATACACACTGTTTTCTCATTACTATATATAATTATCCTTCGATTTTCTAATATTAGATTAGATTGAATTTCTACTCCATTTTCCTTTAAAAATTGAACTAAATTTTCTATAGTATCATATTTAGCAAATACTGATACTTCTCCAATAACTCGCTTACGAAAATCATTTTTATTTATTTGAATAATTGCATCATCATAAAAAGATAAATAATTATTATTTACAATTAAAGAATCCAAAAAGAAAGAATCCAACTCAGATACTTTTATTTTATCATTATATTGATAAATTCCAATTTCTCCATTTTTGTAGTTATATTCTTTTTTTAACAAAAATATCCAACAAAAATATAATGTAAGAAAAATAATTATACTCAATATGATAACAACAATATATTTCTTTGAAAAGTTTAACATAATAGCTCACCACTAATATTATACTATAAAAAATAGTCAGCAGTATGTATTATTTATATACTCAAATTAATTAATCTTGAGAACGAATGGATACATTGTGTGCATTTTGTATTCATTGAGAAGAAAACACATAGTAAAAATAGTACAAATAATACTATTTATATATAACCTTACCAGAACCATTCATCCCTTTGAAAACATATAATACAGATAGTTTTACATAGTACAAATAATACTAGAAAAGGATGAACATGTGGAAGCGGTAAGAAGTACAAACAATGTTGTGGTAAATAGTGATTATAAATGGCACAAACCTAAATATTATAGGTTTGTGTTTTTTTTCTAAAATTAAAACTTTTAAAAAATTAAAATTTTATAAAATGTGGTAAAAAATTTGTAAAATTAAATACGGCTTTTGTGAAAAATAAATAATATATGTTATAATTGTTTAAAGATAGCATAGGAGGGAAAGCAATGTACGTATTTATAGTTATATTGATATTTTTAATTATATTATTGTTTATTGGATATAATCAATTAGTTAAACAAAGAAATTTTGTCAAAAATCAATGGTCACAAATTGATGTCTTACTTAAAAGAAGGTGTGATTTAATTCCAAATTTAGTGGAAACAGTAAAGGGTTATGCAACTCATGAAAAAGAAACATTAGAAGCTGTTATAAATGCCAGAAATAAATCATTCAATGCAAACTCAGTTAGTGATTCAACAATGGCCGAAACAGAATTACAAGCTGCATTAAATAAGTTATTTTCATTATCAGAAGATTATCCAGAATTAAAAGCAAATACTAATTTCATTGATTTACAAAAAAATTTAAAAGAAACAGAAGATAAGATTGCATATGCTAGACAATTTTATAATGATGCTGTATTAAAATACAATAACACAGTCGAAACTGTTCCAATTAATATTGTTGCAAAACTATTTGGTTTTAAAAAAAATGACTTTTTTGAAATATTGGAAGAAGATAGACAAGTAACAAAAATTAAATTTTAATAAAAATGAACTTGCAAGTAGCAAGTTTATTTATGTAAAAAGGAGTATTTATGGTTTTAATTATAGTATTTGGATTTATCTTAATAGTACAATTTGTTTGTTATGTTTTTTATATCAATTCAAATAAGAAAGATACCATCGAATATTATAGAGAAATACCTTCAAATGAAAATCCTGCTTTAATAGGTTTAATGGTTAAAGGAAATGTTGATGGTAACGATGTTATTGCTACAATTTTAGATTTGTGGGAAAAAGGTTATATCTCTGTAGAATATAAAATGATAAATGATGAACAAAAATGTGTTTTGAAAGAATTAGATAAAGATAGATTTTTGACATTAAAAGACTATGAAAATTACTTATTGGATGAAATATTTAAAGAAAAAAATGAAACTTTATTAGAAGAATTTGTTAATTCTCCTAAATTTCAAACAGTATTTAAAAATATTGGTAATATGATTAACAAGAGAGTTGATATAAAATCTATGCATAAAGTATCTTATAAAAAACTCTTTAATAAAATAAATTTTTTAGTCAATTATACTGTTTTAGGATTTTCAATCTTTTTTTCTTTAATATATATTTTTGTAAATGATTTCTTAATTTCATTAGCAATAAGTTATATTATAAACATAACTTTGCTCGTACTAGTTAAATCATTGCTAGTAAAAAGCAAAAATGATGTAGAAAATTTATTATTTGGAATATCCTTTATGGTATCGATTATGTATTTAGGAGTTTTAATTATATTGTATTTAATAACTAATTTTAATTATCAAGTGGAAACATATTGGCTTGTTATAAATATCATTGCTAGTTTATTATTTATCTTTTGTTTGCTTATTGAAGATAATGATGGAACCATTAATTTAAATCTATTAGACTATATTTTTTGTATATATTCTATATTATCATTATTTTTTGGTAATTTAATTGGCTTATGTATAAGCATAGTTTATTATTCTCATAGATTATATCTCAAATCTCCAAAACATGTATATTTATATAGTGAAGAGTTAGAAAAATGGATGGCATTAAAAAGATTTTTAAATGACTTTAGTTGTATTGATCAAAGAGATTTAATTGAAGTAAAATTATGGAATAAATATTTAATATATGGCATTTCAATGGGAATAAATAGAAAAATAGTTCTTGAATATGCGAAATTGGCGGATATTAAATTAATTAATCATTCAATACTTGATAAGTGTTATTCAGAAAATATAATAATTTAGGAGGAAATTATGAATAATGAACATAGATTTGAAATATCTAATAGAATTATATCTGTTGATCAAATTAAGGAAATTTCTAATTATTTACAAAAAACATGTAATTACTATATAGATTTATTTCAAAAAGATAAGGAAAAGAATAATAATGCATATATTGATAATGCAACTTACCAATATTATAATGTATTAAAACCTGAGGTTAAATATGATATCACATTTAACGATGAAAGACACATACAAATAACTGATCTGTATGCTTTTGAAAATGAGTTAAATGAGCCTCAATATTTAAAAGATATAACAATTCAATTATATATATCGTATAGAGACAATGAATTTTATGAAATTACTGAACATGAAATGTCAGTCTATTTAACATTTACAGAAACATCTGTTTACTTTTCTACAAGCGATAAAAATATGAATGAACAATCTTATAATATGAACTCGTATATAAGAGGTATTTTAGAAAGTGGAGAAGAAAGATATGCTGGTGTAGTAAAAAATAAATTTTTTATTAAAAACATTATTGGTATAACTGCTGGTTCAATCTTTACGTTAATTTTATTTTTTGTATTATTAGTTTTAAGAAATAATGGAAATGAAGAAATTGAATTCCTTTTTAATAATGGAATTATTTTAACTCTACTTGGTTGGTTATTAGCTTTTGTTATTGGAACAATTTTTGTTAGACCTATCATAGATAGTTTATATAAAGAAATAGACTCTGCGCATTCAGTATATTCAGATATGAAAGATGTATATAAAAAGGAATATAAGAAGAGAAATGAAGTATTAATTGGATCAAGTTATAATAATTTAGAAAAACGTAATATAATAAGAAAGATTTATTCTATATCTAAAAATGTATTATTAATAAGAATTGGAGTTAGTATAATAATAGTGATTTTATTGTCAGTAATATAGGATTGGTGTTATAACAGCGGAAGATAATATAAAACAATTAAAACAAGAATATAGATAAGTGAAAAAAATTGCATTAACAATAATGAAAGAGTATCAAATTGAACAAGATTATAAGAAAATGAAAAAAATTATGAAGTTTCAAATAAGTTTAAAAAAAAGCAAATCAAGAATCAAAAAAACACAACGAAACTTGGAATAAATTTAAGGAAAATTGTCAAAAATCGAAAAATAATAAAGATAATTTTAAATAATAAAGTTGATAAAAAATGGAGAATACGTAACTTATTTATATAAAAAAATTTTATTCTATTATTATTCTACAAGTCATAGTATAATTATTATGGCTAAAAAATATGAGATAAAACGGGTGATAAAATGGAAGACAAAGAATTTATAGAAATAAATGAAACAGGCTGGAATGATTTAATAAAATCAGGTAAACCTTTTTCAAATACTATATTACCTGAATATGGTCCCTTTTTAAAACGTAATGAAGAATCTTTAAATTTATTTAAAAATATTCAAGGTGCAAAAGTATTAGATATGGGATGTGGAGCTGGTGAATCTCTTTTGTATTTATATAATAAAGGGGCTTCTAGTTTGTGGGGAATAGACATATCAAGTGAACAAATTGAAAAAGCAAAAGCAACTTTGAATGAGTTTCAAAACAATTTTTATGTTTCTCCTATGGAAGAAGAATTAGATATTCCTAAAAATTATTTTGATTATGTAATTTCTATTTTTAGTATTGGGTATAGTTCTAATATTTCAAGTACAGTAAAAAATGCATATAATTATTTAAAAGAAAATGGTTCATTTATTATTAGTTGGACGCATCCTTTTTATTATTGTTTAGATGTTTCAAATGAAAATGTTATTGTAAAAAGATCATATTTTGATGAAGAAAGTGAAGTAATTACTAAAGGACCGGATAAAGTAAAACTAATTCAAAAAAATTTAATGATTTCAACTATTATAAATGAAGCAGTAAAGGTAGGATTTAAAGTTGAAAAAGTACTAGAAGAAGAAACAGTAATAAAAGATGATGTTAATGGTTATATAAGCACTTTTTGGAAAAAAGAAAAAACTGTTAATTGTCCAAGTACTATCATCTATGTGTTTAAAAAGTAAAGCTATACTTATTATAAATAGAAAATCTTTTATTAAGTTATTTTAATAACAAAATATGGTATGTTACAATTAATAATAAATCTCTATAAATATGTAGATAATATGAAAAATATTAAACAACCATCTGCTTCATTAATTGTGGCAAAATTAAAGAATACGAATTTAGAACTTGGAAAACAAAATATCTAGAGAATAATAATATTAAATTGAAAATATAGAAAAGATATACCAAATTTTCATAAATGGGAAATTGCGTTTATGAGATTGCGATTATAAGTAAAAATAAAATACATTTATGTTATAATGAAAAAGGAAGTGATAGGATGGTTTTAGAAGAGTATGATGAAAATATAAATTCAACATTTAATCCATATGAAGTTGAAAATGTTATTGACGGTTTTCCAAAAATTGGTGTAACTTGTTTTTCAAAAAAACTATTGGAACAATTGGTATCTAAGTTTAATGGCGTGGAAATAGCACTTTCTTCAAATGCAAATGGTAAATTACCTATATATAAAATAAATTATGATGGAAAAGAAATCGCGTTATTTATATCTAGAGTTGGAGCTGCTGCATGTGTTGTTCAATATGAGGAAGTATTTGCTATGGGATTAGAGAAACTTGTAGTTTTTGGAACGTGTGGTGTTCTTGATAAATCAATAGATGATTTAGCTATTATAGTTCCTAATTTGGCTATCAGAGATGAAGGAACAAGTTATCATTATTTAAAATCATCTAGAGAGGTAATTGTTAATCCAAAATATCAAGAAGAGTTTCTTAAGCTTTTAAAAGAACACAATTATTCATATATAATTGGAAAAGTATGGACTACTGATGCTCCATATCGAGAAACAAGGAAAAAAGTATTGGATAGAAAGAACGAAGGTTGTGTTTGTGTAGATATGGAATGTTCAGCAATATCAGCGATGGCTAAATTTAGAAATAAAGAAGTTTTTCAATTCTTTTATGCAGCTGACAATTTAGATTCTGCTAAATGGGATAAAAGATCTTTAAGCAATAATGAAAAATTAAGTGATAAGGAAATGATTGGATTACTAGCAATTAAATTTGCTGTAAGCTTAAATAAATAGAAACTTAATGCAATTTTATTAAAATATTTATATAATGAAATAAATCTATCAGTTATGTTGGTAGATTTTTATTTTTCTTTATGTTAGAATAATATTCTTGATGGAAAACGATTATCAATAATTTTGTAGGGGAAGTTTATGGAAGATAAAGATTATAAAAGATTAAACGATTATTTAAATGATATCTTTATATTTTTAAGTAACCATGATGTGTTTTTTTATCGAAATATGTCATTGATTTTTAAAATTAATTATATGCTTATTGTAGATGTAAAAGAAATGAATTTAAAGCACGAATTTCATGAAAATCATAATACATTTCTAGATGTTTTTGATTATGCAAGAAAAATGATAGAAAAAATAAATTCTGGTTATTTAAGTGAATTTGATAGATTGATCTGCTCCGGTAAACTTGGATTTTTTGAAAGTGAAGAGAATTTATTATTAAAGGAATATGATGATTACGATAAGCTTACGGCGATTGAAAATAACGAAGAAGAAACAAAAAAAAGCAGTAGATGTTGTTATGTAAAAGACGAATGTTTTTTAGATTTGGTTAGAAAACATGATTATAGTGATGTTATGGTTCTAGTTCATGAGTTTATGCATTCAACATCCAAGGTTAAAAACGTAGGTAAAAATAGATACATATTGGCTGAGTTTTTATCAATATATTTTGAGATGTTTGCTCAATTAGAACTATTAAAAAGTGGAGTGAATATTAGTGAATTAAATATATTTTATAGAATAAAAGCAACTCAACAGGCGTCAATAAGCATGTATAATTATAGCCTTATATTAAGAACATTTGAGTTATTTGGTAGTGTATCCGAAAAATCCACTGAAGAATTGGAAAAATATCGTATTGCATTAGTTTCAAAGGAAATTTTTGAAGCTATGTGTATTTCTTTATTGAAGTATTTTGATAAAAAGAGAGAGAAATATAGCTGTTTAAATGAGACTTTTGATATTGACAATTATAGGGCTTACTTAAGTACTTTATTTAGAGATAATTATAGATATATCCTTGGAACATTGTTGTCTTGTTATGTCTTAGAACATGGTGATAAGGATAAAGTTGTATGGTTAAATGACCATATCAACGATGAAGGAATTGAAAATATTAATCTTATTTCCGTTTTACAAATGATTGATATAGATTTAACTCAAAGAGATATAGATGAACAATTAATCAATTGTTTTAAAAAATATTATGAAGTTTTAAAAACTTATGTTGATAAAAATACTATATCATTAAAATAAATTTGTTGAGTTATTATAAATATGATATTATATAGGTGGTGAGGTTAATGAGTAATAAAGAAATTTTGGAAAGTATAAAAAAATTGTCTAGTGCTGAAAAAAGAAATATTTCTTATGAATATTTAGTTGAGATAATTAGTAAATTAAGCCCAGATGAAATCATTGAATTAAGCAATATTATTGGATATCCAGTATTTACTAGATTATGTATGGGTGTTTTAAATCATAAATTTGTTTTGCTTCAAGATGGAGCAGCAGCAATTATTGTTAATGAAAATGGACAAATATTGCTTCAATCAAGAGTTGACAATGATAAGTGGGGCTTACCTGGAGGATGTCAAGAATTAGGAGAAAGATTTGAGGATACTGTGATCCGTGAAGTTAAAGAAGAAACTAATTTGGACATCACTGAAGAAAATTTGGAATTAATTGGTATCGTAAGTGGACCAAGCAGAAGAAATGAATATCCAAATGGCGATGTTGTTATTAATAATACAGCTTTATATTGTGTTAAAAACTATCAAGGAGAAGTAAGATGGGATAGTGAGTCAAAAGATATGAAATTCTTTGATTTAGATAATCTACCTCCTTATCAAAATGATCCGGATTTAATTGAAGTCTATAAGAAAACTTTAGAAAGAAGAAATTAATTTATTTAAAGTGTACGAGTTTTGTACACTTTTTAAATTGAAATATTTATAATTTGAATATTTTTTATTCTTTTAAATAATATTGTTTTATGTTATTATATCCAACAGGTGATGGAAATGTCTTCTTATAATACAAAACCAGAGATTATTGATTTATATTTAGGGACGTTATTTGATATGATTTCTTTGAAGTGGTGTTTTTGGAACTATAGAAGAAAGATTGAAAACACTTTCAAAGATAGTGAAGGAATAATAACTACTTTACAAAATGAAGTTGATAAATACTTGCAAAATTGTAAGGTAGAATTAAGAGTATTGAAATTTATGTTGAAAAACGAGAAAAAATTATATTTAAACGATATATATGATGTTCTAGAAATGTTTGATAAAAATTATGAAGAAAGATATATGTTTATGCAAGAATTAATTGATAATTTACAAGTAGCTTTAGATCTTGAATTTATTTATAGATTTTATATGCCAAAGAATAAGCCAAAAGTTCTAAGCGAAGATGATTATGGTAGATATATTTCATATGTTAAAGGATTTAGCATCAATAGGGTCAAGAACTTTTTGATCGATGAAGGTGTCTACGATGAAGATACTTTTGATGATGCTTTAAAACATACTAAATTTTTAAAGGTTGATGCTAAAGATAATCTTGAAATGTTTGGTTTATTTGATAAGGGTTTGCTTATTGCAAATGTGAACGATGAATTATCTACATTGGTTGCTATACATGTATTTATTCATCAAGCCTTGTTGAATAAAAGAAAAGATATTGCAGATGATGATGTTTCTCTAGGTGAAGAAATGTCAAAGTTCTATGAAGGATTATTTAAACAAGAAAGTTATTTTGTTGATGTTGAGCTTTGTTTCTCTGATTCAGTATTAGAAATGTTAAAAGATTATAAGGATGAAAAATTTGATGATCAAATAAAGAAGTTAAAGAATATTAAAGCGGGTAAAAAACTTTAAAAAATGGAGTAGAAATGGAAATGTATAATAATGAAGAATATTTAAAAAGGTCAATAATGGAGCAAAGTAGGCACTTGTTTATCTATGGTAAAGAGTGTGAATATAGGCATTCATTTTTGAAAAAAATTGATGATGATTATCCTTTATTAATGGATTCTTCTAAACCTACTTCTTTATATTTTGATTCATTTGGAATTCCTAAGCTTGATGACGATTTGTCGAATAAAGATACATATACTATGCAATCTCTAAGCAGGGATTATCTTTCGTTTTTAATCGCTTCAAAAATCATGGAAAGATCAGCATATATTGATGAATCGATACTTAATAGTAAATTATCAACTTTGATAAATATCTTGAATATGAGTAAAAATAGTGGCTATCAGGATATAAAAACGTTTACTGATTTATTAAAGGAGATAAAAGACTCTCGAGATTTTTATTATGAGAGTTACATTAAATATGTTAAAAACTTAAGACAAGATATAAACCGAAATGATATAGTTCTTCCTTATTTAGATATACTTATGTTTGTTAAACTGTATAAAAAAGCAATAAATAAACGTTCTCATTTTGGAATCATTTTTGATAAAAGTTCTGAATTGGAGACATTTTCAATTCAAGCAATCAATAGTTTAATTAGTAGTAGAATAAATGAGGATATATCTATTAAAGTAGCACTTGAATTAGATGCATGGGAAACCTATTACGATGTTAATGGACTTTTAATCGAAGAACCGCATGATTATGGAACTATTGAATTGGATTCTGAACATGATGAATTCATAAAGAATTTAAAAAGAGATTTTAATAATTAATATCCGTAAAATGATTCCTTAAAACAAGGTATTGATTTACCTAGTTATGATGAGATATATGCTTATTTTAACTGTGAACAAAAGTTAAGTCCTAATAATGAACTTTTTGTTGAAAGTGCTCGTGAGATGAAAAAAATTTTTGATAAATAATAATAATTGTTGATGAGTTAAATATAATAATAGTGGGAGATGTATATGAAAAAATTTATTATTATATTGCTTATCACTTTTGGAGTTGTCGTTTTACCTACTGTTTTTATTGATTTTAATACAGATTATTTAATTAAACCAGCTTTATTTCCTCCAAAAATATTGTTTCCAATTGTGTGGACAATACTTTATATACTTATGAGTATTTCTCTATATTTGTCGAGTAAATATGATAATGAAGTGTATAAAGTATATGGTATTCAATTGGTTTTAAATTCGTTATGGAGTCCATTGTTTTTTATGTTTAAAACTTATTTGTTTTCAACAATAGAATTGATAATACTTCTCTTCTTTGTTATCATTATGATGTATCAGATGTATTTAAAAAATAAAGTTGCTGGTTATTTGCAAATTCCATATGTTATATGGTTAATATTTGCATTATTCTTAAACGTCTCAATATTTATTTTGAATTAAAGATATATTAAGTTATATCTTTTTTTGTTATACTATTTATAGTATGGAAGTGAAGTTATGGATAGATTAAATATTATTTTAGATAGTGATGTTTCTAATGAAGCAGATGATTTATTCGCGATTATATATCTTTTAAAATCTAATATATTTAATGTTAAAGCTATCACGATTGCTCCTTTTAAACATAGTAAATGGAATGGCACAGTAGCTGAATCAGTTGATGCAAGTTATAAAGAAGCATGTAAGCTTTACGATTATCTAGGTATTCATGATTATTCAAATATTTTAAAGGGTAGCAAAGATTATTTTAAAAATGGTTATATTGAAGAAACAGATGCAATTAAGAAAATGTATGAAATTATAAAAGAATGTGATAAGACTTATATTTTAGCTATAGGATGTCTTACTAACATAGCTGTTTTACTAAATAACCATCCAGAAGTTATAAATAAAATTGAAGTTATATGGTTAGGAAGTAATTTCCTATTCGGAGATAATCAAGATTTCAACTTTAAACAGGATGTGGATGCCGTAAGATACGTTTTTTCATCTAAAATTAAATTAACTGTTATTCCGTGTTCTCCTATAACATCAAATCTACTTATGTCTATTTATGAATTAAAGTATGAACTTAAAAGTGGAAATGAACTGAATGATTATTTAATCGATAGGTTTTATGATCGACCTTGGGGTCCACATAGAAGATGGCCTCTTTGGGATATAAGTGCGGTTGCATATATGATAAACAAAAGTTGGTTTAAAACTATGGATGTATATGCTCCGGAAATAGGCAATGACAACAAATTTATTTTTGTTAGGAGTGATCATAAAATTACTTTTGTTCGCGATTTGAAAGCTAATTTGATATTGGACAATATGTTTGAAGTTTTAAATGGTGATGAAATAAAATGATATTAAATGTTAGTGGAAGAACAGATATTGTTGCCTTTTATACAGATTGGTTTATGAATAGATATAAAGAAGGATTTGTTGATGTAAGAAATCCTTTCAATAAAAAGCTTGTTAGCAGAATATTTTTTGAAGATGTGGATGCGATTCTATTTTGTACTAAGAATCCAATACCTATTGTTGATAAACTAGAACTTATCAACAAACCAATTGTTTTTCATGTAACAATTACTCCATATAAAAAGGAAATTGAACCAAATGTACCTGATAAAAGCAAAGTTATAGAAGCAGTGAAGAAAATAAGCGAAATTCTAGGACATAAAAACGTTGTTGTTAGATATGATCCAATATTTATAAGTGATACCTATTCAGTAGCTTATCATATTAAAGCATTTTCTAAACTTTGCTTAGAACTGGATGGTTATATTAATAAAATAATTGTATCTTTTATTGATGATTATAAAAATGTTAGAAAAAATTATAATACCTTAAAATATAAAGAATTTAGTAACTCCGATTATGCTTTGATTGGAACTAATTTTAGTTCTATTGCGGAATCCCATAATATTAAAGTTTCTACTTGTTTTGAGGACAACACTTTAGTTGAATATGGATTTATTAAGGATGAATGTATGTCAAAGGAAAACGCATATCAATTGACTGGCAAGGAATTTAAATGTGAATGGAAAGCAAGAAAGGACCATAAATGCCACTGTGTTTCAATGGTCGATATTGGTTGGTATAATACTTGCCCACATATGTGTAAGTATTGTTATGCAAATTATGATGAGGATGCTGTTTATCAAAACATAAAAAATCATGATAAATTTTCTTCTTTGCTTATAGGAAAACTAGAAAGCGATGATATAATAAAAAGACGAACAAAGTGAGGTAGTTCTATGTATAAAATGACTTATATAACTCCGGATGGCTTTGATAACATAATAATGGAAAGCGATGGAACATATTTAACTAGACTGGAGTTTACAAATGAAGAAGTGATTTGTTTTAATAAAGAAGCGTTTAGCGAAGTAGTAAAATGGTTAGATATCTATTTTTCTGGAGTTAAACCTATATTTACTCCAAAATTTAAAGTAATTGGTGTAAGCAATTTTTGTTTATCGGTAATAGATGAAATCAAAGATATTTCTTTTGGAGAACTTTTAACCTATGGAGATATTGCTAAAAGTATTGCTAAAAAACGTGGAATAAAGAGGATGTCATCTCAAGCAGTAGGTGGAGCTTTACATAGAAATCCAATATGCTTAATTCTTCCATGTCATCGTGTTATTGGAAAGAATGGTTCCTTGACTGGTTATGGTGGAGGAATTAATAATAAATTAAATTTACTGAAGCTAGAAGGTAGTTATAAGGATAGTATGAGTCTTCCAAAGGAATAACATATAAATTTTATATTTTACTTTGCAATATTCAGTTGATATAATTGAGTTAGTAATATTTATTAGATGGAGGAGTATGTATGATTGAGCTAAAAAATATTTGCAAAACTTATAAATCAAAGAAGGGCACTAATACAAACGCATTAAACAATATTTCTGTAACTTTTGATAATAAAGGAATGACGTTTATTTTAGGAAAAAGTGGTTCAGGAAAATCTACAATGCTTAATATTTTGGGTGGTTTAGATTCTTATGATTCAGGAGATATGATTATTTTAGGAAAAAGCAGTAAAGATTTTACTCAAAAGGATTTTGATTCATATCGAAACACTTATGTAGGATTTATATTTCAAGAGTTTAATTTATTGGAGGAATATGATGTTTATCAAAACATCGTACTTGCTTTACAGTTACAACAAAAGGAAGTCGATGATGATAAAGTAAACGAACTATTAGATAAACTTGAATTAACTAATTTAAAAAATAGAAAAATCAATGAATTATCTGGAGGTCAAAAACAAAGAGTTGCTATAGCAAGAGCTTTGATTAAAAATCCTAAAATTATTTTGGCTGATGAACCAACGGGAAATCTTGACAGTGATACTGGAAATCAAGTAATGGAACTTTTAAAAGATATATCCAAAGAAAAACTTGTAGTTATGGTATCGCATGATGAAGATTATGCCAAAAAGTATGCAGATAGAATAATTGAGGTTAAAGATGGTCAAATCATAAATGATACAAATAATAAAGCAATCGAAAAAGCAGATCAAGGTTATCAAACTATTATTTCTAAGCTTCCTTTTAAAGATAGTTTTAAATTAGGTATTGGAAGTTTAAAACATAAAAAAATGAGATTGATAGTAACAATAATGTTGATAATTGTTACACTAGGTTTCTTTAGTTGTGTTGATACTCTTTCAAGCCATAATTTTAATAAAGCACATATAAAGTATTTAACAGATAAAAATGAAGAATTTGTTGAAATTAATTCACAAGATACATACAAAGTGGAAGAATCTTTAAATTTTGTTTCAACCGAATTAAAAGAAGAAGATGCTTTAGATATTAGAAATAAAATGAATTCTAATGGTTTTGAAGTTTATAATTATAATATGAAAAACACTTGGATGAGTAGTATTCGTGATCTAATGCGTATTAAAAATGATAACGACGCCAATACCTATAATAATGAAAACATTAATTTAGTAGTTGTAGATAATATAAAGGATATTTTAAAAGAAGATCTTATTGGTAAGAATCCTTCTACATCAACTGAGATTGTTATATCCAATTATGTAGCTGATATGATTATAAAAAGCGGTGCTGAAGTGAATGAAAAGATATCTAAGGATGAGTTTGAATCTGAAAATTATTATAAACCAAAATCATATGAAGAGTTGATCAATAGTAACTATACTTTCTATTTAGGTGAAGAAAAAGTTAAAATAGTTGGTATTGTAAATTATGATTTAAGTAATGTTAATAATAATTATATTTCAAATGTCTTGTTTAAAATATTTGTTAATAAAGAATTTATTAATGAAAGAAAAGACATCAAATATTCAAATTTAAAATCTTATATTATTTCTAACGTAAAAATCCCAGGTATGGATTCCGACAATTATGAAAGCAGTATTGCTGTGGTTGATCATGATATAGAGTATTTTGATGGAAAATCATGGGTTAAAACTAATTCTTTAAAAGAAAATGAAGTTGTTTTGTCATTAGATTCAATCATAAAGGATGATTCTAATTACTATGATGATTTAAATAATTACACTGGCAAAGTTACAAGTGATTATGCAACTGCTCAAAAGAAGTTTATTGCAAATTATATTCAAAAGAAGAATGTAATTGGTACAAATATAGATTTGGAGTTAAGATATCTAGATTTTGGTAATTTTGGTATATTTAAAGAATTTAAAGATCTTAAAGTAGTAGGTGTATATTATCAAGAGTTAAAAGATGAAGATTTCATGACAACATATAATTATTTTTCAAAAGATTTACTTGGTGAATATAAAAAAGCAAAAGTGGAACTTAATAGTTTACTATATCCAATCGAATCAAAAAAACAATTGAATAAAATCAGTAATATGTTTCCATTTGATTCTAAGCTAGCAATTAAATCAACCTATAGTGATTCTATGTATTCAGAACATACTTTATTTAAATCAATTAGCAAGATTGCTTTGTATGCTGGTCTTGTTGTCCTAATATTTACTATATTCTTAATTTCTAACTTTATGGTTTTAAGCGTTAATTATCGAAAGAAAGAAATAGGAACATTAAGAGCTTTAGGATCTAGTGGAATGGATGTTATGAAAATATTCTTATGGGAAGCGTTTACTTTATGTATTATATCTGGTACTGTTGCCTCTATTTTATTAGTTATTGTTTCAAATCAAATGAATAAGTTTTTGATACATTCTTTAAAACTATTAACAACTCCATTTATTGTTGGTATAAGACAATTTGTTGTAATATATCTTTTGGTGTTTATTGTTACATATTTATCAAGTATTATACCAATTATAAGAATATCTAAGAAAAAGCCAATTGATGCAATTTTAAATAAATAGCAAAGTTAAAGGAATAGAACTGTCATAAATAAGATATATTAATTTATATCTTTTTTTGTTATACTTATTAATAGATATTGATTCGAATTATAAAATGGTTAAAAGTGAAACAGTATGCGGATTTTAAATTCTGGAGGCAAAATGAAAAGATGTTCTTGGTGTAATTTAAAAAATGAAAAATATGTTAACTATCATGATACTGAGTGGTGTGTTTTAAATACGGATGAAAGATATCTTTATGAGATGCTTATCCTTGAATCTTTTCAAGCAGGTCTTTCCTGGGAGTGTGTTTTAAATAAAAGAGATGCTTTTTTTAAAGCATATGATGGTTTTGATATAAATAAAGTTGTACTTTATGATGATAAAAAAATCGAAGAACTCATAAATAACAAGAATCTTATTAGAAATAGATTAAAAATAAAATCAAGTATAAACAACTCTAAAATATTTCTAGATATAGTTGATGAATTTGGAAGCTTTTATAACTATCTTTTAAAGTTTACTAAAGGACAAATTTATTATGAAATTGATAAAACTACTTCCTTACTATCTGATGAGATATCCAATGATTTAAAACATCGTGGTATGAAGTTTGTGGGATCAACTATTATTTATTCTTATTTACAAGCGATAGGTATTGTTTATTCTCATGAAAAAGAATGCTTTCTATATAAAACTAAAAAACAATAATGTTGTTTAACAATAAAAATATATAGATATACAATAAATATAACCTTATTAATTATCTACATACGTCGTAGTGTAATTTTACATTTTCGATAAACAAAGGCATTAACTCCTGTATAAAACATATATCGTCTATGAATATCGCTTTTTTCTTTTTAAATTTACAGTATTTTTTATTGTTTGGATTATTTACTTCTATTAGATAGAAGTAGTCATTATCATATAAGTTGCATTTACTAAATATCATATAATTTTTTTCTTTAATTCTTACTAGATCATTTATGTTCATATTATCTCCTTTTTTATAATTGTATGAAGCCAAAAAATATTTAGAATTGTTAAATATAATGATATAATCTATTTATAATGGAAGTGAAGTTATGGATCAAAATAAAATTGGTGAATTTATAAAAAAACTTAGAACAGAAAACCATTTAACTCAAAAGGAATTTGCTGATAAATATGGTGTTACTTATCAGGCTGTTTCTAAATGGGAAAATGGTAAAAATCTTCCTGATATGTCCCTTATAAAACAAATGAGTGAAGACTTTAATATTGGAATAGATGAACTTCTAGATGGTGAAAGACAAAAAAGACAAATCGATTATAGATATTTGAAGAGTGCAATATTTGGAATATTTATTATTGTTTTAATGTTTATAATTATGCTGTTAGGTCATAATGATACTTATGAATTTAAAACTTTATCAACTACATGTGATGATTTTAATATATCCGGTACAGTTTCTTATAATGATAGAAAGTCATCAATATTTATCAATAAAATAAATTATTGTGGTGGAAATGATGAACAAATATATAAAAATATTGAATGCGTATTGTATGAAAATGATGGTGATTTAGATAAAAAGATTGCAACTATAAGCCATGATAAGGTAACGCCGATTAAATTAGAGGATTTTCTAGAAAATGCTAATTTTCTTGTGGATAATTATACACGTATATGCAAAGATTTTGATAAAAACAGTTTATATTTGAAAATAAATGCGACTGATTTGAACAATAATGTTATAACTTATGATGTTCCTCTTGAATTGAGTGACGAATTTAAGTGTGATATAAAATAGTATATAAAAGGTATACTGTTTTTTTATTGACAAATATATATTTTTAATATAACATATGATATATAACAAACGTTATAGAAAGGAGAATGATTATGCCACCGATAAAAAAGATAAGCAAAGAAGATATCATTAAAGCTGGATATGAAATCGTAGAAGAAAGTGGAATGGATGCGCTTAACGCTAGAGATTTAGCTAAAAAGTTAAATTGTTCAGTTCAACCCTTGTTTTCTAATTTTGAAAATATGGATAGTTTAAAGAATGAAGTGCTAAATTATTGTTATAAAAAGTATATTGAGTATATGAAGTTATCCAAAGATTATAAGGATACAGGAATTAGATATATTAGGTTTGCTAAAATTAAACCAAATGTGTTTAAAGCTATTTTTACAATTCCGTCAAATAGAAATGCGATGGAATGTATGATCAATGATGAGTCGTTTAAAATAATTGCTGATAATATGAAAAAGATGAATAATTTTACAGATGAAATGATCAAGGATTTTCATTTAAAGATGTGGTTATTTACTCAAGGTATAGTTTCACTCATATTAAATCATACATGTAGCTTTAGTGATGAAGAAATTGAATTATTGTTAGTTGAACAATATTTAGCTCTTATGAATTTAATGAAGTTAAAATGCGATATAATTTAAAAAGTTTAAAAGATTATAAAAATTTGGAGGTAAGAAATGAAAAAATTTAAAAATGTTTTGATTGGGTTATGTTTTATTGCTGTTGGAGTATTATTCGGGTTAAAAACTTTAGGATATACTGATATAGATATTTTCTTTGATGGATGGTGGACTTTATTTATAATCATTCCATGTGTGTTTGGTTTATTTGAAGATCATGATAAAACAGGAAGTATTATTGGAATCGTTATTGGAACTCTTTTATTATTAGGTTGTCAAGAAATTGTTACCTTTGAAATAATTCTTAAATTATTATTACCGGTAATTTTAGTTATTATTGGAGTTAGTTATATAGTTAAAGAAATATTTGGTAATAAAATCAAGAAAAAAATAGAGGAACTTAATATTAAAGGCAGTGATGAAGTAAATCAAGCAATTTTTTCAAGTCAAAAGATTAATTATGACAAAGAAGAATTTAAAGGTACAAATGTAGAAGCAATCTTTGGAGGTATAAAGGTTGATCTTAGAGGAGCAATTATTAAAGAGGATATTTCTATAAATGCTAATGCTGTATTTGGTGGAATAGAGATATATGTTCCTAAAGATATAAATGTTGTAGTAACGTCTTCTTGTATATTTGGTGGAATTGATAATAAAGTTTCAAAGAAGGAAAATGCTAAAACTATATATATAAATGGAAGATGCGCATTTGGAGGAATAGAGATTAAATGAGTAAAGAGAATTCAGCAGTAAGAACAATTGCCCTCTCTCTAGCGCTTATATTAGGAGTTTTTATAATTGCTGGAATTATAAGTGCAGTAATATCAGTATTATCTTTATTTGAAGTGGATAAAGGTGAATATAAAAAAATATATACTTTAGTAGATGTTGAAAATATCGATGATGTAGAAAACTTGAATGTTGATATAAGTACTTCAACTATTAAAATTGAAGAAGGTACGAACTTTAAAATAGATACAAATAATAAATATGTATTTTATGAAATGAATGATTCTACTGTTTATGTAAAGGAAAAGAAAAAACATTCAATTAGAAAAAGAAATCAAAGTGTTATAACTATTTATATTCCAAAATATTACACTTTCAATGATGTTACTTTTTCTTTAAGAGCAGGTGTTACGGATATTAGTTCATTAAATATGAAAAATGGTAATTTCAATTTAGGAGCAGGAAAGTTTACTTGTGGTAATTTAAATGTTGAAAACGAATTAATCATTGATGGTGGAACTGGAAAAATAGATATAAATTCTGGAAACATAAACAATATGAAATTGGATATGGGTGTTGGAAGTATTAGTATAACTGCAAAACTAACCGGTTCATCAAATATAGATGGTGGAGTTGGAAGTATTAATCTAACTTTAAAGGATTCAATAGATAATTATAAAATATATGCATCTAAAGGAATAGGCAGTATCAAATTAAACGATAAAGAAATAAAAAACGAAACTACCATTGGAGATGGTGATAATAGCATTAAGATTGATGGTGGAATAGGCTCTATAAAAATTGATACAAAGGAGTAAAAAGATGAAGAAAGTCATAGAAGTAAAGCATTTAACAAAATGTTATAAAAACTTAAAAGCATTGGATGACTTGTCATTTGATGTTTATGAAAATGAAATATTAGGTTTACTTGGACCAAACGGAAGTGGAAAAACAACAGCAATGAATTCGATTCTATCTCTTCTAAATTATCAAAGTGGAAAAATAATGATATTTGGAAAATGCATGATGCCTACTAGTTATGATATAAAAAAAGACATTGGAGTTGTATTTCAAGAAGTTGCTGTATTTGAGGAATTAACAGTTTATGAAAATATAGATTATTTTTGTGGATTATATATTTATGACAAAGATAAAAGACGTGAATATGTAGAAGAAGCAATTGAATTAGTTGGTTTAAATAACTTTAAGAAGTTTTATCCAAAACAACTTTCTGGTGGTTTATTAAGAAGACTTAATATAGCGTGTGGAATCGCACATAAACCAAAACTTATAATATTTGATGAACCTACGGTTGCAGTAGATCCTCAAAGTAGAAACAATATTTTAGATAACATTAAAACTTTAAGGGATAATGGAGCAACAATTTTATATACAACTCATTATATGGAAGAAGTGGAAGAACTATGTGATAGAGTTATCATTTTAGATAGAGGAAAAATACTAGCAAGTGGTACAAAAGAAGAGTTAAAAGAATTATCAAATATAGAAGAAAAAGTAGTAGTAGATGTTTATGATTTAAATGAAAATATTTTAGAAGAAATATCAAATAAAAAAGAAGTAGATTATATAGACTATACAAACAATGTACTTACTATTACTTATAAAAAAGGTAAAAATAATATTGGCGAATTAATAGATTTATTTAATAAGAAAAAAGTTAAATATGGAAGTATTACATCTTCTAAACCTACTTTAAATGATGTATTCTTGGAACTTACTGGAAAGGATTTAAGAGACTGATGTTTGTTAGAAAGTTTAAATATACTTTTAAAAGTCTATTAAGAAATAAAGCTCTTATATTTTGGACTTTTGTTTTTCCGTTAATACTTGTATCATTTTTTAAAATGGCTTTTTCAAATATAGAAAAAGAAGAACGATATAATCCTAGCAATATTGCAATAATTAATGATGAATCTTTTAATGAGTTTATTATTTATAAAGAAACTTTTAAATCTTTAAGTGATGAAAAGAACGACAATCGATTATTTAATGTTTTATATGTAGATGAAGAAAAAGCTAAAAAACTATTGGATGATGATGAAATAATTGGTTATTTTAGTATTAAAGATGATGAACCAAAAGTAACTGTTAAACAAAATGGAATATATCAAACTGTATTAACAAGTGTTGTTGAAGAAATAGAACTTAATAAAAATGTTTTAAATGATTATTATTCTAAAGTTAAACTTGAAGAAAATGATGCTACAAAAAATATTATGAACAAACTTAATCAAGATATAAAATTAAAAAATGTGAGCAACAATAATTTAAGTTATACGATGATTGAATATTATACAGTAATTGCTATGGCTTTATTATATGGTGGTATGTTTGCTATGACAGCTATTAATAAGGAGCAAGCTAATATAGACGCGGTTGGAAAAAGAAATACAATTGCACCATTAAACAAAACAAAAATGGTTTTAGCAAGTGTATTAGCAAGTTATTTAATAGAACTTATTGGAATATCCTTATTGATTCTTTATACGATATTTGTATTAAAAGTTGATTATGGAAATAATATTATAAACTTGATAATAGTTTCTTTAAATGGAGCTCTTGCTGGAACTAGTATTGGTATATTTGTTGGAACATTACCGATTAAAGAAAATACAAAAACAGGTATTATGATTGCTTCATCTATGGTATTTTGTTTCTTATCAGGAATGATGGGAATAACTATGAAATATATAATTGATACTTATGTACCAATTTTAAGTAGAATTAATCCAGCTAGTATGATTACTGATGCTTTATATGCTTCATATTATTATACTAGCAATCAAAGATTTATTTTTGATATTGTTAATATGTTACTTTTCTCTTTTGTTTTAATTTCATTATCGATTAGAGGTATGAGGAGGATTAAATATGACAGTATCTAGTACATTTTTTAAAATATTAAAAAAATATAAAGGATTAATTATACTTTATAGTGTCATTTTAGTAGGTTTTGGTGGTATAAATGTTACTACAAATGAAAACAACGTTTTATATGAAGCAGAAAAGCCTAAAATAGCTATTATAAATAAAGATGAAAAATCAATTGTTACGGATAATTTTATTCAATATTTATCTTCTAGATGCGAAATCAAAGAATATGGTGAAGATGATATCGATGATGCGTTATTTTATAGACAAGTTAGTTATGTGTTATATATAGATGAAGGATTTAATAAAAATGATAAAGATAAACTTAGTATTAAAACTACTGATGATTATGATTCAACACTTGCTCAAATGTATGTGGATCGTTACTTAAAGACTCAAGATATATATTTATCGATGTTTGAAAGTGAAACTGAAGCAATTGAAAATTTAAATACGGCTTTAAATGTGGATGTTAAAATAGATTTAACTTCAAAAAAGGATACAATAGCATCTTCTAAAATAAATACGTATTTCAATTTTGCTAGTTATTCTTTACTTGCTGGTTTAATAATTGTTTTAGGCACTATTTTAGCTGTCTTTAATGAAAGAAAAATTAAAATGCGTTCAATTATCAGCAGTACAAGTTATAAAATAAGAAATAGAAGTA
This sequence comes from uncultured Bacilli bacterium, assembly GCA_934090935.1. Lineage (GTDB taxonomy): Bacteria > Bacillota_I > Bacilli_A > RF39 > UBA660 > CAG-582. The sequence continues at coordinate 25,250 of CAKOKD010000001.1, forward strand.
TTATATTATCAAGTATGGTATATGCTGTTTCTTTATGGGCATTTTATATGATTATTGGACTTATTTTATTTAAATCTGAATTATTAAATTATTATGGATTAATATATGCGCTTAATTCTTTAATATTTACATTTGCTGCGTTAGCGTTAGGAATATTATTAAGCAATTTGATAAACAATAAAAATGCTTTAGGAGGAGTAGTTAATGTTATCGCGGTTGGTACATCATTCTTATCTGGAGTGTTTGTACCTTTAGAATATTTACCTGATTCTGTAATAAACATTGCTCATATATTTCCAACTTATTGGTATGTATGTGCAAACAATATGGTTTCTAATTTAACTGACTTAAGTTTAGATAGTTTAAAACCGATCTTGATTAATGATTTAGTTATATTAGGATTTATGGCGTTATTTATCATTTTAAATAGTATTGTCGTGTTTAAAAAACAAAAAATAGCTTAGAAGTTTTTAGTTGAAGCTAAAGACTTTTTCTATGGATTTATATTATGCTATTTGATATAATTTTTGTAGGTGATAATATGGCTAGAACAAAGAAAAAAGTTTTGGATAATAAATGTCCTAGATGTCAAGCTCCTATTAAGTTTAATCCTAAACTTGGCCTTTTTAAATGTGAATATTGTGAAGGAGAGTTTAGTGCTGAAGAACTAAAAGACATGTCTTCTGAAGAAAATAATGTCTTAGAAAGCAGTGTTGAATATACAAACTATAATTGTCCTGATTGTGGAGCCGTTATTATAACTGATGAAAATACCGCAGCAACATTCTGTGTTTATTGTGGTAATACCTCGATAATAAAAAGTCGTTTAAGCAACGCTTTTGCTCCTAGCTTAATAATACCTTTTAAACATACTAAAGAAGAAGCAATAAGTGCCTTTAAGAGTTTAAAAAAAGGAAGGCCTTTGATACCCAAAGAATTTATCAATGAGAAAAATATTGAAAAGATTACGGGAATATACATTCCATTTTGGCTTTTTGACCTTGAGTCTAGTGGAGAGATAACAATTGATGCAACCAGAGTTAACAGTTGGTCTCGTGGTGATACGCATTATACAAAAACGGATTATTTTAAAGTTGTTCGTGATGGAAGCATGAATTTCTACCGTGTTCCTGTAGATGGTTCAGTTCGTTTTGAAAACGATATAATGAATTCTATTGAACCTTTTGATTATAAAAAACTTGTTCCTTATAATCATGCTTATCTTTCCGGCTTTTTAGCAGAGAAATATGATGTTGAAAGTGATGATGCATTGGTTGATGCAAAAAGTCGAACTTTAAAGAGTGCAAAAGAGGAGATGCTTTCAAGCGCAATAGGTTATGCTTCTAAAGTGATCTCGTCTGAAAACTTAACCTCAACTCTTATCAATAAAGAATATGTTTTGTTACCAGTATACATGGTAAACGTAAAGTATAAGGATAAATATTATATCTTCGCGATGAATGGAGAAAGTGGAAACTTTGTTGGAAATATTCCATTGGATAAAAAGAAAGCCTTTTTTCTAGGATGTGTTCTTTTTGTATCAATATTTATATTTGTTCTTATATTTTCCTATATAATATTTCTTGTAGGAGGTAATGGATAATGAAAAAAGGATTTATTTATTTACTTCTTATCATCTCTTTAATTCCTGGAGTTATCTTCGCTTCTAGTGTAAGCGCTGATAGTAAAAAAGTCAGAGATGAAAGCAATAACTATGGTGTTTCGAAGAAATGGGATATGTCTAGTCAAACTAGAATAAATCATGCAATGAATACTCCTTATGTGGATGCTTCTCAAAAAATATATGATTATTCAAATGTTTTAAGTGAGGATGAAGAAAAAACTTTAAAGGAAGAGATTGATAATTTTATTGAAAAGACAAAATTCGATTTGGTTTTTGTAAGTGTTGATTTACCATATTCTTTAGACAGTGTTAATGAAGATTATGCAGCCGATTTTTATGATTACAATGACTTTGGATTGAATGATAAATACTATTCTGGTGTATTGCTTCTAAGGAATACTTATGAAAATGATCCTTATTATAATATATATACATTTGGTTCTGCTCAGTTATATTTCTCTTATGACAGATTGGAAAATATTCTTGATGAAATATATCCAAATTTTAAAAATGGAGTTGATTATAAAGGTGGAATCGAAACATTTATTCATAAACTAGAGGTATATTATGATAAAGGTATACCAGATGAGATGAAATATAGTAAGTTGGATGAGTATGGCAATGTCTATGAAACCTATAGACCTCCATATTTTATTGCATTTCTTGTAAGCATTATTTCATCTATAATAATTATTATCGTTATGATAAACAAAAATAAGATGGTAAGAAAAGCAACTACTGCATTTAACTATTTGGATAAAGACTCAATAAAATATAATAAAAAAAGTGATACTTATTTGAGAAGTCATACCACAAGCTATAAAACAAGTTCATCATCAGGAGGATCTAGTGGAGGACATAGCAGTGGTTCAAGTGGTGGTGGACACTCGTCTGGAGGAGGAAGACATGGATAATTTAGAAAATATAAAAATGACGTTAAATGATTATAGAAATCAACTAAATAGTTTAGGGAGGTCACTTTGACGTTGATGGAATAAAAAAAGAAATCGCTTCTTTAGAGGATAAATTGAGTGATGAATCTATTTGGTCAAATCAAAGCCTTTATACTGAAATATCTACTAATTTAAATGGTTTAAAAAGAGAAATTGAACTATATAACAGAACTTTAAAATTGTTGGATGATGATATGGAGATTTTAAACCTTATTGAAGTTGAATTTGATCAACAACTATATGAGGAACTTATAAATTCGGAAAATACAATTAAGTGTAATTTAAATGAGATAAGCATCAATACTTTACTAAATGGTGAGTTTGATAAAAACAAATGTTATTTAGAGATACATCCAGGAGCTGGTGGTACCGAATCTCAAGATTGGGCATCGATGCTTCTTAGAATGTATACGTTATATTTTTCAAAAAACGATATACCATATGAAATTATTGATAAACAGGATGCAAGTGATGCAGGAATCAAAAGTGTAACTTTATATGTAAAAAAAATGTATTCTTATGGTTATTTGAAGGGCGAAATCGGTGTTCATAGATTGGTTAGAATCAGTCCGTTTGATGCTAATCATCGAAGACATACATCTTTTGCCGCAGTAAATATCACACCTGAGATAGAAAATGCATCCGTATCGATTAATGATGACGATGTAAGAGTTGATGTATATAGATCAAGTGGAAATGGTGGACAAGGTGTAAACACAACGGATTCTGCTGTTAGACTTACGCATCTTCCAACAGGAATTGTAGTAACTGTTCAAAATGAAAGAAGTCAAATAAGAAACAAAGAGATTGCGTTTAAAATACTTAAAAGTAAATTATTTAACCTAAAAATGATGGAACAAAATGATAAGTTAAATTCCATAAAGGGAAATAGTTCAATAGATTTCGGTAGTCAAATTAGAAATTATGTATTAGAACCATATAGTTTGGTAAAAGATTTAAGAAGTGGATACGAATCAACTAATCCGGAGAAAATATTGGATGGTGATATCGGTGAACTTTTAGAAAAAGATTTATTGTGGGGTAAAAATGAATAAGCTAGTTCGTCTATTTTATTTAATAGCAGGAGTAATTATCATATCTTTAAGTTTGAACTATTTTATTATACCTAATACTTTGGTCAGCTTTGGTACAGATGGAGTTTCTTTATTGCTTTCATATTTGTTTCATTCAAATGTCTATGTAAACATGTTAATATTGAATGTTATTTTGTTGCTTATCGCATCCATATTGGTTGAAAAAAACACATTAAAAAGTTATATACTTCCTTCAATATTGATTCCTGTTTTTGGATATAGCATATCTTTTTTTACTAAAGCGTATCCAATAGAATTGCCGGAGATGATTTTGAATGTAGTAGTTTCCTCATTTATGTTAGGTATTGGATATGGACTTATATATAAACAAGGCTTTAAAGCCGGTTCGATATTTCTAATTGAGGATATGCTAAGCCATTTAACCAAAGTACATTTAAAAATATATTCATTAGCAATTGATATTGTGCTTGTTATAATCAGTAGTGTTTTAATCGATTTAAATATTGGACTTTATTCTGCTATCATGATTATAGTTGTTAAATATTTAATTGAAAAGGCTGATGTTGGTTATTATGAGGATAAAATGTTTTATATAATCACGAAGAAAGAGAATGAAGTAAAGGACTATATAATGAATGAACTTCATTATAAATTAACTACTCTTGATGTTAAAGGTGGATATAGTAAAAAAGATAATCATATTTTATTATCCATCATATCAGCAGGCGACTATTACAAGCTAAAAAGTGGAATAAAACTTATCGATAAATCAGCCTTTATCGCGATTGTTGATACATATGATTGTATCAATAGAAAGGAAATTTAAATGAAAAAAATAAAAGTAATAATATTGGTGTTAGGTGTTATAATTCTTTCCGCTTGTGGAACGGAGAAGAAAAGTATCACGGGTGAAGAGTTTAAAAACACTTTAACAAATTTAAATTATACAGTTAAAAATTCTTTAGATGACTATGACTATGCGATAGCTGCCTATAATGCCAGTAAAAATGGTGTAAATGTATTTTTTTTAAAGGGTAAACAAAAATATGATGTTGAAGGAATATTTATTGATGAGTATCAAAATCTGTTCAACAGTATAGAAGGGAATTATAGTAAGAAACTAACCAATGGTAAGTCTTGGACTAGTTTAAAACTTAAAACCAGTGATAGAGGATATTATCTTTCATGGGTTCAAGATACTTATATAGTTATAAATTATGCTCTTGATCATGAAAATGATGTTAATAAATTAATTGAATCCATTGGATATTAATTCGTGTGTAAAAGAATGTGTAAATATACATTTTTTTTGTAAATGGATCTCAGATAATTGGTATACTATTCATAGGTGATTATTTTATGCAAGAAAAGATAAACAATTTCAATCTAGAGATTGATTCAATAAATATAGTTATTGATAAGCTTGTAACAAAACAAAACTCAAGTGTTTTTGATAAATTATGTATAAAATGTAATGCTTTGCTTGATAAGATAATTGATGCAACAGAAAATATAGTTACTAGAGAAGAAAGACAAAGCATTATCTCTGTTTTAAGAAGACTTAGATCTTCAGCTCAAGTACTATCCGATTATAAGAGTTATCTAATAACTGCAATAGACGAAAACATAAGAGAATTAAGCAGTGGATCTAATGTTGTTGAGTTCCCAAGTGGAAGCAATTTGAATTTACAAAATGAAAAAGAAAAGACACTAGTTTTAGTTAATGATAATAAAAATGCTGCATAGCATTTTTTTTCATAATATATTCACAAATAAGTTATATATTTTATTTGTTGGATGTGATAAAATATAGAATAGGTGAATATGATATGGGCATGAAAACATTTAAAACTTTAGATGAACAAATCGAAATTTTGAAAAACAAAGGCCTTGTTATCGACGATATTGAATACACTAAAAACATAATATTAAGAGAGAATTATTTCTTTTTAATGGGATATCGTCATTTATTTATGGATTCAGTGAATAAAAAGGTGTTTTTAAATGGTACAAACTTTAGAGAATTATATTCGTTATTTTATTTTGACAGACAATTAAGAAATATTATGTTTAAAAATATTTTAATTATTGAAAACAATACCAAAAGTATATTTTCATATGTTTTATCTCAAAAGTATGGTTATAAGGAAAGTGATTATTTAAGAAATATAAACTATAATCAAGCTCCGGATAAAGTAAGACAGGTTAATGACTTATTGAAGAAGATGAAAAGACAGATTAGAGTTAATGGTGGTCAGCATGAAGCGACTAAGCATTATATAAATAATTATGGTTACATTCCTCTTTGGGTAGTTGTTAAAGTTTTGTCATTCGGGATTACAAGCGAACTTTATACAATTATGAAACCGCAAGATCAAAGAGAAATAGCGAAGTATTATGATGTAGAACCAGAGAATTTACTTCAATTTTTACCGATACTTTCTAATTATCGTAATTTATGTGCTCATGAGGATATTTTATTTGAGCATCGTACTCAGAAAGTCATTCCTGACAACATTTATCACGATAGTTTAAATATACCAAAGATAAACGATGAATATATTTATGGTAAGGGAGATCTATTTTCGGTGGCTATTATTTTTAAATATTTACTTTCTAAAGATGATTTTAGATTATTTATGAATGAGTTTTCTTATGAAATAGATGCATTAGCTGGAAAATTAAAGACTGTATCTATTGATAAGGTTCTTGCTAAAATGGGATTTCCAATCAATTATAAGTCTCTTTTAGATATGGAATAGGAGGATATTTTATGGAAGAGAACAAAAAAAATAGAAAAGGATTAAGTGTTGCAATTATAGTTGGTATTATAATACTTGTACTTGTTGCAGTTGGTGATATAGTTGTTAACTATGTACCATTAAAGGAGATATTCAGTAAAAATGTAAAATACGTTACTGAAAAAGAAGTTACGGTTACAGATAAAGGAATAAGTGATGCTGTTTCTAAATTATATGATGCATCTGTTATTGTTGAAGTTGGGTCTAGTGAGGATAAACTAAGTGGATGGGGAAGCGGTTTTGTATATAAAACTGATAGCAAATATGGTTATATATTTACAAATCATCATGTTGTTGATGGAGCAAAGACAATAAAAATCGTTTTATCCAATGAAACTGAAGTAACTGGAGAATTTGTTGGAAGTGATGAATATGCTGATGTTGCAGTTGTTAAGATTCCTAAAGATAAAGTTATTGCAGTTGCTGAAATTGGTAAAAGTGAGGATGTTTTAGTTGGGGATACAATATTCGCTATTGGAACCCCAGTAAGTCTTGAGTATTCTTTCACAGTTACTCGTGGAATTCTTAGTGGAAAGAATCGTATGGTTGAGATGAGTTCATCTAAGAAAAGCTATTATGGACAAAGTGGAGATTCTTGGTATATGAATCTACTTCAAATCGATGCTTCAATAAACTCTGGTAATTCAGGTGGTCCACTTGCTAATTCAAATGGTGAAGTAATCGGTATTACAAATAGTAAATTATCATCATCTACATTAAGTGGAACGTCTATTGAAAATATGGGATTTGCTATTCCAATTGAAGATGCCTTATCTGTTGCTGAGTATTTAGAAAACAACGGAAAAGTTTCGAGACCAGTTTTAGGTGTTACGATGACTTCTGTTGAAGGTGCAGAATATAATGGTGTAAAAATAAGTGATAGCATTACAAGTGGAGCTGTTGTTACTGATGTATCAAGTGGTTCTACAGCTGATGCTGCTAAACTTAAAAAAGGTGATGTAATTATTAAATTAGATGATTATAATATCAAAGACTATAAATATTTGAAATATTATCTTTACCGTTATAGAGTTGGAGATAAAGTAAAAATAACTTATATCAGAGATGGTAAAGAGAAAACTGTTGAAGTTACATTAAAGGATTAGTTTTAATCCTTTTATTTTGTCTTTATTCTTGATATAATACTTTGTGAATTGGATGTGATAACATGGCTTTAAAAGCTGGAATAGTAGGATTACCAAACGTTGGAAAGTCAACTTTATTTAATGCAATAACGAAGGCAGGTGCACTTGCTGCAAATTATCCTTTTGCTACAATTGAACCAAATGTAGGAGTTGTTACTGTACCTGATACGAGACTTGACTATTTAGTTGAATATTATAAACCAAAAAGTGTCGTACCAACTTCATATGAATTTATTGATATAGCTGGTCTTGTTAAAGGTGCATCTAGTGGAGAAGGACTTGGAAACAAATTTTTAAGTCATATTAGAGAAACTGATGCTATAGTTGAAGTTGTTAGATGTTTTGAAAATAAAGATATAACTCATGTTGAAGGAAATGTTGATCCTATAAGAGATATTGAAATAATCAATGTAGAATTAATACTTGCTGATTTAGAGATAATTAATAATCGTTTGAATAAAATTGGTAAAAAGGCTAGTATGACTAAAGATAAAAATGAACTTTTAGAGATAAATACTTTAAAAAAATCAATGGAAGCTTTGGAAAAGAATATACCTTTAAGAAGAGTTGAATTTGAGGAAGCTGAAAAGCAAGTGTTGAAAAACTTCTCTTTTATTACAGCAAAACCAATTATTTATGTTGCTAATGTAAATGAAGAGGATGTAGCTGTTGGAAAAAATGAGTATACTGAAAAAGTTCGAGAGTATGCTGGAGAAGAAAATGCTGGAGTAATCGTAATGTGTGCTAAGATAGAAGAAGATCTTGCTCCACTTGAGGATGAAGAAAAGCATGAATTTATGAGTGAACTTGGAATAACTTCTAGTGGTCTTGATAAGTTAATATTTGCAACATATGATTTACTTGGCCTTGCAACATTCTTTACGAGTGGTACTGATGAATGTCGTGCATGGACATTTAAAAAGGGAATGAAAGCACCAAGTTGTGCTGGATTAATTCATACTGATTTTGAAAGAGGATTTATTAAAGCTGAAGTAATGAGTTTTGATGATTTTAAAAATTATGGAAGTGAAATTAAAGTAAAAGAAGCAGGTCGAGTTAGACTTGAGGGAAAAGATTATTTAATGCAAGATGGAGATATAGTTTATTTTAGATTTAATGTTTAATAAATTATATCTTTTTTTTTTTGCTTTTTTCATGAAAAATTATTCCTTGAAAAAATAGGATATTTACAAGAAGTAGTGTAAATCCTCCAAAATGACTTGAAAATCGGGGGGGGTATTATAAAATAAAAAAGTAAAGGAAAGTAGGTATAATATGAAAAAGAAGAGTATGCTTATAGTAGCAATATTACTAATGTCAATTGGATTTGCTAGCATTTCAACAACATTAATAATAAACGGAAATGCAAAAGTAAGCGAAAATCAAGATGACTTTTCAGTTATCTTTACAGCTGCAACATTAGATGGAAAGGATGTATATAGTTCTGTAGTAGATGATACAAAGAAGATAATTAATTTCACAACAAGTGATTTAAAAATACTTAATCAAACAAGTATACTTGCATATGAAGTAACAAATAACTCAAGTAACTATGATGCAGAGGTTAAAGTAACATGTGTACCAAAGACTGGAACAACAGCAAAATATACAAGCATCAAAAATAAGTTAGATAATGATGCAACAGTTGTAAAAGCAAAAGAAACATTAAATGGAATATTAACAATAACGCTTGATAAAACATCAACAGAAGAAGTAAGAGAAGAATATACATGCAAGTTAGAATTTAATGCCGTAGAAAGAGATACAATAGGAGTAGAAAATATTCCAGATCCAGTATCATTTGCAACAGATTCGTGGAAAACAATACAAAAAGCAGTCCAAACAGGAAATACAAGTGAATATAATATAGGAGATACAAAAACAATAACAATTGCAAGTCATATAAATGATTGTGTTTCTGCTAATGAATTAGATAATCCCGACTATAAAGGAGAAGATTATAAATGTGAATCTGGAGAGGAAGCAGAAAAACAAATGGTAGTACGCATATCCAATAAAAGTGAATGTACAAATGGCGAAACAAGTGAAACAGCATGTGGATTTGTAGTTGAATTTGTGGATATAATAGAAAATCATAATTATAATTCAGCAGATGCAATAAATGAAAATGGAACAAATGTGGGAGGATGGAAAGATTCAGAGTTACGTGCATATATAAATGATACATTATATCATGCTTTACCAAATGATTTACAAAGTGTAATAGCAACAACAAAAGTAATATCAGGACATGGAGGTACAACAGGCGAAACAAACTTTGAAACACAAGATAAGCTTTACTTATTGTCTATGGAAGAAATATATGAAGATGCAGCAAGTTCAAATCATGCAACATGGGATCCGTCAATAATATGGGATACATCAGTAGGAACATCAAAGCAACTAGATTATTATAAAAATCAAGGAGTAACAAAAGATAATTATTCAAGTGCAAAGAAACAATATGATGGGAAATATGAAGGTGCAGCTTGGTGGTTTCGTTCTATGGATGGATCAAACACTGAAAATATCATTGTTATTTATTATAGTGGAGACTGGGATTGCTTCCCTGCAGGAGGAGTACATGGCATCTCTCCAGCATTCCGAATAGCATAACTTATGTTAAAAACTAAATATAATTCTTTAAGTAATTAGTGTTTATTAATAGATAAAATATATAGATGGGATTAAGATATAGTTTATTTTAGATTTAATGTTTAATAAATTATATCTTTTTTTCATATATTGTTTACAAAAGAAAGTGATTTTGCTATAATACTCGTGAGCTTGAAGGCTCCTTGCTTCTTAATTGAAGCCAAATAGACCATAAGGAGGTGTAGTATGAACAAATATGAAATGATGTTCATAGTAAAAACTACTGTTGAAGAAGACGCAGCTAAGAAAATCGCTGAAGATTTAAAATCAGTTATTACTTCTATGAAAGGTAATATCACTGATTCTAAAGATTTAGGTAATAAAAAACTTGCTTATCCAATCAACAAAGAAATTACTGGTTTTTACTTCGTAGTTGATTTTGATGCAACTAATGAAATTGTTTCTGAATTAGATCGTAAGGCTAGAATAAGTGAAAACGTTCTTAGACATATGATTATCAGATTAGATGAGGAGTAAGATATATGAATAATGTATGCTTAGTTGGAAGATTAACAAGAGATCCAGAACTTAGAACAACTGGTACAGGAATTTCAACAACAACATTTAGTTTAGCTGTTGATGGAAGACCAAGTGCAAATGGAGAACCTCATACAGATTTTATTAATATTGTTGTATGGAGGGTACAAGCTGAAAATGTATGTAAATATTGTTCTAAAGGTAGTATGGTAGCTGTTATTGGAAGAATTACTTCTAGAAGCTATGATGCTCAAGATGGTACAAAGAGATACGTTACAGAAGTTGTAGCTGACAATGTTAGATTCTTAAGTTCAAAAGGAGCTAGTGCTGATAATTCCGTAAATTATAATATGAATAATGCTGGTGAATCATCAAGTACTCCTGCTAACCTTGAAGAAGATCCTTTTAAAGATTTTGGTTCAGAAGTAGTTTTAAGCGATGACGATTTACCATTTTAGAAAGGAATGAATAAAATGGCTGAATTTTTTAGAAAAAAGAAAAAAGTTTGTCAAATGTGCGCTGGTAAAAGCGTTGATTATAAAGATGTAGCAATCGTTTCAAAATACATCAATGAAAAAGGTAAAATTATGCCTAGACGTATGACTGGAGCTTGTGCTAAACATCAAAGACATATTGCTCAACAAATTAAAAGAGCAAGATTTATGGCTTTAATACCATTTGTTAAATAAGAGAAACGCAGGTTTCTTTTTTTTGTGTTATAATAACTTTTAAGAAAAGAGGAATAGTATGGACAAGTATCAAAAACTTATTAAATTAATCGAAATTGGTGACTATGAAAATGCATATTGTTTATTAGAACAATTATCAAAAGGAGTAATTACTTATAAAAATGAATTTTTTTATTCATTATATGTTCTTATTCAAAATGGATATGGCAGTAAAGTAACTGAATTATTTGATGATATATTTTATGATTCTAAGAATAGTGATTTAAAGAAAGTTCTATATAATGCCATTCATGAAGTTCAAATATGTGATTCTTTAGATGATGAAATGATAAATAGAGTAAATGAATATATTGAACTAATACGAGAAGCGTTTGCTTATGAAGAGTATGCTGATGTATATGATTTATGTGAAATGGGATTTTATCTAACTTCATTACCAATATTTAAGTATTATGAAGGTAAAATGTTTTATAAAATAGGAGAATATAAATTATGTATTGAAACATTGAATGAATATTTAAAAAATGGAGCTAGTAAAGCAAGCAAAGCTTATTTATATATGTCTGCATCATATTTTCATATAAATAAATTAAAAGAAAGTAAAAAATATGCTAGGAAAGTTTATGGTACAGATTTTATTAATGGTAATGTATTTGATTATGTTGCTCCTCAAGATAGAGGTAATGATCATAAAAAGAATAGAACTCAATTTTTTTTAAGAATGACTCTTGAAGATTTTTATGAGTAGAACAATTTAGCATAATTTGATATAATAATGGGTATGGAAGTGATTAGATGAAAGTTATATTGCTTAAGGATGTAAAAAAACAAGGAAAAAAGGATGAGATAATCAATGTAAGTGATGGCTATGCTCAAAATTATTTAATTAAATTGGGTCTTGCTGTTCCTTGTAATGAAGGAAATAAAAAGAAATTAGATAGGACTTTAGAAGAAAGGGAAAAAGAGGAAGAAGCACGCATTAAAGAATGTCAAAAATTAAGTGAAGAGCTTAAAAATGTTACTATTTCATTTACAGCTAAAACTGGTAAAGATGGTAGAATGTTTGGTTCTATTTCTAACAAACAAATTGCTCAAGAGCTTAAGAATAAAGGATATGATATTGATAAAAAGTTAATTGAATGTGACCATATAATTGATACTCTTGGAGTACATAAAGTAAAGATAAATTTACATAAAAAGGTTATTGCTTACGTAAATGTTTCAGTTAACTAGGAGGATTTATGGCTGATATAAAAGAAGAACCTAAAAATTTAGAAGCAGAGATGTGCGTTCTTGGATGTGCATACATGTCTTCATCTGCTTTAGAAAAAGTCTGTGATGAACTTTCTAGTGATATGTTTTATGATAAGCGTAATTCAGTTATATATGATGCTTTATCAGAATTAAAAAAAAGAAATGAGAAAATTGATTCAACGATTCTTAAAAATGAGATAGAAAAAAACACACCAATTAATTCAGTTGGGGGTGTTGAATATTTAAGTGACGTTATCGATTCAGTTGTGTCAGCTTCTAATATTGATTCATATATAAAAATAGTTAGAGAGAAAGCTTTAAGAAGAAAACTTATCACAGTATGTGAGGATATTGAAAAGAATGCTAGAGTTGAAGATCAAGACACGAATGATCTAATTGAAAGTGCTGAAAAGAAACTATTTACAGTTACTAAAGCGAGAAAAGCTGGAGAATTTAGAACAAGTCGTGAAGTTTTAAAATCCGCTATAAGTCAACTTGAAACTTTATCCAAAAATGATTCTGATGTTACTGGTGTTCCAACTGGATTTTATGATTTTGATAAGTTAACTAGTGGTCTTCATCCAAATGAACTTATAATTATTGCAGCTCGTCCTGCTATGGGTAAAACAGCTTTTGCTTTAAATATTGCTGTAAACGCTGCTTTAGCAACTAACAAGGCTGTTGCTATATTCAACCTAGAAATGGGTGCTGAACAATTGATGTTCCGTATGCTTTCGGCAGCTAGTTCAGTTGAAGGTAATAAGCTTAAAACTGGTAAATTAAGTCATGATGACTGGAAAAAAATAAATGAAGCAACAAGTGAACTTGGAGATGCACCTATATTTATTGAGGATACTCCAGGTATTACTATAGGTGAAATACGTGCTAAATGTAGACGTCTTGCAAGTGCTGGAAATTTAGGATTAATTGTAATCGATTACCTACAACTTATAAGTGGAGGTCCTGGTTATGGTAATAACCGTCAACAAGAAGTTTCTGATATATCCCGTAGCCTTAAAACAATGGCAATGGAATTAGGTGTTCCAGTTATTGCTCTTGCCCAACTTTCACGTAACGTTGAAGGAAGAGAAAATAAACGTCCAATTATGTCAGACTTAAGAGAATCAGGTTCAATTGAACAAGATGCTGATATAGTTTCATTCCTTTATAGAGATGATTATTATACTAAACAAGTTGATAATCCAGATGGAGTTTCTATTTCGGAACTTATAATCGGTAAGCATCGTAATGGTGCAACGGGAACAATTGAATTATTATTTGAAAAGAACATAAGTAATTTTAGAAATTACGTTAAAAATGTAGAAGAAACATAGGTGGTTTAATGAAAGGAAAGATATTGGGGTTTATATTAACAATATTGGTAAGTGGTTTATTGTTCTTTTGTGGAACTAATGTTGATTTTGCTTCAGAACCACAAGAAGTTTATCAAGTATATTTAAATGGTGATAAGATTGGTTTAATTAAATCAAAAGAAACATTTTTAAATATGATTGATACAGAACAAGAAGCTTTAAGACAACAATATGGTGTTGATAAAGTATATCCACCAGATGGTTTAGATATTAAAAAAATATATACATATAATGATGATATAATAAAAGAAGAAGATGTTTATAATAGTATTAAAGATAAAGAACCTTTTATGATAGAAGGTTATATCGCTAAAATTGTTTATACTGAAAAGAAAATCATCAATGATGATCAAGTAATTGAACCTGGTGAACCAATTGAAATAAGTATGATGAGTAAAGATATTATGAAAGAAGCGTTATATAAAACAGCTGCTGCTTTTATTGGATCTAAAGATCTTGATGATTATAATAAAAATACTCAAGAAAAAATTACTGATACGGGATCAATTATAAATTCAGTGTATTTTGAAGAAACTATTACTATAAGAAAAGGTCTTGTATCAACAAATAATATAATATTTAAAGATTCTGGTGAACTTTCTAAATATTTATTATATGGAACTTTGGATGAACAAAAAACATATATAACAAAGGTTGGAGAAAACTTGGATGCTATAGCTGATGCTAATAACTTAAATATTGAGGAATTAATGATTGCCAATCCACAATATACTAAGTCAAATGTCTTACTTGCAGCAGGTGAAAAAGTAAATGTAGGACTTATTTCTCCACTTGTAAGTGTAGTTTATAAAAAGACTGAAGTTAAAGATATTGAAGTACAATATAAAACAACATATGTTGATGATAAAAATAAATACACTGACTATAAGCAAGTAACAACCCAAGGACAAAATGGAGTTAAGAGAATTACTCAGGATATAAAGTTTGTTAATGGTGAAATAAATTCATTAGTTATCAGTAAAACAGAAACTATAAAGGACCCAGTTAATGAAGTTGTAACAAGGGGAATCAAGAAATCAGCTAGCAGTGGAAATGAATTCTATCATTCTCCTCAAGGTAACAGTGATTGGAGTTGGCCAACAATATCTCCATTTGTAATTACCTCTAGATTTAAGTGGCGTTGGGGTAAACAACATCAAGGAATAGATATTTCGGGATGCGGATATCGTTCTCCGATATATGCAGTTCAAGATGGAACAGTTTATAAAGTAAACTATAATTCTAGTTTAAATGAAGGTTTATCTATTTATATAGATCATGGTAATGGTTATATTACTCAATATATGCATTTAGCTGCTATCTTAGTTAAAGAAGGACAGACGATTAAAAGAGAGCAAAAAATTGCATTAATGGGATCAACTGGTTTCTCAACAGGAACTCACTTACATCTAGGTGTTTATAAAGGTAGACCTTATCAAGGAGGAGTTGCACTAGATCCTTGTGCATCTATATTTAAATGTTAGTATCAGTTTTAGCAAGTGGAAGTGAAGGAAATTCCACATATATAAAAATAGGAAATAAAAATATTTTAATAGACATAGGTATGAATAATAAATATATTGCCACTAAATTGGGTGAGTTGGGTGTTGAAACAAAAGATATTGATTATGTTTTTATAACCCATACTCATACGGACCATACAGGGGCAATGAAAGTATTCTTTAAGAAAAATACTCCATTTGTTTTTGTTGATGAAAAAATGATGGTTGAACTTCCTTTTTTGGAGGATTATCCAAATTTATGTTTTGATTCAGAAGAGATGGATTTTGGTGATTTTAAGGTTGAGCCTTTTAGGACAAGCCATGATGCTCCAGGTTCTCGTGGATATATTTTTAAAGAAGGAGAAAAAAGTTTTGTTTATGTAACCGATACAGGATACATAAATCATAAACTTTTTGATAAACTAAGCAATCATGATCTATATGTATTTGAAAGCAATCATGATGTAGAAATGCTGATGCATGGACCATATCCACCATGGTTAAAAAAACGTATTAGAAGTGATGAAGGCCACTTATCAAATAATCAATGTGGTTTTTATCTAAGTAAATTTATTGGACCTAATACTAAAGAAATTGCTCTTGCCCACCTTTCTCATGAAAATAATTCCCCAGAGCTTGCTATGAAAACAGTAAAACATGAATTAGAAGAAAATGGTGTTGAATTTGAAAATATAATAATTGCTAAGCAAAGAGAAAGAACGGATCTAATAAAGTTATGATAAAAGTAATATGTGTAGGTAAGATAAAGGAAGAATATTTATCTTTAATGATAAAAGATTATTATAAAAGAATAAATAAGTACCATAAATTAGAAATAATTGAATTAAAGGATTCCAATATGGAAGCTGAAGGAGACTTGATTTTAAAAAATTTAAAGCCAACTGATTATATTATTACTTGTGAAATAGATGGTAAAAATTTAAGCAGTGTTGAGCTTTCTAACAAAATTAATGAATGGTTTATAAATAATTCTAATTTAGTCTTTATAATTGGTGGATCCGATGGAATAGATGATAGAATAAAGAAGATGAGTAACTATAAGTTATCATTTGGAAGAAATACTTTTCCACATGGAATGTTTAGAGCTATCCTTTTAGAACAGTTATATAGGTCATTTAAAATACTTAATAATGAGACATATCATAAGTGATATGTTCTTTTTTTTACAATCTTTTTAATAAAGTGTTAAAAAGAGATTGACAAACGCATTTGTTATTAATATAATGTTAATAACAAGAGAGAAAGACTCTTGATAAATTTTAAAAAATGTTATTAACAAAATGTTAGAAAGAGTGATTTTATGGAAAAGAAAAATTTAGAAGATTTTATAAGATGTGTATTTAACATCGATATGGTAGAAGGGTTTGTAAATATTGGACCTATGTCGAATAAAAAATATAACTTACTTGTGCCAGCTCAAAAAGAAATTATGGAAGATATAAGAAAAGATGGTGAATTAATCACTTTTATTGGAGAAGCGCATTCAGCGAATGCTTCTGAATTTATGAATTATCCACCTCATTGTAAAGAGGGAACAGAAGAAGCTGAATTTATAAGTGATTTTAATGAGTATTTAAATTATGTAAATACATTAATTTATCGAAAGAATTCAATCAATGGAATGTTAAATCAAAAATTGCTTGAAGACTTAAAGAGGATGAAAAATCTAAAAGAGGTTATTTTTACTGGTGTATGTGAAGATCTATGTGTCATGGATTTTGCTCGTACATTTGCAAGATATATGGATGAACTTAATAGACCGGTAAATATGTTCCTTTTAGCAAATGCAGTTGATACATTTGATGCTGAATATCATAATCGTGAACATTGGAAAAATGTTGCAAAAGAGGTTATGGAAAGTGCTGGTATTCAATATGTAATGGATTTTAACGAATTAAAAAAAGAAGAAAAGAAATTAAATTTAAGGAAGTGTGAATAATATGAAAAAAGATATAGAAAGATTACCAAGAAATTATACATTGTTAACTGATGAGTATGAATTTACAATGTCAGAAACCTATTTTAAAAATGGAAAGAAAGATGAAACGGCTGTATTTGATGTTTTCTTTAGAAAAGTTCCAACAAATGGTGGGTATGCTATAATGGCTGGGCTTGATAAAGTTATTGAATATATCAGTAACTTACATTTTGGAGAAGATGAACTTGAATATTTAAGACGTGGTGGCTATGATAATAATTTCATTGAATATTTAAAAAATTTTAAATTTACAGGAAATGTATATGCGATACCTGATGGTACACCAGTATTTCCTAATGAACCAATAATTACAGTTGAAGCTCCTATTATCGAAGCTCAAATAGTTGAAACTGCAATCTTATCTTTAGTAAATGGAGCAATGGAACATGCAACTGGAGCAAGAAGAATCGTTGAAGCAACACCTAAAGGGGTACCAATTATGGAATTTGGAAGCAGAAGAGCCGATGGATTAGAGGCGGCAATCGATGCATCTCTTTACGGAATTATGACAGGATGTTCAGGAACAAGTAATGCATTAGCTGCTAATATGCTTGGTATTCAAGCTTTAGGTACTCAAGCTCATAGTTACATAGAAACATTTGATACAGAATATGATGCATTCCTTGCATATGCAAAAGCATATCCAAGTAATTGCTTATTATTAGTTGATACAATTGACACATTAAAAAGTGGAATTCCAAATGCAATTAGAGTTGCTAAAGAATACTTAATTCCAAATGGATATAGACTAAAAGGAATTCGTATCGATTCTGGAGATCTTGCATATCTTTCTAAGATGGCAAGAGGAATGTTAGACGAAGCTGGACTTAATGATGCTCAAATATGTTTAAGCAATGGCTTAAATGCTAAAACAATTAAATCGCTTGTTGATGAAGGTGCTTGTTTTAATTCTTTAGGTGTTGGAGATAATATTTCTAAACCAGAAGGACGTATGGGATGTGTTTATAAAGAAGTTGCCATAGTTAAAGATGGAAAAAGAATTCCTAAAATAAAACTTAGTAATGATATAGTTAAAACTATAAATCCGGATTTTAAGGATCTATATCGTGCATACGATAATGAAACTGGATATGCTCTTGCAGATATCATGGTAAGACATGGCGAAAGTGTTAATGGAGATAAGCTAATAATAGTTGATCCAGTAAACATTTTAAAACAAAGTGAAATCAGCAACTATACTTTAGTACCACTTCAAAAACAAATATTTGATAAAGGAATTTTGGTATATGATGATCCAACAATCTTAGAAAAACGTGATTATTGTGAAGCTCAAATGAGTACAATTTATCCAGAAGTAAAAAGAGAAATGAATCCACATACTTATTATGTTGATGGAACTCAGGAGTATGTTGAATTTAAAAATAATATGATAAAAAGTTTAAAAAATAAAGAATTAGGAGGAAAATAATATGTTTAATGCAAAGAAAGAAACAGAAAATATTATAAATTTTATAAGAGAATACTATAAAGATAACAATTTAGGAGGATGTGTTTTAGGTATAAGTGGAGGAAAAGATTCTGCTGTTGTTGCTGCAATAATGTGTGAAGCAATAGGTAAGGAAAATGTTTTAGGAGTAACTCTTCCATGTCATTCAAAAGAAAGTGATAAAAGCGATGCAAAACTTGTAAGTGATGCATTCGGTTTTGAACTTGTTGATTTAGATTTAACTGATGCTTTTGAAGCAATAAAGGGTAAAGTTAATTTATTAGGAAACTTTACTGAAGAAGAAACTCTCAATAGTGATATCAACTTAAAACCAAGATTAAGAATGAGTGCTGTTTACTATTTAGCTGCATTGAAAACAGCTTTAACTCATAAAACTTATATAGTTGCTGGAACTAGTAATAAAAGTGAATTATTTGTAGGTTATTTCACTAAGGGTGGAGATTCTGTTCATGACATAGGAGTTTTAACTGATTATACAGTTGATGAAGTTATTAAAATCGGTGAAGTTTTAAATGTACCAGCATCTGTTTTATATAAAGCTCCTAGTGATGGTTTATCAAATAAAACTGATGAGGATAAATTAGGTGTTACTTATGCTGATATAAAAAAATATATGAATGGTGAAGAGTTGGATAAAAATGTATACGAAAAAATAGAGAAACTTCATAGAAATGCTTATCATAAATTTAATTTACCATATTATAAGAGATAATCATGAAAATAGGTATATTTGGTGGTACTTTTAATCCTCCGCATAAGATGCATTTAAAAATAGCTCTTTCACTAATAGAAAAAAATTATGTTGATAAAGTTATGTTTGTTCCAACCGGAAATAAGTATGATAGAAAAGATTTAAACAATGAAATAGATAGACTTAATATGGTAAATCTAATGATTAAGGATTATAAAAACTTGGAATCAAGCGATTATGAGCTTGGAAAGGAAAGAGTTTATACATATCAAACTTTAAACTATTTTAAGGAATTATATAAAAACGATGAAATATATTTTATATGTGGAGTTGATAATATAAATAATTTTGAATCTTGGAAAAATTATAAATATATTTTAGATAATTTTAAAGTTTTAGTAATTGCAAGAAATAATGAAAAGGTAAGTATAGATCACCCAAATGTTATATTAACTGATGTTAAGACTGATGATTTATCTTCAACTTTTATCAGAAAAAATATTGGAAATAACAAATATTATAATGACTTACTGGATGTTTTTGTATTAAAATATATAAAAGAGAGGAATTTATATGAAAGAGATAGTTGAATTACTTATAAAAAAACATAAAACTATAGCAACAATGGAGTCATGTACAGGTGGCTTTATTGCATCAAGTATCACGGATATAGAAGGAGCAAGTGAAGTTTTAAGATTTAGTGCTATTACCTATTCAAATGAATATAAAATAAAGCTTGGAGTAAGTGCAAAAACAATTGATACTTATTCTGTATATAGCATGAATGTAGCAAGGGAAATGGCTAAAAATATTTCAGAATTTGCTCAAAGCGATTATGGAATCGGTATAACTGGGAAAATCAACAGAAAAGATGAGAATAATTTATTTGGAGATGATAACAAAATATTTTATTCTATATATGATAAGGAAAACGATAAGTTCTATGATTATACTTTAACGGCTATAGATGATACTAGGTTTAATAATAAAGTAATGATTAAAAATGAAATCGCTGAGTCTCTTTTAAATGTATTGACTAGTTATGAAGAATGTTAGAATATTTTATAATAATAATGATAAATCTATAAATACCTTTAAAGATATCCAAGAGAAGTTGTTAAAAAATGGTTTTAATATAGTTGAGGATGATTATAACATCGCGATTGCAATTGGTGGCGATGGAGCTTTTTTAAGAATGATTAAGGAAACGAATTTTAAAAGTGATGTTTTATACTTAGGTATTAATACGGGAACTCTTGGATTTGCTCAAGAAATACATGTTGATGAATTAGATCAACTTATTGATAATTTAAAAAGAAATAACTTTAAAATAAATAAATTTGGAATTCAAGAAACCAATGTATATACAACTTCCGGGAATTCTAAATTCTATTCTTTAAATGATATTGTTATTAGAGATATTGATCTTAATACTTTAAAACTTGATATCTTTATAGATGATGCTTTACTTGAACATTTTGCAGGTGATGGAGTATTAATCTCAACATCTTTTGGCTCAACTGCTTATAACTTGAGTTTTGGAGGTTCGATTATTTATAGCACTTTTCATGCTTTAGAATTAACTCCCATAGCTCCATTAAACAGTAAAACTTATCGTACATTAACGAATTCACTTGTTTTGCCTCAAAATAAAATGATTGAAATTGTTCCAACTAGCAAAAAAGATTTGATTATTTCTGTAGATGGAGAAAATAAATACTATGAAAATGTTGAAAGAATTGATACTATATTAAGTGATAAAACAATTATGTGTTATCAAAACGTAGATTATAACTTTGTTAAAAAAGTAAATGATAAATTTTTAAGCAACTAGGAAGTGTTTTATATGAATAAAGCAATACAAAGAATAATAGAAAGATATCCTCACTTGGATCAACGTAAGTTTGGTTTTCCAGATGTAGGAAAGAGAAAAGATAAGAATGAATTTTCTCCTTTTGTAAAAGAGGTTAAAGAAGCATTCGAAATATATGATTACATATTAAATAATTATTATGATTATAATAAAGACATCAATATGACAAGTGGAAATCCAATGGAATATAAACCATACCCACCTATTGTTAAAAATATCAATAAGTATTTGAAAAGCAATGATCTTTATAAATATCCATATTCAGAAGGAGATAATAAAGTAAGAAAAGTGTTACTTGATTATGTTGAAAGAATTGGATTTAAAAATGATTTTCCTTATGAAGAAAATGATATAGATGAACGTGGTTTATCAATCAACAATTTAACAATGACAGTATCGACTTCACATGCTTTAAATATTTTAATTGATATTATAGCTCGTGAACATGATGTGGTTTTAATGACTGCTCCTAATTATGGACTTTTTAGCTTTAAACCGGAAAGGTTTAATGTTGATGTTAAAGTAATTCCTTTAAAAGAAGAAAATAATTATTTAATTGATCCAGATGATTTAGAAAAAATAATTCTTGAAACCAATGAAGAGTTAAAAACAAAGTATATTGATTTTGATTATATTCCTAAGGTTGTTGCTATAATCAATAGCAATCCAAGTAATCCATTAGGAACCTATTTGGGTGAAAGTGAAAAGGAAAGATTAATTAAAATTGGCAATATTGCTAAAACTAATGATATTTTTATAATAGATGATTTAATCTACAGGGATATAAGTTTTAATGATGATTTAGCACTTCCTATTGCATCACTTGATGGTATGTTTCAAAATACAATTTCTCTTTTTGGTTTGTCGAAGTCTTATGGTATGGCCAGTTTAAGAGCTGGATTTGTTGTAGCAGATGAAGTTATTATACGTGAAATTATTAATCGCATTTTTGAGGAAATAGATGCTGTTCCAGCGATAATAGGTGTTTCTTTAGAAGGAGCGTTTAAAGAAAATAAAAAAGCTTATGATAAATACTTTGGGAAGTTAAGATATAAATATGCATTTAATTATAATCTATTTAAATGTATGATTGATGGAATTGATTCAGTAGATGTTAAATTTAGAAAAAAGATTCTTTCTTTAATAAAAAAATATGCTCCTAATTATGATGTTTTAAACGGAATAAAAGATGTAAAAATTAAAATTGAGTTATCTGCCGGTTTCTTTGTTATTTTGGATTTCACTAAATTAAAAGGTAAAAAAGATGAAAAAGGAAAGGAAATCACTACTGATGAAGATTTGCTTTTATATTTTTATAGAAATATAAATCTAAGATATCTAATCGGTAAAAGTTTTGCTTGGCCAAATAAGCATGAGTTGGTTGGGCGATTTACTTTTGCTAAGTCACCAAAAGAAATTATCAATTGTATTGCTAAAATGAGTGAAGCAATAGATAAGTTAATGTGATATTATATATGTGAGGTGTTCTATGTATAAAACTGAAGAAGAATTTTTAAGTCATTATAATCCTGATGAATTTGATAGATTTTCAATAACAACGGATGTTTTAGTTATAAGCATAAGTGATGAAAAAAATGAAAATTATCGAAAAACTAGTGAAAAAGTAATGAGTATTTTATTGGTAAAAAGGAATAATTTCCCGTTTAAAGATAAATGGTGCTTGCCTGGAGGATTTATTCGTGTTGATGAGGATTTAGAAAGTGCTCCAGCAAGGATTTTGGAGAATGAAACAAATGTTAAAGATATTTATTTAGAACAACTTTATACTTTTGGTGGTGTTAAAAGAGATCCAAGAATGCGTGTTATATCTACAACCTATATGGCTCTAGTTGATAAAAATAGAATGAATGCTGAGTTAAAAAATGAGGCTAAATGGTTTAATTTGAGTGTAAGTGAAGAAAATGATTTAATTCATTTGACTTTAACTAATGGTGATACAGTAATAACTGCTGTTGTTAAGAAGACTTTAAGAGAAAAGACTACTGATAGATATGAATTCAGCATTGTTGAAAATGATTCTATCGCATTTGATCATCCGTTAGTTATTGTTTCTGGAATAGAAAGGTTAAAAAATAAGATTGAATATACTGATGTAGTGTTTAATATGATGCCTAAATATTTTACTTTAGGTGAACTTCAAAAAGTATATGAAGTAATTTTAAATAAAAAACTTTTAGATCCAGCATTTAGAAGGATTATTGCTAATAAAGTTGAAGAAACTGATGAGATGAAAACAGGTGGTGGACATAGACCATCAAGATTATTTAAATATAGAGGAGGAAAATAAAATGATTGGTAATGATTGGGATAACGTTCTTACTCCAATATATAAGGGCGATTATTTTGAACCTCTTTTAAAACGTGTTCAACATGAGTATAGTGTCCATACAGTTTATCCGGGTAAAAAAGAAGTTTTTAATGCTTTAAGACTTACTCCTTTTAAAGATGTGAAGGTTGTTATAGTTGGACAAGATCCTTATCATGGTGAAGGGGAGGCACATGGTCTTTCTTTTTCGGTAAGAGATGGTGTAAGAATTCCACCTAGTTTAAAAAATATATATAAAGAATTATATGATGACTTAGGAGTGCCAATAAGAAATACAGGAGATTTAACTTGTTGGGCTAAACAAGGAGTATTACTTTTAAACTCAACATTAACTGTTGTTAGGGATACGCCTAATTCACATAGCAATATTGGATGGCAACAATTTACTGATGATGTTATTTCTTTAATTGATGAAAATAAAAGAGATGTTGTGTTTATTCTTTGGGGTAGTTATGCAAGAAGTAAAAAAGCTTTAATAAAAAACAATTATATTATTGAAAGCGCTCATCCATCGCCTTTTAGTGCAAGAAATGGATTCTTTGGATCAAAACCTTTTTCAAGAACAAATGAATATTTAAAAAGTAAAGGTCTAGAAGAAATTAAATGGTAATATTAAATCAATAAGAACAAAAATGATAAAATGCGTTTTTGTTTTTTTGTTGAAAAGTAAATAGTTTTAAACAAAAAAATATAGACTAGATGTCTATATCGCTGAATATGTTTTTTCCTTCATAAAAAGGTCTTTTTTTAATCTTCATTATTAAACACATAATATTTGTTGGAGCTTTTTTAACTAAAGCATTTAGATTTTTATTGTAACTATTAAAATATGATTTGGCGGCATTAATATAAGTTGTTGATTCATCCAGTTTAGTTACTAATTCTTTAAACTCTTTTTTCTTCTCTAGTTTTGGATAATCAGTTCTAATAATGTTAATTGTTTGAATAGTTTTTTCTATTTTACAGTCCATATCGAATGTTGATACGTTTGTTTTTTTTAAATCCTCTAGCTCTTTAAAATCTTTTATATCTTTTTTTGTTGATTTTTCTATTATAGGCTTCATTTCTTTAATTATTTTATATCTTTTATTCAATTCATCTTCTATTTCTTTTTCAGCTTTTGCAACTCTTGTTTTAGAAACTAATATTTTCGTGTATAATGTAATAAATAGAAGCGCTATTAAAGATATAATTATTATAAGTGTCAATATTACTTTTATCATTATATCACCTATGATAATTATATCATGCTTTTTTTAGAAAGGAAATATGAATGAATTTAAAAAGTGTTGTAGTTGGTTCTTTAGAAACAAATTGTTATATACTCGAAAGAGATGAGGAAGTTTTAATAATAGATCCAGGTGATGAAGCGAATAAAATTATTGAAAATATAACTGGTAAAGTTGTTGGAATAATTGTTACTCATTATCATTTTGATCATGTTGGAGCTTTGGAAAGTGTTAAAAATTATTATCATACTAAAGTTTATGATTTTAGCAATTTAAAAAAAAATAATAATATTGGTGCATTTACTTTTGAAGTAATTCCTACCCCTGGCCACACTCATGATTCTATAAGCATATATTTTAAGGATTTAAATGTTATGTTTGTTGGTGATTTTATATTTTATGGTTCTATTGGAAGAACTGATTTGGGTGGAAATAAAATAGACATGAAAAAAAGTATTGAAACAATACTTTCATACGATGATTCTATAAAATTATATCCTGGTCACTATAAAACTACAACTATTGGATTTGAAAGACCTAATCTAATAAAATTTCTTAAAATGCTTTGATATAATTGATTGGTTCTTCGAATTCAACCCAATTGAAATAAATAAGTGGAATAAGATACCAATCTCCTGTTTCTGGACTGGACATTATTAAATGGTCTTTTCCAGCTTGTTCTATAATCCCGTCATATATTCTATCTCGCCATTCTGTACTATCTGGGAAAGATGCAAATACTTTGCATTTTTTTCCTTTATTCATTCTTAAAATGTTTTCTATGTAGCTTTGTTCATCATTTGCTTGACTTGATGAAACTTCTTCTACTGAGTTATCATATCCAGTCATATTGTTTGGAAATGTTGGATTTGGATAATATGTTCCATTCATAAATTTTCACCTCTAATTAATACTATGAAATAGTATTTTTTTTATGAATAGCAATAAAAAAGTTATTTACATAGTTGTAAATGTGCTATAATTGGTATAGGAGGTTAGAATAATGAAGAAATTATGTCAAAAGCATAGTTTATTGGTTGGTGCATTGATCACTTTACTTCTTGCTGTTTTATTCTCTTGGGTTTTCCCAGAAGCATATTATAGCAATGGTAAACTTGGACTTAGTTATGCAGAAAAATTTGGTTTGTTTGCATCCACTGCAAATGATACTAAAGTAGGTTTGTTTGATATAACTACTTATGGACAACTAGTAATTTACTATTTTACAACTATATTTGTTTTTGCATTTGTAGTTGCAGGATTCTATAAGTTATTAGGTTCAACTGCTGCATATCAAAAACTAACTGATAACATTGCAAAGAAATTTGAAGGAAAGGAAAAAATATTTGTAGGTATATCGGCATTTATTATTGCTTGTATTTCTGGTATAAGTACTGAACAATTTGCTATATTTGCTCTTATTCCATTTATTATTTCAATTCTAAGTAAACTAAAAGTTGATAAAGTAAGTGGTGTAACTGCTACATTTGGAGCAATTTTAGTTGGTATTTTAGGAGCAACATATTCAGTTAAAATAACTGGACAACTTGCTAATACTTCTACTGGTTTAGGAGTAAGTTATGGAAATGAGTTATTTGCTACAATTATATTGTTTGTAATAGCTTATCTATTATTAATGTTCTTTACTTTTACAAGAATGAATAAAGTAAGTGGTAATAAAGAAAATGCTTTAGTTGATCCTTTTATCGGTGAAGAAATTAAAGCTGCTGATAAGAAAAATGCTAAAACTTTACCATTGATTATATGTATTATAATTCTTTTTGTAAGTTTAATAATGGCATATATTGGATGGCAAAACGCATTTGGTGTAACAGCATTTAAGGATGCACTTACATGGGTTAAAGAAGCAACTTTATTCGACTCAAATATATATTCTCATATACTTGGTGGAACACTTGCTGAATTTGGTAACTGGGATTTATTCATCGGTGGTGGACTTATCCTAATTGCAAGTTTGATAATTAAATTTATCTATAAAATTCCATTTAGTAAAGTTGTTGAGGAATTTGTTGATGGATTTAAACGTGTTTCAAAACCACTTGCATTGTTAATAGTTGTTTATCTTGTACTAGAAATCAGTGTAATCTATCCAAGAGTTCCTGGTCTTGTAAGTTTAATACTTGGAATGGGAACAAATGTAATTACAATATTTATTTCAGGTATATTAACGACTGTATTTGCTGTTGATTTCCAATTTGTAGTATCTTTACTTGCTAGTGCATTTACAGAATTTAGTAATTTAAATGTTGCTGCATTTGCTTTACAAGCTGCTTATGGTTTGGTAAGCTTCATTGCTCCAACAAGTGTTATACTAGTATTTGGATTATCAATGTTTGATATTTCATTAAAAGAATGGTTTAAACATATTTGGAAATTCTTACTAGCATTATTAGTAGTAATTATCATTATTTTAATAATATTAATGGTTATATAAAAAGACTTGCTTAGGCAAGTTTTTTTATGATTGACTTAAACTAAATAATGATGTAAACTAGCATTAGTGATGCGATGAATGTGCGTCAAGTAATAATATAATACATTTTTAGAGAGTAGATATCATCGGCTGAAAGTATCTTAAATAAGGTTATATTATGAATTTCAACACAGGAGCATAAACCGTGATTTCGCGTTAAGAAATATTGAGATGATTATAAGTCATGAATTAAGGTGGTACCACGGGTTTATCCGTCCTTAAGTCGTGGCTTTTTTTGTTTAGGAGGGAAAGATTATGAAAGAAAAATGTGAAACTATTAAAAGCAATTTACAAAATGATATTAGTTCAGTTAACAATCTACAAGATATTGTTGAATTAAAAGCTAAGTATATCGGTAAATCAGGATGCATTACAGAATTAACTAAAAACATGAAGGATTTAAGCGTTGATGAAAGAAAAGAAGTAGGTGCCTTAGCTAACACTTTAAAAAGCGAAGTTTCAGCTATAATTGAAAAATGCGAAAATGATTTAAAACTTAAGGCTTTAAATGAAAAACTTGCAAATGAGAGTATTGATGTTACTTTACCAAGTACAAAATTTAATTTTGGACGTGCTAATATTTTGGAAAGAGTTATCGAAAATGTTGAAAGTATATTTATGTCTATGGGATATGATGTTGTAGATGGTCCAGAAATAGAAGAGGATAGATTTAACTTTGAACTTTTAAATATTCCAAAGGGTCATGCAGCAAGAGATGCTCAAGATACTTTCTATATAAAAGACAATGAAATTTTACTTAGAAGTCAAACTAGTCCAGTTCAAGCAAGAACAATGTTAAAAGGTGAAGGAAAAACTCCAATAAGGATGATTTGTCCAGGTAAAACTTATAGAAGAGATGATGATGATGCAACTCATTCACATCAATTTATGCAAATAGAAGGATTGCTAGTTGAAAAAGATATAAGCTTATGTGATTTAAAAGGAACTTTTGATGTACTTGCTCAAAATATGTTTGGAAGTGAACTTAAAACAAGATTCCGTCCTTCATATTATCAATTTACTGAACCTAGTGTAGAAATGGATATCGAATGTTTTGAATGTCATGGAAAAGGTTGTGCTTTATGTAAAAGCACTGGTTGGATTACAATTGGTGGAGCTGGTCTTGTTCATCCAAACGTTTTAAGAAATTGCGGATATGATCCAAATATTTGGTCAGGATTTGCTTTTGGATTCGGTGCTGAAAGAATAGCTATGTTGAAATATGGAATAAAAGATATAAGAACTTTCTATAACTTGGATTTAAGAGAAGTAGAAAATTTTGATAGAAAGGATGGTGAAGTATAATGATTAGTATGAATTGGGTTAAAGATTATGTAGATTTAGATGGTGTAGATTTAAAAGATTTAGCAGTTGAAGTAACTAAAGGTGGCTTAAATGTTGAAGGCGTAATAGATCATCATATCGATAATCTTGTTGTTGGTGAAGTATTAGAATGTGTAGATCATCCTGATTCAGATCATTTACATGTTTGTAAGGTTAACGATGGAACAACTGTTAGACAAATAGTTTGTGGAGCTAGCAATGTTCGAGAAGGTATAAAGGTAATCGTTGCTTTACCTGGATGTATATTACCTGGGGATTTTCAAATAAAAGAAGGGAAAATTAGAGGTGTTGAATCAAATGGTATGATTTGTGCTCTTTTTGAACTTGGACTTGAAGAAAAAAATGATGAAACTTATGCTGCAGGTATTACAGAACTTCCTGATACTTCAAAGGTTGGAGAAGATCCATTAAAAGTACTTGGGCTAGATGATACAATATATGATCTTGATAACCATAAACGTCGTAATAATGATTGCTATTATCATATTGGTTTTGCTTATGAAGTTGCAACAGTTTTAAATAAGCGTGTACACTTACCAGAAAGTGATTATCATGAAATAGATGAATCAATCAAAGATAAATTTAGTCTAGATGTTGAAACTAAAAAATGTCCATATTACATTGCTAAAATGGTTAAAAACGTTAAAATTGGTGAATCTCCTGATTTTATTAAGAATCGTTTGAAAGCAGCTGGTATGCGTTCAATTAATAATGTTGTTGATATATCTAACTATGTTATGCTTGAATATGGTCAACCACTTCACTTTTTTGATTATGATAAACTTGGAAAACATGTTTTAGTAAGAGATGCAGTTGATGGAGAAAATATTGTTACTCTAGATGGTAAGAACCGTAAGTTAACTGAAAATGACATTGTTATTACGGATGGTGAAAAACCTGTATGTATAGCTGGTGTTATGGGTGGAGAAAACACTGAAGTTGATGAATCCACTACAACAGTTTTAATTGAATCTGCTATATTTGATGCTGTTTCTATTAGACTTACTGCTCAAAGGCTTGATTTAAAAAGCGAAGCAAGTATCCGTTATGGAAAAGGGCTTAACTTTGAATATACTGATGAGGCTATAAAAAGAGCATGTTACTTACTTGAAAAGTATGCATCAGGTGAAGTACTAAAGAACGAAATAAAACACGACGTAATAGATAAGTCTGAAAAACGCGTTGATTTTACTAAAAATGATATCAATAAAATGCTTGGAATTGAACTTACTGATGAGGATGTTAAAACTGAATTAACTCGTCTTGATTTTGGATATACTTATGAAAATGGTGTTTTCCATGTAGTCATTCCACGTAGAAGATTAGACGTTGAAGCTAATATAAATGATATTGCTGAAGAAATTGGTAGATTCTATGGATATGAAAACTTAGTTTCAAAAGTTCCTAGAGTTCCAATTCGTTTAGGACGTTATGCTGAAGATGTTCGTTTAAGAAAAATGGTTTCAACTCGTTTAAGAGCCTCCAGTTTAAATGAAGCTAAGACTTATACTTTAACTAGTCCGGATATGGCTAAAATGTTTAAATATGATAATCTTGAAAATGTTATTTTACCAAATCCAATGAGTGTTGATAAAAGTGTAGTTAGAACAAGTATACTTCCATCATTAATGAATGTTTTTGATTATAATAAAGCAAGAAAAGTAAGTGATATTTTAATATATGAAATATCGAAAACATATGATGTAAATTATAATGAAACTACTAAAGCAGCTATACTTATGAGTGGAAATTATTTAACAAATGGTGTTTTAGGAGTAAATGTTAAAGTAGATTTCTTTGTATTAAAAGGAATTGTTGAAAACTTACTTGACTATCTAGGATTTAAAAATAGATATTCATTTGTTCAAGCAAATGATTTACCTGAAATGCATCCAAATATGAGTGCAAGAATTATGTTAGATAGAAATGAAATCGGTATTATAGGTAGAGTTCATCCATCTATTAAAAAAGATGAAATCTATGTTTGTGAACTTAACCTAAATAGTTTATTAAGTAGAGTTAAACCTATAAAATATAAAACTGCTTCTAAATATCCAAGCATTGAAAAAGATTTTGCTTTCATCGTAAATAATGAAGTTACTAATGCCGAAATGAAAGAAGCAATCAAGAAAAGTGCTGGAAGAATTCTTGACTCAGTTAATATCTTTGATATATATGAAAATATTGAAGAAGGTAAGAAATCTATGGCATATAAGTTAGTGTTTAAAGATGAAACACGTACTTTAAGTGATGAAGAAGTAATGGTAGTGTTCAATAAAGTAATAAAAGACATTGAAACAAAATTTGATGCAAAATTAAGAAATCAATAAGTCTCAAATGAGGCTTTTTTTCCTAAATATTTTATGATATACTAATTGAAATTTTTATGAAAAGGTGAATATGTATGAGAAATCATAGACCAACAAAAAAGACTATTAATAGAATTAATAATAATAAATCTAGGCAAAGTATGGTGGATGAAGCAAATCGACTTAAATCATTAGGTAAAATGAAAGAAGCTATTGAATTAATGAAAAATGAAGCATATTTAACAAATGACGAGCATTTAATATTTGAACTTGCTAAAACGTACATTGTTACTTCTCAATATGATAAAGCATTGGATGAACTTTTAAAAATTGAAGATGTTTCAACAATTAAACCATTTTTTATTTATTGCAAAATAGCTTTATGTTATTGTCACATAGGAGATTATAGTAAATCCTTTGATTATCGTATAAAAGCTTATAAAGTTGATCCAATAAAGGATGAAGAAAATTTTAGACTTCTTTTAAATTCTGGTAGAAAATCAAATAGGTTAGAAGAGTGTTTTTCTTATATTGATGAATTTTCAAAAATTGCTGATAAGAGAACTCATATAGAAATTCTTTGTATCTATGAAACATTAGGTGAGTTTGAAAAAGCTTTAAATTATATAAATATATATAAAATTACACCAGAAAATGGTTATGATAACTTTTTATTTGCTAAAATTTATTATGGATTATATGATTTTGAAAAAGCTGATTTATATATCGAAAAATGTAATTATCAAAATTCAGAGTATAAACTTCTTAAAGCAAGGATTAAATGTCAAATCTGTAAATTTGATGAATGTTTAGAATTATTAGACGATTTAATAAAAAATGGAAGAAATAACGATGCTGCATATTCTTTGCTAGTAAAAACTTATTTAAGAATGGGAAATGTAGATGATGCTCAAAGAATTCTTGATGAAGAATATAATGGTGAAAATCAAATGAACTTTCAAGCAACTATAGATATTTATAAAGGAAATTTTTCTCATGCTCGAACTTTATTGGAAGATATAATTAAGAATAATGAGTCTAAAAGGTGTGAAGCACTTTTATCTTTAGTTTATTTGAATTTAAGGCAAAGAAGGTATTATGAAGTTATAAAAACTGCTGATAAATTATTAAATTCCTATGCTAAAAAGATAAACAGAGCTGAAGCTATTTCTTTATATCGTGCTATCGCGCTTGCTAAAGTGAATTTAGGAATAACGGTAACTGGAAATGGCTATTATTTTAGTCAAATAATTAGCTATTCTAAAGAAAGAGCCATTAACCATATGAAAGCTCATTTTGATTCGACTAGTGAGGTGGGAACATTCTTACCTGATATGAATTTAGAAGAAACTTTTGATGTGATTCAAAACGAAATTAATAATATGAGACCCACTCGTTTTGGAATTAAATCAACAAATGATATATATCTGCTTGATTTTGATGAGGCGGGTATTATAGACAATACAGTTTTAAATAAAATGCAAGTTGTCGTGATTGCAAATACCAAAAATATTGTTACTTTTTATCCAGTTAGTAGACTTTCTTTTACCTATGAAACTCGAGAGGATGTTAAATCAAAAAAAGAACCAGTAAAAAGATTAAGTCAAATAGAAAAATTTAATCAAAGATATGGTAATAAAAATAATAGTTAAAATGTAAAAAATTGGTTTCTATTTAATAAATAATTATGTTATAATCTATTATGTAGACATTAGGTAGAAATGAGTGGTATTATGGCTAAAGTTATATCGTTAGTAAATCAAAAGGGTGGAGTTGGTAAGACTACAACTAGTATAAATTTGTCTGCTTCTTTAGGAAAATTAGGCAAAAGAACCCTTTTAATTGACTTGGATCCACAAGGTAATACGTCAACTGGACTTGGAATAAATAAGGGTGATATAACTGCAAGTGTATATGATTGTTTAAATGGAAGTGTACCTGCTAAGAAAGCTATAATAAAAACTAGATTTACTAATCTATTTATAATGCCTGCAACTATTAATTTAGCAGGAATTGATATTGAGTTAATTGAAATGACTCATGAAAATAATGATTTTAAAATGAATGAGCAATTAAAACATGTTTTAGAGCCAATAAAAGATAATTTTGATTATATTATTATTGACTGTCCACCAAGTTTAGGACTTTTAACAACAAATGCTTTAGTTGCTAGTGATTCAGTTATTATTCCAGTTCAATGTGAATTCTTTGCACTAGAAGGAATAACTCAACTTTTAAATACAATTATTATGACACAAACTAGGTTAAATCCTAGATTAAGAATAGAGGGAGTTTTACTAACTTTACTTGATTCAAGAACAAATTTAGGACTTGAAGTTGTTGAAGAAGTTAGAAAATTCTTTAATGAAAAAGTTTTTGATACTATCATTCCTCGTTTAATTCGTTTAGTAGAGGCTCCAAGTCATGGCGAACCTATAAATGAATATGACCCAGAAAGTAGAGCTGCAAAAGCTTATAATAATTTAGCTGAGGAGGTTATAAGAAGAGATGAGTCAAACTAATACAAGAAAGGCTTTAGGAAAAGGATTGGAACAACTTTTCAACAGTGAAATGGATTTCAACACATTTGAAAAAGACATTGTTGAAAACACTAAAAAAAGTGATGTAGTTGATATAAATATTGATGAAATCAGATCAAATCCTTATCAACCTAGAACTCATTTTGATGAAGAAAGTTTAAGTGAACTTGCTGCATCAATTAAAGAACATGGTTTACTTGAACCAATTATTGTTAAAAAGAGTATTAAAGGTTATGAACTTGTTGCTGGAGAACGTAGAACAAAAGCTAGTAAACTTGCTGGTTTAACTACTATTCCAGCCATCATAAAAGATTTCGATGATAAACAAATGATGGAACTTGCTTTAATTGAAAACATTCAAAGAGAAGATTTAAGTGCGATAGAAGAGGCAAAAGCCTATAAGAAATTCATGGATAACATGGGATATACTCAAGAAATGCTTGCAAATCGTTTCAATAAATCAAGAACATATATTACAAATCTTTTAGGTCTTTTAAAGCTTCCAAGTTTAGTACAAGATATGGTTATAACTGGTAAAATATCAGCAAGCCATGCTAGAGTTTTAAGTAAGATGGAAGAAGAAACTGAGATAATTACTCTTGCTAATAAAATTGTAAGAGAAAATTTAACTGTAAGAGATATAGAAGATATTTCTAGAGAAGAAGAAATACCAAAAAGAAAACAAATTAAACATGAAGAAAAAGATTTAAAACTTAAAATATATGAAAATACTTTAAGAGAAATGACTGGCTCTAAAGCTGTTGTTTCTAAAAAGAAAATTGTTATTCCATTTGATTCCAATAGTGATTTAGATAGAATAATGGAAATATTAAACGTTAAAATTGGAGAATAATTTATGGATTATATTAAAGAAGCACAAAATATAATTTCATCTAAGGATGGAATCACAGCTGCTTATGGATATGGATCGAGTTTTTTTCATCAAGCAGGTTATAATTCAAAGACTGTAAAGAGCATGGATTTTATATTTGTAGTTGATTCTTTAAAAGAATGGTTAATCAATGATATTGCTAAAAATCCAGAAGATTATACTGAAAACACTAGAAAAATACTGCTTAAATTGAGTGCTAAAAAATTAAAAGGTAGAACTGGTGTTATATATAATGTAGTAAGGGATAGAAAAGTTAACTATAAGTTTGGTGTAATAGAAAAAAAGGATTTTATTAAACACTTAAGTGTTTGGGATAGTTTTTATGTTACAGGTAGAATGCAAAAACCAATTTATTCTTTTATAAGTACAAAAGAACTTGATGATGTAATTGATTCTAACAGAGAAAATGTTTTACTTACATCTTTGCTTATTTTAAATAAAGAAAAATTAGGTATTTATGAACTTTTTGAAATGATTTGTTCTCTATCATATAAAGGAGATATTAGATTTATTATTGAAAATCCTAATAAGGTTTCTAATATAGTCAGAGGAAATATTGATGAGCTTTTAAATATTTATTCTAAATATGATAAATATATTAAGATAGATGGTGAAAGTATTTCAGTTGATCTGAATAACGTTTATAGTAATGCAAGTAAAATACCAAATTATGATAAATTTAAAAGCAAAGAAAAAAACAGATATGGTAATTATCTTTTAAAGCATATAAAACATATAAATCGAAGTGAAAGCATATGCCAACCTCTTAAAGGATTAAGAGTATGTGGAATAAAGGATTCTTTATCATATGTTAATGAAAAAGCTAAAAAGAAGAAACTTAAATAGACAAGAAACCTTGTCTTTTTTCTTATGTTTAAGGTATAATATACTTGGTGAATAAAATGATTAATGTTGAAAAAATTGTTGACTTTATATCTAGTCCAAAATTTTATGTTCCTATAATAGTAGTTTTATCATGCTATTTACTTATGAATATTTTATCTAGGGCGATAAAAAGAATGTTAATAGCCAATACAAATAAGCTAGAGGATAAGAAAAGAAACACTATTGTAGTTCTTATTAGCAGTGTTTTAAAGTATGTTTTAATACTTGTTGGATTATGTATTATTCTTGCTACTTATGGAGTAAATGTAAAAGGCATTTTAGCCGGTCTTGGAATTGCTGGTGCTATAGCCGGTCTTGCTTTTCAAGATATGCTTAAAGATATTATAAGTGGATGTAATATCATAATGGATAACTATTTTATAATAGGTGATTTGGTTCAAATAAATGATTTTATTGGATATGTCGTTGGACTTGGTCTTAAAAATACTAAAGTAAGAGATTTTGACGGTAATATATTAATAATATCAAACCGTGAAATATCCCATGTTATAAACATGAGTCAAAAACATGCAAGTATTCCAATTATGGTTGATGTTGCTTATGAAGAAACTGAGGAAAACGTTAAAAAATCTCTTTTAAAAGCGATTGTAAAGATTAATAAACTTCCAAATATAGTAAAACCTTGTGAATATCTAGGTATTGAAAGCATGAATGATTCTTCAGTTACTTATATATTTAGGGTACATGCTAAACCAGACTTTAAATTTGATATGAAAAGAAAAGTGTTTGGAATTGTAAAAGATCAATTTGATAAGGATGGTATAAAAATTCCTTATCCTCAAGTGGAGGTACATAATGGAAAAAAACTTTAATGTAGGAGATAAAGTTATAATGAAAAAGCCACATGCATGTGGAACGAATAAATGGATCATCACTAGAAATGGTGTGGATATTAAAATAAAATGTCTTAATTGTGGACATGAAGTGATGATGGATAGATTAGAGTTTAAGAAAAAACTCAAAGGAGTTGAAAATGAAAAAGTTTAGAGGATTTAAAGAGAAAATTTTACTTCATCCAATAATGGCATTTTTGCTTATGAGTGGAGTAGTAGTTCTTTTAAGTGGAATTTTGGATCTATTTGACGCATCAGTTACTTATAATAAAATCAATATCAAAACTGGTAACTATGAATCAACTTTAGTAACTGTAGAATCCCTTTTGAATTTAAGTGGAATAAAATACATATTTTCTAATACAGTTTCATCGTTTGTATCATTTACTCCGCTTTCGATGCTCTTAATCGTGCTTATAGGTATCGGTATTATGGATAGAAGTGGATTTTTAGATACTATGTTTTTTGTATTAACTAAAAATGTATCGAAAACAACAGTTACATTTATCTTAATGTTGATATGTATTCTTGCTAGTTTAACTGGAGATCTCTGCTTTGTAACCTTGATTCCGTTATCTGCTTTACTATTTAAGTATGGGAAACGTAATCCAAGTGTTGGTATAATTTCATCGTTTGCTGCTTTATCCTTAGGATTCGGAATGAATTTTATGCTATCGAGTGTTGGGTCATCTCTTGCTAACTATACGGAGATGAGTGCAAATGTGATATCCAGTGGTTATAATGTTTCAACTTTTGCCTTTTTATTTATAATGATTGTTGCCATATTTGTTGGTGCTTCACTTCTTACATATGTTACTGAAAAGATAATTGCACCAAGAGTAGGAAAATGTGAGATTGAAGAGGAAATTGTTGAACCAAAAGAAAAGCTTACTCGAAGAGAGAAAAGGGGTTTGCTTTTAGCCTTATTTGGAGCAACGATTTATTTGATTATATTTATATATAATATTATTCCAAATGTACCTTTAGGTGGAAATCTTTTAGATTATTCACAAAATAGATATATTGACAAACTATTTGGATATGATTCTTTCTTCAACAGTGGTTTTGTATTTGTAATAACGATTCTTTTCTTTATAGTTGGGTTATTATATGGACTTGGAACAAAATCAATCAATAATCATCGTGATATATGTGACTTCCTTTCACATTCTCTTGATGGAATCGGAAAAATAATTGTTTTGATATTCTGTGCTAGTATGTTTATTAGTCTACTTAAGTATACTAATATTGGATCTCTTCTAACTGCAGGTCTTGCAAAGATGTTAAGCAACACAAGTTTCAGTGGTGTTCCGCTTATTTTACTAGTATTTATAGTAAGTATGATTTCAACGATTCTTCTTCCATCTTTTGTAAATCGTTGGACAATTCTTTCAGGAACTGTTGTACCAATGATGATGACTGCTGGATTCTCACCAGAGTTTGCTCAACTAATTTTTACTGTTTCTTCTAGTATAGTGTATCCACTTACACCTGCTATGGCATATTTTGTTATATATGTGTCATTTATGGAGAAGTATGAAAAAGATGGAACAGGTCTTTTAAAATCAATTAAATATATTGTTCCATATTCACTTGTTATTCTAGCAATGTGGATAGTGCTTATTCTTATGTGGTATTTTATATCTTTACCACTTGGAATATCAACATGGACTATTTTATAGAATTGTAAAAAAAAATAATACAAATAATGTATATTATGTTATAATTTATTAAGGAGGATTATGGTAATGAAAAAGTTTTTAAAAGTTTTTATGATTATGGTTTTAGTTGCATTTCCTTTTGTAACAGTAAATGCAAAAACAACAAAAAAAGCAGAAAAGGAACCAATTAATTTCTATATATTTTATGGTTCAAGTTGTGGATTTTGTCAAAAACTACATAACTATACTGCAACATTAGAAAAGGATAAAACAATAAATTCTAAATTCCGTATAGTTGACTACGAAGTTTGGGGCGATAAAGATAACAATGCTTTGATGACTAAAGTTGGATCATATTTCAATTTTGATGTAGATGGCGTTCCTTTCTATGTTATCGGTGATCAATATTTTACAGGTTTTTCAGAAGAAACTAGTCCTGAAAAGATTGTAAACGCAATCAATGAGGAATATGCTGATAGTAATTATGTTGATGTAGTTGCTGGAATTCAAAATGGAACAATTCAAGTTGATGAAAGTAAAACTTTATCAAATGAAAAAGAAGCAAGCAAAAAGAATGATGTTGTTGGTTATATCATTTTAGGTATTACTGCTGCAATCGTTATCGCAATTCTATTTGGTAGAAGTTCAACAAATGTTTCAACTGAAGTAAGTGAAATTGAAGTTCAAGATACTAAAACAGAAGAAAAGAAAGAAACAGAAGAAAAAAAAGATGTAAAAGCAAAGACTACATCAAAGAAAACTAATAATAAAAAAAGTAGTAAAAAATAGATTTGGGTATTCCTAAATCTTTTTTTTTGAATAAATATATATTATAATGAAATTGCTAAACTTTTGGAGGTGATATTATTTATGGAAAATGGACCGCGACGAAAATATATGAAAAATAATATCAAATTTGGAGGTTTAAATGAAAGAGAAAATAAAAGATTTAATAAATGATAAAAATATAAATGAATTGAAGAAACTTGTTGATGAAGTAAATGCTAATGATTTAGCAGAAGTTTTAAGTGATCTTTCTAATTCAGATTTAGCTAAGGTTTTTAGACTTATTCCAAAGGATAAAGCTGTTGAGGTTTTTTCTGAGTTTGATGTAGTTGTTGCAACTAATCTTTTAAGAGAATTAAGTGAAAAGGAAACAGTTTCTTTAATAGATGAGATGTTTGCAGATGATGCAACCGATGTTCTTGAAGAGATGCCTGCGAATATTGTTGATAAGATTTTAAAAAATTGCAGTGCTGATACTAGAATAGATATCAATAAACTTTTAAGATATGAAGAAGATACAGCTGGATCGATAATGACTGTGGAATATGTTGAATTTAAAGGTGAAACTTTAGTTGGAGATGCGATTCTAAAGTTAGAAAATGAGATTAGCTACTATGAAACTATTAATACATGTTATGTTGTAGATCATAAAAGAAAGCTCTATGGAAGCATTGAGGCAACAGATTTACTTTTTGCAAAAGAAACTGATAAGATAAAAGATGTATGTAAAAAGAATTTAATATATGTTTCAACTTCCACTGATCAAGAAGAGGTTGCAAATATGTTCCATAAATACAATTTGACAGTTATGCCAGTAGTTGACTCTGAAAATAGACTTGTTGGTATTATCACGATTGATGATGTTCTTGATGTATTTGAAAGTGAAGCAACTGAGGATATAAAAAAGATGGCGGCCATTATACCGGTTGATAAACCTTATGATAAAACTGGAGTATTTGAAACATATAAAGCTAGAATTCCTTGGCTTTTGCTTTTGATGATATCAGCTACTTTTACTGGAAAAATCATCGAAAATTTTGAATCAGCATTAGCAAGTGTAACTATTTTAACTGCCTTTATTCCAATGATTATGGATACTGGAGGAAATGCTGGTGGGCAAGCAAGTGTAAGTATTATTCGTGCGCTTTCTTTAAATGACATTGAATTTAAGGATATATTTAAGGTTATTTTTAAAGAGTTTAGAGTATCTATTTTATGTGCATTAACTTTAGCTATTTGTAACTTTGTTAAGCTTTTAGTTGTTGATGCTGTAAGTGTAAATATTGCTTTTTGTGTTTGTTTAACTTTGGTAGCAACGGTTGTGCTTGCTAAATTTATTGGATGCACTTTACCGATGTTTGCTAAAAAATTTGGATTTGATCCGGCTGTTATGGCAAGTCCTTTTATAACAACTATTGTTGATGCATGCTCTTTAATAATATATTTTAATATAGCAACTATTTTGCTTGGAATTTAAGTAGTAAATTTACTACTTTTTTAATTATTTTGTTGATAAAGTTTAAATTATATATTATATTCATTATGTGAGGTTTATATGAAAAAGATATCTTTAATTATTTCAGTAATTATTTTTATAATTTCATGCTTTATTGGTTATAATGTTATCAATAAAAAAGAGGAAATTCATTTTATACCAACTATTAAAGAGATAGATGATGGCGTAAAAGACATTAAATTTAAAGTTGATACTTTTTATTTAGCAGTTGGTGAAAGTGAAAAATTAAACTATGATATAGAAAGCTCAAAAGACGATTATAAGCTTACTTGGTCAAGTGAAAATGAGGATATAGTAAGTATTAATGATGGAAAAATTACTGGAGTTAGTTTAGGTACTGCTGTTGTCACTTTAAAAAGTGAAAGTGGAAAAAAGGCTGAAGTAAGTGTTACCGTAACGGATTTGATTAGAAAACCGGAGCTTGATGATAAGAAGTCATTTTTACCATGTCATGCCTATACTGAAGAAGAAGCCCATATTATAGATGAAGCTTTGAGAACTAGAGTTTTAAATAAAGGTGAAGGAACACGTGCAGCCTTGATTGAAACCATAAGATTTATGACGTTATCCTTTAAATATAAAGTATCTTATTTTTATGAGAATGGTAGAATGCATGAATCAGGAGTAAGAAAAGCTGATGGTGAGGGAAGATATTATCATAAAGGATTATACTTAAGTGAAGATAAATTTAAAGATATAAAAGTGTCGCATAAAGGTCCAGTCATATGGGGGTGTCCATTAACTAATTTACAAGATCATAATAGGTACAAGCCAGGAGCAAAAATGCCAAACGGGTTGGATTGCTCTGGATTTGTTACTTGGTCTTTATACAATTCTGGTCTTGACGTTGGAGATATTGGAGCGGGTATAAATGATAAATATAAGGATATGAGTGATGTCGGAGAAATGCATTCTTTAACATATGAATATGCAAACTCCGATGATTACAAAGTCGGAGATGTGATTGCTCGTTGGGGACATACTGCTTTAATCGCCGGTAAGGATTCGGAATACTTATATATTGCTGAGTCCCTTCTTAAAGGAGTTAGAATCGAGAAAGTTAGTTATAAAAATCCTAATAGCAGTTTATATAAATATTATGCTTATATCAATAAGATGGATAAAGAGTATAGTAAAAACGATGACTATACAGATATGTGGGAATAGATTTATCTATTTCTTTTTTTATTTTTATATTGACAGATATACCCCCCTTATACCCTATAACGATTTTGGTGATGTTATGAAAAAAAGAGTGTAAATGTACAAGAAGCAAGCACAGAACTGATGAAGAAAAAAGGGATTTGACTAGAAGACTTAAAATAATAGCTGGTCAAATCAATGGTATTCAACAAATGATTAGTGAAGATCGATATTGTGATGACGTTTTATTTCATATACGTTTATTGGCGGTTTAGTTGGTTTAGTTGGAAGTGTATTAAGCATAAATGATACGTATTCAGGAATTATTATTGTTATTGCTTCGGTTTTGATGTTTATAATGTCTTTAAATATGTTAGGTATAATTCATATAAAAATGTTAAATGATTTAATTTTAAAAAAAGTTCAAAAAGTCCATTTGTAATCGGTTTATTAAATGGTTTTATGACTTGTGGACCAATACAAGCGATGCAAGTTTATGCTTTATCAACTGGTTTATTTAATTCTTTAATAATATTGAAATTAAATAAGGAAGGAAGATAAATATGTTAAAAAAAATAATAAATTATAAATAATTGTTAAAGGTATGAGTTGTTCTCATTGTGTTTCTTCAGTGAAAAGATATTTTCTTAACATTGATGGGGTTAAAGTGGATTTAAAAACCGGTAAAGTTGTGATAGAATATGTTGGAACTCTTGAAATGTCAGTTATAGAAAAATGTATAAATGATTTAGGATATACTCTTGAGGTAACTCCATGAAAAAAAATCATATTTTCGTTTTTTGTGATATATTTAACTATGGTGATGTGTGGTTGTTCTAAAAGTAAAACTATCAATAAATAAATGGAATTAAGTAAAAATATAAAAAATGAAATTGAGATTAATACTGAAAGTATTACTAGTGAAGCAACTTATGCAAGTTATGATGAGAGTTATAAAGATAAGTTTGAAAATTGGAAAGGTACAGTGAAATAATATGATATATTTAGATTATGCTGCTTCAACTCCTGTTGATGATGAAGTTTTAAATGAATTTATTCGTGTTTCTAAAGAATATTATGCGAATCCAAATTCAAATCACACACTTGGGATGAAAGCAAAAATGGTTATAGATGAAGCTACTAAGAATATTGCTAAACTTCTTAATGTTAAGGAGAATGAAATAATTTATACAAGTGGTTCAAGTGAAAGCAACAATTTAGTTATTAAAGGTGTATGTGAAAGATATAAAAGTAGGGGAAAGCATATACTTATAAGTTCTTTAGAACATAATTCAATTGTATCGTCTTGTACATATTTACAAGAACTTGGTTTTGAAGTTGAGATTATTCCTGTTGATAAGTATGGAATTATTAACATTGATGAATTAAAGAAAATGTTAAGAAATGATACCATCTTAGTAAGTATAACTTCTGTTGATTCTGAACTTGGAATAAGAGAACCTATTGAGGAAATCGCTTCTATTTTAAAGGAATATCCAAATTGTTTTTTTCATACTGATGCTAGCCAAGCTATTGGTAAAGTTAATATTGATTACAGCGATGTTGATTTAATAACGATTACACCTCATAAGTTTTATGGACTTTCTGGAGTAGGTATTTTAATAAAACGTGATAATGTGTTTTTAAAACCTCAAATAAATGGGGGAAAATCTAGTACGATTTATCGAAGTGGTACACCGGATACAGCTTTGATCGCATCCGCTTCTATTGCTCTTAAAAAGGCAATGGAAAATATGGAAGAAAGACGTATTTCTGTTATAGATAAGAATAAAAAAATTGTTGAATATTTAAAAGGTAAAAAGGATGTTACAATAAACAGCAATGATAATTCAATACCTTATATTATTAATTTTAGTGTTCAAAATAGAAAATCTAATGATCTTCAAAAACTATTTAATGATTCAGAAATATATGTTTCTACTAAAACATCTTGTTGCCCAATTGAAACACCATCTAAACTTGTATATGCGGTTACCAAAAATAAGAGTCTTGCTAGTTCTTCAATTAGAATTAGTTTAAGTCATTTGACAACGAATGTAGAAATTGATAAATTTATTGAAGTGATGAATAATATTATCGGTTAGAATTTAGGTGTGTTATGGAGAAGTATAAAGAAATTGAAAAAAGTATTATAAAGAAATATCGTAAAGAAATATGGGCTAAATTTATTGAAGCTGTTAAGACTTATGAACTTATTCAAGATAATGATAAAATAATGGTTTGTATAAGTGGAGGAAAGGATTCCTTTTTACTTGCTAAATGTATTCAAGAATTAAAGCGTCATGGCAAAATTAATTTTGAAGCTAGATATGTGGTAATGGATCCTGGATATAATGAGTATAATCGTAAATACATTGAGGATAATGCACGTATTCTTAATATTCCAATTGAGATATTTGAAAGTGATATTTTTGATGTTGTATCGACAATAGATTCTAAAAGTCCTTGTTATTTATGTGCAAAAATGCGTAGAGGTTATCTATATAATAAGGCAAAGGAAATTGGATGTAATAAAATCGCTTTGGGTCATCATTTTGATGATGTTATTGAAACAACTTTACTTTCAATGTTTTATGGAGCTGAGATTAAAACTATGATGCCTAAACTTCATTCGGATAATTATGAAGGACTTGAACTTATTAGACCTCTTTATTTGGTAAAAGAGGGCGCTATTATTTCTTGGAGAAATTATAATGAACTTACGTTTATCAACTGTGCTTGTAGATTTACTGAAGGTTGTTCTTTAATCAATGATGGTACAAGCAAAAGAAAAGAAATGAAAGAATTAATAAAAAAGATGAGACAAATTAACAGAGAAATTGATCATAATATATTTAAAAGTATGGATAATGTTAATTTAAACTGTGTTTTAGGAACTAAAAAGAATGGTGAATATAAAAGTTTCTTGGATGAATATAATGAAAAATAAGTAATTCTCACTTTATGTCGTGTATTATATAAAATATATTTTGTAGTATAAAGACAGAAAGGAAGAAAGTTATGGATCAAGAAAAAATTGGTAAGTTTATTGCTGAAAGGCGTAAAGAGTG
Source organism: uncultured Bacilli bacterium (assembly GCA_934090935.1). Taxonomy (GTDB): domain Bacteria; phylum Bacillota_I; class Bacilli_A; order RF39; family UBA660; genus CAG-582. Next base: position 69,880 of record CAKOKD010000001.1, read on the forward strand.
TAACTTAACTCAGGAAGAGTTAGCTGAAAAATTAAATGTTAATAGTAGAAGTATATCAAGATGGGAAAATGGAAAATGTATGCCGGATATGTCCATGTACAATTCAATATGTGAGGTTTTAGGAATATCAATTAATGAATTCTTATCCGGAGAAAAATTGAAAAAAGATGAATATCAGGATAAGTTTGAAAAAAATATGATAGATGTAGTTGAAACTGTGGAACTTAAAAATAAAACTATTAGGATTTTTAACTTAGTTATTTTGTTTGTTGCTGTTTTCTTAATATCGGTTATTGTATTTAATTTTTTATTAAACCATGTTTATATTAAGCAAAATTATGATAAACGTACGATGAATGTGTCTTTTGAAAATCATTCATTAAAACTTACTACACCGGTTCTTGGAAATACAAAATATGTTTATTTTGAATATGAAAATGAATGTTTAGCTTTTGTTACATATTATGAAAATCTTGGAACAATAATAAATAGAAGTGAGAAGTTTGATGAATTTACTGGTTATGATTTAAGTGAGAACACTTATACAAATGATTTATATGTAAGTGATAGTTGTTTAAAAAAGAGAAAAAAAGTATATTATACTAAACAAAGTTTATCGATCATAAATAAAATATATAAAAGTAACGATATAACTAAGTTGGATAAAGTAATAAATAAATCTAATTTGCTTTATGAGACTAAATAGATAAAAATGAAATGTGAGTGCCATATTTCATTTTTTTTCATACACTATTTTAGGTGATACTATGAATAATTATAAGATTATAATTGACCCTGGTCACGGTGGTACTGATAACGGTGCAAGTGGAAATGATATAATCGAAAAAAATATGACTTTAGCTATTAGTAAAATAATGTATAATGAGTTAAAAAGACTTGGAATTCCTGTTTATATTACAAGAGAAACAGATGAAACATTGAGCCCGACTCAAAGAGTCAATAGAATTAAGAATGCATTTGGAAGTGATGATAATGTTATTGTTATATCTAATCACATAAATGCAGGAGGTGGAACATCGTTTTATGTGATTAATTCAAGTACAGGTGTATAACTTAGTAAGCTTCTTATTTTACTGATATAAAAATATTATGGTATGATATAATAAATATATATTGTCATAATTAAATTAATGGGAAGTGTAAAAATGATTTATATAACAGGTGATACTCACGGTGATTTTCACAGATTTAATCGGTTAGATATTAATGACAAAGATGTTATGATAATTTTGGGTGATGTTGGTATTAATTATTATTTAGATGAACATGATAAGAAATTAAAAGAACGATTAAACAAGTATAGTTTTAAATTCTTTTGTATACAAGGTAATCACGAAGAAAGACCAGAAAATATTTTAGGATATCATGAAAAAGAAATGTTTGGTGGACAAGTATTTGTTGAAGATGAATATCCTAACTTAATATTTGCTAAAAACGGTGAATTATATAACTTTAATGGTAAGAATATTTTAGTGATAGGTGGAGCTTATTCAATAGATAAAGATTATAGAATAAGTGAAGGATATCCATGGTTTAAAAATGAACAATTAAGTGAAATTGAACGAAAAAATATAATAGAGAAATATGCAGGTAAACATGTAGATATAATTTTATCTCATACATGTCCACTTAAATATGAACCGAAAGAAAGTTTTAAGTTGATTTTGTCACAAGGATTAGTAGATAAATCTATGGAAAATTTTCTTAATGAAATAGAAGAAAAAATAGATTATGATAAATGGTATTGTGGACATTATCATATTGAGAAAACAATTGATAAGTTAGAATTTATGTTTGGAAGAATTAAAAATTTAGAAACAGGGGAATTTATTCCTAAATATGATTTTAGAACAGGATACGAAATAATTAGAGATGCTTGTAGCCAAGATGATGAATTAGAATGTCCTGTATGTAATTCAAAAAATATAATAATACAAAAAGGCGAAGGACATAATATTATTGGTTTAGATTTTATTGCTATAATTTGTAATGATTGTAAAAAGATTTATGGATATGAAGATGTTAAATATAAACCTAATTGTCCTAAAGAACTATAAATAAAAGATTAATTTCTTTTATTTTTTTGTGGAATATTGAAAATCCTCTACTTAATTCACTAAGAAAATAAAAATTTGTGGTAAAATAATAGATAAATTTAGTCTTAGTTAAAAAGGAAGTTGATGTAGATGGATGAATCATTAAAGTATATAGATGCTAAAATATATGATACAAATAATGTTATAAATAGAATTATAGAAGAAAATTTAGATGATAGAGATTATATGTCTAAAAACGTATTAAGCAATCTTAGATATTTAGTTGAGTATTGTTTTTTTAGAGTGTATATTACTGATGAAATAAAAGAATATGTAAAGTTTAATCATGAGAATAATGGGTTATCAATTAAGTATGTGAAAAGTTGTGCTAATATGAGAGAATTAAGAGCTTTGCATGGATTTTTGCAGATATCAACATCACATACTCTACCAAATGGTGATGGTTCTTCAAGAGTCTTAATAAAATATCTTAATTATTTAATTGAACTAAAGAAGTTTATGAAAGTTAAGTATAATATGGATATTCTAGAAAATTTATATTCATTTCCTTTAAATATTGAAAAAAATATGGAAAATTATTATTTACAAATTTGTAGTCATGTTCAAAGCGTTCCCTTTAATCGAAATAAAGGTGTTATAGCTAATCAATATTATGTAAAAAAAGTAAAACCTATAATTATTAATAAAAACGTATTTTATGAAGTGACATTATCTGATGCAACTGATTATATAAATAAATTTAATAGAATAGTTGTTTATAGTAAAGTTAGAATTATGGATAATTATGCTATTAAAATTTCTAGTGTAGATAGAACGATAGACTTATTTGATAAGAAAATAAATATTAAGATTATAGATAATTACAAGATTGCTGTTAGGCCGTGTGAGTTTAATAATTATGCAAAAATATTTGGATTGGAATATAAAATATCTTCAAGATATGGAGAATATGATTTGTTAATGAAATATTTAATGACTAATAACCTTAATTTGTTAGATATAGTTGAATTTAATCAAAACCAGTATAATGCATTTAGTGAAAAAATGATAAATGGTGCAAATACTCATTATATTTTAAATTTACTTGATGTTTCAAGAGATATAATCTTAAAAAATAAGTCTGGTGCTAATATTTTGAAATATATGTTATTTACTCTTAACAATATTGTTATAAAATCACAGCTGATGTCTAGTGAAAATTATAAGTTATCTAATTTATATTTGAATTGGGGTTCTATTCCCTTTGATGAAATGCCATATGCATCATCTTTATCAAATCATAAAGTTGATATCAGTGATTTATTGCAGTGTATTGATAGTAATGATAGAGAGCATGAATTATTTTCTAGGAGACTTAGTTATAACTCTGATAGTCTTGGAAAAATATATACAAAAATAAGTGATATTGAAATGGAGTCAGAACATATAGATAATTTAATAGATATTTTTAATTCAAAATTATATTTACCTAGACACGAAGGACGAAAAATTATTAAAAATGATAAATATATATATATCAATGGTTATGAACAGGAAACTATATCAATTTTGCAAAAGTTAAGGGAGTTTACAAAATTCGGATATGATGATTATAGTGATATGTTTGCTGGTTGGGAAATGTTAACAGATTACGAATTTTCAGATTCAAAAAAATATGATATATGTAAAGAGTTGTTTGTGGATACAAAAGTTGCCTTAATTTATGGTTCTGCTGGATGTGGAAAAACGGAAACTATTAAAATAATTTCTAGTATTTTTGAATATAAAAAAATTGTATTTTTAGCAAAGACGAATCCTGCAGTTGAAAATTTAAAAAGAAGGATAGGACTTGATAACCAAAATTTTGAATTTTTAACGATTGATAAGTATAAAAAGAATCAACAACAATGTGATTTATTAATTATAGATGAGTGTAGTACTGTAGATAACTATGATATGAATATGTTGTTAAATAATAGTGAAAATTATGATTTATTATTGTTAGTAGGAGATGTTTACCAAATAGAATCTATTAAATTTGGTAATTGGTTTAGGTTTGCCAAGGCTTTGTTGCCTGGTAATTGTATAAAAGAATTAGATGGAACTTTTAGAACTAAAAATCCTATTCTATTAGATTTATGGCAAAAAGTTAGAAATATTGATAATGATATAATTGAATATTTAGCAGACAATGACATGTCATATAGTTTAAACGAAAAAATATTTGAAAAGGACGATAAAGATGAAATTATATTATGTTTAAATTATGATGGACCATATGGAATTAATAGCATTAATAGATACCTGCAGTCAGATAACAATAATATTGGATATGAGTGGGGAATAAATTCTTATAAAGTAGATGATCCTATTTTATTTAATGATTTAAATAGATTCTATCCTGTTTTATACAATAATTTGAAAGGGGTAATAACAGGAATAACTAAAACAGAAGAAAAAATAACATTCAAAATAAGTGTGGATATTTTCATTTCTGATATTGATGCACAATATGTTGGATTAGAAATAATTGAAAGAAGCGAGAAATCAACAGTTATTTGTTTTAGTGTTAATGCTAATTATGATGATGACATTGAGGATAAAAAAGATAGTGTAGTACCATTTGTTATTGCCTATGCAACTTCAATTCATAAGTCACAGGGCTTAGAATATAATTCAGTTAAAGTTGTTATAAATGATGAAGTTGGTGATGTTATAAGTCATAATATCTTTTATACTGCGATTACAAGAGCAAAAGAAAAATTAAAAATATACTGGACACCTGAATGTATGAATAAAATTGTAGGAAATTTTGTCACTAAAAATAATGATGATATTAATATTATTAAAAGTAAAATTATTTTTTAAAATACTATTTAAAATTTATAGTATTAAGTAGCAGAGTCTATTGAATAGTAGGCTCTTTTATTATGTTAAAAAGAAAGGGTGAAATTATGTCTGTATTTAGAGTGGAAAAAAATAACAATTATACTGTTATGGCAAATTACCATTTAAGAGATAAAGAATTATCGTTTAAAGCTAAAGGTTTATTATCCTATATGCTTAGTTTACCTGAGGATTGGGATTATTCATTAAATGGACTAGCTAGTGTTAGTAAAGAAGGTATTAAAGCAATAAAGAACATTATAACTGAATTAAAAGAGAAAGGATATTTGAAAATAAATAGGCTAAGAAAAGAAAATGGACAATATCAATATGAATATTTAATTAGGGAGATACCTGAAGGAATAGAATCAGAGTACCAAAAAGGATATGCCGTTAAAGGAGAGTCCGAAAAGGGCATACAAATAAATACTAATAAACAAAATACTAAAGAACAAATAGATAAAGAAGATAAAAGTAAAAAATCTTCTTTTTTTAATGGTTTAAATAATTTAACAAAAGCATTAGTAAAATATGGTTATACAAATGAAGATGATGTTGAACTATTAAATTACAATAAACTATTTAATAAATTATTAGAAGAATATAACTATGAAGATTTAATTATAATAACTTGGTATATTGTTGATCATGTTGTTAAACGTAATTTTTTAGATGAAGAAAGTAATGCAATAGAAAATAAATTTGGTTATTTTAAAAGTTCAATTTATAACAATATTAATAAAGTTATAAATAATGAAATGGAGTGGAATTATGATTCGGGGTGGTTCAAGGATGAAATCTAAAAAGAATATAAAAAGAATATAAATATAAATCTTATGAAGTATGTCAACTAATGTTAAAATATGGTATAATAGTTCTGTATTAAGGGGCTCGTATTAGACTTTAATAGGTTTTTATGTGAGTTCCTTTTCTTTATGTTGTGGAGGTAAAAATGAGTAGTAAAAAAGTAGTGAAAACCAAAAAAATTATAGATGCTGAAATATCCGAGTCTAATAATAACAAAATAGAAAGTTCAATAGTAAATGATATAATTGAAGGAAATGTTATATTAGAAAGACCTATTAAAGATATTAAGGATGATAAATTTAATATCACTCCATATGTTGAACAATTGAAAAAAGCTTGTAAGGCTGATGCTATTTTTATTGCAGTTGACGGTAAATATGGTAGTGGTAAATCAAGTATTGTTCAATTATTTAAAAATGATGTAGAGGATGAATCTAATGTTTTTGTTAATGTTAATTTCATGAATATAAATTCAATTCCAGAAAAAAAAGACAATACAAAATCTAATGATAATTTTAACGAAACAAATGATGATGAAAAGTCAAAAGTTGGTTCTGTTAATAAATCGTTAGATGATGAAAGAGATAAAAAATTATTAATTAATGATTATCATAGATATTTTGTAAATCAAGTTATTAATGATATATGTAAAGATCCATATGAATTTGAAAGGTTATTTTATAATCAAAAATTTAGCTACACTACAATAAATTTAAAGAAACAAACAGATAAAGATAAAAAATACAAAAAAATTATAGATAGAATTATATTGTGGTTAATTGGCGGAATATCTATATATACTTTGTACGGAAGTTTCTTAGACAATGAAAGTCATATATTACATAATATATATGAATCTATATCACCTTTTTTTACTATTTCATTATTATTAACTTTTATATTAATAATTTTATATGGATATGGGTTTTATAAACCTGATAAAAACGAGCAGAGTCCAATGTTGGATACTGATAAATGTAGAAATAATTTTTTGAAAGTAATAAATGATTATCTTATTAATGGCACAACATTATATTTAATAATAGACGATTTAGATAGAATAAAAGATTCTAATATACAATTACAAATTATTTCATTGCTGTTCAATGAATATTATCCCGTAAATGAGTTAATAAATAATATAAAAATTAAATTTATTTTCATGATAGACATAGAAAAAATAAATCAAGATAATGAATTAAAACCAACTAAAATGTTTGATTATATATTATCTGTTTCTAGTAATCAAAAAAACATAATGAAACATTATATTCAAAAATTTATAGAAGAAAATAAAGAACTAAATGAAATATTTAATATAGAAAATTGTGAATATTTTATAGGTTTAATAGCTTCGCAATTTAAAACAATGAGAGAAATAAAACATCTGTTAAATAAAATTATTACAAAATATTTGTATATAAAGAGTAAAAATATAAAATGTGATAAAAGTCAGTTAATAATAATTTCTATCTTAACCAGTCTTTCAGATGAAACTAACATTTCAAATTGTATAGAAGATGTGTTAAACAAAACGAAAAATTATGATGATAATAATGAAATATTTGAAATAATACAAGAAAATGTTAATTCTAAAGTGATTGATAAAAATTATTATATATACATTTATAATTTTATTGATCAAAGTAATCTTCTGACCCCTTCAGAAGAATCTATATTTGATTATATAGTTAACAATGATTTTCAGTCTTTAAACCAAGAAAAAATTGATACAATAAATGATTTAATTGATAATAAGTATACTAGATTAGATAAGATTTATGAAGAGTGTTATAAGTATGTTGGTAATAACAAAAAAATAATTTTGTTAGGAAATAAAAAATTTTATAATTACATGGAATCTCGTAATTTAATTGATAAACATGTATTATACAACTCTTATTTAAATAATAGTATATATAATTTTTATCTTAATATTTCAAAAAATTTAAGTGATGAGGATAGACAAAACATTATAGCTTCATTAATAGAAAAATTTAATAGTTTAGAAGAAAACACAAATAATTATAATGATTTATATTTATCGTTTAAAAAATTTATTAAAAATTTAAAGGAATTTATATTGGATTTTGATATAGAAGATATATTTTCTCAAATAAAAATAGATGATGATTTATTTAAGATATTATCTAGTATTAATAAAGATTCTAATTTAATAATATATAATTTGATTGCAAAAGAGTATGTAAAAATAGCTTCTATAAACGATAGAATAACAAAAGAGTTTATAGAAACAATAAAATCTCAAAATATTGATTTAGCTTTTGAAGTAGAAAAGAAGATATTAGAAAGTGAAATTTCAAATGAGATTAAATTATACATTATTGTTAATGAAGAGAAAAAATTTGAAAATATAGCAAGTATATATAATAAATTTTTATCTTCAAATTTGTTTATAACAACAGTAGATTTAGAAAAATTAATGTCTAAATATGGTTATAATGAATTGTTAGATAATTATATTATTGCTAAGTTAAAAGAAAATACAACTCGTTATATAATAATAAATTGCATAAAAAAGAATGAATTTAATATATCAAAGAACATTTTAGACACGCTAAATGGACTTAATACCAAATATGGATATAGTAAACATTATGAGGATATATTAAAAAAAGAAAATTATTATGAACTATTAATATATTCCCAAGCCATAAATTCTAATAAATTTAAAATAGACATTACATTAAATAATAATGTTGCATATAAAAAAGCTATTTATGATGTTTACAAAAATATGGGTTCAACATTTAAAAATTATAATTATACAGAAGGATTTCTTAATAAAATATTAAGTGTGGGTAATTTCTCTAATATAGATTATAATGAAAATAATTTTTGGAAAATTGATATTTTAATTCCTTGTTTGGATTCTTATCAAAAATGTTTAAATATTTTTGAAAGTTTAAAAAATGCTAATAAACTTATAAAATATGCAAATTATTGCAAAAAAAATAAAAATTATAAATATTTAAGAATATTAGATTATTTAGGGATGTATACATCAGAAATGTCTGCTCCTATTAAAAGAAGTATAACAATAGCAAAAAATAGTATAAATGAAGAAGAAAAAGTAAGTTAAGATTTTATTATAACTTTATAATTTTGCAAGACAATAAAAAAGAATATTAGAATTTAAATAGATCTAATATTCTTTTTGCTATATATGATATGAAATTAATTTTGCGTCAATTAAATTTGCTGGATTATCAGGATTTTTAATTTTAATATCTTCTATGCTCAAAAAAGGATTTTCTTCGACTAACTTTCTATCTTCAATATCAAATGAATTATATTTTTCTCTTTTTAAAATAAGAAAGACGTTCATTTCGCTATTTTCTTTGTAATATTTATCTATTATATAGTTGAATACCTTTCTTGGGTTTTCTATGTGCCACATACCTCTAATTCTTAAATCGGTTATTCCAAGAGGATCAACTTTTTTTAATTTTCCTATTTCGTTTGTATGAATAAATTCAATACCATTAATTTCTTCTACACCAGTCTTAATTTTATTTTTGATTCTAGAATATATTTCATCAGTTGCTGAATAACAATCTCCGTATATGATTGTTAAGCATTTAAGTTTATTTTTATTAACATTTCCTACAAAATAAATTAAATCTTTTTCTGTCCAACCACCAATATCGTCTTCGCAATGTTTACAAGCATTAGTAATCATTGTTGAATTACTATATAATTTCTGCTTTGGATATGAACTATTTAAAGCAAGTGAACTAAAGCCTTCTATTTTCTTTACTTCTATAGCATCTCCACCTTTAATAATAATATCAGGTGGATTACTAGCATTTCCTAAATATGAAAATGTTTCACTATATTTTTTTAATGCCTCTTCATTTGTAAAACTAAATGAATTACAAAAAATATCTTTAACAAAAATTTCTAGTGCATCACCCATATTATTAGCTCTGTTGTTGCCAACGTAAAATCTTAATAGTTCATTAGAACCATAAATAGTCATGTTATGCATAGCTTTTAATATATTACTCTTCATCTTCTAAAACCTCCAAACTATTTTTTATTTGTTTTGCAACAGCTTTTGCTAAGTTGACTGGTACTGCATTACCAATCATTTTATATGCAGTTGCAATGTCATTATAATAAAATATAAAATCATCAGGAAATGTTTGTATTCTAGCACACTCTCTAACTGATAATCTTCTATATAAATCTTCTTTTCCTGGCACAAAAATTCTTTTATTTTTATCCGTTTGAATCATTTTTGGAGCTTGTGGATGTATAGGTGCGTGCCTTCCTCCTGCCTGTATAGTAAAAGATGGTTCATCCCATTCTCTAACTCTATTTCTTGACATATATATAGTAGAATATCCACCAGTCATGTATTCATGATTAGGGAATTTACAATCACTACCATTTGTTTTATTTTTTTCTAAAGCAGGAATAGCATTGTCTTTCAAATCATATATTGTATCTTTTAAAGTCGGTTTATGTTTGAAAGGCTTTGGAAATTCAAAATCTACTTTCAAATCTTTTCTAAAACCAACATAGAAAACCCTTAATCTATCTTGTGGAACGTTATAATCATTGGCGTTTAAAAGTTTTATATGCATTTCATATCCTGCATCTTCAAACATTGATATAAAGTTATCAACTGCTTCTTGATGTCTTTTTGATAACATACCTGAAACATTTTCCGCAACAAAAAATTTAGGTTTTTTATCTTTTAGAATCCTGATAAAATCAAAAAATAATTGACCTCTTGAATCGTTTATGCCTTTCAACGCACCAGCTTCACTCCAACTTTGGCAAGGAGGACCACCAATTATTCCATCGCAATCAGGTAATTCTGTTGAGTCTATTTTTCTTATATCTCGATGATCTAGAGGAGTTTTGTGATTTTTTTCATAAGTTTCCCATATAGATTTATCATATTCATTTGCATAGACAATACTAAATCCTGCTTTTTCAAATCCCAAATCTAGTCCACCAGCTCCAGCAAATAAACTAAGAATTTTAAACTTTTTTCTATTCATAATATTGTACCTCCTCATTGTGATTTTCAAGTAATATCCATATAATATTATAACATACAAATCATTAAAATAATTATTGATTTTATAAAATGTTAATAAAAGTTATAAATTTTTATATTATTATACTAATTCAAAAGTGTCCGTTGACTGTCCTAAAAAATCGTGTTAAAATGGTATTATAGGAAGAATAGAAATAAGATACAAATGTGAGATTTTTTATCTCTCTTTTTTTGTATCTTTTTTTAGTTTCTTAATGGAAAAAAGGAGGGATAAATTTTATGAATTATTATTAAAATTCAATTAAAATAATTGCAATTTTTCTATAAAAAATGAGTAAACTGTCGGAGACTATTTAGTGGGTTTTAGGGATATTCCCTAACAAGTATAGGGGTGTATGCACCATGCTTGCTTTTTGAAATTACACTAGTCAGTAATCCCAAAAAGAATATAGCAAAGAAAGGAGAAAAAATGGAATTTAAATCAATGGAGAAGTGGCGAGTTTTAAGAAATTTTAATTTGAATGAAAAGCAGTTTAAAAGGATAGAAAAAAAGATGATAAAAAGACATCCATTAGAATTTTGGATTGATGAAAGGTTATTACCAAATGGGTATACAATGGTTTATATAAAACTAGAATTTATAGAATGGTTAAAGGAAGTATATTTTAATAAAGAAAAATATTATTTAGATGCAGAAATAGAATTTTTTGAAAAGCAAGTCCTTAGACTTGAAAATGAGTTTAATATTGAACATTATGAATTTAAATATGAAGATATGTCCTTAATTGATTTAAGGACATATTTTAATAAAAGTAAAAATGCTATAGGCGTAGCAGTTAATAGAATGGAGAAGAGAACTAATAAATCATATAAATATACCGTAAACGGTATAGTAATGGTTTCTAAAGAAGGAGTTAAATGGTTAGCAGAAAAATATTTTAGAAAACAATACTTAAAGGATTTAGAAATATATAAATTGTTATTACAAAATATTAAAAGAAAACAAAATGGTTTATATGAATTATTAATAGTTTGAAATATAACTATTTTTTTATTGCTTAAAATTAATTTTGATAAACTTTAGTCTTATAACTTTTTGAATTTCATAAAATTGAATGGAGGGGTATAGTAGATGAATATAACAGAAACTTTTGATAAAGATAAAAATTTGGTGGAATTAATAGAGGAGTACCTAAAAATGATGTTAGAAACTCAGTAATATAGATAGGAATATGATATAATTATATTGCTTACTCAAAGTTATGCACTATGGAAGGAGTAGTAAGTGTATAACAATATAATACAAGCACCAAGTTTTTATAGAGTTGGAAATTACATCAGATTATCAGAAAGTGATGAGGATAAGACTTATGAGTCAGATAGTGAGAGTGTCATTAATCAAAGACATTTATTAATGGACTTTGTAAAGGAGAATGGCTTTACATTCGTTGATGAATATGTTGATGATGGATATACCGGTACTAATTTTAATAGACCTGGATTTCAAAGAATGATTAAAGACATTGAAAGTGGACGTATTAATTGTGTAATCACAAAAGATTTATCAAGATTAGGCAGAAATCATGTTGGATGTGGAAATCTTCTTGAAGAATATTTTCCTGCAAATAAAATTAGGTTTATTTCAATTCTAGATGGAGTAGATACCTTTTTAGATAGCGCTAATAATGATATTGCTCCATTTAAATCATTATTCAATGATATGACTAGTAAAGACACTTCAAAGAAAATTCGTTCTATACTAAAAAATAAAAAACAACAAGGAAAATTTATAGGTAGTAAACCTTGTTATGGTTATATGAGGGATTCAGAGGATAAAGGACATTTAATTCCTGATCCTGAGGTTGCTCCAGTTGTTAAAAAAATATTTAAAATGGCTTACTATGGCAATGGAGTTAGTGATATAGTTTCATATTTAAATGACAACAATATTAAATGTCCAAGTGCTTATAAAGGTACTAAATCTTCCTCTAGACAAAAGTTTAATATGTGGACTATTTCATCAGTAAATAAGTTATTGAAAAACAGAATTTATACTGGAGATATGGTACAGAATAAACAAACTAAAATGAGCTATAAATCACAAAAAAAGATAACATTAGATGAAAGTTTATGGATTATTGTAGAAAATACTCATGAAGCATTAGTTAGTAAAGCGATGTTTGACTCTATACAAAATGCACCATCAAGAACTAGAATTACTCATTGTAATAGAGAAAAAAGGTTGTTGGAGAATTTATTGACTTGCAAAGAATGCGGTAATACATTATCGGTTTTACACAGAAAAAATAAAAATTATAAAGATAATATTTATTGGAGCGTTAATTGTAATAAATATGCTAGAGATCCTAGAAGAAAATTATGTTATCCACATTTCTTTCCATATGACAAATTAGAAGAAAAAATAATGAGTGCTATTAAAAATACTTGTCAGAGATATTTGGATAGTTTAAATGTTAAAGAACTTTCTGAAAAGATAAAACGTGAAAGAAAAAAGGTAAAAAATGAGCATCAAAAGGAAAGAGAATCTTTAGTATTAGATATAGAAGAATTAAAAAGGAAAATGGATGCATTATATGATGATAAGTTCAATGGAATAATTAGCGCTGATAATTATGTTAGATTATCATCTCAAACAGAAAAGCAAATAGCTTCATTAAATTCAAGAATATATGAAATCGATAATGAAGAGAATCAAATAAAAGAGGATACAAAAGAAATAATCAAGTATGAAGAGCAAATTAAAGCATTACTAAATTTAGATGAACCTAATAGAGAATTAATAAAAACTTTAGTAAAAAGAATTTATATTGATAAAGATAAAAATATAGAAATACAATATAGATTTAAGGTGTTAGATGATATAAAATTTAATTATGAAGAAATAAGTTAAAAATAATAAAAAGGGAAGGAATTTTATTAATCACACAAAAATCCTTCCCCTATAATAAATTTTTAAAAATTGAAAACCAGTAAAATCAAGGAAAAGTAATAGTACTAATCACATATTTTTCTTCCGGAGGTGCAGAAGGTGCTGAAGTAATTTATGCTCTTCGTAATAATGAAACTTTGTCCTCTAAAGTGTTAAATGAGCTTGCTAAAAATGGCCAAACAATTAGAAAATACTATCAAAAACGTGGAACATCTAATCCAAGCAAAGATTATTACTTTATTTTAAGAGATACTGACCCTTATGAATCAATAATTGTGGAATATGGTTTTTTGGATAATACTAAAGACGCAGCTAAATTAAAGAAAAATTATGAACGTTATGCATATGCAACTTTAGAAGCACTTTTAGATTATATTGGTTACTCTAAAGATGATCTAGACTATTATACTGCTAAATCAGGAGATACATTATATTCAATAGCTAAAAAATATGGAATAACTGTTGATAAGTTAAAAGATTTGAACAATTTAAAAAGCAATATGATTTCTGTTAATCAAAAATTGTTAGTTAACGATCAAAAGAAAGATCAAACTACTAATGCATATGTGGTTGAGAAAGGCGATACTCTTTATTCAATAGCTAAAAAATATAGTACAACGGTTAGCAAAATTAAAGAACTTAATAATTTAAAATCAGATACCTTATCAATTGGACAAGAACTTATTATACCTAGCAGTTTTGAAGTAAAAACACATATAGTAAAATCAGGAGATACATTATATTCAATAGCAAGAAAATATAATACAACAGTTGATGCTATAAAAGTTGCTAATAACTTAACTAGTAATGTTTTGAGTATAGGAAAGGAATTAATAATACCAGCGTAATCTGGTATTTTTTTGCAAATAGAAATAATTTAGTTTGATCTTTTTACTGAATATGATGTAATTTTAGTAGAAAAGTCAAAAGGCGCTATATGGAAAAGTTAACAATAAATGAATCAAGATAAAATGCATTTAATTAATAAAATATTTAAAAATGAAACAATAAGAACTGTATGGGATAAAAAAGATGAAAAATATTATATCAGTGTTGTTGATATAGTAAGAGTTTTATCAGAAAGTGATAATCCTAGAAATTATCGGAAAGTGTTAAAATATAGATTAAAAAAAGAAGGAAATGAGTCGGTTACAAATTGTAACCAACTGAAATTAAAATCTTCAGATGGTAAATATAGATTGACAGATGTTGTTGATATAGAAGGAATGTTTAGAATAATTGAATCAATTCCTAGTAAAAATACAGAACCAATAAAAGTATGGCTAGCTAAATTAGGAAGTAAAAGACATTGATAAATACTTTTCTTATGATATTTTAAAAGAGAATATGATTATTATAAGAAACAACTGTAATAAATAGGCAATAATGTGAAAAAATTACTCTGTGGCGTAATAAATTTAATAATATATTACAAGATTTTAAAAAAGCGATAATTATATATTATGGCAAATTATCATTTAAGAAATAAAGAATTTTAAAATAAAAGGGGAAAATAAACAATCTCAACATGAATATTAAATTAGAAAAAAACCGAAAGAATAGAATTGGAGTATCAAAAATGATGTAGCGTTAAAGGAAGGTACAAAAAGCATACAAATAAATTGTTATGAACAAAATATTAAAGAACAAATAGATAATAGGTTTGTTTAAGGATACAATTGCTTTCTATTAACTTATATATATATTAAAAAATAACGAAAAATGTTATAATTAAATAAAGAAATTTCTGATTTTAAAGTGAAATGAGAGTGATTAAATGAATATTAATTTTAGAAATGCAGAATTAAAAGATAAAGAATTTATATTAAAAGCTAATAAAGAAATAAATGTATTGTCAGGACTTAATGATAGTACATTTGATAGTAATATTGATAAAGATTTATTTCAAGATAGGGTTTGTAAAGTTATCGTTGCAGAAGTTGATAATAGTGTCGCAGGTTTTGTTTTATATTCTTATATATATTGGGCAAATTGTGGTAAGGGGATTTATTTATCACAAGCTTATGTTAAGGAAGAGTGTAGAAAACAAGGCATATTAAATATGTTATTAAAAGAATTAGAGTCTAGAGAAAAAGAGTGTAAGTTTATTACTAATTTAGTAGGAAATGAAAATGATATTATGATCAATTCATTAAATAGATTAAAATTCAAATCGTCTAATTTGATAACTTTCTATAGAAAAACAAGTGACAACTAATTATACATATTAAATAATAATAATTATGAACATAAAAGATATAAAGCATAGGAGAGTTTAAATGAACAAAGAATTTGCAAATAAATGGTTAAATAAATTAAAAGAATATTGGTTTAATAAAGATGTAGAAAATGCAGTTTCTTTATTCAATAAAACTACATTTTATCAAGAGACTCCATTTATGAAACCATATACTACTATAGAAGAAATAGGTAAAGAGTGGCAACATGTTAAAAATGAAAAAATTAAAAATATACAAATTAAACTACTAGCAATAGATGGTAATACTATAATTGCTGAATAGCTTTTAGAACAAAATGATTAAGAGTATGATGGTATATATGAAATTAAGTTTAATGATAATTTAGAATGCATTTATTTTAAGAGTTGGGAAATGATAAACAATGAATAAGAAATATTTTGTTATAACTTTAATTTGTTTGATGATGCCCTTTATGAAACGTTATAGTTAATATAATAAAGTCAATAATAAAAGTTATTATATATTGTTTTTGAATGCGATTAAGTGAAAAATTTATAGTAATAAAAATTATAGAGAGAAAGTTAGGTGAATTTTATGATTAGTCAAACATTGATTAGAGATTTTGCAGACGTTATAGGTAAGTTAACAATAGCTATTAACTTAAAATCTTTAAAACTAGCAAAAAACGATTACGAGAAAGTTCTTAATAAATTGATTAACTGGGTTAATTATTATTATGAACATGAAAATCTAAATATAGTAACTCATGATGAGTCACTTGAAATCCATAATATTTTATTGGATAGATCAGTTGATTTGATGATGGATGATAGCGCACCTGCTATTGAATCAATTCTTTCAGATGATATATTAATTAGATATGAAGTTATTGTTAAAACTATAAATGACCAAAGAAGTGGAAAAGAAAAGAATTAATAATACCAGCGTAATCTGGTATTATTTTAATGTTTTACTCAATCTATATCCCCTTTAAATCGCAAAAAATTTAATACAATTTACTTAAAAAATTTGAATATATTTATTGTTCTGGTATACTTATTGTAGATTTAACTGATTTGGAGGTAAGGCAGTTGACAAAAAATGGTATAAGTTTTGCAAAGTATGGTTTAGTAAAAGTAATAAAAGGAAAATTTAAAGGTAAATTTGGATATTATGATGATGACGATCTTGATTATGATGGTATAAAAAAGTCAGTTGTTTACTTTGGTAAAATGTTTGATAATTCAGAATATTTTCTCATAGAACATGACTGTATAACTGATGATTTTAATATTCAAGACTTAAGTGATAGAAAAAATGAAATTCAAAAACAATTATGTGGCAAAAATTCTTTATCAAAAAGGCTGGAATTGATTGAAGAAAAAAGCTTGATTGAAAATGAGATGTTTAACATATTTGAAAATTATTTGGAATTCAATCATGAAAACTCTAAAAAGGTCTTTCTTTCCCATTCATCTTCTGATAAATCGATAGTTATATCACTTGCGTTAGATCTTCAAAAAAGGGGGATAAGCACTTGGTTAGATGCCTTTGATATATTACCAGGTGAATCTATTGTTACAAAGATAAATGAAGCTATAGATGAGTGTACTTTTGCTTTATTGTTTCTCTCAAAGAACTCAGTAAAATCAAATTGGGTGATGAAAGAATGGGAAACAATGTTATGGGATGAAATTAATTCAGGCAAAATTAAAATAATTCCAGTTAAGTTAGAAGAATGCGAGATTCCTAAAATATTACAAACAAAAAAATATATCGACTTAAGTGATAGTTATAGTGGTGGATTACTTCAAATTGTTCAAACTATAAAAACCTATGAAAATATGTAAAGCCTACTTCAATGCTTACCAATAATACCAATTTTATATTGGTATTTTTTTATAAATTTGATAATATTAATGTAGGTGATAATATGAATTTTGATGATGAAGATAAATTTGTTTTAAAGAAGTCCAATATAATTATGATTATAATTGTTTCTATATTAGTCATAATAACAATTATAACTTCTATATTTCTATATAAATCTTTAAAAAATGAAGTAAAACCGCTTCCTGATTTACAGACTACTTTAGGGCGTACGTCGACTGTAAGTGCAAGAGTGACAACAGAGATAACGACGACTTCAACGACAACAACTATACCTCCATCAGCATCTCCATATTATAAAGTAAATGTTGATGATATTTTAAGCGATGAAATTTTGACGAAGGGAAATCCGGAAAATGAAGAAGCTAAAGAGATAAGTTTAATATTGTTTGAGTTTTTAAATAAGCTATATAATCCAACTGATAATTCCCTTTTTAATATCAGCAGTGTAGTTAAATTTGCTAAAGAAGGCGAAGAGGATAAAATAATTGTTGATTCATATCAATATGGCGAAATATATAATGGCAATGAAATCATTGATAAGGCGATCGCTAAAAATTATCAATATCTAATAACAGGTTATAAATCTAAAAATGCGCAAATATTGAAAATGATAAATAAGAAATACTATAGACTTTATGATGATTCTAATCCATATGATCTTGTAGCTGCTACTGTTTCTATTGAAAAAAATGAGTCAAACTTTATAAGATCAAATATAAAATACTATTACTCAAACTATCAAGAAAAAGGATATACATCTCCAGTATATAAAAATGTTAGTTTACAAATAGTTTATGATAACAATCGTTGGAAAGTAAAAGAATATGCTTTTAAAGCTAGCGAATAGGTGATAAAATGACAGAAAAAAAATTTAATATTATATTTACAGTAATCGCTTTATTTTTGGTTATGATTATTTCAATAATGACCTATATGATTGTAAGAAATGAGGCATCGAGAAATTATTTTGATGAAACATACATTGAAAAATATAATTGGAAAAACAATATAGTTAGTTTTTCTTTAAAAGATGATAAGGTGACTTTGAGCATCAATGATGATAAGATGTATGATGAAAAAGAGGTTAAATTTAATTCTCAAACTGGAGAGGTTATTGAAGGAAAACTTTATGTTAGAAGTTTAACAACGGATAATTTAGTGATCTGGTATGAAAGTGAAGAGTATCGTTTACAAAGAGAAATTATTGCAAGATAAAAGCGAGTTCTATCTCGCTTTTTTTTAATTCTTAACTATATCTAAAGTTATCGAAGTAATACCAGTTGTTAATATACCATTTCTGACGCTTTGATTTATTATTATATCATTTCCATAATCTGGATTTTGTACATAATTTTCTACTACAGTTATACCTCTTGCTTGACACCAACTTTTAGCATAATCCAATGTTTTATTCTTAAAATTTGGTATTGATTCTTGTCTTTTTACTGTGTAATATTTTTTTCCTATAACTGGAACTTCATAAGTATCATTTATGGAAAAATTGAATGTTTTTATAGGTTCATTGCTTTCAAGTTCAAGTGTAACTTTCAATGCATGTTTGATTTCTTCTAAACTTTGTTCATAGTATTGGAAAGTATAAACTGATGCTCTTAAGTTGTTAACATACATCGTTAAATCGTATCCAGTAAGATATGTTTTTTGAATATTTATCATAGAACCAGCATTGCCACTGAATATCATGTTTTTACCGACGTTATATAGATTCATCATTTGATTTGTCGACATATTAGTATCGATATTGGCTGATATAGAATCCAATACTTTAAAGAATGCATCAACATTTTTTAAATTCTTTGCTGAATTTGCAATACCTTCAACTACTAATTGTTGATGTTGTACTCTTTGGAAATCTCCTGCTGGAAGAGTATGTCTATGTCTTGCAAACGCCAAAGCTTGTTCACCATTCATATGTTGATATCCACTCTTTATACATTGTAAATCCTCAGGTTTTTTGCTTCTTTTAGAGTTTTGTTCACAGAAGTTTATTTTATCCGGTACTGTTATATCTATTCCTCCAAGGGAGTTTACTAAGTCAACAACACCTTTAAAATTGATTTTTACGTAGTAGTCGATTTTTATATCAACTAAATTTTCAATTGTATTAATAACACATGTAGAACCATAAGCTGCTGATGAATTTATTTTTGATGATTCCCCTTTTAAACAAGCAATTGGAACGTATGTATCTCTTGGAATTGAGAAAACTGTTGCATTTAAAGTATTTGGGTTAAAACTTATAAGCATCAACGTATCTCCATTGAATGCTTGATTTGCATTTAGAACATCACTTGTTGAATCAACTCCCATTATAAGAACGGTGAAAGGTTTATCAACAGTTGTTGGATTTTCAATATAGTCTTGATTTTTCATCTCTTTAGAATAAGTATATTGAACTTTAGTCTCTTCTTGAATATTTTTATATGCATCATAGTTTTCATAATTTATAATATAGTTGCTTGTAATAAATATTCCATTTAATTCTCCATTATATAACTTTTCTAATAATTCAAAATTTGATTCATATTCACTTACGTCAACTTTTAGTTTGTTTTTCTTTATGTATTCTTTAGGTAAAACGTTACCTTCAATATCAGTTTCATTATTTAGTATACCGACTTTAAATGTCTCATTATTAATGAATTCTGTATTGTTCATCATAATTAAATTCGTTGTATAAAGAATTTTATCTTTGCTCATATTTGCTAAAAGATCATATATTCTATTTATTGCAAGAGATGCACAAATTGATGCACTTGCTATAATCATCGCGATAAATGATAGAAATACAACGGTTTTATTCTTTTTAGACATCAAAAGTAAAAAAGAACCGGTTAGATAAAGTACGAGTAGAAATCCTAAAGTAACCAAACCGATCACTCTTAAATTGTTTTCAATGTTGTTTAAAAGCAATATAGACTTAAATATATAAGCATAACTTCCTATAAAGATTAAAGATACAAATATATAAACTAATCTGATACTTAATTTGGTTTTCTTAAATTTATTAAAAAGTTTCTTCATCACATCGTCCCCAATACTAAAAAAATTATACTACAAAGAAAGATATAACTCAATTTATTTTTTTATTTATTTTTTTATGTATGTTTGTTATAATATTTTAAAGAAATGAGGCAAAGATAATGAACAAGAAGACAAGAACTATTGCAATCGTGATAAGTTTATTTTTATTGGTTACTTTTGGAATAGTATATATATTTTCAGAATTATATGCAGAAAATGATATTCCAATAACTACTGTAACTGATGCTTATAAATTTAAAAATGAATATGAAAGTGTTAATAATAATGATTTAGGTAATGGTAAAAAAGTTAGGGAATTAATTATAGCTGATAACAATCCATTTGTTTATAAAACACCTGAAGAGTTAGTAAAAATGGTTGAAGAAGATAAAACGTTTGTTGTATATTTTGGATTTAATACTTGTCCATGGTGCAGAAGTGTTATTACATCTTTAATCGATTCTGCTTTAGAAAATGGAATTAAGAAAGTATACTATGTTGATGTTAAAGATATTCGTGATACATATGAGTTAAATGATAATAATGAAGCTATTCGAACTAAAGAAGGAACAGATGCTTATTATCGTTTACTTGAACTTTTAAACCCAGTATTAAATGATTATACTCCTTTAAAATATGAAACTAAAAAGGGAAAGACTAAGGAAGTTAAAATCGATGAAAAAAGAATTTATGCTCCAAATGTTGTAGTTGTTAAAAATGGTGAAGCTATTAGCATGGAAAGCGGAATAGTTGAAGAATTAGCTGATCCGTATATGGATTTAGATGATGGAATAAAATGTAAGATAAAAGAACAATTTAATTGTATGTTTGAAAAACTTAATACTGATTCTAATACATGTTCAGTTGATGAAAAAAGTTGTTAAAAAAAGAAATCATTTTTTAGATTTCTTTTTCTTTGATCTCTTTTTAGTTTCTTTTAGTTCTTCATTCAATTTATCTTTATCCTTATTAAGTTTGTTTTTTAAAACGATTATTTTATTGAATACTTTCATATCAGGAAATGATGAAATAAGTCTTTTATGAAGAAATGTTTTTCCACTTAATATCTCTTTTACTTTTTTTGTGATAATCTCAGTTGAATCACATCTTATAGAATTTGAGATGTTTTTTAAGGATATTATTATGTTAAACGATAAAATTATATCGATTAATGTGATTCCTAATAAAGAATATGATACGGCTCTTAAGGCAACAATATTAAACATTGAAAATAGTTTTATTAAAAATGGGTTTACTCCATAGAACATTGTAATACCAGCAATACCAAAAGGAATCGCACATTCTAAACAAATACGACCATTGATATTGAATTTTTGATCACTATAGTCCCACCAACGGTTTTTAAAAACTTTTTCCATAATATATGAAGTTACGTATTCAAGAGTTGCACAAAGAACAATTGCCATTATGAATAGAACTAATGGATCTTTAGCATAATTGTTTAAAAGTAAGGTTATTAAAACTCCTCCAAAACCATATATTGGACACATTGGACCAATCAAAAAGCCTCGGTTTACAAATTTGTGCATCTTTAATAAAGTTACTATTATTTCTATAAGCCAACCTATAAAGGAATAGCAATAAAACAAAAGGATAAGTATATAAAACTCTTTCATAATTTTCACCTAAAAAGATTATATCATATTGTTTGTGAATAAAATAGATGTTATAATTACCATGGTGATACTTATGGATAATAAGAATAGAACAATTTTTCTAGCAATCGCGGTTTTGTTTGTAATATGTACAGGATTTACATCTCTTTCGTTTTCATATTTTATAAATCCATCAACAACTGAGGCTGATGTGCTTACTTCATCTTTAGTTAGCAATGAAATCGAATATAGTGGAGAACTTATACTTGCTCCAGGTGAGGTAAGAAATGTTACATTAACGGTTATAAGCAACAACAGTTTTGATAGTTATTTTAAAGTATTTTATAAGGGAAATATAAAAGTTACAAGTGAAGATAAAACTTTTGATAAACTTGAACCTTTTGAAAACAAGAAGATAAATGTGGTTATAAATAATGAAAGTGATGAATATAGATCATTTAGTTTTGGTATTTCTAGTGCATTAAGTGGAGAAGAAATCGTTTTAAAAGATGATGAATTTGGCATTTAATGCCTTTTTGTTTGTTTTGATAATCTATATTTGGTATAATGAATATGTTAGGAAGTGTTAATAATGAAGTATATATCTTTTGTAGTTCCATGTTATAACTCAGAAGCTTATATGGAAAATTGTATAGAATCTTTGCTTATTGGTGGTGAAGATGTAGAGATAATTATAATAGATGATGGTTCTAAGGATAAAACAGGTAAGATAGCTGATAAGTATCAAAAAAAATATCCAACAATTGTTAAAGCCATTCATCAAGAAAATGGTGGCCATGGTGCGGGTATCATGACAGGATTAAGTGTTGCAACAGGAAAATATTTTAAAGTTGTCGACAGTGATGATTGGGTTGATAAAAAGGCATATAAGACTTTGCTTAAAAAGATTAAGAAAATTGATTCAGATTTAATTATAATGAACTATGTTTATACTTATACTGATGGTAGAACAAATCAAACTATTTCATTTAAAAATGTGTTTAAAGAAAATGAAGAAATGACTTGGGATGAAATGAAGAAATTTAAACCAACTCAATATTTATCACTTCATTCATTGATGTATAAAAGAAGTGTATTAGATGCATCAAGTATGGATTTGCCAAAACATACTTTCTATGAAGATAACTTATTTATTTATATTCCATTTGTAAACACTAAAACGATTTATTATATGGATTTAGATTTCTATAGATATTTTATTGGAAGAGAAGATCAATCAGTTCAAGAACCTCAATTAATAAAGAGAAGCTCTCATCAAGTGCTTGTTACTAAACTTGTATGTAATAAATATGATTTGGATGAAGTAAAGTCTAAGAAATTAAGAAAAATGATGTATAGAGAATGTGTATTTTGTATGACAATTGGAACAATTTTTTCTCGTCTTGCAATGAATGAAGAAGGAGAAAAACAATATAAAGAATTATGGAAGAGCATAAAAGAAAACAATCCTAAACTTTATAAGAAATTAATCTTCTCAAAAGCGGGAATTTGTGCACTTCCTGGTAAATTTGGAAGATTCATCGCTATAAAAGGATATAGATTTGCTCATTCTTTAGTAAAATTTAATTAAACTGAGTTATTCAGTTTTTTTAGTTAGGAAGTGAAATTATGAAAGAACTTTTAGTTCCTGTTGGAAATATGGATTCTTTAAAAGCAGCAGTTATGAATGGAGCCGATGCCATATATTTAGGTGGTAAAAGATTTGGTGCACGTGCATTTGCTGGTAATTTTAGCGATGAAGAAATGATTTCAGCTGTTCATTTTGCTCATCTTTATGGTGTAAAGATATATGTTACAGTTAATACAGTTGTTTTTGAGTCTGAACTAGAAGATGTTTATAATTATTGTTTGTTTTTACATGAAACTGGAGTAGATGCTTTGATTGTTCAAGATCTTGGTCTTATGTCTCTTTTAAGAAGGCGTTTACCTAATTTAGAAATACACGCATCAACGCAAGTTCATAATGTAAGTGAATCGGGTCTGAAAATTTTAGAAAATTTAAATGTTAAACGTGTAGTGTTTGCTCGTGAACTGTCACTTGCAACTATTGATAGTTATAAAACTTCAATGGAAAAAGAAATATTTATTCATGGAGCTTTGTGTGTAAGTTATTCTGGAGAATGTTTATTTTCATCAATTCTTTTTGGAAGAAGTGGCAATCGTGGAGAATGTGCTCAAGTTTGTCGACTTCCATATAAGTTGCTTGAAAACGATGAAGTTGTAAAAACTGATTCAAAATATTTGCTTTCAACAAAGGAGCTTAAAACGGTTAGTAAATTTAAAGAAATCTTGGATTCAAGTGTTAAATCATTAAAAATTGAGGGACGTATGAAAAGCCCAGAATATGTTGCTTGCGTAACTAGACTATATCGTAATTTAATTGATTACTATTATGGAAAAGATTGCTTAAGAGTATCCGAATATGAAGAAGACTTAAAAGTAATATTTAATAGACAATATACTTATGGATATTTATTTAATGCAACTAATGATGAAATTATCAATATTCATACATCTAATCATGTAGGTGTTCATTTAGGTAAAGTTTTTAAAGTAACAAGTAAATACATCTACATTAAACTTGATTCTCAACTAAATCAAGGAGACGGAATTAGAATAAATGAAACTAATGATGGAATGATTGTTAATTTTCTTTATGATGAATCATTAATGCTTACAAATGTTTGTAAAAATATTGCTGTAATTGATAATAAAATTAAGGCAAGTGTTGGGGATACTGTTAATAAAACAAGTGATATAACGGTAATTAACAAATATAGAGAATTACCGGTTAGAAAAGTTGATATTGACGTGACTTTTACTCACAATGAAAATCGTGCAACTCTTGAAATAACTGATGGAATCAATGTTGTTAAAAAAGAGGCAGATATAGTTTTTCCAAGTAAAAATATAAGTATAAAAAAAGAGGATATTATTAAACAATTATCCAAACTTGGTAATACTCCATTTAAAATAGCCAATATAAGAGTAGGAGATTTTGAATCAAAATTTATAAATATTAAAGATTTAAACGCTATAAGGAGAGATGCTGTTGAAGAACTAATTTCTATTCGTGAAAATTCAAAAAAAGAAGTAATTCAAAGAGATGACAATGAAGGAACTCATAAAAATCCTCTTGGAGAAAAATTAACTTTAAGTGTTTTAGTAAGAAATGAAGAACAATTGCTTAAATGTTTAAATTATTTTGATCGTATCTATGTAATAGATAGAAATATTTATAATTCATATAAGGATAATCCTAAAATATATTATCGTGGTTCTAGAATTTATGAAAAAACAAGTATTAAGAACACTTTAGCAACTGAATTAGGTGAAATATATGATGGAGCTAAAATAAGTGACTACTTCTTGAATATAACCAATCATGAAACTTTGGATTATCTGTCTAAATATGTTGATATAAATACTTTATCGATTGAACTTGAAGATGACAACATTGAACGTATTATGAAACATAATAACTATAATGTTGAGATTTTGCTTTATAGTACTATTGAACTCATGATAACTAAATATTGTCCAGTAAATAAAGTTGCTAATAAAGATACTGTATGTACTAAATGTATGAAAAATGAATATAAATTACTTGATCGTAACGGAAGTAAATATCCAATAAAAACCGATGTTAAAAATCATTTAACACATATACTTGATTCTAAAGTAACAAATAATCTTGAAAAACTTAAATATTATTATAAGTTAGGAATTCGCAATTTCAGAATTGAACTTAACTCAGAAGATTCTAAAGAAATTGATGCTATAATAAAAAATTTGGACAATCAAAAAAGCAACCTTAATTAGTTGCTTTTTTCTTTTACTTATTATTTATTAATACCTAAATTAAAAAGTTATTTTGGGGAAAATTTATTTTCCAGTATTAATAAATTTTAATCTCAACACATGAGATACTACTTTAAAATTCGACATAAAGTCATAAAATAAATTTTTAAAATTTTCATTTACTATGAAATAGCCTAGCACTCATATCCGAAAATATAAGTATGATACACTAGTAATAATAATAAATCACATCCTGTGTTTATAATTATTCGTGGTTGTATTTTTATGAATCATCAATTGTTGTTAATAAACTACTAAATCCAAACAAGTTTCTTCAGCATCTTTAAGACTAATCGTGAAAAAACATTTTAGTTACACCACCTAGTATAATTATAATATAAAGATAAAAAAAAGAAAGAGTAAAATTTCAACTAGACATTTTATTTGACATATATGAATAAATTACTATGTATGTTATAATTTTTGTCAGAGGTGCATTATGGAATTGGATGAATTAGTTGAAAAGTGTGTACATATCGAATTTAAAGAAGGAGAACCTTTAGAAGGAATACTTATAGAAGTTAAAGATTTTGAGGATTATGAAGATATGATTTTTTATTCAACTTTAACTATAAGAGATTATGAAGAAGAGTATCGAGTAGTTTACTTAAATGAGATAGAAAGTATTGAAGAAATAAAATAAATTTTGTATAATTAAGTTGCAGTGCCTACTGCATTTTTTTATGCTTTTTTCGTATAAATTTCATAATAGACGTGATATAATTAATCTAGGATGTGATTATATGTTATATAGTAGTGCTAAAAAATATAGAAAGACATGTTTGATTTCATCAATTGCAACATTGATACTTGGTGTAGTGCTTATGATGGAACCAGCTAATTCTTTAAAAATTATTACAATGATTATTGGAATAATGACGCTTATTATTGGATGTTTCTGGATATTTGATTATATTAAATCAACACCAGAAGAAAAAATGATAAGCAAATCTTTACTTCTTGGAGTAATTGCTTCAGGAGTTGGTTTATACTTAATAATTAATACTCAAAGTTTAGTAAAATTTATTACTATTTTAATAGGTATAACTATTTGTATTAAATCAATAGTTAAACTTCAATTTGCAATTAATATAAGAAACTTCTCTACAGCTTGGAAATATAATTTAGTATTTTCTTTGCTTGGAATAACTTTAGGAGTATTACTTCTTGCAAATCCTTTTGAAAGTGCTCAAACTTTCTTAAGAATTATTGGGATAGTAATGATCATAGGTTCAGTTATGGAACTTATTGAATGTGCATTCCTTATGAAAAATTTAAATATAAAGGAAAAAGCAAAAGAATTGCGTTGGGTTGATAAAGATGAATAGACAAACTAAAAATTTAGGTTATGTTCTTAATTTTGCTGGAATAATTATGTTTATAGCAATGTTAGGAATAGTTTTATCAAATAAAAATATCAGTTATGAAAGTGGAGCTATATTCTTAGGTTTATTTGCTATTGTTCAATTCTTTTTATCATTTATAATAATGAAGGAATTAAAATTGGAGCTATCAAGCAAATGGTTCTTTGGAATAGGTTTTGTATCATTACTTATGATATTTCCAGTTCTTTCAAGATCTGACTTATTAAGTGAATTTTTTGAAACAGAAGGAGCAATTTATATTTATCTTTCAATAATTTCGATATTTGTTGGAATATTTTCTATAATAGTTTCTTATGTTTATAAAAATTTTGGATTTATTAAAGTTACTTATGTATCTTTCTTTGTACTTATCAGTTTAATGTTTAAATATTATAATGTTGATATGTTTTATATAATTATAGCTTTATCAGTTTTAGTGCTTTTCTTGAATATATTTGCTTATAAAAAAAGTATCTATACTGTATCAAAATTATTTACATTTATTATTCCATGTATAATGATAGTTTTATTTGAGAATATGGGTGTTATTAATGCTTTAATATTTATAGCAGTTACATTAACAAACATAATTATTGTAATGAGTAGAAATAAAGATATGGAAACATCTCTTTTATCTCTTTTACTTATATTCGGAAGTTTATTCTTATTCGATATGGTTTTATTTAATAAAGTAAATTATGATATAAGTTTACCAATAGTTACAAGTGTTCATTTACTAGTAATATTAATAATTGAATATTTTAAATTCGTTAAAAAACATATTTTAGTAAATTCATACAAGACTGTTAACTATATTTATTTAATAGGAGCAACAGCTATTTTAATTAATCATACGATGTATGCATACTTAGTTTCATCAGTGTTGATTTTAATAAGTATGATTGCTAATAAGATATTGTTTAAAGATGATAAGTTTAATACTTATGCTTTACCAGTTGGAATTATGTTTATTATTATTACTGTTTTAAGTTTTATAAGTAAGAACTATATTTCAATTAGTTATAATTTAGGATTATTTATTGTTAACATAGCTTTAATTCTTTTATATAAGTTTAATAAAAATTATGGACTTAAGGTAGTTTATTCAATATTAATAGCTGGTATTCTTACAAACTTAGTACTTCTTCCAACTAATACGATTCTTAACTTTATATTGAATTTAGGAGTTATTTTGGTTGATTATGTATTTGTTACTTTATTTGATGAAAAGAAGAATAGCTTAATCGATTATATATTATATGCATTTTTAGTAATACTTCCAATTATTCAAATAAACGATTTACCTGTAAATCATATCAAGTATTTAGTTTTAGGATTCTTATATATGATTCTTTTATATAAAAATAGTCATGATAGAATAAAAGCCGCATTTACAGTTATTACTTTATTTGTAATATTATCTTTATATATTGATGGTGTTATCAGTATTCCATGGTTATATGAATTGATAGTTGTAACTATTTCAATTGTAGGAATATATTTATTCAGTTATTTAGTAATTCCAAGTGATAATGAAAAAAGATTATTTAACATAATAGTAACAGATGTAGTATTAATTGATTTACTTACTTTTAGAAGTATAATGTATGTGGATATCTATATTTTAGTTATTTCACTTATAATGATACTTTATAGTATAAAACGAGAAGATAATAAATTATATTTAGCATCAGGACTTATTTATGCATTTATAAGTTTAGCATCAATGCTTTCATTATTAAGCAATATACCTTTATTTATGTACTTATTCCTAGTTGGATTTGTTCTTATGATAAGTGTAATATTCTTGATAAGAGATGAATCTAAAAGGAATCAAACAAAAATAAATTATTGTCCAAACTGTGGTAAAAGAGTTGAAGACAATGATAAGTTCTGTGCTAATTGTGGGGAAAATTTGGATGAAAAATAAAGTCGTATTTTTAGTTTTAATTTTATGTTTAGTTTTTTCAAGTAATGTTTATGCAGGTAGTATTAAAAGTGCAAAACTAGAAAAGTGTGTTGATGGTGATACAGCTTATTTTATAGTAGATGGAGAGTCTTATAAGTATCGTTTTCTAGCAATAAATACTCCTGAAAAGAAAGAAGAGTATGGAGATGTTGCTAGTGAAGTTACTTGTAATATGTTAACAAATGCTAAAAAGATTGAGATTGAAATTGATGATAAAGCAAGTAAAACGGATAAATATGGTAGAAGCTTAGGTTGGATATTTGTTGATGATCAACTTCTACAAAGCTATCTTGTTGAAAATGGATATGCTAAAGTGGAGTATATTTATGGTAAATATAAATATGTAAATGAGCTTTGTAATCTTGAAAGTGAAGCTATCAACAAGGGATTAAACATCTGGAAAAATATGAAAACATATGAGGGGTATTGTAATAATATAGAAAAAACCAAGGATAATACAGTTTTGAGCTCAATCATGAAAGGTGAATATGATAAAGTTTATAAAAAGCTTGAAGAAAATCCTAATATGATTATTTCTGTTTTATTGTTAATAATAATATTTTTACTTCTTATCATATTTAAAAAGAGAAAATCTATTTAGTTTTAGATTTTCTCTTTTTTAGTTTGTTTTCTTCAGTTTTATAAGCGACTATATTAATTATAATGATTGGTATAAAAAGAAGAGATGTCATTAAATTATCCATTAAGCTTTTTGTTAAATTAATCGATAATATAAACATAAGTACCCAAAGGCATATGCTTATAAATCCGTGTTCTAGATTTTTATATTTAATACATGTAATGTTAAGCACAAATATAAATGCAAGTATTAAAAGCAGTAAAGCCCAGAATGTTGAAGAGTATAATGTCTCTAGAAGTTTTTCTACACCTATTGCATTATATATCAAAGAATCATCATAACTAAGAGAGTCAGAATATACAAATGAAAGAGTACATACAAGACTTAATAATCCTTCACATAAAGTTAATATAAGTAAATACGGACTGTGTTCCTTAAAAAGTTTTTTTATTTTTTTCATATCATCACCATAAACATTATAGCATAGTATATATGAAAAATAGTTGAAAACTATAAAATTATACTTTTATTGTTCCCTATGATATACTTTTATTAGAGGTGGATAGATGAATAAAAGACTTTTTTTGATGGTGTTAGTTGTTTTGGTTTTATTAACTGGATGTGGAAATAAATTAAGTAAAGATGTAATAAATCAAAGAAATAAATTTATAGATTCTCTAGGGGTAACCAGTGATGAAAGAATAATTGTTAGAAATAAAAAGAAAAATCAATATTACGAATATATTATTAACAATAATTCATATAAATCTTATCTATATATTTTGCATAATAGTAAAGAAGAATATGAAAAATATATAGGCGAGAAAGAAAATACGAAATATTATGAATTAAAAAAATATGATAATTCACTTATAACTAGAGTTAATTATTTAAGTGGATATGCAAGAGATAATGAAAATATAAGAGATGAAATAATCAATAATTTTAATAAAGATAAAAAGTATGTGATTATATATTAAAAGGGCAAAAATAATGTAAAATGTGTTTTTGCTTTTTTAATGTTGAAAAGTAAAAAGTTTTCGACAAAAAAGGACAAAAAAAGTAAAAAATAATGTATGTCAAGTATTGATTTTCATATTGACAAGATAGTATAATTTAAGAAGATGATAGAGGTGTGCAGATGAGGACAAAAGAGGAAATAAAAAAAGTTCCAGAAGTGGAAGGAGTTTCTTTAAAAGAGGCAAAAGAAATATTAGAAAAAGCTAATATAGAGATAGAAAAAGAAAAAAAGAAATTCAATATATTTGAAAAAAGTGGAAAAGTAATAAAAGTAGAACCAAAAGAGAAAACAAAATTAAAAAAGAATGAAAAAGTAGTTTTATATGTAAATGATAGAAGACCAATACTTGTAATAATTCTTTTATTTTTACTATGTGCACTTTTTATGATGTTCAGATCAGGAACAATCTCAACACTTATCAATACAACTGCACCAGTAATAGAAAGTAAAACACATGAATGGAGTCAAAGTGTTTTAGTTAATGTAAAAAAAGATGCAACTATGAAAAACACATTAGATCATTATGAATATTGTGTAACAAGTAGAAAAAATACGATTGGTTGTGTTTGGAGAAAAACAACAACAAAAAATACAATTGTAAGTAAAACTGGAAAATGGTATGTATATTTCAGAGGTATAGACGAAAAAAATAACAAGAGTAGAGTAAGTAATCGAGAATATGTACTTGTAGATAATGAAAGTCCAGTTATAAAGGAAATAGAAGTAAAAAATGGAAAAGTAACTATTGATGCAAAGGATAGACATAGTGGAATAGATAAAATATATTATAGTTATGATGGAGAAAATTATATTGAAGCAAGTAAAAGTTTTGACATAGACAAATCTACTAAAATAATTTATATAAAAATAGTTGATAAGGCTGGTAATGAGATTATTTTAAGCAAAAATGTTGATGATTCAACTTCTTGCGATTTAAACTGCGATACAAATAACGATGGTAAATGTGATTTGAACTGTGATACAGATAATGACGGAAAATGTGATTTGAACTGTGATACAGATAATGACGGAAAATGTGATTTGAACTGTGATACAGATAATGACGGAAAATGTGATTTAAACTGTGATACAGACAATGATGGAAAATGTGATTTGAACTGTACAAATAATGCTACAACAACTAAGAGTACTACGACTAAAGCATCATCTACAACAACAACCGAATTAATTGATAATAAAGTTCCAATTATAAATTTGAATAAAGTTCCATCAAAATTTATATATGGAAGTAAATATGATTTACCAAGTTACTATAAATTTGGACCTAAGGGTGGAAAAGTTAAGTGCATAGTAGATGGAAAAGATGAAAAAACTGATACAAGTGATTTAGGAATTGGAAAACATAATATTGTTTGTACAGCATATGGAAATAACGGAATAAATGTAAGAGTATCAAAAATGGTAGAAGTAGATGTTCCAGAAGGAGAAGAGGAAGAATGGGATGGATGGATAAGATTAAATCTTTACTATCCAGCTAATTCAACTAATTGGCAATGGAGAATAGGAAAAGATGGTGAAATTCGAGATGGATATGATTTCACTGGTTGGCAAGACTATACAGGACCTATACTAGTAAAATTAGAAGATGTAAAAAATGTTTATATAAGATACAATCTTTTAGGAGAAACTTATGTAATAGCTCCAAGTGGTAAAGTAGCCGTTGATATTGAACCTTCTGAATATACCATATTAAAAGGAGAAAAGACTAAAGTAAAGATTTATTACGAAAAAGATGCTTTAACTAAAGAGTATAGAGTTGGAGCATCTGATTGGATGGAATATACAGGTGAATTTGAGGTAGAAGCTAACACTTTAATAGAAGCAAGAAGTACTAAAGAAGAAAGAGTTTATAACTCTGATGGAGAGTATTTATATAGTAAGAAAATAAAAGGAAACGATTCAGTATTCATAAGTGAACTCTTAGCACCTCCTGGAGTAAGTATAAATCCAAGCGATAAAAAATATACAGGCACTATTGAAGGAGGATATACTGAAGAAGGAAATTCTGAAAGTTCTGGAAAGTATGGGCCAACAGAAAGAGCAGATGGAAGCTATACAACTATTCCAGATGTTGATTTTAAACCAAGTGAGTATTTAGATGGTCCAATTATATCTGGATCTCCATCATCGACTTTAACTGATAAAGTGAAAATTCAAGTGACAACAAAAGATGAAGCAGAAGCCATATATGTTCAAGTTGGATATGGTTCTTATTTTGAATATACAGGTGAATTTGAAGTAACTAGTAATACAACCATTTATGCTTATTATGTAAGAAAAAGCGATGGTATGATTTCAAGAAGGAGTTATTATCGAGTAAAAAATATAAAATATGGCTATAGACCATATGTAAGAATTGATACCACTCCTGATTATTTGTCAAGCAATGCAAATGAAGTTATTGCTAAGATTAGTGGAAGTGATTATGATACTTTGGAGTATAGTTTTGATGGATATATTTACCAAAAATATACTGGAGAAATTAAAGTTACTAGTAGTTGTACTATATACGCAAGAGGAACTAACTCTTATGGAGCAACTGTTGAAAAAGAATACATAACAACTAAGAATGCTCCTACATCAAAGAAAAACTTAACAATTGAAATATTTGCTGATCCTGTTAAAAGCAATAAATTAGTAAATAAAACTAGAATTAGCATTGATTATGATATTAATGCAGAAAAGAAATATTATAAGTTGGCTGGAGAAAGTGAATATAAAGAATATACTGGTCCATTTGAAATAGATGAAAATACAACTATATATGCATATGCTACAAGTAAAAATGCAGTTGGATATAAAGATAAAGGTATAGATTTTTTAACAACTGGTATAATGGCTCCAATAATAACAGTTAAACCTACAACTAATACTAGCATGGTTAAAGTAACTATTGAGTTTGATCAAAATGCTAGTCAAAAGTATTATCAAATAGATAATGGAGAGAAGCTTTATTATACTGGAGAATTTGAAATATATAAAAATTCTAATATATATGCATATAATGCAAATACTTTGGGTTATGAAGCATCCTCTTCAAAAGAGATTACAAACGTTAATAAAAATTTAAGATATTATGTAATTGATAAAGGAAAGTATTACATAATTAAACTTAATTATCCAAGTGGAGCAAGCGTTAGAGAATATAAGTGGAAAGCAGATGGAACTTGGAAAAATTATGATGATATAGGAATACTTCTAATAAAACCAGAATATAAAGACGAATTTAATTTAGACGGTTACGATGGAATAAAGGTTCAAGATGAGTATGGTAAAGATGTAATATTTACTGATCATTATTATTTAATAGATGTTCCTTTCAGTAAATTAATGGAAAACTTGTTTATGAGATGGGATAGAACAAAACCATCAGCTCCTGATATAATGATTGAACCTGAGGATGAAACTTCTAGGGAAGTGAAAGTAATTATTAATTATAGTAAGACTTTAGAAAAGAAATATTATAAATTAGTAAATGAAGGTGGGCAAAGTACAGGTTGGATGGAATATACAGGACCATTCAATGTATCTAAAAATGGAGTTATTGTTTATGCTAAAGGTGAAACATATACTCAAGTGGAAAGCGATATATCTAGTAGAAAAATAACAAATATTGATAATACAGCTCCAGATATAATTGTTAATGGAGATTTAGACTCGCCAAAACAAAAAATTAATTTATTTATTCGCGTAGAAGATAAATCAGTTATAGATAGAATAAAGTATGCTAAAGGAAATAAAAATGTAGATTACTTTAAAAATAATGGTAGTGTCATAGATAACTTTAGTACAATAACCATTGAAGAAAATGATGAATATACGTTCTATGCAATAGATGAGCTTGGCAATGCCGGAGTTAAAATTATTAATGTAACTAATATAGATAAAGATGCTCCAAATATTGTAATAAATGTGGAAGCAAAGAGTAAGACTATTGAAACAAAAGTTACAATAGATTATGGAGATTCAAAAGTAAAACTTTATAAAATTGGTGAAAATGGTGAATATAAAGAATATACTGATAAGTTGATATTGAAATCGAGTGATTTATTTAATCTTAAAAATGAGGATGGAAGTTTAACTATTTATGCAAAAGGTATAGACGAAGCTTTAAATGAATCTATTGTAAAAGAGATAACTTATGTATTAGACTTAGATGAAATAAAATCACCTGTTATAAATGTAAGTGATGGATATCCAATGTTAACAAGAGATGGAATGATAGAAGAAAAACAAAGTTATATCTCTTATGATACAAAGGATGATATTGAAAATTATTATAAAATAGACGATGGAAAATATGTTTTATATAATGGATCGATAACAATAAAATCAGGTAAAATTACTGCAAGAAGTGAAAGAAAATTAAGTGGTCAAGTTGTTGAGGTAAGTGCAAATGTAGTTGTTCCAGCAAATTCAATTGGTAAAAACGCTTATGATGGTGATTTACAAACAAGTGAAACAATTGCAAGAGGTGTAAGTAAATTATTTACAATAAATCCTAATCTTTATGGTGAAAAATTGAAAATATATACGGGTGTTTCTGTATCAAATACATCAACGATTAAATTGTATGACAAAGATAAAAAATTGTTGAATGAAATACCTACAGTTGCAGTATTAACAATTGCAAATATTGAAGATGGAACTTATTATGTTGAAATAAATTCTGGAAGTGGAACCCTAGATGTAAGAGAAATAAGCTTACAAAACGAGAATTTTATTAATGATCTACATACACCTATTATCAGTATAAGTGAAAGCGGATGGGCTGCAGAAAAAGTAGCAACAGTAAAATACTATAGTGATGAATATAAAAATGAATACAGTTTAGATAATGGTTCAACATGGTTAGATTATCAAGACCCTATTAAATTGATTGAACCAACAAATGTAATAGCAAGAACTATAAGAGATGAAAAAGTAATAGGTTCAAGTAACTTTATAGTAACAAAAATTGATACAGAAGAGCCTGTTATTGAATTGAATATTGGTAACAAAATTCAATTGGGATATGACAAAAATATTCCAACATATTATAAAGAGACTCCATCAGGAACTAATGTAGAATGTAGAGATGGAAATGAAGTAGTAACAAATACAAGTGAATTAAAACTTGGAAAGCATAGCATTGTATGTACGGCAACAACGGGTGTTGGAAGAAAAGTAAGTGTGGAGAAAAAAATTGAAATTGTTGAGGCACATGATTTTGAATCCGATAGCATTTTAGCAGCAATAGCCGATAAAGATATAATAACTGGAAAATATAAGATACAAGTAAATGATGAAGTATATTCAGTTCATGTAGTAACATATGATGAAAATCAACATTTTACTGAAAATCAAACATTTGGAGATGCAAAAGATGTAGCAACAGCTGATGACTATGCTCAAAATATGGTAATAGTAAAAATAAATGGAGATTTAGAAATAGATTCAGGAGTAACAGTAGCACCATATTATGATGAAACATATGGAGGACCAAAAGGTTTCATGTTATATGTAACAGGAAAGTTAACAAATAATGGAACAATAGATAATTCACACGGAGCATATGCGGAAGGCCAAAATGTATACTTATGGAAGAATACTGATGGTTCTTATGAATATGTACCAGCAGAAGGAGCTGTTGGAAACAGCATTGCTGGTGTTGGAAGAATGACTGGATCTGGTGGTGGTGGATCTGCATATGGTGGTACTCCAGGATCAGGTGGATCAGGAACTAGCTATTCTGGAGGAACCGGAGGAGGCGCATCTCACCACGGAAGTGCAAGTTCAGGAGCAGCTTTTGGAGGAGCTGGAGGTTATGGTTCTACATCTAATTGTACTTTTGCCTGCGGAGGCGGAGCTGGAAATCCAGGTGGAGCTGGAGCTTGTGGACCAAATGGTGCAAATGGGACTGGTGGATTATTAATAATATATTCAGATACTTATATAAATAAAGGAATTGTATCATCTCATGGATATTCTGGTGGAATAGGCGGATCTGTTGGCGAAGGCGGAGGAGGATCTGGTGGAGGTTCTATTAATATTTTTATTAATCAAAATACTGTACTAAATCAGGAAGATTCAACATTATCTACAGATACGCACTATTATGAAATATTAGGGAATCATGATAAAAATGGCGGCGCTGCATCTAGTGGTTATGGATATGGAGGAGCCGGAGGAACTGGTACAATAACTATTGGTGAGATTAGAAATAAAAAGTATTACGATTTAACTGACATAATTGAGCAAGATAAAGAAAAATACATTGAGAGTGTAACAATAAAAGGAGAAAGTATCTTAAGTATATTAAATGACAATAGTTTAAATTCAGGATATTACTATTTTGCAGTTAACAATGAAACATATCCCGTTCATATCTATACATTAAGTGGAAATCAACACTTTACTGAAAATCAGACATTTGGGGATGCAAAAGATGTAGCAACATCCGAAGATTATGCTCAAAATATGGTAATAGTAAAAGTAAATGGAGATTTAGAAATAGATTCAGGAGTAACAGTAGCACCATACTACGATGCAACATACGGAGGACCAAAAGGATTCACATTATATGTAACAGGAAAATTAACAAATAATGGAACAATAGATAATTCACATGGAGCAAAAGCTGAAGGCCAAAATGTATACTTGTGGAAGAATACTGATGGGTCTTATGAATATGTACCAGCAGAAGGAGCTGTTGGAAACAGCGTTGCTGGTGTTGGAAGAATGACAGGTTCAGGTGGAAGAGGTTCTGCATATGGTGGTTCTCCTGGCTCCGGAGGACCAGGAACAAGTTACTCTGGAGGACCAGGTGGAGGCGCATCTCATCACGGAGGCGCAAGTTCAGGAGCAGCTTTTGGAGGAGCTGGAGGTTATGGCTCTACATCTAATTGTACATTTGGATGTGGTGGAGGAGCTGGAAATCCAGGTGGAGCTGGAGTTTGCGGTTCAAATGGATCAAATGGAACTGGAGGATTATTAATAATATACTCAAATAGTTATGTAAATAATGGAACTATATCATCTCATGGATATTCAGGTGGCTATGGCGGACCAGTCGGAGAAGTTGGTGGTGGCTCCGGCGGAGGTTCAATAAATATATTTACAATGCAATTGATTAATTCTCTTGGAAATTATTTGAAAAATGGTGGCGGATCTGGAGGAGCTGGTACAATAACTTACACTCAATTACAACCAGTAAGCTTTACATTTAACTATACTACACCAAACTTAACTGAATCAAAATTTGAAAAAGAAAAAATAAATATAATAATCAATTATTTATCAACATTAACTAAAAAATTATATAGTTTAGATAATGGAACAACATGGTTAGAATATAAAGGTTCATTTGATGTAGAAGCAAATACAAAAATACTAGCAAAAGGAATAAAAGCAGATAAAACAGAAACTGATGTAGTAACATATGAAGCTCAAACACAAAATGGAATACCATATGAAACAATAGATGAAAATGAAGAAACAAAAGCAGTGTTAGAAGCAAATAAAGAATATGTATTTACAATAGAAGAAAAATTAAAAAATAGAAAAATAAGATTCTATTTAGAAAATGAAGCATCAAATGATGCAAGTATAAAAGTATATGATAAAAATAGTACAGAATTATTATCTACAACATTTGTTAATAACTTAACAGTTATCAACATTCCAGAAGAATCATATAAATTTGTAATAACTGGTGGAAGTGAAAACTTAGAGATAAGTGAAATAAACTTAAAAGAGAGAATAGAAGTAAATAAAAATATACCAGAGATAAAAATAAACGATACAAACTGGACAAGCAGTAAAACAATCGAGATATCATATTCAGAAGGATATAAAAATGAATATAGTTTAGATCTAGGAGAAAACTGGATAGAATATGAAGAACCAATAGTTATAGAAGAAGAAAAGATAATACTTGCAAGAAGTCTAGAAGATGATAAAGTTGTTGGAAGCAGTAGTTATGTAATAACAAGTGTTGATAATGTAGAACCAACAATAGAAATGGATATACCAGATGAAGTAACTCAAAATGATAGTTATGAAATACCTACAAAATCAACATTTGGAAAAAGCGAAGGAACAGTTATTTGTAAAGTAAATGATAAAGAAATTAAAAATACAAATGAACTAGAAGACGGAGAAAACACGATAACTTGTATAGCAACAAGTGGAAGTGGAAAAACAACTGAGATAAGTAAAACAATAACTTTAGTAAAAGTAAGCTCATTAAAAGATACAATAATGAGTAGAGAAATAATAACAACAGAACCAACACTTACAACATCAAGTAATAATACAGAAGATGTAAGCGGATTATATAAATCAACAGAAACGAATTCAGGAGAACCAACATATTACTTTAGAGGAGACGTTCAAGATAACTATGTAAGTTTTGCTGGACAAACATGGAGAATAGTAAGAATCAATGAAGATGGAACAATAAGATTAATAATGCAAGATGGAATAAACAATAATCAAGCATATGCATTTAACTTGAAATATGATGATTATTCATACATGTATTATTCCAACAGTGAAGCAAAAACAGCATTAGAAAACTGGTATAATACCAATATAGAAAACAATGAAACTTATTCAAAACAAGTTGCAACTGGAGCATATTTCTGTGAACAAGCTAAAGTTAAATATAATTCTAATTATACATCTGGAGCTGCTACAATGACAGTTTATACAAGTTATACTCCAAACTTTAAGTGTGAGACAGATGGTAATGGTAAAGGAATAGTTAATTCAAATATAGGATTGATTACTTATGATGAAGCTGTTTATGCAGGTGGTTATTTTTTACAAAGTAACAATAATTATTATTTATATACTACACCTAGCCTTTCATGGACAATGAGTCCTTCTGGAGTTTATGATTATATTTCAAATGTAGGTGACATAGCTATATATTTTAGTGGGGATATAGGAGATCATTATATTAGTTACGATCATGATTCTACCGGTAAATACCCTAATATTTTAAGACCAGTAATAAATTTAAAAAGTGATGCACAAATAAGTGGTTTAGGTACAATAGATGATCCATATGTGGTAAAATAATTTTATAAGGAGAGTAATGATGAAGAAAGTTATAGAACTAATAAAAAATAATAAAAGAACAGCAATTATACTAGGAAGTATCTTCCTAGTAGTAGTAGCTGGATTGATAATAAGAAATACATTGAGTGATCCAAATACAGGATATTTGAGAAATCAAACAGTAGAAGGATTATCAATGGAAGATGCTTCATTAGAATATAAAGATGGAGTAAGCACCTTTACAGCAAATGTATTTAATGAAAGTGGAGATGTATTTAATCTAAAAACAATAGAAGTAATATTGGAAAGTAAAAGTAAAACAACAACACTTACTGGATACATTGGAGAAACACTAGAAAAAGAAGAAGGAAGAGTCTTGAGAATAAGTATTGATCAAGATTTAAGTGATTCAGAAAAACTTACTTATAAAATTAATAAATAATATATAAAATGTTGATAATATAAGAGTTATCAACGTTTTTTTTTTGCAAAAAAAATAAAGACGAAAAGTCTTTATTGATACCAAATTTTATCTATTTTAATTGATGTAGATACTGGCATTGGATTTGGAAGTGGGAATTTTACTAGAAGTGGAACTTTGAAAGCTGTACCAAATACAAGTCCCATACCAGGTTTTAATGTTTTTATTTTCTCTAGTGTTTCATCAGTAACGTTTGATGAAATACCTTTTACTATCTCTAGATCTTCTGGATAGAAAAGTCTAAATACAACGAAGTTAGAACATTGAGATAATGCTGTTTTAGATAACTCATTTGGTCTTTGAGTAACAAAACCTAAAATAGTTCCATATTTTCTTCCTTCTTTTGTTATTCTATCAAATATATTGTATCCTAAAACACTTATATCTGAATCATTTTGTACGTATCTATGTGCTTCTTCTAATATTATATGTATTGGATATGTTCCTCTATCCTGTAAACTTGTTGTATGTTCAAAGAATACTCTTGAGAATATCTTTGTTAAACATTTAGCAAATGAATCTTCAATAAATGATAGATTGACATCAACCAATTGAACGTTTTCTCCATTTGGACCAGTTTTAAAGAATTCTTCAACAAATTCAGCTCTGGATACATATCTATCAAATTTAAAGAATTCATTTTTATCACTGTTGATGATGGATTGTAGTCTTGATTTTAAAATGTTGTTTTTATCAAATGCTGATTCACTTGTTAATATTCCTTCACTTATTAGAGCAAACTCTAATGCATAATATAGATCACTTAAAGTATAAGTTATATTTTCATCTAAAGTTACATTGATATCAACTTTTATATATGTTTGTAAAAAATTAATAACTAAAGCAAGGGCATTTATTTTACCTTGATCATCGATATTTAAACATTGTCTTAATGTTCTTTCATATCCAGGTTGTCTTATCTTTGAATCCAAATTTATATCATCAGTATGATAAGTTGTAAGTATTGATATAACTTGATCTCTTATTTGAGTTGCATTTTTTCCACTTGATAAAATATCAAGCACGGTTTTCGCTATTATATCGTTTTTATAGTCAACTGATTTAGGATCTGTTGAACAAAATATCTTTACTAGATCTATGGATTTTGCAAGTATAGGAAGTTGAGATGCATCCTTAACTCCTAGAAGGATTGCAAGATCATCAACAGTTAAAAGATATGCTGGAATTGTTAGAAGAGATGCATCTCCAAAACGTATCTCAGTTGTATATCTTTTAAAGTGAAGGCCTACAAATTTATCCATCTCATTAAAAGTGTTGTAATATTCTCCATATACATCGAATAAACACATATGAGCATTTATTGGAATTTTTCCATTTGCTGTAAAGAAGACGTTTTGTATCAATCTAGAAAGACCACAACTTTTACCAGATCCAGTGTTTCCAATAACCGCGAAATGGTTTGCAAAGAATTCATTGATGTTTGATGTTATCATGTATTCCTTATATATTGGAGATGTACCTATAAGCAAGTTGCTTCTATTTGATAAGTCTTGATTTCCTAAAATAAGTTCAAGCTCGGATTTATAAATAATTCTTGCTATTGCACTTGCTCCTGGTTTTTTCATAACACCGTTAGCGAATACTCCATCAACAATTTCACCAATAAGTTGAATCGCGATATATTCCTTGTTTATTTCAATTATTTCTCCAACTATTTTATGTGATTTTTCTTCAAATACAACATGAAAACCGATGTAATTAGTATCAGCTATATGTTTTATATTTTCAACATATATAACTGATTTTTCAAATTTAATTATATTACCAAACATAATATCACCTATACTTTATTCTTCTATATAAGAATACCAAAAATTAGGAACTTTTTCTATACTAATTTGAATATAATATAGAAATTGAACAAATTTTATTTTTTGTTCTTTTTAATTTCATAAATATATGCTATTATTATAATGTTTTATAAAAAGGAAGTGTTTTTATGAAGAAGTTTTTTAATAATGATTATATAAAAACATTCTTTGTAGTATTAATAAATATATTATTGGTTGATATAATTTTTAAGTTGATAAATGGTTCTAAGTTAATAGATGTTTCTATGATTAGAATATTTTTTTCGTCTGTTTTTATATCTTCAATATTGGCTCTTATTTTGGGTAATATTCCAAGAAAGGCAAGAATTATATGTACATCTATAGTTAACTTTGTAATATCTGCTTATGCTTGTGCTCAAGCTGGATTTTATAACTTTTTAGGTGTTTATATGTCTTTACAAACTTCAAGTCAATTTGGAGCAGTAGTAGACTATATAAAAGATTTCTTTTTAAGTTTTAAAGTCATTTATTTCTTAACTTTTATTCCATTTATATTAACTATTCTTTATTTTATATTTTTGGATAAAGAAGATTATAAATTCAGTTTAAAGAAACAATTTATTAATACGTTTGTTATTTTGCTTTTGTTTGGTAACTTGTTTTTTGTAACAATAGAATATGATGCTTTTCAAAATAAACTTCAAACTACATCAAATATGAATTTATTTTTAACAGCTTCTAACCCAAGTTTAACTATTGAACAATTTGGTACAACAGGATTTGGTATTTTGGATGTAAAAGCAATTATTCATCCAGTTACAATAGTAGAAGATTACGTTAATGATAAAAGTGATGATAAAGAGATAACTGATAAAACAAGAGTAATAGATGATAAAGCTTTTAATGCTGTTATTGAAAATGAAGATAACTTGGAATATAAAGCATTAAGCAACTATTTTATTAATCAAACTATAACAGATAAGAATGATTATACTGGCATGTTTAAAGATAAGAATTTAATAG
The DNA here is from genome assembly GCA_934090935.1 of uncultured Bacilli bacterium. Taxonomy (GTDB): domain Bacteria; phylum Bacillota_I; class Bacilli_A; order RF39; family UBA660; genus CAG-582. The sequence continues at coordinate 113,546 of CAKOKD010000001.1, forward strand.
TTATTATGATGGAATCCGCAAATGATATATTTATTAATCCTGAATATTATCCAAACTTCTATAAGTTATATACTGAAGGTTGGTCTTGGGAAAACAATTATAGCCCAAGAAATTCATGTGCAACTATGAATAATGAATTCAGTGGAATGACATCTTTATATTCAATATATAACACATGTACGGCAAGTAAGTATAAAGCAAATACTTATTATGAAAGTATATTTAATTTATTTAATAGACAAAATTATGTAACTTTCTCAAGTCATGATTATACGGAAGCATATTATCCAAGAAGTACAATTCATAAGAATATGGGTAGTGGAGAATACTATGGTGTTCAAAAGCTTGGTATTAAATATTCAAATGAATATACTAACTGGGCCAATGATGATGAATTTATGGAAGCTATTTTAAAAATAATTGATAAGAAGACAAGCAATAATGAACATTTTATGACATGGCTTACTACAGTTTCTTCTCATCAACCATATAGCACAAGTTCAATTCAAGGGGATAAATACTATAGCATGACAGATGGAACAGGATATTCAAGTGATGTTAGAAGATATATGTCTAAATTAAAAATACTTGATGATGGTTTAGGAATTCTTCTTGAAGGATTAAAAAGTCGTGGAATTTTAGATGATACCGTTATAGTTTTATATGGAGATCATTATCCTTATGGAATTAATAAAGATCATTTAAATGAAGTATTAGATTATGATACGAATGAGGATATGAATGCTGAACAAGTTCCATTTGTAATATATAATTCTACAATTGAACCAAAGAAATTTAGTGAATATACTTTCTATTTAAACATTTTACCAACAATTGCTAATCTATTTGATTTAGATTATGATCCTAGACTTTATTTAGGAACTGATCTTTTCAGCAGTGATGCTAAGAGTTTAACCGTGTTTGCTGATGGTTCATGGAAGAATGAAATAGCTTATTATAATGCTAAAAAGAATAAGATAAAGTATTATACGGATAAGACTTATACAACTGAGGAGTTAAATCAAATCAACAATGAAATTACTACTAAAGTTAATATAAGTAATAAGGTTATTAAAGAAAACTATTTTGAACATCTAGGAAATAGTTTGGAGGAAGAAAATAAGAAAATAAGTGAACTTTCAAATATTATGTGTTTAAATAGTGATAAAGATAAGTATAATAGTTAAGATATGGAAACATATCTTTTTCTTTAGTTGTATGCTATAATTTCCTTATTGTGCATGAGTGTTATATTGATTCAACTTCAAAATTTTATAGTATAGTTAAAACAACTGAGATGATGGTTAATTCAAGACATAAGAATATGAATAATATTTTTGTTTCTTTTATTGAAGCAGCAAAGTTAAAGAAAATAGCATGTAATAATGATATAAGGAAGCTTAATAAAAAACACTAAGTTTCTTTTTTTTATGTAAAGTATATTTATAAGAAAAGGCAAATTTGCTATAATAATAATTAGAATAGAGGCGAATATATGACAGAAGAAGTTAAAAATATGTGTCCAATTGGAAGTGATGCGGTTGGAGGACCTTCACCAATCCCTGAGGATGGAATTTATGTAAGTGCCAAAGAGCAAAGCGATATATCAGGACTTACTCATGCAGTTGGTTGGTGTGCACCTCAACAAGGAGCATGTAAGCTTACTTTAAACATCAAAAATGGAATTATTGAAGAAGCTTTGGTGGAAACTGTTGGATGTTCAGGTATGACTCATTCAGCAGCTATGGCTGGAGAAATTTTACCTGGTAAAACTTTGATTGAAGCTTTAAATACTGATTTGGTGTGTGATGCAATCAATACAGCAATGCGAGAGCTTTTCTTACAAATCGTTTATGGTAGAAGTCAATCAGCTTTTTCTAAAGGTGGACTTAGTATTGGTTCTTGTATGGAAGATTTGGGTAAGTTTAAACAAAGTCAACTGGGATCAGTTTATTCTACTAAAGAAAAGGGTGTTAGATATTTAAATTTAACTGATGGTTATATCCTATCTTTAGGTTTAGATGAAGAGAATAAGATAATCGGTTATAAGTATATAAATACTGGTAAAATGATAGAACTTTTAAAAACAGGAGTTGATCCAGTGAAAGCTATTAATCAATCAACTGGTATTTATGGTAGATTTGAAGAAGCTTCTAAAAAAATCGACCCAAGAAAGGAATAATTTATGGAATTGTTTGAATATTATAATAATCGTATAGAAAAGATTACAAAGCTTTTAAATGAATATGGAATAAAAGATTTAAATGAAGCAAAAGACATATGCAAAAGTTACAATATAATGCCTGAGATAAGTGTCAAAGAGGTTCAAAATATTGCTTTTGATGATGCTGTTTATGCTTATGTTGTTGGTTGTGCAATCGCTTTAAAAAGTGGAGTAAAAAACGCAAGTGAAGCAGCCACTTTAATAGGTAAAGGTTTAGAAAGTTTTTGTATAGAAGGAAGTGTTTCAGAAGAAAGACATATTGGAATCGGTCATGGTAAACTTGCAAGCATGCTTTTAAGTGAAGATACAAAAGTATTTGCATTTTTAGCTGGACATGAGTCATTTGCCGCAGCTGAGGGAGCAATTGGAATAGTTGCATCGGCTAATAAGGTCAGAAAAACTCCATTAAAAGTAATTTTAAATGGTTTAGGAAAAGATGCGGCTAAAATAATATCTAGAGTTAATGGTTTTACTTATGTTGAAACAAAATTTGATTATGAACATAATAAGTTAGAAGTTGTTAGTGAAAAATCTTATAGTAATGGTGTTCGTAGTGAAGTTCGTTGTTATGGAGCTTATGATGTTAGAGAAGGTGTTGCTATAATGATGCATGAAAACGTTGATATCTCTATAACGGGAAATTCAACAAATCCAACAAGATTTCAACATCCAGTAGCCGGTATATATAAAAAACATCGTGTTGAAAATGGATTACCATACTTTTCAGTAGCTTCTGGAGGTGGAACAGGAAGAACTTTGCATCCAGATAATATGGCAGCAGGCCCTGCAAGTTATGGTTTAACTGATACCATGGGTAGAATGCACTCAGATGCTCAATTTGCCGGATCTTCTTCCGTTCCAGCCCACGTAGAGATGATGGGATTCATTGGAATGGGTAATAATCCGATTGTTGGTGCCACGGTTAAAATGAGTGTTCAAGTATATGAAGCATTAAATAAAAATGTATAAAAAAATTTCCAGAATATCTGGAATTTTTTTTATCTTTTTTGTAATTGTTGATAATATTTGTTATGTTTCATTAAATGTTCATGTGAACCAATTCCCACCAATCTTCCATGGTCAATTACAATTATTTCATCGGCCATTTTCATCAGTTCTGGTTTATGAGTAATCATTAAAACTGTATGATCTTTTTTTAAATCCATTAAAATATCTAATATTTGTTTTGAAGTATTCATATCTAAAGATGATGTTACTTCATCAAATAGAAGTATCTCTGATCTTGATAATAGAGTTCTTGCAAGTGCAATTAATTGTTTTTGACCAGTAGATATATTTTCAGCATCTCCAAATAATTTAGTGTTATATCCATCCTTTAAGCTCATTATATAGTCGTGCACTCCAGCTCTTTTACAAGCCTCAATTTGATTTTTTCTATTGGAATCGATTAAAGACAAATTATCTTTTATACTCATGTCAAATATAAATGGTTTTTGAGTAACAATTGCTACATTACTAGAATATACTTCTTTAGAATAATCATAAATGCTTTCATTATCTATTAATATTTCACCTTTATTTGCTTTGTATAGTCTTAAAAGAAGTCTAAATATAGTTGATTTACCTGATCCACTTTTTCCAACAATGGCTGTAAATGATCTAGGTGGAATTTTAAAACTGACATTTTTCATAGTTTGTTGTTTTTCATAGGTGAATGAAACATGTTTAAATTCTATCTCTCCATTTATGTCATCGTTTTTATTTTCGCCGAAGTTCAGCATATTCTTTGTTTTATAGTTTAACACGTTGAATGCTCGATCAACACGGGTTGAATTTGCTGATATGTTATCCAAGCAATCATATAAATTTTCAAATTTTGTTTGAATATTTTCATAATAACCTATTACTAATACTAGTGTTGCAACATCATATTTTCCATTTAATATCAAGTATATAAGAATTAAATATATAAGAATTTTTCCGAAACCCAATATGGTTGGAACTAAAACATAGATGTGATCTTCATAATTTCTTTTGATAAAATAGCTTTTCTTCCATTTCTTTTTATAATCGTTTAAATAAGATTTTATATCCTCTTTCATATTAAATGATTTTATCTCTTTATTTCCATCCAATACTTGACCCATAAGACCAGAGATGTTATCCTCATACTTCCTTTGACGAGTTAAATTATAATCTCTTTTAATCATATTTTTATTTAGAGCATATAAAGATAAAATGTTTAAAATAATTGTTGAAATGCCTATATAGATATTTACATTAGATAGAATAATTAAGGCAATTACAATCGTGATAAATTCAGTGATGCTATCAAATAATTGATCAGGTATCTGCATGATTTCCCCAACATCTTTAAATGATGTGTTTATTATATATGGAACTGAAATCGTTTTAGTGAAATTTTCATCATAAGTGGTTACTTTATCCATTATCAACTTTTGTAATTTGTTATGAGTATATAAAGAGTTGTTTTTATATGATACATAATTGTAATGATGACATAAAGTATAGAAAAGACTGGATATTAAGTAAATTAAAGCATATATTCCTGCCATTTTATAATCTGTTTTGGTAGCATATTCAATTATTTTAGCTGCGAAATAGGGAATAAGTAAAAATGATGTGTTACTAAGGAGAGCAGAGATGAATAAGTGGATTAAACATTTCTTATTATTTGCGCCTAATGAAAAGTATTTTTTGACAATTAAGTAATATTTTTTAATCATTATCAAACACCCCAATTCTACTTGGTGATTTTCTTGATTGTAGCATCTTGTATATATCATTTCTTTCAATCAATTCTTTATGAGTACCAATATCAACAATTCTTCCATTGTCTAAAACAACGATTTTATCAGCGATTTTCATTAAATCTGGTTTTTTAGTGATCATTAAAATTGTTCTTTCCTTTTTCAAATTATCGACTAACTTTGGAACTTGCTTTGCTGTACTTGGATCTAATGATGTAGTTACATCATCTAAAAGTAAGACCTCAGCATCAGATAGAATTGTTCTAGCAATAGATATCATTTGTTTTTGACCTCCAGAGATATTGATTCCATTTTCTCTTAGTTTTGTGTTATATCCTTTTGGTAAACTCTCAATAAAATCATGAATACCGGCTTTTTTACAAGCATCAATTTGATTTTCAATATTTGTATCTACAAAGTTAAGATTTTTTCTAATGCTTGTATTAAATATAAATGGTTTTTGATTGGCAACTGAAACATTATGGGAATAAATCTCTTTAGAAAAATCATAAATATTTATATTATCTATTTTAATAGTTCCTTTTGTTGGTTTATAAAGTCTTAGAAGAAGATTGAATATCATTGTTTTACCAGAACCAGCACTTCCTACTATAGCAACAACTTCATTATGATTTATTTTTAAATTTATATTATGTAATATCTCTTTATCTTTAATGTTTAAAGAGACATTTTTAAATTCAACTATTCCAAATATGTCGTCAGTATTGTTATCACCAAACTGAATTTCATTTGAATTATAGTTTAGGATATCATTGACTCGATTAACCGATGTATTTGTTTTTCTTATAGCGCCAGTACATTCAATTAGATAGTTTATATAGTTAACTAATGATTCATGATAGGCAATGATTAAAACAAGTGCACTTATATTCATCTTTTCAAGATATATTAAAAGAAGTAAGAATAGGTATAGAATAAATCTAAACGTATAAGTTATAACTTTTACATCATTATCTCTTAATGTTGTGTACATTCTTTTGTTTGTATAGTCCTTTGTGAATTTATTTTGAATGGTATTCAATTTGTTTTTTAACTTTGGTAACATATTAAATGTTTTTATCTCTTGAAGACCAGAGACAATTTGCATAAGTAAAGAGCTATATCTATCATCTTGAATATAAACTTTATTATGATAATAATTTATCTTTTTGTCGAAGTTGTTTCTAAGTTTTATATATAGAATAGAAAATACTACTAGTATTAGTGATATGTAGATATTATAGAAGGAAACAATAATAAGTACAGCTAGTATTTCTAAGATTCCTAATAATACTTCTGCTATACGATCATTCATATCACCGATTTCAGTTATATCTGTGTTGATAGAGTTCATAAGTCTTCCTTTGCTTATCATTCTAGTAAAAGAGTTATCAACGGATATCAACTTGTTTAATACTTTTTCCGTTAATTTGTCGTAGCAATAGCTTACATTATATCTATATATTTTATAATTTGCATAAAGAGCCACAGTATATAAAATGTAAGTTATAAAAAAAGCGATTAAGGCAATATATGTTGATTGTGCATCACCTATAGTTAAATATTTAATTATAAGGGATGCAATGAATGGAAGTAGAATAGATAAACTTTTATAAAAAAATGCTGTTAAAAAATTTATAGTTAAATATAATGGCTTTAGCTCTGCTAATTTTAAATAATCTTTAATGAAATTGTAATACTCTCTTATCATAAGCTATACTCCTTTTATTATTGTATCATATAATTTTTTATTCGACATTATTTTTATTTAAAGAAAAACATTAATTGACCGGTAAATATATTAGTAGGAGGTATAGTGAAGGTGAAAACGTTTTTAATAAAATTATAAAAATATGAGAAATTGCTAATTTTTTTAAAAAATCACATAAAAAAGGCAATAAAGTTACAAAAAAAACAAAAAAAGTGTTTTTTTTGATAAAAATGTAATATACTATTATTAGAAAAAAGGAGGAGGAACTTATGAAATTACTAAGGGTAGTAGCTGATAATTTTAAGCTATGTGAAAAGGGATTTGAAATTTCTTTTATTCCAACCGGAAATAAAACTTCTGAAGATAAAGAGTTTGAATTACAAGAAATTGCTGAAGATCTATTTGTTTTTAATACTTTAGGTATAATCGGAAAAAATGCATCTGGAAAAACTACTTCGGTTGAATTATTGTCCGTAATATATGATATTTTTTCTAATTTTAGAATTAATAGTTCCAAAAATACATTTAAATTTATTGATAACACGGTAAGCTTAGATATAACATTTTTTCATGAAGGTGCAGTTTATAGATACACAACTGACTTGATAAAAAACATTAATTCAGTTGATAGTACATCAGTGTTTTTTAAAAACGAAAAGCTATATAAAAGAGTATATAAAAAAGCTCATGCAAGAAATATATTTGAATATGATAAATTTGATGAAGTTACTTTTAATGTAAAATTACCTGATGATACATCTATGATATATTCTTTATTAAATGATATAACTTTGCGTGGTATATATTGCCCAAGTGATGATTTTATGTATAGAAATTATGCTAATGCATTCAATGTATATAAACTTTTAGATAATAATCTTTTAGTAATAACATCCTTATTAAAAATGTTTGACGAACATCTAAATAACATAGAAATGATTAATGAGAATAAGTATAGAATAGTTTATGTGAATGGATCCACAAAAGAAGTATCAAATGCTGAATTGTATGAAATCCTATCAAGTGGTACTACAAAAGGGTTTGGTTTGTTTACTTTTGTGGTGTATTCATTAAGAACAGGAGCAGATTTAATTATTGATGAAATTGAAAATCATTTTCATAAAACTCTAGTTGAAAATTTGGTAAATCTGTATAAGGATAAATCTGTTAATAGGAAAAATGCTACATTAATTTTTACTACGCATTATTGTGAAATTCTTGACTTATTTGGTAGAAGCGATAATATTTACATATGTAAATATGAGGATGCAATAAAATTAGAAAACATGCATGAAAATTACAAATTTAGAACAGAGTTGTTAAAAAGTAATAAGTTTTATAATAATGAATTTAATACAAATGTTAGTTATGATGCTTTGATGAACTTCAAAAAAGAACTAATGTAATGAAAATTTTATTGATGTGTGAAGGAACAAATGAAGAAGTAATATTGAATTTTTTATTAAAAGCTAATGCATTGAATTTTACAAGAGATGATTTAATAGGACGAAGAGTTTATCCAATCAGGCAATTAAGTCATCCAGTGATAAAAACTGAATTAAAACATTATGGTAAGCCGGTAAAAGTATATAGAGTGGGTGATAAGCAAACTGATAAGCTTATTATTCCAAAAGATATAAATAATATTGTATTTGATTCGGAAATATATAAATATTGTACAAAACCGGAGTTAGAAATGTTACTTATATTAAATGAAGGATTAGAAAGAACTTACGAAAAAGTTAAAAGTAACCAATCACCAAAAGCATTTGCTAAAAAGAATATAAAATATAATGGTAAGAAATATGATCAATCATCAGAATTTCTAGAAATGTATTATGGCGGTAATCGTGTAATTTATTTAATAGAAAGTATAAGAAAATATAAAAATTATAAAAAACAACATAGCAAAGATGAACTGTATTTAGCAGATCTATTAAAATAGTAAACCGGGATTTTTCCTGGTTTTTATTTGTTCTTTTAAGATGCTCTGTAATAAATATTTTTTTCTTTAATAAAGTTATAGTGGTGATAAACATGAAAAGCGTTGTTATTAATGCAAGTGGTGGAGGTGCAGATTCTGGAGCAAAAGGCAATGGATTAGTTGAAAAAAATGTTTCTCTTGAAATATCAAAGAAAATCTATGATATTTTAAAGAGCAGAGGAGTTGATACTTACTTACTTAGAAGTGGAGATATAACTATATCATATGATGATAGAATAAAAGATCTAAAGAGTAAATATCCAAATAAGGATAATGTTATTTTAATATCTAATACTTTAAATTCTGGTGGATCAAGTGGTATAGAAATTATTTATCCTTTAAGTAAAAAAGATACTTTGCCAAAACTTATTAGTAGCAAACTTGAAACTTTAAATGAAACTAAATATTATCAGTATCGTTATTCGGTTGATACAACTAAAGATTATTTTTATTTAACACGTGAAACACCAGGATATGAAACTATTATTATTAGATATGGATATGTTGATAATTCGAGTGATGCAAATATTATAAAAAACAATATTGATCAGTTTGCAACAATGGTAGCAGATGCTATTTTAGATTATATTGGTGCCTCAGCTACATCTTTATATAAAGTAAAAAGTGGAGATACTTTATATTCTATTGCCAAAAAATATGGAACAACAGTTGATAAAATTAAAAAAGCCAACAATATTACAAGCAATACTTTACAAATAGGTATGTCTTTAATTATTCCAACTGAAGAAGAAAAGAATGAGGCAGAATCTCCAGTTTATTATAAAGTAAAAAGCGGAGATACCTTATATTCTATTGCTAAAAAGTATGGTATCAGTGTTGATAAACTAAAAAGTATCAACAATAAAACAAGTAATATGATAACTGTTGGAGAACTTTTGATAATCGATGAAGTTAATAAAATTATGGTTAATAAAGGGGATACTTTGTATTCTATTGCTAAAAAATATAATACGACAGTAGATGAGTTAAAGAAGCTTAATAATTTAACAAGCAACACTTTATCAATTGGACAAACCTTAAAGATTCCTTAGTTCATAAACTCAAACTTTTCAACATATAAATTTATAGGTGAAGAAAATGAATGGTTTAACTGATGAAGAAGTAGTTGTATCAAGAAAAAAATATGGATCTAATAACATAAGTGTAAAAAAACAAAATAAGTTATTAAATCTGATAATTGAATCTTTAGGAGATCCAATAATTAAAATAATGTTGATTGCTCTTGCTATCCGTTTTGTTCTACTTTTTAAAGATCAAAATTGGTATGAAACTTTAGGTATGCTTATATCAATTTTACTTTCTTCTTTAATATCATCTCTTTCAGAATATGGATCAAATAAATCATTTGAAAGACTTCAAAGTGAATATGAAAATATCACCGTTAGAGTAAGAAGAAATGGAAAAAATGCAACTATTAAAAATGATGAAGTTGTAGTTTCGGATATAGTTCTTCTTTCAAGCGGTGAATTAATACCAGCGGATGGTGTTTTAGTAGAGGGAAGTATTGGTGTTGATGAATCAAGTATAAATGGCGAATCTAAAGAAGTTACTAAAAGACTTGGTGAACATGTATTTAAAGGAAGTGTAGTTTTATCTGGAAGTGCAAGTATTCGTGTTGAAAAAGTTGGAATTAATACAGTATATGGGTCAATTGCTAAAGGACTTACTGAAAATAATTTACCTTCACCAATGCGAATTCGTTTAACTAAACTTGCTAAAATAATTTCTAGAATTGGTTATATTGGTGCCATTTTAGCATCAATTTCTAATATTTTTAATACAGTATTTATCAGTAATAATTTTGATGAAGCTATTATAATGAGTTTAATAACTAATCCTAAATATGTAGTTGATTTAGCTATTGAGACTGTTACTTTAGCTGTAACAATAATTATCGTCTGTGTTCCAGAAGGTTTACCAATGATGGTTGCTTTAGTACTTTCGTCGAATATGAAACGTATGCTTAAAAATAATGTTTTAGTTAGAAAAGCAGTTGGAATAGAAACTAGTGGATCAATGAATGTTTTGCTTACTGATAAAACTGGAACTTTAACTAAAGGAAAACTTTCAGTTATCGGAATATGTTTACCAGATGATACTCACTTTAATACTTTAGATGATATGAAAGATGATTTAAAAAATATTTTTATAGATGCTCTTCTATACAACAATGATGCTTATTTTGAAGATAATCAGGTTACAGGAGGAAATTCTACAGATAAAGCAATACTTACATTTGTTGGAAAAATTCCTTTGACTAAAAAGATTGAAGATAAAATTCATTTTAATTCTGAAAACAAATATTCGTATGTTAAGTTAAATGATGGTAAAAGTTATTATAAAGGGGCAAGTGAGGTTCTTATTAAACTATCAACCTTTTATATAGAAAATGATGGTAATAAAAAGTATATAAAAGATAAAAAAGAGATGTTAAAAAAGATAGATACTTTTACATCTTCAGGAATAAGAGTTTTATCAATTTTACAAAATAATACTTTACTAGGATTTATTTTGTTAAGGGATGAGATAAGAGAAGAAGCTGCATCAACTTTAAAGACGATTGAAGAAGCTGGAATTCATACAATTATGATTACTGGAGATGATATAAATACTAGTCGTTCAATAGCAGATAGTTTAGGAATGTTAAAACGTGATTCTTTGGTTATAAGTCATGATGAACTTGAAAGCATGAGTGATATGGAAGTTTATAAATATTATAAAAGGATAAAAGTAATTGCTCGTGCTCTTCCAAAGGATAAAGCAAGAGTTGCCAAAATTTTGGAACAAAATAATTTAGTTGTTGGTATGACTGGAGATGGAGTAAATGATGCACCAGCTTTAAAAAGTGCTGATGTTGGTATCTCTTTAGGAAGTGGTTCAGAGGTAGCTAAAGAAGCAAGTGATATAGTTATAATTGATAATAATATTAAATCTATTGAATCAGCAGTTCTTTTTGGACGAACAATATTTAAATCAATTAGAAAATTTATAATATTTCAACTTACAATGAATTTAATTGCATTATTTTTATCAATAGTTGGTCCATTACTTGGAATTTCAACTCCAATAACTATAATGCAAATGCTTTGGTTAAATATGATAATGGATACTTTGGCTGGACTTGCATATTCTTATGAATATCCGATAAAAAGATATATGAAAGAAAAACCAATAAGAAAAGATGAACCTATTTTAAATAAATATATGTATTCAGCAATTCTTTTAATAAGTATTTATTCCTTTATTCTTTTATCATTATTTTTAAAAAGTGATATAGTTTATATGTTTATTAGAAATAGTAGAAAAACTCTTATGACTGCTTTCTTTTCTCTATTTGTATTTATAAGTGTATTTAATGCTTTTAATGCAAGAACAGAAAGATTAAATTTGTTTGCTAATATTTTAAAAAATAAAGTTTTTATTGTAATTCTTTTATTTATAACTCTTGCTCAAATATTCTTAATTTATAACGGTGGATCACTTTTTAGAACATATGGCCTTAAATTAAATGAGCTTATATTTGTAATTGCCCTTGCATTTACAGTTATACCACTTGACCTAGTTAGAAAGTTATTTATTAAATATCGATAAGTGTGTTATACTTAATAAGTGATAAGTATGGAAAAAAAGTTAATAATTAAAAATGATAGAAATAACCCAATAATAAAATTTTGGAATTGGGGATGGAATATATATTATAAAAATCCTGAGATATGGAACTACTTAATTGTTGGAATTCTTACGACTGTTGTATCTTTAGGAATAAAGTATGCTTTATTGTTTACGATATTTGATGCATCAAATCCAATTGAACTACAAACTTCAGTTATTATTTCTTGGATTGGTGCAGTTATCTTTGCATATGTTGCTAATAGAGTATTTGTCTTTAAGTCAAAAGAAAAAAATATCGTTAAAGAAATATTTAGTTTTACATTAGGAAGAATTGCTACGTTATTAATTGAAATGTTTATAATGTGGTTTATTTGTACATTACTTTCTTTAAATTCCAACGTTTGGGTAATAATTGCAACTATTATATGTCAAGTTATGCAAATAGTTGGTAATTATATTATAAGTAAGTTATTTGTATTTAAAAAAAGTTTGGATTAGATTCCAAATTTTTTTGATGAAAAAACGTAAGAAACTTGATTTTTTCCTTAAAATACCATAAAGCAGTATTTAATGGTGAAATTCGAAGGAATAGTTATTTTGACAATTTATTTTAATTTTGTTATACTATGACTCAATTAAAGGGGGAAGGTTATGAATAATTTTGGGAAAAGAGTGGAAACTGATAAAATTATTGATAATGATGGAATGTATTTAACATTAGAAGAATTTAAAAGTACTTTAGAATATATTGTAGGTTCAATGGTTCCTAATATATCTTCATTAACTGGAATTATGGCAAATAATGTTATGATGTTGTTTCCAGTTTCTATTTTGGAAGTCTTAAAGAAAAAAATTATTAATATGGAAAATATTGGTTTTTGTAATCTTGGGTTTGTTTATAAAGAAGCTGATGAGGAAGCAATAGTTTCACCAGATTTTGTTTTTTTGCAAACATTGGAACAAGTAAAAAAAGATCCTAAGCAAGTTGCTGTTTTGCATGATTCCTTAATGTGTAAAATAGGAAAAGATAATTTATCTAACATTGATTTTAAAAGAGTTTACGAAGAATTAAAAAAAGAAAAACGAACTAAATCAAAAGCAACAAAAGGTTTATATAGACTAGAATTTGATTATCCTATTGAATATTTAAGAGGTGTAGAAGTTTCTTATAAACTAGTTTCAGTGATTGATGAATTTATCTCAGATATTTTAGATTATTTTAGTTATGATTTTGATGAATATAGTGATCCTGAATATTTAAAAGTAGAAGATAAAATAGACTCTATGTATCAAAAATGTTCTAAAGAAGATTATTATAAAACTCAAGAAAAAGCTTATGATATGAGAGATAAAGCAAAAGAAGAGGCTTTAGAAAGATATAAAAACAAACTTTTTACTAATCAAAAAATAGCTGTATCAGAACTAGTGAGATTGCTTATAGATAAATTGAAATCTAATATTATAGGATATGATTATGAAGAAGCTTCAACTAGAAGAGGATATTTAACTGAACTAGGGTTAGATGAAGTACTTTATTATGCACATCCTGCCGATAAACATGATTATGATAGAAGAACTTTCATGATTGAAAATCCATGTGGTCAAGATTATGATGAATATTATGTTGAAAGAGAAGAAAACAAAAAAGAAAATAATGATGGAGAAATCACAGTTGTTAGAAAAATTTATATGTAGACAAAGTAAAAGTTTGGATTAGTAACCCAAACTTTTATATTTTTTATATAACTCTTGAAATCTATCAAAATGAACAATTTCTCTTTGACGTAAGAATAGAAGTGGTGCAATTACATCTTCATCAGTTGCAAGATCTATTAAATGTTCATAAGTGACTCTAGCTTTTTGTTCAGCTGCCATATCTTCAACTAAATCAGCTATCGGATCTCCAACAGATGCAAAATATGTTGCTGTAAAAGGAACTCCATTAGAGTCAGTTGGATAAATACCTTTACCATGTTCAGTGTATAAAGTATCAAGTCCAGCTTCTTGCATTTCTTTTAAACTTGCATCTTTTGTAAGTTGATATAACATTGTACAGATCATTTCGTTATGAGAAAATTCTTCTGTTGCAATTGTATTTAGTAAATTCTTACCTTCTTCAGTTGGCATAGAAAATTTTTGAGAAAAATATCTTAATGCAGCTGCAAGTTCACCATTTGCGCCACCAAATTGAGTAACAATATATTTTGCCATTTTTAAATCTTTTTTCTTAATATTGATTGGATATGGCAATTTTTTATCATACTTAAACATTTTCACCCTCCCATGGCCAAGGATTAGAATTGTATGTATATTTACCAAAAGTATCATGACATACCTCTAAAACTTGATATTTCTTTTCATATTCTTCTAAGCATTTTTGATACATCAAAGAATATTTTGTAAACATTTCATATTTTTCTTTGCAATCGGGATTAAGTGCAAGGTATAGATTTAGATCATTTATAGCAAAATCTAACATCATTATTTTTATAAGAAGAGCTTCTCTTTCATTTTTCACTGTTATCTTTGCTGGTTTATAATCTTTATATCCGATATATTCATTTTTAAATAGATTACCTTTTACAAATCCTTCATCGATTTCAAATGTTTCATCTGATTTATTATCATAGATGTTTGTATTAAATTCAAATAACATAATTAAACCTCCAAGATATAATATGCAAAACTAATAAAAAGGTAATATTTACTCATAATAAAATAGGTGATATTATGCTTATTTTATGTTTTAAAATATTTTTATCAAGAATTTTAGATGTTAGTCTTTCAAGTGTTAGAACGATGTTTGTAGTTAAATGCAATAAAATTATGGCATCTCTTATTGCATTTGTAGAAATATTTATTTGGTTTTATGCAGCTAAAGAAGCACTTGTTTCTAATAGCACTTCTCTTTGTATTGTTGTATCTTATGCGCTTGGATATGCAACAGGTACTTTTATTGGGACGCTTATCAATGAAAAATTTATAAGTGGAATTTATTCTTTGAAAGTGAGTTTAAATGGAGTTACTGCAGGAAAATTAAAAAAATTAAATTCAATTTGTTTAGATGTTGTAAATTTAAAGG
This sequence comes from uncultured Bacilli bacterium, assembly GCA_934090935.1. Taxonomy (GTDB): domain Bacteria; phylum Bacillota_I; class Bacilli_A; order RF39; family UBA660; genus CAG-582. Next base: position 128,912 of record CAKOKD010000001.1, read on the forward strand.
GTGAAAATAAGGATATATTATTTTTAGAGGTTGATAAAAAGAATTATAAAGAACTAATTGATAACATTTATAAGATAGATAAATCTGCTTCAATAGTTATAAATGATGCTAAATTTATAAGAGGTGAAAAATGATTAAATACACTTTATATATCGGGTTAAATGATCGCGACACTGAAGTTTCTTTGGATATAAATAAATCAATTAAAACTATAAATGAATATTTTAAAGATTATAAATATACTTATTTTATTGCAAGTGGTATGAGTACATCTTTAGAGCATACTTTAATTTATATACTTCTTGATATAGATGAAGTTATTTTAAAAAATATTGTTGATAAGATTTTAATCGTGTTAAATCAAGAGTCAATCTGTATTGAAAAGAGTAATGTTTATTGTGAATTTATAAAAAATAAATTATAATTTTATTGGGTGATAAATGTGAAATATGATTATTTAATTGTTGGTGCGGGTCTTTTTGGAGCAACTGTTGCTTATAGACTTAATAAAATGGGTAAAAAGGTGTTAGTTATTGATAAAAGAGATCATATAGCTGGAAATGTATATACGGAAAATATTGAAGGAATTAATGTTCATAAGTATGGGGCGCATATATTTCATACAGATTATAAAGATGTATGGGATTTTGTAAATTCTTTTGTAGAGTTTAATAGATATACAAATTCTCCAATAGCTAGATATAAAGACGAAGTTTATAATATGCCTTTTAATATGAATACGTTTGCTAAAATATGGGATGATGTATTTACCCCAATGGATGCAATAAAGCATATTGAAGAAGAAAGAAAAGAAATGGATGGATGCGAGATTACTAATCTTGAAGAACAAGCTATCTCTTTAGTAGGTAGAACAATTTATGAAAAGTTAGTAAAAGGATATACTGAAAAGCAATGGAATCGTGATTGTAAGCTTTTACCTCCTTCAATTATTAAAAGACTTCCAGTAAGATTTCTATATGATAATAACTATTTTAATGATCGTTTTCAAGGTATTCCAATAGGTGGTTATACTCTTTTAGTAGAACGTATGCTTAAAGGTGTAGAAGTTAGACTTAATACAGATTTTTTTGATAAAAAAGAAGAGTATATGAGTATGGCAAAAAAGGTTATTTATACTGGTCGACTTGATGAATTTTATAATTATTCTTTAGGACGTTTGGAATATAGATCTTTAAAATTTGAAACTAAAATATTGGATGTTGATAATTTTCAAGGAAATGCTGTTGTTAATTATACTGGTAGAGAAGTTCCTTATACGAGAGTTATTGAACATAAACACTTTGAGTTTAATAATTCAGCTAAGACAGTCGTTACATACGAATATCCAAGTGACATGTTAGAAGGTATGGAACCTTTTTATACGGTTAATGATGAAAAGAATAATCAACTTGCATTAGAGTATAGAAATCTTGCTTCCATTGAAGATAAAGTTATCTTTGGAGGAAGACTTGGAGATTATAAATATTATGATATGGATGATGTAATCAAAAATGCATTGGATTTAAAATTAGAGTAAAATATTTACTCTTTTTTGATGTCTATTTTTTGTAAATGTCGTGTGAAGACGTTGACAAAATCGGGGGGGGTATTATAGACTGAGAATAGTTAGGTAGGGATAATATGAATATTGAATTTAGAATCGCGACACTTGAAGATGTTGAAAAAATAATTGATCTTTGTAATGAATGTTTTAATGAATCAACATCTTACTCGTTTGCAAAACAAAGCTTTGAAAAAACTTTAAATGATGAAAATCAAATCTATATAAATGGATATGTAAATGGTTTACTTGTTTCTCATGTAAAAGTAACAATTATTCCAACAATGTATGAAGGAATGGAAACTTATGCAATATTAAACCATGTATGCGTAAAACCAGAATATCGTAGACATGATATAGCAACTCATATGCTTGATTATGTTAAACAAATAGCTAAGGAAAGAAATTGTATAGCTTTAGAATTATGGAGTAAAAATTTTAGAGAAGCGGCTCATGCTTGCTATAAAAACTATGGATTTGAAGTTGTTGATGCAAAATTCTTTTCAAAAAGTATTTAGAGGTATGTTATGAAAGTTAGTAATGCGTATGTAGGTGGTTGGTTTCAAAGAACAATGTTACAACTATCTGAAATTTATGATTTTTTAAGAGAGACAAAAACTAAACTTGCACTTGATCACGATAAATTGGTTGAATATCGTAAAAATTTGCAAATAGGAAGAATCGATTATGGTGTTCAAGGAGAGGAATATATTGAATTCACAACATCAGTAAATATAAAGGTTAAAATATTTGAAGATGGTTTAATTATTTTGAATAATCAAAACGTAAGCGAGGATACTTTATTTGCTGATATAGATGCTTTAGCTGATTATTATGAGAACAAATTATCTCCAGCTTTCAGTTATTTATTTAGTTTAGGTGCACCAGTTCCAAAAGAACTTGCTCATATTGAAACTGTATATCCATATTTTGTTGTAACTGAAAATGCAACTAAAGATGATATGAACACTTTATTAACAAGAACTGATAAACAAAAATATTTTGAGTTTGATAATGAAAAATATGATGTTATCAGAGGAGATGTTTATTATTTTATTAATAATAAGAAATCTAAATTGGAAAATATTGAAAGATATATTGAAGAGCAAATATTCATAAGAGAATTTAAAGGTCAATTACATAGATATTTAAATCTTCATAGAATTATTTGGGAGAAAATTGATAATGTTAAGGAAAGAGCAAGCGTAAAGGGAGCCGATATTTTAGCTTTCAATACTAAACTTGATTCGTATGCTAAGACAATAACATTGATTGAAGGACGTATTAACCAAATGAGTTCATATCTTTCTACTCGTGAAAAAATTGCTAAGAATGATAAAGAACTTGTTGAGTTCTTAAATATATCTGGATATAGATATGAAACATTAAAGGATACACTTGACTATATCAAACAATTATGGAATATGACTAAAAATTATGTATCATCTGCTCAAAAATTGTTTAGTGGATTAAAAAGTGATGTTAGCAACAAATCTATTAATAGTTTAACATTGGTAACTAGTATGAGTGCTGGTACATCTGTAATTGGATTACTTACAAAATCTGAACCTAAATTTACTATATTTGGAATTAAATACTTCTTTATTTTAGCAATAATTGTATTTACGATGAATAAAGGACTTAAGTATGTACAATCCAAGAGAAGATATAGGATAAACGATTCTGGATTGGATAAAGATATTAAGTTTGATGATAAATAATGAAAAGATATTTTGATTCTGTAAAAAAATTATTTGAAATAGCTAAAGGTAAAAGATTTGTTGTTATACAAATGTTTATAAGTTGTGGACTTTATAATCTTTGTACTCTTTTACCTCCAATAGCTACATCAGGAATTATTGCTGTTATAAGTGATGGTAATTTTAGGGGAATTTGGATTTATGTTTTGATGTATATAATATTTTATATAATGTATTTTTCATTTTTAAGATGGAATTCAGTTACATATACTAAACTTGCTGATTATTATCATATGGAAGTACAAAAACAATTATTTGATCATATTTCTAATAATGATTCTATATTTTCAAAAATATCAAAGGGTAAAATCGTTGATACCTGTAGTGATGATATCAGATATTTAGTTGACATTGTTAATGCTGCAAGTGAAGCTTTAATGCGTATAATTCAAATCGTAATTATATGTGTTATATTCATGTATTATAATATTTATATCGGTCTATTCGTTGTATTAATTGATGTAATATACGTTAAGCTAATGAATAACAATTCTAAACGAGTTTCTAAATATTATGAAGGTACAAGAAAATATGAGGATAAAATAATTGATACATTAAATCAAATGTTAGTAAGTATTAAGCAAATAAAATCATTAAATATTATGCCAAATATCAATAAAAACTTGGATAAATCAAGAAAAAAATGGCGTGATGAATATTATAATAAAAGAAAACACCTATATATTAGATCATGTGTAATACCATATCTTGTATATGTTGTTAAAATAGCTCTTTACATTGTACTTGCTTATTTAGTTGTAAATGGAGTAATGAGTATAGATAAACTTGTTTTATTGATTGGATACTTTGAATTAATTGTTACATGTACAGATAAACTCCTTTCTTATCTTCTGGAGCTTAGTAATTATGAAGTAAGAGTTAATAGAATAAAAACAATCCTTGATTATAAGGATGGAAGTGAAGCAGAATTTGGAGATATTGATAATGACTATATAAATGGTCTTGTTACATTTGAAAATGTTTCTTATGATATCAAGGGTAAACCAATTTTAAATAAAGTTTCATTTAAGGCTTATCCAAATGAAATCACTACAATTGTTGGACATTCTGGAAGTGGAAAAACGACAATTATTAATCTATTATATAGACTTGCAAGAATTAATAAAGGTTCAATTTATATTGATAATGAGAATATATATAGTTATACAAAGAAGATTTATGCTTCTAATGTATCAGGAGTGTTTCAAAAATCATTTGTTTTTAACATGAGTATTCGTGAAAATTTAGGTTTAGTGGATAACAATTTGGAGCATCAAATTGATGCTTGTAAAAGAGTAGGTATTCATGATTATATTTCTAAATTACCTAAGGGATATAATACAATTATTAATGAAGAAAGCCATTTGTTTACTGAAGGTCAAATACAACTTCTAGCTATTGCTCGTGCTTTGTTAACGAAAGCAGAAATATTATTATTTGATGAGGTAACAAGTAATATTGATCAAGCATATACAAGTGAAATTGGTCTTGTTTTAAGAGATTTAAAAACTGATCATACTTTACTTATGATTACTCATAAACCAGAGATGATGGAACTTGCTGATAAGATAATTGTTTTAGATAAAGGTAAAATTATCTGTAAAGGTAAAAATGATGATGTATATGAAAAATGTGCATTATATCGTGATTTACGAAACAGAACATTTGCTAGTATCAGTAAAAATGATGATTAAGAGTTTTTTAACTCTTTTTTGTTTGCTTAGATACTTAAAAGATAGTATACTAAACTTATGAATTGGGTGAAAACATGAAAAGGACTTTAAAAAACATCGGTTTTTCAATATGTGCAGCATTTTCTTTATTTATTAGCATTGCTTCATTTAAAAGTTTAGATTTAAATAAATTAAGTCTTCTTTATAAAACTAATGTTTTTGGAATGATGATCATATTTGCCTTAGTTATAAGAGTTTTATCCAAAGATAATGTAAATATCTCTAAGTCAAAGAAAATCTTAAGTTTTTTGTTTACATGTTTTATGATTATTGGAGAGTGTGCATCAAGTACAGGTAATATAATGCTTATATTTAATAATCCAGCAACAATAGCTATAACTTTATTGAAGTCAATTGGTTATTATACTATTTTTAAGATATGTTTTTATTATTTAGATTTATTTTTAAATAGTTTTAAAAATAAAGAGATGAAAGTTAAAAACACGAAATTATCTAAATTTTTTGTGTTTTTTGAAGAAAAGCCATTTCTTTCATCCTTTATAGTAATTCTTTTGTTTTTTAGCATTTATATTATAGCTTTTTATCCAATTGTATTATCTCCAGATCCATCGAATCAAATACTTCAATATTATAATGTTAGAACTAAATATGTTGATTGGGCAATACTTAGAAATGAAAATGTATTTATGACTAATCATCATCCTGTAATGCAAACATTTTTAATCGGTTGGTGCATTGATTTTGGTAGAATGGTTTTAAATGATAATTTTGGATTATTTATTTATACGATGATTCAAACTCTTATCTATGTATCTACACTTGCATATACAATTAAGTTTTTAAAGAATAATGGAGTATCTTTAAAATTAAGATTTGTCCTTTTAATTATATATTCTTTAGTACCTCATTATGCGTTTTATACGGTTTCTGCTGTTAAAGATACCTTGTATACAGCGTTTATGATATGGCTTATTTTGTTTATGCTTGACGTTGTTAGAAACTATAAAGATAAAAGTATTGATTTTAAATATATATTGTTCATAACTTTGATGGTTGTTTTGATGAGTTTGATGAGACATAATGGATTATATATTGCGGTAATTTCCTTTATTGCTTTGATGATCTTTAGTAGAAAAAATGCTTTTAAATTATTTTTATCATTATTCTTATTTACGGGAATAGTTGTTGGTTTTAATAAAGTACTTGTTCCATATTTAGGTATAGCTGATGCAAGTATCAGAGAAACTTTATCAGTACCTTTTCAACAAACCGCTAGACTTGCAAAATATCATGATGAAGGAGTAAGTGAAGAAGATAAGAAAATAATTGCTAAAGTTTTAAACTACGATACTTTAGCAAGCAGATATAATCCAAGGCTTGCAGATAATGTAAAAAATGAATATAATAAATATACAACAAAAGAAGAATTAAAAGATTATTTTAAAGTTTGGTTTAAGTATTTGCTTAAATATCCAATCACTTATATCAATGCAACTATAGATAATACATATGGTTATATTTATCCAAATCAACATTATTGGTATGTATATGATACATATGATAAAAGAGTGGTTAAGGCTAATGTTGTTGATTATCACTTCAATAAGTCTACTAAGTTTTTAAGGAATTCTCTTGTTTTCTATGAAAGTGTATTCCCTTATTTACCGGGTATAGGTTTAATTAGTTCAATTGGTTTTTCAACATGGATAGTTCTTATTTTAAGTATTTATGTAAAGAAAAAGAAATATTTAATTGCATATATTCCACTTTATTTATCTATTCTTATTTGCTTTATATCACCAGCAAATACATATTTTAGATATGCAATGCCGTATATGTTTATATTACCAACATTAATAATTTTAAATATTCAAGAGTATAGGAGTGAAAAAAATGAAAAAAAATGAAGAAAAGAAAATTGCTGTATTAATACCATGCTATAATGAGGCAAAGACGATTAAAAAGGTTGTAAAAGATTATAAAAAAGCTTTACCTGAGGCAACTATATATGTTTATGACAATAATTCAAGTGATGGAACAGATGAAATTGCAAGAGATGCTGGAGCTGAAGTTGTTTATGAATATCGCCAAGGTAAAGGTAATGTTATTAGAAGTATGTTTAGAGATATCGATGCTGATTGTTATTTGATGATCGATGGAGATGATACGTATCCAGCAGAAAATGCTCGTGAAATGTGTGATTTAGTTTTAAATGGACGTGCTGATATGGTTATTGGAGATAGACTTTCAAGCACATATTTTGAAGAGAACAAAAGACCATTTCATAACTTTGGAAACAGAATCGTAAGATTCTTAATCAATAAAATATTTAAAAATAATGTTAAAGATGTAATGACTGGATATCGAGCATTCTCATATGACTTTGTTAAGAACTTCCCAGTTTTATCTAAAGGATTTGAAATAGAAACTGAAATGACGATTCATGCTGTAGATAAAAATTTTAAATTAGTCGAGATTCCTGTTCAATATCGTGATAGACCAGAAGGAAGTGTATCCAAACTTAATACTTATTCAGACGGTTTAAAAGTTCTTAAAACAATCGGTACTTTGTTTAAAGAGTATCGTCCTGCATTATTTTTTGATATATTTGCAATTCTTTTCTTTATTATTGGAGTCATTTTAGCAGTTCCAGTATTTATTGAATATTTTAAAACAGGTTTGGTATTAAAATTTCCAAGTTTAATATTTTCATGTTTCTTGATTACTTTAGCTCTTCTTTTATGGATTGCTGGTGTGATTCTACAAGTAATGGTGAAAAAAGATAAGCAAATGTATGAGCTTATGTTTATTAAAAATAAAAAATAGTTCGTTTGAACTATTTTTATCTTGGTAAATTATTATGTGTTTCTAAATCAATTGGCTGTAAATCACTGCTAGCTTTTATATCTGGAATATCTAAAGGTTCAAAAAGCTGGTCTACATTTTGAGTTGGATAAACTGTTTCACGTTTTTCTTCATCAAGAGAATTCAAAAGAGCATCTATTTCTTCATCAGAAAAATCATTGCTTTCAACATTTACTGGTTCTTCTTTTTCTTCTTCTTTTTCTTCTTCTTTATAACTTTCAAGCAAACCTTTTATATCTCTTGTTCCTTTTTCTAGAACGTTATACATGTTTTGAATTTCTTGAGTTAATTCATTGTATTTCTCTAAATCTTCTTGTTTTTCTTTATCCAAGAAAATAATTTGTTCTTCTATTGCTTTTAGTCTATCCATTTTGTATTCTATAAAAGCATGATACATAATATAAGAACCTCTGTAAGACTCAAATGCACGTTTTCCTAATGCACTTAAAAGCTCGCATGTTTCGTCATATATTTTTGGCAAATGCATATTATCACCTATCCTATAAAGATATTATAGCACAAACTTTACTTATTTCAATGTAAATTAAATCATTTTTTTTTATAAAAATTGTATTATGTGTTAAAATGTAGATTGGGAGAGTATATTATGGAAGATATCAAAGAAGAATTAGAACTTTTAGAAACAATAGAGGAACTTATTGTATTAACGGAAGAAGAGAATGATGATGATAAAAAATAATAAAATACAAGAATTTAAAAAACTAGTAGCTGAATTGAATGAATATGCTAAAAGGGATGATATAAGTGATTTTACGAGAACCGTAATTCAAGATTTAGCATTATCTTTGAGATATCAATTGGAGTATGACATTATAAATGAGTTAATTGTCAACAGTGTTTCAATAAAAGATACAATCGGTCTAATAGATTATAAAGTTGGAGAAATCATGGCTTATAAAGAAGAGATATATCAAAAGTTTAGAGAATCTGGAAGAGAAGTTATGGAAACACAAGATCGTATTAAACTTACTTCAATGGAAAGAAATCTAAGACGATTAAACGATTTAAAGACTTCTATTGAGACTAAGAATTTAACATCTTATATTCAAGCAATGAACAATCGTGTTACTAGCTCAGATCAATTGGTTGCAATAATAAAAGATGTTTTGACTGAAGGATATAATGATTATTTCTCTAAAAGTTTAATCGAAGATGGAAAAGTCGATGAAAATGTTTTTATGATAATATATTCTATTCTTAGAGATAAATCGCTTATTGGAGATCTTCAAAGGTATGTTGATTCTGAAAAGGAAATTTCATCTTTAAAAGCCAATTATGAAAAGGATCAAGCATATTTAGAAATGGTTGATAAGGTGCGTGACTTTGTTGATACTTTTAAAAGATTTATCATTATTTCATCTAAAAAGAATAATTTAGAACGAGAAAAAGTTGAATTAACTGGTGAAATAACTGTTGAAAGTGAAAAGTTTAATAGCATGTCTAATCAAAAATATTCTAAGATATTTTTAGCGAATCAAATGAAAAAAATAAATACGGATATTATGAATAAAAGAAGTCGAGTTACTAGAATTGATGGTCAATTGGGTGAACTTATAAGAACTGAAGAGATTCTTAAAAATCAAGGCTTTGGTGAGATAATTGATGCTTTCAATACGGAGATTATAAATATTGAATCGATACCTCAAAAGTTTGCTTTATATATCAAAACTAATCTTGCAAATCCGACTTTAAATGTAAACACTTTTCTTTTAACTTTAAAAAGACGAATTCATCAAGATGAGATCAATATAGCTAAAGCAGAGAAAAATTTACCAAATGTTCTTGAAACTATTTCTCCATTTGCTAGAAAACTTATAACAATGTATCATGATGATGTTGAAAAAATTGTAAGCTTATATGAGAAAGATGCTGGTATATCCAAGTTGGTTGCTTTCTATGTTTTAAACTTATTATGCTCTGCTAAGAGATTCAGTATAAGCGAGCTTGGTCAAGTTTATGCTGATGATGAAGGACTTTCGGCATTATATCAAAAATTGGAAAGTTGTCTTTATAAAGATGTAAGTCAAATAAATGAACAAATCAATCAAGTTGATGAAGATGTTTCAAATGTTTTAAAAGCTAGTTAATTAATGCTTACCTAAAAAATTTTAAAATGGTATAATATATCTTGAGGATTGATAAAATGAAAAAATGCAAATATCTAGATGAGGATATATCTATTTTAGAATTAAGTGATGAAGTTTTTAAACGTTTAAAAGACATGTCTATATCGTCTATCGATAATCTATGGAATTTAAGCAGAACTGACTTAAAAAATCATGGTTTTACTGATAAAGAGATTAAACATATTTCCATAAAGATGCAACTTCTAGGTATAGATTTAAATAAGAAAATATATTGAATTTATTGTATACTTTCTTATTTTTTTTTGCTATACTAACTATAGTAGGAAAATATTCATGGAGGTAACTTATGGAAAAAAGTATTCAAGAAATTAATAAGGAATTAGATACCATTGATGCTTCAAAGTTTGTTGATCAAAGTTTAGCTATATATGGTTCTTCAAGATATAAGACAATGTTAAAGAATGGAGTTTCTGGATTAGAAGCGTTTAAACGTCTTTCATCCTTCTGTGATAGAACTAGTGAAGTCAATAAAAATGATATGAAAAATTTCTTTAACTTTAGATTAGCAACGGAATATATTGCAAGAAAAAAGATAGATATATTTTCACTTTCTGAAAGTGAGAGAAATAGCACTTTAGAGAACATATCAAGTGAGATATTGAAAACTATTACTGGAGTAAACCCTGATTCTATTGTTATTAAAGATGAAGATTTAAATCAAAACGATATGGATTGTGAATATGTTTTAAATATTGATAATGCTGATTTGATTTCATGGATAAATTCTTATTTTACTTTAACTGGTGCCTCAAAAATACCTTGTTACTTGAGAATGCATTCCGATTATAATAGACCTTATGTTGATTCCTTAGTTGTTGGTTCAAATAAAAAATCAAGAGATATTGTTTTAAAAACTATTATGTTAACGGATGAGAAACTTGGAGGAAAGATTTTAGAACCCGGAAAATTTTTAAACACATATGGTAATATCGGATACACTAGAGTTTATGATGGTGATAAAAGACTTAAGGATAAGGTATATGAATCCTTAATAAAGAATATTGATCATATTCTAGGAACAGAGTCACAAGAGATAAGTGATCTTGATCGTTTAGAAAAGCTTACTTCTATATTGAATGAAAGTATAAAAGAAGAGTTAGTATCAAGCATGAGTAAAGAACTTTTAAGTATTGATGGGTTGGATGAAGAAGTAGTGATTGGTGTTGAAAAGCCTTCTATTACTTTTGAGGATGATTTGGTCAAAGAAATTCAAAATGAAGATGCTTCTATAGCAGATGAAGAAGAAAAACTTAGTGATGAAGAGATAAATTCTATCATTGATAACTCTGCTACTTATGAGGGAAATAATCCATCAGAACGTATTGAAAGAGCTTATCCATATAGAAATCTTGTTGATAACATATCAAAACTTAATACAAAAATTCTTGTAGATGGAAAAGAAATAACTTTGTTAGATTATTTGGATGAAGTTCACATTTTAGATAGAATACCTCTTAATTCAACTGTAGTGGATCGTGAAGGAATAAGAATGACTGGTGAGGAATTCTTAAGAAATCGTGTTATTCCATATGCTTTAGAAGTTCCTAATTCAACTCTTGATGGAATAATTGATGCCTATGGTGCAAAAATCCAAACTAAGTCCGAAAAAGCAAGTTTTTTAGGAAAAATATTTCATAAATAGAACAAAAGCAAATGCTCAAATTTGCCTCCTACATATTAAATAGTGGGAGGTATTTTTATGGAAGATTTTATAGAGTTTTTAATAAACAATGGACTACAGCTTTTATATCTACTTCTAACAACTTTTGTTTCTTACTTAACGATTAAGATAAAAGGTTTATATAATAAATATGTCACTGATGAGATGAAAAAGAGTATAACTGAGATATGTGTAAATGCCTGTGAACAAATATATGATGGAAATGATTCGGAAGAAAAATATAATTTAGCTTTTAATAACATAAAGTCGATGCTTAAAAGCAAAAATATTAAAATGGATGATCTAGAGATTAAATTGATGATTGAATCCTTCTGCCATAACTTTAGGAAGGAGAATACTGATGATAAAAAAGATAACTCGACAAGTGATGTTTAAACATCTTGGTTATTATGATGATAAACTTGATGGAATATGGGGTAAAAAATCAAAAGAGGCAACACGTTTATTTCAAAGTGAGAATGGTTTGAAAGTGGATTCTATATATGGACCAAAAACAGAAAAAAAGTTGAAAAGTGTATATAAAAATTTTATTTCAGGAGATGCAACAGATGATGATTTTTTACGCGTTTCCTATATAACTAGAGAAGAAATAGCTTGTAATGACCATTGTGGATATAATAAAATAAGCAAACAACTTTTATATAACTTAGGTTCTTTAAGAGAGAAGTTTAATAAACCAATATATGTTACCAGTGGGTGCCGTTGCAGCAAACATAATAAAAGAGTCGGTGGTGTTAAAACTAGTAGACACTTCAATAAAGAAATTTTTACCAAAGCAGTAGATTTTTATAATAGTAAAACTAAAAGTTTAGCATATAGAAAAAAAGTAATAGATTTTTGGATTAATGATTTACCAAATACAAGGTATGCTTATTCAAACAAATATAGCAATTTAAATGGTGTTATTAAGAAAAAAATAGTTTCAACTATGGGAAGTTCTATACATGTTGATGTTAAATAAAATACTTTTTTCTAAATGCTCATATGGATAAATAGGGTATTATAATTAGTGAAAGTCAATTAGAAAATAATAATATTTGGATTAAAAGTTTATTAGTTTTGATATTTTAAATAAAACATCATCCAATATGTCGGATGGTGTTTTATTTAATGATTTTAATTTAGGATTTATCTTCATTATCAATTGGTTTAGAGATGATTGTTAAAAAGAATGCTTGCAAACTTATAAAACAGAGGAAAGAAGTTATTACTAATTTGTTGCTATTTTGGGTATTTTGTAGTAAACTAAGCGTGATTTAGAGGGGAACTTATAATACGTGTAAGTATGAAAGAATTCAAATAGCAAGGTATAGATGATTTATAAATATTATGATAGCAGTTGTAATATGAAAAAATTTACAATTTATAAAGAAACTAGTAGAAATTATGATAGTTTGACAAAACGATATATATATAAAGGATAAAATTTAGAAAGGGTATGGTTAAATGAGAAAAATTGCTGATATGTTTGATGACATAATAGATGATGAAACATTAGTTTTTTTGAATAAAGAAGATAAAGATAATATTGTAGAATTAGGAGTTATTACTCATCAAAATCCAAATGCTTTAGATGCATTATTTAGAAAAATTAGATTTAAAGGAAATATAAAAAGTAGAATTGGATTTTTAGAGGTTGAAAATGATGATTTTATAGGATTGGTAAAATATAGGGATGCTTTAGTATTAGTTGCCAATAGGGATTACGTATCTCCAAGATTATTAATAAAAAGTTTATGTAACATAGTGGCAATTATTTTTAATGTTAATGAAAATAATGGTATAAACAATTATTATTTTTCTCTAATTTCAGCAAGTAATTTTAAACTTACGGGATTAGACATAAAAGTATTATCAGGAATTCCTCAATTAGTTTTAGATAAAATGACCAATCATAGAACTTCTTATATTTATAGCACTTCTAATTTGAAGATCACATATGATGCTACTCAAAATACTAGATATTTTAGATATATACAAAAATATAAGGCTGAACCATTATATGATGTTATAGAAGAGATTTGTAGGTTTAATCCGGAGTTAGCTATTCCCGCATCTTTTATTAATGCAAAAGTTTTTAGTGAATTTACGGATAGAGTCTTAGTTAAAAGATTTTCAAGCTTTGAAGAAAAAAAAGAACGTTGGGAGAGTTTAAAATCGGAAGGATGGAAAGTTCAAATTGATGATTTTACTCCGATGGATTTAACTTTTTTTGATATAGATCCTAATGGTAAGCGTTCAAGTAGATTTTCTGATTTAGAGATAGATGAAGATAGATTTGTTTTTGATTGGGAAATAGAAGAGGACGAAGAAAAGAAAAATTTACATGTTTATCCAAAGTATAAATTAAAGGGAAAATATTTAATATATACTTCTGATTCTGAATTTGAAAAAAATGAAGTTTTTAAACAATTGGATCCATTCCAAAAGGAAATTGCTTTAATTGCTAGAAGTATTTTTGGTAATTTTATTCTACAGTTTCCTGAGGATGAAAGAAAAGATTATTTTTCAGTATTAACAATGATGCAAACTAGTCAAATTATGGAAGATGAGAATAATAAAAGAGGAATTCCAGGAGTAAAGGGAAATATTGCTTTTATGCCAGATTTTGCTGATTATTATGATTCTTTTTCAAAACCGGAGGATACTTTACAGGTTAAAAAGTTAAAATGGCCATTAAAATAGTAAAAATTTAAGTAAGTTATTAACAAAGGATGGAGTTATAGAAGTAAGTTATTTGAAGTTGCAACACTTGCTTTTAAAGATAAAATTGGTATTCCATTTGATAAATCAAAAATTAATTTTATAGTTAAACTTATATTAGAAGCAGAAAAAGAAAGAAGTGTAAATATTCCTTTGTATAAATCAAGCGATAATTATAGTTATTCGTTTATAAAAGGAGTAGAAAACGATAAAGGCATAGAAAAAAGTTTTTTAGATAATCATGAAAATATGATATAATGGATTCTGTTTTAAGGAGGTTTATTTGAAATGGAAAAACAAAATAAGGAAATATTAAAATCTATTTCAAAAGTACCTAAAACAATCGCGATAATGTTAGATTTAGATGGTACATGTGATTTTATAGACGAAGAAAAAGCAAAAACTTTTATATCTCAAGTGGAGTGGTTAAGAGAAAAGTTTGAAGCTGATGAAGCTACAATAAGCATTTCTACACATTTTACAGATTCAGTTGAAATGCGAAATGTGTTGAATATTTTGTCTTCTAATCTATCGGATGGTATTAAAATAGGTTTAAGTTTCTATTTTGGGGGAATATACGATTATAATGAAAATCGAGATTATTTAAAAGAGTATGGTTTTAATCGTGATAAAGTAGCGACTTTTGGTCATTATTACGTGAATGAAAAATCCGTAGATAATCAATGGTTTGCGATTATTGATGATGGTATTTCTGATGAGATATATAAAAGATATCAAAATAAGCATCCAATGTTAGTGTGTCGACCAACTCAATATGATAAGTCAGATTTATCAAATAATAATTTTATGAATATAGCTACAACAACTAAGGGAATTGATGGCGTTATTGAATCATTAAATCTATATATAAATTCAATAAAAAATCTTTCTTTGAAGGAAATCCTTGAAGTTCAAAAGAATATGATAGTTCATCTATCGACTTGGCATTTAATTGAAAAGGCAATAGCAAGTGATTATGATTTTTTAG
The DNA here is from genome assembly GCA_934090935.1 of uncultured Bacilli bacterium. Taxonomy (GTDB): domain Bacteria; phylum Bacillota_I; class Bacilli_A; order RF39; family UBA660; genus CAG-582. Next base: position 144,332 of record CAKOKD010000001.1, read on the forward strand.
AAAAATATTTTAAGGCAGAAGTTGCTGATGAAGATGATTATTTAGGGGTATTGGAATACCTGTCTTTAAGTGTTTCTCGAATGAAATCAAGGGAAGAAGTAATGTATTTGCGCGAAATATTTATATTGATGTATCAACATTTTCGACAAGTTAATGATCAAGAGAATATGTATAAGATTATAAAATTACAAAAAGGTCTTGAATAACTAATAAATATAAGCTTTTAAATTTATTTGTGTCATAATACACAGATGAATTTTTTAGGCTATGAAGGTGAATTATGAAAAAAAGAGATAAAAGTTTTAAATTAAATGTTAAAAGAACATGGGAATATATCAAAAAGGCAAAAATGTATTTGGTTGGTTATGTAATTGTAACCATTGTGGAAGCCGTTATAAGTGCAATTATACCTTTATTTGTTGCTAAAATAATTCTAGGTATCACTAACGGAGTTATAAATCAACTTATTTTATCAGCACTAATCGTTTTTATTATCAGATTTCTTTTATTTATAAGTTATTTTCTTAAAGGATATTTCTATCAACAAATATATCAAAAAACTTTAATTGGAATCCAAACTCGTGTTGCAAAAGAAATCCTTAATCTAGAGATTGAAGAAATTGATAAGAACACATCGGGTTTATTTATCGATAGATTGAACAAGGATACAGAGGATATCGCTGGATTATTTATGGAATATGCTTATTGGTTTTCCTATACTATTACAAATATAGGTGTTTTAGTTACGTTGTTCTTATTGAATAAATATATGTTTGTATATGCAATAGTAACGGCATTTTTGACATATTTATTGGATAGAAAAAGTTTATCTAAACAATATTACGTTCAAAAAGAATTGAAAACTTTACAAGAGAGTAAAACAGGATTAACTAGTGAACTTGTAAGAGGTATTAGAGATATAAAGGTTCTTAATGCTAGTAACACTATTCTTAATCAAACAACTAAAAAAATTGAGGAAGTTACTCGTGAAAGAGTACATGTTATGAATATAAGGAGACTTTATTCATTTCTAACCAATAATATGAGTTCTTTAACCGATTTGGGTTTGATTATTTTAGGATGTATTCTATATAAACATTCACTTTTAACAATACCTGCATTTGTCATTGTTTATAATTATCAGTCAAATATTAAAAATTTGTTATTAGGAGTAGTTCAAATCACTGAGTATAATAAAAAGTTTAATGTAGCTGCTTCTAGAGTTTATGATGTAATTGAAAATGATAAATTTAAAAAGGAAGAATTCGGAAATGTATCCTTAAAGAAACTAAAAGGAAATATAGAATTTGATAATGTTGTATTTGGATATAATGATGCGTTAGTTCTAAAAAATATGAGTTTTACTGTTAAGGAAAATGAAAGAGTTGCTTTTGTTGGTAAAAGTGGAGCAGGTAAAACAACTATATTCAGCTTAATAACAAAGTTTTATCATCCAAAAAGTGGTTCTATTTTGTTAGATGGTAATAATATCAATGATTTAACCTGTTCAACTATAAGAGACAATATGTCAATAATCACTCAAAATCCATATATATTTAATTTCTCAATAAAGGATAATCTTCTTCTTGCTAAAGAAAATGCAAGTATGAAAGAAATTAGAGAAGCATGTAAACTTGCTTGTATTGATGATTATATAATGTCTTTACCAGAAAAATATGAAACTGTAGTTGGAGAAAATGGTGTTATATTAAGCGGCGGTCAAAAGCAAAGAATCGCGATTGCACGAGCGCTTTTGATGAAAACTAAAATTATTCTTTTTGATGAAGCAACAAGCGCTTTGGATAATGAAACTCAAAGTCAAATACAAGATGCAATAAATAACTTAAAAGGAAATTATACTATCTTAATAGTTGCTCACAGACTTTCGACTATAATAGATTCTGATAAAATATTTGTTGTTTTAAATGGTAAAATAGTTGATTCAGGAACTCATAAGGAATTATTGAAAAGATGCACTTATTATAAAAATTTATACAATAAAGATTTGAGCAAATAAATAAAAAAAACATTAGTTGCTTTAAACTATACATAATGATAGAATGAATTTGTAGAGGATCCATGTGGAGAAATCTACTGGTATTCATTTATGAGGTGATATGATGTTATATTGTTTAGATAAGTATTTGCCATGGGATTATTCAAAAAAAGAAATGGAAATTTCTTCGATGAAACAAAATGGAATACTTTATGATAGTAAATTAAAGGTTTTTACCGATTTTGAAGGAAAAAGTTTTGATATTAATGGTTTAACGATATTTCCGAGAACTGGTGGAGCACAGATATGTAGTATGAACGACGAAATCACTAGGAATGGTGGAATTCCTATTTTATCAAATGAAGAAGTGGCAATAATTAAAAATTGGCCAAATTATTATTCTACTGAAAGAAAATGTAAAATATTTAAGGGTAGTGATTTAGTTAATGCTCAAATAATTAGAAAAATAGAAGAAGATTATGGTGAAGAAATATTTTTTAAAACTAAAACAAAAAACTTCAGTGCGGTTATTCCAGTAAAATTACTTGCTGATTCGGAGTGTGCATTTTATAAAACTTTGATGTATCATCTAGATGATGATTTTATCATAAGCAGAAAAGTTGATATTTTAGAGGATAATCTTGGGCCAAAAGAATATAGATGTTTTGTCATCAATAATGAAATATATAATATATCTAGATTTACAACTACTGTTTTACATGGTATAGATCCTGAAGTATTAAACTTTTTAGAATGTGTTATTGCAGGTTTAAAGGGTGTATTTCCTGGTTTTTATGCTTTAGATTTGTTTGAATATCAAATAGATGGTCAAAGATATCTTGATGTTTTAGAGTTTAATCCGATTCAAGCTGCTGGTCCTTATCTTTACAATTCATGTATCAATAAAAGTGATGATCTTATGCATAAAGATATAAAAAGGGCCTCTTCCGAATTTATTGATAAAATGGATGAGTTCACAACTGATGGAAAAGTATTTAAAGGTGGATCGAATTTATATGATTATCCGGATGGCTTTTCTAATCATTTAAGAAGCATTTGTTTAACTGGGAATATAGGAACAAGATTTGTTCATGGTATGCATTTAACAGAGGAAGTATTTGCAAGACATAAACCTTTATTGAATCTTTCAGCTCCTATTTTAACTGATAGTGATCTTTTAAAAGGTGAACAAGAACCGGAAATGATGGAAAATGAAAAAAAACTTTTGAAGGAAAACAAGGAAGAGTAATTAGTAAAAATATATAGGAAGCCACAAATTGGTTTCCTTGCTTTATTTAGTAAATTTGTGATATTAATGATAATTGTCTGATTAACTTAATATAATATTGAAATTAATTGAAGAAATGAATTTTAGAGAGTATAATATTATTGATTTTTAGGTGAAAATATGGCATTAACGTTTATTATTGAAGAATATTATAATTTAATTTGTGAAATGAATTATTTATTAATTATATTAAATGGAATATTAGAAGATAGAGAGAATATTAAATTTGTAAAAGAAAAAATATTAATAAATGACAATTTTAAACATGTGGATATAGAAAATATTTTAAAATATTTACATAATTCAATAGATGATAATGATTTGAATCGTAAGATTATAAATTATTTAAGGAACTTAATGACGTTTGCTAAAAAATACAATATTGATTCATTTAAAGAAATAGAAGATAAGATTTTAGAATTATGGAATCAAGAACATATTTACGATGAATCATTATTGAAATATATTATTAGAATAGACTCGGATATTCTATATAAAATATATATTGATATGGTAAGAGAAAATTTGATTAAAGATCCAAACATTTGCATTGGTACTTCGTATGAGCCATTGTTTACAATTCTTCCTGAGAAGAAAGAATTGTTGATTTATAATTTAATGGTTATTGCTAATCCCATAGTAGACTGGACTATATTGAGAAATGGAACAATTGCACTAGAATTTTTTATTTATAAATATGAAACCAATGAAGATAAGTCATTAAAGAAATACTATCATGATATAATTATGATTGCTATAAAAGGCAATATGTGTGTATTTAATAATAGATATTTTAAAAACTCAAGACATAGTTGTTTTGAAAACGTAACAGGACTATATTTATTGTCTTTATATAATGATGAAAATATCCGAGGTTTACATAGTAGACTAAGTGATGATAATCTTATAAAAGAAATAAGAGAATATTTAATAAGCAATGATGGTTTTAATCATCAATTAGAATTATATAAAGAATATAATTTTCAAGGAGATAGCGGTTTAAATCAATTAAAATTATTAAGAAACTGTGAATAGTCTTTTTAAATATATATGATAAGGACAAGATATAAAGGAAGTTCCTTGTTCCATTGTATATAAAATGATAAAATACAAATGATTAAAATGAAGGTAATTATGTTTAAATTAGTTTCAAAATATAAACCAAATGGAGATCAACCTGAAGTTATTCAAGAACTTGTAGATGGTGTAAATGCCGGTGTACATGTAGGTGCAACGGGAACAGGTAAAAATTTTACAGTTGCTAATGTAATTGAAAAAACAAATCGTCCAACTTTGGTTTTAGCTCATAACAAAACTTCAGCAGGACAACTTTATTCAGAATTAAAAGAATTATTTCCTGAAAATCATGTAGAATATTTTGTGTCTTATCATGGAACATTATACTTTCATAAATAAAGGAGAAAAAAATGCAAAAAAAAATAAGTTTTATGACCTTGAATGGTGTAAATATTGGAATAAGCAAAATTGAATTAAATAAATCGGATTTAATAATTGTTGATAAATCTGGTAAATATTGTTTAGAAATCTGTGTGCAATATAATTGGAAAGATATCAATAACATAAAAATTGGTCAAAAACAAGAGGTTGATTTTAATGAATATTGTTTAGCTGAAAACAATGAACCTGCTTTAATTTGGCCATCTAGTTGTTACGTAGAAAAAATAAGTGACGATTCTATATGTTTTAATTTGGAATTTAAAAATTTATCTAATTCGACACATTATATGAATAAAAGAGATTGTTTTGATATTAAGTTAAATTCTCTTGAGGCAAAGATTTTTATTGATTATAAAGATGCAATAGATGATTCTATTATATATAATTTATAAAAAAAGAAACTGTTATGATTGAAAATAAAATAATGCATAATAATGTAAAAAGAAGCATCAAAGTAGCTTCCTTGTTTTATTGTATATAAAATGATAAAATACAAATAATTAAAAAGGAGGTAATTATGTTTAAATTAGTTTCAAAATATAAACCAAATGGAGATCAACCTGAAGCTATTCAAGAACTTGTAGATGGTGTAAATGTGGGTGTACGTGATCAAGTTCTTTTAGGTGCAACAGGAACAGGTAAAACATTTACAATTGCTAATGTAATTGAAAAAACAAATCGTCCAACTTTGGTTTTAGCTCATAACAAAACTTTAGCAGGACAACTTTATTCAGAATTAAAAGAATTATTTCCTGAAAATCATGTAGAATATTTTGTATCCTATTACGATTATTATCAACCTGAAGCATATGTACCTTCAAGTGATACTTATATTGAAAAAGATGCAAGCATTAATGATGAAATAGATGAATTAAGACATTCAGCAACAAGTGCTCTTTTAACTTATGATGATGTTATTGTAGTATCAAGTGTTTCATGTATATATGGAATAGGGGATCCGGATGACTATAAAAATCATATGTTAATACTTACTAAAGGAGATACAATTGCTAGAAATGAACTTTTAAATCGTTTAATCGATATGAATTATGAAAGAAATCAAGTTGATTTTCATAGAGGTACCTTTAGAGCTAATGGGGATACAATTGATATAGTTCCAATAGCTGAAAAGAAAAATGGAATTCGTATTGAACTTTTTGGAGATGAAGTCGATAGAATTAGTGAATTTGATATACTAACTGGTACAATTATAAAATCCAAAAAAAGTGTTACTTTATTTCCAGCAACTCATTTTGTTACCAATAAAGACAAGCTTGAAGAAGCATGTAATAGAATTGAAGATGAACTTCATAAACGAGAAAAAGAATTGATTGATAACAATAAACTTTTGGAAGAACAACGTCTTAGAGAAAGATGTGAATATGATGTAGAAATGCTTCGTGAAACGGGATTTTGTCATGGTATTGAAAACTATTCAAGACATCTTGCATTAAGAGAAGAAGGGGAAACTCCATCAACATTGATAGACTTCTTTCCTAAAAATTTTTTACTTGTAATAGATGAATCACACGTAACTGTTCCTCAAATAAGAGGTATGTATAATGGAGATAGAATGCGTAAACAAACATTAGTTGATTATGGTTTCCGTTTACCTAGTGCAATGGATAATAGACCACTTAAATTTGATGAATTTAATAAAAAGGTTAATCAAGTCATTTATGTTTCAGCTACTCCAGGTGATTATGAACTTGAACTTGTAAATGGAAAATGTGCTGAACAAATCATTAGACCAACAGGTCTTTTGGATCCAACTATTGAGGTTAAAAAGACTGAAGGTCAAATAGATGATTTAATAAGTGAAATACGAACTAGAATGAAAAAGAATGAAAGAGTTCTTGTTACTACACTTACAATACGTATGGCAGAAGAATTAACATCTTATTTAAAAAGTGTCGGAATAAAAGTTCAATATCTTCATAGTGAAGTACATACTCTTGAACGACTTAAAATTATAAGAGAACTCCGTATGGGAAAATATGATTGTTTAGTTGGTATCAATCTTTTAAGAGAAGGTATTGATTTACCTGAAGTTTCCTTAATTGCCATAATGGATGCTGATAAACAAGGTTTTTTAAGAAGTGATAGATCACTTATCCAAATAATTGGAAGATGCGCACGTAATGCCAATGGACATGTTATAATGTATGCTGATACCATAAGTGAATCGATGGATAAGGCTATAAAAGAAACTGAAAGAAGAAGAAGTATTCAAGAAGAATATAATCGTGTTCATGGAATAATTCCTAAAACAATTGTAAAAGAAATAAAAGAAGTAATCAGCAATACTGATGAAGAAAAGATTGTTGAAAATAAAAAGATGAGTAAGAAAGATAAAGAATTAATCGCTGAAAACATTGAACGCGAGATGAAAGAAGCTGCTAAAAACTTGGATTTTGAACGTGCAATGGAACTTAGAGATATATTATTTGAACTTAAAAGTCAATAATTCTTTTTTTCTTTTTAGTTTTATGGTATTATTTTATTAGAATAGGATTGGTGTTATGAAAAGTGTGAGCTATGAAAACAAAGTTGTACTTGGTTTTATTGATTTTATATTGTTTATTGTTAAATGGTTAGCGTTATGTCTATGTGTAATATATACAGCTTTAACTATTGGTTTAGTAGTGATGAATATAATTGAAAATAGCCCTGAAGCAAGTACTTTTTTCCTATCGATGGTATCGTCTATTACAACGTATTCCTTTAATGAAGCATCAGTTGTTGTAAATAATATAGGAAAGATGCATCTACTTATTGGAACTATTGGGCTTGGAGTTATTTTTTCATTGAATTATCTTTTATTATATATGATATCCACAAGAGCTATAAAACTATTTAAAAGTTTCTCAATAGGAGATATATATTCAAAAGAAAATTTGACTTTGGTGGATAAGATTATTGCATTTGCTTTGATCTATGCGTTTTTATTGCCAATTGTAAAATACTTTTTTATGATCTTTATAGGAATGCCAGATTTTGCAAATTCAAGTTCTATAGGTTTGATATTTATAATACTTGCCGTTATAGTTAAAATGTTGCTTGAAAGTGGTTATAATATTCAAGTGAAATTAAATAGAGTTACTCTTGAACTTTCAGATATAAAAGCAAGTGAAGAAGAAAAAAATGTTGAAACTATAAAAAGTGAAGCAAAACAAAAAGAAGAAAAAAAAGTAAATAAAAATTATAAAAGAAAACAAACAAAGAAAACTACTACAAAATAAGGTAGTAGTTTTTAAACGAGGGGATGAATGTAGTGGAACCAATATATGTATTTGGACATAAAAATCCAGACACGGATTCAGTAACAGGTGCGATTTCATATGCTTATTTAAAAAACAAATTAGGTGTAAATGCGGTACCTAAAGTTCTTGGATCATTAAGCAAAGAAACAGAGTTTGTTCTTAACTATTTTAATGTTCCAAGACCAGCGTATTTAAATGATGTAAAAGTTCAACTTAAAGATGTTAATTTTCATAAGAATTATGTCCTTAATGAAAATAAACCGATTATAGATGCTTTTAATGTTATGAATGTTAATGCTATAACAGGTTTACCTTTGGTGGATGATAATAGAATGTTTAAAGGATATGTTTCATTAAAGGAAATCGCGGCTGATATGATATATAATGAAAATTTACTTGTAGATACAGATTTTTTAAATTTGGTTAGAGTTTTGGATTCTACAGATTATATGATGTTTGATAATCATATTACTGGTTATGCTCATGCAGCTACATTTGATGATGAAACTTTTATAAATAATATTGAGCTTGATCATGAATCCATTTTGATAACTGGTGATCGTGAAAAGTTAATTGAGCATGCTATTGAAAGAGGAGTTAAGTTAATTATTTTGATAAAAAATAGATCTTTATCAAAACGCCTTAGAAGCCTTACTCAAAAAAAACATATAAATATAATCAGCAGTCCAAAGAGTTCTTTTAAAATAGCGCGTGTATTATGTCTTGCAAATCCGATTAAGACGATTAAAAGAGGTCAAGCAACTGTTTATTTTAATGAACTTGATTATTTGACTTATTTTAATGATGAGACTAGCAAACTTAAACATACTAATTATCCAATTGTTAATAATAAAGGTGTTTGTTTAGGAATGCTTAGAACAATTGAAGCTCATGAGGTTAAAAGAAAAAAGGTTATATTGGTTGACCATAATATGAGCAGTCAATCGGTTGATGGATTATATGAATCAGATATTGTTGAGATAATCGATCATCATAATATAGGCGATATTAACACCAGTATGCCAATAAATTTTAGAAATATGTCTGTTGGATCAGTTAATACAATAATTCATGAGTTATATAAGGAAAATGGTGTAAAGATTCCTTCTTCAATAGCTGGTTTAATGTTAAGTGGTATTATCTCAGATACATTACTGCTACAAAGTCCAACAACAACTGAACTTGATAGAGCTGTTGCTAAAAGTTTAGCTAAGATTGCAAAAGTTGATATAAAAAAATATGGTATAAAGATGCTTGAAAGCGGTGTTGATATAAAAGGCTTATCAGCAAATGAAATCATCTATAAAGATTTTAAAACATATAAGATCAATGATCATTCGATGTCTATTGGTCAAGTTTTTACAACTGATTATAAATTGTTTAAAGATCGTGAAAGTGAATTAATTGAAGAACTTAATCAAATAGCAAGAAATCATGAATATGTTGTGTGTGCTTTGTTTGTCACTAACTTTTTAACCAATGATTCTAATATTCTATTCTCAGATAATTCAAAAAGAATACTAGAACAAGCTTATAATAAGAACGACTTAAAAGAAGGTGCAATACTAAAAAATGTTGTTTCTAGAAAGAAACAAATGGTTCCTTGTATAATGGAAGTTGTTGAGCATCTATAAATAAAAATAACTTTTTTGTACTATTTTAAATGATTGATAATATGATATTAGTGTAGCAGATTTGCAATTTTTCTGTATTTTTGCTATAATTATCTTGTGTGGTGCATTATGCTAGTCATTACACTATTTGAAGGTAGGGCTAAAAATCTACCAATTGTACAAATGAGACTTCATATGTTTGCTTCTTCTGCCCAAGTTGGGGTGGATATATGATTTAAAATTTAAGGATACCTCATAATGGCATATGAAATATTCCTTTTATTGCCTCACTTATACAAATAATGATTAACGTACATGATGTGAGTGATTACTAGGGATATTATTTGAAATAGTAATTGCAAAAGCATATAAGGATAGTCACTTATGTTAGGGAAAACCTCTAGCGTGTATATATCGTAGGTATTAAAGTGCGGACTAAGTGGTAATCGAGTAGTTAGAGCGGCAACGCCTAGCTGCTTCATTTAAAACGAAAGTGCTTTAGGGTAACCGAAAGTATGAAAGTAGAGAAATTCAACTCGACCAAAGCCGTAAAATTGATCTATGATATACCATACAACTATACTTTAATTTTTGGGGAAAACCGGATTAAAGTTTTTTTTTGCAATTTTTTTGATATAATTAGGATAGGTGATGATATGGAAAAGAAATGGATTATTAAAGTCTTTATTTTAACATTTGTTTTATCTGTTTGTTTTAGTTCAATTACTAATGTATTAACAGCTTCTTTAAATGATGTGTTTTTAATAATTATTTTATTGTTAGTAATTGGAATTGGTATTTTATTTGATATAATTGGTACGGCAACTATGAGTGCTAATGAAGCATCTTTTCATGCAATTGCAAGTAAAAAGATAAGTGGTGCAAGAGAATCAATCAATATGCTTAAAAACAAGAATAAGATATCAAGTATATGTAATGATATCATTGGAGATGTCTGTGGAATTATTTCTGGTGGGTTAGGTGCTGTAATAGCTATATCCTTATCCACTAATACGGGCTTTAATAGTGTCGTTATATCAGTTTTAGTTTCAGCATTTATTTCATCATTAACTGTTGGTGGAAAAGCTATATTTAAAAGTGTTGCAATTAAAAATGCCGATAGTATTATTTTTAGTGTTGGAAAAGTAAAACATTTTTTGAGGTTAAAATAATATGAAAAAATCTTTTTATCTATTCGTTTTTCTTTTCTTTGCCGATGCTTTTTTAGTTTTGTCTGGAATTAGTAGTAGTTTTGATAATGCTATATCGTTATTTTTTTCAGTACACAATAATATGATTTTAACTAATATTTTTAAAATTATATCGTTTATTTGTAGTCCAAAATTTATGATTATTTTAAATGTCTTACTATTTATTTTTATAATTGTAAAGAAGAAATATAAATTATCCATTATTGTTTTATCAAGTATTTCAAGTGTAATATTTAATAATTTGGTCAAAATAATTGTTAGAAGAGAAAGACCTGATTATTTAAGAATGGTTGTGGAAAAATCATATTCTTTTCCTTCTGGACATACAATGATATCGGTTTTGTTTTTTGGAAGTATTATTTATTTAGTCAATAAATATAATTTAAAGCATAAAAAGTTAATAACTTTTAGTTTATCAACATTTATATTATTAGTTGGAATATCTAGAATATATTTGGGAGTACATTATTTAACTGATGTTGTTGGGGGATATCTTTTAGGTATTGTTGTACTATTTTTTATTATTCATATATTAGAAAGGAAAAAGTTAGTATGAAAGCACTTATAACGGGAGCTTCTAGTGGAATAGGTAAAGACATTGCTTGTATATTAAGTGATCTTGGATATGATCTAATAGTTGTTGCTAGGAGAAAAACTATTTTAAATGAGTTAAAAAAGAAGGTTAAAACGAATGTTTCAGTTATACCATTAGATTTATCGGAAGAGGATAATCTTGAAACTTTGTGGAACGAAGTTAAAGATGAAGATATCGATATTTTAGTCAACAATGCTGGGTTTGGTTTGTTTGGTGAATTTGATAAAACGGATTTAGATACTGAATTTAAAATGATAGATGTTAATATTAAAGCGGTCCACTATTTAACCAAGAAGTTTTTAATTAAGTTTAAAGAAAAGAACTCAGGACATATTTTAAATGTTGCATCTTCTGCAGGATTTATGGCTGGTCCAAAGTTAAGTACATATTATGCAACTAAAAATTATGTATTAAGACTTACAGAGGCTATATATGAAGAATTAAAAGTTGATAAAAGCAATGTAAAAATATCTTGTTTATGTCCAGGTCCAGTTGATACTGAATTTAATAAAGTTGCTCATGGTGAGTTTCATACATCATCTTTATCAAGTGAATATGTTGCTAAATATGCGGTTAAAGAAATGTTTAAAAATAAACTATATATTATTCCATCATTTAAAATGAAAGTAGCAGTTTTTCTTACGAGACTTACTCCGAGAAAATTGCTTCTTAAAATAACTTATAAAATTCAGGATAGAAAGAGTCGTGTTTAACGATTTTTTTATGTAAAGTAACTTTTTTAAAACGTTTAAATTAATGATGTTGTGCTATAATTTATTATAGGAGGCATAATATGAAGTGTGTAAAAATAAAAGGAGCTCGTTCATTAGTAAAAGATGAAATAGAAGATACTAAGATAGATGGCAAAAGAGTTGTTATTGATGTAGTTAAAGCAGGAATTTGTGGATCTGATATTCACAATTTTGAATCAGGAGAACCGGTTGGTCTAGTTATGGGACATGAGTTTTCAGGTATTGTTGTTGATCAAGGTTCAAGAAATGATTTAAAAGTAGGGGATCATGTTACCGCTTTACCAATTTCTCCATGTAGAAAATGTTTTGCTTGTAAGTCTGGTAATCCTCAGTATTGTACACATACTTGGGATGATGCTTTAGGCCTTGCACTTACGAATCCTGGAGCGTATTCTGAAAGAATAAGTGTTGATGCATCCTTAGTTGTGAAATTACCAGAGAATGTAACTTTTGAAGAAGGTGCAATGGTTGAACCTACAGCAGTTGGATTGCATGCTATACATTTAGCTGATATCAAAGTTGGTGATAAAGTGCTTGTTATTGGTGGAGGAATTATCGGTCTTGTAAGTGCGATGTTTGCTAAAATGGAAGGAGCAAGCTATGTAGCTGTTTCGGAAACCAATGAATTAAGAGGTAAAAAAGCCGTTGATTTAAAAGTGGCAGATGAATATTTGGATGCTAAAGATGATTTTATAAATAAGTGTTTTGGTAAAACATTGGATGGTTTTGATGTTGTAATCGATTGTTGCGGTAATGAAGCTGCTGTTACGAGTGCGATGATGGTCACTCGTGGTGGTGGAACTATCGTATTGGTCGGAGTGTCAACAAAACCTATAACTATTCCAACCGTTGTAAGCGTATTACATGAACAAACTATTAAGGGTGCGATTGCTTATACTGAAGAAGAATTTAAAGTGTGTGTAGATTTAATTTCACACAAAAGAATTGATGTATCGAGGTTTGTTGATAAAGTCGTATCTTTAGATGAAGTTCAAAATGCTTTTGAAGAACTTACTAGTGGTGTAAGTCCTTCTGTAAAGATACTAATTGATCCAAAAAAATAAGAGCTTAACGGCTCTTTTTTTGACTATATTCTATTTTTTCATCAATAAAATTTTGATTTAAAATGAAATTTAACTCTTCATCAGTTAATACATTTATTCTATTCTCTTGATTGCTGTTCTTCTTTTGTTCTTCATTTAATTCTTCAGTTAGTTCCTTATATTCTCTTATAAAACATGTTAAGTGATTAAATCCTTCTAAATCAAGAGATTCGTCATAGCTTATCTTACCACTTAAAAATAAAAATTCTTTTAAATATGAACGACCATTTTGAAATAAGGGTTTATAAATTACGACATCAGGAAACGCTTCTGATGTTCCTGTATATGTAAGCTTTACTTCCATTATTCCAATTATATTTTTCTCTAAAAGATTTTTCCCCTTAAAATGTTTACATATATCATATTTTTTTAACATATTACCACCTAATTTGATTATACTATTCTTTATAATTTATAGCAATATTGGAAAACATAACTTATATTATTATGTTTCAATAAAAAGCTTAATTAAAAAAATTGCATTAAGCAATTTTATTTTTTTTCTTTAATTTTATTAACTGTTTCAACTAAGTTTTCTTTTCCAAAGGCATTTAAAACTTCAATAGGTACTGCAAATATAATCGTATTTGATTGATCTGATGAAACATCATTTATAGTGGCAAGTGTTCTTAAATGAAGTGCACCTGGACTTGATGCCATAATGTTTGCAGCTTCAGCTAAGTTTTCTGCGGCTTCTTTTTCACCAGTTGATTTAGTTATAACAGCTTGTTTTTCTCTTTCAGCCTCAGCAACTTTAGCAATTACTCTTTGCATCTCCTCTGGAAGTTTTACATCTTTAAGTTCAACATTTTCGACTTTTATTCCCCATGGATCAGTAGCTTCATCGATAATTTTGCAAATCTCTTCAGAGATTTTATCTCTTTCGACTAAAAGCTCATCTAAAGATACAGCACCAACTACATTACGCATTGTAGTTTGAGCAAGTTGAGACACTGCATATTGAAATCTTTCAACCGCGATAATGGCTTTTGCAGCATCAAATACTTTATAATAGATAACGGCATTTATTCTAATACTTACATTATCCTTTGTAATCGCATCTTGTTCTGGAACATCAACTGCTTTTGTTCGAATATCAACTTTACTCATTGAATTTATAATCGGTAAAACAATATTCCATCCTGGTTTAAGAATTTTTTTAAACTTACCACAGGAAAATAAGATTCCTCTTTCATATTCGTTAACTTGTTTTATTGAACATAATAAGATAATAACAATAAAAACTATAATTCCAATCGTGATTTCCATAAAATATCCTCCTTACAAGTATTGTATAACTTAACTGTCAAAAATACAACTAACATTGACTTTTAAAATGCTGTGCATTAAGATAAATCTAGAAGGTGTGTGAATTTATGAAAAATATTCCATTGTTGAATTTGATATTCAGTGTATTGATTTTTCTTTTAGGAATCATTTATATTTCTTTTCCAACTTATTATGGATTAGACGTTATGAGTGAAATTCAAACAGGAAATCTATTTTTAAGCTTTATAATTATATATTCTCTTTTTAACTTTTATGCTTATATAGCTGATAGAAAAAATAAAAAGAATTTGTTTTTGTTTATAATCGTTTTAGTTGTTGGATTAATTTCATATTGTTTGATGAAAACAATTCATGCATTTTTAGTTGTTCCAATAAGCATTATGATATTTTTATTTTTTATCGATACCTATAATGTATTTATTATCAGTGGTCTTAATAGTAAAAAGGATGTATTTGTGTCATTAAATGTTGTTTTGCTTGTAATTCTTAACTGTTTTGGTATAATACTTTCGTTTAATATGTTAAATGATTTTGTTCTTCAAACTATTATGCTTGGTTTCTTTATATCGATTGTTGGAGCAATAGATTTTATTGAAACCAGTTTTAAAAACTTGAAAGTTAGGTGATATTATGAAAGTTGTTAATGATTTTAATCAATATAAAATAATAGATATGGCAAGTGGTGAAAAACTTGAGGATTGGAATGGTATAACTTTGCTTAGACCGGATCCTCAAATAATTTGGAATAAACAAATAGATAAAAAAATCCTTGAAAAAGTTGATGCAAGATATGAAAGAAGTAAGAGTGGTGGTGGAATGTGGCAAATAAGAAGAAATATTCCAACATCTTGGCAAATAAGCTATAAAGATTTGACATTTAATTTAAAGTTGATGGGATTTAAACATACAGGATTATTCCCTGAACAAGCGTATAATTGGAATATCTTAAGAAATAAAATAAAAAATGAGTCAAGACATATAAATGTTCTTAATTTATTTGCTTATACTGGAGGGGCAAGTGTTGCTGCGTTGAGTGCTGGAGCAAGTGTTGTTCATGTTGATTCATCTAAAGGTATGGTTGATTGGGCAAAGGAAAATGTCAAATCAAGTGGTCTAGAGGATAAACCAATTAGATTTATTGTTGATGATGTTAAAAAGTTTGTTGAAAGAGAAATAAGAAGAGGTCATAAATATGACATTATTATAATGGATCCTCCTTCATTTGGAAGAGGAGCTAATAAAGAGGTATGGAATATTGAAACAGATCTTTTTGAGTTGGTTAGCAACTGCACAGAACTTTTAAGCGATGATCCAATAATGTTTTTAATAAATTCATACACTACGGGACTTTCAATGACTGTTTTAAAAAATGTTTTAAGCTTAACTGTTAATAAAAAGTATTCTGGTTATATAGATACCGATGAAGTTGGTATTCAAATGGAAAATTCAGAACTTGTTTTACCTTGTGGTATATATGCTAGATGGGAAAAAGAAAAGACGGAGAATTAATTTTCTTCGTCTTTATTATATATTGAATCATCATCAGTTAATTCATCATCGTTTTTAAATATATCATCGAGTTTTGAATCAATATCATCAAAATCGCTTGGAATTTCTTCTAATGTGAATTCATCTTTATCATCATCATCTGATTCAACTTTTTCCTTGTCTGAATCATCAGCTAAAATAAATTCTTCATCATCAAATTCTTTAGATTCATTATTTTCTTCTTCATCTTCTACTTTATCTTTTGATTCTTCATCTTTTTCTTCTGTTTCTTCATCAATATTTTTTAATTCTGTATCTAGATCGATATCATAAAGGTCGACTTCTTTTTCTTCTTCATTTCTGCTATTAATAATAGCATCTGCATCTTCGAAGTATGAGCAAAGATTTTCTTTATGATCGTTTGCATAATCAATTATTTCATTGATTGATCTACGATAATACTCTTCAGCATCACATATTTTTATGAAACAGTCCTCAATCGCGTTTTTTTCTTGTGTAAGGACAACTAACTTTTCTTTTACTTTTTCAGCTTTATCGACAAGTTCATTCATCGATGCTTTATCCTTAACAATTTTTCTTTTTCTTTCTTCTATTTTTAAAGATATTTCTTTATTGGCTGCAACAAGGATATTAGCAAGTTCATCATCTTTGAATCTTTCAACTAATCTTTTATAGTCTTCAGAAAAACCTACTATATCAGCGTTCATTTTTTCAACTTTTTCTTTAGCTTCAAAGAAATCTTTTTTATATTTTTTTACTTTTGATAACTCAGCATTGATTTCTTTATCGTTTGCTTTTAGTTTTTTCTCATATTCTTTCTTTATTGTTGCTAGATTATCAATTATTTCATTGAGTCTAGTGTTAGTTTCACTTACTAAATTATCCATATTTATACCTCTCTATTCTCAATATGAATTATATCAAAGCATAAGATGTTTGTAAATAATTTTTAAAATAATATTTATTTTTGTATTGACAAAAGCTTATTACTAATTTATACTTAAGTTACTTAGTAGGGTAGCGAACTAAGTGAAGAATTATTGTAATTATTAATCCAAACAGTAATTACACACGTTTCTTTTATTGTTTATTTTATGTAGAAATATGAGTTTATAAAACCGTTTCATAAATCATAAAATATTCATGATGATTAGACTTAGTTAGAAATTTTTTATTAGGACGGGATGTTTTAGTAAATGTTTCTTATTTACCCAGAGATGTCAATAGGGATCTTATCTATGCTAAGTGTGTACGTACATTGAGAAAGAAAACTCATTATTTAGATAAGCAAGTTTGAATCGTGAACTGACATTTACAGTTTGAACTTGATCTTTAAACTAGAAAATACATAGTTGTCAGCTGTGTATTTTTTTTATTTACTAAATTTAGGATATTGCATATGGTAAGTGTTTTTGATATACTTTATATAGAATAGGATGGGTTTTATGGGAAAGAAATATTTTTTATGTTTTCTTTCTGTTTTAAGTGTATTTCTATTTTCTCCAAATGTTAAAGCTGAAGAGGATACATCATGCAATTATAATTCACGTGCTTATTTGAACAAGATTGCATCATCGGTTAAAGCATCTTATGATTTCAAATATGAAAGCGATGGATCAATTTCTTTTGATATTTCAGTTTATAATATAACGGATGAGATATATGTAAGTTATAGATCTGACTTAAGTGAAGAGGAAACTAAGATATTTGCAAGTATGGCTAGTGATGGAACTTATACTTTTAATGTTAAAGATATCGATAATATCATAACTTATACATTTACGGTAAGAAGTTTAAAATATGGATGTACACATAATATTAGGACATTTACTTTGATAAAGCCTAAATGGAATTCCTATAGTGATTTAGATATATGCAAGTATGAGGCTTTAGAGGATTATTTCTATTGTCAAAAGTGGATATCACAGGAGCTTGAAGGAACAAATGAAGCGATTATAAAAAAGATAAATGATAAAAGAAATAGTTTGAGAAAATCAACTACAACAAGATGCATTGAATGTGAAAAGGAAGAGAAAGAAAAGAGTGCTAGAGAAGAATATTTAAGAAGAAAATATTTGATGATTGGTTCTTTATCGATTGGCATTATTTTAGATATATGTGCAATTATATTTATGATTGTTAGAATAAGGAGGTATAGCATATGAAAGCGTATAAAGAGAAAAAGAGATTTAAAAGAGAATATATACCAGTTATTATTGCAGTGATTATATTGATTGCTTTGATTGTTGCTTTAGTTTTTGTACTGAAGGATAACAAAAAAGATTTCGATATAAAAATTGATGAAGATATTAATAATACGGAAGAGATAAGCGTTGATACTAAAAATACAAAATGTAATAATGATGATGCTAGTAAAATTAAAAGTGCAGCTGAAAAGGTGAAAATCAGTTATAAGGTAGAGAAGGTTAATGCAGGAACTGCTATTGATCTAGATGCAGAGGGAATGCCTGAGGTTGACTTATATGATTATGGTTTCGTTGTATCAATTCAAAATATTACTGAAGATATATATGTAGTCGTTAAAAATGATTACTCAGATGATGTATTTACTTATCATTTCTCAGATACTGATAATGGAACTAAAACATTTGACAGCTTAGCAACAGATGAAAGCGTTACGATAACTTTTGAAATAAAATCTGAAAATAGCAATTGTAAAGATGAAGTTTTTAGAAAAGTATCGATAACTACTCCGATTTATAACTATTTATCTGAAACTGAATTTTGTGCTAAAAATTCAACATTGGATGTTTGTAAACAATTCTCTGATAGAAAATATGATAGCACTGAATTTGATGAAGCTAAGAAAGAAGTAGAAAAGAATAAAAATGATAAGAAAGATAAAACTAAGAAGAATAATTGGTTTGCTGATAATAAATATTTAGTTATTATTGGTGGTTCTGTAATTACCGTAATAGGGGTTGCTACTGCTTGGGTAAGAATCAAAAAGAGAAGGAGTAAGCAATTATGAGAAAAAAGAAATTTTTAAGTTTATTAATATTTAGTATAGTTATATTTAATGTTGCATCATCGTTGGTATTTGCTGGTGATCTTATACCAAAAAAGACTAATGCATCTGTTACATTAAGTAATCAATTTAAAACCGGTATTATTTTAGGAAATACTGGAAGAGATATGGGATTATATACTTTTGATGTAAAATATAATGGTTTAAATTTTGTTGGATATTGTTTGGATTATGATTTTAAAGCGTCTAGAAAATATAATTATACATGTTATCCTGAGAATGACCAAACTTCAAAGATGTTAGCATATGCATATGATCATAGAACGGGAAATAATCTTGTTGATGCATTGACAATGCGTTTTATTGCAATAAGACAAGATAAAGCAAAAGACGTTTCTCAAGGTCAATATGGTGATGCATACTTCGTGTTAAAGTGGTTACAAATGCAAACTGGTCAATTCCCTTCAGGCTATTTTAAAGATAGTGAAATTGCACATGGAAATGAAGATTTGATGTTACAAGCATTTAATCTATCGACTGAAGCTATCAATGCGATTCAAAATGGAACTAGCGAATCTATAAAAACAACTTTGGAATTTACTAATAAAAAAGTGAATGGTAATGAAGTAACATACACGGTAAAATCAAATAGAAAACTAAAAAAGAATCAAATTGATTTTACTTGTCAAGGATGTGAAATAAAAAATAAAATAAGCGATACTTGGAATGGAACAGAAGGAACTTTAACAATTGTTGATACAAAAGATGATTGTAGTTACACAATTGAAGCATATTATCCTGCTAGTAGTGCAATAATGTGTACTTGTGGAGTTGAATGTCAACAAATCGAGATATTTGCGACAACGACTGATGATGAACCTGTAGATACTAAGACTAGTGCTCCAACTCAATATTTTTCTGATACGATAGATGAAGGTGATTATTATAAGAATACTTGTGGAGGAGAGGCAAATAAATGTAATGAACCTATTCCTGAGGATGTTGTTAATGTAAATAACTGCTGTGAGGATAGCACTCATTCAGAGATTAAAGAACCTTCTTTAAATGATTTATTTTGTAGAGATACTGATTTAAATGTAGATTATTATAAACCTAAAGTAGGTGCTCAAAAATATTTATTCTATGATACTGATTTGGATACTGACTATTGTCAAATGTATTGTACTGAAAGAATAGAAGTTGATATTCCAGGAGCTATGACAGCTACTAATGGTAAGTATTTCCAACTTCAAACAAATTCAGTGACAGGAACTTATGCTCCACATGTTGAATCAACAAAGAGATGTCGTATAAGAGTTGAATATGATAAGTGGATAAGTGATTATCAAGAACAAGTGAATAATTCGATTAAAGCTTATAATACTCATCAAGAGAACTCAGCAAGCTATGAGATGTATCAATATGCTGTTGAACATAAAGAAACCATTAATGTTGGTGATGTATATGTTAATTGCTCAGCAGATGGACATGTTAGTAACATATATAAGAAGGAAAATTATAGTTATGATAAATATAATTTTAAAAATGAACCTTATAATTATCGTAAAAGTAAGATAGATAATCCTTTAAGAGAAAAATATACAAGTGAAAAAGTTCTTGATGATGGTGGATATAAAAAGACACATGGTTCTGTATCTGTATGGAAAGATGATTTGGGAGATACTATTTTAGCTATAAACGAAGCAATGAAAAAGAATGGAACTAATTCTCCGTATGTTTCAGGTGCTACATATTATGGGCCAACATATTACCAATGGAGTTGTAGTGCTTCTGCTGGTGCTCAAGCTTTACTTGCTTTATCTGATATCGAGGATGTTGAGGCAGCTAGAGATAATTATTTAAATACTAGAAATGCTGCGAAAGATTCTTATACAGCTGCAGTTAATAGAATAGATGAACTTCAAAAGACATTGACAAGATGTGATAAATATTTCACTGATTTAAGCGTTTCATCAACAAGTTCACCTGAATATATGTACAATGTACCTACATCGATGTCTAATTTCAAATATACTCAAGTATATCAAGATGATTATGGTAATCCTAAACAAGCTCAAGTAACTGTTGGTTTTAATGGAAATTGCTCATTGTCATTGGAAGCTGGTGTTGATGGTGTTGATACTTTTGCTGTAAGTGGAAGTGGAAATAACTATTCATCTGATCCTTATGGTAGAATATATGAAAACATGATTGTATTTGGTAAAGATTTAACTTATGATCCAGATGATTCAACATTGACATTACCTAAGTATCATGAAAAATTCTTGGCTGATGAGGAATATAAAGCGGATAAGATGTTCTGGCATGATGGTAAATATGTTGCTAAGTGTGATTGGCAACGTACAGATGTTGATAAATATACAATTAGTTCTGATGGAACTGTAGTAGATGTTAATCCAAGTAAATCTGATAATATCTTTAGACTCGTTCCTCGAGGAGAGATATATAATTATAAACAGTCGATAAAGAATTTCACTGAACATGAATACGTTGTTTCATTCTCAACTTCA
Source organism: uncultured Bacilli bacterium (assembly GCA_934090935.1). GTDB lineage: Bacteria > Bacillota_I > Bacilli_A > RF39 > UBA660 > CAG-582. The sequence continues at coordinate 165,930 of CAKOKD010000001.1, forward strand.
TATGATGGTCATTTTGAAACATATTGGAACTTAAAAGGTTTAGGTGAGAATGGTAAGTTTGATACTTATTTTGAAAATGCTGGAAATACGTGTGCTGCTCAAAATCCTGCTGATACTGAGTTATTGACTTGTAGACTTCATGCATTCCATGGTGGTTCGTTCTACGGATGCTGTTGTGGAGATGGAAATTCAACTACTTATAGTACAGCTACATGTGATTCCTATAGTGATAAAGCTGTGTTATATGATTTTAAAATAATTGATCCATCAAATGTTTTCCCTGCATCTACTGAAGGATATGCAAATAACTGGAAAACAGCAACTGGAGAAGCAGCTAAAAACGCGATAGAAGAGTTAGGTAAAAATTTAAATACTTATAGTCCAAAAACTCTAAGTTATTCATTCAGATTAACTCCAAGTGATATGAAACAAATCAAGAAATATAATTCACTTATGAATGGATATGGTGGATACACTGATAATGATCTATCTTGTAGTTGTGAAGAAGGTCAAGGAAGCGGAAATAAAGACAATAGTAAGAGTTGTGTTAAATGTACAAGCAATTTCTTAGACAATATTGCAAATGGTAAAATCCTTAATGATGAAACCTTACAAGGTGGATGGAATAGAACTGATAAGACTTTACAACAAGTTCGTTCTTCCGACAATGTTAAATGGGCGGTGAATAAATAATGAAAGAAAGTTTATGGGGATATTGGATAGTAGTTTTAGGTATTTCAATAGTAGGCGTTATGGTTGTTTTACACAACTATACGACTACTAGTGAACAAGACTACTACTTGATTAAAGAAGTTCTTGAAGCTTCAATGAATGAATCTGTAGATTATACTTTCTATCGTGATACAGGTAGATTAAAGATGAATGCTGAGAAGTTCACTGAGAACTTTGTAAGACGCTTTTCAGAAGTTGTAAATATCAATAAAACTTATGATTTAAACTTCTATCAAATTTATGAAGAGCCACCGGCTGCAAGTGTTGAGGTAGTAACAAAAACCAATAGCAGTAATTTCGGGGATGCGGATACAGCTGCAAATGAAGATGTAAATGTAGTTAATCGTGTTTCAGGAATACTTTATACAACAAAAAATGCTCCATATGGAGATAATGGTTATGAATATACAGAAGAGTTCTGTAGTAAAAAATGTGGATGGTAAAACATCGGCATTTTTTTTATTTGTTTTCATATTATTAATTAGAAAGGAAGAAATAATTATGGAAACATTAAAAGTATCAAGTAAATCAAATCCTAGTAAGGTTGCTGGTGCAATTGCAAATGTATTTAGAAATACTGGTTCAGTGGAGATACAAACTATTGGAGCAGGCAGTTTAAATCAAGCAATTAAAGCTGTATGTATTGCACGAGGGTTTGTTGCACCAAGCGGTAAAAACTTAGTAGTTATTCCTGCATTTTCGGATATAACAATTGAAGGTGAAGAGAAAACAGCAATCAAACTTATTATAGAAGCAAAATAGCTTCTTTTTTCATGAAAAAAAATATAGAACTATCTATATTTTTCATCAACTACGTCATTAAAAGTTTTATTTATAAAATCGCGAGTTAGTCCTAAACTATATCTAAAATGGCTTTGTTCATATTTTGTTGTATAATCACTGAAAGGAATTAACTCAAAATTATTCATTGAAGAATCAAAGTAATTTATTATTGGTTCGGCTTTTACTTCTTTAAATGTTATATTGTTATCTTTATCAATTTCTAGTTTTATTTTTGAAAGTAATCCAAATTGGTAAGCATTATCAAATGTTTCTTGCCCTTTAGGAGTTCTTGCGATATCATCATCGGCTGATACAAAATTTCCAAGTGAATAATAAACTAAAGTATTACCTACCATTTCAATAGGTTGAATAGAATGTGAATGACTTCCTACAACAATGTTTACTCCTAATTCACTTAAGTATTTAGCTAGTTCTTTTTGTTCATTATTTGGTGAAAAAGTAAATTCAGTTCCCCAATGCATTAGAGCAATAACAACATCAGAGTTTTTCTTTAAATAAGCAACTTGTTCTTTAATTTTGTCTTTTAGTAATTCTTTAGTATATGGATCTTTATAATAGTTTATTAAGTCAACATTTTCTTTTGATGGTTTAATATTTGTTCCTAAAGTAAAAGATGCAAATCCTACTTTTATTCCGTTTTTTTCAAGTATCCTGGTTTTTTTATTAGCTGAATTTTTTTCAGTTCCAATGGTTTCAATTTTCGTATTGTTTTTAAAGAAGTCTATTGTTGAATTTATTCCGTCCAAGCCTCGATCATATGAATGATTGTTAGCTGTTGATAATATTTGAAAGTCAAGAGATGCAACAAGAGAACCAACCCAGCTTGGAGCACAGAAGTTATATCCATCTCCACTGGTTTTCATTTTATCATTTCCAATAACAACTTCCATATTTCCAATTGATATATCATCATTTTCAAAATATTTTTTTACTCGATTAAAATACAACTCTTTACTTTCGCCGTTTTCTACTGCTTTTTCATAAGGACTTTCAAATAGTAGGTCACCTACAACAGTTAAATTTAATTCTTTGTTTTTATTTTCAACGACGTTAGTAATTGTTTCTTTTGGCTGATCATCTTCAGTTTTATTTTTCTTTATCTTACCTGTTGTAATATATATCAACGATAAGAATATAAGAATTAGTATAAGCAAAAATGCTAAAATGTTCTTTTTTAGTTTCATAAAATCACCTGATTAAATTTTATCACATAAAGCTATTGTTGTGGTATAATTTCCTTTAAGGAGACATTATGAAAATAAAAAAATATACTAAAGATAAAGGCAATAAATATAAAGTATTAATTGATGATATTAATTATACATTGTATGATGATGTTATAGTTAAATATTCACTTCTTTTAAAAGATGAAATAAGTGAAAAAGAACTTAATGCAATTGTAGAAGAAAATGATAAACTTTCAAGTTATTATGATTCAATTAAATATATTACTAAAAAGATGCGTTCTAAATTGGAGATAAAAGAGTTTTTAAGAAAAAAAATGGTAAATGAAAAAGTAATTGATGAAACAATAAAAAAATTAGAAGAAAATCATTTTTTAAATGAAAAATTATTTATTAAAGCTTACGTTAATGATCAAATAAATTTAACCAATAATGGAAAAAATAAAATACTTAAAGGTTTAGTAAAACTTGGTATAGATAATGATCAAGTTAGCACTTATTTAGATAATATAGATAATGAAGTATTTATATCAAAAATAAATAAGTATGTTGATAAGAAAATAAGTACAAATAAAAATAGTTCAATATATATGCTTAAAAATAAAATAATGACTGATTTAATAAATTTAGGGTATGAAAAGAGTGATATAGTTGAAGTACTTAACTCTAAAGAAATAAATGATGATGAAGCTAAAAAACGTGAATATGAAAAAATTAGAAGAAGTTTAGAGAAGAAATATTCTGGAGATGTGTTAGAATATAAGGTAAGAGAAAAGTTATATAGGAAAGGATTTAGAAGTAATGAAATATAAATATGATATTTTAAGTAAAGAAGAAAAACGTGCATTAAAGAATGAATATAAAAATAGTACTGAAGAAAATAAAAAGATGTATAAAAAAATCAATAGAATTAGATTACTTTGTATAATTGGTATTATATATGCAGTCATAATGATGATAGTAGATTTTTCATTACATTTAAGTTTAGTTAATAAGATATTAGATTGTTTACTTTTGTTATTTTGCTTAATATTTATGGTTAAGATAAATGATATAGCAAGAATGACTTTAACAAAATATTTGAAATCAAAGAAAAAGTAGTTATATATTTTTTCTTTTTTTTATATTATTTAGTATGAGAAAATATATTTTAATTTTATTAATTTGTTTATTTATTCCAGTTTCTGTAAATGCAACTAGTGTTGTTATGGATATGGATTCTAAAAGGGTTTTGTCGGGAAGTGCAGAAAATGAAGCAAAGCTAATTGCATCAACTACAAAAATATTAACTGCTATGGTAGTAATCAATAATACGGATATAAAGAATATAGTTACAGTAGATGAGAATGTTTTAAAAAGCTTTGGATCTGGTATTTATATAGAGATTGGTGAAAAGATAAGTGTTGAAGATTTGCTTTATGGACTTCTTTTAAGAAGTGGAAATGATGCTGCTATTGCACTGGCATGTTATGTTGGAGGCTCGGTGGAAGGATTTTCGATATTGATGAATAGTTTGGCATCTTCTATTGGTATGACTAATTCAAATTTTATTAATGCAAGCGGACTTGAAAATGAAAAGGGTGAAGGAAATACTTCGACAGCAAAAGATATGGCAATACTCATGAGTTACGCTATGCAAAATGATATATTTAGACGCATTACTTCGACAAAGCATCATGTAGTAAAAACTAATTATAAGACTTATGATTGGTACAATAAAAATAAACTTTTGAGTATGTATAAATATACAACTGGTGGAAAAACAGGTTTTACTAAAAAAGCTTATAGAACTTTAGTTACAAGTGCAAGTAAAGATAATAAAAACTTAGTTGTTGTAACCTTGGATGAAGCAAATGATTTTGATAAACATAAATATTTATATGAAACCACATTTAAAAGATATAAAAAAGTAAAAGTAGTAGACGCTTCAACATTTTTAAAAAGTGAAGGTTTAAAAGTTAATAAAGATATAGATATGCTTTTAAGTGATGATGAAATTGGAAAAGTTGAAGTTGATGTTGTTTATACGGATGATGTAACAGAACGTGTTGGTTATGTAAATGTATCTTTAAATGATGTAGTTTATTATAAAGAAGATATATATTTATACGATAAGAAAGAGGATTCATTTTTCCATAAAATAAAAAGTAAAATACTTTCAATTTTTAAGTAAAGATATTAATTTATCTTTTTTTTTGGTACAATACTTATGAGTGGTGATTTTATGGAAAGATTACAAAAAGTTATAGCTGCTTCAGGTGTTGCATCTAGAAGAAAAGCTGAAGAATTGATATTAAAAGGATGCGTAACTGTTAATGGAGAAAAAGTAACTGAACTTGGAACAAAAGTTAATGGAAATGATTTAATATGTGTTAATGGAAAAAGTATAACTGAAGAGGATAAAGTATATTTCATGCTTAATAAACCTAGAGGTATTATATCTTCTGCTAAGGATGAATTAAATCGTAAGACAGTTGTAGATTTAATTGATACTGATAAAAGAATTTATCCAATTGGTAGACTTGATTATGATACGACAGGACTTTTACTTTTGACAAATGATGGTGAGCTTTCAAATATATTAACACATCCAAATTTTAATGTTGAAAAAACTTATATTGCTAAGCTTAATAAATTTTTAGAACCAAGTGATTTTATGAAATTAAAAAACGGTGTAATGATTGATGGAAGAATGTGTAAACCAACCAAAGTTAGGTTAAAAGAAAACAATAAGATTAAAAATTATGCTTATGTAGAAGTTACAATTGTTGAGGGAAGAAATCACATTATAAAAAGATTATTTATGGAATTAGGTTACTTAGTTGATAAATTAACAAGAACAAGTTATGCTGGCATGTCTTTAGGAACAATGAAAAGTGGAGAATACAGAAGCTTAACTATAAAAGAAGTAAAAAGGTTATATGAATATGGAACAAGTAACAATAAATAAACTGGATAACAAAGGAAGAGGCATCGGATATTATCGTAACAAAATTATTTTTGTTAAAAATGCTTTACCTGGAGAAGAAGTGGTATTAAAAAATACCTGCGAATATAAAAAATATTTTACAGCTGAAGTAGAAAAGTTTATAAAAACAAGTGATTTAAGAAATACTCCGAAGTGTCCTTATTATGATCTTTGTGGTGGATGTAATTTAATGCATGTTGGTATTGATTATCAAGAGGAATACAAATACGAAAAAGTAAGAGATATTTTAAAAAAGTATGCTCATATTACAGATAATGTAAAATTTGTAAAAAACAATAAAGAACTTTTTTATCGTAATAAGATTACTTTGCATGTACATAATGGCGAAGTTGGATACTATAATGACGAAACTCATCAATTTGTTAATGTTAATAACTGCTTAATTGTTAACAATGAAATAAATGAATTTATTAAAAAGAATTTAATAAATGTTAATAATGGAGAAATCGTCATAAGAGTAAATTATGAAGGAAAGATATTAGTTTCGGTAAAAAGCGAAGAAGGTGTTTCTTTTAATGATTTAGATAGTTGCAACATAGCTGGGGTTGTTATAAATGATAAATGCGTTTATGGAGAGCCTTATTTTTATGATTATATTGGAGATTTTAAGTTTAAAGTAAGTTATAACTCGTTTTTTCAAGTTAATAATTATATGGCAAGCAATATATTTGTGATTTTAAAAAGCAATTTAAAGGGTAAAAATTTGCTTGATTTATATTGTGGAGTTGGAACTTTAGGTTTAAGTTTAAAGGATAATTTTGAAACAATTTATGGTGTTGAAAAAATTGAAAATGCAATTTTAGATGCCAAAGAAAATGCTTTGATAAATGATTGCCATAATGCTCACTTTTTTGCTGGGGATACGTATGAAGTTTTAAAAAAACTTGATGTTTATTTTGATACTATTATAGTTGATCCTCCTAGAAGTGGACTTAATGAGGAAACAAGAAATTTAATATTAGATTTAAAACCTGAGAATATTTGTTATGTTTCTTGTGATCCTTTTACTTTAGCTCGTGATTTAACTTATTTTAATGAATTTTATAATGTTGAAAAAATCAATGCACTTGATATGTTTCCAAATACTTATCATGTTGAATGTGTGACGGTGCTATCTCGTAAAGACCATATAAAATAGAAATTTTTAAATCTTAATATTTCATTTATTTTGATAATAAAAATTTATGAAAACAGGGAAAATTATGGCTTCGTTGCTCGGCTACAAGGCATATAGAATCAATTTGTATTTCGAAAGAAGGTAGTTAACTGATGCTAGTAAGATTAAATGAAAATGCTAAAAACTTTTTTATAAATGAATATGATCGAATAGGTTTGCTTCTAAATGATTTAATAAAAAAGTCTTTTATTGATTATTATGGAAAAGAATATGAATTTAAAATAAACTATATTTTTTCGAGAATGAAAATTATATTTATTTCTGAAAATTTAAAAAAAAATATAATGTATACTCAAATAAATAATATTTATAGAGAAAATAATAATAGTGTTAATTTGAATTATTTTAGTTTACTTAAACTTGGGTTCTATAATATTTTAAGCCAAAAAAAGAAGAATGATGAAAATAAAAAAATTGTTATTGCTCATAGTATCAATTGTAATGGATATTGCGAATATGACGAGTGGATAGAGAAAAATCTAACTTCTAATGGAGCATCTGTTCAAAATTCTGTTGAACCAGTTATATATATTGAGGTTGAAAATGATGGAATGATACATTTACATGGGTTAATACATGAAATAAATCATTTAATAATGAAAGAAGACCTTTGTTATGATGAAATTGGTGATTTTTATAAAATTTCTGGAATATATGAAAACAAAAATGAGAAAATGTTTAATGAGTTAATTAATGAATATATTACAAAAAGAATTATAGATAATATAGATTCAAAACTTGTGTCTGACTATAAATTTATAAAAAATGATTTTGGAAGTTGGTATATTGATCTTGATAAATTAAATGGTAATTTAATCTATCAAATATTTATTTTTTTAGAAGATTTGATAAAAAAATCAGTAATAAGTGGAGATAGTATATTAATTAAAAGAATACTAAATGATAATGCTATTAAAGCATTTGATTATATAAACAAAACATATAAAGATTTATTTAGTGAATTATATGTTCCTGGCAAAAGAAAAGAAATTATCGAAGAAAAATCTAAAAATATAGATAAAGAAAAAATAAGAAATAGAAATGAATATATAATTGAAGAAATTAAAAAATCATATGACAATTATTTAATTTATAATAATCAAATAAATGATTATGTTGATAACCTTGCGAAAAATGGTAGTGCTGTAAAAATAAATAACTAAATAATTTGATATGTTTTTTGATAAATGTTCAGTAAAGTTATATGTTTATTGGCATTTAGACATGTTAAACGTATCTTAATAAGAAATTTAACTAACTTATAATTAATGTAAAATTAGTTAGTATTTATTAAATATATCTTGTTATATAAAAATTATTTTGATATGATTTATGTGTATTAATTAGGTTGCTAAGTATTAATATGATAATTTGATCGACTAGAGTTTATAGGATAAAGCAACTAATCTTATATGCATGCATGCGGAGATATACATATATTTTGTATATCTCTTTTTTGTTTGTAAAGGAGGAAAAAGTGTGAATCAAGTAATAAAAAACAAAAAGCAATATTTGCTCATGAATTATTAAAAAGAATTAATGATATGTTATAATGTATATAGAAAGAAAACAAAAAATAGTAATTTGCTTGTTAGGAGGATTGATTATGAAAAAAACAATTTTTGTTATTTTATTATGTGGAGTAATGGCTTTATGTTTATCAGGATGTGGTAAATCTAGTGTAGAAAATGCTAAAAAAGATTTGCAAGAAAGTCAAGAAAAATATGGCTTTGTTGAAAAAGAAACTATTGAAGTTTTAGTGGCAAAATTTAATACTGAAGTAGTGGATAATACTTCATTAAATTCCGCATCAACTGATTATTTAACTGAAGATAATAATCAATATTGGTATGGATTAATTGATGGTATTTATTTAGTAGTCGTCCCAGAAAACTATACTGGAGATAAAACGATTGATATCGTAGATTATATGCTTATTTATGTAGATAAAACTAGTAAGCATAAAGATGATGCAATTGTATATGCTAAACATTTAATCAAAGCAAATTATAATGAAGCAACAGAAACTGAAATTGTTACATTATTAGAGGAAGCAAAAAATAAATCAACAGCTGGTAAAACAGCATACAATGGAAAAGGTATTTCTGTTGGTTATTTAGATAACAATGATTATTATCAATATCAAGTATTGAGATTTTATAAATAGTCAACTCTTAGTTACGTGTTAGACAAATAGTAAATTTAAAAGTGAGGTTAGAAAATGAACATGATATTTTTTGCAGTATTTCTATTGATAGGCTTAGTATTATTGATTTTGTCATTAGTATTTAAAAATAAAGATAAAAAAATGGTTGAAAAATGCACTTTATCAACAAAAGGAAAAGTTATAAAGTATACATTATGGAATAATAATGGAATACATTTTCCTATAGTAGAGTATGTGGTTAAAGATACTAAATATAATCAAAGGCTTAAATATGGTTGGATTATAAATAAGTCATCATCTTTTAATGGAGTAAAGACTGAAGTAGAAAATGATATTTTGGGAGAAAACTTGGTAATTAATAGCAATGCCTATATTTCTACCAATGTTTTAAAAGAGCATTTTCCTATTGGAACAGAATTAGATGTTTTTTATAATCCAGAGAATCCAGCAAAAAGTTATGTAGCAAGATTTGTAAAAAATCCAGCAATAAAAGTTCTATTTTTTATAGGATTATTCTTTATTGCTTTAGCTTTTATTGGACTTATCATTTTACCAAAATAATTGTTTATAAATTAGCATGCAAAATAGTGAGAGTCGCATTAATGATAAATAAGTGAAAATTTTATTAAAGAAAGAGGGTAACTAAATGAATGATGGATTTGTAAAAATGTGGGATAATTGGTCTAAAAGACGTAGTAGTGTGCCTGTTTATGATTTATGGTTAGATGAATATAAGAATATTTTAGATGAAAATAAAGATAATGAAATATTGGATTTAGGTTGTGGAATAGGAGCGGATACTTTATATTTATTGGAAAGAGGTTATAATGTTTTATCCTGTGATTTTTCAGTTGAAGCATTAAAGAGTATTGAAAATAATATTCCTAATAGTAAAACAATCTATTTGGACATGATGAAGAAGTTTCCTATTGATGATAAAAAGTATTCATTAATAATTGCTGACTTATCATTACATTATTTTAATAATGAAACAACTATACATATAATGAAAGAAATCAAACGAATTTTAAAAGATGGTGGTGTTTTGTTAGCAAGAGTTGCTTTGGTAAATGATTTTAATTTTGGTGCAGGTCAAGGTGAAAAGCAAGAAAATAATTATTATTTTGAAGGAGATTACACTAAAAGATTTTTTGATTTAGAAGATGTAAACAAGTATTTTAGTATCATAGGTGATGTGGAAGCAAAGGAATCACAAATGACTAGGGATGAAGAAGAATATTCTAAACCTAAGGTGCTATATACAATAAAAGTAGAAAAGAGGGAATTGGGTGAGTAATGAGTTAAAAGTAGTAGAAAAAGTATTTGAAAATAAACAAATAAGAACTATTTGGAATGGTGATGAAGAAAAATTTTATATTAGCGTTGTTGATATGATTGAGATTTTAACAGATAGTACTGAACCTAGAAAATATTGGAATTGGTTAAAAAATAAATTATTAAAAGAGGAACAGTTTGAAATGTCTAGTATTACTAGACAGTTGAAATTAATAGCTAAAGATGGAAAAAATCGTATGACTGACGTTGTAGATATTGAGGGAATGTTTAGACTTATTGAATCTATTCCATCAAAAAAAGCTGAACCAATAAAACTTTGGCTTGCACGACTTGGTAAAGAAAGAATTGATGAGGAATATGATCCTGAAATTACTATTAATCGTGCTCTTGAAAGCTATAGAAAAAAAGGATATTCTGATGAATGGATAAATCAAAGATTAAAATCTATAGATGCTAGAAAAGAATTCACTGATGAATTAAAAAATAAAGGTGTAGATAATAGTAAGGATTTTGCAGCACTAACTAATATCTTAACTAAATATGGAGTGGATATTCTGTAAAAGAATATAAAGAATTAAAAAATTTAAAGAAAGAAAATTTAAGAGATAATATGACTAATATGGAATTGGTTCTTAATATGTTAGCTGAAGTTTCATCTACGGAAATATCTAAAAGTTCAAATGAGCCGGGATACAATAGTGTTAAAGATTCTATAGTAAAAGGCGGTAATGTTGCAAAAACCGCTAAAGAACAAATAGAAAAAGAAACCGGTAAAAAAATAGTAAGTAGTTATAACAATAAAGATATAAAACAAATTGGTAATGATTAAAAAAATATTATTTAATTATGTTAATTACATGTAATTCAATGACATTTTAGGTATAATGTATATATTAGGAAGATGATAGAATATGGAAAAATGGGAAAAAGTTTTAAATGAATTTTTGAAAGAATATGTTGATGACGATTCAATCCTAGGTGCTATTTTAGGTGGAAGTTATGCAACTGGTAATTATACAGAAAACTCTGATATTGATATTAGTATTATAACTAAAAATAATTATAAAAAAAGGGGGAATGTTATTATTGATGATATTATGATTGAATATTTTATAAATCCTATTTCTGAATTAAAAAAATATATGGAAGACGATTATAATAATAGGCATAGATTATCCACGTCAAATTTAATAGGTAATGGTAAGATAATTTTTTCTAAAGGTAATATAATGGAAGATTTACAAAAAGAAGCTTTATCATATTACAACAAGGAATTTCCAACTCCAAATGAAACAAAAGTTAAATGTCAAAAATATTCTTGTTGGGATGCTTATGATGAATTAAAAGATAAAGTTAAAAATAATGAATCATATAATTTAAATTATTTTGTGTTATTGCAAAATTTGATTGATTGTTATTATTATAGTAATAATGTTGCAAGTGTTCCAATATCTAAACTTGAACAAATTTTAAGAAATAAGGAATATGCTAGAAAGTATAATTTAAAAAATGAACCTTCAGAAGAGTTTAAAAGATTGGTACTTGAATGTATTGATACAATTTCTATAGATAAAATAGATGAGTTGTACAAATTCGTAATAAAAGATTGGAATATTACTGATTTTGTATTAGAAAATGATAAGTAGAAATATTAGAGATTAATAATAATTGATTAAATTTGCTTGTTAAAGAGTAGATTTTTGCTAAAAATTTGTGAAATGAAAAGGAATAATTTCTTATATACAATAAAATATAAAGGAGAGAATTGAATGAAATATGAGTTAGTAAATGCAACAAATGAAGATATCGAATATGTAAAACAGGCTAAACTTTACAGCATATTTAATTATGCTGATAATTTACCAAAAGCAGAAGTGTTAAAAATTAATAAGTATGTGGAAAATAATATACCTATTGAAATTTTTGATTATAAAATAGTAAAAAGTGATAATAAAAAAATAGGATGTTTATTAGTTACTAAAAAGGATGGCGATACTTTTTTAGATGAAATATATTTGGAGGAAAAATATAGAAATAAAGGTATTGGTACATCAATTATAAAAGATATTTTGAAAACTAATTCGACTGTATATTTATGGGTATATAAAAAGAATATCAATGCAATATCATTATATAAAAAAATGAACTTTGAAATATTAAGTGAAACGGAAAATAGATATTATATGAAATATAGTCAATAGTTTATAATATTATACATATCAAAAAATTTAAATATGTAATAAAAAAATGGTGATAGTTATGTTAAAATTATATGTGCCTAAATTGGAAGATTATTGGTATGAAGAAAAAATTTTAAAAGATCCCGATACGATGAGTTATAATGCTGGTTATTCTGTTTCTTATTATGGTTATCATTACGATACTGGATGTATTGATTTTCCAAAAGATAAATGGAAGGAGAAATTTTGTAAAAGACAAAATAGAAATGTGTATTTTGCTTATGTAATAGATTTAGAAATTAATGAATTTATTGGTTATTGTAATTATCAATATAATGAAAAAAGTGATAAATACGAATGTGGTTTATTAATTGAAGCTAAATATAGAGGTAAAGGTTATTCGAAAGAAGTGTTAACTTTATTATGTGAAGAAGCAAGAAAAAATGGTATAAAGGAACTATATGATACTTTTGAAGTTGATAGAGGGGATACTTTAAAAATTTTTGAAGCTGTTGGTTTTAAAATTGTAAATGAATTAACTTGGAAAAAATTTGATATGGATGTAAATGGTGTAGAAGTCAAAATAGAGTTGTAATTATAGATTAAAAGTGTAAAAAAAAGAATGAGGAATATTGTATGATTATATATCTAGAAATAATTGTATGATATTATTGTTGAATTTTCATTATTTAGTAAAAATGTTGTAATTTATAATGAAAATATAATTATTTATGAGATTAGAACTCATTATTAATAGGATTGAGGGAGTAATTATGAAAAAAGTATATGAAAACGATGAATTTGAACTTTATATGGATGATTCGCTTGAAATTATTTCTGAATCAATTATTAAAAATACTTTAGAAAAATTTGAATTATTTAGGCAGATTTTTAAGCAAGATAAATTGTTAAAATCTAAAGTATTTATATTTGATGATTTAGAACAATTTAGAAAAGATGCTTGCAAACAGAGAAATATTGAATCAATACCTGAATATTCAAGAGGTTGGTTTAAAGAAAATGAAAATACATGTTTTCTATGTATTGATAAAATTCCATTAGTAGGAACAAAACTTTTTTATAAAAGAATATCTTGTGTTGCTCATGAATGTTTTCACAATTTATATAGTAAATATTATTATAAAGATAATAGAATAACTTGGTTTGATGAAGGATTGGCTCAGTATCTTTCTGGTGAATTCGAGAAATATTCTTTAGATGATTGGAAAAATTTGTTTCTTTTCTATCGACAAAACAGTGTGAATGTTAATAATATAAATGATCGAATAAATGGAGATGAATCAGTTCCTGATGAATTTATATTTAAAAGAAAAGGTGTGTTTGAAGGATATGCTGCATCTTTATTGGCTGTTAAATATTTGTTTGATGAAATGGGAGAAAATTATGTGTACAAATTAATTTTTGATAATGATTCTATTATGAAAATAGGTTTGAATATTTTGGATATAATAAATGAGTATTATGAGAATTTATTTAAATTAGGTATTAGTAAAAAGTAAGGAGTTTGTATGAAAAGAAATATTATAATAATTTTAATTTTAAGTTTGTTTTTATCCTTTGAGGTAAAAGCTTTAAATAATCCATATAGTTCAAAAGGCCCTTATGGAGTAAATTGTACTTGGTATACTTGGAAAAAAGTCAATGAAAAAACAGGTATATCTTTACCTGCTTGGGGAAATGCGAAAACTTGGTATAAATCGGCTGAAAAGGCTGGTTATTCAGTGGGTAAAACTCCTAAAAAGAATTCTGTTGTTGTTTGGAATATTACCTCATATGGTCATGTTGGATATGTAGAACGTGTAAGTGGAAATGATATCTATGTATGGGATTCGGATTCAAAGTGTATTGATGAAAGCGATAAAGACTATATCGCATGTATGGAAGCATCAGTGTCTGAAGAAACAGATAAAGCTTGTAAGGAAAAAGCTAAATTAACTGCTTGTAAGTTTGATGCTAACGAAGATGTTATTGGATATATTTATTTAGATGATGTTCCAAAGACAACAACTCAACAAACTACAACTTCATCACCAACATCAACTAAAACAACTACAACAACAAGAGTAAAATCAAATGATAACTATTTAACCAATCTTACTATCAATAATGGTTCCATAAACTTTGATAAAGATGTATTTGAATATGAAGTTGAAGTAGAAAATGACATTGAATCTATCAGTATTGGAGCAACTCCTTCAGATAAATTAGCAACAGTTTCTGGAACAGGAGACTTTGCTTTATCGGTTGGTGAAAATGTTTTTAAAGTAAATGTAACTTCAGAAAATGGTGATATTCGTGAGTATAGCCTCTATGTTAATAGAAAAGAAAAACAAGAAGAAGATATAAAAATTGTTAAAAAGAAAAACAACAAGGTTTTTATATTATTAGGTGTACTTTTTTGTGTATTCCTATTAATTCTATTTATTATTTTATTTAAAAAAATCAGAAAATAAAACATGTTCAATTTATGTAAATAGATATTCGTTTTTATTATTTTGACATTCCTATTTGATATACTTGTTTTAGGCGAGGCGTATGTCAAAATTATATTTTAGATATGGAGCTATGAATTGTGGAAAAAGTGCAGCTTTAATGCAAGTTGCACATAATTATGAATCCAACAATAAAAGAGTTTTTGTAATTAAATCAGAAATTGATACTAAAGGTGATAATTTTTTAGAGTCTAGGATAGGTTTAAGAAGAAAAGTTGATCTATTGCTTAAAAAGAATGAATCATTGGAAAAATATTATGATGAAATTAAAAAAGTAGATTGTATTTTGATTGATGAAGCCCAATTTCTAGAGGAAAAAACTGTTGATGAATTATTTTATATTGCTAAAAGATTTAATGTTCCGGTCATATGCTATGGACTAAAAACTAATTTTCAAGGTAGACTTTTTGATGGAAGCAAACGTATTATTGAACTTGCTGATGAACTTGAAGAACTTATAACTATTTGCAAATGTGGGAAACGTGCGAAGTTCAATGGTCGATATGTTAATGGTACTTTTACAATTGATGGTGATGTTGTAAAGATAGATGGGAAAGATGAAACAATTGAATATATTCCTTTATGTGGAAAGTGTTATTTAGAGGAAAAAGAAAAAAGAATGTTTTAATCATTTTTATTGTTAAACATTCTTTTTAATTGTCTATCAAATTCTTCTTTGCTAAGTGGTATACTCGGAGCTTTATTATTAAAAGTATTAACTATTTCAGTTAAAAAAAACTTTTTATACTCTTCAATATCTTCTTCTTTGTATTTTTTTATTTCAGCTTTAAGATTTATTAATGGCTTATCATTTTTTCTTAGAGCTTCTAAAATAATTGGTTGACCATTCTTTTTAATTACATTTGAATGTAAAAATATTTCAAACATCTTATCAGGGGCTTCTTTTATTAAAGCATCAAACATCTCAAGTTCTTCTAAACTATAAACATATTTACCATAGTATATAAATAAGTGTCTTAATAATGCTTCTTTTTCTTCAGGAGTATAATCATTCCAATCTTTTAATTCCATCATATTCCTTCTTTCTGTGGTATATTATATATGAAAAAGTTTTTTTGTCAAGGAGGACGATTATGAATATTGATGATATTTTACTTAAGCTATCAAAATCAAAATTTAGAAGCAGTTTTCATTTAAAAAAGAAAGATTTAGATTATATAGAAAAGAAGGGATTAAAAACTATTGAAAGTCATGCTTATGATTTTATAAGATCAAGACTTGCTCCAGCAAATCCTTTGAATGATGGAAAGCAAACTCCTATGCATGGACATCCGGTTTTTGTCTCAGAACATGCAACCGCGACATGTTGCAGGGAATGTTTATATAAATGGCATCATATAAGAAAAAATCTTGAGTTAAATGAAGAAGAAATTGATTATATTGTTAAAGTTATTATGACTTGGATAAAAAATGAAATGACTAAACCATAAGTTGAGTTAATTCAACTAGATAGTTATTTCTTTTTTTAAGTCTTTATCTTAAAGTTATCTTGAAAGGAGAAGTGTATGAAAAAGAAAATTTTAACTATATTAGTTATAATTTTAACATTTATTTTAGGAGGAGTTTTAAGCTTTATCATCTTTAAAGATAAAGGGTTAACTAAACTACCCAAACCTGAGCTTACTGGTGGAGAAAGGGGAAGTCTTGGCATTGATAAAAACATCAATGAACAAACCATAGATAAATACTTAAATAGAAGTGATTCAGTTTATATAGATGTAAGAATGCTTA
Source organism: uncultured Bacilli bacterium (assembly GCA_934090935.1). Classification (GTDB taxonomy): domain Bacteria; phylum Bacillota_I; class Bacilli_A; order RF39; family UBA660; genus CAG-582. The sequence goes on from CAKOKD010000001.1 coordinate 182,724, forward strand.
AGGATGATGCCAACTGGGAAAAAATCAATGGAGATTCATATCTTTCTGGATTTATTGATGGTTTTGAGGTATTACCTTATCCTTATTTAGTTGATGATAGCATAAATCCTGAACTAGAGGGTATTGTTGGTAAAGGATATCAAGGAAAATCTTTGTTTAAAAATGTTTCTGGAAAATATGTTGCAAATTATGAAGAATCTTTAAGTATTTTAGAATATTTTTTCCCAAAGGATAAATACATATTCTTGATGTGTGGCGGCGGTGGATATGCTGGTCAAACAAAGAAACTTCTTGTATCTCTTGGATGGGATGAATCTAAAATCTATGATGTTGGTGGTTATTGGTTTTATGATGGAGCAAATAAGGTTTCTGTTAAAAGAGAAGAAAACGGCAAAAGTGTATATGATTTTTGGAAAGCAACTTACCATAATATAGATTTTTCTTCATTAAAAGAGGTTCAGTAGTGAAAAAAATTATTTTACTTGTTTTGGTTATATTATCTATGACTGGCTGTATTAAGGAAAACAATAAATTTCATTTAAATGATGAATATTATAATGCCGGAAAGTTGGTTGATATAGATAATAAAGAATTGACGAATATGCTTAAATCGAATGATTCTTTTATATTGTTTACTTATAATCCTTATTGCAATTTTAAGGTATCATGTGAAAGTATCGTAGAAAACTTTTCCAAAATCAATAATATAACTGTTTTTAAAATTCCTTTTGAAGAGTTTAAAAATACTAGATTGTATAATTCTATAAAATATGCCCCATCAATAGTTTTAGTAAATAAGGGCATTATTGTTTCCTATTTAGACCCAAATAAAGATGAAGATTCAATAAAATATCAAGATGAAAATGCGTTAAGAAATTACATTGAAATGTATATAGATTTAAAAAATAATTATAACTTTTCTTAATTATGTTATACTAATTATGTAAATAGGAAGGTGTTTTATGGAAAAATCAAAAGTATATTTTACTAAAGAAATTACACCAGAATCTTTAGTTAATATCTATAAGCATTTAGGGATTGAACTTAAAGGAAATGTAGCAGTTAAGCTTCATTCTGGTGAAGATGGAAATCAAAACTATGTAAAACCAGAATTTGTAAAAGACATTATTGATTATGTTGGCGGTACTGTTGTTGAATGTAATACAGCATATGGTGGCGCTAGAAATGAAACAGAAAAGCATAAAAAATTAATAGAAAAACATAGATGGAATAAATATTTCAATGTTGATATTATGGATAGTGATGGATACATTAAATTTGATGTACCAAATGGTAATATTATAAAAGAAAACTATGTTGGAGCATCAATTAATAATTATGATTCAATGCTAGTATTATCTCACTTCAAAGGACATCCAATGGGTGGATATGGTGGAGCTTTAAAACAACTTTCAATAGGAGTTGCTTCTAGTGAAGGTAAAGCATTTATTCATTCTGCTGGAAAGGTTATGGATCAAAAAATTTTATGGGATAATATTCTTGAACAAGATTTATTCTTGGAGAGTATGGCTGATGCTGCAAGTTCTGTTCATAATCATTTTAAAGGTAATATTGCTTATATCAATATGATGGTTAATATGAGTGTTGACTGTGATTGTTGTGCTAAGGCTGAGGACCCTTGTATGAAAGATATCGGTATTCTTGCTTCTCTAGATCCAATTGCAATTGATCAGGCATGTATTGATTTAGTTACAAATTCATCTGATCCAGGTAGAGATCATTTACTTGAAAGAATTAACTCAAGACATGGAGTTCATACAATTGAAGCAGCAAATGACCTTGGATTTGGTAATCGTGAATATGAACTTATAAATATAGACTAATGTTTTATTTTGAAAGGCAATGATTTTATTACCTTTCTTTTTTTTGTCAAATTTTTTGATGATCAAGCATATACTATTGACAGTTGGATGCATATTCAACTATAATTTTGTTAGTTGAATGTATGCTCAACTATGGAGGTGCTTATGAAAACAGCAGAAGTATGTGATTGCAATGTTATACATGAAGGCGTAGTAGAAGATGTTAAATCTAAAATGCTTGATAACGAATTTATTTCTGAGATATCAACATTTTTTAAAATATTAGGTGATAATACTAGAGTTAAAATTATTTTTGCTCTTGATCATAATGAAATGTGTGTGTGTGATATAGCAAATGTTTTAAATATGACAAAGTCATCAATCTCGCATCAATTAAGTTATTTGAAAGATTTAAATATTGTTAAATCGAGAAAGAGTGGTAAAGAGGTTTATTATTCTTTAGATGATGAACATGTAAAAGAGGTATTTGAAGTGGCTATATCTCATATTGAACATAAAAGGAGTATGTTATGAAAAAATATAAATATGTTATAAATAATCTTGATTGTGCCAACTGTGCTCGTGAAATTGAAGAATATATGAACTCTTTAGATGACTTTAAGAATGTGGTTGTTAACTTTAATACATCAAGAGTTGTATTTGAAAGTGATAAGTGTTTTTCTTTAGATGAATTAAATAAAATAGTTTCATCAGTTGAAGATGAAGCATATTTAACTTTGAATGAAGAGAATCCTAAAGAATATCATTTAAGTGTTTTAATAGTTGCAATATTACTTAGTCTAGTAGCTTATATTTTTAAAACTCCTAGATGGTTAAGTTATAGTTTTTATATAATCAGTTATGTTTTACTTTTATATAAAATAACTTTTTCTGCAGTAAAGATGTTAATAAAAAATCATACTTTAAATGAATATGCTTTGATAACTATATCATGTTTAGGCGCTTTCTTTATTGGAGATATTATGGAAGGAATAATGGTTGTTTCTCTTTATACAATTGGAAAAATTTTAGAAGAAAAAGCAATCAATAATTCTCGAAAATCAATTAAAGATTTGATCGATATAAAACAAAGTTATGCTAATGTTTTAGTAGATGATGAATTAAAAGAAGTAGCAGTAGAAGATGTTAAGATTGATGACATTATGGTTGTTAAAAGTGGTGAAAAAGTGCCTGTAGATGGAATTATTATTGATGGTAAAACAGAAATCGATACTTCATCTTTAACTGGTGAATCAGAATTTTCAAGTGTTAAAGTAAAAGATGAAATATTATCCGGATCAATTAATATGGGGGACGTGATACAAGTAAAAGCTACAAAGACTTATTCTGATTCGACAGTTTATAAAATTCTAGAATTATTAGAAAGAGCAACTGATAAAAAAACTAAAACAGAAACAGTTGTGGCACGTGTTAGTAAAATATATACACCAATAATCTTACTTTTAGCCATTTTAATAATTGTACTTTTACCACTTGCTCATGTAAGTTTTTCTTCGTCTTTGTATAGGGGACTTACATTCTTAGTAATCTCTTGTCCATGTGCAATTGCTATATCAGTTCCACTTTCATACTTTACAGGAATAGGTATTAGCAGTAAAAATGGTATATTGATTAAAGGAAGTAATTATTTAGATAATATAAGCAATGCTAAAAATATTATATTTGATAAAACCGGAACAATTACTGATGGTACATTTGAAGTGAAAGAAATAAAAATCCTTGATAATGATTATACTTATGAAGAAATTGTGGATATCTTAGTTTCTGGAGAAGCAAATTCAAATCATCCAATAGCTAAATCTTTCATGAAGCTTTCAAATAAGCGTAAGGGTAAAATTACTAACTTTAAAGAAATAAGTGGTTCAGGAATAAGCTTTGATTATAAGGGTAAACATATTAATATTGGTAATAAAAAATTGTGTGATTGTGAATATGCATCAACAATACATTTAAACATCGATGGAAAGCATGTTGCATCTATTATGATTGACGATGGAATCAAAGATAAAGTTGAGGATGTAGTAAGGTATTTTAATAAGTTAGGTATTAATACTTATATGTTTACTGGAGATAGAAGTGAAACGGCTTTATTTATTGGAAAACGTGTTGGGATTAAAACAATTAAATCAGAAATGCTTCCAACAGATAAATTTTTGGAATATGAAAATGTTGAAAAGACAGGTACAACTATTTTTATAGGTGATGGTATAAATGATGCTCCAGTTTTAAAGAGAGCAAATATCGGTATTTCGCTTGGATCAATTGGATCAGATTCAGCTATTGAAGCAAGCGACATTGTTTTGATGAGTGATGATTTAACTAAGTTAGTAACAATATTTGAAATTTCTAAATATACTAAGAAAATCATTAAACAAAATTTAATATTTGCTTGTCTTGTAAAACTTTTAATATTGTTATTAAGTGTTTTTGGATTTGCTAATATGTGGATGGCAGTATTTGCTGATACTGGCGTTACTCTTTTAACTATTTTAAATACACTTAGAATTATGAGAAAAAAATACTAGTTTTAGTATTTTTTTTGATATTATATAGATGGTGATGTTTATGAGTAAACTTGGAAATGCAATAAGTATGCTGAATTTACTTAGCACTGGGAAAAAATATAGTGTTTCAGAACTTTCAACTATTTTAGAGGTAAGTGAAAGAATGGTACGCTCATACAAAGAAGATCTTGAAAAAGCAGGCATATATATAGATACAATATATGGACCAACTGGCGGTTATGTTTTAAATCAAGCTGTTAAACTACCAGAGAGAAGATTTTCTTCGAGTGATTATAAATTTTTGTTAAATCTTGATTTAAAAGATGATGATAAAGCAAAGGTACAGGAGATTGCCAATAAAATAAGAGATATCTATATTGCTGCAAAGATAGAAAAAAAGGATATATTTGATGGGGAAAAGGATACGTATAACAAACTTTCTCGAGCAATTAAGGAATCTAAAAAGGTAAAAATAAAATATTATACTAGAGGGAAAGGTGAAAGTGAAAGGATAATTCATCCACTTGACTTATTCTATACCTCATCTTCTTGGGCAGTCGCTGCTTATTGTGAATTAAGAGGTGATTTACGTCATTTTGAACTTAAACGTATAAGCTCTATAGAAATTATGTCAGAATATTTTAACTAGACGATATACTTCCTATATAGGATATATACTATATCTAGAGGAAGTGAAAAAATGAATGAATTTATAGAAAAATTATATGAAAATATTATTAAATCAACTGATAGTTGTGAAGAGGCTATTAAGGTTTTAAAAAATATTAAAGGAAATATTTTATGTGTAGGAACCGGAGGTAGTAAGGTTGTATCCGACTTTTCAAGTAAAGTTATTGAAAAGAAAAACGGATGTATTACAAAAAGAGTAGACATTAGTGATATAGATGATACTGATAGAAAACTATATGATGCAATATTTATTTCTTCCTATAGTGGAACTAATTATGGTGTTGAATACTCTTTAAATAATGATCTTACCCATTATGTTTTAACGAATAATAAAAAGCTTAAAAATGCATTAGTTATACCTTATGAAATGGATTATGAACATTCTTTTATATCTCTAAATTCGACATGTGTTCCAATGGCTATTCTTCTTAAGTATTATTTGGGAGATGAGTTTCTAACCATTTTAGATGAAATATTTTCAAAGATAGATAAAGATGCATTTATTGATTTAAATGGAGAAAGTATAGTAAATATATTTTATTCTGATAAAACAATTGCAACATCAACGTTTGTGGAATCAACTTTAGTAGAAGCAAATATCGTTGCACCTTTGATGCATAAGCTATATAGTTATTGTCATGGAAGACATACTTTCAATAGAAATCATGATAAAAAAGCGATCTTAATAGGTTATAATGGAAGTGATTTAGAAAATATATTGATAGAAAATTTCAAATATCAAATGAAAGAATATATAGTTTTAAAAAGTGAATTTGAAGATGAAGTTGTAAATGATTTTTACTTAACCATACAAGCAATTTATCTGCTTAGAAATATAGCTTCATCGATGAATATTGACTTAAGTGAAATAAAATATGATAAAATAGCAGCTAAAAGGTTGTATGATTTTAAAGGAAGTGTTTAGGATGCGTGTTGTTAGTTTTGGTGATCTTTATTGTGATTATTATATAAAAAATGGTAAAGATATGTATGTAAGTGGTGGAAAAAGTAATGCTAATATTCTTGTTAATTTAAGTCGTTATTTCAAGTGTGCTTATTTTGGAGTATGTGGAAGAGATTCAGAAGGAAATGTAGCCGTTTCAAGCTTAAAAGATGTAGGAATAGAAACTCATATTAGAGAAGTTCAAGATGAGACAAAAACATTTTTTATAGATGATGGAGTTACTTCTAAGATATGTCCTTATTGTAAAAAAAGATATGGTTATAGTGGAACGAAAATGGAACTTTCAGATATTAAAATAGAGAAAGATGATTATATTGTTGTTGATAACTTAAGAGAGTTTACTTTTGATGTGTTAAAAAAGTATGATAATGAAGCATTTTTAGATTTAGGAACTAATCATGATATTTTAGATTATGGATATGAGGAACTTACTGATTTATTAAAGGGACGTTTTTCTATTATAAGTTTAAATGAAAGAGTATATTACTATTTAAAGGATAAATTTTTAGTTGATTCATATGATTTATATGACAATTTTTCTCCTAAAATTTTGATTATAACACGTGGTAAAAGAGGATGTGATGTTATCTATAATGATAAATTTTTGAAGAAAACTATTGAAGAACCAACACGTGAAGTTGATGAATCAGGAGCAGGAGATGCATTTATTTCTGAGTTTATTAGAACATATATAGAGGAAAAAGAAATTGATGATAAAATGATCAGTAAATCAATTATTAGAGCTTTAACTAATTCAAGTAAATGTGTTAAAAATTTAGGCGCTAGAGGACATATAATCAAACCATATAAAGTTACTTCTTATGAAAAATGTATATGTCGTTCTATTGATGTTAAATAATTCATAGTGTATAATAATAATACTTGGTGATGTATATGATAGATTTATTAAAAAATAAGAATGTTAAAAACTGTTTGTTGACGATTATCCTTAAAAGTACAATTTATTTTTGTTGGTATCTTTTTGCAGTAGTATTTTCTATATTTATATATGATTATTTATCAGATACTAAGATATTTGTTTGTCTTATATTTATCTGTATAATATATCTATTTAGAAATATATTTAAATATTTACATAATAAGGATGCTTCTAACAATTATCAAAATTTTAAACATTCAATTGAACTTAATTATTTTTCTAAAATCGAAAAATCAACTCTTTATTTTAATGATGTAGAACTTAAAAATGTTGGAAAAATGATTCTTGATTTTTCCTTCAGGGCGACTAAAACTTTATTTGATATTGGAGAAGTGGTTATTCCTTTAATATTAGGTTTAATAGTTCTATATCACAGATTATTTCAAATTAATTTTATTATATCTATTTTAAGTATAATTTATCTTATTTTTTTAGTAGTAGTGCGTTATAAAAGAATAGATGTTATAAATATTCATAATTATAATGATTTATTAAATAATTTCATTAATAACTTTAATACAATAAGAAAACTTAGAATATTTGATTTTTGTTTAAAGAAGTTGGATGATAATAAGGATAATGATATGCTTATTTTAAATAAATCTAATGATGAAAATGATATAAAATTTTCCAATGGTATGATTTTATATATGTTAATAATTTTACTGATGATTTTCTTTAATATAAAAAATAATGTTACTAGAGTTGGTTTATTTATCTTTGTAATTGTAATAATGATAAAACTTCAAAATTTATTATATGATTTACCTTATACAATTAAAAACTATTTATATATAAATAAAAATAAAAATAATCTTGATAAAAAGTATGCTAAAAAACTAAATATGAAATATATTTCCAATTTTAAAAGTGTTGAGATTAAAGATGCAGAAGTTGATTATAAGTCAAGTGATGTTATAATACATATTCCTTCATTTGAACTTTTAAAAGGAGAAAGTGTTGGAATACTTGGAAAATCTGGTCAAGGTAAATCAACTGTTTTAAATGTTTTAAGTGGTTATTTGCCAATGGATAAAGGAAGTATTTTAGTTGATTCAAAAGAAACTAAAAATGTTATGGATGTTGTTTATTTATCAAAAGATGTTAGTCTTTTAGATCTCTCTTTAAGAGATAATATCAGTTTGGGTAAAAAAGTAAGTGACGAAAAAATATTAGAATATATTGAAGAGATTGGACTTATGGATTGGTTTATGTCTTTGGATAATGGACTAGATACAAATATTACAAATGTAAGTGATGTCATTCTTCGTAGTATCAATATTATAAGGGCAATTATTCTTGATAAGAACGTATATTTCTTTGATGAAATAACTTTAGGAATGAATCTTGATGGTGAAAAGAAAGTTGTTGCTATGTTAAAAAAATATTTTAAAGATAAAACATTTATTATTATTTCAGATAGACCAATTTTAAATAATATATGTAATAAACATTATTTTATAAAAAATCATACATTACTTGAAAAAGAATCTCTTTTATAGGTTCTTTTTCTTATTAAATTCATAAATGTTTGATAAAATAAAATTTGGTTAAATTAAATAAAGAAAGGAAGTTTATATGAAAAACTTTTTAAAAAAATATGGTTTAAGTTTTTTTGCAGTTGTTGTTCTTTTGTTTGTACAAGCTTATTGTGATTTAGCTCTTCCTGATTATACCTCAAAAATTATAAATGTTGGAATTCAACAAAAAGGTGTAGAATCAGAAATAATTGATAAGATGACTGATAAAACTTATGCTAATATAAATGCGTTAACATCAGTTGATTTGAGTAAGTATTATGAGAAAGTTGCTAAGACTGATGCTAACATAAAAAAATATTCTTATCTTAAAGATGGAGATGTTTATGTTTTAAAAGGAGAATTATCTGAGGACGATAAAAAATCTATTCTTGATTCTACGATAATATATTCATTTTTATTAAATAATGATGCGATTAAACAAATGGGAATAGATATTAATCCTACAACAATTGAGTATTATACTAAAAGTGATACTAATAATTTTGATGAATATTTAACTAGTTTTAATAACTTGGATGAATCTATGAAAAAACAATATGCTATTTCATTTATATCAAGTGAATATGAAAGATTAGGAATTAATTTAAAAGATTTACAAATGAATTATTTGTTTAAATCGGGAACTAAAATGATTGTTCTTTCATTATTTATTATGGTGGTTATTATTGCAACAACATATATATCTGGACGTCTTGCAGGTATGGTAGCTTATGACCTAAGAGAAAAAGTAGTAAGAAAGGTTATGAGTTTTTCTAAAAGTGAATTTAATGAATTTGAAACAAGCAGTTTAATCACTAGATCAACTAATGATATCACTCAAATTCAAAATATGTTAACAATGGTACTTAGAATGGTTCTTTATGCTCCAATAATAGGTATCGGTGCTTTGGTTAAAATCATAAATATCAATATGGTTTGGGTATTAGGTTTAGCAATTGGAGCTATCTTAATCTTAATAATTATATTGATGTTATTTGCTTTACCTAAGTTTAAGATCGTTCAAAAACTTATTGATCGATTAAACTTAATTGTAAGAGAAACTTTAAATGGATTACCTGTTATTCGTGCATTTGCTCGTGAAAAAGAAGAAATAAATAAATTTGATAAGGCTAATATGGATCTAAAAAAATTGAATTTATTTATTCAAAGACTTATGTCTTTAATGTCTCCTATAATGATGCTTATAATGAATGGAACTATTATTCTTATTTATTTTGTAGGAGCAAAACATATTGATACTGGAACAATGCAAGTTGGTACTTTAACGGCACTTATAAGTTATACGATGCAAGTAATTATGTCTTTCTTGATGTTAAGCATGTCATCAATTATGGCTCCTCGTGCTCTAATTTCGGTTAATCGTATTAAAGAAGTTTTAAATAAAGAAAATAGTATTAAAGAAACTAAAAATCTACCATTTGATAATGATAAGATTGGAGAACTTGAATTTAAAAATGTTTCATTCAAATATCCAGATGGTGATGAATATGTGCTTGAAAATCTTAATTTTAAAGTTCCAAAAGGATCAACTCTAGCGATTATCGGTTCAACTGGAAGTGGTAAAAGTACAATTGTTAAACTAACTGATAGATTCTTTGATGTAACTGAGGGAAGTATACTTGTCAATGGAGTTGATGTTAAAGATTTAAGCTTTGAAACATTAAGACATGAAATAGGTATGGTTCCTCAAAAAGGAATGCTATTTAGTGGAACAATTGAAAGCAACTTAAAATTTGGAAATGATTCATTAAGTAAAGAAGAAATGGAGAAATCTTTGAGTGTTGCTTGTGCATATGATTTTGTAATGGAAAAAAGTGAAGGGCTTCAATATCCAATTAATCAAGGTGGAACTAATGTTTCTGGTGGACAAAGACAAAGATTATGTATAGCTCGTGCTGTTGCAATGAATCCAGATATATATGTCTTTGATGATTCTTTTTCAGCACTTGATTATAAAACTGATGCCAGTGTTAGAAAGAATTTAAATAATTATTGTGAGTCAGCAACCAAGATAATTGTTGCTCAAAGAGTTGCAACCGTAATGAATGCTGATCAAATTCTTGTGTTGGATGAGGGTAAAGTTGTTGGACTTGGAACACATGAATATTTATATAAAAATTGTAAGGTTTATAAAGAAATTGCCTTATCTCAACTTAGTGAGGAGGAACTTTCATGAAAGAACGTAGACATGGACCGAATCAAGAATTTGAACGTGCTAAAGATTTTAAAGGAACATTAAAGAAATTATTTAAATCTTTAGGGGCTTATAAGATTCCAATAATCGTTGTATTTGCATTTGCAATTGCATCAACTGTTTTCTCAATAATTGGACCTAAGATTTTAGGTAATGCAACTAATGAAATATTTAATGGTATTGTATCTAAAATAAGTGGTGGAAGTGGTATTAATTTTCCAACACTAAACAAGATTTTATTAACATGTTTAACACTTTATATAATAAGTGCAATATGTAATTATATTCAATCATTTATAATGTCAACGATTACTCAAAAGTATACTTATAAACTTAGAGGTGAACTTGATAAAAAAATACATAAATTACCTTTTAAATATTTTGACAATAAAACTAATGGTGAAGTATTGAGTATTATTACCAACGATGTAGATACTTTACAAGTAAGCTTCAATCAAGCTATAACACAAGCTATAACATCTATTACTACAATTGTTGGTATACTTGTTATGATGTTAAGCATCAATGTATCAATGACTTTTCTAGTTTTACTCCTTGTTCCATTAAGTTTAGTCTTTATGGCTGGAACAATAAAGAAGTCTCAAAAATACTTTAAAGCTAATCAAGAGTATTTAGGTCATGTTAATGGAAATATTGAAGAAATGTTTTCTGGACATGATGTAGTAATGGCTTTTAATGCCGAAGAAAAATATATGAATATATTTAAGAAAAACAATAAAAACTTATATGAAGCTGGATGGAAGAGTCAATTTTTATCTGGACTTATGCATCCAATCATGCAATTTATCGGTAATTTAGGCTACGTTGGAGTTGCTATCATGGGTGGATATTTATGTATTAAAGGCAAAATAAATGTTGGTAATATTCAATCATTTATTTCATATACTAAAAACTTTACTCAACCTATAACTAGTCTTGCTCAAGTGTTAAACCAAATTCAATCAATGATGGCTTCATCTGAAAGAATATTTGAATTCTTAGAGGGTGAAGAAGAAACTTTCGGAACAAAGACGCTTGATCATGAAGTTGTTGGTAATGTTGAATTTAAAAATGTAACTTTTGGTTATGATGAAGATAAAATGATAATCAAAAAATTTAATTTAGCTGTAAAACCTGGAGAGAAAGTTGCTATTGTTGGACCAACAGGAGCTGGTAAAACAACTCTAGTAAAACTATTAATGAACTTTTATAAGCTAAATAAAGGGGATATTATAGTAGATGGCATGAATATCAAAGATTATGATGTATATAGTATGCGCAAAAACTTTGGTATGGTTTTACAAGATACATGGCTTTATAGTGGAACTATTATGGAAAACTTAAAGTATGGAAAACTTGATGCAACTGATGAAGAAGTATACGAAGCATGCAAGGTTGCTAATGTGGATCATTTCATAAGAACTTTACCAGATGGTTATAACATGCAAATAGATGAAGAAAACGCGAATATAAGTCAAGGTCAAAAACAACTTCTTACAATTGCTCGTGCTATTCTTGCTAATTCTAAGATATTGATTTTAGATGAAGCTACGTCTTCCGTTGATACAAGAACTGAAGAACTTATTCAAGATGCAATGGATAAATTAATGGAAGGTAGAACAAGTTTTGTTATTGCTCATAGATTGTCAACTATCAAAAATGCTGATGTTATTTTAGTTATCAATGATGGTGAAGTAGTTGAGATGGGTAACCATAACGAGCTGTTAAAGAAAAATGGTTATTACGCAAAATTATATAACAGTCAATTTGAAGTATAGAAATATACTTCTTTTTTCATGAAAAAAGACACATAAGTGTCTAAATAATTTCCATGATCATCATGAGTATAAATCCGATAAGAGTGACAACGCCAATTGCATTTCTATTTTCATCATTCATACATTCTGGAACTAGTTCTTCAATGATAACAAATAGCATTGCACCAGCAGCAAATGAAAGCAGTATTGGTAAAATGATTTTTATTTTTAAAACTAGTATTACTCCAATAATGGCTGATATTGGTTCAACTATTCCAGATAAAGTTCCAATCCAAAAAGCTTTCTTTCTAGATAGTCCTTCTTTTCTTAAAGGAATAGATATTGCAGCTCCTTCTGGTATATTTTGTAGACCAATACCAATAGCTAAGGATATAGCTGCTATTAATGTAGCTCCTTCAATATTATAAATTATTGATCCAAAAGCAACTCCAATAGCTAAACCTTCAGGAATATTATGAAGTACAATTGATGTTACCAGAAGTAGTATCCTTCTAAAGTTGTTTTCTTCGTTTCCTGTAAATTTTGAAGATATCTTATCTCCAACAATAAGTAAAACAGAACCTAATAAGAGTCCAAGTGAAACAACTATGCTTGTATTCATATTTAAGTTGTTTGCCTGTTCAATTGAAGGCAATAAAAGTGAAAATATTGCCGCTGCTAACATAATCCCAGCTGATGCACCAAGCAAATAATTCATTACTTTATTATTAACTTTTTTAAATAGAAAAACAAATGATGCTCCAAAAGTAGTTAGTAAAAAAGTTAATGTGGATGCAATAATTGCTTGGGTAAGTGGTGAAAAACTTTCAAAAAAATTAATCATATCATATCTCCTCAAGATATTGTATGTAGTTTTGCTAATTGTGTGTTATTATATCTTTAGTGCCCAATATATAAAGGAGTTTATATGTTAAAGAAAATATTACTTGTGATTATTTTGTTTACAAGTATGAATGTTTATGCTTCAAGTGGAGCGTTAAGTAATGATTCAATAAAAACTTGTCCAGATGGTATCACTTATGGATCACATAAAGGCAGTGGTACTCTTCATTATCATAAAGCAATCTATAAGGGAAAACGATATTACCCTGATGGAATTGCTATAGCAAATGATCCTTGCCCTAAGAAAAACAATATTGTAAAAAAGACGACTAGGGAAGTAACTACCAAGAAACAAATAACAACTATTCCTATAAGAAGCAGTGATACAACAATATATAAATTAACTATTAATGGTAAAGATTATTTAAATATTAAAGAAAATAATGATTATGTTATTTATAAAAATAAAGTTGATATCAATGTTATTTTAAATGATTCAAAATCAAGGGTAGAAATTATTGGTGATAAGGATAATTTTAATATTGATGAAAGTCGTGAATTTGTTTTAAAAGTAATAGCAGAGGATGAAAGTGAAAAACTTTATACTCTTAATATTCAGAGAAAAGAATTAAATGTGATTATTAAAAAATTTGTTGTTAATGGTAATACTGCAAATATAAACAATAGATTAATAGAAGTTAATGCCTTTTCTTATCCCAAAGTAAAAGATATTGTTTATCAGCTAGATAATCCAGAAGCATTTTTAACTTTATTCCATGATGATAAAGTATTGGATTTGGATGAAGAACTTCAATATGATGTAGAATATAAAGTGTTATTAACTGATAAAGAAGGAAATACTAAGGAATATACTTTAAAAATTGAAGAATATAAAATAATTGATATTATTAGTATGGGAATAGTTGCTTTTCTAATTTTTAGAGTTTCAATTGGTGTGATTATATTTTTAATTTATTTAATAAAAAAGAAGTAAAGAGATTATTTCTTTACTTCCATGATAACTGGTAGAATCATAGGTCTTCTTCCAGTTTTTTCATTTATAAACATATTTAATTCAAGTATTACTTGGTTTTTAATGTCTGTTACATTGTAACGTCCACTTAACGCTTTATTAACTATTTCTGTAACTTTGTATTCTATTTCTCTTATTAATGATGCATTTTCATTTACAAGAACAAATCCTCTTGTAGTGATATTTGGTTTAATCATTAAAGTATGCTTAGAATAATCAATGTTTAATATAGCTATTAAAACACCATCTTTACTCATAAGTTTTCTATCTTTTATGACAACTGAACCAATGTCTCCGATACGAGAACCATCGACATAAACATCTCCGGCTTGAACTCTTTTTCCTCTTCGACATCCATTCTTATCCATTAAAACAACATCACCATTTTTACAGATAAATATATTTTTTTCTGGAACATCACAGGAAACAGCTAAATCTTTATGAGCTTTTAACATATGATATTCTCCGTGGATTGGCATTAAATATTCAGGTTTAATAAGTCTTAACATCCATTTTAATTCCTCAGCTTTAGCATGTCCAGATGTATGAATATCTGAAACATCTGAATTTGTATAAACTTTAACACCTTTTAAGTATAATTTATTAATAATTCTATTAATACTTTGTGAATTTCCTGGTATTGGATTAGATGAGAACACGATTATATCATCTGGCATTAATTGAACTTGCTTATGAGTTCCGTTTGCTATTCTTGATAAAGCAGCAAGTGGTTCGCCTTGAGAACCTGTACATAAAATACATATTTCATTTTTCTTTAAATCTTTAGCTTGATTAGCATCAATAAAAATAGTTGGATCTTTGATAAGACCATTTTTTAATGCAATTTCTTTAGCAGATTCCATGCTTCTACCAAACGTTATAATCTTACGATTGTTTTCGCGACAAGTTTCAACTATGTGTTTAATTCTATAGATATTTGATGCAAAAGTTGCAAGAATAATTCTATTTGTACTTGATTTAGCAAAAATATCACCTAAAGCTTCATCAACGATTGCTTCACTTGCAGAAAAACCTGGAGATAAAGCATTTGTACTTTCTGATAAAAGCAATTTTACTCCGTTACTTCCTAATGCAGCCATTTTATGAATATCAGCCATTGGACCAATTGGAGTTAAATCAAATTTAAAGTCTCCGGTATGAATAATATCACCATTTGGTGTATGAATAACGATTGCAAATGAATCTGGTATTGAGTGTGTTGTTGTAATAAATTCTACACTTAATTTTTTAAATTTGATGACGGTATCTTTATCATAAACTATTATATTCTCATATTTCATATTTTTGTCATCTAATTTTTTCTTGATTAAGTCACTTGCAATTTGAGATGCATAAATAACTGGAATATTTACATTTTGAAGTAAGAATGTAATTCCACCTATATGATCTTCATGTCCGTGTGTAATAACTAAAGCCTTTATTTTCTTTTCATTTTGTTTTAAGTATGTTACATCCTGAATAACATAATCTATTCCAAGTAAGTCATCCTTAGGAAACATAACTCCTGCATCGATAATAACTATTTCATTTTCATGTTCAATAACATACATGTTTTTTCCAACTTCGCCTAAGCCACCTAAAGCAAAAACAGACGTAGTGGACTCTGTTTCTTTCATAAATTTCCTCCTAAATTAAGTTTATAATAAAGATTCCAGGTACTTATGATTATACTATAATTTTGCTTAATTGTCCATTTCATATTAAAAAAAGGTGTAAAAAAGAAGAAAAATGAAATTTAATCGTGAAATATATAAGTAGAAGGGAGGATATATGAAGAAAAAATTATTGATACTTATAATTATACTTTTGATTATAAGTCCGTCTTTTGTATATGCAAAGGTTGTTTATGGTGATTATCAAGAATTTATCACGAATACAAATGAATATATGGAAGAAACGGATACTTTAAAAAGAGAGGAGGTTAGACTTTATAATACTTATGAGATAAAAAAAGTTGATTTAGGTTACAAGGATGAGTGCATCAACTGTGATATGTCTGATACACAAGAAAGTGTCTTAGAGTTTACTACTAAAGTTGACGGAAGCATATCTTTTCAGCCGGTTATTGCTTTGAAAGAAAATGTTAGTGTTATAAATCTATTTGATTTTGACCAAAAAACGAATATATATGAGATAAATATTTATGATGGTGAAAAAAAGATTAATTATAACTTTTTTAGTGAAGTAAAGGATAAATTTAAATATTTATGTGATGATGATGAGTCTACGTTTGCAGAAATAACTTTATTTGATCATATTTATATTTCTTTTCCTAAAGTAAAAGCAGAAAATTTGAAAATTGAAATAGTTGGCGAAGATGTTAGCTGTGGAGTATATTTCTCTTTTTCAGGAAAAGGTAGCTCATCATCTAGGACAAAACTTAGAGCAAATAATATTTATTTTGTTACAGCTGAAGAGGCAGTTGATTTAAAGGAAAAATATGGGTTTATTGTTGATAAATATACGGATGCCAGTGGAAATCTTTTTGAGTCAATAAATCCTTATTACATAAAAAATGAAAAGAAATATCATTGCTATGGAGAAGAAAAAGTAATTTTAAATAATTATGTAAAAGATGGTGATAATTTAATATATGATGATTATATAACGTTGTATAACTATTATGTAAGATCTAAAACGGAAGTTGTTGAAATAGATGAAAATGGGCAAAATAATCAAAACATAGAGGAAATGGTAGAAAACTTAGAAAAAGTTGAAAATATTTCAATTACTAAACCTATTATAAATAGACAAAAAAATAAAAAAAATGTCAAAAAAAATCTAGAGATTGATCAATTAACCACAGAAGAAAAGAAAAGTGTTATAGAAAATGAAGTTTTAAAAGTTGAACCATTATTTAACGAAACAGCTATATCTTCTAATAAGATAAGTATAAAGTTTATCATGATAATAATTTTAATAATTATTACTTTACAGATAATTATATTTACTTTACATAGAAAAAAGTAGGATAAATTCTCATTTTGTCGAATCTCTTTTATATGTTTTTAATTTAAGTTATAACGAATGTGGGTGATAAAAATGTTGAAGATTAATTTGGAGTATCGGAAGGGAATATTGTTTGTAAGACTTAAAGGTAACTTAAACAAAAATACTGCACCAAAATTTATGGAATATACATTACCTATTATTGAAGATTATGGAATAAAATACATGGTTTATAATTTAGAAGGACTTTCATCTATTGATTCAGTTGGTGAAAATGCACTTTTAAGTGGAGGAAAAAGTGTAAAAGAAAATGATGGACGTGTATTGATAATAAATAATAAAATAAATACTTGTTTGAGATTTGATACAATAACTGATGAATTAGTTGCTTTAGATCTTTTAAAAATTTAGTGGAAAAAATAGTATCTGAAGAAGAATTTTTAATACGGAAAGTAGCAAAAAAATTCTATAATGTAGAAAAGGAAGATCTTTACCAGGCTGGATACTTGGGACTTATCAAAGCACAGAAAAACTATAAAGAGGAGTTTGGACCTTTTTTAAACTATGCTTATAAATACATTTTTGGGGAGATGTATGAACTATCAGTTAAAAGTCGTAACATTAAACTCAATAAGTATTATCTTAACCTGTATAAACTTGTGATTAAATCAAGATCATATTTAGCACAGGTTTTAAATAAGGAACCAACATTCAAAGAGATAAGTGATTATATTGAATTTCCTGTAGAAGAAATTGAATATGTATCAATGCTTTGTGAAGACATGTTTAGTTTAGATGATGAATATGAAAATATTCAAATAGGTGTTAATTCCATAAATGAAGATGAGATGATTTTGATGGAGTCAATTGAATCTTTAGATCCTTTATCATCTTTAGTACTTAAGTATAGATATAAAGAAGATATGACTCAAAGTGAAGTTGCTAAAGTCTTGGGAATATCTCAGGTAAAAGTTTCTAGATTAGAAAGTAAAGGAAAACAGGAATTGCTTGAATATATTTCTTAAAAAATCTCCATAATATAAATGGAGGTTTTTATATGAATTATAAAAAGTTAGTTGAATCTTTAACTCCAAAAGAAAATAGATTAAAAAACATATTTATAGCTTTTTTATCAGGTGGAACTGTTGGGGCGATTTCCGAAGTTTTAGTGAAGTGTTTTTCTGTTGAGTATATGCTTGTTATATGGATTGTTATGGCATCTTTCTTAACCGGTCTTGGAGTTTTTGATAACATTGTTGATAAGTTTAAAATGGGAGTAATTATTCCGATTACAGGATTTTCTCATTCAGTTACATCTGCTTCTTTGGAATATAAAAATGAAGGACTTATCACAGGAATTGGAAGCAATTATTTTAAACTTGCTGGAAGTGTAATTTTATATGGAATCTTATCTGCAAGTGTGCTTGCTTTATTGAAAGGATTAATATGGTTACTATAAAATATAATAATGTCTATGTAAATAATTGGTTTACAATATGCGGAAGTGATGAAGCGGCTGGTAACATTAAAAATGTTAATATGGTTTTAAAAGATAAATATTATGGAGAGAAGACTTTAGAGGATGCAGAAATAAAGATGCAAAAGACAGTTATCAATAATTTATCAACTGTACATGATTTCAATTTAGTAATTGGAGGAGATTTATCAAATCAACTCGGATGTATGAATTATACTTTAAAAAATAATAATATGTCATTTCTAGGAGTTTATAATGCTTGTGCAAGCTTCGTAGAATCGATGCTTATTGGTGCAAACTTTATATCTTCAAAACAGGTAAATAAAGTTTGTTTATTAACAAGTTCGCACGAGCTTACGAGTGAAAGACAATTTAGATTTCCAATAGAATATGGTTCATTAAAGGCAAAATATACAACAATTACAGCAACTGGAAGTGTTGGGTGTGTAATATCTAATGAAAAAACTAAATGTAAAATTATATCATCAACAATTGGAAGTGTAGTTGATTATGATATTAAAGATGTTGCTAATATGGGAGCGGTCATGGCTCCAGCAGCTTCTAAAGTTATTGTTGAACATTTAAAAAATGTGCATAAGAAAATAAATGATTATGATGTTGTTTTAACCGGAGATCTTGGTTCTTTAGGAAACGAACTTTTACTAATGATTTTAAAAGAAGAACATGGAATAAGTGCATCCAATATAGTTGATGCGGGTGCTAGTCTATATAAAAATGATCTAAATAAATTAAGTGGTGCAAGTGGTCCAGTTGTATTGCCACTTTATCTATTCAATAAAGTTTTACTAAGTAAAAAAAATAAAAAGATACTTATTGTTGGAACTGGTGCATTACATAATCCTACACTTGTTAATCAAAAGAAATCAATTCCAGCAATTGCTCATGCCGTAGAATTGGAGGTAAGTTATGATAATTAAATCATTTATATTTACAGGAATTGTTTGTGTTATTGCTCAAATTATTAAAGATAATACTAAACTTACAAGTGGACATATTACTAGTTTGTTTGTTTCTATTGGAGCTTTACTTGGATTTTTTGGAGTATATGATAAATTTGTGAAATTTTTTGGTGGAGGAGCAAGTGTAGTGATTTTGTCTTTTGGTAATACACTTTATAATGGTGCGGTAAAATCAGGAATTTTAAATATGCTTGGAAATGTTTCTACTGGAATAGTTTCATCTATTTTATGTGCAGCTATCGTAACCTTAATTTTTAAAGTTAAAAACTAAAGTAGTTGAAATGAGTTTAAAAGCCGATTATAATTAAAATAGGGTGATGAGATGAAAAATAAGTTACCATTTATTATAATTATAATCGTTTTTATTTTGGGAATAAGTATTTTTCTTTTATTCATGAGAAATCAAACCTTAGGAGATGCAACAAATGATTATCTAACTAAAATAAGTGTTGATAATGAAGATATTCAAGTGAATTACCTTAATGGAAACCTTTTCAATACAACTTTAACCTATGGAAATATATTTGAAAAAGTTATTGAATTAGAAAATGAAAATGATAAGGATGTAACGGTTTCAATAAATATAAAAGATTTTAAAGCAACAAATTCTTTGTTGAAATATACTTTATACTATAAAGTTGATGAAGATTTTAAGGTTTTAAAGGAAGAAAGTTTACTTAATGAGAATCTAATTTATAATTTACTTATCTCTCATGGAAAAAAGACTACGATTAAGATCGTTATAAAATCATATTATGAAGGCAATAGTTTAATAGAGGGTGAGTTTAAAGTTCAAAAGAATTTAAGCTCAAAAGATATATTTATTACTTTTATGAATGAGTTTCATAATAAATTGATAGATAAAATTAATAAATTAAATGGAATAAATACATCTGGTATATATTATGATATTATTGATGATTCAAATTATCATGGTTATGTTTTAATAGATGCAAGAGATATAAGTGAAGTAAATTATATATATAGTGTTTATAATGATCAATATATGTATGTTAATTATAGATTTAATGGGGAATTTAAAAAATCTAAGCTTGCTTCTAATGACGGTTCTTTAAATGATAAAACTTCTGAGGATATATGTAGAATGTATTCAAAAAAGTCTTGCTTTGATTTTAATAGTTTGACATTTAATGAAAGTGGTGGTAAAGAAACTTTCTATAAAAGTGTACAGGATTTGGAAAGCAAAATTAATTCCTTAGAGATTGGTAAAAAAGTGTATGTGTTAGATATTAAAAGTGATTTGAATTTCTCTGATTTAAGAGGATATGTTTTAATAAATAATATTAACAGTGAAAAAGAAGTATATTTATATGTAACAAATGATATATTTATGGTTTCTGGATATAATATGACTAAACTTGGAAGTGTTTCTCTAGATTCATCAACAATCAGAGCTTATAATGAAAGTGCTTTTAATCTTTCAAGCAAAGATATGTCAACAGTATGTTTCTTTAGTGGGTTTACTGAGTGCTATGATTTACAAAATAATTTGGTGTAATATTTTGTTACACTTTTTTTTTACGATTAAAATTGTTATAATGTTTATATACTAGGGTGATAAAATGAAAAAAATAGGTGATTTTTTAGTTGTAGTTATTTCAGTTTTTATAAGTATAGTTTGTATACATATAATATACAATGATGACAATGTTTTAAAAAAGGAAGTAATTGATTCAATAAATAATTATATTCTTGATATAGGTGAGTACGCTAGAAACATAAGTATCAATTTTGATAAGTCAGGAACTTTAAAATTAAAAGCTATGTATAAAGGGGCTCATGGTGAAAGCAATCCAAGTGATTTTGAATATAAGTTTTTTTTAAAAAATAATTTGCTTATACTTGATGATGATAAGGGATACGTTGATTTTCATCTTGGTAAAATAATTGATGTTATCAATACTTTTGCAGGATTAAAGACTTTTGTTCCAGAGTTGATAGAGAGTCAAAAAAAGGATAAAAGTGTTATAGATTATAAAATCGATAGTAAATTAATAAACGATATATATGGAACTGATTTTAATGACATTGATATCAAAGTTTATACAAGAGGCTTTATAAAAAAAATCGAAAAATATGAGATAATGTTTGATGACATAAAAGTAAGCGTTAACAATAAAAAAATTGTAATAGACGGAAATGATTTAATCACTTTAACTTTTGGAAATACTGGTTATTCTTTAAATATCAACGATAAGTTAAAAATGAATGTAATAAACTATTATCAATACAATATTCTATTAAACGATACATCACTTTTCTTAGAATTCACAGATAAAGGTTTTTATCTATCCGCTTTGACTAGTCATGCTATCTATAACTCTTTGGAGTTAAATGGGACTTATGAGGATGTTGATTTGAATGAAGAAATTTCTTCAAATAGATTAGAAAATCCTTTATATAGATATTTTTCTGAAGTTGATTTTAATATATGGAGTAAATCATGAAGAAGGTATTTAATATTACTCTTATTGTAAGTGTTTTATTGGTTGTTGTAATGGTTTATTGCTTTAATGAGGCAAAGAGGTTAAGCTCATATTTTAAAGGAGATGTTTTATCTACAACTATTGATCAAGTGCATATTCAAAAGAAAGTAAATGATGAACTTGAAAGAGCAAAGAAAAATAAAAGTTATTCTATAGAAAATGCTTATGTAAAGTTAAATCCTTATGAAATAAGCCCACTTTCAGCTATTATAATTTTTTATACTCAATCTGAAGAAGAGGTAGAAGTATTTATAAATGATGAATTTTTTACCAAAATGGAAAAATCAAAGGAACATGCAATTCCAATTTATGGTTTATATGAGGATTATGATAATGTAATAACTTTAAAAATAAATGGAAAAAGTTATGATAAGCATATTAAAACTGATGCATCAAATATAAAATACCCTTTGAATATCTCAAAAAATGAGGTTTTAAATAATGAAAATAATCTAATATTTACTGTTTCATCATATGAGACATATTTCACCGGTTGGGATAGAAATGGAAAATTGAGATTTTATTTAACTGTTGATAATCGAATGGATGTTGAATGGCTTCCAAATGGACATTTTTTAATAGGTACATCAGAAGGTCAAGTACGTGAAAATTTCTTGAGCTTGGTTGAAATGGATTATCTGGGAAAAATCTATAATTATTATAATCTAGAACATGGATATGGATTTGAAATGCAAATTTTAAAAAATGGTAATTATATGTTAGCTGGTGGCGATAAAGCTATATATTTCGATCATCAATATATATATGAGATGAATCCGTCTGATGGAAGTGTCATAAACGAACTTGATATTTATGATGTTATAAAAAAAATTGACCCGGAATTTTTAGATGAATATCTTGGGCAAAAAGCTATTCGAAATGGATTTTTCTATAATGAAGATACGGATGAGTTAGTTGTATCTTTTAGAGAGATAAACACTATATTTTGTTTCAATTTCAAAGAAAAAACTCTTGAATATGTTTTTACGGGAACTAGCAAATTGTTTTCTTCCTCTGTTTGGAATCAATATTTGGTTAAAGTAAAATCAGGAAGATATCCAATGGGACAACATACTCCGACGATTACAAAGGATGGATATTTGGCTTTTTTCAACAATGGTTATGATAGGTATAGTATAACTTTTGATGGTCTTAACAATATTACGGATAACTTTAAAGATGCTTATACTTCCGTTGAAATCTATGATATCAAAAATAATGTTGCATCTCTTGTATGGAAAGAAGATTTTGAAAAGAAATATTTTTCTATTAAATATGGATTGTTTAGTGTGTTAGAAAATGGTTTTAAATTTATGAATTATGGCTATATATTAAAGGATGAATTTAGAAGAAAAGACAATTCAAATATAGCAGAAACTGAAAAAAATGTTGAAGATATTTATTCAAGAATTATAGAATTAGATAAGGATGGGAAAGTAGTTTTCGAAGCCACTTGTGAAGAGGGAAAATATCGAGCATTTATACATAATCTTTATTCGGATAATACTAAAAATGTTGAAATAGATAGTTTTAATACTATTGATACAGTTTCAAAAAGTAAACTTGAGACTACATCTGTTAGAAATTTGGATGTTGATTCATCTTTAGAATGGATTAATTCACTTGAATTTACTAAGCATACATTTCAAACCAATTATAAAATTGGTGAAAAGGATGAAGTGAAATTTCATTTTTTAAACAATCATGGTAAGGTTTATACTTATATATATAAAGAAAAAGATGGTGATATTAACCATATATTTAATCTTGATTTAGACAAAGGTAATTATCGAATGTTTATCTCGATAAACGATCAGCTTTATGATACAAAAAAAGTATATAGTTTCTAGCTATATACTTTTAAAATGTTTATTTATGACAATACATTTATTTAGTTTTAATTCTTTTATTTCTTCGCATACTTTTTCTACACCATCGTAAAGTTCTTTTTCCTTATGGGCATCACTTCCAATAACAACGTTTTTACCACCAAGTTCAGTGTATCTTTCTAGTATTTCTATGCTTGGAAAAGGACTTCCACATCTTCTGTAACCACTTGAGTTTATCTCTAAAGTTATGCCTCTTGCTATTATTGTAGTTAGTATTTCATCAATTAAACCTTTATCTAGAACTTTTTTAGTTCCATATTTCTTTATATAATCCATATGAGCAAGGGTATCGATATCAGCATTGCTTACCATATCAAGCATTAATCTTAGATACTCATCAACGGCATCTTTATTATATCTAAATGATTTCCCATCGATATTATGAATACTTCCGATAACATATTCAATACATTCCATGTTTCTTAAGAACTCCATATATTCCTTATAAAGATGTGGTTCAGAAACTTCAACACCCCTAATGACTAATATGTTTTGTTCCTTTTCAAGTTCGCTTATTTCCTTTTCACGTCTTACCAAAGTGTTAATGGTTTTTAATAAATTATCACGAGAAAATTCTACATGATCTGTTATCGCGATAACACTGTTTCCAAGTTCTTTTTCTTTTTTGATAATTGTATTTATTGGAAGAGTCGAATCAAAAGAATAGTTTGAATGTATATGCATATCCGCATTATAATTTTTCATAATTCCTCCTTATAAGAGATAAAAAAACAGCTGTTAAGCTGCATCCTTATTCAATGTTTTCCATTCACGAGTTGATAAAGTAACTTTAACACCATCAATTTTCTTAGTTTGTGTATTTAATTTTTGTTTTCTTCTAGAATGATTTAATGCATGTGATCTAGTATTTCCAAATAAAGGTTTTCTACCAGTTAATTTCTTTGCCATAGTTTTCCCTCCTTTAAAGAATTCTTTAAGATTATATCAAGATAATTTAGATAAGTCAATAATTTTTACGTTTTTAATTTTGTTTAGATAAGTAATGGTGTATAATGGAAATAGGTGATGATATGTTTTATCCATTAGGTGTTAAAACTGATTTTAGTATTCTAAAAAGTCTTATTAAAATTGAAGACTATGTTTTGTATGCTAAAAATAATGGATTAAATGTAATTGGAATTCTTGATGATAATTTAAATTCTTCTCATATATTTTATGATATGTGTAAAAAAAATAGTATAAAACCAGTAATTGGTTTAGATATTATAATTGAAGATAAAGAGGTATATTTATATCCAGTTAATTATCATGGACTTACTAATTTATTTAAATTTTCTAGCTTAGAGGAAAAAAGTTTTAAAACTCTTAAAAGTTATTCTGAAGATATTATATGTGTAATAAATTATGAAAATTTAGAAATGTATGAAAATATGAAAAGTATATTTTCTAAAGTGTTTTTATCATTTAAAACAGATGAAGAAAAAACAAAGGAATTATCCATAAGCGAAGATGTTATATATGTAAATGAAACTTTAGCTTTAAATGAAGAGGCTTCAAAATATATTAATTATTTAGATATGATAGATAAGAATGTTTCTTTGGGTGAAACCAAGTTGAAAGATTATAGAAATTCTGTTTTAGAGATAAAAGAATATGATACTTCTAAATTTACAGATTTAATAGATATTGAGTTTCCTGATGCCGGTTCATATATTCCTGTTTATGTTGAAAACAGCCAAGAATATTTAAAAAATTTAGCAATTAAAGGATTAAACAAAAGACTTAATAATGATGTGCCTTTAAAATATAAAGAAAGACTTTTATATGAATTAGATGTAATTAATAAAATGGGATTTTCAAATTATTTTTTAATTGTTTTTGATTATGTTAGATATGCTAAGAAAAATGGTATATTAATTGGTCCAGGAAGAGGAAGTGCGGTTTCTTCCTTAGTTTCATATTCTCTTGGAATAACAGAAATTGATCCTTTAAAATATAATTTATTATTTGAAAGATTTTTAAATCCAGAAAGAATAACTATGCCTGATATTGATATCGATTTTGAGTATGAAAGAGTAGATGAAGTATTTAACTATGTAAAAGAAAAATATGGAAGTGAGTATGTTGCAAGAATAATTACATATGGAACTTTTCAAGCACGTGAGGCGATTAGAACAGTTGGTAAGATTAATAATGTTAAAGAAAATTTAATTCAATCGTTGCTTCAATTTATTGATAGTAAAAAAACTTTAAAGGAAAATTTAAATAAAAATGTTTTAGAAGTAATAAATAGAAATTCATTACTAAAAAAAGTTTATAAAGAAGCCTGTGTTATTGAAGGATTAAAGAAAAATGAAAGTATGCATGCTGCTGGAGTAGTTATTTCTAGTGTAAAATTAACTGATGTTATTCCAGTAGTTAAAAAAAGTGATTTAACTTTAACAGGGTATACAATGAATGAACTTGAAAGTCTTGGCCTTTTAAAAATGGACTTTTTAGCTCTTAAAAATTTAACCATTATTAAAAATACAATTAGAAAAATTGATGATAACTTTAACTTAATGGCAATACCTTTAAATGATGAAAAAGTCTATAATCTGTTTAAAGAAGCTCATACTTTAGGAATATTTCAATTTGAGTCCTTTGGAATGAAAAGTTTCTTAAAGAAATTTAGACCTGATAAATTTGAAGATTTGGTTTTAGCTTTAGCAGTATATAGACCAGGGCCAATGGAAAATATTGATGTTTTGTGTGATCGTAAGAACAAACATTTCAAATATTCTACTTTTGATGATTCTTTAAAGAGTATTTTGGATGAAACTTATGGAATAATTGTATATCAAGAGCAAATAATGGAAATTTTAAGGACGATGGGAAATTACAGCTATGCTCATGCTGATGTTGTACGAAGAGCCATAAGCAAGAAAAAAATAGAAGTAATGGAAAGTGAAAGAAAAATATTCATTGAAGAATCAATAAAAAATGGATATTCTAAAGAATGTGCAGAAGAAGTATTTAAGTTTATTGAAAAATTTGCATCATTTGGATTTAATAAATCACATTCGGTTGCTTATGCACTTTTAGCTTATGAAATGGCTTATTTAAAAGTAAATTATAAATGTGAATTCTATGCAAGTTTACTTAATACTAATATTGGTGGAGAAGAAAAAACAAAAGAGTATATTACGGAAGCTAAAGGAAATGATATAAAAATAATTAAACCTAGTATCAATAAATCAGGATATCTATATGAGTGTGAAAATAATTCCATATTACTTCCGTTTAGAAGTATAAAAGGAATCTCTTCTCAAGTAACGGATGGAATAATTAAAGAAAGAGAAAATGGTGAGTTTAAAAACTTTAATGATTTTCTTGCAAGATGTTATAAAAAAATAGTAAATCAAAATATAGTTGAAATATTGATAAAAGCTGGTGTTTTTGATGATTTGGGTATTAATAGAAAGACTTTAATAACCAATTTAAATTCCAGTATAACTTATGCTGAATTAATACGTGATTTAGACTCTTCTTTAGTAAGCGAGCCGGTTCTAATTGAAGTAGATGAATTTGATGATGGAGAGCTTATGAATATGGAACTTTCTCTTTATGGTTTTTATGTTACTAATCATCCAGCGAGTAAATATGTAGATTCATTTAAACAAGCTAATATTAAAGCAAACTTTGATAAAGTCGTTGATACTGTAGTTTTAATTGAAAAAATCAAAAAAATAAAAACTAAAAATGGTGATGATATGGCATTTTTGGAAGCAAGTGATGAAACAGGTACTTCAGAATTTACGATATTTAAAGAAGCTTTTCCAGGATTAAAAGATGTTTCAGTTGGATCTTTAGTTATAGTGCGTGGAAGAGTCGAAAAAAGAATGGATAAATATCAAATAGTTGTATCTAATATAAGTAAAATTTAGTATAATAAGGTTTAGGTGAGAACGTGAGAGATAAAGAAAAAATAATAATGTTAGTAACTTTAATTATCTTTATGGTTGTATTACTTCTTTCTTTTACAGTTATAACTTACTTTAATATTAAAGAAGAAAATAAAGTACCAAAGCATGATAAAACAACAATACAAGAAAGCACAACTACGAAAGAATCAACAACTGAAATAATAACGGAAATAACTACAGAAGCAGTTACAGAGATAACTACAACGAAAACAAGTTCTACAAAAGTTACTACAACTAAAAAAAATCAAAATCCAATAACTACAACTAAAGGAACAAGCGTGACTACATCTACAGAAAGCGTAAGTATAGTTGATCCAAGTGAACTTGATAAATGGTGTTTAAATATCTTTAATATTATTAATGATACAAGAAGAAATAATGGGTTGAATGCTGTTAGCTTAAAAAAAGATATAAGAGATTTAGCAATTGATGCTTCTATTAAATGGGAAACTATTCATGATGATGGTTTGAAAAGTTATTTATATGGTTATAACTATTATGGATATCAAAGCAATATTTTGAGCAGCAATACGGGATATAAAGTTATCGCGAATGAAACTTTAAAGAATACCGAT
The DNA here is from genome assembly GCA_934090935.1 of uncultured Bacilli bacterium. Lineage (GTDB taxonomy): Bacteria > Bacillota_I > Bacilli_A > RF39 > UBA660 > CAG-582. The sequence continues at coordinate 211,358 of CAKOKD010000001.1, forward strand.
GTTGGTACAAATAAATATTTAAATTATGTTGGTATCAATATAAATAAAATTGATAACAAATATTACTTTATTATTATTTATGAATAAGATGTGATAAAATAAATTATATTATTTAACTACAAGGAGATGAGTTTATGTTTGAATACATGGGAGATAGATTAAGCAATGCCATAAAAAATATTAAAGGCATGGGAAAAATTACTGAAGCAAATATAGGAGATGCAATAAGAGAAATCAGAACAGCTCTTTTAGAAGCAGATGTTAACTATGAAGTTGTTAAAGAATTCACTAAAAGTGTTAAAGATAAAGCTTTAGGTATGGAGGTTTCTAAATCTTTAAAACCAGAAGAAGTGTTTATTAAGGTTGTTAAAGATGAACTCGTTTCTTTGCTTGGTGGAGATTATGTTCCTCTTGAAGTTAATAAAAAACCAACTATTGTAATGATGGTTGGTCTTCAAGGTAGTGGTAAGACAACAACTTCAGGTAAAATTGCCGCTTTAGTTAGAAAGAAAAATAAAAAGAATCCTTTATTAGTTGCTTGTGATATTTATAGACCAGCAGCAATTGATCAATTAAAAGAAATTGGTAAACAATTAAATATTCCAGTTTTTGAAGAGGGAACAAAACCAGTAAAAGAAATAGTAAGTGATGCACTTCTTTATGCAAAAGAAAATAATCATGATTTTATAATTATTGATACAGCTGGTAGACTTCATATAGATGAATCTTTAATGGATGAACTTAAAACTGTTGAAAATGAGTTTAAACCAGATGAAATCCTTTTAGTAATAGATGCAATGATGGGACAAGATGCAATAAATGTTATAAATGGATTCAATGATTCACTTCATTTAACTGGAGCAATTTTAACTAAAATGGATGGAAACACTAAAGGTGGTGTTGCATTATCTGTAAGACATTTAACAAATATTCCAATTAAGTTTATTGGTGATTCTGAAAAACTTGATGGATTAAGTGAATTTTATCCTGAAAGAATGGCTGAAAGAATTTTAGACATGGGTGATATTCTATCAATTGCTGAAAAAGTTGAAAATGTAGTTTCTGAAGATGAAGCAACTGATTTAGCTAAAAAAATGAAAAAAGGTGATTACACTTTAGAAGACTTTTTAACTAATATGAAGCAAATTAGAAAACTTGGACCTTTAGAAAATTTACTTAAAATGATGCCAGGAGCTAGAAAAATGGGACTTAATAATATAAATATTGATCCAAAAGATATGGCTCATGTAGAAGCAATTATTCTTTCAATGACTCCTTATGAAAGAAAACATCCAGAAGTTATAAAAAATTCTAGAAAGTTGCGTATTTCAAAAGGATGTGGAAGAAGTGTAGAAGAAATCAATAGACTTTTAAAACAATTTGAAAACATGAAAACTATGATGAAACAAATGAGTAATGGAAATATGAAACTACCTTTTTAGGTAGTTTTTTTAGTAAATAGACTAATTAGTAAAATAAAATACAAAAATTTTAATTAATATCTTTTTTCATAATATTTACACACAATAAAAATGTTGTATGCAAAATACAACAAATATGTAGTATAATAAAAATAAGATAGGTGTGTGAAATTAGGTGAAAATAAAAAATGTAATGTAAAATAATTTAAAAGATGTGTACTTTAATATGCAAAAATTAAAAAAATTTTGAAAACTTTGTGTAAACCCACCAAAACGACTTGAAAATCGGGGGGGGTATTATAAAATAAAATAGTAGAAAGTAGGGAAATAATATGAAGAAGAAAAGCATGCTTATAATAGCAATATTACTAATGAGTATTGGATTTGCAGCAATCTCAACAACATTAATAATAAACGGAAATGCTAAAGTAAGTGAAAACAATGAAGATTTCAGTGTAATCTTCACAGCTGCAAGTATAGACGGGAATGACGTATATTCATCAGCAGTGGATGAAACAAAGAAAACAATTACATTTACAACTAGCGAATTAAAAACACTTAATCAAACAAGTATACTTACATATGAAGTAACAAACAATTCAAGCAATTATGATGCAAATGTAACAGTTACATGTGTACCAAAGGAAGGTACAACAGCAAAATACACAAGTATCAAAAACAAACTAGAAAATGATGCAACAATTGTAAAAGCAAAAAGTTCAGTAAATGGAACATTAACAGTAACACTAGATAAGGTAGCAACAGAGAGTGTAACCGAAGAATATACATGTAAGTTAGAATTTAATGCCGTAGAAAGAACTGAAATTGCTGTAAGTGGAACAAATTTATATAACTTAATAAAAAATAATGCAGACACAAAAACTATAATAGATTATAAAGTACGTTCAGGAGTAAGTGGAACAAATGGAATATATATGACTACTGCTACTGTTGGAAATGTACCAGTATACTACTATAGAGGAGATGCAGATAAAGTAAATAACAATATAATATTTAATAATATGTGTTGGAAAATAATAAGAACAACTGAAAACAATGGAATAAAAATAATCTATAATGGAACACCAACAGATGGAAAATGTGAAACTCAAACAGGCGATGCAACTCAAATAGGAACAAGTAAATATAATACAAGTTATGATGACAATGCATATGTAGGATACATGTATGGAACAGCAGGAAGTACGACATATGTAGCAACACATGAAAACAAAAATAATTCAACAATAAAAACATACATAGATAATTGGTATAGTCAAAATTTTGATGAAACAACAACAAATAAATTAGAAGATATAGTATTCTGTAATGATAGAAGTACAAAAGCATATGATGTGATTACCATAGGAGATACATTTATGTCATCCTATGGAGCTTTAGGATATGGAAAAAAAGCAACACTATATGGAGCAGCACATCGAGCATCATATTATTCCAATAATCCAAATCCGAGTCTAGTATGTCAAAACAAAAACGATAAATTTACAGTAAATGAAACAAATGGAAATGGAGCATTAACATACCCAGTTGGATTAATAACTTTAGATGAGGTAGTTCTTGCAGGATTTAATACATACTATTCCAATACGAATGATTATAAAGATACAACAAATTATTTATATACAAACAAAAATTATTGGACATTCTCCCCTGTGCTGCTGTATGCTGGTGGTTCTGCTTATGTTGGTGGTGTCGCTAGTCCTGGCTATGTGTGCCGTGACTATGTGAGCGATGCTAATGGGGTCCGTCCCGTAGTTTCGCTTGCAGACGGCACTCTTGTAAATTCTAATGGAGATGGAACAAGTACAAATCCATACGTAGTAAAATAATAAGAGACTCGGAGTGTGCGCACTTCTTGTCTTAGAAAGTGTTGCACGAAAACCCTTTCGTGCAACCAAAAATTTAGTTAAATATAATAATTGATAAATAGATATAAAATAAAAAATTTAATCAGGATTAAACATATTTTTATATAGTTTAATTTAGGGTTATACTGTAATAAAATGGATGGTTAGAATTACTTTTTTGTTTTTCTCCCCTGTGATGATGAATGATAATGGTAATGCTAATGTTGGTAATGTCAATAGTACTGGCAATGTGAATGATAACAATGTGAATAATACCAATGGGGTCCGTCCTGTAGCTTCATATATAAATTTTAAAATTTATTAAGCCGACTTTATAACATTTTTATGCTATGGTAAAAGAAGGCTTTCAAAAATTATATGCGAAACAAGTGTAATTCTAGCGGAGTGTAAGCTCTCGAAAATTTGCAGTGTAGGTTAAAATGGTATTAATATCGTTTTATCAATTTACTGCTTTTTTTGTTGGTGATGTTCATGGATGAAAAATTAAAATCTAGAGATAATGTGTTTAAATTAATGGATAAAATAAAAAGTTATGATTTGTATGTTCGAAAATATGTAATTAATGATATTCCTAAAATACATAATGATATAAGAATACATGTATTTGATGAATTGTTTGAACTTGTTAAAAATGTTAAATTAAGTTCTTTAACTAAGGGTAATATTCAAATAAAAAATTTGATTAATACTTTATTAAATATTTCTGTATTAGATTATTTATTTGATTTATTACTAGAACTAAATTTATGTAGTAAAGATAAAGCATTAAAAAGTTTAAGCAAATTAGCTGATATAAAAAATATTGTTTATTCATGGTACAACAAAGTTAATGAAGAAAAATAAATTTGTAACTATAAATGATGTTCTTAATATTGAAAATATTCATTCTGCTTATTTATCAGTTATGAAAACTTGTAAAAATACTAGAGGTAAGAACAAATTTAACTTTTATAAAAATATTAATATAGAAAATGTTTACAGAATCCTAAAAAATGAAACTTATAAGCCACTTCCATATAGTTTGTTTGTTATATTTGAACCAAAACCTAGACTTATTATGAGTCAATGTATTACTGATAAAATTGTTAATCATTTTATTGCTAAATTTATTCTTATTCCAAATTTGGAAAATAAATTGGACAGCAATAATATAGCTACTAGAATAGGTAAAGGTAGTAGTTATGGAAATAAATTAATCATTAAATATATAAATACATTAAGACAAAGTGGAGATGTTTATTGTTTAAAATTAGATATATCAAAGTACTTTTATAATATAAATCATAAAATATTGTTAAATAAATTAATCAAAGATGGAATAGATATTAAAACTATTAATATTATTAGAAAATTAATTGAAGAAACTAATAAAGATTATATTAATAGGTATATTAATTTGATTAATGAAAGAAAAAAACTAGATATTCCAGAATATAAAAATGGTGTTGGATTAAGCATTGGAGCTGTTATTAATCAATTCTTCGCTGTCTATTATATAAATGATGTAGTTAAATACATAAAAGAAAAACTTCATCTAAAATATTCAATATGTTATATGGATGATATAATGATTCTTCATAATGATAAAGAATATTTAAAAGAAATTAAAATTTTAGTAGAGAAAGAAGTTAAAAAATTGGGTTTAAAATTAAATCCTAAAAGTACAATTTGTTCTTTAAAATCTGGAATAAATTTTTTGGGTGTTAGACATTATGAAAAAAAAATGGAAAATATATAAAAGGTTTTAGAAAATCTACAATAATTAAAGTCAATAAACGATTAAGTGTTTTAAAAAATATAGATATGATTAAATATAATAGATCTCTTGCAAGCTACCATGGATATTATTTAATTATTAATTCAAAGGAAAAAAGTGATTTTAAAATGAAACAGATAGATAAGTATAATTCTTATAAGGAAAAATTTTTAAATTGTATGGTTTTTATAAAAGAGGGAAGTTTCTATAAATGTTTTTATGATGATGCTAAAATTTTATGGTATGTATTTGATTATGTTTATTTAAATAATTCAGTTTCATTTGGAACAAAAGCTTATACAAAGGTTTTTGATGAGTTAAATAGATTAAAAATCAGTTATGTGGTTATTACAGAAGAAGAAATAGTGAATAAGTTTGATAATGATGTTTACAATATTTATTTGTCGTTAGCACAAAAATCTTTTGAATTTAATGAAAAGATAAAACTAATAAATGTGAAAGTTAAAGAATTACTAGATGTTAATAATGATAATTATAATAAAATTATAGAATATTTGAATAGCTTATAATTAATTTTGGGAAATTATAGCAAAGTAAAAGTATAAGTTTTGACTTTTTTCATATATTATAATATACTTTTAATAGTTAATTAAAAAGCGATTCATTTAAAGTAGTTATTTTAAGAGTTAAATAGAGAACTTGTGGGTGGTGTAAACAAGTAATTTTAAACTAATGAATTACAGATGATGATTTTAATCGGATTTTTCCGTTATCAAGAAGAGGTAATAAACTATTATTACGAATAAAGGTGGTACCACGAGCAATTCGTCCTTTTTGGACTTATTGCTCTTTTTTATTTCAAGGAGGTGGTTTGTATGGATAGTTATTATTATTACTTTAATGAATTAATTTTAATTAGCTATATAAACAGAAAAGGAGAAATAAAAAAATATGGAAAAGAATTTGTTTGATATTCTTGAAGAACGAGGATATGTAAAAGATTTAACTCATAGAGATGAGATAATAGAATTAATTAATGGAGAACCTATGACTTTTTACTTAGGTATTGATCCAACTGCTGATAGTTTGCACATAGGTCATTTTTTTGCTCTAACATTATTTAGGTGGCTTCAAGACTTTGGACATCATGGAATAATCTTGATTGGAGGAGCAACTGCTCTAATCGGAGATCCCACAGGTAAAAGTGATATGAGAAAAATGCTTTCAAAAGAAGAGGTTGCTCATAATAAGGCAGAAGTTAAAGAATTAGTAAAAAGATTTGTTAAAACAGATGGAGAGAATCCAGCTATTATAGTGGATAATGCTGACTGGATTTGTGATAAGACATATGTTGATTTTATGAGAGACATAGGAGTTCATTTTAATGTAAACAACATGCTTGCTGCTGATTGCTACAAAAAAAGATTAGAAAATGGTGGATTAACATTTTTAGAAATGGGATATATGTTGATGCAAGCATTCGATTTTGTGCATTTAAATGAAAAGTTTGGATGTCGATTACAAATTGGTGGTTCTGATCAATGGGGAAATATTTTAGCAGGCGCTGATCTTTCTAGAAAACTAGGCTATAACAATGGTAAAAAAATTGATCCTTTATATGGTTTTACTTGTCCATTGCTTATAAAAGCTGATGGAGAGAAAATGGGTAAAACAGCTAGTGGAACACTTTGGGTTTCAAGAGATAAAACAACGCCATTTGAATTTTTTCAAGCTTGGATAAATTCCTTTGATGAAGATGTTGAAAGAAGTCTATCATTTTTTACAAGAATGGAAATATCGGATATTAAAGATTTATGTAAAAAGGACATAAGAAAGGCGAAAAAACTACTTGCGTTTGAAGTTACAAAATTAGTACATGGAGAAGCTGAAGCAAAACAAGCATTAGAAACAGCTGAAGAACTATTTAACAATAATGGAATATCTGAAAATATGCCATCAATTAATATTTCAAGAAAAATGCTAAATATAAATATAATTGATTTGCTAGTTGAAACAAAAATTGCTTCATCTAAATCTGAAGCAAGAAGACTTATTGAACAAAATGGTATTAGTTTAAATCAAGAAAAAATAAATGATATAAATTTTATAGTAACAGATGCTGACTTAAAAGATAATGCTTTAGTATTACAAAAAGGTAAAAAAGTATTTTTGAAAGTTAATTTTATAGATAATTAAAAACCACTTGTTCGTGGTTTTTTTCAGATGCAAATTATTTAAAATTTTTAACACATTGTTTTAATATGTTAAAAAAAATGTAAAATTTTAACATATTTATTGTTTATGTTAAAAAAATAGTGTAGTATTTAACATAAAGGGTGATAAGTTTATGAAATTGTTACCATTTAATGAGTATAATTTAAAAACATCTAAAATTCTTGAAGTTTTAAACAATGCATCAAGATCCCTTGCTGAATTAAAGGGTTTTGCTAACTCAATTCCAAATCAACATATTCTTATAAATGCAATTACTATAAATGAAGCAAAAGACAGTAGTGCGATTGAAAATATAGTTACAACCCATGATAGTATTTATAAAGTTCTAACTGAAAGTGGATTTAAAGATCGTGCTGCAAAAGAAGTAGTTGATTTTCGAAGTGCTGTTTGGCATGGATATGAAATAATAAGAGAAAAAGGCTTTATTTCAACAAATATATTAGTTGAGTTACAAGCTATGATTGAACCAAATAAGAGCGGTATAAGAGAAAATCCAGACACTAATTTAGTCAATAGTCTCACTGGTGAAATTATTTATACACCACCTCAATCTGAAAGTGAAATCAGAGATTTGTTAAAAGATTTGGAAGATTATATTAACAATTATGATGATGATGTTGATCCTTTAATTAAAATGGCATTAATCCATTATCAATTTGAAAGCATTCATCCTTTCTATGATGGAAATGGAAGAACGGGAAGAATATTAAATGTTTTATATTTAGTATTAAATAATTTATTAGATAGTCCAATTCTTTATTTAAGCAATTATATAAAGAAAAATAAAAGTGACTATTATAGACTATTTACTGAATTTAGGAACGAAAAAAATTATGAGGATTGGATAGTTTATATTTTAAAGGGTGTAGAAGAAACATCAAAAAATACGATAGAGTTGATAAAAAAAATTCAAGAAGAAATGGAATCTTTTAAAAGTGAATTTATAGAAAAATTGCCTAAGGTTTATTCGGATGAATTATTGAATTCATTATTCTTTGAAGTATATACAAGAATAAATTATATTGAACAAAGTTGTGGAGTAACAAGACAAACTGCTGCAACTTATCTAAATCAATTAGTAGATGCTGGTCTTCTTGAATATGAAAAGGTAGGAAGAGAAAGTATATATAAGAACACAAGATTAATTAAGTTATTAAGCAGATTTTGACAATTAAAAACCACTTTATTCGTGGCTTTTTTTCTTGAAATTATAATTAAAAATGATGAATAACAATGCAGTTATACCTAATATAAATGGTTCGTATTTATACATTGTAAGCATTGCTACATAATATTTATTAACTAAGCTTGCTATTATAAATAGAACAGGTACTATGAAATTTATTATTTTTTTATTATTTAAACAATTCTTTATATTATTTGTTAAATAAAGTAAACTCATTATGATATTAAATAACCATATGGATGATACAAAGTTTTCTATATTTTGAATGAAACCTCCAATTGATATTTTCTTTAATAATACATATTCTGGATATCTAATAGATTCAACAAGTGGATATGAAAATATTCCATAAATCATAACGCAATCTATTATTAAAAATATAGTTGCCATTGTATATGTTTTAAGGATGCTTTTATCTTTTTTTTGATTTTCTTTAGTCATAAGTACAATTGAAGTTGATAAAATTGTATAGTTTAATCCTGAAGATAAAATGTTTATTGATTTGGTATTTGAATAAACAAAATTTGATATATCAAAGTAGGGAAGTAGGCAAAATAAAGCAAAAAGATATAAACATATATTTATAATTAATATAATGTTATTAACTCTATATAATATAATTTCTTTTTTATTTAAAACATAGAGCATTAAAAGAAGAAGAGGAATGCTAATTGTTGATTTACTCATTAAGTTTAAATACATAGTTGATGCCATATTTATTAAAATTACTAAAGCATATATAGATATTATTGAATAAAGTATGATGTTAAATATATTATTTTTTTTCTTTATATCTAAAAAATATAAAAGAATCATTCCTAAAATATAACCAATTAAAATAGAAAATAGAAAATTTTCTTTAGATGAGATAAGTATTTTTGAAAATCCTATTCCTAGAAATAAACTCTGCATATTAACAAAATTTAATAAATTCCATTCTTTCTTCATTTTATTAAAAGTCCTTTCTTATTTATATGAGTATTTACTTCAATGGAAAAATCATAATCGTAAAAGTGTCTATCTAAATTATGATACTTATTTAATAACATATTATTTATTCCTAAAACATCACTTTGGTATTCTTTTAGTTTAGTCATTAATGAATAAATATTATTTTCTATTTCTTTATTATATCTTTCTTGTATTTTTTGTACATCTTTTATATTATTTGCTTCTTCTCCTGTAGTAATTTGTTTAACTGTTGTTTCTAAATCTAAACTTATCTTTATTTTATTTTTTATATCAATTTTTATATCAATTTTATTTATGCTTAATTCAATATACTTATCTTTACCATTTTTTATATAAATTTCATCATAACCAAAAAGTAATTTTAAAGTATTAAGTTCATTGTTATTTAAAGTACCAACAAATTTATTATTTTTATATAAGTTTAATTTACTTACTTTTAAATTTTCATCTAATATTGGTAAAACAAAATCAGTATTTTTATCTTTTAATTTTTTTACAGTTTCAAAGAAATTATCTTTATAAACTCTTTCTAATATGTTTTTTAAAGTTTCACCCATGTTTTTTTCTTGATTATAAATATCTGTTTTTTCAGTTATACATAAGTAAAAAGTATTATTAGTTTCAGGACTTCTTAAAAAGTAATTTAAAGTTGTTTCAATTGGCGTATTGTTCGTTAAAATGACAGCGTTTAAATGAGAATAATAAAGATATTTACTTGAACCTATTAAAGCATTATTAAATGCATTTGTTAAAGTAGAACCTGTACCAGTATATGTTTTAAAGTTTTCTTCATCTATTACTTCTAATGTTGTGTAATATAAATTATCTTTATAATCAATTAATATTGAAGAAACTATTCCAAGTTCATTTAATTCATGATAGTTAGCACATCCTGTTAAAAAAAATAAACTTATAAGTATTAAAAATAATTTTTTCATGGAGCCTCCTTATATCTATTTTTGCTTAATAATTTGCTTCTTTTTTTAGTTTGCATTTTAAATAAGGTTTGTTTTATATAATTAAAGTCAAATGGAGATATAGGATAGAAGTATGGTTTATTAAATACTTCATAACTAGTAAGAGAAGTAAATAAAGCAATTATTCCAATACCTATACCAAATAAACCATAAATGGCAGCAATAAATAAAAAGAAAAATCTCCAATGTCTTATAGAATTAATTATCTCTAAATCAGTAAATATTAAACTTGATATGAATGTTATAGCAACAATTATTATCATTATAGGTGAAACAATACCAGCAGATACGGCTGCTTCTCCTAAAACAAGTGCGCCTAAAATGGAAGTTGCTGATCCGTAATTTGATGGAAACCTTATGTCACTTTCTCTTAGAATTTCACATATTATTAAAGTAACGATGCATTCAACTACGGCAGGGAAAGGTACTTTACTTCTTTGTTCTTGAAAGTTAATTAATATAGTTGTTGGTATAGTTTCCTGATTATAAGTTGTAATTGCAACATATATAGCTGGTGTTAAGATAGCTAAAAAGAAACAAAAAAATCTTAAAATTTTTAAAAAATTAATATTTATTGATTTTTCATAATGATCAGCTATTGGATTAATAAAATCGGCTAAGAATGATGGAACGATTAAGGCATCACTTGAATTATCTAAAATAATTACTATTTTTCCTTCTAAAAGGGCAGAAGCTACTACATCAGGTCGTTCAGTTAATTTAAATGCTGGGAATGGATTAGTTGTTTTATCACCTAAATATTTTTTTAATTGAGTAATATCATTTACTCCATCAAGATCAATATTTTCTAATTTTTTTATGACATTTTCAAATATTTCTTCTTCTGCAATTGAATCAATATATAAAACACTTGCCATATTTTTAGTGTATCTTCCAATATAAACATCTTTGTTTTTTAAATCTTTAGATTTTACTCTTCTTTTAATTAATCCTAAATTAACTTGATAATTTTCTACAAATGATTCTTTTGGTCCATATATTGTTCCTTCAGTATTAGGAGTAGATATACTTCTTGATAAGTTACCCCTAGTTTCAACTGCTATTATTTGATGCCTATTTATAATAATGGTAAAACCGGATTCCAAATAAAGGGATAAAGTATCATAGTCGGAAACATCTTTAATATTAGGACTTGGAATTAGTTCTTTTATATCTCTAGGTATATGACTTTTAGGTATAATTTTTAAAATATAATCGTTTATTTTATTTTGATCAATAATAGATTCAAGATAGATAATATAGATATTTTTTATTTTTTTGATATTTAAATCGGTCACGTTTTTATAGTCTTCATTTATTTTTTTTATATAGTCCATATTATCACCATTAAATAGTTTAACCAAAAGTTAAAAATATATGTTCTTTTGTTAATAAATAATATATAATATTTTCTTAAGGAGTTTTTTCTATGAAATTATATTTTGAAGTACTTTGTGCTGTAGTGAAAAAAATAATATTAAGAAAATCAAATGGAGAAGTAATTCGCGATTTTGCAACTAATATGGGTGTTGTTTATATAAAGCTTGCTCAAATGTTAGCAACACATGAATTTCAAAATTATTTTAGTGAAAGTGATAGAATTGCTTTAGCAAGTATATGTGACAATATTGAACCTGTTGAATTTAAAATTATTGAGGATACTTTGATAAGTACTTATGGGGAAAATTATCGTGATTTATTTTTGTCTATTGATGAAACACCAATTGGATCAGCTTCAATCTCTCAAGTATATAAAGCTAAACTAAAAAACGGAAAAGATGTTGTTATAAAGGTTAAAAGAAAAGATGTTGAAAAAAATATTGTAAAAGATGTTGAAGAGTTAAAAAAACTTATGCATAGATTTGGAAAATTTGTATATTTTAAAAATTTCTTTGGAGGAGAACATGCCTTAAATTTATATTTAAAATGGATAAGTGAAGAAACAAATTTTGATAATGAAATAAATAATATAAAAATGTATGGTGAATTTTCAGAAAAAGTAAATGGAAGTGTAGCTAACACAACTAAAATATGTGTTCCAAAAGTCTATGAAGAATTATCATCAAGCGACGTTATTGTGATGGATTATATTCCTTATAAAACTGTTAATCAACTTTCTTTAACTGAAGAGAATAAAGAGTTAATAAAACAAGCTATAAATAGTTATTTGAAACTAAGTTTTAATTCTCTTTTAGAGGATGATAATGTAATTTTTCATGGAGATCCTCATAGTGGAAACATATGTGTTGATAGTTTTGGTAATATTTATTTTTTAGATATGGGATTATTGTTTTCTTTAGATAGTGAAGAAATTGAGTTTTGCAAAGAATTTTTCTTTGCTGCTTATACAAGTGACTTTGAAAAGATATTCTCGATAGTGACACGTTATGGAGAAATAAATGATATACAAAAAAGTGCCTTAAAAGAGGATGTTAAATCCTACTGTGAGAATTTACGTGGTAAAGAAGTAACTAATTATTTTATGGATATGGTTATAATTTTTACTAAATATGAACTTGATCCACCTGAATTCTTGTTTGATATGGCAAAAGCTTTTGTTTGTTTAAATGGAGTAGGTAAATTCACTCAAAACTATGTAAGCTGTGATGCATTACTAAAAGAAATTATTTTAGAATACGTTATTAAAAATCAAATAAAAGCAATGGCAAAAGCTTCTTTAGATTCCATTAAAATATTCCCAAAAGCTTTATTGAGTTTAAAAAATTATGGTTTATCAGGTTTGGTTTCTCAAATGGAAAGTGATGAAAATTTAAGAAGTGATATCATTGATTTTATTGATATATCAGAAACGAATATAAATATATTAAAAAAAACAATTAAAGATTATATTGGAAAAAGGTAACTTTTGTTTACAAAAAAGTAATTTTTCTTTATAATTGTTATAGGTGATAAATGTGAAAAAACTATTTGATAACAAAGTAGTACAAATTGGAGTAACGGCATTTTTAGTAATTGCTGCGGGAATATTATTCTCTTTTATAATCTATAATATTGGTGTGATTTTTGGCTTTATTAAGAAAATTTTAAACATCATGATGCCTTTGATATATGGTTTAGTACTTGCTTATATAATGCATCCAATAGTCAATTTATTTGAAAACAAAGTATTTAATAGAATTGAGAAAGAAAAAACTAAGAGAAATTTAAGTATCTTATGTACATTTGTTATTATTATTGGTTTATTAGTTGCTTTAATAAGTATCATTATTCCTCAATTGTTAACAAGTATTCAATCTCTTTTAGTTAATGTTCCAGATTATTTAAAGGATTTGGAAAGTGCAATAACTGGATGGCTTTCAAATAATAAAGAATTGTCAGCTGATATTTTAGAAAAATATAATGAAATTTCTAAATCATTGATGAATGCAATAAATACAGTTATATCTCCATTTACTCAATCAGCTTTAGATAAAGTTAGAAGTGGGGTATTTGGATTCTTAACATTTATATTTAACTTTGCAATTGGTGCAGTATTTGCTGTTTATATCTTAGCTAATACTAAAAACTTTGGAGCAGGAATTAGAAAAACTTTATATTCTTTCTTTGATATAAAACATGTTGATGCATTTATTGATGAAGTAAAACATGTTAATCATGTATTCTGTCAATTTATGATTGGTAAGATATGTGATTCATTTGGATTTGTGTTTACTTGTACACTTTTATTCTTACTTATTTGTAAATATCCATATGCACTTTTAATAGCTACTTTAGTTGGAACAACTGATTTAATTCCATATTTTGGACCATATATTGGAACTATACCATCAGCTTTACTTATCTGTATGATTTCTCCAGTTAAAGCCATTACTTTTGTTTTATTCATTGTTGTATTACAACAAATTGATGGAAATTTTGTAACACCTGCTATTCAAAGACAAGCAACTGGACTTCCATCATTCTGGGTATTATTTGCAATTACTTTATTTGGAGGATTATTTGGCCTTGTTGGTTTATTAATCGCAGTTCCATGTTTCACGATTATTTATGAACTTATAATTGATTTAGTAAATCAAAGACTTAAGAATAAAAAGTTACCTGTAGAAACAGAAGCTTATACACTTGATAAAATCGTTAAACCAAGTAAAAAGCAAAAAGATTAAAAGTAAAAAAAGAGTATTCATTGAACTTGTATGAATACTTTTTTTTGGTAAAATGTATTTATCTAAATCATTGCTGAGTTAGGTGATTTTTTCTATACTAGTACTATGTATAACAAAAATACTAATAGGAAGATAATAATGATTAAGAACTCAATAGAAAATGAGTTCTATTTTTTTTATAAATATAATTTTATTTAAAGGTGTTTATATTTAAATTTTAAAACTGATATAGTTAATTCTATTATTTTTATTTGTTTTTTGATATAATTTCTATAGGATATGAGGTGAATGTGTGAAAAGTATTTTTGATTTAAAACTAGAAGACTTAACATCATATTTAGAAGATAACGGATATTCTAAATTTGTATCAAAACAAATTTATGATTGGATATATAAAAAACGTGTTTTTGATTTTGATAAAATGAGTAATATAAAACTTGAACTAAGAGAACAATTGAAAAAAGATTTTGATATTTCAATGTTAAAACTTGTAAGACGTCAAACAAGTAAAGAAACTAATAAATATCTATTTGAATTAGATGATGGTAATTTGATTGAAAGTGTTCTTATGAGACATGATTATGGATTGAGTGTATGCGTATCAAGTCAAATTGGATGCAATATGGGATGCTCTTTTTGTGAATCTGGACGTTTAAAAAAAGTAAGAGATTTATTACCTGGAGAAATTGTAAGACAAATTCTTATGATTGAAGAAGATGTGGGCATGCGTATTTCTAGTGTAGTGGTAATGGGAATAGGCGAACCTTTTGATAATTATGATAATATAATGGACTTCATAAGAATAATTAATTCACCTTTTGGAATCGCGATTGGAGCAAGACATATTACAGTTTCAACAAGTGGACTTGTACCAATGATAAAAAGATATGCAGAGGAAGATTTGCAAACTAATTTAGCAATAAGCTTACATGCACCTAATGATGAACTTAGAAATAAAATTATGAAGGTGAATAAAGCTTATAATATAAGTGAATTAATTGCTGCTATAAATGAATATATTGAAAAAACTAATAGACGAGTTACTATAGAATATGTTATGCTTAGTATGGTAAATGATAGTGAAGAAAATGCAAATGAACTTGCTGATTTACTTAGAGGAATGAATGTTTATGTTAATTTAATTCCGTATAATGAAACTAGTCACATAGAATATAAAAAATCTCCAAATGATCGAGTTATGAAATTTTATGATACTTTAAAACGTCGTGGAATAAATGTGACGGTTAGACGTGAGTTTGGTGGAAATATAGATGCTGCCTGTGGGCAACTTAGAGCAAATGAGGTGGAAAGATGAAATCATTTTATATAACTGATTCAGGAAGAGTTAGAAGTCATAATGAAGACTCAGTTACCATTGTTAAGAATACTTCAAGTGAACATTTGATGATTGTTGCTGATGGTATGGGAGGACATAGAGCTGGTGAAATTGCATCAAGTATGGTGGTAACTCAAATCGGTTCTCGTTTTCAATCTTTATCGACTATAGGTACAAAAATTGATGCTGTTAACTGGATAAGAGAAAACTTAAATGAAGTTAATGCTAGTATTTTAAAATATAGTGATGAACATCCAGAAGCAATGGGACTTGGAACTACTTGTGTAATGGCTCTTTTAACTAAGGATTTCTTGATGTTTGTTAATATAGGGGATTCAAGTGGATTTGTATTTAAAAATGGTAAATTAAAAAAAATTACGAATGATCACACACTAGTTAACTTTTTAGTTGAAACTGGTGATTTATCTGAAAGAGAAGCTAAAAATCACCCTAAGAGAAATGTTTTAATGCGTGCTTTAGGAGCTGCTGATACATGTGAGTTTGATATATTTGAAGTTGAAACTGATGTTGATGCTATAATGCTTTCAAGCGATGGTTTAACAAATATGTTAACTCAAGAACAAATCGAAAAGGTTTTAAATGAAGAAGATATAAGTGTTGAAGATAAACTTATTAAGTTAGTTAAAAAATGCAATGTTCGTGGTGGGCAAGATAACATTTCAATAGCTTATTTAGTAAAAGAAGATAGAAGCGGGGATGTGTAGTATGATAATGAAGGGTCAAAAGATAAACGACCGATACCAAATCATCAAAACAATTGGTGAAGGTGGTATGGCCAATGTTTATCTTGCATATGATACTATTCTTGATAGAAATGTTGCGGTTAAAGTTTTAAGAGGAGACTTGGCAACTGATGAAAAGTTTGTTAGAAGATTTCAAAGAGAAGCTTTATCAGCATCTAGCTTATCTCATCCAAATATTGTAGAAGTTTATGATGTTGGTGAAGATAATGGCTCATATTATATCGTTATGGAATATATTGATGGAAAACATTTGAAACAGCTTCTAAAAAAACGAGGAAGTTTAACTTTAACTGAAGTGGTTGATATCATGCTTCAAGTTACTGATGGTATGAGTGCTGCACACGATTCTTATATAATACATCGTGATATTAAACCTCAAAACATTATGATTTTGGAGAATGGTTTGATTAAGATTACGGACTTTGGTATTGCAATGGCACTTAATTCAACTCAACTTACTCAAACTAATTCAGTTATGGGAAGTGTTCATTATTTACCACCAGAACAAGCAAGTGGTAAGGGAGCAACAATTCAAAGCGATGTTTATTCAATGGGTATTTTGATGTATGAACTTTTAACAGGAACCTTGCCATTTAAAGGTGATAACGCAGTTGAAATAGCATTAAAACACATCAAAGAAAGTGTCCCATCGGTAAGAGAACTTTTACCAAATACACCTCAATCGATAGATAACATTATTATGAAAGCAACAGCTAAAAATGTTAAAAACCGTTATCAAGACGCTAAAGAAATGCATGATGATTTAAAAACAGCTTTGGATGATTCAAGAATAAATGAACCAAAATATGTTTTTGAATATCCTGAAGAGGATGCGGATATAATAAAGAAGAAGGTAACTCCAAGTGAAGTTCCTCAAGAAAAGAAACAAACTAAAAAAGAAATTGAAAAAGATAAAGAAAAAAATGAAGAGAAGAAAGAAGATGTCGAGATAAAAGCTAAAAAGATTACTGAAAAAGATTTAAGAAAAAAAGAAAATAAACTTTTGCTTATTTTAGCAATTATATTTACAGGATTAATACTTGTTGTAACTACTTTAGTATTCTTAATACCTAAAATAACAGCAGTAAAAGATATTAAAGTTCCTGATGTTACAGGTTTAAGTGTAGAAGATGCAGAAAGTAAACTTATAAGTGCAGGATTTACGATATCTGATGAACAAAAGAGTGAAGCTTCTTCTACGATAAAAGAAGGTAATGTTACTAAAACATATCCATCCAAAGGAAGCACTAGAAAAAAAGGTGCATCAGTTACTATTTATATTTCAAGTGGTGAAAATGCATATACATTAGAGGATTTAACTGGTAAGAACTATATTGAAGAAAAAGCCATCTTAGAAAAAATGTATAATTTATATGTTAAAGTAGAAAAAATTGAGGATAAAGGAAATCATACTAGTGAAGAAATATTAAAAACTGAACCTGCTGCTGGTGCTAAACTTGTTGAAGGGGATACAATTATTCTTTATATTTCTGATATGTCAACAACTTATCCAGATTTTACTAAAGGAACATATTCTTTAAAACAAATTGAAGAATGGTGTACAAAATATGGAGTTAAACTTACAACTTCATATGTAGAAACTGATGAATATCCAGCTGGAACAATTTTTGAACAAAGTCAAAAAGCCGACGATGCTGTTGTAAATGGTCAAACATTAACAATAAAAATTGCAGAAGAAGTAGTTGATAATGGAGTAGATGACATTGAATAGTTATATCGATGGTATAATAGTTAGAATTATAAGCAATCTTTATACTGTAAAATGTGGTAATGTTTTTGTGGATTGTCAAGCTAGGGGTAAGTTCCGTAATATGGGGCTTACTCCTTTAGTCGGTGATCGAGTAAAAGTTGATATTGATAATAAATATATAATTGATATATATAGTAGAAGAAATGAACTTTTAAGACCTAGAGTTGCTAATGTAGATGTTTGTTTAATAGTTACTAGTTTAAAACATCCAGACTTTTCATCTCTTCTATTGGATAAGATGCTTACAAATATTATTTTATCCGATATAGAACCAATTATAGTTTTCAGTAAATATGATTTGTTAACTGAAGAAGAAAGAAAAGAATTTGATAATATAATAAATTATTATAAAAGTATGGGTTATAAAGCTATTTTAAATACAGAATATTCTTGCTTATTTGAATATTTAAAGGGTAAGACAGTCACTTTAACTGGTCAAACTGGTGCTGGTAAATCAACATTTATAAATAAATTAGATCCAACTTTAAATCTTAAGACAGATGATATAAGTGAAGCTTTAGGTAGAGGTAAACATACAACTAGACATGTTGAACTTTTTGAAATAAATGATATCTATTTTATCGATACTCCAGGATTTTCAGCTTTAGATATTCATGTACCAAAGGAAAACATTAAATTTGCTTTTAAAGAATTTAAAAATGATGAATGCAAATTTAGAGATTGTAAACATATAAATGAAATTGGTTGCAAAGTCTTAGAGGACGTAGAAAACAAAGTAATACTTGAATCTAGATATGAAAATTATAAAAAGATGGTGATGGAATGAAAATATCGGTTTCCTTTTTAAAAAACAATACTGACGTAAGAGATACATTAGAAAAACTTGATGAAACTACTGCTGATTTTATTCATGTTGATATAATGGATGGAAAATTTACAAGTGAAAAAACAATGGATGAATATGAGTTTTTAGATTGTTTAAAAGGCATAAAAAAACCATTAGATATACATTTAATGGTTGAAGATCCCACAAATTATATTGAAGTTTTAAAAGAATTGAATCCTAGATTTATCTCTGTTCATGCAGAAATCCCTGATTATAAAAAATATATTGATTTAATTCATTCTTATAATATTGGAGCAGGAATTGCAATAAATCCTAAAACTAGGGTTATGAATGTTGAATGCCTTGATAATGTTGAATATGTTTTAGTAATGAGTGTTAATCCTGGTTTAGGTGGACAAAAATTAATTCCTGAAACAACTGAAAAATTGGATGTTTTACAAAAATTGAAATGCGAAAAGAACTATAACTATCTTGTTTCTATTGATGGCGGAGTTAATTTAGAAACGCGGGTGTTTTTGAATTCAGCTGATGTCTTAGTAAGTGGTTCTTATATTTGTATGAGTGATAACTTTCAAGAACGAATAGATTCTTTAAAATAAAAATAAGTACTTAAGTTTAAATCCTTAAGTACTTATTTTTTTAATCTTCATCCAAATGAGTGAATAAAATACCAACATTTATTAGTCCAGTTAAACCAACTAAAGAGTAGATTATTCTTGAAACAACAGTTCCAACTCCAAACAATGATTCAACCAAGTTTACTTCCAGTAAACCGATAAATCCCCAGTTAATTGCACCAATAATGGTAACTACTAAACACACTTTTTGTAATGTATTCATGCCTTCACCTCATTTCTAGTATTATTTTGCATTGCTTTTAGAATTTTATACATGTAAATCAAAATTTGCAAAAAATTCATTAATGATTTATAATGTAAGCAAGAAAGGGCGATATAAATGAACGAAAATATATTAAAATTTTATTTAGAAGCTATTAAATTAAAAGAAGTTATTAGAACAGGATGGAAGGAAGTTGGAGTTTCAGATGAAAAAATCGAAAATGTTGCCGATCATGTATTTGGATGTATGGCATTAACTTTTGGTATCACATCTGAAAAGGATATAACTGATCTTGATTTAATCAAAGTGTTTAAAATGATTTTTGCTAAAGAACTTATCAAATCAGTAAGTATGGAACAAAGTATTACATCTAAGGAAGATAAACAAGCAGCAAAGAGAAATGCTTTAGTAGAATTAACTGATGGTTTAGCTATTCAAAGTGAATTAGTTTCTTTATATGATGAAGCAATTGAATTAAGTTCGAAAGAGGCTAAATTTGCATTATATGTTTCTAAACTAGAATCTGATATTCAAGCTAAAAAATATGAACTTGAAGGAGAATTTACTTTAGAGAATGCCTTAGCTGATATAGAAAATTATCCAGAAGATATTAAAGCAGAAATAAAAGGACAAGTTGAAAATGCTTCTGATGGATGGATTTTATTTGATAGAAGATATTATGATAATGATGAAACTTTTGTATCTTTGTCAAAAGATATTCAAAAATTAAATTAATTGATTTAAAGTCAAAAATGTTATTTAACTAAAACTCATTTTTACAATGAGTTTTTAGTTTATTAAAAATTGAAACTTAACTTGTAAATACTTTACATTAGATGAAACAAAATTTATAATAGAAAAATAAAATATGATATTCTAATTGTAGGAGTTGATATTATGAAAAATATTTCAATAAGTGATCTAGAAACAGAGAGATTAATTCTTAAAAAAACAACACTAGATAACTATTTAGCTTCTAATGAATGTTATAAAAAGATTGGTTATGAAGAAAAAGGAGTTTTGTTAAATTTTTCATGTTCTAACTGAATGTAACAAAGGTTAATTGTATTCAAAGTTATAGTGCTAAAAAAAATAAAATATCAAATTTAATTAAAAGGATGAAGTGTATTTCAATTTAAAAGAAAGAAGGTAAATTATGGACGAAAGAACAGTAAACTTAAATAAATTTTATAATGAGGATTGTGATGAAGAAGAAAGATTATTAAGCAAACATGGTAGTATAGAATTTATTACAACAACAAAGTATATTGATGATTTATTAAAAAATGGAGATAGAATTTTAGAAGTAGGAGCAGGAACTGGAAGGTATTCATTATATTATGCTAATAAAGGGTACAAGGTAAACGCGATTGAATTTGTTCAACATAATGTAGATATTTTAAAAAGCAAAATTACACCTAACATGGATATTGATGCAGAACAAGGTGATGCTTTAGATTTATCAAGATTTAATGATAACACATTTGATGTAACTTTGGTTCTTGGCCCACTTTATCACTTATATAATGAAACTGATATTAATAAAGCAATAGAAGAAGCTATTAGAGTTACAAAGAAAGATGGATATGTTGCTATCGCTTATTTAACAAGTGATTCAATATTTGTCAATTGGGCATTAAAGAAAAACCATTTAATTGATGGCTATCCAAATGACTTTGATAAGAATTTCAAAATGATTAATTACCCAGGTGGTATATTTTCAGCTTTTTATATTAAGGAATTTAAGGACATTATGGCAAAACACAATGTAACTTTAGTAAAAAATATTGCAACTGATGGATTATCTTATCACTTTAAAGAAAAAATTGATTCTTTAAGTGATCAGGAATTTGAAGTATGGGTAAGATATCATTTATCTACATGTGAAAGAGAGGAATTACAAGGATATAGTAATCACATGTTATACATATGTAAAAAATAGAATTTAAACTCATCTAAATTGATGAGTTTTTTTCTTTATATTTTTAGTTATTAAAAACACCTTTTCGACATAGTAATTAATTAGGAAAGGGTGATTAATATAAAAAAGGTAGTATTTATAATCCTAAGTGTTTTCCTTTTAACGGGATGTATGAGCAATACTAAAGACTTGATGAAGTCATTTAAGGATTATAATGGGAAGAAAAATAGTTATGAATTAACTGGAGAGATGGTTATTGTAAGTAATGAAGATGAATTTACTTATAATATAAAAGTTGGTGTTGATAATAAAACTAATTATAAAGTTAGCTTAGTGAATACAATTAACAATCATGAACAAGTGATACTTAAAAATTCTGAGGGGGTTTACGTTGTTACACCTAACTTAAATAAAAGTTTTAAATTCATGAGTGAGTGGCCAAGTAATTCAAGTCAAGCATATTTAATAGAGTCTTTAATTAATGACGTTAATAATGATGCTAAAGCGACTATTAAAGAGATTAATGGTGGATATGAAATAGATTCATCAGTTAATTATCCTAATAATCAAAAGCTTGAAAGAGAAACTATTATAACTGATAAGAAATTTGATATTAAAGAAATTAATGTTAAAAATTCTGAAGGAGTTTCTTTATTAAAAGTTAAAGTTAATAGTATTAACTATTCTCCAAAATTTGATTCAAATTATTTTAAATTAGATACACTAGTTAAAGAAACTGATAGTTCAAAAAATAATAAAACTACAGATAAAGATACAAATAAAACTACTGAAACAATCGATAATAAAACTACAGAAGAAAAGAAAAAAACTGAAGAAGATTGTATAAGCACTTGTAGTGATGATACATGTAAAGATAAATGTAAGAAAACTGAAACTACTGGAAATGTTCTTGATGATATAATTTATCCTTTATATGTTCCAACAGATACATATCTTCATTCAAAGGATAAAGTTAGTACTGATGATGGTGAACGTGTTATCTTGACATTTGCTGGAGTAGATCCATTTATATTAGTAGAAGAAGCAAGTAAAATTAATGATGAAATGGAAATTGTTCCTGTTAATGGTGAACCAGTAATATTAGGTAATACAATTGGAGCATTAGGAGATAACTCAGTTTATTGGAGTGCAAGTGGAGTAGATTTCTATTTAACTAGTAATACATTAAACTCTAGTGAAATGATGACTATTGCTGAAAGTATAACAAATGGAACTTCATTAGTTGCAAGAACAAAATAGATGATGATAAAAGTGGCTTATTGGCCATTTTTTTCTTTAAAGAAATTTTAAATAATTAAATAAAAATGTTGTATTAATATTTTTCTTTTAGTATAATAAGCACTTGTAATGAGGTGTAGTTATGGACGACGAAAAAGTAAAAGATATTAATGCCTTATTAAGTGCATTTGAATCAAGAAATGAAATTTTAAAAGAAGAAATAAAACAAAATGAAGAAGCAATTAAAGAAATGCAAAAAGAACTTACTCTTATTTTAGAAAATGATATTGAGGAGATTAAAGTGGCTGAATAAAGCCATTTTTTTAATATTTTTATATATAAAACAAGTAATTTGTGATAAAATATTTATTAGGTGGTTAGGATGAAAAAGGAAACAAAAAGATTTGAAACAAAAGAAATTAAAAAATCTAAATATATGAATGATGATGTTAAGAAAGTTATTAGCTTTTTAGTTGTGTTACTTATTGTTGCTTTATTTATTGGGTTACTTTTCTTTATAAATGGTAAATATGTAACAAAAGATGAATTTCAAGATAGTACTACAAACGCCGTTAGTATAAATACTAAACTTATTACTCTTGATGATATTTTTAAAAGCGAAAAGCCTGAATATTATGTTCTTGCTTATAATGCTGAGGATACTAAAACAGCTTCAATTTATTCAAGTTTAGTAAGCAGTACTAAAAGTGATATATTTTATGTTAACTTGGATGAAACTATTAATAAAAATCATTATGATGTAGCTGGTGAAGAAAAAGTAAATGTTAAGGATGTTAAAGATTTAATGTTAACTAAGCCAACTTTGATAAAAGTAAAAAATAAAAAAATTGTAAGTTATACAACTAATATTGATGAAATTATAAAAGAATTATCTAATAAGGCTTAATTTTAAGTCTTTTTTTGGAGGCAAAATGAGAAAGATCAAGAAGATATTTAAAATAAAAAAAAGACATGTTAGTTATAGTTTTTCGGAACTTTTAATTGTAACTTTAGTTGTTAGTTTAGTAGTTAGTTCGGTTGTTGGATTCGTTGTATTTAAAATAGTTGGAAATACTAGTCTTTTGAAGGTAGAAGCGACTTATGACAAAATAAAAAATGAATATTATGAGTCATTTAATAAAGATGAACTAGAAAGTGCTGCAATTGATGGAATGATGAGCTACTTAAATGAAAAATATTCTAGTTACCTTAATGAGGATGAAACAACTAATCTTGATAGTAAACTTGAGGGAAGTTATGAAGGGATTGGAATTGAAATAAGCAAGATTGATGAGAAAATTAAAATCGTTAATGTTTATGAAAATACACCTGCAAGTGTAGCTGGTTTAAAAAGTGGAGATATAATTGTTAAAATTGATGATACTAAAATAGATGCTTCATCATCAATTGAAACTGTTTTAAGTTTAGTTAAAGATAAAAAAGAAATAAATATAGGTGTAAAACGTGATAAAGAAGAAAAGAATTTTAAAGTAGCTATAAAAACAATTGAAAAACCAGTTGTTACTAGAAAAGTTTTTACTAAAAATGGTAAAAAAGTTGGATATATTTATTTATCAAGTTTTACAGAAAATTCAGCTAGTCAAGTTAAAACGGCTTTAAAAGAATTGGATAATGAAAAAATTGATTCTCTTATATTTGATGTAAGAAGTAATACTGGAGGATATTTAACCAGTGTAACTGATATATTAAATATGTTTTTAAAAAAGGGTCATGTTCTTTATTCTTTAGAAGAGAAGAATAAAAAACAAACTTATTATGATACAACTAAAGAAGAGTATGACAAAGATGTAGTTGTTTTAATCGATAGGAAGACAGCTTCAGCTTCAGAAATATTAGCTTCATCTTTA
This sequence comes from uncultured Bacilli bacterium, assembly GCA_934090935.1. Classification (GTDB taxonomy): domain Bacteria; phylum Bacillota_I; class Bacilli_A; order RF39; family UBA660; genus CAG-582. The sequence continues at coordinate 236,426 of CAKOKD010000001.1, forward strand.
AAAGAAAGCTATGGTGCAATAGTTGTTGGAACAACTTCCTATGGAAAAGGCAAAGTACAAAATACTTATAGGTTGACAAAAGATACAATGCTTAAATATACAACAGCTAAATGGTATACTCCTTTAGGTAATTCAATTGATGAGGTAGGAATTACTCCTGGTGTATATGTTACTCTTGATCAAAATTATGCTAAAAATCCTTGTGATGATACGGATAATCAACTTCAAAAAGCAATCGAATTATTGACACAATAGTACAAAATGTGTCAATTTTTTTATGTTCGACATAATGTGACAATAGTTGACGTAAATTGACAAATTTAGCTCTTTATCTTTACATTTATTTATACTATAATGAATCTAGCAGTTGAATAATTATTAGAAAAAGGAGATATTATGGCGATACGTGTAATGTTGATTGACGAAGATGTTAATCATATAAAAGCAGTAGAGGAGTATTTCAGTAGTTCTAGTAGTGTCAATGTGGTAAAAGCAATCAGTAATAGGGATGAAGCAATGTCTTCAATAACAGAAGATTATGATGTTTTAGTTGTTAATCTATTACTAAGTGGATGTTTATGTAGTTTAATTCTTTCAAAGATGAAAGAACTTGGTATAAATAGAAAAATTATTATTACAAGTGAATATGTAAGTCCAGATATGATGATGCAAATAAATTCATATCAACCAAATTATTTCTTAAAGAAACCTTATTCTTGCAGTGAACTTGAAAGAGTTGTTGCATCAATATATTTCAAAGAAAATAAAAATAGTAATAATACCATAAAATTAAAAATAACAGATATGTTACATAATTTAGGAATACCTTCTAATATAAAAGGATATTCTTATATAAGAGATGGAATAGAAATGATGTATAATGATACATCGATGATGGGAGCAATAACAAAAGAGTTATATCCAAGACTTGCTAGAAGTTATGAGACAACGTCTTCAAGAGTTGAAAGAGCAATAAGACATGCAATTGAAATATCTTGGAGTAGAGGTGATTATGACTATATGGAAGAACTATTTGGAAATTCTGTTGATTGTGATAAGTCAAAACCTACCAATGGAGAATTTATTGTAACTTTAGCGGATAGATTAAAACTTGAAGATAGATATGTATAATAATGTAAAAATTTCCTCATATAATTAATAGGAGGATTTTTTTTATGAATAATAATTTTAGTTATGAAGTAAAAAAAATATTAAAAAATGCAGAAAAGGAATGTATGAGTTTAAATCATCCTTATGTAGGAACTGAACATTTGCTTTTAAGTTTGCTTAAGTGTGCGAGTGTGAATGAAATTACCAAAAAATATAATTTGACATATGAAATTTTAAAAAATGAGCTTATTAATGTAGTTGGTAAAGCTAGTAAGAAAAGTGAAGTTATTTTGTATACTCCTTTACTTCGTCAAGTTATAGATGATGCTACAAGAGAGAAAAAGATAAGCGAAAAAGAAATATTAGGAATATTATTAACAAGTGATGATGGAATTGCTTTAAGACTTCTTTTAGGTCTTGATATCGATATTGATGGCTTGTATAAAGAGCTAACAAGTGGTGATTTTTGCGAATTAAATGAAATTGGTGAAAAGTTGGTTGGAACAAATAAACTTATTGGAAGAGATAAAGAAATAAATTCAATTATTGAAATACTTTTAAGAAAAAATAAGAATAATCCTATTTTAATCGGTGAAGCTGGTGTAGGTAAAACTGCAATAGTTGAAGAACTTGCTAGAAGAATAGATGCGTCTTTAGTGCCAGAAAAATTAAAAGGTAAAAAAATTATTTCTGTTGATATGGCAAGTATGCTTTCTAATACAAAATACCGTGGAGAGTTTGAAACAAGACTTAATAATATTATTAAAGAAATTAAGAAAAGTAAAAATATAATATTATTTATCGACGAAATTCATACTATTGTTAAAACTGGTGGAGGTGAAGGCAGTATAGATGCTGCTAATATTTTAAAACCATATCTTGCTAATGATAAAATAAAAATAATTGGTGCAACAACAACAATGGAATATGAGAAGTTTATTGCTCCGGATAAAGCTTTATCTAGAAGATTTCAAAGTGTTATGATAAGTGAGCCAAGTGAAAGTGAAACTATTCAAATACTTTTAGGTGTAAAGAACTCTTATGAAGCATACCATAATGTTAAAATAAGTGATGATAATATTAAAAATATTGTACATCTTGCAAATAAATATATGTATATAAATCATAATCCAGATAAATCTTTAGATCTTTTAGATACGGTTTTATCCCGTGTTAATATCAATTGTTCAAATGAGTTTTTAAACAATCAAGAGGATATGTATTTAAAAAATAAAGATTATAAGAATGCCTATCTTACTAAGAAAAAAACTATGAAAAAAGTAAGTGTAAATTTAAGCGATATTGAAACAACTGTTGAAAGTATGACAGGTATAAAAATTACTACTTTAGATGAAGCTATGAAGATAAATCATGAAATAAAAGAAAAGTACGGATTTAGCGAACTTGAAGAAGTTTTAAAGAATATCGGTGAAGCTAGAAGAGCAAGTACGATTACTTTATTAGGAGAAAATAAAGAGAATAAAAAAGAATTGGTTGATTTTTTAGTATCTAGATTAAAATATAATTACTTGGAATTTGATATGAAAGATTTTATATCTGATACTTCAATAAATAGAATTATTGGAAGTGATCCAGGTTATATCGGTTATAACGATACGAATATAATAAGTAAGATAAAATATAAACCATATACGCTTATTTATTTAAAAAATATTGAAGCAGCATCACCAAAAGTTATATCTTTATTTAAATCAATAATTGATAAAAGTTATATATATGATAATAAGGGTGATAAAGTCGTTTTTAATAGTTCTCTTCTAATTTTTGATAAAAAGAAAAAAGAGGTATGTGTTGGTTATAATAAAAATGATGAATCTTTATTGGACAATGAACTAGACACTGATAAGATAAAAACAAAAGCATAATGAAATATTTATGATATAATTTAACTATAAAGAGGGTTCAAATATGATGGATGATGATAAAATTCCCCAAATTAACAGGGTAGCAAAAGTTATTAAAGTTGATGAACAAAATAATAAAGAAGATTTAGTAAAGCCAACTGATGAAGAAATGCGTGAAAAAGAACAAGAAAAACATCATGAAGAGCATGATCCATCAACGGCTATATTCATAACTATTATTCTTATAATTATTGCTGCTTTTCTATTTTTCATTGTATATATTTATTTACCAAATAAAAAAGTTATAGCAAATATTTCTACAACTACCACATCAGAAAAGAAAAATAAGTATTATTTTAATGTAATCGATATAAGTCCAAATGATATAACGACTGAATTTTCTTATAGTTTAAATAAGTTTAAAATAAATGTTGTTGCTGGAAATGGGAAAAATCAAATTCTTGTCAATAACGTTAATATTGGAGAATGTGAATTATTAGAATCTAAAGTTTCTATAGTTGATAATATATTATTCTTGTTTTTAAAAAATAATTTACCTAGACAAAATCGTTTAATTGGAATAGATGAAGATGGTAAAATAATTGTTAACTTCACTGATATTAATTCTTTAAGTGGAATGTCTTTAGAAAGTGTTTCTTTTAATACGGATTCAATTAATTTAGAAGTTTCACGAATTTATGATGGAAAACTTATTCTTTCTAGTAACTTTGGTGATACGAATGGTTCTCCTCTATGTAATTCAAAAGATAGTAAAGATTTATTGGTAGTAGGTAATTATGAACTTAGTTATAAAGGAAATAAAGAGATGAATGAACTTGTGCTTATAAGTGGAAGCTCGATAAGTGAATATGTAAAGGCGAACAACTTGTGTTAATAGTTGCTTTACATTTCATAAATTAGTATAATAATTTTTAGTAGGTGATAAAAGTGAAATTTTATAATACATTAACAAAAAAGGTTGAGGAATTTGTTCCTTATAATGAGAATATTGTTAATATGTATACATGTGGACCAACGGTATATCATTATGCACATATTGGTAATATGCGTAACTACATTGGACACGATATTTTAGAAAAAACTCTTTTATATTTAGGATATAATGTTAAAAGAGCAATGAATATAACAGATGTTGGTCATCTTACAAGTGATGCTGATACTGGTGAAGATAAAATGGAAGTTGCTCGTAAAAGAGAAGGAAAAACAGCTTATGAAATTGCTGACTTTTATACAAAAGCTTTCTTTAAGGATTTTGAAAGTTTAAATTGTAAAATGCCAGAAATAGTTTCTCCTGCTACGGAAAATATAGATATGTATATTAAAATAATTGAGGATTTACTTAAGAAAGATATCGCTTACAAGAGTGGTGGTAATATCTACTTTGATGTTTCTTCTTGCAAGAACTATTATGAACTTTCAAATATGAGTGCTGATGGTAATAAAGTTGGAATAAGAGAAACTGTAAGTGTTGATGAAAAAAAACGTAACCAAGCTGATTTTGTTTTATGGTTTACAACATCCAAGTTTGAAAATCATGAAATGCTTTGGGATTCACCGTTTGGAAAAGGATATCCTGGTTGGCATATCGAATGTAGTGGTATTTCAATTAAATACTTAGGAGAACATTTGGATATTCATGGAGGTGGAGTTGATAATATATTTCCACATCATACAAACGAAATTGCTCAAAGTGAAGCATATCTTGGACATAAATGGTGTAATTATTGGTTCCATAATGAACATTTACTAGATTCAACAGGTAAAATGAGTAAAAGTAAAGGTGAAATTTTAACTGTATCATTACTTCAAGAAAAAGGTTATGATCCATTAAGTTTTAGATTTATGTGCTTAAACAGTCATTATAGAAAACAATTAGTTTTCACATATGACGCTTTAAACCAAGCTGAGGCTACATTAAAAAAACTTAGAAATAAAATTGCTAATATTAAAGATGAAGGTATTTTAGATGAAGGAGAGTTCAGTAATTATAACAACATGTTCATAAATGAAATATCTAATGATTTAAATACAGCTAATGCTATATCAGTTATGTATGAACTTTTAAAGGATGAACAAGTTAATGGACATACAAAACTTGAACTAATAAAGAAATTTGATAAAGTATTCTCAGTAAATCTAATAAGAGAAACTTCTTTAGAAGATGATTCGGAAATATTAGAACTTATAGCAAAAAGAAATGAAGCAAAGAAAAGTAAAGACTATGAACTTGCTGATTCAATAAGAAATGAACTTTATAATCGTGGAATTGAGCTTATTGATACAAGAGAAGGAACTACTTATAAAATAATAGGTGATTAGTTATGGAATTATTGATTATATTTTTATTGATGTTAATTATACCAATCTATGCATCAATTAAGGTAAATTTAAGTTATAAAAAGTATACAAAGGTAAATAATGAAAAAAATCTAACAGGTTTTGATGTTGCAAGACGTATTCTTGATGAAAACAACTTAGGTGATATCTACGTTGTTGAAACAAAGGGCACTATGAGTGATCATTATGATCCTAGAAGAAAAACTGTTAGACTTTCAACTGATGTATATCATGGAACTAGTATTTCTTCACTTGCTATTGCTGCTCATGAATGTGGACATGCAATTCAAGATAAAGAAGGATATACTTGGTTTAAAATTAGAAGTATGATATTTCCAATTATAAATATTGGTCAAAAAATTGCTTATATAGTAATGATTGTTGGGTTATTTTTAAGCTACATGGATTATGTTTACGCAGCAATTGGTTTTACATTCTTAGGACTTTTATTTGAACTTGTTACTTTGCCGGTTGAGTTTGATGCTTCTAAAAGAGCAAAGAAAATTGTACTTAGTGATGGAATGATGAGTGATAATGAAAAAACTGGAGTAGACGCTGTTTTAAACAGTGCTGCATTTACGTATGTAGCTGCTGTAATTTCATCTATGTTAGAAATGCTTTATCTTTTAATGCAATTGAGTGATCGTGATTAACAAGCTTAGGCTTGTTTTTTTATGAAAATAAGATATAATATTTATTAGCAAAAAGGAGAAAGAATAATGAATTTAGAAGAAATATTTTCAATATATAAAAGGGATAATAAAACAGGTGTTAAATTATTAGAGGAATATTTAGAAAGCCATATGTTAGATACTAAAGTAGTTTATACATTATTTGGTTATTATGTAAAAACCAAAAATTATGGTAAAGCAGCACATTATTTAGATTTATTACGTCAAACAGATATAAATATGTATGATTATTACACTTATCTAACTTTAATAAATGAATTGCTTGATCTAGGTATCGATTTATCGAATATAAAAATGAATGATTTGTTAATTCCTAAAAGTGATGAAAAGTATGATGATATAAAGGGAAATAATGAGGTTAGAAAAGAAATATTTAAAAAATTTTACTATAACGCCAGAATAGAAAACAATAGAGTTTTCCATAAAAAGGGTCATGTTAATTTAGAAGAATCAATAATAACAGATTTGATAAATGCTAATGTAAAAAAAGCAGAAGAAATAGTAATTAAATGTATCGAAGATGGTAATTATGATGAAGCCCGTAAACAAATACATAACGTATCAAATGCTGAAATGTTGGCTAAAGGGTTAAAAGCATTGGTATCACAAAGCCAAGGAATGCTTTTAAATGAAGAAATATTGGGTGAAATAGAAAAAGCTAAAAAAACAGATGATAAAATTTCTTCTTCTCTTATGAAAGCAATAGAGTTAGAAGATAATGTAAACAAAACTTTACATTATCAAAATGAAACTGATTATTTTTATCTATATATTGAAAAAATGGATGAATTTTATGAAGATGAGCAAGCAATGCAAAGTTTAGTGCGTGACTATTTAGCTGATTATTCAAAAATGGAATATTATGATTTCATTATGAAAATCTATGAAGAGTTATCAAAAGACGTGTTCTTTGATTATATCTATACGATTCTATATGGAGTTGATAGAAGCTATCTTGTAAGAAAATATGAAGAAACAAACGATGAAACATATAATAAGATAATCTCTTTAATACCAGTTGTAGAAAAAGAAGATATAGTAAAAAAAATAGAGAAGTTATTAAGTTAACCTCTCTATTTTTTGTTTTTAATTAGATGAATTTTTACTTTGATTAATTAAATAGTTTATATATTTATTATATGCACTTTCAATCTCTGAATCATCAAAGTTTACACCATATTCTTTTCTTAATTCAACCATTGAATTAATAGAAATAGTAGAATCATCATTTATTTTTTCATTTGCAAGTGTTTCTCTAATTTTATCCTTTAGATTTTCTAAAGTATCTTTTTCTTTTTCATCAACTTTTAATATTGCATGATATCCATAAGTTGTTTTTACAGGTGTTTTTGTATATTCACCTTTTTTTAGTTTATAAGCAGCTGTTTCAAAAGCTTCTACCATATCACCATGATTAAAGTATCCTAAATCTTGATATGTTACTTCTGAATTGTCTTTGTATTTAGCAAAAGCATCAGCAGCACTTGTTCCAGCTTTTATATCATTTTCAATAGCAGCTATTATTTCTTTTGCTTTATCTTCAGCAGCTTTAGTGTCTGTGTCACTTGAAGATGCAGGTTTTACTAAAATATGAACACAGCTGATATCACCTTTTTGTTTGTTTTTATAATATTTTTCAATATCTTTATCAGTGATCAAGCTTTTTGCATAACTTTCAGTTTGTAAATTTTCCATATAAGAAAGTCTACGTTGAGTTAAGTATTGTTCTAATGAAGAATATCCATATTGACTTAATGCACTTAAAAGTGAAGTTTCATCATAATTTCCATTTTTATCAACATAATTAGCTTTTAATGATGTTTCATAGTTTTTCATATATTCATCAATATCAGCTTTTTTGTCTTTAAATTTATCTTCTAATATTTTAGTGTCGATTTTTTCAAGAATTACGTTAAGTCCATAAGAAGTTTTAACTTCATTCCATACTTCATTAACGCTTATTTTATCACCATTTTTAAAATCAACTATTGCTTCTTCACCATTACTTAGTTTAGGAATCGTTTTACCACAACCAGTAAGCATAACACTTGCCATTACTACAACTAATAATTTCTTTTTCATCTCTATCCTCCCTAATAGGTATTATATCACGTATATAAAAAAAATAATATTAATTTCTTTAAAACAGGCACAAAAATGAGTGATTTACCATACAATAAAGTGAGTAATGAAAAGGAGGGAGAATAATGAATAAATGTTGCAATAATAATATTTCTGGTGCTGCTTTCATATTAGTTCTATTTATTTTATTAATTATCATAGTAGGAGCATTTATCTAAAAAGGAGGTGTTAAGGCATGAATTGTAATACTAAACCCTCAATAAATAATCAAGGTTATGGTAATACATTCTTCATCATTCTTGTATTATTTATTCTACTTGCTATTATTGTTAGTTCAATATATGCATATTAAGAGGAATTTTCCTCTTTTTTTTGTAAATAAAATGCCTAAAAATGTTTGTTTTATCTGAAATATGCTTATTTTTTGCTATAATAACTATAGAATACTTGAATGTTTCGTTTGAAAATTTGCTTTTTTTCTTCTTTTGTGTTAGTATAGTTGTCAATTCAAGACGTAGGGGCACATAAAAGAGGGGTTAAGGTTATGAACGAAGGAAGTATTGCAGTAGCAGAAAGTATATCTGTTACAAATCCAAATATAAAAAGGAATTTATATTTAGGAATTAAAAGAACATTTGATTGTATAGCTAGTTTATTCGCGTTTATTGTACTTTTACCAGTATTTTTAATTATAGCAGTTGCTATAAAGGTTGAATCAAAAGGTAAAGTATTTTATAAACATAAAAGAATTGGAAAAAACGGAAAGTATATTTATGTCTTAAAATTTAGAACGATGTATACAGATTCTCAAGAAAGATTAGCAGAGTTACTTAAAGATCCAGTTGTTGCAAAAGAGTGGAATGAAAACTTTAAATTGCACAACGATCCAAGGGTGACTAAAGTTGGTAATTTCTTAAGAAAGACATCTTTAGATGAACTTCCTCAGTTGATAAACATCATGAATGGTGATATGTCTATTGTTGGACCTAGACCTATAATTGATGGTGAAATTGATAAATATGGAAAGATGAAAAGTAAGTTTTTAAGTGTTACTCCTGGTCTAACAGGTTGGTGGGCTTGTAATGGTAGAAGTCAAACCAATTATGCTAATAGAATAAGATTAGAGATGTATTATGTTAATCATCAATCCATTGGTTTAGATATAAAAATTATTTTTAAGACAATTATTTCTGTTATTAAAAGAGATGGTGCAAGATAAGCTATATACAATTAAATGTATATAGCTTTTTTATAGAGGTGAAAGTATGAAAATTGATATTATTTGCCCACTTTATAATGCAAGTAAATATATAATTGATTTAAATAAGTCATTTTTAATGCAAAAGAATGTTTTATTAAATAAAATAAGATATGTCTTAACTGAATCTAGAGATAATACTAAAGAGATAATGGATAATGCAAATATTCCATATACTTTGATTAAAAAAAGTGAATTTTCACATAGTTTAGTTAGAGAAAAAGAAGCAATGGAAAGTGATGCAGACATAGTTGTATTTGTAACTCAAGATGTTGTTATCACTGATGAATTATGGCTTTATAATTTAACAAAAGATATAAATGAAGAGGTTGTAGCAACTTATTCAAGACAAATATCTAAATATAATAATATCGAAAAGTATACAAGGGAGTATAATTATCCAGATAAATCGCGTATAGTGTCTAAAAATGACATAGATGAATTAGGATTAAAAACATTTTTCTTTTCTGATGCTTCGTCTGCTATAAAAAGAAGTGTCTTTGTTAAGTTAAATGGATATGATAATAAAAATTTACCAATTAATGAAGATATGTATATTGCATATAAAATAATTATGAATGGGTATAAGATAAAATATTGTGCTGATTCTGTAGTTAATCATTCTCATAAATTTAAGTTAAAAGAGATTTATGATAGATATAAATTAACCGGCAAGTTTTTTAAAGAAAATTCTTATTTAGATAAATTTGGAACAACTGGAAGTGGTGCAAAACTTGCAAAATATGTGTTAAAACGTATTATAACGGATTTTAAATGGCATTTGATTTTTAGATATCCATTTGATATGGGAGCAAGATTTTTAGGAATGAAAGCGGGGAAAAAGTAATGAAGCGTGATTTAATAAGTATAATAGTACCTGTTTATAATGTTCATTCATTTTTGGATAATTGTGTTAAATCTATTTTGAATCAAACATACAAGAATATAGAGATTATCTTAGTTGACGATGGTTCAACTGATGATAGTGGCTTAATTTGTGATTCTTATGCAAAAATTGATAATCGAGTTAAAGTAGTTCATAAGACTAATGGTGGTCTTTCGGATGCTAGAAATGTAGGAATAAAAAACGCAAATGGTATGTATATTACTTTTGTTGATAGCGATGATGAAATAGAACTAGATTATGTGGAATACTTATATAATTTAATACATAGTAATGATATGTCAATTTGCTCTTATTCTATAATTACAAATAATAAAAAGATAGATTATGGTAAAAACCATGAAGATATAATTATGAATACAGAAAAATGTCTCGGAAGTCTATTAAAAGATGATGGATTTACTGTTTCAGCTTGTGCGAAACTATATAAGAAAGACTTATTTTTAAATATAGAGTTTCCTAAAGGGAAAATATGTGAGGATATTGGAACAACCTATAAATTAATTGATAGGTGTAAATCAATAAGTTATGGGCATGAATCAAAATACAATTATTTTCGAAGAACTAATTCTATTATGAGATCTACGTTTACAGAAAAAAAATTAGATATGATAACATTTACTGATGAAATGTGCGATTATATAGTAAGTAGATATCCAAAACTAAAAGATGTAGCTGACAATCGAAAAGTTTATGCAAGATTAAGTGTTTTAAGACAAATAGCAGAATCGGATAACAGGAAAAACTATGGAATTTTAATAAAGCAATTAAAAGAACAAATAAAAAGTTTAAATAAAAAAAATTTGACTAAAAAGGAAAAAATGGCAATATTGTCTTTAAATCTTGGTTTTAATGTTTTCGCTTTTAATTGGAAAGTATTTAAGTATTTTAAATATAAGGAGTAAATATGAAAAAAAACATAGCAGATTTTTTAATTGTATTATTGATTGTAAGTTATGATTTTCTTAGAATGTTAGGAATGAATAATAAGATAGTATTAGTAGGCTATTTAACTCTATTGATAATTTTTTTATCAGGAAAAATTATCACAAATAAGATAACAAAAAAAGAATTATTAAAAATGGTATTATTATTTATTATTGGTGCTTTTTCAACTATTTATGTTGGTGAGGTAAATTTAATAATCGCGATTCTTGCAGCTACATATTTTTTAAACACCGATGAAAATAAGATAGTAAAGTATTTTTTTGTAACCATTATGAGTTGGTATATTTTAGTGGTTTTGTTATATTTTATTGGAGTCCTTGACAATAACAGTTTAATAAGAATAACGGAAAACGAAATAAAAGTCCGAAATAGTTTGGGATTTTCTCATGTTAATCAAACCTTTTTATTTTTATTACCAATAATCTTTTCTTCATATATATTGTATTTTGATAAATATCGAAAGAAATATTCGTTATGTATATTTTTTATATCAACAGTTTTATATTTAATCACTAATTGTAGAACGGGATATTTTAGTGTTATAGTTTTTTTGTTATTGATTAATTTAAAAACTACACAAAAAAAACATAAAATAAATATACCAGCATTGATGTTTATATTGTTTACAATTGGAAGCATTTTAATAATAAGAAAATATGGTTCAAATGGAAGCAATGCAATAAATTCTATGTTGAGTTTAAGACCATATTATTTATTTTATTATTTAAAGAATTTTAGTTTAGTGACTTTAAAAGGCGGACATTTTATATCTAATATTCCAATGGATAATGTGTATATATATCTTTTACTAGAAAAGGGTATAATAATTTATTTGTTTTATTTAATAATAATTCGATACTACTTTTCAAACTGTGAGTATGACATAAAAATAGAAAATATAATATATACATCTTTACTATATGGTTTATTTGAGTCGTACATAGTGTTACCATCAATTAATTTTGTATTTATACTAATTTTAATGAAAGTAGTTAAACATAATAAACAAAAGGAGTGATCTTTGTGGATTTAGTTTCGATTATAATTCCAGTTTATAATTCTTTCAAGTATATATCAAAGTGTTTGGATTCAGTAGTGAGTCAAACATATACTAATTTGGAGATAATTGTGATTGATGATGGATCTACCGATGAGTCAAATTCTATTATTGAGCAATATAAAACCCAAGATGATCGATTAGTGCATATAAAAAATACCAATCATGGTGTTTCTTATACAAGAAATTGTGGTTTATCAGCTGCTAATGGAAAATATGTTACATTTGTTGATAGTGATGACACTATAGAAAAAGATTATATTGAAAAGATGTTATCATGCTATAAAGAAAATGATGTTCAATTAGTTATATGTGACTATATGGAAAGAAAAATAAAATCAAAAAAAATGACAAAATCTGAAACATTGATATCTATGATTAGTGGAAAAGAAATTATGGGATATTGCTGGAATAAAATGTATTTGAATGATTTGATAAAAATACATAATATTAAATTTGATGAAAATATATATGTATGTGAAGATTTTTTATTTAACGTACAATATTTCAATCATATAGATGAATCTTATTATCTAACTGAATCTTTATATAATTATGTTATTCATAGTGGAAGTGCTTTAACAAAAAAGATGGATTTAAATTGGCTTACTAATATTGATGCATTTTCACTAGCATTAAATGACATTAAGTATAATTATGATGAAGACACGTTTGGCAAATATGTTAATTTTTTCTTTTTACAAAATATTAATGCTTTGATGAAAATAAAATTAAATAAATTTGATAATGATGAATATTTAAAAACTATAAAAAGTAATATTACGAGATTTAGGAAAGTTGCTTTAAAGCATAAAAATATTATTGATTACAAATCAGTACTATATTATTATTTCTTTTATCTAATATTACTTTTGAAGAAAATTCTAAGAAAGAAATGAGTGAAATAATGAAGGATTTAGTTTCAGTTATTATACCTACATATAATCGTAGTAATATGATTGATAAAGCAATTCAAAGTTGTATTGATCAAGATTATTTTCCAATTGAAATAATTGTTGTTGATGACAATGCTAATAATATAGATGAAAGAATAAAAACTAAAAAAATTGTTGATAAATACAATAATGTTAAATTAATACAAAATGATGCCAATTTAGGCGGTGCTTTGACGAGAAATAAAGGTATTGAAATGGCTAATGGTAAATATGTTGCTTTTTTGGATGACGATGACTATTTTACTAGAGATAAAATTTCTAAACAAATGAAATTAATGAAAGAATTGGAAAAACAAAAAATTGAAGTTGGTATGATATATTGTTATAAATATACATATGATAAAAACAATAATATTGGAAAGTCACGCAAAGTGAACGTAGAGGGAAATTGCCTTTATGAACATATGTTAAATATTATGGAAACTACTTCCACATGGTTATGTCCAAAGGAAGTACTTATTAAAGTTGGAATGTTTGAAAATGTTAAAGCTCATCAAGATAATATCTTATTAATGAAAATATTAGCAAATGGTTATTCCATTTATCGTGTACCGGAGAGGCTTTTATATTTTTATTTACATAATGGAGATGGAATCACTTCTTCAAATAAGGCATATATAGATAAAACAAAAGTTTTGATAGAATACAAAAAGAAATATTACAATTTATTGACAAATAAGCAAATAGAAAATGTTGAATATAAAAATTCGTCAATTTTAATCAGGTTGTATAGAATAAATAATATGAAAGAAGAATATAATAAGGAATTTAAAAAAGTTTTAAAGAATAATAAATTTAGATGGCATACAATAAAGATGTATTTATTTAGATTCTTTATGAAATAGAGGTAGAATCATGAATAATCCTAAAAAAAATTATATTTATAATATTATATATCAAATTTTGATTTTAATAATTCCATTAATAATATCTCCATATTTATCAAGAGTCGTTGGAGCTGAAGGTATTGGTATTTTTTCATATACATATTCTATTGTTTACTATTTTATGCTGTTAACACTTTTAGGAGTAAATAATTATGGAAATAGATCAATTGCTAAGGTAAGAGATAATAAGAAGAATTTATCAAAGGCATTTTGGAGTATATATTCATTTCAATTACTAATGGGTATATTAATGTTGTTAAGTTATTTAATCTATTTGTTTTTCTTTAATGTACAGTATAAACAATTATTCTTAATAGAAACTATTTATATAGTATCTGCAATGTTAGATATTAATTGGTTCTTCTATGGATTGGAAGAGTTTAAAAAAACAATTACTAGAAATACAATTCTTAAAGTTGGTACTTTGTTACTTGTGATTATATTTGTAAAAAAGCCAACTGATTTGTGGAAATATGCTTTAATAATGTCTTTAATGACGCTGCTAAGTCAATTGGTTTTATGGAATTTTACTAGAGGAAAAGTTGATTTTGTAAGGGTTAGTTTTAGTGATATTGCTAAACATATAAAACCTAATTTAGTGTTATTTATTCCTGTTATAGCAGTAAGCATTTATAAAATGATGGATAAAGTAATGTTGGGAGCAATGACAAATATCAAAGAAGTAGGATTTTACGAAAATGCTGAGAAAATTGTTAATATACCACTTACAATTATTAGTGCGTTAGGTACAGTAATGCTTCCAAGAATAACAAATATGGTATCAAATGGAAAAAATGAAGAAGTAAAGAAATATATTAATAAATCAATTGAATTTGTTATGTTTTTATCATTTGCTATGTGTGCTGGACTGATTACTATAGGATATGATTTTGCGCCATTGTTTTTTGGAAAAGAGTTTCAAAAAACGGGAATCTTAATAATATTGCTATCAGTGACACTTCCATTTATTTCTTTTGCAAATGTTATAAGGACGCAATATTTGATTCCATTTGAAAAAGATAAACTATATACTAAATCAGTAATATATGGTGCAATAATTAATTTAATTATGAATGCTATTTTTATACCAAAATATGATTCTATAGGTGCGTGTTTCGGTACAATAGCAGCTGAAGTTTTTGTAATGATATATCAACTAATTTCAATAAAAAGAGAATATAATTTTAGCAAAGTTATAAAAAATATTCTTCCTTTTTTGCTAACTTCAATAATAATGATAGAGTGTATTTATTCAATAAAATATTTCATTTCTAATAAAATAATTGTATTAGCATTACAGGTTATAGCTGGAGTAATAATATATGGTTTATTTAATTTAAAATATATTGATCAGTTAATTAATCTAAAGAGAATATTAAAAATAAAACATTAGAAAATAATTGAATCTTTTATAATAAGATAATAAATGGTATAAATTAAACTACTTTTGTAGTTTTTTTGCTGCATATATTTACTTTTGAGGTTATAATATACAAAAAAGAGAATGCATGATAGTAAATTATACATCTAAATATAAAAGAGATTATAAAAAACTTTTAAATAAGCATATGAAGAAAGAGATAGAAACTATTGAAAGAATTATAATGTATTTGAAACTTGTAGGTAATATGAGAGAGCTTCTTGATAATCCTTATAGCAAGATATTTCATATAGAGAAAAAAAGTGGTAATTTAAAATCTTTTTATACAGCTAGAATAAATGAAAAAATAAGATTGTTTATAAGACCAATAAATGAAAATTTAGATCTTGTGTATATTGTAGAAGTAGAACTGAGTGAAATAAATTTAAATCATTATAATGATGGGTAGGTGATTATATGGAAAGAAAAGTACAACAAGGATTTGGTCCAATGTTAAAAGATTATTTGGATTATTATAAGATAAACCAAACTGATTTTGCATTAAGGCTTGGAATTTCTAAAAAGCATTTAAATGAAATATTAAATGATAAATCGTATATCTCTTTAGAATTAATGATAGCAATTTCTTTAATAACGGACATTGATGTTAATTTAATTTTCTTTTGCGAAAATTCTAAAAAACTGGATATATATTTACATGAACGCTTTAAAGATGATAAGGAAATCAAAAAATATTTGGATAGTTTTTATATAAATGATCTTTATAAAAATAAGTGGATTGTATTAAGAGATAAAACTTCATATCTTCAAAATGCTTATGATTTATTACAATTTTTACATGTTGATTCTTTTGATAAAGTGTTACCTTATATTAATAGTAAAGTTTTATTTAAAAAGCGTGAGAATGCAGATAATTTAAAAACATATTTATGGATTAGAAGATGTGAAAATATTCTTGAACAAAATATGGAAATTGGTGAATATAATTCATCAAAAATTGGTGATTTGTTACAAGAATTAAAAAGAATAAGAGTCCAAAAATTTAATGAAGATTTACTTAAAAATTTATTTAGAAAGTATGGAATTTATTTAATTATCGAAGACACTTTACCTGGAACAAAGATTCGTGGTTGTTCAATGGTTAAAAAGAATAATCCATGTATATTCATTTCTAGAATGTTTAAAGAAAAATCATCATTATATTTTACTTTGTATCATGAACTTGGTCACATTAAAACAGATTTTAATAAATTGAAAAATAAAATAGTTGTGGATGATAAGGAAAACGAGGATAGTCAAGATAGATTTGCGTTAAATTGTATGATATTAGAAAGTGATTTTCAAAAAATGCAAACTATGAGTGAAAATGAAATAGTTAATTTTTGTTCAGAAAATTATATTCCATTAACATTTTATTATACACGACTTGCGTTTTTAGGAATTATAAGTTATAAGGACAAAAAATATTTAAATTCGAGAGAAAAAATAGATGTATAAAAATGTGAACTAATCACACAATAATTCTAGGTGATAATATGTCTAGAATATTAATGATAGTTGGTTCAAGAAGAGAAGGTAATTCAATTCACTTAGCAAAAAGTTTAAAAACTATTTTTGATAAAAACAGAATATCAAGTGATATTATAGTTCCTGGAAATCAAAAAATATATTTATGTACTGGTTGCATGGATTGTGACAAAAATGGTGTATGTGATTTTAATGATGATATGAAAGTAAATATTGATAAAGTTAATAATGCTGAAGTGTTACTTTTTATTACACCGACAAGATGGAACACTTTATCAGGTGACTTAAAAATATTTATTGATAGGTTAAATCCTCTTTATAGTGAGAAAAAATTAAAAGATAAAAAAATGATAGTTTTAGTTGTAGGCTCAAAATCCAGAAATGAATATTCAACTGATGGTGCTTTAACATCACTTGGATCATTTATTGAAAGTGCAGAAGGAAAGTTAGTGTATAAAGCATTTTTTGATAATTGTTTAAATTATCCAGATATTCTAAACTATAGTGATAAAATTGAAACTGTTGCAAATGATATAATAAATACTATAAATTAGTCTAGAAAACAATTTAAAAATATGGTAAAATGTATTTAGCAAGAAAATTTGCATACAATAAAAAAGGGAACATTCAGTTTTGGTATGTTGAATGTCCTCCTTAATAGGTTTGGCACTCTAACATATTAGAGTGTCTATTTTTTTATTGCTAAAACCAATAAGGTAGATAGTAATAGAATGATACATATGAACTTTAAAAACCTTAAAATAAAAGTTTTAGTTTTCATTAATATCTGCCTCCTTTCATATTAGATTGGAGGATGACACTCAACAACTGATGTTCCAAACAAATTATAACAATAAAATAACAAATAATTAATACATTTGTTCATTCACTTTGAAATTTGCAAATAAACTTAAAATTTGCTATAATACGTCTCGATGTGAGGGAATGTTATGAAAAATATATTAAAAATTGTCCTTAGTATTTTAACAATTATATTATCGATTGCTTGTATATTTACAATTAAGGGGTTAAATATGTTACCTAATAAGTATTTTATTATATTTATAAGTGTTATGATTTTATTTAATCTTATTGGTTTGCTTTTATATACAAAGAAAAAGGTGTTTAACATAATTGGTCTTATTACAAGTATAATAACAGTTATTATTTCTATAATTGGTTATTATTATGGAAGTGAAACAATTGAATATTTAAGTCATGCTTTCAATAATGATTCTGTAGAGATAAGTGAATATGGGGTTTATGTTTTAAGAGATAATAAATATGATTTAAGTTCAATTAAAAATTTTGGATATCTAAGTGAAGAAAACTCAGATAAGGCTTTAAATGAATTAAAAAAACGAGTAAATGCAAGTGAAAACGCTTATGATGATATGTATTTATTAGCTCAAGACTTTTTAAATAATAAAGTAAATTCAATGTTACTTGATAAAACTTATTATAATATGCTTGTTGATGAAAAAGAAATTGATGAAAGTAAGATCAATTTAATATATAGTTTTAATGTTGAAATAAAAAAGAATGTAAAAAAAGATAGTTCAGTAGATGAACTTAAACCTTTTAATATTTTCTTATCTGGAAGTGATGCACGTAGTAATTATATTGCTAGTAAAACTAGAAGTGATGTAAATATGATTATAAGCGTTGATCCTAAAAATAAAAAAGTGCTTTTAACAAGTATTCCAAGAGATTATTATGTATCAGTATATGGTAAAACTGGTTTAAAAGATAAACTTACACATGCAGGCATTTATGGTATAGATACAAGTGTTAAAACTGTTGAAAACTTATTTGATATAAAGATTGATTATTATATTAAAGTCGGTTTTTCATCAGTTGTAGAGGTAGTTGATTTACTTGGTGGAATTGATATTGAAAGCGATAAAGCATTTACAACTTATTGTGGTGATGGTGGAGCTATAAAAACAAATGTAAAAAAAGGGATGAATCATTTTAGTGGTGGTGAGGCTCTAAGTTATGCTCGCGAAAGACATGCGTATGCTTTAGGAGATAGACATCGTATTTTAAATCAACAACAAGTATTAGAAGCAGTCATTTCTAAAATTACAACTGATAAATCAATTCTTTTAAAGTATGATAAAACATTGTCATCTTTAAGCAAATTGTATAAAACTAATATTCCAAGTGAACTTATATCTTTACTTGTAAAGAATCAACTTGAAGATATGAGTGCTTATAAAATAGAAAGACAAAGTGTATCAGGATCGGATGCATCAATGAATACTTATACAGCTCCTAGTAAAAAAAGATATGTAATGATTCCTTATGAAAAGGATGTAAAAAGAGCAAGTGAAAACATTAAGAAATATGCTTAATGTTTTTTCTTGTTTTAAATTAACAACTAATGTATAATTATTCTAGATTGGATGGTAATTATGAAAAAATTAAAATTATTACTAATAAATATGTTTAATGGTTTTTGCATGGCATTAGCTGATTCAGTTCCTGGAGTGTCGGGTGGAACAATTGCATTTCTTTTAGGATTTTATGATGAGTTTATAAATTCTTTAGATGATTTATTTAGAGGAAATATGGATTCAAAGAAAAAAGCATTTATGTTCTTAATAAAGTTAGGATTAGGTTGGATAATTGGTTTCTTACTTGCTGCAACAATACTTTCAAATATGTTTACAAGTAAGATATATGAAATGAGTTCATTATTCTTAGGATTTATAATATTCTCAATTCCTCAAGTTATTAAAGAAGAAAAGGATTCTGTAAAAGGACATTATAAAAATATTATATTCTTGATACTAGGAGCAATACTAGTAGCTGGTATAAGTTATTTCACAACTCACTCAAGTTTAGGAGTTGATGTCAATAACTTAAGTCTTTTCAACATTATATATATATTCTTTGCAGCAGCTATTGCAATTACTGCTATGGTTTTACCTGGAATAAGTGGTTCAACATTGCTATTGATATTTGGTTTATATATTCCAATAATTGGAGCAATAAAGAAATTTATTAGCTTTGATTTTTCCGTATTTCCATTACTTATGATATTTGGGCTAGGTATGATTTTCGGTATAGTTGCTTTTGTTAGAATATTAAAAAATTGTTTAAATAATCATAGAAGTAAAACGGTATATTTTATTTTAGGAATGATGATTGGTTCTCTATATGCAATAATTAATGGACCAACGACTTTAGAAGTTCCAATGGAAATGATGACTTTTAAAACATTTAATATATTATTTTTTATAATTGGTGCTTTAATAATTGTTTTATTAGAAGTGTTAAAGAGAATGATGATGAAGAAAGATTAATTCTTTCTTTTTAAAATGGAGGGTATATGGCAAATATATTTGATTATATAAAAAATTATGGAGATAAGACTTTTTCTGAAAAAGGTTTTAATGAAGTAGATAATTTAATATTTTCATCTCTTGCATATATTGATTATAAAGATATCTTGGTGCATAAAAAAGCAAGTATAAATGCTTGTGCAACAGAGTATTTTGAGCATCATACAAAAAAAGAAATAAAAGGTTTTGTTTTAGCTGCAAGAGATGCTGTAAAAGTGCTTGAAAGTATTAAAGATACTAAAAGATATAAAGATTTAATGCTATATAATTATACTTATCAATATAGTAATGATCTACAATTTTCATGTTTATTTATTGATATAAATAAAAGTCTTACTTATATTTCTTTTGAAGGAACGGATGATTTAGTAAGTGGTTGGAGAGAAGACTTTGAACTTGCGTATAAGTTTCCAATCGCATCTCAAAAAGCGGCTATTAAATATGTAAATTCTCATATTTCTCCTTTTTCATTAAGAAAATATATTATTGGAGGACATTCTAAAGGTGGTAATATTGCTCTTGTTGCTGCAATGTATGCAAATCCTTTAATTAGAAATAAAATAATGAAAGTTTATAGCAATGATGGACCTGGTATTTTAAAACGTGAAATTGAATCTAAAGAATACATGAGAATTTTACCTAAATATGAATTAATAATTCCGGATTCCAGTGTTGTTGGACTTTTATTACGACATAAAAATGATTATGTTGTTGTAAAATCTACAAATAAAGGAATAATGGCTCATGAATTAACAAGTTGGATGGTTGATGAAGATTATTTTAAAAGAACTAAGCTTTCGATGTTTAGTAAAAGAGTTGATAAAAGCATAACTGAATGGTTAGAAACATATGATTTGGAAACACGTGAGAAATTTGTTAAAGATTTATTTTCTATATTTGAACGTGCAAATATTACATCTCTTTTGGAACTTAAAGGAATAAACTTAAAAAGTGTATTAGCTATATTAAAAGAAAGTACAAAATTAAGTCCAGAAAGTAAGAAAATGATAAGTGATTTGATAAGATTTATTGTTTTATATATCAATACAGATGTTGATGATTAGTTTTACACATCAACATTTTTTTATGTATACTTTTATTTATGATATGGTATAATAAACGTAAGAATAGAGGGAATGTTTATGGAATTTACAACTAGACGTTTAATTATTAAAAAATTTATCCCTGAATATATTTCTCTGATGTATGAAACATGGGGAAGTGATTTGGATGTTTTAAAATACATTCCTGAAATGAAAGATATTCATACTGAGGATGATTTTACCTATTATATTATGCGAGCTTATAAAGATGAATATTTGATTAGATCAGTTATTCAAGAAAAGGATTCTAATAAAATTATTGGTTACGTATTTCTTTATCAAGAGGATAGTAGAAGTAAATCAGTTAATATATTCATTGAAAAATCTCATTGGGGAAAAGGATATGGAACCGAAGTATTAAAAAGTGTTATCAGAGAAATGAAGAAAATTCATTTGGAATGTTTATATGCTACATGTGATGGCAGAAATATTGGTGCTAAGATGATGTTCGAAAAGGCTGGATTTGAGCTTATTGATACAATAAAAGATTATAGAAAAGATATTGAAGGTAATGTAGGAGATGAACTTCTATATGAACTTGAACTTGATTAAAAAGAGTACTTTAAAAATGTACTCTTTTATTATATAATATCTTCGTGATGTTTATGGAAATGTTAAGCGAAGAATTAATAAAAAAAATAAGTAAGTCTAAAGGTGAAGACGAATGGATGCTTGAATTTAGACTTAATTCCTATAGAAAATTTTTAGAACTTGAAAATCCAAATTTTGGTCCTGAAATAGAACTTGATTTCTCGAAATTAAATTATTATAAAAAAGAAGGCAATTTAACGAGTGATTGGAATAATGTAAGATGTGACATTAGAAATAAGTTTAAAACTTTAGGAGTAATAGATGCTGAAAAAGAGCATTTAAGTGGAGTATCAAATCAGTTTGAAAGTGAAGTAATATACCATAACGGACGTGATGAAATCCAAGAAAAGGGGGTAATATTTTTATCAACTGATGAAGCTTTAAAACAATATCCTGATCTTTTTAAAGAATATTTTAATAATCTTGTTAAGTATGATGAAAATAAGTATACTGCTTTAAATGGAGCTTTATGGAGTGGAGGATCTTTTATATATATTCCTCCTTATACTAAACTTGATAGACCATTGCAAAGTTATTTTAGAATAGAATCATCTTCTTTAGGTCAATTTGAAAGAACAATAATTATTGTTGATGAAGGTGCAGAACTTTCTTATATTGAAGGATGCACAGCTAAAAGTTATTCAGTGTCTTCGCTTCATGCTGGAGTTGTTGAAATCTATGTAAAACGTGGAGCTAAATGTAAGTATTCAACAATTCAAAACTGGAGTAAAGATGTATATAATTTAGTTACTAAAAGAGCAATTGTCGAAGAAAATGGGGTAATGGATTGGGTTGATGGAAACGTTGGAAGTGGAGTTACTATGAAATATCCTTCTTGTATCTTACTTGGAGATAATGCTGTTGGTAATTCTATTTCTATCGCCTATGCGAAAGAAAATCAACATTTAGATGCTGGTGCTAAAATGATACATATAGGTGCTAATACTAGAAGTAATATTGTTTCAAAGAGTATTGCTGATGAGAATGGAGTTGCTAATTATCGTGGAAAAGTAAAAATTGCTGAAAGCGCTAAGAACTCATATGCTTCTATTAAATGTGATACAATTCTTTTAAGTGATAATGCTATAAGTGATACATATCCAATTAATGAAGTTAATAATGACTCAAGCAAGCTTGAACACGAAGCAACCGTTTCTAAAATAAGTGAAGAAAAGATGTTTTATTTAAGAAGTAAAGGGTTAACGGAAAATCAAGCAAAAGAAATGTTAATCATGGGATTTATAAGTGATTTTAAGAAAGAATTACCTATGGAATATGCTGTTGAATTAAACCGTTTAATGAAAGAAATTTAAAAAAAATTGAAAAAAATGTTAAAACTACCAAACTTTAAAATTGGTAGCTTTTTTTTGACAGATTTTTACATTTTGCATATAAATCGATACAGATATTAAAGATCTGACCCTCCAAATTTAAAATTTTGCGTTTTTACAAGAGATAGGCCTTTGTGATAGGCTAAAAACCATGAAAGGAGGGAAGAAAATGCATAATGTTGTTTACTTAATTGGAAGACTTACAGAAGATCCAACTCTTAAGAATATTGGCGATGAAAAAGATATGCTTACAATTAATTTAGCTGTTCAAAGAAGCTATAAAAATGAAAACGGTTTATATGAAACTGACTTCATAAGATGTATTCTTTGGAATGGTATAGCTAAGAGCACAAGTGACTATTGCCATAAAGGTGATTTAGTTGGTGTTAAAGGTCGTCTTCAAACAAGAAAGTATAAAAATGAGCAAGAAGAAGAAAAATATATAACTGAAGTAATAGTTGATAAAGTTTCTTTTTTAGCAAGTAAAAGGGAAGCTGAATAAAACAAAAACATTTTCTCACCAAGTATGATAGAAATATCATACTTTTTTTGATAAAATTAACAAGGTGATGTTATGAAAAAAAATAAACTTGTTTTGTTTGATTGGGGAGGAATAGTTGAAAAACATGCTGGAAAAAACGGAATGTATCAACAATTTGATGGATTTTTAAGTGAACTTGGATTACTGGGTAAAACAGACTTAGGAGAATACTCTTTATCATCTAAAGCATCTATTGAAGATATTGAATTTGTATTTAAAGATTTATCTCATAGATTTAATTTAACTATTACTTTTGAAGAATTTTTAAATACCTATTATAAGTATTATGATAAAGTTGAATATTTTAAAGATGTCAGTGAATTTGAAAAAAGTTTAAAGGACAAGTGCTTTATTGGAATTCTTTCTAATCTTTCTGTGCTTGATAAATCACGAATTGATAAACAACTTAATTTAAGCGAATATGATTATGTTTTTTTATCCTTTGAAATTGGTGAAGTAAAACCTAATAAAGAAATATATGAATATGTTTTAAATAATGTTCCATTTAAAGGGTGTGATATATTATTTTTAGATGATGCTGAATCCAATATAAATGCTGCTTTATCTTTAGGAATAAATGCATGCTTAGTAAAAGGAGAAGATTTAGATAATATAAAATTATGTGTAAATAAGTTTTTAGATGAATAAAAAACTTTCATATATGATATAATGAATTAAGCGAAAGAAGGATATTTATGGAAATTTTAAAAGCTATCTTATTTGGTATAGTTGAAGGAATAACTGAATGGCTTCCGATATCAAGTACAGGGCATATGATTCTTTTGAATGATTTCGTTCATTTAAATGTTACAAGTGAATTTTATAAGTTATTTGAAGTTGTTATTCAACTTGGAGCTATACTTGCTGTAGTTATACTTTATTTTAAAAGTATTTGGCCATTTAACAAAGAAAAAGAAGAAAGAAAAGAAACTTTTTCACTTTGGGGTAAAATCTTAGTTGCTTGTGTTCCAGCAGCAATTATTGGCCTTTTATTTGATGATTGGTTTGATGCTCATTTTTATAACAGCATAGTTGTTTCAATAATGCTTATTCTTTATGGTATTATCTTTATTGTTTTTGAAAAAAAGAATATTGGTAGTAAACATACAAAAAGTTTAAAAGATATTACTTATAAACAAGCTTTAATTGTTGGAATTTTTCAAGTGCTCGCATTAATTCCAGGAACTAGTAGAAGTGGAGCAACTATTGTTGGTGGATTGCTTATTGGACTTGAAAGAAAAACTATAGCTGATTTTACATTTTTACTTGCTATACCGGTAATGGCAGGAGCAAGCTTACTTAAAGTGCTTAAATACATCAAAAATGTTGGACTTGTTTTTGCGACAGGCGAACTTATGATTTTAGGAGTCGGTTCTTTAGTTGCATTCATAGTTAGTATAATAGTAATAAAATTCTTACTTTCTTATATTAAGAAACATGATTTCCAAGTATTTGGATGGTATAGAATTGCTCTTGGAATAATTGTTATTTTATACTTTTTAGTACTTAAATAGACTTGTTTGAAACAGGTCTTTTTTATATAATAAATATGAATGGAGTGAGTAAAAGTGATTGCAGTTGTTACTGGTGGATGCAAAGGATTAGGAGAAGTCTTTACTAAGTATTTACTTTCTTTAGGATATAAAGTTTATGCAATTTATAATAAAAGTGTTGATAATGCTTATATTATGGAAAATGAATATGATAATTTAAGATGTATAAAATGTGATATTAGAAAAGAAAGTGAAGTTGATAATACCTTTTTTAACATAGATAATATAGATATACTTATAAATAATGCAGCTATTTCAAAAGATGAAGATATATCCCAAAAAAGTGGAAAAGATTTTTTAAGTGTTTTGGAAACTAATGTTGTGGGAACTTTTTTAGTCACTAAGTATGCAATACCTAAAATGAGTGAAAATGGAGTAATTATTAATATCAGCTCAAATAATTCTTTGGATAATTTTAATCCAATAAGCATTGATTATGATGCTTCTAAAGCGGGAGTAAATATGTTAACAAAAGATTTTGCAGTTGTTACTGATAGAAAAGTGATTGCTTATGCTCCAGGTTGGATTAGTACTGATGAAGTAATAAATATGAATCAAGATTTTTTAAGAATAGAAATGGAAAAAGTCGGTCAAGAGAAATTGATTGATCCGGAAGATTTAGTTAAATATATAATAAGTGATGTTGAAAAACGTGAAAGTGGAGAAATTGTGGAGGTAAAAAATTTATGACAAGAGATGATGTAAAAAAATTAGTTGTAGAATGTGAAAATGAATTAACAGATGAATTTAAACAAATTGATGATAATAAGTTTTTCTTTAGTGAACAAGTGTTGAATAGTTTTAAAAAGAATAATTTAAGTGAAAATGCTTTTAATTCAACTACTGGATATGGATATAATGATGTAGGTAGAGAAATAATTGAGAAAGTTTATGCTGATATTTTTAAAAGTGAAAGTGCAGTTGTTAGAAGTCAGTTTATATCTGGTTCTCATGCTTTAAATGTTACATTCTTTGCTCTTTTAAGACCAGGAGATTTACTTCTTTCAATAAGCGGATGTCCATATGATACTTTACATGAAGTTATTGGAATAAAAGAAAATCCAAGTTCACTTGCATCTTTTAATATAAACTACCATGAAATAGACTTAGTTAAAGATGATTTTGATTATGAGGCAATTGAGTCTTATTTAAAGAAAACAAAAGTTAAGGTAATTGAAATACAAAGAAGTAAAGGATATTCAACTAGAAAATCTTTAAGTATAGAAAAGTTAGAAAAAGTAATAAAATTAATAAAGAGTATTGATAAAGATATTATAGTTATGGTTGATAATTGTTATTGTGAATTTGTTGAAAGAAAATCTCCAATTGAAGTTGGAGCTGATGTTGCTGTTGGTTCTTTAATAAAAAATTTAGGTGGAGGTATTGCACCTAATGGAGCTTATGTTGTTGGAAGAAGTGATTTAATTAAGTTGGTAGGTGAAAGACTTACACTTCCTGGAGAAGGTTTAGAAGTTGGACCAACGCTTGGAATAAATAAACAAATTTTAGAAGGTTTATTTTTTGCCCCAAGTGTTGTTGCTTCCTCTTTAAAAACAGCAGTTTTAACAAGTAAAGTTATGGAAAGCCTTGGATATGATGTTGAACCAAAATATAATGATCATAGATGTGATATTGTTCAAAATATTATTTTTAGAGATAGAGAAAAATTAATAAAATATGTTCAAGGTGTTCAATATGGATCTCCAATAGATGCTAACGTTACAGCGATTCCTTGGGATATGCCGGGTTATACAGATCAAGTTATAATGGCTTCAGGTTCATTTACACAAGGTTCAAGCATTGAGTTTTCATGTGATGCACCAATAAGAGAACCATTTATAGCTTATCAACAAGGGGGATTAACTTACGAGTATGGTAAGCTTGGACTTATAAGTGCAATAGAAAATCTAGAAAAGTAGAGCAAGGTTTGCTCTTTTTTTATGAGAAAATTCTTTTCATTGAACAAAACTGCCCAAAATGGCAAAAAAGTTCAATGAAATAAAAAAATTATCTTTTAATGAAAAAAATTTTATTAAATAAAAATAGTTTAGATTTATAGAGTTATACACTTTGTGTAACTTTTTTTATTGATATGAATATTTAAAACTAACTTTACATGCCTTAAAAATAAAGTTTATATATTACGACAAAAATGTAGTATAATAAAAATAGGATAGGTGTATGGAATTAGGTGAAAAAAGAAATAAAAAAATTAAGAAAAATGTAAAAAGTTGAAAAAAATAGTGTAAACCCTCCAAAATGACTTGAAAATCGGGGGGGGTATTATAAAATAAAAAAGTAAAGGAAAGTAGGTAGAATATGAAAAAGAAGAGTATGCTTATAATAGCAATATTACTAATGAGTATTGGATTTGCAGCGATCTCAACAACATTAATAATAAACGGAAATGCTAAGGTAAGCGAAAATCAAGATGACTTCTCAGTTATCTTTACAGCTGCAAGTATAGATGGAAAGGATGTATATTCATCAGCAGTAGACGATACAAAGAAGATAATTAATTTCACAACAAGTGAATTAAAAACACTTAATCAAACAAGCGTATTAAATTATGAAGTAACAAATAACTCAGCAAACTATGATGCAGAAGTTAAAGTAACATGTGTACCAAAGGAAGGAACAACAGCAAAATATACAAGTATTAAAAATGAACTAGAAAATAATGCAACAGTAGTTAAAGCCAAAGAAAGCTTAAATGAAACATTAACAGTAACATTAGATAAAACATCAACAGAAGAAATTACAGAAGAATATACATGTTCATTAGAATTTAATGCGGTAGAAAGAGATACATTAGGAGAAACAAAATTAACATACTATTATGCATTTGGAACACCAACAACAGCAAGTGCAACAGATTATACAACATTAGGGAAAAATGTATTTGTAAGATTAGGATCAGATAATACAAAAGCGGTATGTATAAATGACAATGGATTATTCTGTATAAAATCAAATGATTATGATAATTCAAAAGAAGCGCTAAAAAATCATTTTGGAGAATCAAAATGTAGTGCCATTAGAACTGGCTTCCGCTGCCGCTCTGCTGCGTTCGACTGCAATGCTACTTCGAATGGTTATGTGTATTGCATCGATGACTCGACTTCTGAGCGCTGCCTTGTGAACTCGGATGGAACTGTTGATTGCTACTAGTCCTGCCTCCAAGAAAAACCAATATACTTTATTTATTTAGTAATATTTTAAATTGAAGATTTGGAAATAAGAATATTCCGTGTGGAAACACAAAATATATGCAGTAAATGAAAACTTAGATTAATATTAATTTTTCTTTTCTATTTACTGTTTTTTTTATGAGATATAATTAAATATTATGTCTCTTTTTTTTTAACTTTTTTTATTGTATACTTATAATAAGTGGAGTTGGTTAAAGTGCGAAGAAAAAAATTATATCTTACTTTAGTTTGTTCATTTATTGTCGCTACAATTTTAAGCGTATTTATTCTACTTAATAGTAATAAAATTTTAACTAATTTTAAGATTATAAGTGTAGATAATAATATGAGAGAATACATAGTTAAGTATGAACGTGTTAAAGCAGCTGTTAATTATCGTATAACTATATATGATCAAAATGATATAAAAATATATGATGAAATATTTGACTCTAATGTGGCTAAGTTTAATTTAAACAACCTTGAATATGATAATACATATTCTTTAATGGTCTATGCAATCGATAAAGCAGGAGAAACACGTCCAGCAAAAAGTGCATATACATTTAAATGGAATGAAGCAAGCATAGAATATGATTCTACAATTTTAAAGGATGAAGATTTATATTTAACTATTAATGGAGATTTAGAAAGTAAACACTATAAAATAGAATGTCTTTTTAATGATGACGTTAAACTAAGTGAAGATCTGACCAAAGATGAATACGTTGTTAGTAAGAGTATCTATCAAGGATTATCCGGTGTTTTAAAAGTTCAAATTAAAAATGGTGAAAAGCTTGTTGATGAGCATAGTTTTTATAATAATATGAATCCTATAAGTGATGTTGCTATTACTTCAATTGAAGATAATTCTATTCTTAAATATAATGATGTTTATTTAGAGTTTACTGGTGGAGATAATTCAAAAAGTACTGAGATAAAAATTTATGAAAATAAAAAACTTATTAAGACAAGTTCTACAAATAAGAAAAAAGTTATTTTATCTAA
Organism: uncultured Bacilli bacterium; assembly: GCA_934090935.1. Classification (GTDB taxonomy): domain Bacteria; phylum Bacillota_I; class Bacilli_A; order RF39; family UBA660; genus CAG-582. The sequence goes on from CAKOKD010000001.1 coordinate 266,119, forward strand.
GGATTTATTTAAAACGGGATTAAATTATAAAATTGAAGTTATTCCTACTGTTGGTGAATATAAAAAGAATACAAGTGTTAATTTTCAAATGAGTGAAAAAGAACAATTAAAACCGGTTTATATTTCCAATAATTGGAATCATATTAAACGTGGAACTAAAATTACTTTAGCAAGTCCTGATAAAGATGCAACTATTTATTATACGTTAGATGGAAATAATCCAGAAAGCTTTGGTATTCCTTATAAAGAACCTATCACGATTAATGAAAGTGTTACTTTAAAAGCAGTTGCTGTAAGTGATAATAAAACAAATAGTATCATTAAGACATATAACATTGACGTAAGTGATATGGCTCAATTAAAGGTGTATATAAGTCCTTCAAATCAATCTAAAAATTTTGGCGTTAAAGAAGCTCTTTACACTAATGAAAGAGATGAAATGAATGATTTATCCAATTATATAGTTGAAAGACTTGAACGTTTTGGTGTTAAAATAAAAAGAAATAATTCTAGTGGAAATATCAATTTATGGTTAAAAGAAAGCAATTATTTTGGTGCTAACTTGCATATTGCAGTTCATTCTAATGCATCAGTTGATCATACTTCTCGTGGTATTGAAACTTGGATTCATTCAGAGAATAGTGATACTTATAGTCTTGCAAATTTAATTCAAAAAGATTTAGTAAGCATTTATCCTGATAAGAATGAAGCATATGCTGATCGTGGAGTAAAATATGCAAATGGAGCTTTAGGGGAAGTAAATGATAATTATCTTCCATTTGGAATTTTAGTTGAAGTTGCACATCATGATTATTATGAAGATGCTTTATGGATTATGCAAAATAAAAAATTAATTGGTTATAATATAGCTGATTCAATATTAAAATATTATCAAATTATAGAATGATTTATCTACTTTTGTCGAATCTATTGAACTTATAAAATTTAAGTAATATAGTTTAATTGGTGAACTTATGAAAAAGGTAAATAGAATACTTGATTCAATGATAAGTGATATTGATAAAGTGAAATTAGGGTTGTATGAAGCTTCTACTAAAAGAAAAAAGTAGAAGCTTTTTTAGTGTGCTATGTATGACATATGTCTAGTTGCCGAAAGTGCCAAAATTTCTCAATGAAAAATATTTACTTTTTGACTATTAAATTGAAAATTATTAAATTATCAGTTTTTTATTATATTGACAATGATACGGATAAATTATATAATGTCCGTATAAATGAACAAAGAGGTGGAATTATGGATTTTATGACAAAAGAAGAGTTTATAAATGAAAGTAATATAGAAATTATTCAAAAACTTATGGAAAGAAATAATGGGTATATAACTGCAAAGGAACTTGAAGATTTTGATATAAGTAGAAATTATCTATCTATTATGACTAAAAAAAATATGATAGAAAAAGTAGCCAAGGGAATTTATATAGATTCTGCTAAAATTGAGGATGTATATTATGTACTAAGTATAAGTACTCCAAAAATAATTTATTCTCATATGACTGCACTTTATTTTCATAATCTTTCAATTAAAGCACCAGATAGCTCTTTTGATATAACTGTTACAAAAAAGTATAATAATCCTAAGCTAAAAAAACATAATGTTTTCTATGTTGATGATAAATTTTATGATATTGGAATTACCGAAGTCAAAACACCGCAGGGCAATAAAGTAAGAGTTTATGATGTTGAAAGATGTATTTGTGATATAATTCGTTCTAAAAAAAGAATGGATATAGAACACGTTAAGTATTCAATTAAAGAATATCTTAAAAGAAAAGATAGTGATCTAATAAAACTTTCAAAGTATGCTGATATGTTTGGTATAAAAGAAGAAGTTATGGATTTTGTGAGTATGATGTATGAATAGTATGCAAGTAAAGGATAAATTAAAAAATATAGCAATTAAACGAAACATAGATTTTAATACATTACTTCGTTTATATATGTATGATAGATTTATAGAAAGATTAGCAGTAAGTAAGTATCGTGATAATTTCATTTTAAAAGGTGGATTTTATTTAAGTACATTATTTGGATTAGAAAGTCGATTTACTAAAGATATAGATACTGCAATAAAAGATGCTAATTTTACTAAAGAAAATGTTGAAAAGATGATTAAATCTATTATTGCGATAGATATTAATGACGGTGCTTTAATAAGTTTCATAGAGATTGGTAACATACGTGAAGAAGATCAATATGGTGGTTTTAGAGCTACTTTAAATGTAAAAGTAGATTCAATTAGAGAAAACTTTCAAATTGATATAGCAACAGGAGATCCTATCACACCAAAACCAATAGTATATAAATATCGCCCAATATTAGGAGAAAGTTTTGTAAATGTATGGTCATACAATATTGAAACTGTAATTGCAGAAAAGCTAGAAACAATTTTAAGAAGAGCTGAAGCTAATAGTAGAATAAGAGATTATTATGACATATATTTGATATATACTAAGGGTTGGAATGATGTTAAAATAGATGATCTACGTAAGGCAATAGATAAAACTTTTGAAAAGAGAAATTATACTGGGGACATTGAAGAAGCCATAGCAATATTAAAAAATAGTGAGATCATAAAAAATAGATGGAATTTATATAAGAAAAAATATGAATATGCAAATGATATTGATTATGAAGAAATAATGAAATGTGTTGAAGAAATTATTAAAGTAATAGTACCAATAACAGTATAGGAGTATGAATAATGTTAATCAAATGATAGAGATATTGATAAAGATATTGGTTTAATAAAGAATACTTTAAATACAGATAATCTTGGTGACATGATGAAAATTCACAAGTATATAAAAACAAAGGCACAAGTGGAGTTTATATATAACTAGAGGTGATAAACGAAGCCTTTGAATACCAATGATAGTAGATAGAGTAATAATAGTTCAAGTACAATCACTGATATATAAAAAGCAACTTAGCGAAACAAGTTATGGTTTTAGACTAGGATGTCCGTGTGAAATGGATATTTTTTATAAACTTATACAACCAATTGACAATAAGCTTAAAAAATAATAAAATTATAAGTGTTAAGAAGAAAAAATAGGGTGATTATATGTATAATGAAAAAATATTTTTAACTCCTCAAGAAATACTTGAAAAAGAGTTTAAGATTGATGCTAAAGGATATAGACCACAAGAAGTGGATAAATTTCTTGATATGGTTATAAGAGATTATACAGAGTTTGCAAGTATTATCAATAAACTTAAGAATGATAATAAATATTTAGCTGAAGATAATGCTAAATTAAAAGCAGAATATCGTAAGCTTAAAAATATTATTGATAGTGCTGAAGAAAATAATGGATCATCCAATAATAGTTTCAATAATATTGATCTTCTTAAAAGAATAAGCAATTTGGAAAAAATTGTATATGGTAAAGATGAATAAATAATATCTTGGTAAACGCGGCATAGTATTATGTTGAGGAAAGTCCATGCTCGCACTAACCTGTGATGGTAGTAGTGTTCATGCCGAGGGAATAAATAACCGAGGGTAAGTTTTAACTTAACGGCTCCGAAATAACCTCAAATGGTTAAATTAGGTATAAAAGTGCCAAAGAGACGAGTACATTTGGAAACGAATGTAGTGGAACGTGGTAAACCCCATGAGCGAGAAACCCAAAATTGGTAGGGGAGTCTTTAGAAACAAATTAAGAAGGGCCTAAAGGACAGAAATGTAGATAAATGTTTACCGCCTAGAAATAGGTACAGAACATGGCTTATAAGATATTATTTTATTTTTTTTAAAGGATGTGGTATCTTTGATAGAAGCAGGCAAATCTTTAAAAAATGCTAGAGAAAGTGCCGGTGTTTCAATAGAGGAAGCAAGCCAGGATTTAAATATTCCGGTATTGTTTTTAGAACAAATTGAATCTGGGGCTGTTGGAGCTTTTGAGGATATCTATGAACTTAAAAATATGATGCTTGATTATGCTAAGTATTTGGGTTTAAACACAGATGATTTAACTATGAAGTTCAATGAATATATGTTTGATTATACAAGCAAAATAAAACTTGATGAAATAGAAAAAGCGATGAGAGAACAACAAAAAGAGAAAAGTGATGATGAAAAAGAAATAATTCATTCACCATATACAAGAATTACACCGAAAGAAAAAAGTTTACCATATATTATTTCTGCGATTATTATAATTGTTTTGGTGGTTTTGGTGCTTATTTGGAGTATAAAACAGATAACTGTGAATGGTTCAAGCAATATTATTGGTTTTTTAGATTAGGAGAGAAATTATGAATTTACCAAATAAAATTACGATGGGAAGAATTGTTCTTTCAATCATGTTACTTATATTATTAATTTTTCCATTTAATTTATGTGGAATTGATTTTCCAAATTATCAATTATTTGGAACAATAAACGTCGATTTAAAATACATTATAGGAGGAATTATTTTCTTAATTGCTTCTTTAACTGATTTTATCGATGGAAATATCGCTAGAAAAAGAAATTTGGTTACTGATTTTGGAAAAGTAATGGATGCTATTGCTGATAAGGTATTGGTTAATGGAGTTTTAGTGGTTTTAGCATGTAATGGACTTATAAGTGAAGTTATTCCTGTAATCATAATCACAAGAGACATCTTTGTTGATTCAATTAAAATGGTTGCTGGAAGTAAAGGTAAAGCTGTTGGAGCATCAATTTTAGGAAAACTTAAAACTATTTGTATGATGAGTGGTTTAACTTTAACATTTTTCTATAATATTCCTTTTGAGCTTGTCAATTTAGATGTTGCTAATGGGCTTCTTTATATAGCATGTGTTTTATCAATAATTAGTGGAGTTCAATATTATTTAGTTAATAAAGAATATTTTAAAGAGAAATAATCTGCAATGCAGATTTTTTTTTATGAAATGACAGATTTTTAAAATTGTACATTTGTTCGTAAAAAGTGTTGACTTTTGTTTTTATAATTGTTAAGATGTTTATGTAAGGAAGATTGGATAGGAGAATTTATGAAAAAAATAGATACAACAAATCAAGATAAAGATAAAGCTTTAGAACAAGTAATGGCTGAGATAGAAAAACAATTTGGTAAGGGAGCTATAATGAAGCTTGGAGAAGAAACTCATTATGAGATCGAGACAACTCCAACTGGTTCATTAGGTCTTGATATTGCACTTGGAGCTGGTGGGTTTCCTAAGGGAAGAATAATAGAGGTTTATGGACCTGAATCGAGTGGTAAGACAACTATTGCTCTTCAAGCAGTCGCTGAGGTTCAAAAACGAGGAGGAAGAGCAGCATTTATTGATGCTGAGCATGCTCTTGATCCTGTTTATGCTAAAAATTTAGGAGTTAATATTGATGAACTTTTATTAAGTCAACCAGATACTGGTGAACAAGCTCTTGAGATTTGTGAAGCTTTGGTTAGAAGTAATGCTGTTTCAATCGTAGTAATCGATTCTGTTGCTGCACTTGTTCCTCAAGCTGAAATTGAAGGAGAAATGGGAGATAGCCATGTTGGTCTTCAAGCAAGACTTATGAGCCAAGCTTTAAGAAAACTTTCTGGTATTATAAATAAGACAAACACAACAGCTATATTTATTAATCAATTAAGAGAAAAAGTTGGAGTATTATTTGGAAATCCAGAAACAACTCCAGGAGGAAGAGCTTTAAAATTCTATGCTTCTGTTAGACTTGATGTAAGACGTGGAGAACAAATAAAATTAGGAGATTCGGTAATCGGAAATAAGACTAATATCAAAGTTGTAAAAAATAAAATTGCACCTCCATTTAAAGTTGCTACAGTTGACATTATGTATGGTGAAGGTGTAAGTCATGTTGGAGAACTTGTTGATATTGCAAGTGATTTAGGAATAATGGATAAAAGTGGAGCTTGGTATTCTTATAATGGTGAAAAGATTGGTCAAGGAAGGGAAAACACTAAAATATTCTTAAAAAACAATCCAGAAATTGCTAATGAAATTGAAAATCAAATCAGAGAACATTATGGATTTAAACCTATAGAAGATTAATTGTGGATTTATTCCACTTTTTTTTAACTTGTAAAATACTTGTTTATATTCTATAATTAATGTATAGATGAGTTTATATAATTATCTATTATAGAGGGAGTGTTAAATATATGTTAAATGCTTTATGCATTGTTACACTTCTTGTTGGTCTTGTTGCTGGCGGTATCGTTACATTCGTTATTGTTATATTAACTGGTGCCGGTGCAGGAAAAAAAGCTGAAAAATTATTAAATGATGCTAAAAAGGAAGCTGATAAACATAAAAGAGATAGTTTATTAGAACTAAAAGAGGAAAGTTTTAAGTTAAAACAAGAAACTGACAAAGAAATAAGAGATAAAAAGGCTGAAATTGCTCAAAGCGAGGAAAGACTTTTACAAAGAGAACAATCTTTGGATAAAAGAGAAGAAATGTTACAAAATAGAGATAACATGCTTGAACAAAAAGATAATAATTTAAGTGCTTTGCAAAAACAAGTCCAAGAGAAGGAAAACAAAATGGACGATCTTCTTAAGGAAGAAATGGAAAAATTGGAAACTATTGCTAAATTTTCCAAAGAAAAAGCGCATGATATGATCATGCAAAGAGTTGAAAGCAGTATGGAAGTTGAAATTGCTGAATATATCAGAGAAAAGGAAGCTGAGGCTAGGCTTGAAGTTGATACTAAAGCAAAGAATTTACTAGTTAATTCGATGGAGAAATATTCTAACGATGTTACTAACATTCAAACTGTATCAACAATTAATCTACCTAGTGATGACATGAAAGGTAGACTAATCGGTAGAGAGGGAAGAAATATACGTACAATTGAGGCTGTTACTGGAGTTGATTTAATAATTGATGATACACCAGAAGCTATAGTTGTTTCATCTTTTGATCCTTTTAGAAGAGAAATTGCTAAAGAGACGATTGAAACTTTAATAAAAGATGGTAGAATTCATCCTACAAGAATTGAAGAGATATATGATAGGACTTGTAAGGATATGAATACTCGCGTTACAGAAATCGGTAAAGAAGCTGTTTATGATTTAGGTTTATCAAAAATGGAACCTGAGCTTGTAAATTTAGTTGGTAAATTAAACTTTAGAACTAGTTATGGTCAAAATGCTTTACAACATTCAATAGAAGTTGCAAATCTTTGTGGAATAATGGCTGGTGAGCTTGGAGAAAATGTACTTCTTGCTAAACGTGCTGGACTTTTACATGATATCGGTAAAGCTATAGATTTTGAAGTTGAAGGAAGCCATGTTGATATTGGAGTTGATATAGCTAAAAAATATCATGAAGATCCAATTGTGATAAATGCAATTGCATCACACCATGGAGATACTGAACAAACAAGTGTCATTTCATGTTTAGTTCAAATTGCCGATACGATGAGTGCATCTCGTCCTGGGGCAAGAAATGATTCAATGGAAAACTATATTAAACGTTTGGAACAACTTGAGAGTATTGGAAATTCTTTTGATGGTGTTGAAAAGAGTTATGCAATGCAAGCTGGTAGAGAAATTCGTGTTCTTGTAAAACCGGAAGAGGTTGATGATTTAAAGAGTTTCAAAATTGCAAGAGAAATAAAAGAAAAAATTGAAGATGAAATGCAATATCCTGGAACAATTAAAATTACTGTAATTAGAGAGACTAGAGCTCAAGAAGAAGCAAAATAATGCTTCTTTTTTTTTGAAAATACTTGAAAATCGGGGGGGGATTATAAAATAAAAAAGTAAGATGCAAGGGTGTAGAAATGAAAAAGACGACAATAATGCTAGTAACTGTTTTATTTATGATAATAGGATATGCAGCATATAATGCAATAGTAAATATATATGGATTGGGTAAAATATCAGAAAACATAAGTGACTTTGATTTTAAGGTATATTTAGATAATTTAAAAGTAAATGATAAAGAAAATACAGGAATAAATTCAGCAAAAGATGAATTTACAATAGATAATATAGATGGAAATATAAGTATAGATATAGTAAATGATTCAACAGAATATGATACAGAAAGTTACCTTGAGTGTGTTAAAAATAATACTTAGGATTTTGATTATACTGGAAGTGAACAAACATTTACAGCGCCAGTAAGTGGAACATATAAGTTAGAAACATGGGGAGCACAAGGTGGAGTAGTTGATTCAACATACTTTGGAGGTTATGGCGGATATTCAGTTGGGAATTTGAATTTAAAATCTAAAGAAAAATTATTTGTAAATGTAGGCGGAATAGAAAAAACGTGTTATACAGGGAATAATTGTGATGGTGGTTACAATGGTGGCGGAGAAGCATCGGCATATATTGAATCGAATTCTAAATCAAGTGGAGGTGGAGGAGGCTTCTATGGAGGTAAAAATTCTAGCATTAATGGAGGAGCCGGTGGTTCAGGTTATATAGGAAACACACTTTTAACTGAAAAATCAATGTATTGTTATGATTGTACTGAATCTAGTGAAGAGTCAACAAAAACTATAAGTACTACATGTACAAGTGAAACTCCAACAGCAAACTGTGCAAAGCAAGGCGATGGATACGCACGTATTACTTTAATAAAATAATCGCAAGAATGCGGTTTTTTTTATATATTTTATTTTCTTGGGTTCTAATTTTGTCGACATTTGTCGGATTTATTGACAAGGTAAATAAAGTATATATAATAGCTTTCCGAGAAGCAGAAAAAGATGCTTATCACTTCCAAACTAGAGGCTAAATATTCAGGGTTTTGGTTAAAGGAGTACGAGAGGAAGTGATACGATGAAAAAAGATAATCATATAAGATTACTTTACTTAATCGTTTTTATATTGTTAATAGTAATTTTAAAATTATTATGGCAATAAAAAAAGCATCTTTATTCTACTGAATAAGGATGCGTACACATAACACGTGGTAAGCATCAGCCTCAAAAGAAACTTCTACTTCTCACTAAAATAAATATAACATTTTTTAGAAGTGCTTTCAATATAGAAATTGATAAGCGTAGTAATTTTAAACTAGATATTTTTTTGGCTATAAAGTTAGCTTATGCTAACTTTTTCTATTTCTTTATATTGATGTAAAAAATATTCATCTGTCATACCTGCAATAAAATCAATTACCTTTCTTTCATCACTTGTATTATTCAAATATGATGAATCCATATCATGTAAAAAATCTTTGAAAATAATTGATTTAGTATTTTTTTCTTTTACATCCTTTAAGAAGTAATCAAATATTTTATAAAATCCGTTTCTATAATATTCTTTTGTTTCATTTGTCATTGATTTTGAATATATTTTTTGATAATTAAACTCTTTTAAATCTTTGATGGCTTTATATACTTTAGGTGACATACTTAAACAATCTTTTCCGATTGAATTTTCTATAATATCTAAAGTAATTGTATTGATAATATCTTTATTACTGCTTCCAAGAATTTCTTTTATACTTTTTGGTAAGTCATTTATGTTGAAAACTTTAAGTCTTATTGCATCTTCAATATCTCGTCCTAGGTAGGCTATAATGTCACTTACTCTTACAACACAGCCTTCTAAGGTCATAGGTATTAATTTCTTAGCAGCTTCCTTATCACTATAACATTTTTCATATTGTGCTAAGAATTCCTCTTTAGTCTTTTTTACTGGTCTATATTCATTTTGAATAAGTTCCCCATTGTGGCAAAGAAATGCATCAAGTACTTGAACTGTTAAATTATGTCCTTTACCATGATTTTCTACATACATCATATTTCTTACCGATTGAACATTGTGCATAAAATAACCTTCATTATGTTTTAAAGATATTTCGTTTAAAACAGATTCTCCAAAATGACCAAATGGAGTGTGTCCTAGGTCATGTCCCAAAGCTCCAGCTTCAATTAAGTCTTCATTCAATAAAAGCGCTCTTCCAATTGTTCTAGCAACTTTGCTTACAAGTTGGACATGAATCATTCTTGTTGAAACATGATCATTATGCGATTTTGGAAATACTTGAGTTTTATTGATATATCTTGAGTAATTCATACTATGTATAATTCTATCAATATCTCTGAAATATTCAGGCCTTATATCAGCATTGTCTACAGGTTTGAATCTAATTGCGTCTTTATCAAATGATGCGTAGTCGCATAAGTAGTCCTCAAATTTAGTCATATTTTTCTTTATATCCATAAATACCACCTGCTAATATTATATTATTCTTTAACTATTGGTGTAAAGTTAATAATTGCATCAATTAATCTTTGATGTTTAATTATAAAATGAATATTGGGATTTTCATTTTTAGATATGATAACATAATTATTATCCACAATAGTTATAGTTATATTAGAGAATGTTTTATATTCATTAAAAGTAATTGAGTAATTTTCATTTTTATAGTTTTTTGTTTGATCTAAATGCTTTTTATATTGTTTGTAATTATAATATATTTTTTTATTGAAGAATAGGTTTTCTAGTAGAATGTATGGTTTATAATTATTAAATTCTTCTTCTTTTATTTCATATATGTTATCATTTATTTTTGCTTCTTCTAACATTTTTTTTGATCTTGTTGCATCTTTATTTTTATAATCTTTAATTATATTTATCTCTTCATCAGTTAATTTATTTTCTCTTAATATTTCATCTAAAAGATCATCACTTATAGTGAAAAGTGGAAGAGTAGAGATGTATCTTTTACGGTTTAATTTTGTCTCTTCATCATGTTTTAAAAAGTCTTTTAATTTAGTTTTATTGTTTTCTGTATATATATCCATTAAAGGATTAGCTTTTTTTAACATAATTGCTGCTTTCTCTTGAAAATATTTTAATTCTGATGGTGTTTTAGTTAAATAATATTTGCCATGTTTATGATTATCTTTGATACATTCTCCGGTTAAAGCACAAGTTCCAGAAACATAGTTTAAATGATAATATATCGTGTTTTTCAAATCTTTAAAATAATAAGGAGTTACTTCACCAGTCATATAGATTGGTATCCAACTTTCAAGACCTAAAAACATTTCTTTTGTTGGGCGATCAAGATTATGTATGATATTTATATGTAATCCTTTCTTTAATGATAAGGCAATTGCAAACATCCATTTCTTTCCAAAATCTATATCTTCAGCCATATCTTCCATAGGCATATCACTGCACATGAATATATCGTCCATGTTTTTAGAAAGAATAGTTCCTTTAAAGAAATCAAGTTCACCATTTTTCATTTCTTCAAGACCATAATAATTTCTATTTTTTATATGATAAAAAGGAATATTAGGCACTTTTAATTCATCAAATTTGATGCTTTTTATAAAATCGTTTAAATCAAATGTATCAAGCTTATTTAAAAAGCTACTTGCTTCATTTTCATTTTTTGTTGATATTACTAAAAAGGAAAATAGTTCATCAGATATTTGTTCTTTTGTTAAAACTTTAGATATATTTAAAATATCGGTAAGGATGCTTGGATTTTCTTCGGTGTAGTAATTTCTCATTATATAATCAGTTACTTTTTTAGAAAAATCTATTGGATCAGATGGTCTAGTTTTACCATTTTTTATTCTTGAGATATGTGAAGAATCAAATGCTATATATTTAGACATTTTGTTAATATTTATATTTAGTTTATTTATTAAAGTATTTAAATTGGTACTTAAATTATCATAGTTAAAATTATCTTCGTTTTTTATTGCTTTAGTTAAGTTTTCCAATATTTCTTCTTTTGTATGTTTGATATTTTTTTCGATAGAGAATTTTTCTAAAGCTGAGGCTAGATTTAAAAGCTGAGAACTTTCAAGTTTTGGTGTACGTTCTCCGGTTTTGTATCTGCTTATAACTGGGTATGAAATGTTTGCTTTATCTGCAAGTTCTTTAGATGAAATATCTAGTTCATCCATGTATTTGTTTAATAACTCTTTAAATGTCATAAAATCACCTAACTATATTGTATCATTAATTATTTTAATAATGAAAAAAATTACCATTTAAAGCATTGCATATACTGGTAATTAAGTTGAAGATTTGGTTTATATAATATAAAATGATTATAGAAGGATGTGTGAGTTATGAAAAAAAATCTGAAAATTATTCTTATTGCTGTTTTTTCAGTTTTACTGGTGATTGGAATGTTTTTTTTGTTCTCTAAGGGTGGTAAAAATATAATAGATAATATTGGAGAACCAAAGTTAAATATAAAAGAAAGTGAAACAAAAAACATTAAATTTACAGACTTTGACAATGGATTAGTTAAATTAAAAGTTCCAGAAGGTTGGAAAGTTGACGTAGTAGGTGATTATATTCATTATACGATTAAAGCTTATGATCCAACATGTGAGAGCCGTCAATTATTTTTTAATTTAAAAACTGAAGGATATAATAAATCAGAGGACGCTAAAAATTGGCAAAAGAAATATTATCCAAACGATATGCTTGCTAAAAATCCAGTTATAGCAACTAAAACTACTGAAGGTTTTTATAAGATATTTTCAGAACTTGGACCACTTAATAATACTGCTAAGTTTACATTCCCAGTAATAGATAATTTTACAGTTGTAGATAATTTAGGGGCTGCAGCTTTAGGTGGAGATATTTTAAGAGCAACTTTTAAAGATAAGAGTGGAAAAGAAGCTGAAGGATTATTTAGTGCTTATGTATTTGATGCAGGTCCTTATTATGTATCTGAAAACTTCATTTCTGGTAAACAAATCGATATTTACTACTTAAGTGTATATGATGCTTTGATTTTATCTGCTCCAAAAGATGAATTCATCGAATGGGAAGATACTTTAAATACAATGGCTTCATCTTTAGAGTTTACTGATACTTTCTTAAATGGATTTAATGCTCAACAAGATGCAGTTATGAAAAACTTCCAAAATGTTAGAAGTATTTGTAATCAAATAAGTGATGGTATTATGGATTCATGGGAAAAGAGAAGTAAAAGTTATGACATTATGAGTCAAAAACAAAGTGATGCAACTTTAGGATATGAAAGAGTATATAATACAGAGACTGGTGAAATCTACAAAGCTTATAATGGATTTACTGATGATTATGATGGTAAAAAATATAAGGCTATAACAGATGATATGTATACTGAAAAGACTAGTGGATATATTGAAAAGTAGGTATGGTATGAAAAATAAGAAATGGTTATTTATCATATTAGGAGTAATCTTATTATTAGTTTTAATTGTTTTGATTATTCCTAAAAAGAAAAATGATACAAAAAATCAAACGGAAAAGAATGAAGTTAAAACTTTAGTTGAATTTGCTCAAAACAATACTAAAGAAAAACGTCAGTATAAAAAATTTGTTGGTGGAGAAGTTTTAAACGAAGATACAACATTTACTGAATATGCATTTATTAGCAATAATAAAGCTTATACGTTTTTACCAAGCAAATTAAATTCTTCTGAGTTAAGTTATAAAGAAGTTTATACAATTCCTGAAAATATAAAAGTTTTAACTATTATGCCTAATTATTCTCAAGATATTGAATTTTTAACAAGTAATGATGAATTTTATGAAATATATGATACAACTTATAATATGAGTTCAGATGTTACATCAAGACTTGATGGAGCTACATATGATATCAGAAAATTATATAATGAAACTTATACTCAAGTTCATCAAAAACAAAAAATAGATTATGACTTAATATCAACATATTTTTATTCTAAAGATAATATTTTATATATGTATGGAGATTCATTTGATTATAAAATCAATAAAATTGAAGGTAATTATGAAGGGGAAAAAGTATTAAAAATCTATAACAATCGTATTATTAAAACCGATAAAGGATTTTATGAATTTTACGTTTATTTTGATTCAACATTAAATCGTTATGTAGGATATACCATGAGAATCAAATCTTTAACAAAATATTATGATGAAGTATTAACATTTACATATCAATATGTGGTTTTAAAAGATTATACTTTGATTCCAATGGATGATATCATGGAAAATAGAAAATTAAAATATCAAGATAATTCTTTCTTTGCTAGAAGTGATACGATGTGTGATGTGTGTGAAGAATAAAATAAAACTAGCGTGCTGCTAGTTTTTTATCTACCAAATTAATTAATTCATAGAAAATGAATGATAATAATAAAAGTAAAAATATACCACACATAACAAGCGATAGGTTAAATACTTGAGTTCCATAAAGTATTAAATATCCAATGCCTTTTTTGCAACTTAAGAATTCTCCCATAATAACACCTATCAAAGAAAGTGATAAATTAAGTTTTAAGGAAGATATTATTTCAACTTTGCTTGATGGTATTATAAGTTTTAAAATAATATCTTTTTTTGTTGCTCCAAAGACTTTAAATAATTTAATCTTATCTTTATCTGTGTTGATAAATCCATTTAAGATAGTGGTGAAGGTAACGATTAAGTTTATAAGTAAAGCCATAAAGATAATCGATTCTGTATTAGCTCCTAACCAGATGATGATAAGTGGACCTAAAGCTACTTTGGGTAAGCTATTAATCATTGTTATAAATGGATCCATTATTTTTTTTATTGTTGGAAAAATATAGAAGAATAGAGCAAGTATAAAACCAAGAATTGTTGAAAGTGAAAAAGATACGATTACTTCCATACTTGTAGTGTAAATATGTGGAAATAAGTTATGATCTTTATAAAGATTAATCAATGTTAAAATTATTTTACTTGGTGAAGAAAAGATAAAAGAATTTATCAGCTCATATTTGGATAAAAGCTCCCATAAGCCAATAAAAGTAATGAGTAATGAAATTTGTGATAATAGAATTATCAACTTATTTCTTTTTCTTTTCTTGAGATATAAAGCTTGTTCTTTACTCATCATTCATATACTTCCATATATCTTCATATAATTTTGATATATAACTTTCTTTTCTAAGTTCACTTGGAAGTTTTTCATCTTTTTCTAACTTAACTATCTTTTTTATTTTTCCGGGTCTAGGAGTTAGTACAACAAGCGAGTCACATAAAGTGATTCCTTCCATAATATCATGAGAAATAATTACAGCAGTAATTTTCAATTCTTTTATGATTTTATATACATCATCACTTATCTTTATTCTTGAATCAATATCCAGCTTAGAAAATGGTTCATCAAGAAGCAAAATGTTTGGCTTTATAGCTAAAGTTCTAATAAGTGCAACTCTTTGACGCATTCCACCGGATAAGTTCTTAGGATATTCGTTGCTAAATTCGAAAAGTCCATATTTCTTTAATAATGAATTAACATATTCAATGTTTTCTTTAGTGAGTATTTTTTTTAATTTTAAGCCTAATATGGCATTTTCATAAACGGTTAACCAAGGAAGTAGAGCATCAGTTTGCATCATATAACCAATTTTTAGTTTTTTGTTTTCTTTGATGTAACCACTTGTTGGTTTTTCTAATTTGGTTATGATATTAAAAAGGGTTGATTTTCCACAGCCACTTGTACCGATTATTCCTAGTATTTTTCCTTCTTCAATATCAAATGTTATATCATCTAAAGCAATGATTTCTTTCGTTGGTGTATGATATTTTTTACAAAGAGAAACTACATTAATTAAATTCATAAACTAATTCATTAAAATTAACAGTTTCTTCAAGTTCATTATTATCAATCATAATATTTTCTAAATTAATCATGATTTCTTCACTTATTTCTGGAGTATTTAGCCATGAGTCATATGACTTATAGTTATCAACCATCGCGATTAAATCTGTAAAGTCCGTATCAGGAAATTCGTCTTTTATTATTTCAGCTATTTCTTTACTTGAATGAGTGCTTACATATTCAAGACCTTTTTCAATTCCTTTATAGAATTTTTTATATTTACTTTCGTTATTTTTTATGTTTGATTCTAATGCATTAAATGCTGTATATGGAACAACTCCTGAATATGTTCCGATTGATGTAGCTATATAATATTTTCCAGTTTTAGCAAGTGTAGTTGCATTCGGTTCAAATAGGTTAACACCATCACCTGTACCTGCAATAAATGCACTTGTTAGGTTAGCAAAATCAATAGATGAATCAATTGTTACATTTTTTATACCTTCATTTTTTAAAGCGTTTTTAAAATTTAATAAAGGCATACCGCCACTTCTTCCAGCTAAAATTGTTAGATTTTCAATGCTCTTAAAATCCTCATATTTTATACCTTTTCTTAAGACTAAAAATTGTCCGTCTCTTTTTGTTAAACCAGCAAAACTTTTAACTTTGTTTTTATTTTCTTTATTAGCATAAATGGTTGCTTCTGGTCCACATAAACCGATATCTGCATCTTTTGAAAGAACGGCAGCAACAACATTGTTGGCACCACTTGTAAGAATTACTTCAATATCAAGATCTTCAAAGTATCCATTATGGATAGCAACATACCATGGAGCATAGAACACTGAATGTGTAACTTCGGCAACCTTGAACTTGTTATTTTCATCATGTTTTTTGTTTGCACATGCAGTTAAAGTTACAAGAGTTAAACCGATAACTAAAATACAAATAAATCTTTTCAAAAAAAATACCCCCCAACTTGTATTTCTAATTTAGTATATGGTGAGTATTAAGATACGGTGATTATTTTTTTAGACTTATGCCTTTTAATAATGATGTATAAAATGATGGCTATTAAGAAAATAAAAATAGAATATTTTTCAAAAAAGTTAGCTAATGTATCCCAGTTATCCTGTAATATAAAACCGGCAATAACAAATATGGTATTCCAAATGAAGCTGCCAATCCAAGTGAGTACTAAAAATAAGCGAATATTCATTTTAGATAAACCTGCAGGTATTGATATAAAGCTACGAATTATAGGAATAAATCTTCCAAAAAATATTGATTTATAACCGTTTTTTTGAAAGTGCTTCATTGATTTTTCGGTGTTTTCTTTTTTTAATCCACATACTTTAAAAAATTTAAAATTAAGTAAGTTTAAACCGATAAAAAATGCTAAATAATAAAGAACAATAGCACCTATTAAAGATCCAAGGGTTGCAAAAATAATAATTAAGAATATGTTTAAATCTGTACTTTTGCTAATAAAACCGGAGAATGAAAGAATTACTTCTGAGGGAATAGGGGGAATTAAATTCTCTAAAGCTATAAGAAAAGTTATACCGATATATCCATATTTATTTATGATACTGAATATTATATTTTTCAATTATATCACCTATTTAATATTATGTGATTAAAATATTATTTAATATACAATTTATGTTTACACTCGGATATTTTTTTGCTATAATTTATGAAGAGAATAGAGAGGTATTTTGTTATGGAAAAGATGATTGGGGTAATCAATGATAATTTAAAATCAGTTATAAGTGGAATTAAAAACCACCGAATAGATACAGAGAAAGAATTAACTAGAGTTAATAATGAAATCGAAGAGAAAGCAGGTATTGCTCGTCAATATGGTATAAGTATTGATGATTCTAAGCAAGTTATTGGAATACTTGAAAGCGAAATTAAAGACCTTGAAAATGATTTAGTTGAGCTTACTGATAAATTTAAAAATTTCACTGAATTATTAGCTGCTGGTAATAAAGAAATAAGTAACAAAATACTTGAAAAAAGATCTTTGATTAGCAAAGAAACTCAAAGTATTAAAGAGATTACTGATAAAGCAACTGAGTTGAAAAATGATATAGTTCTTCTTGAACAAGAAAAGGAAAAACTTGAAACTGAACTTGAGAAAGCTAAAGTGTTAGAAAAATATTATGAATCCAGCATAAATTCTATAATTGATTTTTCTACTAATCATAAAGATGAACTTGATAGTTTTGTTGTTGAAGAGATTAAAGATGAACTTGATGTTAAAGATATGGAAATCAATGAAAAGGATTTAAATCATGAGATAGATGATTCGGTTTTTGAAGAAATCGATAGCATTACAGATGAGGATGATGCTGTTGATGATTCACCTGATATGGATGATGTAGATATAGATGATTCTTTAAACGAAGAAAATGAAGAAAAGGAAGTATCAGTAAAAGATGCTCTTGAAGATATTATCGCGAAGGGTCAAGATCTTGAAAATAAAGCAATGGAGTTTGAACTTGAAGAGGATATACCAGATGTTAGTTCAATTGTAACTAACGAAACAAGTGAAGATGAAGAAGAAAAGATAGAAAATCATGATGAGGTTGAAGACACAATACTTGATGATAACTTATTTAGTGAGGAAAAAGATACATCATATAAACTTGAGGATGATGAAGATCAAGATGATAAAACAATAAATTTATTCATACCTGATTATTTATCTGAAGTTGAAATACCTGAAGAACCAAAAGGAGAGGTTGAATCCTTATTCAATCCTGATGATTTTAAAGATATGGAAGAAAATGTTTCTTCGCTTAACAGTGTTTCATCATCAATATTTGATTCGAATGATGATATTGATGCATCTTTAAAGGAACTTGGTCTTGATAAACTTAGATTTGGTGAAGAAGATATTGATAAAATGAGCAAGAATTTTAGCAAAGAAAATACTAGCAAATTCTTAAGCATTATGGAAAAACATCATCTTGATAAATCACTTATATATACTGCAGTTGATACTCTTTTAAATGTAACTCCACAAAACTTAGACCATATTTTAACTTTACTTGAGCGTGCAAATGCAACAAGCGATGATATATCATGTGTATTTAATCTATTGGATAAGGTAAATGTTAATAAATTAGAGGAGGTTATAGATTCTGTTAAAGAGGATGAAATAGCTAATCTATTATTTGCATCAATGGATTATAACAACAATTGTGAGCTTTTAATTAAACTTGGATTTACTAAGGATGAGGAAAAGAAATTCAGAAAGAATTTAACTGATGAAGAATTCTTAATATTCAATACTTTCAGCGATATAGTCATTAAAAACTTTAATTCTATTAATTCTTTAAATGTCGATAATGCTCGTGGATGCTTGATTGAACATCCTCAAAGATTTATCTTCAATCCAAGCAGATTTAATGCGATATTGGAAAAATATGACAAGGAAGATTTAATAAGATGTATCAATAAAAATATTGCTGTAATTGATCGTTTATAAAAGAAGAGAAATCTTCTTTTTTTTGTAAATTAAAAGTAAAATTGGTTCTGCAATGTAAAAAAATATGTCAAATTTTGTTATAATTATCTCGAATAGGTAGGTGTAGTTATGAATAAAAAAAGATTATTTATTTTTTTACTTATATGGATAACTATGCCAACTTTGGTTTTTGCTAAAACTATCACCGGAGTTGTTTCAGGAACGGGAGTTTATGTTAGAACAGGTCCAGGAACTAATCATGATAAGATTAAAATGGTATCAACAGGAGAAAGTTTTACGATGTCAACTGATGAACTTTTTAAGGATGAAAGTACTGAAACTAATAATTGTCCAAATGGATGGTATAAAGTTAATGTTAATGGTCAAGATGGCTATATATGTTCAAATTATTTAAAGGTAAGTGTTGTCGATGATCCAAAAATAGATGATACAGAGGCACGTACTGAGTGTGAAAAGGAAATGAAAGAAAAAGGGTTCCCATCATCTTATTGGAATGGTTTATGCTCTATAAAACTTGCACATCCAACATGGAATTTTGAGGCTGAAGTTACGGATAAAAATGGTAATGTAATTGATTTTAATGCAAGCGTGAACGCTTTTAGCTCTTGTGGAAGTTCAACAATAAAATCATCTAGTAGAAGTGATTATATAGATACAACTTGTACGAAGAAATTTGATTCAGGTTACAGTGCGGCTAGTAGAAACGCGATTAAATATTATTTAGATCCAAGAAATTTTTTAAATGAAAAATCCATATTTATGTTTGAAAATTATAAAACCAATTCAAGTATAAGTGCTGATGACTATAAAAAAGCGACAACAAAAGCTTTTAATAATAATTTTTTGATACAACAAATACCAGCTTTAACTGAGTTTATTAAAAATTCGAGTTTAAATATTGGGGTATCTCAAATGGCGATTACATCACGTATTAAACAAGAACTAGGTTCAGGAAAACTTACAAGTGGAACTTATGCTGGGCAACTTTATTCTTGTGTAAGTGGAAATTATACAACAAGATATGGTACAACTTATAACGGAAAATCTTTAGATAACTATTATAATTTCTTTAATATTGCAGCTTATGATGGATCAAATGTAACTCAAAAGGCTCTTATCTATGCTCTTAATCATGGTTGGGGTGGAACTGGAAATATGGATGCTGATCGTCAAACAGCAATGAATGGTGGAACAGAATTTATTAATAAAAATTATGTAAGTGCTGGTCAAGATACAGCTTATTATCAAAAGTTTAACATTTTCCCTGATAATCCAGAAAAAAGATATCTACATCCATATATGACAAATGTAGAGGCTCCAGAAAGCGAAGCAAAAATTATGTATAATGCATATAAAGCAGTTGGTATACTTGAAAGTTCATTTAATTTCATCATTCCGGTATATGCAAATATGGATGATTTAGTTGATCCTGGAGATAAACCAGATGAAGTTGGAAAAGTGGATGCCAGTGTTGCGGTAATTTCATCAGGATATAGATATGAAACAGGTTACATTTCTAATATTGAAATTGGAACAAGTGCAGGTGATTTAAAAGGTAACTTGGAAAGTAAGGGTGTAAGTGTTGTTGTAACAGATTCTTCAGGTAATGCTGTTGATGATACTTTAAAAACAGGATATAAAGTAACAATTTCTGGTAATACAACGGAAACTTTGGAAATAGTAATATATGGAGATGCATCTGGTGATGGTGAAATAAATGCTTTAGATTTGCTTAAAGTCCAAAAGGATATTCTTGGTACATCAAAATTAAGCGGAGCTTATAAAAAAGCAGCTGATGCAAGTAAAGATGGATCAATTAATGCTTTAGACTTACTTAAAATACAAAAGAATATTTTAGGTACAGCTAAATTAGAACAATAGGAGGATATATGAAAAGAATAAAAATTTTATTGGTTGGTTTGCTTACAAGTTTACTTCTTCCAGGGCTTGTAAATGCAGCTAGTGCAAGTATAACGGTAAAAACAAGTGGAAGTGCAGTTGTTGGAAATACTTTAACAGCAACAGTTACTTTGTCGAGTTCAACACCAATGGGTTCATGGCAATATCTAATCAGTTATGATAATTCAAAACTAAAACTTATAAGTGGAGAAACTTCAGTAGCTGATTATACGACAAGCGCAAGTGGGGTAAAATCAAAGAGTTATACCTTAAAAT
The DNA here is from genome assembly GCA_934090935.1 of uncultured Bacilli bacterium. GTDB lineage: Bacteria > Bacillota_I > Bacilli_A > RF39 > UBA660 > CAG-582. Next base: position 287,324 of record CAKOKD010000001.1, read on the forward strand.
TTCAAGCTTTAAAAAGTGGCTCAGCATCCATCAATGTTGGTAGTTATTTGATTTATGCAATAGACGAATCAAAGATGAGTGTTACCGTAAAGTCGGCAACAGTTAATTTAAGAACTCAAGCAGAAATAGAGGCTAGCTATTCAAAAAATGCTTATTTAAAAAGTTTAGGAGTAGAAGGATATTCTATAAGTCCTGCTTTCAATAAAGAAACTTGTGAGTATACTCTAGAAGTGGAAAATGACGTAGAACATGTTAATATTATTGGTGGTGTAGAGGATTCAACTGCTCGTGTAAAAGGACTTGGGTCTGTTGATTTAACTGAAGGAGCAAATAAGTTTGAAATCGTTGTTACAGCTCAAAAGGGGAATACTTTAAAATATACAATCAACATTGAAAGAAAAGAACTTGATCCAATAAGTGTAGATATTGATGGTGGTAATTATACAATTGTTAGAAAAAGTGATGCTTTACCATCAATGACAACGTTTACAGTTGGTACAACTACTTATGGCGATGTAGAAATACCTGCTTTAGTTAATGATGATTTAACTTTAATTGGATTAAAAAACAGTGATGGAGAAGTAAGTGTTTATATATATGAAAATGGAAAAATAACTAAAAAGTATATTGAATTAAAGAGCAATTTGATGGTTGTTAATCCAATAGATTTAGTAGAAAGTAAGAATTTATCCTTTTTAAAGAAAACAAATATTGAAATAAATGGTTTAAAAGTTGATGCGTATAAGGTAGAAGGAAGCAATAATTTAATTATTTACGGATATAATTTAGAAACTAAAGAAAAAGGTTATTATTTATTCAACACAAAAGATAGCACAATTTATCCAATGGATGAAAATATTACTGAAAGTTTAAATGGACTTTTGAATAATTATAGGTATGTAATATTCGCTTGCTTAGGAGTTATAGTATTGTTATTAATAATACTTATTTTCAAAAGAAAAAAGAAATCGAAAGTAATTCCTATAGAAGAAAAAAAGATTGAAACAAAAGAAGCTGAAAAGAGTGAATAACTCTTTTTTTTATGCTTTCTAGGTTCTAATTTTGTCGACATTTGTCGGATTTATTGACAAGAAAAATTTAGTATATATAATACAAACTCGAGAAGCAGAAAAAGATGCTTATCACTTCCAAACTAGAGGCTAAATTATTCGGGGTTTTGGTTAAAGGAGTACGAGAGGAAGTGATACGATGAAAAAAGATAATCAAATAAGATTACTTTATCTAATCGTTTTTATATTGTTAATAGTAATTTTAAAATTATTATGGCAATAAAAAAAGGCATCTTTATTCTACTGAATAAGGATGCAAACCATAACAAGTGGTAAGCATCAGCCTCAAAAGAAACTTCCGCTTCTCACTGAATTGAATATAACACAAACTTTACAACTTTTCAACAGAAAAATTTGACAATCGGGGGGGGGGAATATATACTAAAAGTAGAAAAAAATAGAGGAGTTGTGAACAATGAAAAAGCGTGTAGGATTGTTAGTAATAATCATGTTAATGTGTGTAGGATTTGCTGCAATAAGTACAACTTTAATAATAAATGGAAATACTAAAGTAAGTGAAAATACACAAGATTTTGATATATATTTTAGTAAAGCAAGATTAGATACAGTAGATGTATATGAAAATGTAATAAGTGAAGACAAAAAAACAATTACATTTGAAACAAATGAATTAAGAAAAATAGGAGATACATCAGTTCTTACATATGAAGTAACAAATAACTCAAACAACTATGATGCCGAAGTAAGTTTAACATGTACACCAACAAGTGGAGAATATACAAGTATAACAAATGAACTAGATGCAAGAGATAATATAGTAGAAGCAAGAAATACAGCAAAGGGAAGAGTGACAATAAAACTAAATAAAGTAACAACAGAAGAAGTAAATGAAAAATATACATGCACATTAAGCTTCACGGCATTAGAAAAAAATGGGTTAGGGGTAGAAAAAGAGTATAAAGAGAGTTTATTAAATGGAACAGATCCAGTATTAACAAGCAATTTAATACCAGTAACAATAGCAGATGATGGAGCAGTAAAATATGCAGATGTAAAAAAAGAATGGTATTCATATGAAGATAAGATATGGGCAAATGCAGTAATTCTTGAAGATGGAGCAAATTATAATGTAGGAGATACAATACAAGAAAATGACATACAATCATATTTTGTATGGATACCAAGATATAAATATAAATTATTTAATGTAGATAACTATAGTTTAACAACAGTAGCAAGTGCAGCAGAAGTAGAAAGTAAAGCTCAAGAGATAGAAATAGAATTTGAAAATAAGAACACAGCTGCTTCAAATGGAACAACAAAAGGATCATGGTTAACCCATCCAGCATTTACAAGTTTTAATACAAATGGAATGTGGGTAGGCAAATTTGAAACAGGATATAAGGATGCAACAAATACAGTAAATGCTCAAGCAAATGAATCTGATTCAACAAAAGTAATAATAAAACCAAATACATATAGTTGGAGAGGTGTAACAATAAAGAATATATTTGAAACAAGTTATAATTATTTAAGAGAAAATGATTCACATATGATGAAAAATACTGAATGGGGAGCAGTAGCATATTTATCCCATTCAAAATATGGAACAAATAAAGAAATAAATATAAATAATAACAATGCATACAAAACAGGCTTTTCATCTTTAACAACATTAGATCAAAGTTCATATCCAGGAATATATGGAGATGGGCCAAATTATAATCAGTCATATAACACTAGTGTTGGATACTTAGCAAGTACAACAGGAAATATAAGTGGTATATATGATATGAGTGGAGGAGCTCATGAATGTATTGCTGGTTATTCAAAACATAATTTCGGTTTAAGTGGCTTTACAACTTCATCTTTTTCAGTTTATGATTCAAAGTATTATGATGTTTATAATGAAGCGACCAACGGGAAATCTTATGAATATGGAATACTAGGAGATGCTACAAAAGAAGTTGGACCATTTTATTATTTTAATGATGAAGATAAAATATTAAGATCACATGGTAGCTGGTATAATGATTATTCTAATTTTATTGATACCTCATCATCTTGGTTTTATCGTGGTGGAGGGTATTATAATGGTGTAATAGGTGGTTCATTTTATTTTGGTAATTATTCTGGTGAAGTAAATCCTGCGGTAGGTTTCCGAATAGTTTTAACTCCATAAAAAATGCGAAGAATATTCTCTTCGTATTTCATTTTAAAATTTTATCAACTATACCATAATTCATTGCTTCTTCTGCATCCATGTAATGATCTCTTTTTGTGTCGTTATTTATCTTTTTTAAAGTTTGGTTGGTGTTTTTTGCAAGAAGTTTATTTAGTTTTTCTCTTAAATGTAAAATTCTATCAGCTTGAATTTGAATTTCCGTTGCTTGACCTTGAGCTCCACCTAGTATTTCATGAATCATAACTTCAGCATTTTCCAGGATACATCGTTTTCCTTTAGTTCCGCTTGAAAGCAAAAAGGCACCCATTGAAGCACTCATACCAACTCCGATAGTTTCAACATCACTTTTTATAATTTTCATTGTGTCATATATGGCAAGACCAGCAGTAACTGATCCTCCAGGAGAATTGATATAGATTGATATATCATTATGATTAATTGAATCTAAATATAAAAGCTCGGATATAACTAAAGAAGCTGTATCATCATTAATCTCTCCACTTATAAATATGATTCTATCCTTTAATAATCTTGAATAAATATCGTAAATTTGATGCCCTTCATAATTTTTTTCTACTATTGTTGGAATTATCAATATTATCACCTAATAATATTATAAATAAAACATTAGAAAATATTCTTAAATAAAATGACAAATGGACACGAATTTTATAATAAAGAGTAAAATTCATGATATAATTTAGAATAGGTGGTATACATGAGTAATAAAGAATATGCTGCGGGGTTAAAATTTTTATTATATGTTGCTGTTAAAGATTTATTTAACGGAGAAGTGTTTTTTCATCATTCTTTAGATAAAGGAATATATACAACTATTGAATGTAATGAAACAATAGATAAGGAAAAACTTCTTAATATAAAAAGTTATATGAAGGAACTTGTTGATAAAAATATTCCGATAGGTAAAAGAATAGTAAAAAAAGAAGATGCTTATAAATATTATAAAGAAAAAAATGCCTTAGAAAAGATGACTAATGTTTTAAATATAAGCAATATAACAGTTTCTTTATTTGAATTAAATGGCAAATATAATTATTTTTATACGCATAATATGGTTAAATCAACTGGAGAATTAAAATTGTTTGATTTATATTTTATTGAAGATAATAAGTTTATATTGGTTTTACCAACTAATGATGAGATTATATTTAATTTTAGAAACAAGATATATGAATCCTTTAGAGAATATGATTCATGGTTAAAAAGAGTAAATATAAATTATGTAATGGATTTAAATAAGCTTATTGCAGAAGGTAAAATTAAAGATTTTATACGTAAAAATGATATTATGATTGAAAGAAATCTTGAGGGAATAGCTGAAGATATAGTCTCTAAAAATAAAAGAATTGTTTTACTTGCCGGACCTTCCAGCAGTGGAAAAACTACAACTAGTAAGAAGTTGAGTTTATATCTTTCTTCTTTAGGGGTAAATGCAATTCCAATATCTCTTGATGATTTCTTCTTAAATAGAAATGAAACTCCAGTTGATGAATATGGTAATAAAGATTATGAATCAATAAATGCTTTAGATTTGAAATTATTTAATAAAGTGTTAACTGATTTGTTGAGTGGAAATAAAACTTATTTACCAAGTTATAATTTTATTACTGGAGAAAAAGAAATCAGTACAACTTCAATAGTTTTAAATGAAAATGACTTATTAGTAATTGAAGGTTTACATGGACTTAATCCTAATTTAATAAGCAACGAATATCAAGATTTAATATATAAAATCTATATTAGTCCTTTAACACCTTTAAATGTTGATAGACATAACTATGTTTCAACAACTGAAAATAGACTTCTTAGAAGAATAATAAGAGATTTTAGAACTAGAGGAAAAAGTGGAGAAGATTCACTTGCATCATGGGAAAGCGTTAGACGTGGAGAAGAGGCTTACATATTCCCATATACTGACAGTGCTGATGCTATAATTAATACAGCTTATACTTATGAAATTGGTGTTTTAAAAGTGTATGTTGAACCAATACTTTATAGTATTGATATAAATAGTAAATATTATAATGAAGCTAGAAGAATAATAGATCACTTAAAAACTTTTTATCCAATTCCTAGTGAATATGTAAGTGAGGATAATTTGTTAAGAGAATTTATTGGTGGATCTAGTTTTGAATAGGAGAGGAAAATATGAAAAAGATTGCAATTAATGGTTTTGGAAGAATTGGTAGACTTGCTTTTAGAGAACTTTTAAAGTCTCAAGAGTATGAAGTAGTAGCTGTTAATGATTTAACAAGTGTAGAAGATTTATATTATTTATTGAAATATGATTCAAATTTTAGAATGTTTGATGCAAGTAGCTTATCTTTTGATGATGAATCATTGATAGTAGCTGGCAAACATGTACGCGTTTTTAAAGAAACGGATGCAACAAATTTACCTTGGGGTGAACTTGGAATTGATGCCGTATTGGAGTGTTCTGGACATTACACTGACTTAGAAAAAGCAAATTCACATATCATAGCTGGAGCTAAACATGTTATCATTTCGGCACCTGGTAAAGGAGATATGAAAACAATCGTCTTTGGAGTTAATTCAAGAGGCCTTGATGGAAGTGAAAAAGTGATATCAGCCGCAAGTTGTACAACAAATTGTCTTGCTCCAGTATTAAGTTTATTGGATAAAGCTTATGGAGTAGAATATGGATATATGACAACTATTCATGCAACAACAAATGATCAAACAACTTTAGATGTTGCTCATAAAAAAGGAGCTTTTTCAAGACGTGGAAGAAGCGCTTTAGAAAATATTATTCCAGCATCTACTGGTGCTGCTAGTGCAATAGGTAAAATTTTACCAAATTTAAATGGAAAACTTAAAGGAAGCGCTTTTAGAGTTCCAACAATTGATGGTTCAGTAGTTGATTTAACAGTTAAACTAGGAAAATTTGTAACTAAAGAAGAAATAAACGAAATGTTTAAAAATAATCAAAGCGATGTTATCAAATTTACAATGGATCCAATTGTTTCAAGTGATGTAATTGGAACACATACGGGTTCACTTGTTGATGGACTTTTAACTGATGTTCTTGAATGTGATGGAGAAGAACTTGTAAAAATAGTTGCTTGGTATGATAATGAACTTGGTTATACTTGTCAAATGATTAGAACTTTAGGAGAACTTTTAAAATGAAAAAGATATGTTTATTTCTTTTAAGCTTTCTAATTATTCCTTTATTTGTATTGGCTGATTCGACCAATTTTGAACCATTATATGAAATGGATACTGAGATAAAGGATAACTATATCTATTTAATGTTGAGTTATGATGGAGATATGGTTGAAACTATAAATGAGACGATATCGTTTAAAACTAAAGATATTGAACTTACTGGTGTAGATGGAATAAATGGATATGAAATCACTAAAAAAGAAATAAATGAAAAGGGTAAATATACTAGTTATGATATAAGCATATCAAGTGGTGAATCTATTTCATCTAAAGAATACGCTATAATAGAGTTTAAAGTTGATAAAACTAAAAATGCTGATATATTTTTCTATAATATAGATGGAGTTAATTTCAATTCTAAGTTTAGAAATAAAGGCTCGGTTTTATCATTAAGAAAAGATAATGATCTAATGATTTATACTAAAAAGGAGATAAATTCAAACACTAAAATACAATATATGCTTATAGATAATATGTATATATTCATTATTCTAGGAATAGTTTTATTAATAATAGTTTTGATATTTATAAATATACCTAGTAAGAAAAATGTTAAAAAACCTGATGTTTTGAACAATGAAGATGATATAGATACATCATTTTATAATAAAGATATATAAAAGTTCAAATTTATATTGTTGATAATGATATATTAATATTTATACTTGGAATGTTATCGGAGATTATGCTTACTATTTGCTCAAATAAACTGTATAAAAGAAAAACAAAGGTTAATTCTGATTGACAAATGAAGGAATAGAACTTATAATTTAGTTTGTAAAGCAATTGATGAAGACGTTAAATAATGATTTTTTATAGAGAAGCTGTGGGTGGTGCAAACAGTTAAAAATAGTTATTTAAGAATCACTTCTAATGCGACTTAGGGATAAGCTAAGTACGTTTACTGCGTTAAAGTTAATAAAGTGTGAATTACATTCATAAAATAGGATGGTACCACGGACTTGTTCGTTCCTATGTTATGGATGTTTTTTTATTGGAAAGGAAATGGTTATGAAAAATTTTAAAGAACTTGATAAGAGAAAAGCAAGTGAAGTAGAAGAAAGTATCTTAGAAACTTGGAAAAAAGAAGATATTTTAAATGAAACAATTAAAAATAGAAAAAATGGAAAAAATTGGGTATTCTATGATGGACCAATATATGCAAATGCTAAACCTGGAATTCATCATGTTCTTGCTAAAACAATTAAAGATTCATTTTGTAAATATCATACAATGAAAGGCGAAAGAGTTTTAAGAAAAATTGGACTTGATACTCATGGACTTCCAATTGAAGTTAATGTAGAAAAGAAGCTTGGTTTTAAAACAAAAGCTGATATTGAAGCGTTTGGTGTTGAAAATTTCTGCCGTGAATGTAATAAAGCAACAGCATTAAATATTGATGAAATAAATGCTGTTACGGATAAAATGGGTCAATTTATTGATTGTGAACATCCTTATGTAACTTGTTCAAATGAATATATTGAATCTGAATGGTGGATTATAAAAGAAATGGACAAAAAAGGACTTTTATACCATGGTAATAAAGTTTTATGGTATTGTCCTAGATGTGGAACAGAACTTTCTCAAAATGAGGTTTCACAAGGTTATGAAGAAACAAGTGTTAATACTGTAATCGTACCTTTAAAAAGAGTTGATGCGGATGAATATTTTCTTGCTTGGACTACAACTCCTTGGACTTTAATGGCAAACGTTGCTATATGTGTTAATCCAGAACTTACTTACATAAAAGTATTATCTCAAGGATACAAATTTATTTTAGCTTCTGCTTTAGCTTCAAAAGTATTAGGTGAAGATTATGAAGTTCTTGAAACTTATAAGGGATCTGATTTAGTAGGAATAAAATATAAGCAATTGATGCCTTTTGTTCATGTTGAAGGAAAATGTCATGAAGTAATAGCAGATAATTATGTTACTGCTGAAGATGGTACAGGAATAGTTCATATTGCACCTGCTTATGGTGAAGATGATAATCGTGTATGTCGTGAAAATGGCATTGGTTTTGTAAATCCAGTTGGATTAGATGGATGTTATACTGAAGGACCATGGAAAGGAACTTTAGTAACTGATCCTAATCTTGAAATAGAAATCATTAAGTGGTTAAAAGAAAATGATAAACTATTTAAGAAAATTAAAATAGTTCATGATTATCCTCATTGTTGGAGATGTCATTCACCACTTATAAGTTATCCAAAACCAGCTTGGTATATTAAGACAACAGCTTATAAAGATAAAATAATTGAAGAAAATAAGAAGATAAATTGGTATCCTGATTATGTTGGAAATAAACGCTTTGCTAACTGGCTTGATAATATGATTGACTGGGGAATTTCTAGAAATAGATATTGGGGTTGTCCTCTTCCAGTTTGGACTTGTTCATGTGGTAATAAGTGTGTTGTCGGATCAATTGATGAATTACAAGAGCTAGTAATTGAAGATGTTGATGTTAGAAAGATGGAATTACATCGTCCTTATGTTGATGAACTTCATGTTAAATGTGATAAATGTGGAAAATCTATGGATAGAGTCAAAGATGTATTAGATGTTTGGTTCGATTCTGGAGCTATGCCATACGCTCAATATCATTATCCATTTGAAAATAAAGAATTATTTGAAAGCCAATTCCCAGCTGATTTTATAGCTGAAGGACTTGATCAAACTCGTGGATGGTTCTATGTTTTACTTGTAATTTCAACAATAATTTCTGGTGAATCTAGTTTTAAAAACGTTGTTGTAAACGATATGGTTCTTGACGGATTTGGTAAAAAGATGAGTAAATCAACTGGTAATATAGTTGATCCTATAAATGAGTTGGATGAATACGGTGCAGATATAGTTAGATGGTATATGCTTTCAGTCTCTCCTGTATGGACACCTTTAAAATATGATTCAAAAGGTTGTAGAGAAGTTCATTCAAAATTCTTTAATCCATTTAAAAACACTTATACATTCTTCCAAACTTATGCTAATATTGATGGAATAGATACAGATGAATGTGATGTTGCTTATGAAGATCGTGAAGAAATAGATAAATGGCTTTTATCTAAATATAATAAACTAGTTAAAAATGTTACTGATGCTTATGAAGCATATGACTTAAATCAAGTAGTTAAACAAATAACTTCATTTGTTTCAGAAGATTTATCTAACTGGTATATAAGAAGAAATAGAAATAGATTTTGGAGTAGTGAACTTGATAATTCTAAAAAATCTGTATACATAACTACTTATGAAGTTTTAATTGGTTTATGTGGATTATGTGCTCCAGTTATTCCTTATATAACTGAAGAAATATACAAGAATTTAACTGGTGAGAAATCAGTTCATTTAAGCGATTTCCCTAAATATGATGAAAATTTAATCAATGAAGAAATTGAAGTTAAAATGGATTTAGTAAGAGATTTAATTTCTACAGGAAGATATGTTCGTGAAGAAACTAAGATAAAAGTGCGTCAACCATTAAGTGAAGCTTTAATTGATGGAAAATATGAAAGTATTTTAGGAAACTTAGTAAGTTTAATCAATGAAGAATTAAATGTTAAAAAAGTTACTTTTGTTGATGATTTATCTAAATATATGAATTTTACAATTAAACCAAACTTTAAAGTATGTGGATCTATGTTCGGATCTAAGATGGGCCTTTATAGTGAAACTTTGAAAAATTTAAGTTTAGATGATGAAGAGGCTTTATTGAAAGAAGAAACTATTACAGTAGACTTTAATGGTGAAAGACTTGATATAACACCTGAAATGGTTGATGTTAGAATCGATGCTAAGGAAGGATTCAATGTTGGTATGGAAAATAATAAATTTATTATTCTAAATACTGAACTTACTCGTGATCTTTTACTTGAAGGTCTTGCTCGTGAATTTGTATCTAAAGTTCAAAATATGAGAAAAACAAGTGGGTTAAATATTGAAGATAGAATTAAACTTTATTTCTATGGTGATGATGAAGTAAATGATGCTTTAATAATGTTTAAAGATTATGTTAAAGAAGAAACATTAGCAGTAGTTTACGAAGAAAAAGAAAGTGGAGAAGTTGTGGATATCAACGGCCATGACGTTATAATATCAATAGAAAAGAGTGAATAACTCTTTTTTTTATGCTTTCTAGGTTCTAATTTTGTCGACATTTGTCGGATTTATTGACAATGAAAATTAACTATATATAATACAAACTCGAGAAGCAGAAAAAGATGCTTATCACTTCCAAACTAGAGGCTAAATTATTCGGGGTTTTGGTTAAGGAGTACGAGAGGAAGTGATACGATGAAGAAGGATAATCAAATAAGATTACTTTATCTAATCGTTTTTATATTGTTAATAGTAATTCTAAAATTATTATAGCAACAAAAAAAAGCATCTTTATTCTACTGAATAAGGATGCTACACCCATAAGTGGTAAGCATCAGCCTCAAAAGAAACTTCTGCTTCTCACTAAATTAAATATAGCATAATCAAAATAAAATGTAAATATTTACACATAATAGTATTGTTATACCGAATAAAAAATTAATCTATGGTACAATTAAAATAGAATGGTGTGTATTATGAAGAGAAAGAGTGCATTAGTATTTACAATTTTATTATTAGCGGTGGGATTTGCTGCCGTGTCAACAACTTTAGTAATAAATGGGTCTGCAAAAGTAAGTGAAAATACAGAGGATTTTTCTGTAATATTTACCAAGGCTTCATTAGATGGAACAGATGTATATGCAAATATAGTTGATGATACTAAAAAGATAATAAATTTTTCAACAAATGAATTAAAGACAATAAATCAAACAAGTGTGTTAAATTATGAAGTAACAAATAATTCAAGCAATTATGATGCTGAAGTTCAAGTAACTTGTAAATTAAAAGATGGTGGGTCTGCTAAATATACAAGTATCAAAAATGAACTAGAAGGAAATGCAACAATTGTAAAAGCCAAAGAAAGCTTAAATGGAACATTAACAGTTAACTTAAAAAAAACTGCTACAGAAGAAGTAAATGAACAATATGTTTGTGAACTAACGTTTAATGCAGTAGAGAGAACTCAGTTGGGAAATAATCCAGCTATTGATAAGCTAATATCTTTAGCTAATTCTGAGGAAATAAATTCATATGAAAATGGAAATAAAAATCAATTATATGTTTTTAATCATGAGCAAACTAAACAAACAGAAGCCCTAAGCGACTATCGTTTTATTGGCGATAATCCATATAATTATATAAAGTTTAGTGGTGAAACATGGAGAATATTAGGTATCTTTGATATTGATGGAGAAAAAAAGATTAAAATAATAAAAAATGATACTTTGGATAGTTCATACGCTTGGGATACTAACGGAAAAAATAATTTTATAATTTCAAGTTTAAATAATTATTTAAATGAAAATTATTATGAAACTTTGGATAAAAATTATATATCAAAAACAAAAATCTACTTAGGTGGAACTGATATGATGCAATATGTAAAGGCAAATGAATGGTATAGTCATGAAAGAAGTAATAAAGTGTATTCTGGAAACCCAAGTTATTATAATGACGCATATGTTTCTTTAATGTATCCATCGGATTTTGCTTATACTTATGCCTATGGAATTGACAATGAGTGTTTTAATAATGGATTTGGATGTGATGTTTCATCAGGAAGAACTAATAGTTGGATGTATATTGGTAAAAATATGGAAGCATTTATAACTCCTGATTCAAGTTCAAGTAATCAAATTTATAGAATGAATTCTTCCAGTGGTTATAATAAAAGTACATCTTCAACTTTAATGTATATAAGACCAGTTGTATATTTAAATAGCAATGTGAAATTTATTTCAGGAGATGGATCAAGCACAAATCCTTATAAATTAGATACAAATTAGATGAAACTAAAAAAGAATAATATATTAAAAAAACACATGATTTCATGTGTTTTTTTTAATGTATTTTAATTTGCAAAAAGTTGTATAAAATAATTTGCAAAATTAAAAAAATTTTTTTCAAAGTAGTAATTTTCAACAAAAGAAATTGACAATCGGGGGGGGTATTATAAAATAAAAATAGATGAGGTGTGTTTAAATGAAGAAAAGTGCAATAATAGTTGTAATTGTTTTTATGATGATTGGATTTGCAGCAGTAAGTACGTCATTAATAATAAATAGTAATATAAAAGTATCAAAGAATGAAACGGACTTTGATGTATATTTTTCAAAGGCAAGATTGGATACAAAAGATGTATATGAAAGTGTAATAAGTCAAGATAAAAAGACAATAATATTTAATACAAATAATTTAAGTAAAGTAGGAGATAAACAGTACTAACATATGAAGTAACAAATAATTCAAACAACAAGGAACTTCATTAAAACAAAATGGTACATATACAAGAATGTATGATACTGAGATTGGATATTTAGCAAGTACATCAAGAAATATAAGTGGAATATATGATATGTCCGGTGGAGCACATGAATATATGTCAGTATATACCTTAGATAACTCTGATAATAGTGGAATAACTTTTACAAATTATGGCTCAAAGTATTATGATGTTTATAATGAATCGAGTATGACAACCAGTTACCAATGTAGAATATTAGGAGATGCAACGGAGAAATGGGGCCATTTACAACTTTGAAATCAATTGAAAGCAATAGCAGTATAAAAAGATATGTATCAAGTCGGTTTGCATCCTATGCATATTTTGTTTCCTCTTCAAGTCCATTTTTTGCACGCGGTGGTGATTATGGGCATGGTATATTTGCTGGGCAACTTTATTTTGGTGGTGCTTCTGGAGAAGCATATAGCTATGTTGGTTTTCGTCTAGTTTTAACACCTTAATAAAGGATGTTTCAATAGAAAAGAGTGAATAACTCTTTTTTTCATGTATAAATGATGCTATAATAATAATAGAATAGAGGGTAATTATGAAGTATGATGATTTAGTTAATATTTTATATCAAGATAATCTTAACTGGGTTTATTCAGTTATTACAACTCTAGATAAAGAAAAAATTGATAAAAAGGAAAAGTATATAAGTGATCCTTATCAATTTAATAATTTTTTAGTTCTAGGTTTCTATTTTATGAATTTATATATTATCAGTAATTTAAAGGAATATAAATTCTATGATGCAACAAAACTTTTAACGACTGTTGTTTTTTCTGCAAGTACACATAATAAAGAAAAATTGATGGGAGTTTATAAAAAGGAAATCGATCTAAAAAGAATTGTTGAGCAATATAATTCGCTGGTAAGAAAAACGAAGGAGTTTGCGCCTACAGATGGATTAAAAGCAAGAATTGTTGCTATAGATGAGATTTATAGAAGAATGTATGATGTGTTTAATAAAAGACATTTTGATGATTTCATCAGGGTTGTTATGTCGTCATTCCCTGAATATGAAAAAAAGATAGATCAAAGTTTAAAAGATTATGCAAAAAGAACAGTATAGGAGGAGTTAGTCTTGGTAAATGATGAAAAAATAAAACAAGTGATAAGCGCCATTAAAGAAAATGGTTTAAAATCATTTAATGATGAATCGCTTGCTAAATTATTATCGATATTTACTGCTGAAGAATTTGATGAATTTCTAGAAAAGTCCTATTCTGAACTTGGTGGAGTAAGTGCAGTTGTTAGAATTAATTCAATTAGACCTTATGTTAGTTTCTTGGTAAATAAAGAACTCAATAAGATTTACAATTCGGATATATATAAGTTGTTTTTAGAATCATTAAAAAGAGGAGAATATTATGCTTATTTCAAGTCTTTAACAATAGAGGAATTAGCTAGTTTAAAAAAATATTTAACATATAATTATTCAAGCAGTGAGGAGTTAGCTAAAAGTGCAACAAAAAAAGTAATTAGTATGATTACTAAAGAGATAAGATTAAGAGAACAAAACAAAAACTTGGTTTTTTAACCAAGTTTTATTTTTTTCTATCTATTGTAGAACTCAACTACTAATGATTCATTGATATCAGCTGATAATTCAGTTCTTTCAGGATATCTAAGATAAGTTCCTGTAAGTTTTTTATTATCGAATTCAACATATGCAGGTGTTTTTACACCAGCTTCTAAAGAAGCTTTGATTGCTGGATGTTCAAGTGAATTTTCTTTAACACTTATAACATCACCAGGTTTACAAGAATATGAAGGAATATCAACTTTTGAACCATTAACTAGGATATGTCCATGATTTACAAGTTGTCTTGCACCACGTCTAGTAGTTGAAAGACCCATTCTATATACTAGGTTATCTAATCTAGATTCTAGTAATTTTAAGAAGTTTTCACCATGAACACCTTTCAACTTAGCAGCTCTATCAAATAGTCTTCTAAATTGTTTTTCATTTAATCCATACATAAATCTGATTTTTTGTTTTTCTTGTAATTGGATACCATATTCACTAATCTTTTTTCTTCTTCCTGCACCATGTTGTCCTGGAGCATAAGGTCTCTTAGCTAAATCTTTTCCATTTTCTAATGTAGAAAAACCATATCTTCTAGATTTTTTGTATGCTGGACCAGTATATCTTGCCATAAATTTTCTCCTTTCTTATATTTACTATAGTAAAGGACTATTTAACATACTTAGTAGGGAGTTTAACTTTCTTTCCCTTAGGCAGTTTAAGTTACTAGATTTTTATTCTTAAACACATTACTAATTTTGTTAAATGACTGCCAATCACTACGCATTAGTAATATACACTAAATATATGCAAAAGTCAATTAAATTAGACTTTTTTTTGAGCAATTATTATGTTAAAATTGTTTATAGAATAGGGTATGGGTGATGAGTGTGAGCGATTTAAAAGAACACTTTAAAATGAACTATGATATACTTCCAAATATCTCAAACATAGTCAAAGGAAATAAATATCGTATAACAGTGCTTTCAGAAATACTAGTTCGTCTTGAATATTCGGAAACAGGTAAGTTTGAAGATCGTCCAACTGAACTTGCAATAAATAGAAAATTTAATCCAGTGAAGTTTGAAAAACATGAGGATAATAAATATTTGACAATCAAAACTAAATATTTCACTTTAACGTATCAAAAGGAAATGCCTTTTTATGGTTCAAAAGTTAGTCCAGATCAATATATGAGAGTTAATTTAAATGATACTGATAAGTTTTGGTATCCACTTCATCCTGAAGTTAGAAACTTCTTGGGTACGGCTTATTCTCTTGATGGAGCAAATGGGCATGCAAAACTTAATAAGGGCCTTTATTCGACAGATGGTTTTGTTTCTTTAGATGACTCTGAAAGTTTAATTTTTAATGAGGATGGTTCTTTAGGTCGTAGAACGGATAAAAGAGTTGATATATATCTTTTTATGTATAAGCGTGATTTTGGAGCTTGCTTAAAGGATTATTTTACTTTAACGGGATATCCTCCGTTAATTCCAAGATATGCTTTAGGTGTTTGGTGGAATAGAAATACTGCTTATAATTCAAAAGATTTAGAAAAATTGGTGTTTGATTTTAATAAATATCGTGTTCCACTTTCAATAATTATGCTTTCTGATAAATGGCATAGAAAAAATGAAGGATTAGTATCAGGTTTTACTTTTGATGAGAAATTGTTTAAAAGGCCTAAAAGAATGGCCGATTATTTACATAATAAGAATGTAAGGCTTGCTGTTAAAGTGAATCCGGTTTTGGGAATAAGTGATAAAGAGGATTATTTTATACCATATAGAAACGGAGCTAATTTAGGGGATAAAAGTGGAATAGTTCCATTTAATGTCTTTAATAAAGATGAATTGAACTCTTATTTTGATAATTTAATTCATCCACTTATGAATTATGGTGTTGATTTTTTCTGTGTAGATTATAATAATTCAAAAGATTTAACTACTTTAAGAGCATTGACTCATTATCATTTTGATGATTTTAAGCAGCTTACAAATAGAAGAGGTATTGTTCTTGCAAGAGATGGTCTTTTAGCCGCGCATAGATATCCAATTCATTATACAGGAGAGATGCTTGTATCTTGGAAAAATTTAGAGATGCTTCCATCTTTTAATAGCACAGCATCAAATATTGGACTTTCATGGATTTCAAACGATATTGGTGGTTATACTGGGGGAATTGAAGAAGGAGAACTTTATTCAAGGTTTGTTCAATTTGGATGTTTTTCTCCAATTCTTCGTCTTTCATGTGATGAAAGTAGATATTTTAAAAGAGAACCATGGGCTTGGGATACTAAAACTCAATCAGTGGTTATCAAGTATTTAAGACTAAGGCATTCATTAATTCCATATCTTTATAGTGAAGCTTATAGATATTCAAGAATAGGTCTTCCGCTTGTTCAACCAATTTATTATAGATATCCGGAAATATATGATGAACCTTTATATAGAAATGAATACTACTTTGGAACCAATTTGTTTGTTGCGCCAATTACAAGCAAAAAGGATGTTTTGATGGATAGATCCGTGTTAAAACTTTTTTTACCTGATGGAATTTGGTATGATTTTACAAATGGTAAAAGATATGTTGGCGGAAAACGTTATACAACATTTTATAAAGAAGAAGATTATCCGGTGTTCGCGAAAGCAGGAACTATTATACCAATGGATATATTAAATGATAATGATCTTAATAATACTAATCCATCTAAATATATGGAAATTCAAGTATTTCCAGGAGCATCAAGTACGTATGAGATGTATGAAGATGATGGAAATTCATCTCTTTATGAACAAGGATTTTATCTTTTAACGAGCATAGATTACACTTATCAAGCAAACAATTTCACGGTTATAATTAGACCTGTAGCTGGAAAAAGTGGAATAATTCCAGAGATGCGTTCGTATAGAATAAGATTTAGAAATACAAGAGAAGCTGATGAAGTACAAGTGCATTCTGGTGAAGAGATAGTTAAAATGGTTAATTCATATATAGATGATTCAGATTTTGTTGTTGAGCTTCCACCTTTATCTACATTGAAACAGATAACAATTAATTGTAAGGGAAGAGATATTGAAATTGATGCTTTAAGACTTATTAATGATGATATTGATTCCATACTTAATGATTTACCAATTGAGACTAAAACAAAGGATAAACTAGGAGAAATCTTGTTAAGTGATATGGATATAAAACAAAAAAGAATAAAAATACGTAAATTAAGAAAAGAAAAATTAAATCAAAAATATATCAATCTTTTCTTAAAGTTACTGGAATATATAGCTGAAGTGTAAGAAACATGTATGAATTTACATGTTTTTTTTTGGTTTTAAATTTATTGAATAAGAATACTAAATAAACTCAAGTAGCAAGCATAAGTTAAAAAATATTTTGTTTCTCTTGATAAACCAAAATATAAAATGCAAAAAAAGTGTAAACAAGGAAGTTTTGCTTGAAAATCGGGGGGGGGTATTATAAAATAAAAAAGTAAAGGAAAGTAGGTATAATATGAAAAAGAAGAGTATGCTTATAGTAGCAATTATATTAATGTCAATTGGATTTGCTAGCATTTCAACGACATTAATAATAAACGGGAATGCAAACGTAAGTGAAAATCAAGATGACTTTTCAGTTATCTTTACAGCTGCAACATTAGATGGAAAGGATGTATATTCATCAGTAGTAGATGATACAAAGAAGATAATAACATTTGAAACATCAGAATTAAAAACATTAAATCAAACATCAGTATTAAATTATGAAGTAACAAATAATTCAAGCAACTATGATGCAAATGTAAATGTAACATGTGTACCAAAGGAAGGAACAATAGCAAAATATACAAGCATCAAAAATAAATTAGAAAACGAAGCAACAGTTGTAAAAGCAAAAAGTTCAGTAAATGGAACATTAACAGTAACACTAGATAAGGTAGCAACTGAAGCAGTTACAGAAGAATATACATGTAAGTTAGAATTTAATGCAGTCGAAAGAACTGAAATTGCAGTAGGAACAACTAATTTATATAATTTAATAAAAAATAATGCTGATACTAAAACCGTAATAGATTATAAGGTACGTTCAGGAGTAAGTGGAACAAATGGAATATATACAACAACTGCTACTGAAGGTAATGTACCAGTATATTATTATAGAGGAGCAGCTGATAAAGTAAATAATAATATAATATTTAATAATATGTGTTGGAAGATAATAAGAACAACTGAAAACAATGGAGTAAAACTAATATATAACGGAACACCAACAGATGGCAAATGTGAAACTCAAACAGGAGAAGCAACTCAAATAGGAACAAGTGCATTTAATACAAATTATACCGATAATGCATATGTTGGCTATATGTATGGAACAGCAGGAAGCAACACCTATGCAGCAACTCATGCAAATACAAATGACTCAACAATAAAAACATATATAGATAATTGGTATAAAGCTAATTTTGATGAAATAACAACATCAAAATTGGAAGATACAGTATTCTGTAATGATAGAAGTACAAAAGCATATGATGCAAAGACAATTGGAGAAACTTCCTTTTCATCCTTTGGTTCATTAGGATATGGGAAAAGTGCATCATTGTATGGAGCAGCACATCGAGCATCATATTGGTCGAACAATCCAAATCCAAGTTTAGTGTGTCAAAATCAAAATGATAAATTTACCGTAGATAGTAAAAATGGAAACGGAAAACTAACATATCCAGTTGGATTAATAACATTAGATGAGGTAGTGCTTGCAGGATTTAATACAAAATATTCCAATACAGGTGATTATGATGATGTAACAAATTACTTATATACAAATAGCATTTATTGGACATTCTCCCCTGTGATGCTGGATGCTCGTGGTTATGCTTGTGTTGGTTATGTCTATAGTGCTGGCTATGTGCACTATGACTATGTGGGCGGTGCTCGTGGGGTCCGTCCAGTAGTTTCGCTTATCAGTGGCACACTTGTAACTGGTTCTGGTACAACAACTAACCCATATGTGGTTGAATAAAAATCAATAATTCTAAGATAACTTTGGTTATCTTTTTTTATGTTTCATAAATCTAATGTGAATATAAATCACTACTAAAAAGGAGATAATGTATGATATGTTTTAACTGTAAAAATATGTAGTTGGAGGAAATATGAAAAGTGCAGTTAAAGTGGTTAATTTAAATAAAAATTATTATGTGCATAAAAATACAATTAGTGTATTTAAAAACTTAAATTTAAATTTTTATTATGGAAAGATGTATGGAATTATAGGACATTCTGGTTGTGGAAAGTCGACTTTAATAAAAATCATTGGGTTATTGGAAAACTATGATTCTGGAAATATTTTCATTAATAATCAGGATATAAGTAAAACAAGTTTGATTGATCAAGCAAAATTAAGAAATGAAAAAATAGGATTTGTATTTCAAGATTATTTATTGGATGATTATTTAAATGTTTACGATAATATTTTACTTCCAACGTTGTTAAATAAAAAAGATAATAAAAACAATATTATTGATTTGGCTAAAACATATGGAATTGAAAATAGATTAAAACATTTTCCAAAAGAATTATCTGGAGGAGAGCAAGCACGCGTTGCTCTTATTAGAGCTATAATTAATGATCCTGATATTATATTGGCTGATGAACCAACTGGAAATTTGGATGGAAAAAATGAAGTTCTTGTTTTAAATAATCTAAAAAAAATTGCTAGAAATGGAAAATGTGTTATTGTTGTAAGTCACTCTAAAGATATAGAAAAATATGTTGATGAAATAATTGATTTGGAAGGAGAACTTTAAGATGTATTTTGATTATGTAAGAAAACATATATTAAATTGGAAAAATTTTATCTTATTTCTAATCTTTCTATTTACCAATTTAGCAATTTTATTATCAATAAGTGTTGGATATACATTTGTTTTGTTAAAACAATCATATTTTTATAAATATAGCGGATTTAGAACTATCATTGTTGATTCTAATGATATTAATAATTTGAAAAAAATAGATCATGTACTTGCTGTAGAAGATGCAAAGTATAGAAATCCTCTAACTTTTTCTTCTAAAGACTTCGATTCAGATTTAAAAGTTGAAATTTTAATTAATGCTTTGATATCTAAAGAAGATTTAAAAATAAAAAGAGGTAAGATGATAAAAAATGCTAATGAAGCTATATGTTCAGATACTTTTTTTCCATATGAAATAGAAGTAAGAAACGGAAAAACTATTTTTAATAAAAGTAGAATCATAAGTGGTAAATCGATATTAAATAAGAGCTTTAGTATATATGAAAATGATGAAAAAATAGCAACATATGATATAGTTGGTACTTTTGATACTAAAAAAACGATGAACGCTTTGAATTCTTGTTATATATTAAAAGACGATTTCGAAAAAATTATTCAAGATGAAAGTGACTTAGAACAATCTACTTCAAATAGTAATGAAAGTGGTTCTATGCTATTAGTTGATAAATATGAAAATGTAGAAAACGTTTTAAAGGAACTAAAAAAAAGAAATGATTCTTATTATGTTGTATCAGAACTAAATGAAGGATATATTAAAATTCTTACTTATTTTCCTATATTTGCTTCAATAATAATCTCTCTTTTATTTATGATAGTTTTGGAATCATTTTTGTCAAAAAAAATAAAATATAGATCAAAGTGTAATGCAATTTTAAAGTCTATTGGATTTGAAAATAGAAAAATTGAAAATATAAATATTTTAGAAAACGTTATATTATTTTTTATTTCATTTGTTATTTCAATTATTTTATACTTAATTTTATTCTTTTATATAAAAAATGTTTTGCTTGCGGAATATATTTATGATGGAACTTTTATACCTTTTTCAATTATTCCAATCATTCTTTCTTTTATTTTAGAAGTTATTATAATTCTTTTGGTAAACAAAAGAGTATTACGTTTTAAATTAAATAAAAGTGTAGAGGAAATTCTTTTATGAAATATTTAATATTTTTTAAAGAAACTTTTAATAAAAAATCTACTAGAAATTATTTCTTTATAATACTTTCTCTTCTTATAGTTATTGATGTTTCATTTATTTTTTATAAATACAGCGGTAAGATTCTAAATGATAATTATAAAAATTCGTACTTCTTGTTAGAACTTAATACAAAAAATAAAATAAATCTTATAAAAAATTATAGTAATATTGAAGTTTATCAAAAATGTATTTTTAATGAAAATGAGATTATTGTTGAAGATAAGTCTAGTAAATATTTTCCTAAAAGTGTGAAACAAGTTAATAAATCAGAATTTGCAAAATATAAGTTTGATAATAGATATTTCATTACATTAAAGAAATGGATAGATTATAATGATTTTTGCGACTTATTGATTAAAAACGAGATTGATTATGATTTTTATATAGTAAAGAAAAATGAGTTGAATTTTGAAAATTATTATCAATATTTCATTTATGTTTTGTTTATTGTATGTTTTATATGTTTATTAGTTTTTGTTATTAGTATCATCAATATTTTAATTGATGAAAAAGAATTTTGCAAAATTTTATATATGGTGGGATATAACTATTATTTGATTAATTTTATGACAGTTATAAAAATATTTGTGTTTATGTTATGGTTAGTTTTGATAAATTTTTTATTTCAATTAACTTTAGGTTATTTTTTAAAGTTTTTTGATTATTCAATGATGCTTACAAACATAGCTATCTTAATTTTATCAATTATAATAGCAATGTTTTGGATAGTAGGAAGGAGTATTAAAAAGAAAGGTGCTTTTATAATCAATATTGCAGTAAATCATGTATAATAATATTAAATCAATTTATTTTTTAGGTGGTGACTAAATGGATGCAAAGAAAATAGGTGATTTAATCAAAAAATTAAGAGAGCAGAAAGGATTAAGTCAGTATAAATTAGCTGAAGCACTTTTTGTTGATAGAACTGCAGTAACAAAATGGGAAAATGGAAAAACAATTCCAAGCGTTGATATGTTGTTAGTGATTAGTAACTACTTTAATATTTCAATAGATGAACTTGTTTATGGAAGTTTGAAGAATAATGAAAACGATGAAAAAATAGAAAAATACCCAGCTGAATTATTACATGAAAAACATAAATTAAGAAAAAATTTAGCAATTGTAATATTTTTCTTGATAATTATATCTTTATTATTTTTCTTCTATTATTTTTTAACTACTTATAATTCAATAAAAATTTATAAAGTTAGTTTAAAATCTGATTCTATTGAACTTGCTGATAGTTATTTTATAAAAACTAGAGAAAAAGCATACCTTAATATTAACTTTGTTAATAATGATTTGAATATTGATAAAATTAAAATTTATTATTTGGATAAAAATAAAGAGAAGATAATTATAAATAGTAACTATAATAATAACTTTACTATTGTAGATTATTATGGCTATTCTGAATATTTTGATTTTAAGAGAATAACTTATATTTTAAATAATATGTATATTAACGTCTCTGGAGAAAAAATTGATCAGGTTCTAAAAATCAATTTTAAACAAGAATATTCTAATTCAAAATTATTTTTATTTAAAGATAAGAAATCTACTGATGAAAAAGAATTATATGTAATTACTTCGCATTTTGATGATCAAAACAATAAGTTTGAAAAGATTTGTAAAAATAATAATTGCGCGATGGATGTAAAATATAATCAAATATCATATAATTTATTTTATGATAAAGATACAAGAGAAGTTGTTTTATATAATTTAAAAGAGAACATAATGTATGAATACAATACTGAATATGAGATATTTAATGTTTCAAATAAAAGTTCAAATTATAGTGTTAATGTATCTGATAAAAAATGTTTACAGAACAACTGTGATTCTTATGAAATTGATTATGAATTGTTTTGGAATATAATAAATAATTCAATTTAAAATTACTAGCAATACTTAAATATTTGAATTTGAAAAAAGTGTAAAAGATTATTATGACGCGATGAATGGTGTAAAATTATCTTTATAATTTATTCATAATTTATGAAAACTAAATTAGCTGTTGCCTAATTAGTTTTTTTTTGAATTTATATTAATCCTTTTTATCTTAAAATTATAGAATATATTATTTCTTTATGTTATAATTAGTTAAGAATAGGAGTATGAGTGTATGTCTGGTGATTTTAATACATTACTAACAATTGGTTATGCGATTATTACTTTAGGCGTAGTTATAAGTGTAATTATTATAATTATTAGAAATATAAAAAATCAGTTCAATAATACTCTTGATAACTTGGAAAGAAGTAAAAACTTAATTATAAGTGGTTCTATTTTAAGTGAACTTAATAAAGTTGAATCATTAATTAATAATAAAGAATTAGAATCTAAATTTAATTATTGGAAAAGTGTTTTTAAAGAACTAAAAGATAAAGACGTTATAAAGATAAGTGATGAGCTTTTACAAGCTGAAGAAAAAGTTAATAAAAAGAAATATAGAGAAGCTAATGAATATTTAACTAATGTTGAGTTTGATATTTATATTGCTAAAAGTAAAGCAAGTAAACTTTTAGATGATATTCAAGAGATAACTTTATCAGAAAAGAAAAACAGGGAAATTGTTACTAAATTAAAAAGTGAGTATCGTAATATATTTTTACATTATAATAATGGTAATAATAAAGATGATTATTCCTTAATACAAGTTCCTTTAGAACTTCAATTCGAAAATGTTGATAAACTTTTTTCAGCTTTTGAACTTGCTATGGAAAACAATGTTTATTCAGAAGTTGGTAAAATTGTTAAAGCTTTAGATGATACTATTGGTAATTTAAAGATTGTTATTGAAGAAGCTCCATCAATTATTCTTTTGGGTAAAAATTTGATTCCTAAAAAAATAGAAGAGGTAAGTAAAATTAATGAAAAGATGAAAAGTGAAGGATATAACCTTGATTATTTAAAGATAGAATATAATATAAATGAATCAGAAAAGAAAATTGCTGATATATTTGATAGATTAAATGTTTTAAATCTAGAAGATTCTATATTTGAACTTAAAACTATAATGGATTATTTTGATAGACTTTATTCTGATTTTGATAAAGAACGTGTTGCTAAAAAGATGTTTGATGATTATATCAGAAGTGTTTTAATTAAATGTAAAAAATTAAAGAAAATTGTTAATAGTCTTTCTAGTAAAATTGATGATATTAAATATAGTTATGATTTAACTGATGATGATGTTCATATTATAAGTGAAATAAAATCAGAAATATTAGAATGTGAAACAATGTATGATAATCTTGTTAATAAATTTAGAGAAAAGAATACAGCTTATTCAAGACTTACAAAAGAAATGGAAAATATTAATGCTAAACTTTTAAAAGCTGAAGATAAACTTGATTATACTTTAAGAAGTTTAGGATCTTTAAAAGAGGACGAAATACGTGCTCATGAACAACTTGATGAGATTAAAGTTATTTTAAAACAAACTAAAAAGCAAATTAATTCATATAAACTTCCAATTGTTCCAAGAAATTATTATGTGGAATTAGAAGAAGCAAATGAAGCTGTTCGTGATATGGTTTTAGAGCTTGAACGCAAACCGATTTCGATTAAAACTTTAAATACAAGAGTAGATACTGCTAGAGATTTAGTTTTAAAGGTGTATAATACTTCTTTAGAGGTTGTTAAAACAGCATCTATGGCGGAAAATGCAATTGTTTATGGAAATAGATATCGTGCAATAAATTCAAATATCAATAATGGTTTAACAAAAGCAGAAAGAGAATTTAATAAAGGTAATTTTAAAGAAAGTTTAGAATATGCAATTAATTCTATAAATGTGGTTGAACCAGGAATTCATAAACGTTTATTGGATGCTTATAAAAAAGAAAGAAATATGGTGAAGTAGGAAATGGTTTATTTAGATTATTCAGCAACAACTCCAGTGCTTCCAGAAGTACTTGATAGTTACAATAAAGTTACAGAAGAATATTTTGGAAATCCAAATAGTTTACATAGTTTAGGAGTTAAAGCTCATGAACTTTTAGAAAGTGCAAATAAGCAAGTAAGTGAACTTTTAAATATTAAAGAGGATGAGTTTTTTTATACAAGTGGAGCAACAGAATCAAATAATTTAGCTATTATTGGAGCAGCTTTAACTTATAAAAGATATGGAAATAGAATACTTGTTTCAACAATGGAACATCCAAGTATTTATGGAATATGTAAACATTTAGAAAAACTTGGATTTATAATCGATTATGTTAATGTTACTAATGAAGGTGTAATCGATTTTGATGATTTAAAAAATAAAGTTACTAAAGACACTATTTTAGTAAGTATTTGTGCAGTTAATTCCGAAGTTGGAGCAAGGCAACCATTAAAAACTGTTAGACAAGTTATAAGAAAAAATAATGAGAATTGTATTCTTCATAGTGATATGACTCAAGCTATTGGTAAAGTTAATATTAATGTTAATGATGTTGATTTAGCTACTATTAGTAGTCATAAGATATATGGACCAAAAGGGATTGGACTTTTATATAAAACTAGAGGTCTTGTGTTAACTCCACTTTTATATGGACATGATGATTCTTTAGTTCCAGGTACGCCTCCGCTTCCTTTAATTGTATCTTTTGCTAAAGCATTAAGACTTGCTTTAAAAGATATAAATAAAAAAGAAGAAACAGTAAAAAAATACTATGATAAGATTGTTGAACATATGGAAAATTATCCAAGAATTGTTATCAATTCAAGTAAATATTGTATTCCACATATTTTAAATATTAGTTTAATGGATATAAAACCGGAAACATTTATTCATGCTCTAGAAAAAGATGAAGTTTATGTTTCTAGCAATACAGCTTGTTCTAAGGGAAAAAAGAGTGAATCTGTTTATCAAATGACTCATGATGATAAAAGAAGTGAAACAACAATTAGAATAAGTCTTTCACCATATACGATGCCAAGTGAGATAAATGAATTCTTAGAATCTTTTGATAAGCATTATAATGAACTTATAAAATTAAGTGAGTAATAGGCAAATTTTGAAATTTGCTTTTTTTCTGGTTATTTTTATAGTACAATAGAGATAATTTTATGGAGGAAAGTTATGCTAAAGTATTTTAAAGAATTGGAAAATAAAGAGAATCAATATTTAGAATTAATTGAGTGGAACACAAAAAGATATTATGTTATAGGTGAAAATAATCTTCCTTTTTCTTTTTATCAAAAGTATGCTTCAATGTTTGAGCAAATAAGAAATTTGGATTTGCTTTGTCAAAAAAGTATAGATTCTGACAAAAAAGTGCTATTTTGGGATAACGAAATGGATAATCGTCAAGAGATATTTTTAAGTGAGTTAATTGCTAAATTTTTAAATGGTCAGGATACTAGTGGATACAATTTAACTGATGCGGGTAGAGAAAGACTGGACATTTTAATGCTTCTTTTTAAAAAGGAATATCCGACTTATAATTTTGAAGATATAGAAGAATACGTTTCCGCGGTTTTTGAATTATTTATAGCAGATTCTTATTTATTTTTTTATAATGATCATGATGAAAAGAAAATAACTAAGAGATTTCTTTCTGCAGTTTTAATAGTGGCAAGATATCAAAAAAAATTAACTAAAGGGTTAGAAAATAAAATAAACCAAGCTTTAGAAGAAATGCCAGAACTTGTTGTTAAAATTCCTTTAAAGCAATTTAATCCTGTTAATTTTTCTTTACCGAATTGTTGGTTTATTACTCCTGACGGTCGATTATATAATTCTCTTGGACCGCAAGCACACAAAGAATGTAATCTAATTTATCCTTATAGACGTGTAATCAGAAATCAAGAATTACCAAGAGCAAGTGATATAAAAAAGCAAATAAGTGCTATAGAAGAATCTGGATTTATAACTTATGAAGAGTTTGAAATGTACTTAAATTTAATTTATGATTTCCCTACAGTGTATACCCCTGAATATTATACGTTGGATAATTCACAAAAAATGTGGTATAACCATATTGAAAAACGTAGCTATAATCCTAAAATTAGATCTGTAGTAATTGGCGTTCTGAGTGCTCAAGCTAATTTTTATAGTTTTTTTGAAGAATTAAAAACATATTCGACTGATTATGAAAGAGATCTTAAATATGTTATGTCTCTTGATTTTGACGAATTGTTAGTTAGATGTTGTGGTTTTCATAAAGTTTTATCTATTCCAGAAGAATTTTATCCGATTAAAACTATTGTTACTAGTGTAATAAATTATGAAGAAGTTTTCAGAGAATACATTGAAAAAGGTTGGAAAATAAATTTTGTTCCCCCAATAGTACTAAATAAAGAACTCGGTAAATTAGAAGAATATCCAGAAGAATTTTTAACTATAAGAAAAGTTTTGAAAAGTGATAAGTAAATTTATAACAATATAAATTAAAATGACTATAATTAAGAGTGTATAACTCTTTTTTTTGTATTTTAGGTTCTAATTTTGTCGACATTTGTCGAGTTTGTTGACAAGAAAAATTAACTATATATAATAACCAATTGAGAAGCAGAGAAAGATGCTTATCACTTCCAACTAGAGGCTAAATATTCAGGGTTTTGGTTAAAGGAGTACTAGAGGAAGTGATACGATGAAAAAAGATAATCATATAAGATTACTTTACTTAATCGTTTTAATATTGCTAGTAATAATTTTAAAATTATTATAGGAAAAAAAGCATCTTTATTCTACTGAATAAGGATGCTACAACAAACACGTGGTAAGCATCGGCCTCAAAAGGAACTTTTGCTTCTCACTAAATAAAATATAACATTTTTTAAAAGTGTTTTCAATATATAAGGTAATAATTATGCTTATAGTAGCAATATTACTAATGAAGATGGAACAAGTACAAATCCATATGTAGTTTTATAATATAAAAAATATATTTAATTTTTAAAATGAATTAAGAATAATTTAATTCATTTTTTTTGAAAATTTTAATTAAATAAAGACTTTTTGTAAGAAATTTGATACAATTTTTATAGATTTGAAGGTGTTAAATATGGATAAAATTATATTAACTGGAGATAGACCTACTGGTAGACTTCATATTGGCCATTATGTTGGCTCTTTAAAAAGAAGAGTTGAGCTTATGAATGATGGTGACTATGATAAGTTTTATATTGAGATCGCTGATGCTCAAGCATTAACCGATAACTATGATAATCCTGCTAAGATTAGAGAAAATGTTCTTGAAGTTGCGATTGATTATTTATCTTGTGGAATTGATCCAAATAAAGTAACGATATTTATTCAATCAGGAATTCCAGCACTATGTGAACTTACATTTTATTATATGAACTTGGTAAGTTTAACAAGATTAGAGAGAAACCCAACTGTTAAAAGTGAAATCAAAATGCGTAAGTTTGAAAGCATTCCAACAGGATTCTTAACTTATCCAATAAGTCAAGCTGCTGATATAACAGGTTTTGATGCAACAATTATACCTGTTGGTGAAGATCAACTTCCAATGATTGAACAAACTAGAGAAATAGTAAGAAGTTTTAATTCTATTTATGGAAAAACTTTATATGAACCAAGTGCTGTTTTACCAGAAAATGAAACTTGTAATAGACTTCCAGGTATAGATGGTAAAGCAAAGATGAGTAAAAGTTTGGGTAATGCGATTTATATTTCTGATACCCCTGAAGTTATTAAAGAAAAAGTAATGAAGATGTATACTGATCCAAATCATATAAATATAAGTGATCCAGGAAAAATTGAAGGAAATATGGTATTTACTTATCTAGATGCTTTTGCTAAAGATGATGACTTTTTGGAATATGCTTCTGAATATAAAAACTTAGATGAAATGAAGGATCATTATAGACGTGGTGGTTTAGGAGATGTTAAGATTAAAAAATTCTTAATAAATGTTTTAAATCGTGAATTTGGTCCTATAAGAGAAAGACGTGCTTACTTTGAAAACCATATTGAAGAAGTAATTGAGATTTTAAAAAATGGTACGGAAAAAGCTAAGAATGATGCCGATGAAGTGTTAACAAGAGTAAAAAAATCAATGGGTATTAATTATTTTGATGATGATACTTTTATTGATATCTATAAAGATAAATACAATAAAGAATAAGATGGGATTATATGAATAAAGATTTTAAATATATTTTAATGATTATAATAAGTGTCATTTGTTTAAGCGTTGGCCTTTTGATGTTTAATATCAAAAGTTCTAAAGATGTGAAATTAACATCAACAACGACAACAACTAAGATTGTAGTAGAAGAAAATCTAAAAAAAGATAAAATTATTGTAAATGGCATTGAAGAAGAAATAGTTTTAAAAACTTATGTTGCTTATGATATTTTTAAAATAGATATAGACGTTAATAATTTTGAAATGACAAAGATGAGTAATAATACTTATTTTCTAAAAGATTTAAATGATGAAAATATTTATTTGAAGTTTGAAATGATTGATGAAGAAACTTATAATCATGAAAATGTTTCTGATAACTTAAATTATAGTTATCTACATGGAGATAAAATATATTTAAAAGTAACTAAAAATGTGGATGAAAGCATAAGTGACACTATCCTTAAAAGAATGGATTATATGTTAGCCTCATTATATATCAGTTAAAATAGGTTTGGAGTGAATAATCACTCCTTTTATAATTGCATTTTTTACATTATTTCGGTATACTTTTCTATGAAGAGGTGGAATTTATGAGTAATAAAGAACTTGCAGATTTAATATTTCCAAATATAGATAAAACTATTGAAGATTATGAAAAAATGTATCCAGAAAGAGAGTTACCAGAGGGAGCTTTAGTTACAAGATTTGCTCCAAGTCCAACTGGATTTGTACATATTGGTAATTTGTTTCAAGCTTTAACAGATTATTTTTTAGCTAAAAACAGTGGAGGAGTATTTTATTTAAGAAATGAAGACACTGATACTAAAAGAGAAGTAACGGACGCTGTTGATAAAATAATGGAATGTTTAGATTATGTTGGACTTAATCCTGATGAATATGAATATAAGGGTGAAATTCATGGAAATTATGGACCTTACGTTCAAAGTGAAAGAAAAGAAATCTATCATGCATTTATTAAACATTTAATTGAAATTGGAAGGGCATATCCTTGTTTCTGCTCTGCAGAAGAACTTGATATAATGAGAAAAAAACAAGAAGCAAAGAAAGCTCAACCAGGTTATTATGGAGCATGGGCTAAATGTAGAGATTTAACGAATGAAGAAAGAGCTGAAAGAATTAAAAACGGGGAATCTTATGTTATTCGTTTTAGAAGTGAAGGAAATCCAAATAGAAAAGTTGAATTTGATGATCCTGTTACAGGAATTATTGAATTCCCAGAAAACAATAACGATATGGTAATTATGAAGTCAGGAGACATGCTTCCAACATATCATTTTGCACACGTAGTTGATGATCATTTAATGCATACAACAACAGTTGTAAGGGGACAAGAATGGCTTCCAAGTGTACCTTTACATATTGAAATGTTTGATGCTTTTGGCTTTGAAAAACCAAGTTATATTCATAATGCTTTACTTTTAAAACAAGATGGAAATATTAAAAGAAAAATAAGCAAAAGAAAAGATCCAGAAGCTTTAATGAGTTACTATAGTGAAAAAGGATATCCAGCTTCGGCTATAATTGAATCTTTAATGACTATATTAAATAGTAATTATGAGGAGTGGAGAGATAATCATCCTGATGCATCATTTTTAGATTTTAATTTTGATCCAAAGAAAGTTGGAACAAGTGGAGCTTTATATGATTTAGAGAAACTTGATAATATTTCAAAGAATATTATTTCAAAGATGAGTGCAACTGACTTATTTGAAAGACTTTTAAAATATACAGAAGAGTATGATGTTGATTTCAATAAACTTTTAAGTGAAAATAGAGATTACACAATTAGTATTTTAAATATTGAAAGAGAAATAGAAAAACCAAGAAAAGATTATGCATGTTTAAGTGATATTAAACCAAATATTTATTATATGTTCCCTGAATTATTTAAAGCTGAAAACTATGAATGGGGACGTGTTACAGAAATAGATGAAATAAAAATTATTGTTAACACGTATATAGATAAATATTATGATGCAACTGATGATAAAGATACTTGGTTTAATAAAATCAAAGAACTAACTGAAGAATTAGGATATGCATCAAATATGAAAGATTATAAAAAGAATCCGGAAATGTATAAAGGAAATGTTGCTGATATCTCAACAATTATAAGAGTTTGTTTAACTACAAAATCTCGTACTCCTGATTTATACGATATTATGCGTATTTTAGGTATAGATGAAATAAAAAGAAGAATAAATTTATTATAGGAGAGAATTATGAATAAAAAGAGGATACTTACAATCATTATAATCATTTTACTTATTTTTGTTGCTTTTCTATTTTTCTTTAAAATAGGCAAAAAGAGTGTTAATAAGAGTTTTTATGCAGTTGATTTAGATGCAAGCTATGAAACAAGCCAAATGTGGAGCTATATCATCAGCGAAGATGGTATTGTTGAGGTGCGAAAAAGTGAATATGATGATACAACTCATAAACAACATTTTGAATTCATAGGAATAAAAAAAGGTAAAGTTGATGTTACTTTTGAATATAAGAATATCGATGCTACTGATACAATAAAACAAGAAAAAATAACTTTAATTGTTGATAAGAACTTAAATATAAGAAAAAAATAACTTATAACTTTTTAAAAGCTTAACTTTTTTTAGTTAAGTTTTTATTTTGAATAAAATATTTAAATTATCCTCATTATATATGTGAGGTGAATATTATAAAAAATAAAGTTGAAATAAATGGAATAAATACAAATGATTTAAAAGTTTTAAAAAAAGAAGAAATGGATGAATTATTTAAAAGATATAAAGAAGGAGATTTGCTTGCTAAAGAAAAACTTGCTACGGGAAATTTACGTCTAGTTTTATCCATAATTAAAAATTATAATAATGGTAAAAATGATATGAATGATCTGTTTCAAGTTGGATGTATCGGGCTTATGAAAGCTATTGAAAACTTTGATTCTACATTTAATTGTCTTTTCTCAACATATGCAGTTCCTTTAATTTTAGGTGAAGTTAAAAGATATATAAGGGATTCTAATACTATAAGAGTTACTAGAAGTATCAGAGATCTTGCTTATAAAATTATGAAATATAAAGATTTATATCAAAGTATTCATGGTGTAGAACCTAAAAATGAAGATATTTTAATGGAACTTGGTATAACAGAATATGAGCTTAAAGAAGCGTATGATTCTTTAAGAGAACCGATGAGCATATATGATCCAATTTATAATGATGGAGGAGATACAATTTACTTATTAGATCAGCTTAAAGATGAGAAATGTGAAAGCATCGATAAAGATATTATTATTTCTTTAAATCGAGCTTTAAAATATATTAAAGAAAGAGAAAGAAACATTTTAATATCAAGATATATTATTGGTAAAACTCAGACGGAATTGGCTTCTGAATTAGGCGTAAGTCAAGCTCAGATATCAAGAATAGAAAAAAATGCCATAAATAATGTGAAAAAGTATATTAAATAATGTATAATAATCTCAAGTGAGGTAAATTATGAAGTATTTGAATTTTAAAAACGATTATACATTAATAAAGACTGATAAAATAGATACAGTTGTATTTACATTTGTTTTTCCAGTTAGTTATGTTAAAGGAGAAATGGCATATTTTAAGATACTTAACGATATAATAACTCAAACAAGTGAAAAGTATCCTGATAATGGTGAATACAATAAAGCTAGAATTAAAAGTGGTGTAGTTGATAATCTATTAACTTTAAAATCTATTGGTTCAACATATTTTTTGAAATATGAATTTGAAATACCGAGAGAAAACTTAATCAAGGATTATAGTATTGAAGAAGCATTTTCTTTTGCAATAGATTCTTTGATGAAACCATTTATTAAAGATAAAAAATTTGATCAATCTCAATTTGATTATGAAAAAAATTACCTAATTAGAGCCGATAAATTGTCTGATGAAAATATTGATTCTTCTAATGATAAAAAATTATGGGATATAGTTGATAAAGAAGAGTTAACAGGATTAACAAGTGAACATTATAAAGAAGCATTAGAAAAATTAAATAATGAAAGATTATATGAGCTATATCTAGAAAACATCTATAATAATAAACCATTTATATACGTTTATGGAAATATAGAAAGAGAAACTTTAGATAAATTATTTGATAAATATTATCCTTTAAGTAAGAATGAAATAAAAGTTGAAAAAAATTACATGACTTTATTGCCAGTTGTTGCTGAAGATTATATTGAAGTACCAACTAAGTTTAATCAAACTGAAATTGTTATGGTATATCAAGTAGACGTTACCGAAGATAATTATTTTAGGCTACATCAACTTAGAGATTTCTTATCTTCAAAGGAAAACAATTTAATATTTAAAACTTTAAGAACGGAACATAATTTGGTTTATCATGCAGGAACTCATACTAGAGCAAGATCAGGAATATTATTTGTTGATGCTTTGATACAAGATAAAAATATAGATGAGGCTACTAAATTAGTTAATGGAGTATTTGAGAGTTTAAAGGATAAAAAAGTTTTAGCTGAATGTTTAAGCAAAGCACAAAAATATGTTAGTTATGATTTGTTGGTTGAGGAAGATAATTCATTTAATGAATTAAGGAAAGTAAAAGATGCTGATTTAGAATTAAATGGTTTGGAAAAAGTAGCAAAATTGTATGAAGAAACAACGGTTGATGATATGCTTGATTTTATTCAAAATGTAAAGCATACAAGTACAATTATATTTAGAGGTGTAGGAAATGATAAAAACAACGATTAAAAAACTAAAAAATGGTCTTACAATGGTTTTAGTTGAAGATAAGAGCAAAAATCAAACATCAGCTGTTTTGACGGTTAAATACGGAACAAAAGTAAGTCATGTAAAGGTCGGAGATGAAATCATTGAAATTAAACCGGGTCTTGCTCATTTACTTGAACATACTTTAATAGAAAATAGTATTTATGGTAATGTTTCAGCTTACTTCAATGATAACTATGTTAATTATAATGGCTTTACTTCTTCAAAAACCACTTATTTTCCAATTAAAACTATAAAAGATTTTAAAAAACATTTAAAAGTATTACTAGACTATATAAACATTATAGATTTTAATGAAGAAAAATTGGAAGAGATAAAAAAGCCTATTGTTGATGAAATCATTAGAAGTAAAGATAGAGTTCATTATAAATTTAATGAAGCTGTTTATTTTCTTGTTAATAATAAGACAAGATTTGTCGGAAATTTAGGAGAAATTGATGATGTATTAAAAATAAGTGTAGAGGAATTAAGTCGAGTTCATGAGATTATGTATCAACCAAGCAATCAAATACTTTCTATAAGTGGAAACTTTGATACTGATGATATATTAAAATATGTAGAAGATATATATGATGAATATAATATTCCGGTTATAGAGTATCAAATCTTGGATGAAGAGGATACTTATGAATATGAAAAAAATGAAATTACTATTATAGATGAAAAGTATGATCCAATCTGTTCGTTAGAATTTAAAATAGATTTAAGTGACTTTACAAATGAAGAAAGATTGAAAATAGATTATTATATTTCATATTTTTTAACATATAATTTTTCAGATAACTCAAAAGCTTATAAAAGAGTTAAAGACGAACATCTTTCAGCTTTTTCATTTTCTTGTTCAAAAGATTTTATTACGCCTAATGTTTTAGGAGTTAGAGTTGTTTTAAATACAACTGAACATGATAAGGCAAGGGGTATCATTCAAGATGTATTTGATAATCTTTATATGGATAAGGAATATTTTGAATTATGGAAGAGAGAAAGCTTAATTGATATTATTAAAAGAGAAAAGAATCATAATCTAATTAGAAAAAGTCTTATAAACAATATATTGGATTTTGATATTTATTATAATGAAGGAATAGATTTTATAGAAAGCATGAGTTTTGAAGAAATGAAAAACTTAATAGAAAGAATGGATTTCAGCAATTATTTATTTGCTAAAGAATTTAAAGATGTAAAGGAATAGACAAATAATATTCTTAAAAACTCATCTTATGATATAATTAACTTATAGGGAATATGATGTACTCTAAAAAATAGAAAGAAGTGAATTTATGGGATTATTAAAAGCAACAACTAATTCAATATCTCAAGTTGTTGGAGATCAATTTAAGGAGTTTATTACTCCTGCTACTACTGATAAATCAGTTTTAGTTCAAAAAGGTGTAGTAAATCATGGTGTTGGAAATACAAATCCAACTGAGGGTATTATCACTAATGGAAGTAAAATAGTTATACCTGAAGGATATGCAATGATGATTGTTGATAATGGAGCAATCAAAGAATTTAGTGCTGAAGCTGGAGAATTTATTTGGGATCAATCAAGTGAACCAAGTGTATTTGAAGGAGGTTTCTTTAAAGGAATAGGAGATTCAATTAAAAGGATTGGAAATCGTATTACTTTTGGAGGTCAAACTGCTCATGATCAAAGAGTTTACTATGTAAATCTTTTAAATATTACTGGAAATAAATTTGGTTCTACTAATACAGAAACAATTTTTGATCCAGTTTATGGAAGCGTTGAAATTACTTTCTTTGGAGAGTATTCATTTAAAGTAATAGATCCAACTATTTTAATAACTAATGTTTTGGGTTCTATGCCTAAGGATGAAGTTAGTGTTGATGATGTAGTTGGTGGTCAATTAAAGATGGAATTTACAAGCAATGTTTCAACTTGTATAGCTGATTTAATGACTTCTAATAATATTTCATTTAATACAGTTCAAAAGTATAAAAATGAAGTAGTTAAAGTGATGAATGATTTACTTGATGAATCTTGGGTTAAACAATATGGTTTAGAGATTCAAGATATGGCACTTAATATCAATGCTAGTGATGAATCTAAAGCAATTATTAGAGAAGTTGATTCTGAGATATCAAGAGAAAAACGTCGTGGAGATATGTATGCTGCAAATCCAAGTGGTATGATGGCAGCTGCTACAGCTGATGCAATGGTTAATGCTTCAAAAAATGAAAATGGAGCAATGATGGGATTCATGGGAATGAACATGAGTCAAAATGTTGGAGCAAATGTAATGGATAGTGCTAATAATATTACACCAAGTCAACCAACTCAAAACGTTAATCCAACTGAAGTTGTTATGTCTAATGTAAATGTTGAAGAAAAAAAGGAAAGTGTTGAAGAGACTTCAAATACTCCAAAATTCTGTTCAGACTGCGGAACTCCAGTAACTGGAAAATTCTGTAGTTCATGTGGAAAACAACAATATTAATAATTAATAAAATAATCGCAGTAATGCGATTTTTTTTATGTGTTTTATTTTTTTAGGTTCTAATTTTGTCGACATTTGTCGGATTTATTGACAAGGTAAATAAAGTATATATAATACAAACTCGAGAAGCAGAAAAAGATGCTTATCACTTCCAAACTAGAGGCTAAATTATTCGGGGTTTTGGTTAAAGGAGTACGAGAGGAAGTGATACGATGAAAAAAGATAATCATATAAGATTACTTTATCTAATCGTTTTTATATTGTTAATAATAATTTTAAAATTATTATGTCAATAAAAAAAGCATCTTTATTCTACTGAATAAGGATGCACCGCAAAATGTGGTAAGCATCAGCCTCAAAAGAAAACTTCTGCTTCTCACTAAAATAAATATAACATTTTTCAATATAAATTACAATGATAATAAATAAATACACTTTACGCATAATAAAAATGAATATGCAAAATACAACGAAAATGTTGTATAATATAAGATATAATACAACTGCAAAATAAAACAGACGACAAAAGTTATGTAAAACAAGACAATGCCCTTGAAAATCGGGGGGGGTATTATAAAATAAAAAAGTAAGATGCGAAGGTGTAGAAATGAAGAAAACGACAATAATGCTAGTTACTGTTTTATTTATGATAATAGGATATGCAGCATATAATGCAACTGTAAATATATATGGATTAGGTAAGATATCAGAAAATATAAGTGACTTTAAGGTATATTTAGATAATTTAAAAGTAAATGATACAGAAAATACAGGAATAAATGATGTAAAAGATGAATTTACAATAGATAATGTAAATGGAAAAATAAGTGTAGATATAGTAAATGATTCAACAGAATATGATACAGAAAGTTATCTTGAGTGTGCAAGTATAGTAACACCAGATAAAACTGAATGGAGATTTGATTATACAGGTGCTGAACAAACATTTACAGCACCAATGTCTGGAACATATAAGCTTGAGACATGGGGAGCTCAAGGTGGAAGTGTTGGAAACTATACTGGTGGCTATGGGTCATATTCAATAGGTGATTTATATTTAACACAAAATAGTAAAATTTATATTAATATTGGTGGAGCTGGTACAACTGGAAAATTGGATGCATCATTTGTTGTAACTCCTGGTGGCTATAATGGAGGTGGAATAAATACTTCAGATGTCTATGGTTATGGAGCTACGGGCGGAGGAGCGACTCATATATCTACAACATCAGGTCTACTTTCAGAAAATGCGAATAATTTATCAAACTTATTAATCGTATCTGGAGGCGGCGGAGGAAGTGGGCAAGAAAGTGGATTAGGATATTGCTATGGAGGTTCCGCTGGAGGAATATCAAGCACCAAAGGTTATTCTAATCCAAATCGATATTATGCTCCAGGCGATGTTGGTACTCAAACAACAGGTTTTGCATTTGGTAAAGGCGGAGATTCAAAATCTTGGCTTGGATCCGGTGGAGCAGGTTTATATGGAGGCTATTCTGGATGTGGAGGCGCGGGAGGCTCGAGTTATATCGGAAACTCACTCTTAACAGAAAAATCAATGTACTGTTATAATTGTACTGAATCAACTGAAGAATCAACACGAACTATAAGTACTACATGCACAAGTGCAACACCAACCGAAAACTGTGCAAAACAAGGTAATGGATATGCACGTATTACTCTAGTTTCAAGTGACGAAATAGAAAAAATATCAACAGAAGTGGTAACTATAGAAGCCCAAGATAAGAAAAAAGTAACCTTAGAAAATATAAATACAGGCAGTTTAACTTGTAAGTTAAAAGTTAATAAATTATCACGAACAACTAAAGAGGAAAAATATATAGGTCCAACAGAATGGACATTTGATTATACAGGAAGCGAGCAAACTTTTACAGTACCAATAAGTGGAACATACAAGCTTGAAACATGGGGAGCACAAGGTGGAAATGCTATTTATACAAATTATAGTGGTACTGGTGGTAAAGGATCATATGCAGGTGGAGTAATTGAATTTAATGCAAACACAAAAATATATGTTTATGTTGGTGGAAAAGGTACGAATGGCAATAATTCAAGAGCCGCTACTTTAATTGAGGGTGGTTACAATGGAGGAGGTAACAATCAATCTTTAGATTCTGCATCACCTGCTGGAGGCGGAGCAACCGATATTAGATTAACAAATGGATTATGGAATAACTTTGATTCTCTTAAATCTAGAATAATGGTTGCTGGAGCTGGAGGCGGATCTGGAATAGAGAATGTAGGTGCTCCAGGAGGATTGAATGCTGGAGTCTATGGAACTCTATATGGAGGAAACGGAACTTCAACTTCAGGTGGAGCAGCTGGTACTGGATATAGCCACAATAGTGGAGCAACAAACGGAACATTTGGAGTTGGTGGAAACGGTGGACGATATATCACAGGAGCTGGAGGTAGTGGTTACTATGGCGGAGGCGGAGGAAATCATTATTCGCCAGCTACCTCCGGAGGTGGAGGCGGCGGTTCTTCTTTCATCTCAGGACATGACGGATGTGATGCAATATCCGAAAACTCTACAGCATCAAATATAATACATACAGGTCAATCTATACATTATAGTGGATATTATTTTACTCAAACTATAATGAAGTCTGGAGACGAAACAATGCCAAGTCATGATGGGAAAAGCACTATGACAGGAAATAGTGGTAATGGATACGCACGTATTACGTTAATAAAATAAATAAAATATTATTCCTCTTTTTTCGACAAATTTTTCTCTTTTCTATTGGTAGAATAACTTTAAGAAATGAGGAAAAAATATGTATGGAATTTTAAAAAATATAGAAAGCTTTGAATATTATAAAACTGTTAAATTATTGGATCTTATTGGTAAAGAAGATAAATTATGTCAAGATGTTTTAGATCGAAGAATTAAAGAATTGGTTAGAATATCAAGTTCTTATGAACAATATATCAATGATATGAACTTAATTAAAGAAACAGCTCAAAAGCTTATAAATGATAATTATTTAGAAGATGCATTAAATGTTTTTTTGAGTGCTTATCAAACATTTAAATATGTAGATTTATTATATTATGCAGGAAAAACTTGCTATTTACTTGGCGATATCAATAGTTCTATTGAATATTTCAGACGCTATATCATGTTTGGAGGCTACTTAAAACTTGATAAGGTTTATTATTATCTATCTTTAAGTTATAAGGACAAGAATTATGAAAGTGAAAGATTCTTGAATTTATCTAAAAGATATAATGATTTGTATGGAAAACATTATTATGATTTTAAATATAACCATTAAAAAAACTAAAAGAAATTTTAGTTTTTTAGTGTATTAAAAGTTTCTTCTACATCAGAAATATCCGAATCGTCTTTATATATTGGCAATATATGAAGATGAAAGTGTTTTACTTCTTGGCATATTCCATGATTTGTTATAAGTCTAATTCCATCACAGTTCATCTTTTTATATAAAAGTTCGCTCATTTTTTTAGCAACTTCATTTATGTGAAGTAAAGTTTTGTCATCAAGTGTATAGAAGTCACTTATATGCGTCTTAGGAACAATTAACATATGACCATTTTCTTTAGGGTTTACGTCAAGAAAAACTTTAACTATTTCATCCTCATACAATGTATATGAAGGGATATCATTATTTATTATTTTACAAAAAATACAATCTTTCAATTTCATCACCAATATTAGTATACAATTTTTTACAATTCTTGCATAGACTAAATTAGGAGGTATGATTATGGCCTATTACAAAGAGATTGTAACTAAAGCCGTTATTGGAAAGGGTAAAAAAACAAAAAGTGAAGAATATGTTATAACAACGGATGAAAAAATTGACAATGTACTTGGATGTTGGGTAATAAATCATAATTTTAGAGGATCTATTGTGAATAATTCTATCATCGTAAATGGAAGTTATGATGTTAATATCTGGTATTCTTATAACAATAATACTAAGACGAATGTTATGATTAAAAAATTTAATTATGAATACCCTATGAATGTTAGTTTAAAAGAAAATTCATCCCTAACTAAGGATTCAGAGATTATTGTAAGGACGCTTTCTCAACCAAGTGTAGTTGATGTTAATATAGATGGACTTGATATCCATTTAACAATCGAAAAGCAATTAGGAGTAGAAGTTATTGGTGATACAACCGTAAGAGTAAGTGTTGAAGACACATTTGATGATTATGAAGAAATCGAAGAAAATACGATGGACGAAATCGATGTTACTGATGATTATTTAAAATAAATTTGAAAAAATAAACATTTTTTTGTATACTTATAATAGAGGTGGCAATGATGGAGATTAAGGATGAATCTGGAAAAACATTTGAAATCGATGCAAGAGAGATTATGGATGTAGACTATAATAAAACATATGCTAAGTGTTATTACTCAAAAAGTAGAAGTGAAGAGGTTGAAATTGCAGATGGCTCTTTACAATCTGTACTTATGAGTTGTTCTTATCCTAATGATATCCAAAAATTTCAAATATATAATAAAAGACATATATTAATAGATGATATAGATTTATGGATTCCATGTAATCAAGGTGTTTTTGTTTATAATGGTGAAAAAATAAATGCACTACGATACTATAGCCTTCATAATGAAGCATTACCAATAGGCGAATTTGATCCCGATTTAGGAAGAGAAATAACATTTAACGATTTATGTTCTCAAACTTATGTTGTTTATAAAGATGGAACAGTTGATAAAAATCCAAGTGCAGCTATGATAACTATTTCTGAATTGATAAAGCTATATGGAAAACAAAGTCAAATGGAGGTTGAACAAGATAAACCTAAAATGAGCCCTTAGGCTTTTTTTTTTAATCTTTTTATGTTATAATGTTCTCACGCGAAATACTTTTTTAATTTAATTAGGAGATGAATTTAATGAGTAAAATTAAAATATTTGGGCTTGGTGGCCTAAATGAAATAGGTAAAAATACCTATGTAATAGAAATAGATGGTAAAATTTTTATAATGGATGCCGGTATAAAATATGCAAATGATTCTATGTATGGAATCGATTATATTTTACCTAACTATAAATATTTAGAAGACAATAAAGAAAGAATGGTTGGTGTTTTTTTAACACATGCACATCAAGAAAATATGGGTGGTGTTTTCGATTTAGTAGAACATCTACCTAAAATTAAAGTTTATGCAACAAAATATACAAAAGAGTTATTATTGATGAATGGTATGAAAGAAAAGAACATTGTTGATGTTGTTGCTAATCATAAAATTGGCTTTAAAAACGTTTCAGTATTTCCAATAAATGTAAGTCATTCAGTTCCTGATGCTGTTATGTATGTTATAAATACTCATGATGGAGCAATTGTTTATACAGGGGACTTTATAATAGATCCAACTATGAGTGGAGCTTATTCCATGGATTTAGGAAAAATTGCTTATGTTGGTAAACAAGGTGTTTTATGTTTAATGGCTGAATCTGTTTTTTCAGAAAGAAAGGGACATACTTCTCCACACCATAGATTAACTAACTGGTTTAAGGATACTTTTAATCATGCGGATGGAAGAATTATTATTACGACTCTTCCTGTACATTTACATACGATTCAAGAGATATTTGATGCAGCTAAAAATATGCATAAAAAGATTGTTGTTATGGGGAAAAGACTTCAAAATATTATAAATATGGCGATGAAAAACGGTTATTTGAATGTTTTACCTAGTATACTTGGAGATTTAAACGATATCGATTCAGATAATTCCATTTTACTTGTTTGTGATGATCGTGAAAGACCTTATGCAACAGTTGATAAGATTGTTAATGGAAACGATAAATTTATCACTTTAAAACCTACGGATACAGTTGCATTTGCAGAGCCTAAATATGATGCAACTGAAAAAACTTTTGTTGGTATTCAAGATGAGATAGCTATGATGGGAGCAAATGTTGTTACTTTACCTAATACGTATACGATTTTACATCATGCTAGTCAAGAAGATTTGATGATTATGTTAAATCTTGTTAATCCTAAGTATTATATGCCTGTTAAGGGTGAATATAGATCAATGGTTAATAATGCTAATCTAGCAACAGAACTTGGTATGAAGCCAGAAAATATTTTATTGAAACAAAACGGTGATGTTGTAGAGTTTGTTGATGGAGTTTTACAGGATAAATTTGAGACTATCAAAGTTGATGATGTTTTAATCGATGGAAAAAGCAGTGATGATGTCGGTGAACTTGTTATTAAAGATAGAGAAATGCTTGGTGAAAATGGTATTATGCTAATAAGTGCCACTTTAGATAAACAAACAAAGAGAATTCTTGTTGGTCCTGAAGTTACTACTCGTGGATTTATTTATGTTAAAGATTCTTATGATATGATTGAAGAAATAAAGCGAATTGCTGTTAATATAATTGAGAATAATACAACACCAACTTATGTTGATTATAATCAAATTAAAAATGAAATCAGAGAAGAACTAAGCAAGTATTTCTTAAATGAAACAGAAACTAAACCAATGATTATTGCTGTTATTCAAGAGGTATAATTTATGGGATATAAAGTAAATACTAATAAGAATTTAGTTGAAGAAGAATTAATGAAAAAATTGATGGAATGTGGTATTGAAATCACTTATCCAGAAGAAAAGGATGATAAGAAAGAAACTAAGAAAAAATAGTTTCTTTTCTTTTTTTGAAGAAAAACAAATATTTAACGTTATATATATTGGTAGGAGGTATTTAACAATTGATTTAAAAAATAAAATAATATAAAATATAAGTTAAGGAAGTGAGACTCATGAAAAATAGTTTGTTACCAGCTGATACATATACAATTATCAATCAAACTATTTTGACTGAAGTTGATAAAAAAATAATTATTTCTTTATATGAACCAATTATTGGTCCAATAGCTGTAAGTCTTTATTTAACTCTTTGGGCTGATTTAGATAAACTTGAGTTAATGAGTAAAGATTTTACACATCATCATTTGATGACTATTTTAAAAACTAAGTTAGTCGATATTGAAAACGCTAGAAAAAGTTTGGAAGCTGTTGGTTTATTAAAAAGCTATATTAAAAGAAATGATAATATAAATGAATATTTATATGAACTATATTCTCCTTTAAGTGCTAGTGAGTTTTTAAATCATCCGGTTTTGAGTATTTTACTTTTAAATAACATTGGAGAAAATGAATATAATATCATTTTAAAT
The DNA here is from genome assembly GCA_934090935.1 of uncultured Bacilli bacterium. GTDB lineage: Bacteria > Bacillota_I > Bacilli_A > RF39 > UBA660 > CAG-582. The sequence continues at coordinate 331,252 of CAKOKD010000001.1, forward strand.
AATTATAAAAGGCATAATTTTAGTAAAAGTGATTATGAAGAAATTACTTCAAGTATGAATGAAACATTTAAATCGGTTAATGAAAGTATTTATGAAGAAAATATAAGAAGTGTTAAAAAGTTGGGAGTTAATATTGAATCTTCTATTGATTTTGAACTTTTAGAATCGACTTTACCAAAAGGATTGGTTACAAGTAAGACTTTCAACAAAAAAACTAGAGATTTAATTAATCAATTGGCATTTATTTATAATATTGATTCCATTAAAATGAGTGAAATAATTAGACTTGTTATTGATGAATATGGAATAATTAATAAAGATAAACTTAGAATAGCAACTAGAAAAAATTATGAGTATAACAATAATGGAAGTTTACCAACTATTGTTTATAGGACTCAACCTGAGTATTTAAAAAGTCCAAGTGGAGATCTTTCTAATAGGGGTAAAATGATTCATGTATTTGAAAATACTAAACCTTATGATTTCTTAAAAAGTAAAAATAAAGGTATTAAACCAACTAGTCGTGATTTAAAATTGCTTGAACATTTAGCTGTTGATTTTGATTTACCTCCTGGAGTTATTAATGTTCTTGTGGATTATGCTCTACTTGTTAATAATGGTAAGCTTAATTCGGCATATTTAGAAACCATAGCAGGAGATTGGTCAAGAAGAAATGTTAAGACAGTTGAAGATGCGATGAGTATTGCTGAAAAAGGGCATAAGAAAAATGTTAAGGTAGTAAAAGAGATTACTAAGAAGGATGTTTTAAATGTACCTGCTTGGATGGATAAAGATAATAAAAGCGAGGAAATGAGTGAAGAAGAACTTGCAGAACTTGAAAGTATGTTTGAAGAATTTAGGTGATAATAATGGAAAAATTAAGTGAACTTACAAAGGTTGATAAAGATAAACTTGATCGAGAACTTTTAAAAAGCTATGTTGAAGCATGTAAAGATGAAGACTTTAAAAAAATGATAAAAAAGTTGGATATAAGTGAAGATGTAGCTATAAAGTATACAACTAAACTTGAACGTACTAGTAAAGAACTTAAAAACTGTAGTAAATGTAAAGGTGTTTTGGAATGTAAAAATGCGGTTAATGGATGTGTATATTTTCCTAAAAGTGTTGGTAATCGTCTTAACTTTGATTATGTAGAATGTAAATTTAAACGTGAATATGAAAAAAAGGAACTTTTAAAAACTGAATGCTTCAGTGAGCCATTAAGTATTAAAAATGCTTCAATGAAAGATATTGATTTAACCGACAAAAAAAGAAAAGATGTTATTAAGTGGATAAATAATTTCTATAAAGAATATCAAAAGGATAAAAATATCAAAGGTTTATACCTTCATGGTTCATTTGGATCTGGCAAAAGCTATTTAATTGCTGCTTTATTTAATGAACTATCAAAACTTGGTGTTAAATCTATCATAGTTTGTTATCCAGAACTTTTAAGAAGTTTAAAAGAATCCTTTAATGATGATTTTGAAGATCGAATGTATAAACTTAAAACAACGGATTTGCTTCTTATTGATGACATCGGTGCCGAAAGCGTAAGTCCTTGGAGTAGAGATGAAATTTTAGGAACTATTTTACAATATAGAATGGATGCTAAGATACCGACGTTTTTTACATCTAACTTGAATAAAGAGGAACTGATTAGTCATCTTGCTTATACTAAAAATGGTGTTGATATGGTTAAAGCAAAAAGAATTATTGAAAGAATTAATCAACTAACTGCTGATATGGAACTTATAAGTGAAAATAGAAGAAAATAAATTTCTTGAAAAGTTTTATTTAATATCTTATAATTAATATAGAAACGTGGTGCGAGAATGAAAAAAAGTTTGATATTTATTATTGGTATTTTTATGTTTGCTTCATCAACTGTTTTAGCTGCTCCAACTGGTTCAAGTGGAATAAGTTTTGGTGAATGTTATAGATTTGCTGATGGTTTTAAAACGATTGGAACAAATGAGGGAAGTTATTACTATAAATATTGCTATAGAGCAACTTGTGGAAGTGATTCTAAATATAGCTTAGATCCAATGACGACACTTTCTTCTTATCGTTGTGAAAATGGAAATTATGATCCTTATAGTCAAATCACAAGCGATGGATGTAGCAAATATAGTGGAACTTGTAAACAAGGAAGCAATCCTTATTGTACTAGAGTAGAATTTGTTGATTGTAACAGAAAAAAAGATGGAAGTGCATATTCTAATGGTGGAACTGTAACACCAACTCAACCATCAAATAATACAACGACGACTCCAAGCAATAATAAAACAACAACGACGAAAGCTAGTGGTGGAAGAAAAACAACAACAACTCGTCGTGCTATAACAACTGGTTTTACAGCACCTACGACTACTACAACTACAACAGTACAAATCTCAAATAATAACAATATTAAGAGTATAAAAATCAATAATCAAGATATAAGATATAAAGCTGATAAGGATACTTACTCGCTTAAACTTCCTTATGATATGGCTAATATCGACGTAACAGTAGAACTTGAGAGCAAAAGAGCTACATATGAGGTTGTTGGTAATACAAATATGCCAAATGAAGACACAGTTGTAAAGGTTATTGTAACAGCTGAAAATGGTGATAAAAGAGAGGTCACATTTAATGTAACTCGTTATAGTGTTGAGACAAGTGATTGTACACTTGCTAATATATATATTGAAGATTATGATATTGAGTTTTCTAAAAATAAATATGAATATGCTTTAACTTTACCAAAAAATGTAAAATCATTGGATATCGTAGTTGTACCTACACAAGAACAAAGTGCAACTTATGAGATACGTGGAAATGAAAGTTTAAAAAATAAAAGTGTTATCGATATAATTGTTTTAAGCGCAGATGGAAATGAATGTAATTATCAAATAAAAATCAAAAAGACTTCTAACACTTGGAAATATGTTCTATTGATTATATTGCTTACTGGAGCGTTAGGAACAGCTATATACTTCTTATATAAATTCTTGAAGAAAAGTAAAGGAAAATATAAATACGAATAAAAAGAGACTTAACTCTTTTTTTTTGATGTAAAAAAATGTATAATCATTATAGAATAGGATTGATAATATGAGAGATTCGATAAATGGACTTTGGTTGATTGGAATTGTAATGACTCTTATGGTGTTTTTGATAGCTTTTGTTGCTATAAGTTTGAATTATAGCAATGCTTTTAGAATGAAAAGTGAAATGGCAAATGCAATTGAACAATATAATGGGATAAATGGAAACACTATAAACAGATTGGAATCTATTGCTAATAATTATGGTTATAAAACAACTAAAACTTGTCATAAACCGGAAGATGTTGAAAGCATTATTGGAGTAAAGGACGGATATGTTACTAAAAATCCTAAGAGTGCCCAAAATTATTGCATTTATAGAACAAGTTATTCAGGAAGTTGTAACTCTTCATATACATGTGATACTAAATATACATATAACATCGATGTGTTCTTTACATTTGATTTACCACTTTTTGGAAATGTATTTACGTTTACGGTAAGCGGAGAAACAAGCGAAATATTATATCCTGAGGAAGCTTATCTAAATTAATTGGTGTAAATTTTACATAAAATAATTGAATATGCAAAATAATAATAGTATAATTGGTTTATATAAGAGAATAGGAGATGTGTATTTTTTATGAAAGATGCAACAGGAGAATTAAGTATGACTGCAGTAGCTGTAGTAGCAATAGCAGCAATATCAGTAGTGTTTACTACATTAATCTGGCCTTCAATAAAAGCTAATATTGTAAGATCAACTCATTGTACTGAAGCTTTTTCTTGCGATTGTAGTGGAAGCGGAAGTTTATGTTCTTGTAAATATTTAGACACTGATGGCGAAACTGAAATAGATGTAAAATGTCCAAAGAAAGACATGGAAGGAACATCTGCTGAAGGTTAATAATTATTGGAGATGATAACGCATGAGAGAAGCGATAGGTGCTACATGGATAATGGGAATCGTAATTGCTTTCATTGCGTTATTTTCAGGTTTCCTAGCTTTTTCAATCAATTATTCTAAAGCATTTAAGGTAAAAAATGGAATAGTTGAAAGAATTGAAAAATATAATGGTTTAAGTGAAGAAGCGAAAGACGATATCACTTCTTTTTTAAAGGAAATCGGATATAATGCAACAGGAAGCTGTGAGACACTTTTATCTGACGAAAACCTAAAATTTGCGGGTTTTAGAATAGATGAAGGAACTACTTCTCATCCAAATAAAAATGAAAAGTATAATTTTTGTATACAAAAAATTCATTCAAACTCTGGAACTGGTCAAATGAGTACAGCTTATTATAAAGTTTATGTATTCTTTTCTTTATCGATTCCGGTTATAGAACAGTTTACAAAATTCAATGTAACTGGAGAAACTAAAAATATTTATTTTCCTAAAGATGGAAGTACTTTTGGAGGTTAATTTATGAATGTTGTAACAGCTAATGAAAATAAAAACATAATCGATAGACTAGATTTCGATATTATAAAAAGAATAGATGGTGAGTATGAACTAACTGATTTGATGAGTAAACTTACCAATCTTTATTACAATAAAATCGTTATTGATATAACATCTATAAAGGATTATCGAAATATGAACTTGTTTAATGAGTTAAAGAAATATGTTGATCCCAATAAGGTTATAATTCTACTTAACAGTGATTCTATTGTAAATAGTCGAGAATATATATCCAATATGATCAAGGCTGGATTTTATAATTTCAGTCGTAACTTTGAAGGAATCAAATTTTTATATGGAACTCCAAATGATTATGAAAAAGTCAAACATTTTATTCAAGAAGATATCGATATTATTCCAATAGAAATAGAAGAAATTCCGGAGGAACCATCCCTTGCATTCACTGGCAAAAAGATTATTGGTTTAGTTGATTTAACTGATCATGCTGGGGCAAGCACACTTACAAATATGATGGTTCGACAACTTAATAACAATGGATATAAAGCTTATGGAATTGAGATGTTTAGACAAGATTTGATATATTATAGAAGCGATAGTTTATTTTCATGTATGAATAAAAATGATTTGGATATCAAACTTAGAAGTTTAAATGACGCTGAAGCAATTATTATTGATTTAAATGAATTTGGTGAAAAAGAGAAGTATTGCGATGATATTTTGTATTTGGTTGAGCCATCCTATATTAGACTTACCAAATTGCTTAGAAAAAATAAAAATGCTTTTTTAGATCATAAGAATGATAAAATCGTTTTAAATATTAGTTTTGTAACTGAATATGATAAAAGCGATTTTGAATATGAATTAAAGTGTAAAGTATTTGATAATATTCCACCAATCAATGATAGAAACAAAAATAGCGGTGAAATCAACGATTTATTATATAAATTAGGATTCAAAAATGTAAAAAAAGTGTAATATTGTTGACAAATCACAATTATTTAAATTATAATGTTTATATGAAAAGAGAGAAGGTATATTAATGATCGGATTTGATTTAGGAGATTTTTGTGATAGTACAAAAGATATAATGCAATTTATAGGTTATATTTTAACTGTTGTTAAACTAGCTATACCTCTATTAATCATTGCTTTTGGTATTTTTGATTTAGGTAAAGCTGTTACTGCTGGAAAGGATGATGAAACTAAAAAAGCTGCAAAGACTTTGATGTGGAGAGCTATTGCAGGTGTATTTATCTTCTTTATCCCAAGTGTAGTTATTTGGTTATTTGGAACAATAAGTGGTTATAATGATGCATCAGCTGCTGATGGTAACGGATTCAAAAAGTGTTCTGATTGTTTACTTGAACCATGGAATTGTAATTAGTTGACAATGTGTCAACTTTTTTTATGAGATTTTAGGCATTTTGTTATATAATTATTCTATATTCGACATTTATTTTTTTATTTTTCTTGTAGACTATAGTTGGTGAAAATTATGAAAGTTAAAGTAATCGATGAATCTCATGAGGAGGATTTAGAAAAAAGTGTTAATGCATTTATCAGTGATGTTGAAGTCATCGACATCAAATTTCAGGTAAGTGTCGGCATATTTGCTGAGGAACAGATTTATTGCTTTTCGGCGATGATTATATATAAAGAAGGTTAGTTATGAAAAAGAATAGTTTTTTAGAAGGAACAATTATTGCAACCATGGCAATAGTTTTTGTAAAAATTTTAGGAATGCTTTATGTAATTCCCTTTTATTCGATTGTTGGTTCAAGAGGAGGAGCTTTATATAGTTATGCTTATAACATATATTTGATTTTTTTAGGCATATCGAGTGCTGGGCTACCTAGTGCAATAAGTAAAATCATAAGTGAATATAACGCTTTAGGCAATAAAGATGCTAAAAATATTGCTTATAATCAAGCAAAAAAAATCATATTTATATTTGCTGGTCTATCGTTTCTTTTATTGTTTTTCTTTGCTGAAGAAATTGCTGGATTCATTATAGGAGATTTGAGTGGGGGAAATACGATTACTGATGTCGCTTTTGTAATACGAGCTGTGTCTCCAGCGATTTTAGTTGTTCCTTTTTTGAGCATCACTAAAGGATATTTACAGGGGCATAAGTATGTAAGTCCTTCTTCAATCAGTCAACTTATTGAACAAATAGTTAGAATTGCTGTTATTTTAATCGGTTCATATTTAGTTATCAAAGTCTTTAATGGAAGTGTTTCTCTTGCAGTAGGCATTTCGGTTTTTGGAGCTTTTGTAGGTGGCTTGTGTGCTTATTTATACTTAAAACATGTGATAAATAAAAACAAGGAATTATTAGAAATAGAAGAAAATGTAAAAGATGATGATAAATTAAAAAAAGAGATAACGAGGAAAATCATCAAATATTCTGTACCATTTATCATAATCAACATTATTACCAATTTATATAATTTTACGGATCAAATTTTAGTTTTAAGAACTTTAGAGTATTTGAAATTGGACACTGCTACTATTGAATTTGCTGCCAGTGCGATAAGCACATGGGCTCCAAAAATTAATATGATTATAAATGCAATGGCGATGGGAATGACTATAAGTTTGATTCCAACGATTGTAAGTGCTTATACTAAAAAGGATATGGATGAGGTCAGCGATAAAATCAATAGATCGTTATCCTTAGTTTTCTTTATATCCTTGCCGCTTTCTGTTGGAATTTGTTTGCTTAGAGTTCCTGTTTGGCAAATATTTTATAATTCTAATAGCTTTGGATATATGATATTAGGATTGTCTGTTTTCTCAGCTTTATGTGCAAATATGTATATGATTTTGTCAACTATATGTCAAAGTTTAAACAAATTCAAACTAGTATATTTAGTCAGTTTAAGCGGGTTTTTAACAAATGCTTTTTTGGATGTTCCGATTATGATATTATTCAGTAAAATAAATATACCGGCATTTTTAGGAAGTATAGTTTCAAGTATTATTGGATTTTCAATAAGTGTAATTGTTGGAATATCTTCTTTACATAGAAGTGAAGGAATAAGCTTTGGATTTACATTAAAAAATATGTTTAAGTCTTTAGTACCTGTAGGTGCGATGTCTTTAGTTTTAATCCTTATTGATAAGTTCTTTGTTATAAGCAATAATTTTATACATATCTTTATATTTGCTTTAATAGGTGGATTTATTTATATATATCTATCCTATAAAATGCATATATTAAATGATTTATTTGGACGTGAGGGATTAAATAGAATCATAAAAAAACTTACCTTAGGTAAGTTTGAAATAAAGAATTAAACCATATACATTGAATTAGCGAAATTGAAATCTGTTTGAGAATTGTTAGCAGTTGATTTAACTAAATTGTTTTCTAAATTAGAAATGCGTTGATCAAGTCTTGATATCTCTCTTTCGATTTTGCTCAATCTTGAATCGATATCATCATATATAGAATTTGTATTAGTGTATTGTGGTTGCATATTCGTGTTTGCCATATTAGGCATCATCATATTCGTATTCATTTGTGGATTTGTTTGATAACCGTATGAACCGAATTGAGAAAAAAAGCTATTTCTGTCTTTTTTCATATAATCACTCCCTAGTGTATTATATGTTTTTAGAGATAAATGTTTCATTTGGAGGAAGTTTTATGAGATTAAGAAATGTAAAAAATGCAGTTGATATAGTAAATAACAGCAGATATGTTATAGGAGAACCAAAAAAAATGATTGGTCACTTTAAAGAGATGTTTGGAAATGATCATGAAATACATTTGGAGATCGGAATGGGTAAAGGAGACTTTATTATCGGTAATGCGTTAAAATACCCTGATATCAATTTCATCGGTGTTGAAAAGTATGAATCGGTGCTTGTTCGAGCAATACAAAAACTTGATGATATGGATATTCCTAATCTAAGACTTATAAGATGTGATGCGATTGAAATAAACAAGATATTTGATAAAGAAATAAATACGTTGTATCTAAACTTTTCTGATCCTTGGCCAAAAAAGAAACATGCCAAAAGAAGATTAACGTCTCCTCAATTTTTAAGCCTTTATGACGATATTTTTGAAAATCTACCACGAATTATACAAAAAACGGATAATATTGGTCTATTCGCATATTCACTTATGTCTCTTTCAAATTATGGATATACCTTTGAAAAAGTATCTTTAGATTTAGAAAATGAAGACATCGATAATGTTAAAACAGAATATGAGAAAAAATTTACTGCTCAAAATATTAAAATAAATTATCTTAATGCTGTAAAGAAGAAATAATTTGAATGTAAGTAAAGTAAAGTATGTTATAATTAACATAGTAGGAGTGGTAAATAGTATTTTAAATTTAAATATAATTTGTTATAATATCAATATAAAGGAATGTTTTTATGAAGAAAATATTGGTAATTGTTTTATTGACTTTGTTTATTACTACAGGATGTTCATCATGTATCAATGTAAAAAAATCAACTATTGATCAAGTAATAGATAGCAGTTTGAATTCGAAGTTTAATCTCACAAATCACATTAATAAAGGATTTAAGTATTATCTTCCAAAGAATTTAAGCATTACAAAGTTAGATGAAACGAATGAGATAATCAAATATAAAAATTATGAGTACTATTTATATGTGGATTTAGTTAGTTATTATAATAAGAAAGACTTATCTTACAATGTAGATGAATCTGCAAAATATTCACGTCTCTTATTAAATGGTGAAAACAAAGGAATAGTTTCAATATATGATAATGGTGATGAATGTTTTATAAGCGTTGATTATAAATATGCTAGAATTGAAACTAAAGTTAATTCACTGGATATAAACGAGAATATGGCTAATATAATGGTTATTCTTTCAAGTTTAAAATATAACGATGATGTTATAAAAAATATTCTTACAAATGATAAAAAGGTTGAAGATGATGAAGTCGTTGAAGTTTTTGATAACAAAAAGAATGAAAGCACTTCACTTGATGTAGAGGAACCTGAATATACTGGAAATGAAGAAGAGGATTACGATCCTGATGTTATTAATTAGAGGAGATGAATTACCATGGGTTTAATGGATAAAGTAAAGAAAATTTTGTTTGATGAGGATGAAATAGAAGTTCCTGTAAAAAGTGATGAACTACCAAAAAGAGAAGTGAAAAAAGAAAGTTTTCCTTCTAGAGGATCATTTATCAATCATCATGAAGAGGTAGAAGAAGAAAATCCAATAAAAGAAGTTATCGTTCCAAAGGAAAAAGAAGAGGTACATGAAGAAGTAGAGATAAAGAAAAATTTTAACTTTGCGGATGATGATGACTTTGATTATTTGCCTAAAAGAGCGAATGAAAAAAGTGAAGTACATGAGGAAGTTAAAAGTCGAATCGATATGTACAACGTATATGATGAATATAAAAGAAAAGAAAGTACTCCAACTAAAACTTTTCATGCCGGTCTTCAAGAGAACAAAGATTATAAAAAGATTATAAAGGATGAAGAACCAAGTAAGGAGAAAAGGCCTTTTAAGGTAACTCCAGTTATATCTCCAGTTTATGGTATTATTGATGAGACAAAAGTGGAGAAAACCATTGAAAAGAAAGTGGAGTTTTCTCCAGTAAGAAATTTTGGACCTGTTAGTTATACTGATGAAAAAGTTCCAAAATTTGAAGAAAAAGAAGAAGTGGTTATACCGGAGAAAATAGAAATAACTGATGATGAAATTCAAACTTCAGGTATAGAAAATGATTATTTGGACAATAATAATATTGAGGAGTCATTTGAGTCAACTTCCGAATATGAAAAAATAAATCGTGAAGATGCATTAGAGCATGATGATTTTCAGTATACTCCTCAAAAAAATGAGATAAGTGAAGAAGAAAAACATGAAAATGAAAAGCTAGAGGATACAATTGAAACTGACCTTTTTAATCTTATTGATTCGATGTATAAGGATGATGAAGAATCAGGAGATGAAGACTAATGGATGTTTTAAATACAGTGCTTCCAATAGTAGTAAATATACTTTTAATAGTTTTGCTTGTTGTAAGTATTATATTGGTGATAAAATGCATATATCTTATTAACAAAGCAAAAAGTATAGTTTCAAATGTAGAACAAAAAGTGAACAGTTTAAATGGAATATTCAATGTTATGAATATCGTCAGTGATAAAGTTGAGGCTATATCAATGTCGGTTGTTAATTTTTTTGAAGGATTGCTGATGAAATTCATAAAAAAAGATAAAGATGAAGAGAGGAATGAAAGTGATGAAGAAGAGTAAATTAGGAGCTTTAATGGTAGGTGTTGGAATAGGAGCTGCAGCAGGAATGTTACTTGCACCTAAAAGTGGAGAAGAAACTAGAAAAGACATCAAAAATAAAGCTAAAAAATTAGGTAAAAAAGTAAAAGATATCGATCTTAATGAGGTTAAAGAAAACCTTGTAAAAGAATTTGATAAATTTAAAAATGAAATGAAAGATATGGATAAAGAGAAAGCAATGCGTCTTGCTAAAGAACAAGGAACTAAGCTTTTAAATAGTTGTGAAGATTTGATAAATGCAGCTAAAGAAAAAAGTGCACCAATGATTGAAAAAACGGCTAAAGATATAAAGAAAAAATTATCTGAGATATTAGCTGATGCTTCAAATAAATTAAGCGAATAGAGATAAATTAAGCAACAATTTGTTGCTTTTTTAGTTGCTAAAAAGTATAATAACTATAGAATAGGAAGGTTAATATGAAGGATGAAATAATTGATTTAGATGAAAATAAAGATGTCGATAATACATTTGTCATTGACTTAAATTCTGATAATAATTCTTTAAGTGATGAATTAACTAATGAAACCAATAGTGGTTTAAATGATACTAAAAAGAGCAAGAAAAAAGTCCCAATATTAACATTTAAGCATATAAAAAATGTTCCTAAGAATGTTTTTATTATTGGAAGTATTGTTTTCTTTGTTGTTGGATTGTTTATGGGCAAAGTGTTTTTTTCAAAGAATTATTGTTCAGTTCCAACAAAAAAAACGCTTGAGAATAAACTTTTTGTAGCTGATGGAAAAAACAATATCACAGAAGTGAGTGGATTAAAATATAAAATACCTACATCATATATATATGATAAATCGGATGGATATCTTATTGTTTATGATAAAGATGGAGCTTATAAGGTTTCAATAAAGAATGTAAGTGGAGATTATGATACTCTTGCATTATCCAAAGTTTCTATTAAAGAAAGCATAAAAGAACAAGGATTTATTGTAAATGATATAAGAGAGCTTGTGGTTAATAATAATAACTATATTGTTGTTGATATAACGGATAATACTTTAAACCACTTAATAGCTTTTACGGGATTTTTAGATAGTGTCTTTTATGTTGATATAGTTACATCTAGTAATGAGATAGATACAAGTATTTTAAATGTTTCAGATGATATCATAAGAAATGCTGAAAAGATTGATAAAACTAATTCTTTAGAAAGCATTAGAGGTGTTGATGTAACGGATATATCGATGAAAGCAGCATTGGAATATAAAAAAGCGACTGGCAATTAATTTATGTTGACTTAAAATAAAAAGTTGTATATAATTTATTTAATTGATGTTGATGAAGAGTTACGCCTTTGGAGTCAAATCGTATTATTCGCGTTAAGAATTATAGAGAGTATGAGCAATCATAAATTAAGGTGGTACCACGGAGTTATTCGTCCTTAAGTAGTGATTGCTTTTTTGGTGGTGTTTGGTATGTTAAAGAGAATTATTTTTGATATTGATGGAACTTTAATCGATAAAGTGGATTTCAATGAATTGGTTAAAATTGAACTTTCTGCTTTTGGTTATGAATATGATGAAATTCAATTATCCAATTATTTATATGCTATGAATACTTATGAAAGTGAATTTATAAGGTATAATTTCAAGGATTATTTTGACTATATAAGGGAGTTAAGCAAAATAGATATAAGTAAGGAGTATATGAAAAAGTTTTTGGAAGATGCTGGTAAATTTGTTCCAGGTTATGTTCATCCTGATGTTATTTTAACTCTTCAATATCTAAAGAAAAAATATGAACTTGTAGTTCTAACCAATTTTTTTAGATGTGTTCAATATTCGCGTTTGAAAAATTCTGGGATTCATGAATTCTTTGATGAATTTTATGGTGGGGATTTAGCGATCAAACCGATGAGTGAAGCATACGAATATGCAATAGGAAATAGAAAGAAAAGTGAATGTATGATGATTGGAGATTCTAAATCATTAGATTATGAAGGTGCAATCTGTTATGGTATGGATGCTCTTCTCTTTGATAGGGATTTAGAATATCAATCAGAAACAAAGATAAACAATTTTCATGAATTAAGAAAGAGATTTTAAGGAGGAAAAAATATGAAATGTTTTGAAGATTTACAATGGAGAGGATTGATTAAGGATATATCAAGTCCTGAGCTTGAGGATAAATTAAACAATGAAAAGCTTACCTTTTATATAGGAACAGATCCAACTGCTGATTCAATGCATATTGGACACTTTTCAAGCTTTTTAATCGCGACTCGTTTGGCTAAATATGGTCATAAGCCAATTTTACTTGTTGGAGGAGCAACTGGACTTATAGGTGATCCTAAACCTAGCCAAGAAAGAAAAATGATAACTCGAGAAGAGGTTAATAAAAATGTAGAGGGATTAACTAAACAAGCTCATGATATATTCGGTTTTGAGGTTGTTAATAATTATGATTGGATTAAAGATATAAGCGTTATTGATTTTTTAAGAGATTATGGAAAATATATCAATGTTAACTATATGTTGGATAAAGATATAATCAAAAGAAGACTTGAAAGTGGAATTACTTTCTGTGAGTTTGCTTATACTCTTTTACAAGGTCTTGACTTCGTTACTTTAAATAAAAATCATGGAGTAACTTTACAAGTTGCTGGATCTGATCAATGGGGAAATATCACAACTGGAATTGAACTTTCTCGTAAAATGGAAGGCCCAGAGCTTTTCGGTATGACAATGCCTCTTGTATTGGATGCTAATGGAGTTAAATTTGGTAAAACTGAAGGTAATGCTTTATGGCTTGATAAGAATAAAACATCATCTTATGAGTTATTTCAATATTTGATAAATTCCGATGATAACTGTGTAATCGATTACTTAAAGAAACTTACATTCTTGAGCAAAGAGGAAATTGAAAAAATTGAAGAGGAACAAAAAAGATGTCCAGAGGAAAGAATTGCTCAACATGCGCTTGCTCGTGAAGTTATAACTTTCTTACATGGAGAAGATGAATATAATAAAGCTTTGAAGATCAGCAAAGATTTATTCAGTGGAAATATTAAAGATTTAACAATTGATGAAATTCGTGATGGATTTAAAGATGTTCCTAGTTTTGATATAAAAGAGGAAGTATCTCTTATTGATTTGCTTATAAATAACAATATAGCTTCAAGTAAAAGAGAAGCAAGGGAATTCATAAATGCAGGAAGTATTTCAATTAATGGAGATAAAATTTGTGATGAAAACTATTTAATAAACGAAAGTGTAGCTATAAATGGTGAAGTAGTTGTTATAAGAAGAGGAAAGAAAAAATATTACTTAGGTATTTTTAAATAGAACAATATATTCCTTAAAGTAATGGTATAAAAGTATAAAAAAAGATCATTTCAATTTTGAAATGGTCTATTTTAATTCATTGATATATTTTTTTAATGTTCTAGCATCGTTTCCAAAAATTATTTTTAATTGATTATCAATTTCAACAATTCCTTTAGCTCCTAATTTTTGTATTCCTTCTTTATCAACCTTTGAGATATCCTTTAAAGTTACTTTAAATCTTGACATGTTTACTTTAGTATCCAAGATGTTATCTTTACCACCTAAGTATTGCACTAGTTTATTAATCTCTAGATTAAAGTTTTTATGATTTAGTTTAACTATAACTAAAGATATAATAATTAAAACAACTGCAATAATTCCATATTGCATCAAATGCATTAAATTCATATATTAATCACCAAAACAATAATACTATAAAATAAATAAAAAAGCAATTGTTGAAAAAAAGTTAAAATAAATATATAATTTTACTAGGACGTGATGATATGAAAAAAATAATTTATAGAATTCTTGCTTATATGATAGATATCGCGATTGTTACTCTTTTAACTATTGGATTTATGTATCTACCATTTAATAAATCTAATAATGAAAAAGTTGGATCTATATATGTAAATATCTCAACAAATGAACTTGAATATGAAACTTTAACCAATAAACTGAATACTTACTATGAAGATGCTAAATTTAGTGAAGATGAGTTAAAGGATATCGAAACTGATTTTCCAGCTTATTATAATTGTTTTAAAGATATAAAAGCAGAAGAGGAAGTAACTAATGAAATAAAAAGTGATTTAGAAAAAAATCTAAAGATGAATTATGTTGATATAAAAAATGATTATGCTTATCAAATAAATAAATTAAATGTAAATGAGACAATCGTTGGATTTGTTTTTTACATCTTGTATTTTGGAGTATTGCAATATTTCTTGAAAGGTCAAACTTTAGGTAAAAAAATATTTAAGTTAAAAGTTAAAGGTATAAATGATAAAAAATTATCTATATTTAATTATATCTTAAGAAGTGTATTGGTATGTGAAATACTTGTTACTGGAATAGATTTAATTTTCTTGCTTACTATGAAAGAAAGCTTGTATATAGATTGTAATTATTGGATTTTACAAGTTAAGTACATATATGAAATAGGATTTATAGTTGTGATGATTATAAGAGATGATGCGAGAAGTGTACATGATTTAATATTAGGTACTGAAGTTGTTAGATTAGAAAAGAATTCTTTAAAAGATGAAAAAAATACTGATAAAGCTAATTAAAATGTATCAAAAGACACCATTTAGAAGTCATTCTAATTGTAAATTTATACCTAGTTGTTCAAATTATGCAATAGAGGCAATCAATAAATATGGAGCGTTTAAAGGAACTTTTTTAGCTGTTAAACGAATAGTTAGATGTAACCCATTTTCTAAGGGTGGAATTGATAATGTAAAGTGATATCTTTGATATTGCTTTTTTTATATATTTAATTTATTTACACATAATAAAAATGAATATACAAAACACAACTAAAATGTTGTATAATATAAGAAACAATAGGAGAATAAAATAAAAAAGACGACAAAAGTAATGTAAAACAAAATAATGCCCTTGAAAATCGGGGGGGGTATTATAAAATAAAAATAGATGAGGTGTGTTTAAGATGAAGAAAAGGAGTGCAATAATAGTTGCAATTGTTTTTATGATGATTGGATTTGCAGCAGTAAGTACGTCATTGATAATAAATGGAAATGCTAATGTTAGCGAAAGCAATGAAGATTATTCAGTAATATTTACTAAAGCTTCATTAGATGGAGAAGATGTGTATTCAACAGCAGTAGATGATACAAAAAAGATAATTACATTTACAAGTAAGAATCTAATGAAAGTCGGAGACACATCAACACTTACATATGAAGTAACAAATAATTCAGCAAACTATGATGCAGAAGTGCGTGTTACATGTGTACCAAAAGACGGAACAACAACAAAATATACAAGTATCAAGAATGAACTTGAAGGAAATGCAACGAAGGTATTAGCAAAAGAAAGTATAAATGGAACATTAACAATAACACTTTCAAAACAATCAATCGAAGAAGTGAGTGAAGAATATACATGTTCGTTAGAATTCAATGCAACTGAGAGAGATGAACTTGGAGAAAATATTCAAGATCCAGTATCATTTACAACAGATTCCTGGGAGACTATTCAAAAAGCAGTTAAAATAGGAAATACAAGTAAATATAATGTAGGGGATACAAAAGAAATAAATTTAACTAATTTTGGAACACATACAGTGCGTATATCAAATATGAGTGCATGCACAAATGGAGAAACAAGTGAAACAGCATGTGGGTTTGTAGTAGAATTTGCAGATATAATAACAAAACATACATTTAATAATACATCAACAAATGTAGGAGGTTGGAAAAATTCAGAAATACGTACATATGTAAATGGAACAATATATAATTCTTTACCAAGTGAATTACAAAATGCTATCACTTCAACAAAGGTAATATCAGGACATGGAAGTACAAGTGGAGAGACAAATTTTGAAACACAAGACAAAGTATACCTAATATCATCAAAAGAATTATACGGAACAGCGACAGTCAAAGATACTTTAAGCACTGAAACAAAGCAATTGGATTATTATAAAAATAAAGGAGTTACTTTATTAAAATACACTGAAGCTGTAAAAAAGTATAATCTACAAGACGTAAACTGGTGGCTTCGATCAGCAACTTCCGATACAACAGACTTCTTTCTTGACGTAGCAACAAAGGGAGTCTGGACAAACGGAGCTTCTACTGCATTAAATGGCATTTCTCCAGCATTTAGAATAGGATAGTGATTAGTATGAAGAGAAATAAAATAATAACATTAATTCTTGTAATATTTGTATTCGGAATATCAGTAGCATATGCAGCAGATATAATATTAAGTGAAGAAGTATATTTTGATAATAAAAATTCAAATTTGAGTTCAACAAATGTACAAGATGCAATAGATGAAATAAATGAAAAAGTATTGTTAACAAAATCATGTTCAAGTGATGTAGAAGAACCAAAAGTAAGTGATGGATTAATACCAGTAACTATAGCAAATGATGGAACAGTAACATATGCCGATACAAGTAAGAGATGGTATGACTATTGTAATAAAGTTTGGGCAAATGCAGTAATACTTGAAGATGGTGTAAGTTATAATGTAGGAGATACAATAAAAGAAGATGATATTCAAAGTTATTTTGTATGGATACCAAAATACAAGTACAAACTTTGGAATGTAGATACACCAATAGAAAAAACACACGAAATAGATATAATATTTGATGCAAAGGATACAATAGATGTAGAAGGAGTATCATGTAAAACACCGATGACAAGTGGAGATTCAGGAAACTGTAAAAATGGAGAATATATGACACATCCAGCATTTGTAAGTATGGGAGTGAATGGATTCTGGGTAGGAAAGTTTGAAACTGGATATAAAGGAGCGACAAACGTTTCTTCTGGTCGAGTAAATTCAAGGGATACAAGTAAAGTAATAATAAAACCAAATGTATATAGTTGGAGAGGCATAACTGTATATAATGCATTTAGTGCAAGTTATAATTATAACCGAGAAATGAATTCACACATGATAAAAAATACCGAGTGGGGAGCAGTTGCATATTTAAGTCACTCAAAATATGGAATAAGTAAAAAAATAAACATTAATAATAACAGTTCCTTTAAAACAGGATATTCAGCTCTTTTATCAACAAGTCAACATATATATCCTGGAGATTATGGGGATGGCGCAAGTTATAATTCTTTCTATAATACAAATGTAGGTTATAAAGCAAGTACAACGGAAAATATAAGTGGTGTATATGATATGTCTGGTGGAACTCATGAGTACACTGCTTCATATGTAAATGGAAAACCAGGTACAAGTGGATTTACAACTGCAACAATTGCAAACAGTGATTCAAAATATTTTGATATATATAATGCATCTTCTTCAGTTACATCTTATCAATATAGAATATTAGGAGATGCAACTGGTGAATTAGGACCATTTAAACGATATGTAGATGCAGATAATACCTCTAGAGGTCATAATGGTTGGTATGGCGAACATTCTGATTTCATTGATTCTTCTTATCCTTGGTTCATTCGTGGAGGTTATTATTGCTATGGAGTGCTTGCAAGTCAATTTTATTTTAATAGGTATACTGGAGCTGTTGATTTAAACATTGGTTTCCGTATAGTTTTAGCTCCATAAAAAAGGAAGATGCTAATCTTCTTTTTTTAATGGTTTGTTTCCTAATTCAAATTTAAGCACATCATCATTTGTTAAAAGTTTATAAACATATGCACATCTTAATTCATAGTCTTTAATTATAGAATTAATACTTGTAAACTTTGTAATAAGAGGAATATTTATATCTTTCTTTATTGAATTGATGTAAAGTTGACCTAATTTACTTAATCCTAGAATCCTAATATAATCGTTTTTTGTTACTTTTGCTTTATCTTCTTTAGTTAAACCGATTAAAATATGTATAAGCATTCTTCTTATTCTATTTGTTGTATATCTTTTAGATTTAGTTTTCTCGATTAAATCATCTATGGAATTGGCATTATTTACAACTTTTTTTAATCTGTTTTCAATTCCTTCATCAACTGTTAAATACTTTGATAAATCATTATCGGTAAGTATCTTATATTTCAAAAAAGTAAATAAAAGGTCATCGTCTATTTTATTTATTTTTCCTTCAGGTATATAGTTAGTTATATCAATATTATTTTTTATTTTATTTCTTATATTGGTTGCAGATATTATTGAATCATTACTTTTAGTATCATGAAAGTCGTTAGTTCTTTTTATAGATATTGGTTCAATATCATAATTATTTTTTAATATAGCTTTGATATAAGAAAGTGCTAGTAAATCGTTTGGAAGTTTGATATTAGATTCTGTAACTTTATTTAACGCTGTGGGATAATTAATTCCTTCCTTTAAAAATTCTTTTACTTTATCATCATTTTCTAATTGTTTTTTAGCTATTTCTTTTAAATAGTCAATGTCATTTGTTTCAGAACCAAAAACTATTTTTTTTACTCTTAACTCGTTTAAAAGTTCAATTGAGGAAGATGCGAATATATCTGCAGAAGAAGAAGAGAATATAAAAGGATGTTCGATTACTAAATCAACGCCATATTTTAAAGCTAGTCTTGTTTTTTCTTCTTTTGATTCTATGGATATATCTCCACGTTCTAAAAAGTATCCATTTAATATCAAAATAATGATATGGTTTTTATACATCTCTTTTATTTTGTTTATATGATATATATGTCCATTATGAAAAGGATTATACTCACATATGATTCCGATTGCATCCATCGCGTTCACCTCTTTTATATATTAACATAAGTGAGAAATTTATGCTATAATTGTATCAGGATAGGGTGATGAGATGAAAAAACGTATATATTTTATTCATTCAAGAAAAATCAATTATAATGATGAAATTTATTTGCCAGTGCTTAGAAGTAAAGTCTTACATAATCATGATTTAATGCTTCCTGAAAGTGAAAGTTTAAAGGATAAATATTACAAAGATTTGATCAATATGGCGGATATTATAGTTGTTGATTTAACACTTCCAGATATCGGTTTTAATATGGAATTAAAGCAAGCTATCTTATCTCATAAACCGATTCTTGCTTTAGCAAATAAAAACGTTGCTTTTGATGAAAAATATAAAAAACTTTTAAAAAATATCTATGGATATTCTAACGAAGAAGAATTCAGGGATTATGTTGAAAAGTTTGCACTAAAACATGAAAGTGATCCTAGAAGTGATGTTGGAACTATAATACTTGGCGATATAAAAGAGGATAATTAGTTATCCTCCTCTATGTCTAAAATAGATGAAATATCTATTTTTTTATTGTCTAAAGTGATTAAATATTTTTGAGTTCTTCCTATAATTGTTTCATGTTTTTCTTCATTATCTGTTTTTATTAAAACATTTAATTTATAAACATAGTTATTGGAATTAAATAAATCATTTATTTTCTTTTCAATCAAAAATGTATTGTTTTTAGAATTTTTAGTATATGGTACAAGCTCATCTTTTTCGCTTTGATATATGCTTTGACTCATATTATTGGTTTTTATATTATTGTTTTGAAATACTTTTGGTAAATTCATGTTTATCACCTATAATATAATATGTTTAATTATCGTTTTTATGAGTAAAATAAAAATATGAAAGATAATGGGTTAATAATAAGTTGTGTAATAATATTTTTTATATTTAGTATGATCAATTTGATTGATTATAATTTCTTTTTTGTGAAACAAATTATTTGGTATATATTGGGATTTATTATTTATTTTATTATGAAAAAATTAAACAGGAGAAGTGTAATAAGACTTTCTTTCTTGTTGTATATTATTTTAAATGTACTTCTTTTATATCTCCTTATATTTGGAAGTGAAACCAATGGATCTAAAGCTTGGATAAATATTGGTAAGATGAGTATTCAACCAAGTGAACTCATGAAGGTTGTTTTAATTGTCGTTTTAAGCTATATGACTTGTAAAAAAAATTATGTGATAAAGTCTTTTGTATTAACACTTATTCCTGCAGTTCTTACTTTTTTGGAACCTGAAACTGGAAATGTTATATTTTATTTTGTTATATTTGTTTCCTGCATAATGTTTAATTCATCAAATTTTAAGGCGTTTAAAATTCTTTTTTCATCTATGATATTTATTTTAAGTGTGTTGTTTTCATTATATTATTTTTATAATGATTTATTTATAGGTATATTTGGATATAAAATATTTTATAGAATTGATCGAATAATCAGTTTTTTAAACTCTAATTATCAATTGAATCAAGCTTTAATCGCGATGGGAACGTCTTATCTATTTGGTGGAATAAGTTCAAACTTTATACCTGAGGCGAAAACGGATTTTGCCTTTGCTTTGTTGGTTAGCAAGGTTGGATTTCTTGGAATTCTAGTTTATTTAGCCGTTAATTTTTTATTCAACATATGTGTTATAAATAAGATAAAGAGAAATTATGGAGTAATGAAACTTATTATTTCTTCGTTTATAGTGTTAAAAATATTTCAAGAAAGTATTCATATACTTATGAATATCGGTTTTTTTCCAATTACAGGAATAACTTTGCCTTTTATTTCTTATGGTGGTACAAGCATTATTACATATTTTTATATCTTAGGAATTATTAGTAATAGAAGTATGGATTATAGTTTGGATAAACATTAGGTGTATAGTAAACTGGTCTTGGACGAGATAATCCAACTATAGCTGCTCCTCCAAGTCCTCCAAGCAAAAATGGTACAGCAAATCCGAAACGATCTTGATAATACATATTAGGTTTGAAATAAGGATTATAGTTATACATGAAAAAAACTCCTTTCTATGAGTATTTTATGTAAGGAGTTTTATTTTGTTCTTAATCTATATAAAGTAATGCTTGGTCGATTAAAGAATCTTAATCTAAGGGTAGATGTTCCAATTCCACCGGAGACATATAATTCTTTTGAACCGATTATATAATGTTCATCCTTATATTTTTTTGAACCATCAGGTGTCCATAAAGCACCTATTAAAGGTATTCTTACTTGACCTAGGTGAGAGTGCCCAGCAAAAGCTATATTGTAAGAATCATCAGTTATATCATCTATTAGGTCAGGTTCATGAGTTAAAACTATTGTGAATAAATCATCGGGATATTCGTTTTTATAACTAAAACCATTTTTTATATCAACTTTTCCTCTTAATGGGTCATCAAAACCAACAAATACTAGAGGAGTTGTTGAATTTTTATATACGAATTCATAAGTGTTATATAAAACGTTCCAATTTAGCTCTTTCATGATTATATCAAAGTATTCATGATCATAGTCGTGATTTCCTTTGACGGCTAATATTTCTATATTGGCTTTAAGTTTCTTTAATTCAACTATAATATTATTTACTTCTTCATCACTTAGTTTTACTTTGTTTTCAACTAGATCACCGGTGAAGATAATTATATCAGGATTTTGATCATTTATTCTTTTTACAACATGTTTAAGTTCTTTTAAGAACACAGTGCTTCCATAATGAAGATCTGTAAACTGAACGATTTTTAAACCATCATAATCCTCTGGTAGAGATGATGATATTATCGATTTTTCATAAACTTTCAAACCTGTAGTCGATATGAATCTTGCATAAAGAATGCCAAGTATCGCGCTTATAATTAGAAATATTAAAATTATTTTCCATCTTTTCATAGAACCACCTATATAAATAATACCATAATTGCTATTAAGTTATTTAAAATATGTGCAAATGTTGACGTTAAGATGTTTTCATCTTTAAAATAGGCAACTGAAAGAGAGATACTTAAAAACATATAAGGTATAAAAAATATTAAATCTTTTGAATTTCCTAAGTTTAAATGAACTAAAGCAAATATAATTGTGGATAGACATATGCTTACAAATCCTTTTTTATATGGTAAACGATATATCACTTCTTCTACAAATGGAGAAAATATTGTAAGCATTATGGACATAAGTAATGGGGATGAGGAAATCATATTCTCTAATTCTTTTTGATTTAAAGAGTTTGTTTTCATGCTATTAAGCAAAATATATTCGCTTATAAAGGATAATGCAATAAAAAGTATTATAAAAAGAATTTGTTTTAAAGATATATTTCTTAATTTAAAGAAGTCTTGCTTTATTTTGTCTTTATAAATAATCATAAAAAATATTGATAGTAAAATATATGTTAAGAAGTATGTATATATCTCATTTTTTAAAAATAAAAACAATAAAGCATATATGAAGGAATTAAATATAATTAAAGATATGCTTATCGCAAAACTTTTCAAACAATTCATTTTTATCACTCCTTGAATAACAATATTTTAACATAAGTTATGATAAAATGTTTGAAAATCGTATATACCCATGCTATAATTATTGATAGTAGAAGAATATGCCTTATGGGAATAAATTGGAAGGGTTGAAGAAATGAAGAAAAAAAGAAATTCATCAATTTTTAAAAGACTTTTAGGTAATAAGAATACAGTTACTATTTTAGGTGTGCTTGCATGTATTGCAACGCTTATCGTTGGTTATAATTATCGTGTTAATAATGCAATCAGTCCCATAACTGTTCCATATGCTAAGGAATCCATTCCATCAAGAACGCTTATTACAAGCGATATGGTTGGAAGAATAAAACTTGCGAGCAATTATGTTGATGATTCATCAAATTTGATTAAAAATGTAAATGAAGTTGTAAATAATTATGTTTCATATAAGACGAATATTCCAAAGGGAAGCTTATTTTATAAAGAGAATATTAAGACGGCTGATGAAATGCCAGATGCTGCTTTTGCAAATATCGATGATGGATTTACAATTTTCTCTTTAGGAGTTACTGTTGATTCAACGTTTGCAAATTCAATTAGAGCAGGGGATTATATCGATTTATATATGTCAGCAACTAATCCGACTGATAATTTAGTTATATATGCTAAGATGATAGAAAGTATAAGAGTTCTTGCGGTTAAAGATTCAAAGGGAAATAATATCTTGAAAAACACGGTTGCAAATGGAAAACCAAGTGAACTTTTATTTGCTGTACCAGATGAGTTATATGAACTTTTGATGTCTGCTGAAGCGATTACAAGCACGAAGATTACGATTGAACCTATATTAAGAAATCAAGCTTATACTGAAGCTGCTGGAGAGACAAAGGTATCAAGTGAACAATTAAGAAATTTTATCAATGATAGAGTTTTACAATTAGGATAGAGGCGAGAATATGGATATAAATAATGCAAAAACAAATATCAAAAGATTTTTTAGTAATCCAAATACTCTTACTTTTCTTTTAGTTATTGGACTTATAGTTGTAATCTATTTTATCTATAATTATACAGTTAATCGAGCAATTTCTCCGGTTACTGTTCCTTATGCGACGAAGATGATAACTTCTAAAACGAAGATTACTAATGAAATGATTGGAACAGTTAAGATATCTGGATCTTTTGTTACATCCAGTGGTTCTGGTCTTATTCAAAGCAAGGGTAGAATTTTAAATAAATATGTGGCTGAAGGATATCAAATACCACAAAACAGTTTTTTCTATACTGAGGCTGTTGTTGATGAGGATAAAGTGAATACAACACCATTTACAAATCTTCCAGATAATTATGCTATTTATAACTTAGCAGTTGATTTCCATTCGACATATGGATGTTCAATTATGCCTGGTAATTATATTGATCTATATTTTAAGGCAAAAGATACAACTAGTGGAAAAGAACCTAAAGTTATATTTGAACTTTTTATAAAAAGTATTCAAGTTTATAGAGTAGTTGATAAAGATGGAATTGATGTATTCTCCTATGGAGATGATGAAAAAGAACCTACACCTAAATATCTTTATTTTGCTGTACCGAATGAAGTACATAGACTTTTAAAACTAGCTGAAAAAGTTCCAAAAGGAAACATAGAGATAATTCCAGTACCTAGAAATGCGGGATATTCTGAAAACCCTGAAGAAACTGTTATCGCGAATGAAGCAGTTGAAAATTTCATTTTATCTCAATCTGAATATATATCTGAATAAATTTAAGAAAAGGAGTTGAAAACGTTATGGTGAATTCCATATTTGATCAAATGGATTTCGGGCCTTTAAAAGAGTTTTTAGAGGAAGACAATATTACCGATATTTCCTATAGCAATGGCGGTCAAGTTTGGCTTAAAACACTTGATAAAGGTATTTACCAAGTTATAAGACCTGAAATCAATAATGCTTTTATGGAAAAACTAGCTTTCCAATGTTCGAATGTTATGGGAAAAACGTTCAATATGGCTCATCCTTTCTTGGATGCTGAGTCGGCTGAACTACGTATGAATTTCGTTCATGATTCGATTGCAACAAATGGAATAGCTTGTCTTATACGTAAGACTCCTGCTAAGATAAGACTTAATAAAGATAAACTTTTAAATGAACAATATATAACTGAACAACTTCATGATTTTTTGGTTAAATGCGTTGAAGGGCATGCCAATATTATGGTTGCTGGAGAAACTGGTTCAGGTAAAACTGAGCTTGTTAAATACTTAGCAAGTAAAACTCATGAGGATGAAAAAATCATAACAATTGAGGATACTTTGGAACTTCACCTTGATAAGATTTTCCCTCATCGAGATATCGTTGCTATGAAAACAAATAATATCGCTTCATATACGGAATCCTTGGTTGCATGTATGAGACAAAACCCGATATGGATACTTCTTTCAGAGGTTCGTTCTGCTGAGGCTGTTTTAGCTGTACGTAACTCGATTTCTTCAGGACACCATATTCTTTCAACAATACATGCTGATAAAGCAACGAGTATACCAATGCGTATGTATTCCCTTTTGGAAACAGGACAAGACATAGAACAATTTTTAGGTTCAATTCATAGGTATATTCAAATAGGTATATATGTTAAAGGATATTTTTCTAAGAGATTAAATAGATTTCAAAGAGAGATTATGGAGGTTTGTGAATTCTATATAGATGAAAACAATAAACCTCAAAGCAAACTTCTATATCAAAAGTTTATGGATGGAAGAATTGTATTACATAATCCAACTAAGAATCTACTTGATTATTTAGCTATCGGTAATGTAATGCTTCCAGAGGATACTTTTGGACTACATGGTGAAGATGAACTTGTTGATGATAGCAATCGTGTTAATATGGTGGAGGAAAAAACTGTAAAAAAAGTTGATACAGGAAATCCTTTCAATCTAAATGAAAATGTTCAAAAGAATGAAGTTATCAACAATGAAATTAGTAAAGAAAATGTAAATAATAATACAGAAAATGCGGCTGGACTTGATAAAACGGATATAATAGACTTAGATGAAATCAGTAGGATGATCGATAAAAGTCGTGAATAGAAAGGAGTAATTTATATGGAACTTGTAATAATGATACTTATTGCTGTATTTGTTCTTTCTTATCGAAACCAAAATGGTGAAAATGTCTATAAGTTTATATCTGATACAGTTAAAAATGTTTATAATAAGTATGCTCCATATAGTTACCAAGAAGTAAGAGAAAAAAGTAAGCAATTGGGTCAAGAATATACTGCTAAAGAGTATATTTCTCAAATCATACTTATAGGTGGAGGAGCTGCTGGAATCGCATATCTTTACTTTTATAGTATTGCAATGGCTATACTTTATGCTATTGTTGCTATTATGTTTATTCCTTATCTTGCTTATCTTAGAAATAATCGTGTTTATTCAGAGTTTTTGTTTGAAGAGATACAGGTTTATACATCAAATGTTATAAATGAATTCAATACTACTCAATCGTTTGTTAAAGCTCTTGAAGGAGTAGTTGCATCAGGTATACTAGAAGATCCAGTTAAAAGTGATGTTGAAAATATGATAAAGATGTCATATCAAAACGGAACTATAGATGAAGCTGTTGAATGGTTTAATCAAAAATATCCATATTATATGGTTAAGAATATGCATCAATTGTTTATTCAAATAACTAAAGAGGGTGCAAAAGACTCGGGTGAATCACTAGAGAACATGATGCTTGATATTGACCTTCTAGTAGAAGGTGTTTATAGGGATAAGATGGACCGTGAAACAAGCCATAAGAAGTTCTTGGGCTTTGGTATCGCGCTTTATTTTCTAGTAATGCTTACTCAGATGCTTTTGGATAAGCAAAATTATAAAACTATGTTAAGTATATGGTATGTTCAAATACTTCTACATATGATAATCATTATCAATTCCTACTTTATTATAAGTGGTGAAAAATTCTATAATGAAGATACGGGGGTTGAATAGATATGTATTATGAAATTTTAGCTGTTGCAATAATAATTATTTTTGTAATGCAATATATAGGTGGTTTTAGCATCAATAAATTTGTTGATGATAATGCTAACTATTTTAAAAAACTTCAAGAGGATGATTTTGAGTTCTATGCTAAGGCTAAATATGGAGATGCAATTGATATCGATAAACTTTTTAACAATAGATTGAGAGACTCTTTGTTAGTTGGTTTATTTGTAGGTTTTTTGTTTATCAATAAATTTAACTATATCACTTTAATAGCTATAATGGCTATTATAATTGGTATGTTTAAACTTCCATATCTACAACTTAAGAATTATTATAAATCCCATTTACATTTAATCGATACTCAGCTTCCTTATTATCTAAAAAACTTAGAGATTTTGATCCAACATTATACTGTACCAGTTGCTTTAGGTAAAAGTGTTGGAGATGCTCCAGATATATTTAAAGATGGATTAAGAGAGTTGATTGAGAAAATCAATGCAGGAGATTCTAGTATTAATCCTTATATGGATTTTGCAAAAGAATATCCAGTAAGAGATTCAATGCGAATGATGAGACTTTTATATCGTTTAGGTTTAGGTAAACAAGAAAGAAAACAAGAACAATTATTGACTTTCTCTAGAACTGTTTCTTCTTTACAACAAAAAGCAAGAGAAGCAAGATATAAAAATAGACTTGATAAAATGGAAAGCAAAACAATGCGAATGTTAGTATGTACAGGAGCAGGCGTTATGATTCTTTTGGTTTTATCAATATTACAACAATTTTCATAGGAACACATTTGTGTTCTTTTTTTTACTTTACACATAAAAAAATAAAATAAGTAAAATACAACAAATATGTAGTATAATAAAATTATACAGTAGGATATTTACAAGAAGAAATGTAAACCCTTCAAAATGACTTGAAAATCGGGGGGGGTATTATAAAATAAAAAAGTAAAAGAAAGTAGGTAGAATATGAAAAAGAAGAGTATGCTTATAGTAGCAATATTACTAATGTCAATTGGATTTGCAGCAGTATCAACGACATTAATAATAAATGGAAATGCTAAAGTAAGTGAAAATCAAGATGACTTCTCAGTTATCTTTACAGCTGCAACATTAGATGGAAAGGATGTATATTCATCAGCAGTAGACGATACAAAGAAGATAATTAATTTCACAACAAGTGATTTAAAAACATTAAATCAAACAAGTATCTTAACATATGAAGTAACAAATAATTCAAGTAACTATGATGCAGAAGTTAAAGTAACATGTGTACCAAAGGACGGAACAACAGCGAAATATACAAGTATTAAAAATGAACTAGAAAATAATGCAACAGTAGTTAAAGCAAAAGAAACACTAAATGGAACATTAACAGTAACATTAGATAAAACATCAACAGAAGAAGTAAGTGAAGAATATACATGCAAGCTAGAATTTAATGCAGTAGAAAGAGACACAATAGGCAGTAGTGAGCCAACTTTGTATGACTTAATAAAATCTAAAGCAGATACAACAACAGTAATAGATTATAAAGTAAATTCAAAAACAAGTGGAACAAATGGAATATATACAACAACAGCAACTGATGAAAATGTACCAGTATACTATTTTAGAGGAGATGCCGATAAAGTAAATAATAATATTATATTTAATAATATGTGTTGGAAGATAATAAGAACAACAGAAACCGGTGGAATAAAAATAATATATAACGGAGTACCAACAGATGGAAAATGTGAAGTTCAAACAGGAGAAGCGACTCAAATCGGAACAAGCAAATTCAATGAAAATCGTGATGATAATGCGTATGTAGGATATATGTATGGAACAGCAGGAAGTACAACATATGAAGCAACACATGCGAATACAAACGATTCGACAATAAAAACATATATAGATAATTGGTATAGTCAAAATTTTGATGAAACAGTAACATCAAAATTAGAGGATACAATATTTTGTAATGACAGGAGTACAAAAGCATACGATGCAAATACAATTGGAAATGAAACCGCTTCTACGTATGGAGATTTAGGGTACGGAAAGAATTCAACATTGTATGGAGCAGCACATAGAGCATCAAACTCATCAAATAATCCAAATCCAACTTTAATGTGCCAAAATGACAATGATAAATTTACAGTAAATGATTCAAATGGAAACGGGAAGCTTACTTATCCTGTAGGATTAATTACATTAGATGAAGTAGTATTTGCTGGATTTAATACACAGGCTTCTAATACAAATGACTATGCAAATACAACAAATTACTTATATACAAACTCAGATTGTTGGACTTTCTCTCCTGTGTTGATGTGGGCTGCTGGTGTTACTGTTGGTGCTGTTTCTAGTTCTGGTGTTTTGCGTGATCCCACTGTTATCGTTACTGTTGGTGTCCGCCCAGTTATCTCTTTAGCAAACGGCACACTTGTAACTGGTTCTGGAACAACTACAAATCCATATGTTGTAAAATAATATGAAATTGGAAAAAAACGCAATAATAAATGATGAGAAGATAGTTGAATTGACTATCTTTTTTTGACTTTACACATAAAAAAATAAAACAGATAAATTGCAATAAATATGTAGTATAATATAAGATATAATAAGGATTTCAACAAAAAGTAATGTAAACTCCTCAAAATGACTTGAAAATCGGGGGGGGTATTATAAAATAAAAAAGAAAGATGGGAAGATAGATGAGAAGAGTTGTGAACAAAAAAAGTATGCTAATAATAGGTGTAATTTTAATCGTGTTGATCATGGTATCAATATTATTTGGAAAAGAAAGGTATGCATATCCAACAAAGATAGAAAAACTAACATTTGAAAAAAGTAAATGTGGAATATTAGCTCAAAGTAAAGCAAAAAGTGGAGCAAAAAAAGTAAAGATAAACTATGAAAAAATAGAAAAGACAGTTGGATATGATGAAACAACTGGAAAAGATGTAGTAGATAAAGTATTTAAAATAAATATAAGCAATATAAGTGATAATTATCGAGTAGAAATCTATAATGATTATACAAAAGAAACAAAGATGTTAGAAGTAGAAGATAAAAAAGCAAGCTTTGAAACAATATATAGTAAAGATATAATCAAATATACAATAAATATAATAAGTAAAAATGGGAAATGTAAAAATGATGAAGCAAGAAGTATAACAGTAACCCTACCAGTAATAAATAATTATTCAAAATATAAAGAATGTGAAGAGAAGAAGAATAAGAAATATAAATATTGTAAAGAAGAGATATATGAATCTTTACCAAGTATAGAAGAATTTAATAAAGGAGTAAAATAATCATGAAAAAAAGGAACTTAATATTTATTGGAATATTATTACTAGCAATTGGATTTGCTACTCTAACAACAACATTAATAATAAATGGAGTAACAACAATAGCAGAAAATGAATCAGATTATCAAATATATTTTTCAGGAGCAACGTTAAATAAAGAAGACTATACAAATGAAATAATAAGTCAAGATAAAAAAACAATAACATTTGAAACAATATTAAAAAACGAAAATGAAACATCTACTCTTACATATGATGTAACAAATGCAAGCACAATGTATGATGCAAGTGTAAAAGTAACAGTAAAAGTAGATAATACAAATGAGATAGAAGTAACAAATACATTTGATGCAGAAAAGAAATTAAGTGCCAGAGAAACAAGAACTGGAACATTACAATTAAAACTTAAAAAGGCAGCAATAGAAGAAAAAAGAATACCAATAACAGTAGAATTAGAATTTAATGCAGAAGAAAAAGATGAAGTGGATACAACACCAATAAATGAAAAAGTATATAGTATAAGTGGATATTTTAAAGATAAAGAAGGAAAAGTAATACCAAATGCCAATATAGCAGTATTTTCAGAAAATCCACAATTTGTAAAAACAGATGATTATGGGTACTTTTATGTAGGAAATTTGGAAAGAGGAAAACATGAACTATATTATATAGATAGTTTAGATGTAAATAAAGATAAAGAAACAATAAAACAAAATGCTATAGATACAGTAAATGTAACAACAACACATACAGGGGAAATAGAATTTAATGAAGGACATAAAATAACAGAAAATAAATTAAAAGAAGAAAATAATAAAAAGATAAAAATAACTCTAGTAAAAAATAATGGAGAAGCAGATGAAGAAATAGAAGTAACCGAAAATACAAGATATGAGGATCTACCAATACCAACAAAAACAGGAACAAAATTTCTTCATTGGAAAGATGAAAATGGAAAAATAGTAACAAACAATACATTTATAATAGAAACAACAACAAATAAATTATATGCATACTATGGAGAAAACACTTATAGAGTAGCATATGAGTTAAATGGAGGAATATTAAGTAATCAAATAACTCAAGCAAAATATGGAGAAGATGTAACTTTAGATAATCCAAGTAAAACAATAAAAGTAACAATAAATGATAATAATGAAGGTTCTGTTATAAGTGAAGATGAAATATCAAAGATACTTACATTTAAAGGATGGAGTGGAAAAGATATAAGTGGAACAGCAATAGCAAATGGTTCTTCATGGAATGGAAGTATAATAAAAGCAACTACATTTAAAAACTTAACGGATGAACAAGATAAAACAGTTACTTTAATTGCAAACTTTGAAGATGCAAATGTAACATTACCAAGTGTAGAAAAAGCTGGTTATACATGTGTATTAAAAGATGAAAATAATACATATCAACCAGAGTCAAGCATAACTTTAAATGGTAATGGAGATAATAAAGAATTAACAGTAGAATGTGGAGCAAACACATATACAGTTTCTTATAATGCAAATGGTGGATCAGGTACAATGGATGCAACAACATGTACATATGATAAAGATTGTACATTAAGAGCAACTACATTTACAAAAGTTGGATATACATTTGATCATTGGGAAGTAAATTCTACTACATATAAAGATCAAGCAACAGTTAAGAATTTAGGAGAAAGTGGAAATGTAGAACTAAAAGCTATATGGAGAGCAAATACTTATAAAATTGCTTATAACCTAAATGGAGGAACATCAGAAAAAGCACCAACAGGTGCAACGTTTGATAAAGATGTTGAAATAACAAATCCAACAAAACAAACAACAATAACAATAGATGCCAATAATCAAGGAGCAACGCTCGTAAAAAATACATATACAGGAAATCCAGTATTTACAGGTTGGACTGGAGAAAACTTATCAAATACAGCTTTAGCAAATGGAACTTCATGTAATGGAAGTTTAACAAAAGCAACAACATTTAAAAACTTAACAAGTGAATTAAATGGAACAGTAACATTAACAGCAAACTATGAAGAAACAAATATTACTTTAGATATACCAACAAAAACAGGATATACATGTGGATATACAGATGAAAAAAATGGAGATATAAAATATACAACAAGTATAAGTACAAGTGAAGATAAAACAATATATGTAAAATGTAATCCAAATACATATACAATTAACTTTGATACAGATGGAGGAACAACGGTAAATAGTAAAACTGTAACATATGATAGTAAAATAGGAGAAATAACAAGTCCAACAAAAACAGGATATAACTTTGTAGGATGGTATTTAGAAACAGAAAGTATAACAAGCGAAAGTGTATATAAATATGCAAAAGATATAACATTAAAAGCAAAATGGACAGAAGCAATAAATACAAAATACACAGTAAATTATTATCTACAAACAATAGATAAAAAATATGAAACAGCAACAGAAAGTATAGTATATACAGGAACAACAAATAAAACAGTAGTTGCAGCATTAAAAACATATGAAGGATTTGTAACACCAAGTAAACAAACAGTAAAAATACTAGCAGATGGAAGTGCAAAAGTAGATTACTATTATGAAAGAAAAGAATTAACAGTAACATTTGTAAATGATAGTATAAAGAAAGAAGTAACATATCTATATGGAAAAGAAAATCAAGCATTTACAAATAATGGATTTAGTAAAACTGGATATACATTAATAGGATATTCAAATACAAATGGAGGAAGTAAAAACTATGAAGTAACAAGTACAGTAACAGGAGAATTCATAGATACAAACTATCCAAGTAAAACAGTATATGCAGTATTTACAGCAAATACATATAAAGTAATATATAACAACAATGGTGGATCAGGTACAATGGATACAATAACATGTACATACGATAAGGATTGTAAGTTAAGTACAAATACATTTACAAAAACAGGTTACACATTTGCAGGATGGAGTAAAACAAGTGAAGGAGCAATAGAATATACAAATAATGAAACAGTAAAAAATTTAGCAACATCAGGAAGTATAACATTATATGCTAAGTGGACAGCAAACACATATACAATCACATATAACTCAAATGGTGGAAGTGGAACCATGAGTAAAACAACATGTACATATGATACAAATTGTACAATAGCAGCAAATACTTTCACAAAAACAGGATATACATTTGCAAGTTGGACAAAAGATTCAACAACAGGAACAGCTTTTAATGTAGGATCAACAGTAAAAAACTTAGCAACTTCAGGAAATATAAATATGTATGCAAAATGGAATACAAATACATATAAGATAGCATATACATTAAATAATGGAACTTTAGGAACAAATAAACCAACAAGTGCAAGTTATGATGCAAATGTAATAATAGATAATCCAACAAAGAACTTAACAGTAACAATAGATGCAAATAGTCAAGGAGCAACAATATCAAAAACAAGTGTTACCCAAGCTCAAACATTTAGTGGATGGACAGTAACTGGATTAAATACAAGTACAGCAAAGACTGGAACAAGTTCAAGTTCTATAACAACAGCATATCCAGGAACGTCAACAAAGAATACATACTTTAAGAATCTTACAGCAACAAATAATGGAACAGTAACATTTACAGCAAATTTTGCAAATACAGCAGTAACTTTACCAACAATAACAAAGACAGGATATACATGTGGATATGCAACAAGTTCAAATGGATCGATTGCATATGCAAGTGGAAGTACATATACACCAAGTGGAGAAACAAGTAAAACATTATATGCAAGATGTAATGCAAATACATATACAATAACATATAATGCAAATGGTGGATCTGGAAGTATGAATAAAACAACATGTACATATGATACAAATTGTACACTTGCAGCAAATGCATTTACATATGAAGGATATGAATTTGTAAGTTGGGCAAAAGACTCAGTTACTGGAACAACATACAATGCAGGAACAACAGTTAAGAACTTAGCAACTTCAGGAAATGTAAATATGTATGCTAAATGGGAAAAGATTGTTATAGTTAAAAGTGGAGACGGAAAAAATGTAGGCGATGAAATTTGTATAAAAGATCAATGTTTTTATGTTTTTGACTCAACAGATGATTCAGTAAGAATGATAGCTAAATATAATTTAATGGTTGGTGGAACTTTTAATGTCGAAAGCTATAATAAGGGAACATATGATGCATATACTGGAACTGAGACAAATTATGGAAAACAGGATGAAAATGCTTTAGCAAGTTATAATATAAGTACTTTCCGTTGGTCGACTACAAATATTGGTACAACTGCATTTTCAACTTCTGGACTTGATTATGAAACAAGCTTATTAAAAAAATATTGTGATGAATATAAGAAAATATTAACTGATAAAAATAGTTTATCAATTGAAGTTGATACACCAACAGTTGCTGATATTTTAAAATTTGGGGATGTTAATGAAAGTACTTATCAGGGAAATCCTCATTATAATATATCTAATTTGAAATTTTTGGTTAGTGGAAGCTTTTGGACAAAGACTACTACATCTACATCTATTTATAGAGCTGCTGTATCTACTTATAAATATGATCAAAATACTAGTGAATTTGTTGAAGAGACTATAATTGACCTTAATGTAAGTGATGAAAGATCTTATGATTGCAATCAATATTATGGAATAAGACCTGTAGTAACATTACAAAAATCATATTTATAAAGTAAATTAAAGGTTAGATTTTTCTAAACTTTTGGTTCTATAAAATCTGGTGTGAAGTAAAAATATATAAAATAAGATGCTTAAATAAGAAAAACAATAAAAACTAGTGTGAAGTTTAGAAAAAAAGCAATAAAATCTAGTGTGAAGAAGAGATGATTGAGAAATCATCTCTTTTCATGTGATATTATGAAGTAAATAATAATAGAAAGTTGTAAAAATGGAAGATTATTATTTGCTAATAGGATTAAATAGTAAGTGGTTAGAATAATAGATATAAAAGAAGATTAAAAAGGAATATTGGAATTATCATTCGAAAGTAGAAAAAATAAAGTAAAATGTCCAAATTGTAATTAGTTTACTGAATCAGTACATGATAAATTAAAACCAATGAAAAGTATATATATTCAGATAACTGTGGAACAAAAATGAATTTAATTATAAATAAAAAGACGATTTTAGCCTATAGTATAGCTGTTTGTTTAAAATTTACTTCACATCAGATTTTATAGAGCCATTTTTTCGTAAACAAATGTTGTTTAAAATGCATACATTTGATACAATTATGGTGGTGATGATTCTATGAAAGATAAACGCGTTGTATTTATGGGAACTCCTGATTTTTCAGTACCTGTGCTTGAAAAGTTAATTGAAAACACTAATGTTGTATTGGTTGTTACTAAAAAGGATTCATATGTTGGAAGAAAAAGAGTATTAACTGAATCTCCTGTTGCTATGTGTGCTCATGAACATAATATTGAAGTTTATAAACCTAATAGATTAAAAGAAGACTATGAATATATTTTAAATAAAAAACCGGATATCATTATTACATGTGCTTATGGAGTGATCGTTCCTAAAGTTGTTTTAGATTATCCAAGCTATGGTTGTATCAATGTTCATGCATCATTGTTACCTAAATATAGAGGAGCAAGTCCAATTGTTTCAAGTATTTTAAATGGTGAAGAAGAAACAGGTATAACAATTATGTATATGGATGAAGGTATTGATACTGGTAATATTATTATGTCAAGAAGTATAAAGATAGAAAATGATGATAATTCTTTGAGTCTCTCTAATAAACTAAGTGAGTTAGGCGCGAATCTATTAATCGATACTTTACCTAAAATATTTGAAGGTGAAAATTTTGATATTCCTCAGGATAATGAAGAAGCAACTTATGTAGGTGTTTTAAGCAGAAAAGATGAATATATAGATTTTAATAAAGATGTTGAAAGTATAAGAAATCAAGTTAGAGCTTTTTCTCCTGAACCTTATGCATTTGTTATTATTGATGGTATTGAATATAAGATAAGTGAAGTTGAAGTTAAGATATGTGAAACTAATGAAGTTGGAATTATAAGTGAAGTTAATAAAGATTCTTTTGGAATAAATGCTTCAAATGGTATAGTTTATATTAAAAGATTTAAACCTTCTGGTAAAAAAGAGATGAGCGTTAAGGATTTCTTTAATGGATTTGATAAAGAAAAATTTTTGAATAAGAGAGTTAGTGGGTATGAAGAAAAATAAAAAAAACGAAGAAGAAATGGAAAATTTCTTTGATGTAATAGTTAGAAATTATAAAACAGTTCCCGGGTTTAAAATATTATTAAAACTAGGTTTATATTTTATATTTATAGGTGCACTTTTAGTTATTGTTATAGTTGGAAATGCCAATAGTAAAGATTTAGAAAATAAAACTACTACAACGGTTGAAGCTATAAACAATTCTAATTATCGAGATATGATAATGAATTTACAAGATGTAAAAAAAGAAACTATAACAATCAATAATGTTAAATTAAGTCTTGATATAGGAGAATCTATAGATGGATATGAAGAAAGCGAAAATGAAATAAAAAAGGTTGTTTTAAAAGATAATAAATTATATGAGATAACTAGTGGTGAAGAAATTTTAAGTTCAGTTATTGAAGATGCAACGTATTTTAATCCAACAGAGGTTTTAAAATATTTACTTAATAATAAATCTATAAAATATGATAATGAAGAAGTCTTTTATAAATATGATTTTTTAACTGTTTATATTAAGGATGAAAAGATAAGTAAAATAGTAGTAAATGATAGTTATGAAATAAATTATAATTAGGAGGGTCTATGAAGGTTTTTGTTAATTTGCTTACATTAATAAGACTTCTTGCAACATTTATATTGCCAATTGTATGGAAATTATTTACTCCATTTTGGATACTTGTTTTTGTTGCATTGATATTGTTTACGGATTTTTTAGATGGTTTTTTAGCGAGAAGATTTAAAGTTTCAACTCTTTTAGGAAGCATTTTAGATTGTTTTGCCGATAAACTATTTGGAATTGCGATTATATTGGTTATAGCAACTTATTATAAATCGTTTTATTTAGTGCTTATGATGGAACTTTTTATTGCACTTATAAATATCGTTGCAGCATTTAGAGGAGCTAAAACAAAATCTTCTTTATTAGGAAGAGCAAAGATGTGGGTTTTAGGTCTTGCGATTATTATGGGAATGGTTTCAATATTTAAATATAATCTTTTAAACTTTATTAAAATTGAAGTTATATGTGATTGGTTAGTATACTTTTTTGAATATGAGGATACAGCTGTTTTATTTGGAGCGGCAATCACGGTTGGATCTCAAATAATGGTAGCAGTTGATTATTTAATTGATATATCTAAAGATTTAAAGAACAATAAAAAAGTAAAATATGATTTTAAAAGCAATAAAGAAATTCTATCAATTTTAGTTGATTCAGATTATTATTTGAAGCATAAGAATTATTCTTTAGCTCAACATTTTCTTAAGAATAGTTAATCTATTCTTTTTTTCTACATTTTATTTTTTTTATATTTTATATAATGAAAATAGGTGGAATGTATGAAAAATAGAATTATATTGTTTGTAGCTGTGTGTTTAACTTTTGTAGGTTTTGTAGGAGTTAGTTCTATATTGATGAGTGAGGCTTTGAATACGGATATTTATGGAAGTGTATATTTTAAAAGTTTATATCTAAACAAGAAGGATATTTATAATGATGATTATTTGTTATCTAGAAATTCTTTTTTTATTTCTTCTGATGATTTGGAAAATGAAAATGTTGTTACGTTTGAATTGTTTAATAATGGATATGAAAATGAAACTATTGCTTTGGAGTGTTTAAGTAAAAATGGAATTATTGAAATACAAAACAATAATCAAGAGTATATGATTTCTAAACTAAGTGGAAGAAAAGAATCAATTGTTTTAACTTATGATAGCAATATAAGCGATAGTTTAGAATGTAAAATAAATATATTTGATTGATGTGAAATTAAATAAACTGTATAATGTTATGATAGAGGTGTGTGCTTATGAAAAAAATAATATTAGCACCATAATCAACAAAAGTGTAAAAACACTTGCTTAATAAAGTTTTAAATGATATATTATATATGACGTTTAAGTGGGCAGAAAAATCCCACTTTTGTTATTGTTTGGAGGTAATGATGGACACAATTTTAGAAAATATTAGAAAGTTAATTGAACCTGAAATGAAAAAGTTAGACATTATTGTTGATAATATCACTTGGGAAAACATAAATAATCAAAATAATTTATGTATCACTCTTGATAGAAGTATTCCTTTGGATATTGATGCAATAGTGGAAGCAACTAATATAATCAATCCTATATTAGATGAAGCAGATTTAATTAAAGAAGAGTATATCTTAGATATATCAAGCAAAGAAAGAGGTTAAAATATGAATGGTAAAGAATTTATTAAAGCATTAAAGAATATCATTGAAGAAAAAAATATTGATGAAGATGTTGTATATGATGCAATGGAACAAGGTTTAATAACTGCTTATAAAAAGAATTATAATTCGAAAACTAATGTAAAAGTAGTTATTGATAAAAAAACTGGAGAATTTAAAGTTATACGTTATTACGTAGTTGTTCCTGAATATATTGAAGGAGACGAAGTGACTGATGAAGAAGGTAATGTAACTTATTTACCTCCAGAGATTAATGAAGATGCTCAACTTCTATTAGAAGAAGCAAAAGAAATGGTTCCAGATATAACTGTAGGTGAAACTATTGAAGAAGAAGTAACTCCACTTGATTTTGGACGTGTAGCTGCTCAAGTTTGTAAACAAGTTGTTACTCAAAAAATAAGAGAAGCAGAAAGAAATTCAATAATTGCTGAATTTGCTGATAAACAAGATGAGTTAGCAGTTGGAATACTAGCAATGGAAGATGCAAGAAACTATTATGTTGATTTAGGAAGAACTAGAGGTATTTTACCAAAATCCGAACTTATTCCTGGAGAAACATTAAAAATGGGTTCATCTGTAAAAGTATATGTTTCTAAAGTAGAAGCAACTAATAAAGGGCCTCTTGTATTATGTACAAGAAAACATTATGGATTTGTTAAAAGATTATTTGAATCAGTTATTCCTGAATTACAAGATGGAACACTAGAAATTCATGCTGTAGCTAGAGAAGCAGGTGTTCGTAGTAAAGTTGCTGTATCATCAACTAATGAAAGAATCGATGCTATTGGAACATGTATCGGTGAACGTGGTTCAAGAATTGCAAGTATTTTATCTGAACTTAATGGTGAAAAAGTTGATTTAGTACTATGGAGTGAAGATGATGCTGAATTCGTTAAAAACGCATTAAGTCCAGCTAAAGATGTAATTGTAAGTATTATTGATGATGAAAAAGAAAGAGTTGCTCTTGCAATCGTTAACGATGAAAACTTAAGTCTTGCAATCGGTAAAAAAGGTGTTAATATCCGTTTAGCTAGTAAATTAACTAAATATAAAATCAATGTTAAAACATTTGCTCAAGTTCAAGAAGAAGGAAATAAATAATGAAAAAAATACCAATGCGTATGTGTGTTGTAACTAGAGAAAGATATCCTAAAATGGAACTTTTAAGAATAGTTAAAACAAGTGATGGTATAGTTGTTGATAAAACTGGCAAAGTAAATGGACACGGATGTTATATAAAACGTGATATTGAGGTATTAAATAAAGCACGTAAGAATAAAATATTAAATAGAATATTTGAATGTGATATAGACGAAAGTATATATGAAGAAATTGAAAAAAATATAGATTAGAAAAAGAGGTGGATGAATATGATGAGTGTTCAAGATTATGCAGAAGAGATGAACTTTACAGTTCAAGATGTATTAAACAAATGTAAAGAATTAGGAATAAAAATTAATTCTAAAGATGACATGTTAGATGATGAAGCAATCATTATGTTGGATAATTGCATGAATCTAATAGATTCAGATACAGAACTTGATTTTGATGAAGCCGATACTCTTGATGAAGTAATTGATGATATTATGGATTATGATAATATAAAATCAATTAATAACTCACATACTGTATCTAAAGAAAAAGTAAAAAAACAAAAAGATAAAGAAGCATCGAATAAAGATTACGCTAGAATGAAAAAAGAAATGTATAAAAACAAAGAAAAATTAACTAGTAATACAAGTTCTAGTGATGATTCAATTGTTTTATATAAAGAGAATATGACAGTTGGTGATTTAGCTAATGTTTTAAGTGTAAGTGGTTCAGAACTAGTAGCTAAGCTTATTAGTTTAGGTCTTCTTTTAAGTCTTACTCAAACAATAGATTTT
The DNA here is from genome assembly GCA_934090935.1 of uncultured Bacilli bacterium. Classification (GTDB taxonomy): domain Bacteria; phylum Bacillota_I; class Bacilli_A; order RF39; family UBA660; genus CAG-582. The sequence continues at coordinate 371,857 of CAKOKD010000001.1, forward strand.
GATACAGCATTAATAGTTGCATCAGAATATAATAAAACATTGAAGAAAGAAGAAACTCAAGATATCATTAATTTTGAAAATTATGAAATTATTGAAGATGAGGCTAATTTAGTTAAACGTCCTCCAGTAATAACAATCATGGGACATGTTGACCATGGTAAAACAACTTTACTTGATTACATAAGAAACTCACATGTAGTAGATGGAGAAGCTGGTGGAATCACTCAAGCAATTGGTGCTTATCAAATAGATTATAATGGAGAAAAGTTAACATTTATCGATACTCCAGGACATGCTGCATTTACTGAGATGCGTGCAAGAGGAGCAAGTGTAACTGACATCGTTATTATTATTGTATCAGCCGAGGATGGTGTAATGCCTCAAACTAAAGAAGCAATTGATCATGCACTTGCTGCAAATGTTCCAATTGTCGTTGCTGTTAATAAGATAGATAGACCAAATGCTAATCCAGACAAAGTTATGACTGAGATGGCCGAAGTAAACATAACTCCAGAAGAATGGGGTGGAGAATATCCATTCGTTAAAATCAGTGCTAAAACTGGTGAAGGAGTTGATAAACTTCTAGAAACAATTCTTGCCATTGCTGAAGTAAATGATTTAAAGGCTAATCCAAATAGATATGCAAGTGGTACAGTAATTGAATCAAGAATTGATAAAAATCTAGGTGGAGTTGCCACAATTTTAATTCAAAACGGTACTTTACGTTTAGGAGATCCAATCGTTGTTGGTACAACTCATGGACGTGTTAGAACTTTAAAAAATGATTTAGGAAAAGATATAATTGACGCTGGACCATCAACACCAGTTGAAATAACAGGTCTTTCTGATAATCCAAGTGCTGGAGATAAATTCATGGCATTTGAATCAGAAAAACAAGCAAGAGAAATTGCTGAAAAGAGAAGAATTCAAGCTAAAGAACAAACATCAAAACCAAAAGCTTTATCTTTAGAAGAATTATTTGCTAATATTCAATCCGGTATAAAAGAGATAAATGTAGTATTAAAATGCGATGTTAGAGGTTCAGAAGAAGCTGTTAAAAACTCATTAGAAAAAATTGAAGTTGAGGGCGTTAAAGTAAAAGTAATAAGAAGTGGAATTGGAACTATTACTGAAAGCGATATTATCTTAGCTCAAGCAAGTAATGCAATCGTAATTGGATTCAATGTAGTACCAAATAACAAGACTCGTGAAGTTGCTAAAGAATACAATGTTGATATGCGTCTTTATACAATTATATATAAATTAGTAGAAGATATGGAAGCAGCAATGAAAGGTATGTTAGATCCTGAATATGAGGAAGTAACTACTGGTTCTGCTGAAGTAAGACAATTATTTAAATTCTCTAAAGTTGGAACAATCGCTGGTTCTTATGTTACTAGTGGAGTTATTAAAAATGGTAGTTCAGTTCGTGTAATCAGAGATGGTGTAATTATCTATGATGGTAAAGTATCAAGTGTTCAAAGAGGAAAAGATTCTGTTAAAGAAGTTAAAAACGGATTTGAATGTGGTATAACTATTGAAGGTTACAATGACATAAAAGAAGGAGACGTTTTTGAAACATATGAAAACGTTGAAGTAAAAAGAGGATAAAAATGAATCAAATTAAAGTAAAAAAAATAGGAGCTCATATAGCAAATGAATTAAGCAGTATTTGTTTGCTTGAAGCTCATGATTCTATTTTAAAAAATATTAATATTACTGGTTGTGATGTAACAAGTGATTTATCATTTGCGTATGTATATTTCACAACTCATTTGGATAAAGATCCAAAAGAGATAGAGCGTGAACTTAATGATGATACAGCAGGTTATTTAAGAACAAAACTTGCAAACACAATTGAAATTAGACATACACCAAAATTAATATTTAAATACGACAATTCAATTGATTATGGTATGAACATTGAACATATCATAAAAGAAATACATGAAAAGGATAGTGAATAATAAAGCTATTCTTTTTTTATTTCATTCCGAAAAAGTTCGCAAATGCGAAAAAATTCGGAATGACTTACATTAGGAATAGAGATTACTATTCCTTTTTTGTTTGAAAAAATAGAAAATATTTTACTTCGATTTTACAAGTTTTCAACAGAAAAATTTGACAATCGGGGGGGGTATTATAAAATAAAAAAGAAAGATGGAGAGATAGATGAGAAGAGTTGTGAACAAAAAAAGTATGCTAATTATAGGTGTAATTTTAATCGTGTTGATCATGGTATCAATATTATTTGGAAGAGAAAAGTATGCTTATCCAACAAAAGTAGAAAAATTAAACTTTAATGTAAGTAAATGTGGAATATTAGCTCAAAGTAAAGCAAAAAGTGGAGCAAAAAAAGTAAAGATAAACTATGAAAAAATAGAAAAGACAGTTGGATATGATGAAACAACTGGAAAAGATGTAGTAGATAAAGTATTTAAAATAAATATAAGCAATATAAGTGATAATTATCGAGTAGAAATCTATAATGATTATACAAAAGAAACAAAGATGTTAGAAGTAGAAGATAAAAAAGCAAGCTTTGAAACAATATATAGTAAAGATATAATCAAATATACAATAAATATAATAAGTAAAAATGGGAAATGTAAAAATGATGAAGCAAGAAGTATAACAGTAACCCTACCAGTAATAAATAATTATTCAAAATATAAAGAATGTGAAGAGAAGAAGAATAAGAAATATAAATATTGTAAAGAAGAGATATATGAATCATTACCAAGTATAGAAGAATTTTATAAGGGAGTGAAGAAGGATGAAAAATAAAAAAGGATTAATAATTGTATTAATATTATTAATGAGTATAGGATTTGCAGCAGTAACAACAACATTAATAATAAATGGAAAAACGACTATAGCAGAAAATGAATCGGATTATCAAATATACTTCTCAGGAGCAACATTAAATAAAGAAGACTATACAAATGAAATAATAAGTAAAGATAAAAAAACAATAACATTTGAAACAATATTTAAAAACGAAAATGAAACATCTACTCTTACATATGATGTAACAAATGCAAGCACAATGTATGATGCAAGTGCAAAAGTAACAGTAAAAGTAGATAATACAAATGAAATAGAAGTAACAAATACATTTGATGATACAAAAAAATTAAGCGCCAGAGAAACAAGAACTGGAACATTACAGTTAAAACTTAAAAAGGCAGCAATAGAAGAAAAAAGAATACCAATAACAGTAGAATTAGAATTTAATGCAGAAGAAAGAGATACAATAGATACAACACCAATAACAGAAAAAGTATATAGTATAAGTGGATATTTCACAGATAAAGAAGGAAATGTAATACCAAATGCAAATGTAGCAGTATTTTCAGAAAATCCACAATTTGTAAAAACAGATGATTATGGATACTTTTATGTAGGAAATTTGGAAAGAGGAAAACATGAACTTTATTATATAGATAAATCAGATGTAAATAAAGATAAAGAAACAATAAAACAAAATGCTATAGATACAGCTAGTGTAACAACAACACATACAGGAGAAATAGAATTTAATGAAGGACATAAAATAGCAGAAAATAAATTAAAAGAAGAAAATAATAAAAAGATAAAAATAACTTTAGTAAAAAATAATGGAGAAGCCGATGAAGAAATAGAAGTAACAGAAAATACAAGATATGAGGATCTACCAATACCAACAAAAACAGGAACAAAATTTCTCCATTGGAAAGATGAAAATGGAAGAATAATAACAAACAATACATTTATAATAGAAACAACAACAAATAAATTATATGCATATTATGGAGAAAATACATATAGAATAGCATATAACCTAAATGGAGGAATATTAAGTAATCAAATAACTCAAGCTAAATATGGAACAGATATTACTTTAGATAATCCAAGCAAAATATTAAACATAACAATAAGTGATAATAATCAAGGATCAACAATAAGTGAAAACGAAATATCAAAGATACTTACATTTAGAGGATGGAGTGGAAAAGATATAAGTGGAACAGCTCTTGCAAATAATGTATCTTGGAATGGAAGTATAATAAAAACAACTACATTTAAAAACTTAACGGATGAACAAGATAAAACAGTTACATTAGAAGCAAACTTTGAAGATACAAGTATAACTTTACCAAGTGTAGAAAAAACAGGATATACATGTGTGTTGAAAGATGGAGAAAATAAGTATAACTCTTCATCAACATATCCAATAAAAGGAAATGATGTAGATAAAGAGTTAACAGTAGAATGTGGAGCAAACACATATACAGTTTCTTATAATGCAAATGGTGGATCAGGTACAATGGATGCAACAACATGTACATATGATAAAGATTGTACATTAAGGGCAAATACATATACAAAAGTTGGATATACATTTGATCATTGGGAATTAAATGCAAATACATATAAAGATCAAGCAACAGTAAAGAATTTAGGAGAAAGTGGAAATGTAGAACTAAAAGCAATATGGAAAGCAAACACATATAAGATAGCTTACGAGTTAAATGGAGGTTCTGCTTCAAATCTACCAACAGGAGCAACATTTGATAAAGATATCGAAATATCAAATCCAACAAAAGAAGTAAACGTAACAATAGATGAGAATAATCAAGGAGCAACACTAGTAAAAACAATTTATACAGGTTCACCTTCATTTAAAGGATGGACAGGAAGTAACTTGTCAAATACGGCTTTAGCAAATGGAACATCTTGGAATGGAGCCTTAACAAAAGCAACAACATTTAAAAATTTAACAAGTGAATTAAATGGAACAGTTAACTTAACAGCAAACTATGAAGAAGCAAGTATTACTTTAGATATACCAACAAAAGTTGGTTATACATGTGGATATACAGATGAAAAAAATGGAGATATAAAATATACAACAAGTATAAATGCAAGTGATAATAAAACAATATATGTAAAATGTAATCCAAATAGATATACGATTAACTTTGATTCAGATGGAGGAACAACAGTAAGCAGTAAAACAGCAACATATGATAGTAAAATAGGAACATTAACAAATCCAACAAAAACAGGATATAACTTTGCAGGATGGTATTTAGATACAGAAAGTATAACAAGTGAAAGTGTATATAAATATGCAAAAGATATAACATTAAAAGCCAAATGGACAGAAGCAACAAATACAAAATATACAGTAAATTATTATCTACAAACAATAGAAAAAACATATGGAGAAGTAACAGAAAGCATAGTATATACAGGAACAACAAATAAAACAGTAGATGCAGCATTAAAAACATATGAAGGATTTGTAACACCAAGTAAACAAATAGTAAAAATACTAGCAGATGGAAGTGCCAAAGTAGATTACTATTATGAAAGAAAAGAGTTAAAAGTAACATTTGTAAATGGAAATACAAAAAAAGAAGTAAAATACTTATATGGAAAAGAAAATCAAGCATTTACAAATAATGGATTTACAAAAACTGGATATACATTAACAGGATATTCAAATACAAATGGAGGAAGTAAAAACTATGAAGTTACAAATACATTAACAGGAGAATTCATAGATACAAACTATCCAAGTAAAACAGTATATGCAGTATTTACAGCAAATACATATAAAATCTCATTTAACAACAATGGTGGATCAGGTACAATGGATACAATAACATGTACATATGATAAAGATTGTAAGTTAAGTGCAAATACATTTACTAAGACAGGATATACATTTGCAGGATGGAGTAAAACAAGTGCAGGAGTAATAGAATATACAAATGGATCTACAGTTAAAAACTTAGCAACATCCGGAAGTATAACTCTATATGCAAAATGGACAGCAAACACATATACAATCACATATAATGCAAATGGTGGGTCTGGAAGTATGAGTAAAACAACATGTACATATGATACAGATTGTACAATAGCCGGAAATTCATTTACAAGAACTGGATATACATTTGCAAGTTGGACAAAAGATTCAACAACAGGAACAGTTTATTCAGTTGGAGCTAAAGTTAAAAACTTAGCAACTTCAGGAAATGTAAATATGTATGCAAAATGGAATACAAATACATATAAAATAGCATATACAATGAATAATGGAACTTTAGGAACAAATAAACCAACAAGTGCAAGTTATGATGCAAATGTATTAATAGATAATCCAACAAAAAACTTAATTGTAACAATAAATGCAAATAATCAAGGAGCAACAATATCAAAAACAAGTGTTACCCAAGCTCAAACATTTAATGGATGGACAGTTACTGGATTAAATACAAATACAGCAAAAACTGGAATAGCAAGTAATGCTGTAACAACAACATATACAGGAACGTCAACAAAGAATACATACTTTAAAAATTTAACAGCAACAAATAATGGAACTGTAACATTTACAGCAAATTGGGGAAATACATCAGTAACATTACCAACAATAACAAAAACAGGATATACATGTGGATATACAGATACAACAACTGGAGCAATAAAATATGCAAGTGGAAGTAAATATACACCAAGTGGAGAAACAAGTAAAACTTTATATGCAAAATGTAATGCAAACACATATACAATAACATATAATGCAAATGGTGGATCAGGAAGTATGAATAAAACAACATGTACATATGATACGAATTGTACACTTGCAGCAAATACATTTACATATGAAGGATATGAATTTGTAAGTTGGACAAAGGACTCCATAAGTGGAACAGAATATCAAGCTTGGTCTACAGTTAAAAACTTAGCAACTTCAGGAAATATAAATATGTATGCTAAATGGAAACAAAGTGCAATAAATTTATATAATTTTATAAAGAATAATGCAGATACAACAACAGTAATAGATTATTCAATAAGTTCTGATGAAAGTGGAAAAGAAACAAATGGAATATATACAACAACATCAACTGAAGAAAATGTTCCAGTGTATTATTACAGAGGAAATGTAGATAATAATATTATTTTTGGAAATTTTTGTTGGAAGATAATAAGAACAACAGAAACAAATGGAGTTAAATTAATTTATAATGGAACACCAACAGATGGAAAGTGTGAAACTCAAACAGGAGAAGCAACTCAAATAGGAACAAGCAAATTCAATGAAAAAGATGTTGATAATGCATATGTAGGATATATGTATGGAACAGCAGGAAGTAGTACATATGCTGCAACCCATACAAATATAAATGATTCAGCAATAAAAACATATATAGATAATTGGTATAGTCAAAACTTCGATGAAAGTGCAACAAATAAATTAGAAGATACAGTATTTTGTAATGATCGAAGTACATTTGAATATGATGCTAATAAAATTGGAAATAATAACAATTCAGAATGGGAAAGTGCTAAATCACTGGGGTATGGAACTAACTTAACTTTTTATGGATCAATGGCTAGATCTTTGTATTATGCAAAAAAATTACAACCTAGCTTAGTTTGTCCACAAGAAAATGACAAATTTACGGTAAATGAAGCAACTGGAAATGGAAAACTTAATTACCCAGTTGGTTTATTAACTGCAGATGAAGCGGTTTTAGCAGGATACAATACCAATTATGAAAATCGAGAAACCCAAAATACAATTAATTATTTGACTAATAATGACAGCTTCTGGCTTTTTTCTCCGGCATTATATAACGGTTCTTCTAATCTTTGGGGTGCATGGGTAGGTGCAATTTATAATAGGAGAAAAAATCTTAATAATTTTTCAGTATCACTTTCTAAAGGTGTTCGCCCTGTAGTCTCATTAAAATCAGGAACAAAAGTTTTAGAAACTGGTACAGGAACTATTGATAATCCATACATAGTACAATAATGCCATTAAAGATAACTTAGGTTATCTTTTTTATTTTTTAAAATTTTATGATAAAATAAAAAACAAGAACGAAAGGATAAATATTATGAAGAAAATTATACTTGTTATTTTAATTTTATTTTTAATAATAATATTTTTGTTTTCAAAAAGTAATATTTATCATAAATATATAAAGAATAATAATGATTATAAATTAGAAAGTAGAGTGCCTAAACTGAATGATTTTATAAATAAAAAGAGTATTCATAAAGAAGTATCTTCTATTTTATATAAATATCCTAGTTTAAAAAAACATATTAAAGCAACTGGTATTAAAATACCAAATGAATATGGTTTTATTCCTCAAGGAATGGAAAAAATTAATGAATATACGTTTATTACTGGTTATTTTGAAAATGGTAATAATTCTATTTGTTATATTATTGATGATAAAGGTGAAATCGTTAATGAAGTTGATTTAAATACAACTAGTCATGTTGGAAGTATAAGTTATGACAAAATTAATAATTTAATATTTATTCCTGGTTTATCTGATTCAGTATTAGTTTATAACTATATTGATTTTTTTACTAAAGATAAAATTGATTATAAATATAAGATAGAAGATTTAGCAAATGAGTTTACTTATTATAAAGATAAAAATGAATTACATATTGCATTTTTAAAAGTATATAATAATTATTTATATATTGGATCTTTTAATACAAATAAGCCTTGTTTAATTAAAAAGTTTAAAATAAATAGATTAAATAATAACCTAAGTTTTAAATATATAAATAGTTTTACTGTTAATGAAAAAGTACAAGGAATAGATTTTATAAATAAAGATGATAAAAAGTATATGTTATTAAGTAGTTCTTTTGGCCGTATATTTTCATCTAATTTATATGTATATTTATATGAAGATGGTAAGAGTACTTATGAAAACTATTTAAAAAAATACACTTTACCACCGATGCTTGAACAAATAAGTTGTTATGGTAATTCTTTATATTTACTTTTTGAATCCAATGCTTATAAATATAGTAATGCTTTAGATAAAATAAATTATATTATTGAAATGAATATAGATAAGATAATAGAAGAATAAAATTATAGATTTTAACTCTCTTTAAGTTTATAATACTCTTAGGAGAGTTTTTTTATGAATGGAATACTTATTGTTAATAAAAGTGAAGGATTTACAAGCAGAGATGTTGTAAACAAATTAAGTAAAATTTTTAACACTAAAAAAATTGGACATACAGGAACACTTGATCCAATAGCTAAAGGTGTTTTAGTTGTTGTAATAGGTAAATATACTAAGTTATGTGAAGATTTAACTCAAACATATAAAGAATATGTTGCTACATTTAAACTTGGTATTTTAACTGATACTTTAGATATTACAGGAAAAGTTATTGATGAAAAAGATGTAACTGTAAATGAAGAAGAAATAAGAAATGTAATAGCTAGTTATAAATGTGTTTATGATCAAGAAGTACCAATATATTCATCTGTTAAAATAAATGGAAGAAAGTTATATGAATATGCAAGAAATGGTGAAAATGTAGTTTTACCTAAAAGAGAAGTTGATATTAAAAATATTGAAGTATTAGATATAAATAAAGATATAGTTAAAATAAAATGTTTAGTTTCTAAAGGAACATATATTAGAAGTTTAATTAGAGACATTGGTTCATCATTAAATACTTTTGCTACAATGACTGATTTAATTCGAACAAAACAAGGAATATTTGATATAAGGGATTCTTATACACTTGAAGATATAGAAAACGATAACTATAAACTTATAGATATTGAAGATGTAATGGATGTATGTGTAATTGATAATGATGCTTATTTAAAAAATGTTACTAATGGTGTAAAGTTAAAGCTAGACATTAAAAATGAATATATTTTATTTAAAAGTAATAATGAAAATATTGCTTTATATAAAAAGGATAATGACTATTTTAGAATGTATATACATTTTTAAATAATTTAAGAACCTATTTATCACTCAATCATAAAATATAGTGAGTATATATGAAAGGGTGAAAATTTTATGAATAATACTGAAAACTGCTGTGGAACTAATAATAGTATTGCTGATATCCTAAAAGTAATCCTTATCTTACAACAAAATGCTTGTCCAGAATCATGCTTAGATTCATGTGATAGACCTATGTTAGGTGGAGGACCAAATTGCTTAATTTGCAATACTAGACCAGTAATGCTATATACTTGCTGTGGAAATGGAACTCCTTGGAGTATGCCAGTTAGCAAAGATTTAACTACTGTATGTGGTAATCCTCAAGTAAACAACTGTAGTTATGAATGTTCTAACGTATTTAGAGTAGAAAAATTAGATGGTAATACGGCAACATTTAGAGTTTTAATACAAAATCCAGAAGAAAGCTGCTGTAATTCTCAACCATACTTAGCAACAAATAGTTTCTTCACAATGGATTTATCTTGCTGCTGCGTTATTCGTTGTCTAAATGACACTTATGTAGACTGCGTGTAAAAACGCAGTTTTATTTTGCTTTAAGACTAGACTTGGTTCTAGTCTTTCTATTGCATAAAAAAATGAAATATGCTAGAATATTAGGCACTTTAAGAGGCGTATTATGAAAAAAAGAAAAAATAGAGTTAATCCTAATGAAAATATTAAAAAAGCGAAAGTAATAAAATCTTACAAAGCAAATTTGATTTCGCTAGAATGTAGAATAATTGAACAAGAAAAAGTAGCAAAAAAAGCTAAAACTATCAAGAATTTGCGTATTACTAAATATGCTTTAAAAAAGTCATTTTCATACATTCTTATATCTGGTTTAGTAATTGCAGGTTCAAAAAAAGTAGGTTTAGGATATCCATTTTATCGTGATCAAGAAGTGAAAGTGGCAAATTATAGTTTAGAAAGAGATATTGATGGGCTAATTTTAGCAGATAAAATTTATGAAAATCAAACAACTTTTTCTAAAGCAACTTCTAAGATAATAGTTTACTCTCCATGGAAAGAGTTACCTAATGGTACATGTGAAAGAGAAAAAACAACTTATAAATTAAAAGCAAATAAAGAAATATATGATGCTTTCCTTAAAGAAGATTATGCATTTATATTTGATAACTTAAAAGAAACAAATAAAGAAAAAGAAGTTTCTCATGATGAAAATACTGAGTATAAATTTCTTATTGAGGCTAGTTTAAATTTTAATGATAAAGAAGATTGTATTTATTATTTAGAAGACGTTGAAGATGATTTTTGTTGTACTATAGCAATTCTATCAATAATTTTATATATAAGTATTATTAAGATTCGTATAGATTTGCAAACATATAAAGAAACTATGGATGAATATAAAAAAGAATATGAGAAAGAAATAGAAAAGCTAGAAAAATTAAGAGATAAGCATACTGAAGCTACAAAGCATTTGGAATTTCTTAAGATGAATGGGTGTTAATTATGAAAAAGAATGTCATTGATCAATATATAAAAGATACTAAAATGCTAGAATATAAAGTAAAATATTCTAAACTTTTTAATGCTTATTATAAAATATTAAAAATATTTACTAAATTTGGTATCAATAGTGTTCCTAACCTTATTTCTATTTTTGTTGCATCGACGATAGCATCATCAATTATGGGTTCACTTAATCATTCACCATTTAAGTTAGATGAAAAAGAAGTTTTTGCTAATTCAAAAACAACTTATTATGGAATTGAGACAAGTGTTGATACGACATCCTTTGATAAAAGTTTTAATGATTCATTAAAATATACTACAGCATGGAAAGAAATAGGTAATGGTTTTTATGAAAGAACTATCACTCATTATAAAATCCCAGTTGAAGAAGAAATAAGTAATAAAGAGGAGATATTATCTTTATCTAAAGACGCTTTAGATGAGATGTATGAAACTAAAACTATCGAGACAGTTTCAAAAAATTATTTAACTGATGAAGATAATAGATTTAACGAAGAGACAGTTATTTTAGAAATAGATAATGGTAAAAGTCAAAAATACGTAAAACTCTCAAAGCAGTCTATAGTAGAAGAAATTTTTTTGGATGATCTTGTTCATTTTCTTGTTTCATTCATTGCTGGTATCTTAATGGGGAGTTTTATTGAATGTAAAATTTTAGGGAAAAAAAGAGTAATAAAAAGTAGAAAATATTTAGATAAAAAAGACTTAGAAGAAATGGCAAAAGTAATTGAGTTTAGAAAACAAAATATGGAATTGCTAAAAGATAATAAAAAATTAAAGAAGGTGTTGAAATAATGGAACTTTTTAAAATTGATGAAAATGATTCCTTTTCAGCATTAAATGGTATAGATTTAAGAGAATTGTTAATTTATCTAAGCAAGTATTACATTACATATCGTGAAACAATTGGATTACCTGACTACATTACATTTGGAACTGAAATAGAATATGAACATGAAAGTAAAGATACTTTGATTGAAATAAGTAAATTTATGCGTCAAAATTATAAGTCATGGGAAGTTAAAGGTGATGATTCTTTAAAAGCTGGTGGAGATGAAATGGCATCACCAATTTTAACTGATGAAAAAAGTGTTTGGATTGATCTTAAAAATATATGTGATTATCTTAAGAGTGAAGGATGTAAAGCTGATAACTATGCTGGAGCACATATTCACTACGGAGCAATGATTTTAGGAACCGACTATAATAAATGGAAAGATTTTATAAAATTGTATGTTTCTTATGAACATATATTATATAGATTTGCTTATGGAGAAATGACTTCGTTTAGAATGAAAGGATATAAATATGCATATCCAGCAATTGATATTTTAAAAAAAGTTTATAATAAAAGAAAAAAATGTTGCTTTAGTGAATTTATTACATCATTTAAATCTTATCAAAAATATTATGGTGTAAATTTGGCAATTAGAGATGTAGGAAAAGACATAATTGGTCCAAATGATACAGTAGAATTTAGAAATCCAAATGGAACAATAAATCCAATTGTTTGGCAAAATAATATAAATGCTTATGGAAAGCTTTTAAAAGCTATTAGAGAAGAAACTTTAGATAGAAGATTTTTAGATTATAAATTTAAACATTCGACTAATTCTTATGAAGAGATTAAATTTTTATATAATGAAATAGATTTAAAAAATGTCCTTGAATTTGTTGATCTAATATTCGATAATAATTTAGATAAATTAAATTTTTTAAGACAATATATTGGAGATTTTAATGGAGGTTATGAAGATGAAGAATATGCTTATAAAAAAACTTTTACAAAATAGAAATTTTTATTATTTAGCTTATGGAAGCAATTTAAATTTATATCATATGTCTAGTATGAGTGAAAATGCTAGGGTTGTTGGTACGACTGAACTGAATGGTTATCGTTTAGTTTTTAGAGGAAGTGCAGATGAATATTCTTATTTGACTATTGAAAAATGTGAAGGAGAAAGTGTTCCATTAGGTATTTTTTCTATACCCAAAAGTGATCTGGATGCTTTAGATAAATATGAAAGCTATCCAAGGCTATATGAAAGAGTTGCTATGCCAGTTATGGTTGATGGAAAAGAAGAGAAAGCATATATCTATATAATGCTTCCATATTTTGATTATCATTTACCTTCAGAATTTTATTTAAAAAGGTGTCAAGAAGGATACGAAGATTTTGGATTTGATTTAAACATTTTAGATCAAGCTTTAAAAACAACAAAGGGTAACATGCCTCCGTCTTTAAAGAAAAAAATAGATTAACGTGTTAAAAACACGTTTTTTTATGAAATTTTATTTTTTTTAGGTTCTAATTTTGTCGACATTTGTCGGATTTATTGACAAGGTAAATAAAGTATATATAATAGCCACTCGAGAAGCAAGGAAAAGATGTTTATCACTTTCTTATATGTAGGACGTAAATTTCAGCAAAGGCTGTAGTAAGGAAGTGATTTATAATGTTTAAGAAATCATTTAAAACAGATGTTTTAATTGTAACTCTATTCATTATAATTTTTATATTACTTCTGCTTTTGTATAAAAGTAGATAAAAGTAAAATAAAAAAGCACCTTTTCTTTTGAAAAAGGTGCAACAACATTCTATGTGGTAAGCATCGCGTCCTAAAGAAACTTTGCTTCTCACTAAATAAAATATAACATAATTAAAATAAAATGTAAATATTTACACATAATAGTATTGTTAAAAAGAATAAAAAATCAAACTATAGTATAATAATCATAGGATGGTGTGTATTATGAAAAGAAAGAGCGCATTAGTAATTACAATTTTATTATTAGCGATAGGTTTTGCTAGCATTTCAACGACATTAATAATAAATGGAAATACAAAAGTAAATGAAAATATTGATGACTACTCTGTTATCTTTACATATGCTTATTTAGATGATGTTGATGTATATGATGAAGTGATAAGTCAAGATAAAAAGACTATAACATTTAAAAGTAAAGATTTAAAGAAAATAAATGATTCATCAACGTTAAATTATGAGGTAACAAACAATTCAAGCAATTATGATGCAGAAGTAAGTGTAACATGTGTACCAAAAGACGGAACAACAGCAAAATATACAAGTATTAAAAATGAACTTGAAAATAATGTGAGCATTGTAAAAGCGAAGGAAAGTGTAAATGGAACATTAATGATTAATTTAACTCAACCATCAACAGAAGAGGTAATAGAAGAATATACATGCAAATTAGAATTTAATGCTGTTGAAAGAACAGAATTAGGAAAGTATATTTCAGCATTTCAAAGGGATAGTTGGGAAACAATAGTAGCAAATGTGAAAAAGGGATTTACAAGAAAATATAATATTGGAGATACGAAAACTATAACGGTTGCGAGTCATACAAATGATTGTTCAATATCAACAGGAAGAGGATCGAGTTATAAATGTGAATCAAGTTTGGAATCAGAAAAAGAATTGATTGTAAGATTAGCAAACAAAAGCGAATGTACAACAGAAACAAGCGAAACAGCATGTGGATTTGTAGTCGAATTTGTAGACATTATAGAAAATCACATTTATAATAAGGCTAGTTCTAGGTATGAATGGGGAACAAATGTAGGCGGTTGGAAAAATTCTGAATTACGTACTTATATAAATGGTGTTTTATATAACTCGCTTTCTAAAGATTTACAAAATGTTATTATTTCAACAAAAGTAATATCTGGTCATGGAAGTACAAGTGGTGAAACCAACTTTGAAACTGAAGACAAATTATATTTATTATCAAGTGAAGAAATTTATGGAGATTTCAAAAGTTCAAGCAATTTAAAATATGACACCGCAGCTGGAACATCAAAGCAATTGGATTATTATAAAAATCAAAATGTAACTGAGGAAAATTATGAGAAAGCGATAAAACATTATAATGGGGTTGACTCAGATTGGTGGCTTCGCTCAGCTAGTTCTGATAGTGGTTATAATTTCATGAGAATTGAAAATGGATTTATTTCTCATCGTTTTGCAAGTCGTTATCCAGGTATTTCTCCTGCATTTAGAATAGGATAACTTAAAGAAGATTAATTCTTCTTTTTTTATTGTTTTTTCATATAATAAAGTATGAATAAATTAATGTTAAAAGTATTTTTTATTGTATTAGTAAGTTTTAGTTTAAGTATATGTATACTTTACTTAAATTATTTTGAAATCGGGTATAATTTTTATGAATATGTTAAACATAGTTTTGTATATATAGTTTTTATTATATTTGGTCTTTTCTTTTTATATAGACTTAAATAGGAGGATTTATGAAATATTATTATGATATAATTTTAAATTTTAATGAAATACCTATTAATTTTTATGAATGGGAAAGTGATGATGATATAGAAAGATTATTGAAAATAAAAGTTTATAAAGTAAAGGATTTAAAGGATATAATTTCATATAATATGAAAATAAATCTTGACGATGATAAATATGTTTTATGTGATGGAATTAATTCAATAGCTATTGAAGTTATAAATAGTCATGTTGCATATCTCAGTTTTTTAACTTATGAAGATGAGATAAATATATGTAAAATGGTTAGGAAGATGGACGTTACAAATATAGAATATAAAAAGGGCAAAAAACGTAAGATAATACAGGATTTAAGAGGAACTTTAATCATTAAAAATTGTTTGATTGCCAAGATAAATGAAAGAGATCCTTATCTAATAAAATATATGTATATGGATGTAACAAATAAAGATTCTTCAGATATTGATAAAATGAGAGATTATTTAATAAATGAAATAAATCATGATTTAAGTGATAAATATATAGATTTATATAGAAAAATAGTATTATAATTATATAGGTGATAGTGGTGCATAAATATTTTATATTATTATTAATTCTTTTAATTATATTGATTATTATATTTACGGTTATAGTTTATAATGAACTTGTAGTCTTAAGAAATAATGTTATTTCATCATGGAAAGATGTTTTAAACAGTATTGATGAGTATGTAAAATCAAGCAGTGTTGAAAAGCGTGAATATGATAAACTTATTGCAGCAGAGGATATAATAAATTTTTATTATAAGATTAAAGACGATGGAGATCCTTCAATAAAAGAAAAAATAAATACTCAAAAAAGGATTTATAATGACTATGCTCTTGCTTTAAACAATAAAACTATGTTATTTCCTTTTTCGATAGTTGCATCCATATTTGGTTTTTCAAAATGGCCATATTTTAGAGATTAAATAAACCTCAAGATTTTATTCTTGAGGTTTTATGTCTTCTTCACTTATAAGTACAGCATGGACAACATGTCTTGTAGTATGAGAAAAGCATGTCGATAAAGTTATTATCTTTGAAGATTCATCAATTGTTTGATTAAAATCATACAAACTTCTAGATTTTAACATATTTATGAAATCCATATATTCAGCATCATCTTTAAACTCAGTTTTTAAATAGTCTTCAGTAGCTGGAATACGATAAATTGAAAATATACGCCATTTCATATTTTTAGTTGGAGTATTAAATGTTATTATTTGATTGCTTTCTTTTTTATACCAACTGCTGTTTAAAGCATATTTTAGAGTACCGAACATGATTCCTTGTTTGATATTATGTCCATATATAATCGTATTTTTATCCAACTCTTTGGAGTTGTTTCTATAATCCATGAATATCCATCCCATTGAATTTTTTCTTTTGTTAAAATCACGATTCAAATAATATGAATTAGTGCTTCCTTGGACAACTGGATAATTTATTTTAGTATTGTTAACGCTTAAATATCCTACAGTATCAGAGTTCTTCTTTAAAAGTTCATCAAATACTTGGGAGTAGTTTGTATAGTAAGCACTTGAATAGGTAGAGCCAGCTTTCTTAGTTGTAGTAGTTTCGATTTCTCTTGTATCGATATAATCAACGTCTCTTTCATTTTCGTCAATGTTATTATTACTGCTTGCATTATCTATGATCTTACCTATATCAACTAGTTCTTTTTCTACACTCAAATTATCTTTATATTGGACATAGTAGTCAAGAAGTAAAGTTGTAGCTCCAATAACGATGATAAATATGATAACTCCAGAAAACATTTTGAAATTGATCTCTTTAAACATATTCTTCTTTTTATAGTTTTCAGAATAGTTAAGTTTAAAAACTATATTGTTTTCTTCTAGATAATTTTTGTTTTCCTTTTTTAAGAAACTAACTGAGTTAAATATCGTTTTTAAATCGTTGCCTTTTTCATCTATTTCAATCTTTATGTTTCTTTTCTTGTTTAATATTATTTCATTTAATATGGTTGTTAATAATTCGTTTGAATATTTTATAATTTTTATAACTTTTAATTTGTTGTTTAGATTGATAAATGTTTTAATCTCTTCTAAGTCATCGCTTGCGTTTACAATAATATATTTTTTATAATAGATATCGGAAAAAGATTTAAGTGAATTGATAATCATAAAAGAAGAAGTGTTTTCTATTTTGGAACGAGTTTTAACAACAATACTTTTATTAACATCAAGTCTTTCAATAAGATATTTATCCATATGTTCACATTCTATTTCTTCAATATAGCGATTATCTAAGATACGCATAAATATATCAAAGCTTAATGATTTCTTTTCTTTAAATATTATTTTTTTTATGTGTTCCCAAGTATTTATTAAACTTAATACATTAACAGCAATATCGTTTGAATTGATAACACATGTTGTTATGTTGTACTTTATAATAGTTACATTCAGGAAGGATGATACTAGTTCTTTATTTTCTTCTATATATGATGTAGAAAACTTCAATTCTTTTAAGTTTATTACATTAGTATTGTTTAAGTTTGATTTATCAATGCTTTTTTTTATTTTTGATATCTCTATAGTGTTAGCATTGAGTTTAAAAGAAATATTGAAGTCCATATAAATACCCTCCTTATTCTATATAATATATTATCATAAAAGAAATATTAATTCTATACTAATAAGGAAATTAGTGTTTTATATAAATCATTTTAAGTATTTTAATGAGTTTGGGATGAGTAAACTCGATAGTTATTTGTTTTTTATACTTATTTTTAGGAAGCCTAAAAGATTATGTTGAAGCAATGATTAAGAAATTTAAGGATAAAATAAAAAGAAAAATTGAATCTAATGAATTGACATTGAATAATAATTCATGTTAATATTTAAATGTAAATCGTTGATGAAGGACAAGATTAAATATTTGATTTTTTTAGAGAGTTTGCGTTTGGTGAAAGCAAATAAAATGGATATTTAGTTACTACCTTTTAAGAGAATTAATAAATTCCGGGATTATCCGTTATCAAAATGAGTTAAAAAAGAGATGGTACCGTGCTAGTTTAGCACTCTTGAAGTCTCTTTTTTTTTAATAAAGTTAGATTATTATAAATATAAATAATTGATTATTATATTTATATGAAAACAACTTTAGGAATTTATGATATAATACCATTGAATAGAAATCTATGAGTTATATTTAGATATATTGATAATTCCATTGGAATTGGAAAGTTAGGAGATGCGAAAATGATTAATTTTAAAGAGGATGAGGATTTAAGAAAGTTAAATCACTCATGTGCTCATATGATGGCACAAGCAATAAAACATTTATATCCAAAGGCTTTATTTTGGGTTGGACCAGTAGTAGAAGAGGGATTTTACTATGATGTTGATTTAGGAGATAAGGTTATCAATGAAAGTGACATTGAAGCAATCTCTAAAGAAATGAAAAAGATTGCTAAAGATGGAAAAAGGATAGTTAGAAATGAAATAAGCAAAGAAGAAGCTTTAGAAGAATTTAAAAATGATCCATATA
This sequence comes from uncultured Bacilli bacterium, assembly GCA_934090935.1. Lineage (GTDB taxonomy): Bacteria > Bacillota_I > Bacilli_A > RF39 > UBA660 > CAG-582. The sequence goes on from CAKOKD010000001.1 coordinate 390,952, forward strand.
AAATAGATTTAATTTCTAGAATGGATGAAGATTCAACGGTTATTTCAACTTATACTCAAGGAGACTTTACTGACCTATGTCGTGGACCTCATGTTGATACAGTTAAAGAATGTAAATATTTCAAATTAACTAAATTTTCAGGAGCTTATTGGAAAGGTGATAGAAACAATAAAATGCTTCAAAGAATTTATGGAGTATGTTTTAGAACTGAAGAAGAGCTTAACGCTTATTTAACTGAACTTGAAGAAGCAAAAGAAAGAGATCATAGAAAGTTAGGTAAAGATTTAGGAATTTACATGATGGATGATTTAGTTGGAAAAGGTCTTCCAATGTATTTACCAAATGGATATACAGTATGGCATGAATTTGAAGAATATATTAAAGATAAAGAATTAAAACTTGGATATAAACATGTTTTAACTCCACCTCTTGGAAATGTTGAACTTTATAAAATATCTGGACATTGGGCACATTATCAAGATAGCATGTTCCCTAAAATGGAAGTTGAAGGAGAAGAGTTTGTTTTAAGACCAATGAACTGTCCTCATCATATGATGATTTATGGAAATGAAATTCATTCTTATCGTGATTTACCTTTACGTATTGCTGAAGTAGCAAGAGATGCAAGATATGAATCAAGTGGAAGCTTAAAGGGAATTGAACGTGTAAGAACATTCTGTCAAAACGATTCACATATTTTCTGTACTCCAGATCAAATTGAAAGTGAGTTTAGAGGTGTCGTTGATTTAATATTAGAAGTTTATAAAGAATTAAATATAAAGAATTATCGTTTTGAACTTTCTTTAAGAGATAAAGAAGATAAAGTAAAATATCATGATGATGATGAAATGTGGGATAAAGCTGAAAATAAATTAAGAGAAGTTTTAAATGATATCGGTATTCCATATGTTGAAAAAATTGGTGAAGCAGCATTCTATGGGCCTAAACTTGATGTTCAAGTAAAACCTGCTGTTGGTAATGAATATACTTTATCTACTTGTCAACTTGATTTCTGTTTACCAGCAAATTTTGATTTAAAATATGTTGATCAAGATGGAAGTAAGAAAACTCCAGTTGTAATTCACCGTGCAATTCTTGGTTCAATCGATAGATTTATTGCATTCTATCTTGAAGAAACTAAAGGAGCTTTACCTCTTTGGGTAAATCCAAACCAAGTAACAATTATTCCAGTCAATAATGAATATCATTTAGATTATGCAAATAAAATTTACAATGATTTAAGAAATGAAAATATTCGTGTAAAACTAGATGACAGAGATGAAAAACTAGGTTATAAGATGAGAGAAAGTCAAATGATGAAAACTCCAATAACATTAGTTTTAGGAAATGATGAGAGAGATAACGGAACTGTTACTTTAAGACTTTATGGTAAAGAAGATAAAATCACAATGAAATTTGATGAATTTAAATCTTATTTAAAAGAAAATATTGATAAAAAAACTTATAGTTTATAAGATGAGCTACTAACAAAATGTTAGTAGTTTTCATTTGCAAAAAGTTAAAAAACAAAGAGTTTTGCAAATGAACTTGCAAAACTTCTGAAAAAAATAAAAATAGATTTACGCAACTTTACAAGTTCTCAACAGAAAAATTTGACAATCGGGGGGGGTATAATATACTAAAAATGAAAAAAATAGAGGAGTTGTGAACAATGAAAAAAAGAGCGGGTATAGTGGTTGCTATACTATTATTAGCAGTAGGATTTGCTACTGTATCAACAACATTAATAATAAATGGAAATGCAAAAGTAGGGGAAAATACAGATGACTTTTCTGTAATATTTACAAAAGCAACATTAGATGGACAAGATGTATACGATAGTGTAATAGATGATACAAAAAAGATAATTACATTTGAAACAAGTGAATTAAAAACTTTAAATCAAACTTCAGTATTAAATTATGAAGTAACAAATAACTCAAGCAACTATGATGCAGAAGTAAGTGTAACATGTGTACCAAAGACTGGAACAACAGCGAAATATACAAGTATCAAAAATAAGTTAGATAATGATGCAACAGTTGTAAAAGCAAAGACTTCATTAAATGGATCATTAACAGTAACCCTAAACAAGACTGCAACAGAAGAAGTAAAAGAAGAATATGTTTGTTCATTAGAATTTAATGCAGTAGAAAGAGATTCAATTGCCGTAAGTGGAACAAACTTATATAATTTAATAAAAAATAATGCAGATACAACAACAGTGATAGATTATAAAGTACGTTCAGGAGTAAGTGGAACAAATGGAATATATACAACAACTGCGACTGATGGTAACGTTCCAGTATATTATTATAGAGGAGATGCTGATAAGGTAAATAATAATATTATATTTAATAATATGTGTTGGAAGATAATAAGAACAACTGAAAACAATGGAGTAAAAATAATATATAATGGAACACCAACAAATGGTAAATGTGAAACTCAAACAGGAGAAACTACTCAAATCGGAACAAGTGCATTTAACACAAATTATAACGATAACGCATATGTCGGGTATATGTATGGAACAGCAGGAAGTAGCACATATGCTGCAACCCATACAAATACAAATAATTCAACAATAAAAACATATATAGATAATTGGTATAGTCAAAATTTTGATGAAACAACAACAAATAAATTAGAAGATACAATATTCTGTAATGATAGAACTACAAAAGCATATGATGTGAATACCATAGGAGATACATTTATGCCATCATATGGTGCTTTAGGATATGGAAAAAATAATACATTTTATGGAGTTGCACACAGATCATCCTGGTATTCTTCTAAACCAAATCCGAGTCTAGTATGTCAAAATGACAATGATAAATTTACAGTAGATAGTAAAAATGGAAATGGAGCGTTAACTTATCCAGTTGGATTAATAACATTAGATGAAGCAGTACTTGCCGGATTTAACACATATTTTTCAAATACAAGTGATTTTCAAGATACAGCGAATTACTTAAATACAAATAGTTATTATTGGACATTCTCCCCTGTGCTGCTGGCTGATCGTGGTTATGCTTCTGTTGGTGAGGTCTATGGTGCTGGCGCTGTGTACTATGCCACTGTGAGCAATGCTTCTGGGGTCCGTCCTATAGTTTCGCTTATCAGTAGTACACTTGTAAATTCTAATGGAGATGGAACAAGTACAAACCCATATGTTGTAAAATAAAATATAACCTTAAACTTAACTTAAATGTTAAGTTTTTTTTATGCCTTAATTCGACAAATATTTTAATACTAATTTGTTATATTTTAATTGGTGATGTGGATGAAAAATATATTTATGATTATTTTAGGTTCTTTATTTGCTATTGCTATATCTTATGTTTTTAACGCTAAAACAGATGTTCCTGTAATAAGTACAAATACAACTCTTAAAGCTTTTCAATTGGGTGCTTTTAAAGATGAAACATCAGCTACTGATTTAGCAAATAAGTATGATGCTAAAGTAATAAGTGATAATGGATATTTTTATGTATATTATTCAGTACTAAGAGATGAAGCTAATATCAATAAAATGATAAATTGTTTAGATCATAAAAAAATTTATTATTACATTAAAGATGTAGGAGCAAGTGAAAACTATAAAAGTGAACTTACAAAATATGAAGAGCTTATGAAAAATACAACATCAGAAATTGCTTTTTCTGAGTTAAATAAAAAACTAATAAGTATATATTCGGAGGTATAGTTATGTTAATAAAAGATTTACCAGAGTGTGAAAAACCAAGAGAAAGAATGCTGGAATATGGAGTAGAAAATTTAAGCAATGTTGATTTATTAAGTATTATTTTAAGAAATGGAGTAAAAGATATTTCTGTTAAAGAAGTTGCAATTAATATTTTAAATAATATTGAATCCATTAATGATTTATCCTCTTTAGGAGTAAGAGAACTTTCTAATATAAAAGGTGTTGGGCAAGTTAAAGCTATAACACTTCTTGCAAGTATTGAACTTGGTAAAAGAGTTTATACTAAAGAAGCTAAAGCTAATATGAGTTTATCAAATAAAGAAAAAATTCATGAAGTTTTTAAAAAGTTCTTTATAAATGAAAGTCAAGAAAAGTTCTTAGCAATTTTTTTAGATAATAAAAAATGTCTTATAAATTATAAAATATTATTTATAGGAACCAATAATGCTTCCATTGTTCATCCTAGAGAAGTATTTTTGGAAGCTATTAAAGCTAAAGCAAGCGCGGTTGTTGTAATGCATAATCATCCATCTGGAAATGTATTACCAAGTGAAGAAGATAAAAATATAACTGAAAAGCTTATTCAAAGTGGATATATGTTAGGAATACCACTGCTTGACCATATAATTACAAATGGAGAGGAGTACTATAGTTTCTATGACGAATTCAAAGCTATATTTTAAAACAATTATATTATTTATCGTTTTTTTGTTTATTTTTATATTTAGAAATAATATCTTTTATCTATTTGGTTTAATAAATACAAGTGTGAAAAAAGAGAATAATAATTTAGTAACTGAAAATAATATTTTAAAAGAAAAATGTGAATATTTTGAACAAGAATTAAAAAGTATAACTAATTTAAAAAACTATGCAAATTATGATTATTCTTTAACTCGTATGTCTTATAGATTAAGTTATACAAGTGATGAAATAAGAATATTTAATACAGATAACATCAAAGTAAATGATATTCTTATAAATGAATATGGTTTAGTTGGTCTTGTTAAATCTGTTAAAGATAAAGTAAGTGATGCGCTTCTCTTAACAGGAGTTAAAAATTTATCTGTTAATATAAATTCATCCTATGGAACTTTAAGTGGATACGAATCAGGATATTTTGTTATAAAAAATATATCTAATTATGATGATGTTTCAATAAATGATTCTGTTTATACATCAACTTTAGGTGAAGTTAAAGAAAAAATATATATTGGAAAAGTTGCTGATATTAAAATAACTGACATTGAAAAAATATTATATGTAAAAAGTGATGTCGATTTTAATAATATCAACTACTTATATGTGGTAGGTTAATATGATCTTTATTATTATAGATACTTTAATATTTTCTTTAACAGGAATAAACATCACTTTATTTTTAATGCGAATACATTTTATGGATATAATTTCATTTATATTTTCATGTCTTTTACTAAGTATTATGAATCCTAATCTATTTTTAATATTCTCATTTTTTATAATGTATTTAGTTGACAAGATTTTATTTAAATATGCTAGATTTAATTTACTTATGTATATATCTACTTTTACTTTTTATTATTTCATTATTTCAAATGATTTAAATTCATATTTTATAAATCTTCTTTTAATCATTTTATTATATTTTTATAAATATAATTATGTAGGAGAAGCTTATGAAAGAAAAACAATACATAAATAGTTTACTATTGCGAACTATTTTTTCAATTATAATTTTTTTAATATTATTTTTACTTCTTAATAATGATTCTTTATATAAAAAAGTATCATCTATTGTTTTTGATAATTCAATAGATTTTACTTATATTAGAAGTAAAACAAATAAGATACTTGGAAGAATTACTAATAAAGAACATTTTGTAGTAAGTGAAAAACTTGAATATAAAAATGTGGAAAGAGTAAAAAATTCATATAAATTTATTACGGATAATAATTATGTAATAAATTCTTTAGAAAATGGAGTAGTAACATTTATTGGTGATATTGATTCTTTAGGTATGAGTGTTATTATAAGAAGTGATGATGGCTTTGATTATACTTTTAGTAATATAGAAAACATCAATGTTAAGATGTATGACTATATAGAAAAAAATACGATTATAGGAAGCACTTTAGGAAATTATTTTTATTTAACTATAAGTAAAGATAATGAGTATTATAACTATGAAGATTTCATTTAATTTGTTAACTTTAGTATTTTATATTTTGCTTATTTTATCTGGCTATATAAATTACTTAGTTATTTTTTTATCAATTATGTTTATGCATGAAATAGGTCATGTAATAATGATAAAAATCCTTGGATATAAAATAAACTCAATTACAATACTTCCAACTGGAGGAATAATAGATACCAATATAAATTTAAATATTAAAAGTAATCATTTGTTTTTAATAAGTATAGCTGGTATTTTAATGCAAATTATTTTACTTAAAATAATTCCTTATAGCAGTAGTTATAGTTATCAAATATTTTATAAATTAAATATTAGTTTAATTATTTTTAACTTATTACCAATAAATCCTCTAGATGGTTATAAAATAAGTTTATCTTTAATAGAAAGATTTATTAAATATAAACGAGTAATAAATATTTCTTATATCATTTCATTTATTTTTATATTTTTATTTTTCTTTTATACAAAGAATATTTATATATTTGTATTTTTATACTTTTTAAATGTAAGAAATGTTTTATATATAAATTATTTATATAATAAATTTTTACTTGAAAGACACTTATATAGTTATGTTTATAAAAAGGATAAATATGTTAATAATTTATTTAGCATTTATAAATGTAAAAATAATTATATTAAATATGGAAACTCTTATATAGAAGAATATAAGGCATTAAATAATTATTTTGGTAATTAATATTAGTTTCCAAAACATAAAAATTAAAGCATCTTGTTGATAATGATATGAATAAAATATGTTCGTATCATTGTAATTACAACTCTTATATTTTAATAAGAGTTTTTTTGCATTGGTCAAGTAAAAGTAGACAATTGAAAAAAATAAGGGGGGGATAGAATAAATGAATTCAGAATCTTCTTTATTTAATATAATAAATGTTTTTGTATTGCATTGGTGTTAAATATTTAAGAGCACATTGAGGTCTTTCATAATTGAAATAATGAATGTAATCTTCAATGGATTTATGAATATCATTAGAATTATTGATCTTAAAATCAATAAACAATTCTTCTTTAATCCAGCCATTAATAGCTTCCATAGTACCATTTTCAGTAGGAGAGCCTGGCTTAGAAGTAGAATGTATGATATTATATAGAGGTAAAGATTCATTGAATCTTTTAGAACAGTATACTGAACCTTGATCCGAGTGGATAATCATTTCAAGGTCCATATACTTTTTATTTTTTTGTTCGATAACATTGGCTAAGGCAATATGATAAGCGTCAGGATTGCCTTTTTTACTGCTCAAATAGTAGGCAATAATTTCGTTATTAAATAAATCCATAAATAAAGTTAATTCAAAATAACGAGAACACACCCAAAAAGCAGTCATATCAGTAACAATTAACTGAAAAGGTCTTAAAGGATTTAATTCAGCAAGAATGTAATTAGGAAAGTTTTTCAGTTCTTTGTTAGCTTTTTTACCATATCTTCTAACATGTTTAGCATCAGATTTAATATTAAGAAAGCGACAAATATTATGAGCATAATTATCAGAATAAATAATGCCAGTATCTAATTTAATTTTTGCATTTAACCACCGATAACCATGAGATGGAAATCTGTCATGATATTTGCTGAAAATAGTACAAGCAGAAGATCTTTTTATTTGATTGTTTGAAGGATTTGAACGCCGTTTTAACCATTTATAGAATCCGGAACGATTAATATTCATCTCAATACATAATGCATTTATAGAATATGTTGAAGAAAGATTAAAAATTATTTCATATTCTTCTTGGAGAAAGTAATGAATACCTTTCTTCCCATACCACCTTCTTTCACAAGATAATTTTTTTTTAGTCTTTCAATGATAATATCCTTTTTCATTAATTCATGTTTTAATTCTTCAATAGATAAATCATTGTAATCGATAGAATCGTTTAAATTATTAATAATTTTAATATCAGTAACAGTTTCAATAATAGGATCAAAACAATGATTATCTTTATTATAAGCAGTAATCCATTTTTCTAAAGTTTTAATAGGAATATTAAATTCATTAGCAGTCTTAATAGTAGAAAGTTTATTAAGACAAATTTTTTCACAAAGATCTTTCTTTAATTCGCGACTATACATCATATTTACATTTTTCCTTTCTACGTATGTGTACTAATATAAGATATTGTATACTTGTTAAAATTGGTTGTCTACCAATACCCTCAATTGTCTACTTTAAGTTTACCACTACATTTTGTCAAAAAAAGTGTAAACATGGAAAATGTCCTTGAAAATCGGGGGGGGTATTATAAAATAAAAAAGTAAAAGAAAGTAGGTAGAATATGAAAAAGAAGAGTATGCTTATAATGGCAATTATATTAATGTCAATTGGATTTGCAGCGATCTCAACGACATTAATAATAAATGGTAATGCAAAAGTAAACGAAAATCAAGATGATTTCTCAGTTATCTTTACAGCTGCAGCATTAGATGGAAAGGATGTATATTCATCAGTAGTAGATGATACTAAAAAAACAATAACATTTACAACAAATGAATTAAAAACACTTAATCAAACAAGTATACTTACATATGAAGTAACAAATAATTCAAGTAATTATGATGCAAATGTAAATGTATCATGTGTACCAAAAACTGGAACAACAGCAAAATACACAAGTATCAAAAATGAACTAGAAAATAATGCAACAATTGTAAAAGCAAAAGAAAGTGTAAATGGAACATTAACAGTAACATTGGATAAAACATCAACAGAAGAAGTAAGTGAAGAATATACATGTACATTAGAGTTCAATGCAGTAGAAAGAGATACATTAGGAGCAAAATTATTAACAGCATGGATACCAACATATTTTGAATATGGAGAACCAACAATAGCAAGTACAACAGATTATACAGAAATAAATAGAAATGTTTTTGTGGGATTAGATTCAAACAATATAAAAGGAATATGTATAAATGATAATGGATTATTATGTATGAAAGCAAATGATTATGATAATACAAGAGAATTATTAAAAAATCATTTTGGAGAGTCGAACTGTAATCTTGATATTGATAATGGTTCTAGATTCAGATGTGAAACTGATGCGTTCGATTGCTATGCTGATCCAGATGGCTATCTGCATTGTGATGATTACTCGGATGCAGGTACTGGCTACTGCAGTTTGCATTCGGATGGCATTGTCAGTTGCGATTAGTCCAATCTCCATGAAGATATCTAGAAATCTAAAATTTGTCTTTTGATTTATTTAAATATAAAAGTCATAAATAATTTGAAGTTAATAATTTCTTTAAGTATCATAACTTTTTTTATTTAGCAAAAATAATTATAGGATAAAAGTTGATTTGTTCATATATATCTACAATTTGGCTTAAATATGGCATATTTTAATTGACATAAGCATAAATATTTGGTAATATTTTAGTGTTTGTAAGTGTTCATTACAAACCGCACTAAAAAGGTTTATAAACTATTATTAGTACCTTAAAGGCGTGTCTTCAAAAAAAATTATAAGGAGGTTAGAGTAATGAAAGCAATATTCGTAACAGGCGGAAAACAATATTATGTTTCTGAAGGTGATGTTATCTATGTTGAAAAACTAGATGCTGAAGCAGGAAAAGATATTACATTCGATACTGTATTAGCTGTTGGAGATAAAATTGGTACTCCATATGTAAATGGAGCTAAAGTTGAATGTAGTGTTGAAAAACATGGTAAAGCTAAAAAAGTTGTTGTATTCAAATATAGACCTAAGAAAAAATATCGTAATACTAAAGGTCATAGACAACCATATACAAAACTTGTTGTTAAAAAAATCGTAGGTTAATTATGATTAACATCAAAAAGAAGAAAAATGTTATTACTATTTCTGGACATGCAAACTATAGCGATAAAGAAGATATAGTTTGTGCAAGTGTTTCATCAATAATGTATACAAGTGTTAATGCACTTTTAAGATTTGATGAGAAAAGTATTGAATATATGGATGATGGAAATACAGTAACAATAAAAGTTAATAAAAATGATAATATAACAAATACTTTAATTATTAATATGTTGTCATTGTTTAATGAATTAGCTTTGAAATACAAAAAAAATATAAATTTTGAAATGGAGGAAGAGTAATGTTAAATTTATTTAATATAATTTCTTTAGACATTCAACGTTTCGCCCATGTTAAAGCACAAGGTTCAACACAAAATGGACGTGATAGTGCTGGTAGAAGATTAGGAGCTAAAGCAGCTGATGGACAAGTTATCAATGCTGGATCTATAATTTATAGACAAAGAGGAACTAAGATTTATCCAGGTAAAAACGTTGGTATGGGTAAAGATCATACTTTATTCGCATTAATCAAAGGACAAGTTAAATTTGAAAGATGTGGAAGAGATAAGAAAAAAGTAAGTGTTTACGAAGTAAAATAGTATCTGATGATGCTATTTTTTTTGTAAACTTTATGTAGATAAGCAAATTTTTCAGTTATACAACTAAAAAAAGAATTATAATTTAGATGGGTGATTTTATGAAAAATAAAGTAAGTATAGTAGTTGCTATATTATTATTAGCAATAGGGTTTGCAGCAGTATCAACGACATTAATAATAAACGGAAATGCAAAAGTAAGCGAAAACCAAGATGACTTCTCAGTTATCTTTACAGCTGCAACATTAGATGGAAAGGATGTATATAGTTCTGTAGTAAACGATACAAAGAAGATAATAACATTTGAAACAAGTGAATTAAAAACATTAAATCAAACAAGTGTGTTAAATTATGAAGTTACAAATAATTCAAACAACTATGATGCAGAAGTAAAAATAAATTGCAAAGTAAAAGATAATGCGGAGGCAGTATACACAAGTATCAAGAATGAATTAGAGGGAAATGCAACAGTTGTAAAAGCAAAAACTTCGTCAAATGGAACATTAACAGTAACACTTAATATAACATCAACAGAGGAAGTAAGTGAAGAATATGTCTGTGAACTAGCATTTAACGCAGTAGAAAGAAATAGTGTTGGTGAAAACACTACATTTGAAAAAAATGTAAAAGTTGGAGATTATGTTACCTACACTCCTAGTGAAACAAGTGTTATACCTGACGCAACTTTAACTGGTTATACTGAATGTTTGAACGCCTCTAAATGTGGAACTCTTGAAAATAATACACAAAATTCATTGAATCCAAGCTTAAATACAATTTGGAGAGTTTTATCAGTTGATAATGGAAAAATTGAAATAATTTCAAATGAACTTTCAAATGCTAAAGTTGTAATGTATGGCAAGACTGCATATATAAATATGCCAAAAGCTTTAAATATGATTTCTAGCAAATACATAAATTCAAAATTTGCTATATCAGCAAGAACTGTTGGATATAATGGTCAAACTGAGGTTATAACTGATACTTCCAAAATAGATTCAGTAACAAATCCATTTCCAGATTCATACACAAAAGATAATACTTATGAAACTACTGGTGGAGGAGATATGCTATATGAAAAAGATTATAATGTTTTAAAAACATTAAATGCTGTAACTACTAACGTCGTTGGCACTACAACAAATGATTTATATTGGACAGCATCTAGAAGACAATATGCTGCAACTAATGTGTGGTCTTTGGGATTTAGACTATTTACTGATACTGGAGCAATAACTTTTATATACTTTACTGAAAGTTATACAGATGAACGTGGTTTTGTTCAAGAAGCAATGGGAAATTATATAAGACCCGTAGTAACTCTAAAATCCAACTTAGATGCAACTGGAAATGGAGCAATTGATAATCCTTGGGTTTTAATTTAACTAATAGTACCTTATGGTACTATTTTTTCTTTTTATATCTTGGGGAATTTGACAAAATGGCCTGATGTATGTATAATAACTTCCCAAGAAAGAGGGAAATTATGAAAGATTTGACAAAGTTCAAAGCGAATAGAATTCGTAAAAGATTTAAAATAAAGGGGATGGATGCTCCTAGAGAGTTTATCTATGTAGGTCCACTTTATGTTAATGAACCTGAAATGGTTGATGAAGAAAATCCAAAAATTCATTTTGCAACATCTCCTGTAAGTAATGAAGAATTCGTACTTAGTTTTAAAATGAATGAAAGCGGTCTTTTTGTAGAGGAAAGTACAGGAATTGAATTTAGTTTTACTGGTAATGTTAGTAATTATGTTGAAAAACCATTAGATGCAGATGTTTTACCATTTGTTCAAAACTATAGTAAACATCCTTTATGTATCGACATGAATAACGCTATAAAACTTAATAAAAAAACTAAAAAACTTTATGCTAAATATAAAGGCGATGATGAAGAACCTTTTAAAGCTAAATTAAAGGAAAAATTTGCAAAAGCAGCCAACAGTGTCGATTATGCAACTAAGGATATGATTGAACGTTTCTTTAAAGGAACTAGATTAGAAAAAGATTTCTATAAGGAACATTTAAGAGAAACTGAATTCTGTGAATATGTACCTGAAGTTGGAGAACTTTTTGGATATGTAGGAAAGGTTCATGCTATAGTACCAAAAGAGTTTTCTATAGATACTAAAGATGATGAATGTTCAGAAAGATTTAAAATGGAATTGAAAGAATTAAAAGATTCAAAATATCCATTATTCTTAAAGAAAATTGATGAAAAAACAGCTATGGAAGTTTTAACTGGTGAAAAATTCTGGCTAAATCCTGAGACTCTTGATATCGTTGCTAGCTCTACAACATTTAAGAAGTATTCTGAAAATTCTTTAGCTTTACAAACTTGTACCTTTATTAAACCAGATGACTTCTTTAAATTAAAATATGCTGAACAAGGTAGACAAGAGAATGAATTTGCTCAATGGGTTTTAGAACAAAAAGTGAATGCAAAAGAAGCTTTTGAAAAAGGATATGATGATGCTTTAGGTGAGTATTATGCAAATATTGAAACAGCATATAAACTTGCTAGATTTGATGATCTTGTATTTAACTTAGAAAATGAAGATTCAGATAGAAAATTAAAATTCAAGAAATAGGTGATTTTAAAATTGCCTATTTTTTTGTTGAATATAATATTTTAGTGTTATATAATAAACTCTAAGAAATGAGGATGTTTACTGTGAAGAGATTGAATTCGATTGAATTTTTAGATTTGGATAACAAACTAAAAAAAATTAATTTTGATGATTTAAAAAAAGGAGACACTTTTCTATATCTTGGAAATATTTATGGAAATTTTCCAATAGTAGTACACTATAATGATGATGGGAATTATAGTGTCGTTTATGGTTTGAAACCTTTGCAAGTATTTTATCATTACACTTTAAAGTTTATTAAAGAAAGTGACGATATTGTTATGGAAGTTAATACGAAGGAGCGCTTTAAAGTAGGAGCAGAACAAAAGGAAATAGATTATCATAATCCGATTAAACTTTTAAATTCTGTTCCTGATATAGCCGATATTGGTTTATATATAAATAGGGAAAATATTGCAGAAGCAAATAGTTTTTCTGCTCGTTTGATGTATAAAAAAAATGGGTGCAATGCTAAGCATGGAGAAGTGGATTCTTTAGCTCGTGATTTTTATAATGCTAGAGATGAAGCAAAAGACCTTTATTCGGAGTATATATCAAGCCTTCTTTCTACAATATATCCATCTAAAGAGGTGCAAGCATTTTATTCACCAGCAAACAATTTATCATTTTTTTCACAAGCAAACAATTTATCATTTTTTTCAAAACAACCTGAGATAGGTGAATATTTTGGTTATGTTGGAGATATCTTTTCTCTAGTTCCAAGTGTTAGTTCGGAAAAAATTTTTGAAGTAAGAAATATTGAGAATCAATATCCATTGCTTTTAAAAAGAATAAGTGAAACTGAAGCAATTGAAGCAACAACAGAAGTTAAGTTCCAAATAGCACCAAATCGATTCGATGTATCTAAAGATGCATATAAGGATTTACCTTTAGCGTTATATGTAAAAGCGTATATTGAAGTAAATGATGATTTTAAAAGAATGTATGCTGACACATGCGAAAAAGCTTACAGCCTTAGTGAATTTTTACGTAAACAAGAACGTCTTTCTAAGGAATCTTATGCTGAAGCATTAAGAACATTAGATTTAGAAAGATTTCCAAGTGTTGAAGAGGTTTATGATATCGCGAAAGTTGAAAATATAATGTTTGATTTGGATAAAAAGATGAAAGGCAATGGAGAAAATACTTTGTCTAAAAGGCTTTAATAATAAATTTTGAAAGGAGATTAGGTTATGGAAGAAATAGAAAAGAAGTATATTAAGATAGCGAAAGAAAGTGTTGTATACACGAATATAGAAGATATAGAATGTGGGGAATTCTTTTACTATCTAGGTCCAGTATATATGAATATACCTGTGGATCTAGAAAGAATAGAAAATGGTGAGTATCATTTTAAATTTGAATTAAAACAAATTCAAGAAGGAGAAGAACAGTTATTAAGATTCTTAAAAATAAGTGATAAAGAGGCTTATTTGGTTGGAAGTGAAATATATTTTAGAATAGGTGAATGTGATGAATATGTTGATTATCATAATCCTAATGTAATGCTTAAACCTTGGCATGAGCCATGTTTGACTTTATCAGTTTCATGCATTACTGATTTTAATGATTCTTTTATCCAAACCATATGTAAAGGTCATGATTGTTTGAATTTTTCAGAAATTTTGGAATATAAAGCATATGCTGAAGAAAACTGTAAAGAAGCTTTAGAAAAAATTCTTCAAAAAGTGTATTCATCTTCATATGAACAACAATTTTATAGATCTTATGAGGATAAAGTAACTTATTTTTGTCAACCACCTAAAATTGGTGAATATTTTGGATATGTTAGAGATCTTTATATTTTGGTACCAAAAAATATTGATGTTGATAGCAATATGATAGAATTTACAAGAGAGAGAATAGAAAATAAGTATCCTTTATTATTTAGAAGAATAAGTGACACTGAAGCGCTTGAAGTAACAACGGGTGTTAAAGTTAAAATGAATCCATTTTCAAAGTTTTCAGCTAGATATGAAAATGGAGATGCATTTGCTCAGTTATGTATTGATGATATGGTATGTCTTGAACTAACTGAAAGATATAAACGCATATATGGCGAAGCAACTACTGATTTTAATGCGTTTAATAAATGGTTACATGAACAAGAAAGTGATGCATTAAAAACGTATAAGAAAGAACTAGAAATATGTGAAAAAGATCAAATTCTTAAAGTTTATGATGTAGCAAGAGTTGAAAATGCTTTATTTGATTTAGACAAAAAATTGGATTTAGTAAAAAAATCTGAAAAAAAAGACGATAATAACGACTAATTTAGAAGTTTTTGATAAAAGATGGTGATAAAATGAAATTTTTAACGGAAAAAGAAGTTCAAAAGATGCAAGCTAAATATCAAGATTTCCGTAGAGATCAAGTTTGTACAGGTGAAGTTGTTTATTATATTGGTAAGCTAAATCTAGATGTTGGAGTAACAGATAAAACAGAAAATGGTACAAATGAATTAAAAATCTATAAAGTTCCTGGAGAATCTAATTATATATTAAGACTTGAGAAATTGGGAAATTATTTTAGAGAAACAACGACGGGGTTTGTTTTTAAGACTTATGAAGATACTCGAATTGATGGAAACTGGGATAATGTTGAAACCTATTTTTTACCAAAAAAAACTTACTTTTTATTGGATAATAGTTTCTATAAAGAAAATACGAGGTTGAATAAGGCATATTTTAAATTTATAGCTAGAAATCCAAATTTTTCTGATTATTTAAAAAAATATTCATCATATGTTGAAGAGTACATGAATGTTTATTATCGCGAATTGTTTTTTTGTTCCACTGAATCAAAATATGAAGAAGATTTTTATCGTGAACATATTGATAAACTAGAATTTTATTCTAATGAACCAAAAATTGGAGATTACTTCGGTTATATGGGAAATATATATACTTATGTTCCTAAAGAACTTGTTTTTGATGATGAAAAAACGAAGTGTATGGTTGAGTCTCAAAAAATATCAGTCTGTAAAATTCCAATGTTTTTAAAACTTGTAG
Source organism: uncultured Bacilli bacterium (assembly GCA_934090935.1). GTDB lineage: Bacteria > Bacillota_I > Bacilli_A > RF39 > UBA660 > CAG-582. The sequence goes on from CAKOKD010000001.1 coordinate 406,895, forward strand.
ATTATGATACAGCCATTGATGTTATGACTGGTAATAAGTTTTCGTTTAGAGATGATCCAGGAATCGTTAATGTTAATAATGGTTTATTAGAAAGAAAAAATGATATTCATTTTTATATAGATCGTTTTCCGCTTATAAAAGCAAACAAGTATTTTGAAATTTTATATGGTGGATTAAGTAAGGAAGAAATAGATGATTTTAAAACTGAGATAAATGATTTGAAGTTCTTAGCTAAAATGGAAGAATTGTTAGCTTTTGATAGATGTATGAAGGTAAGTTTTGTTGGTTTACGTATAGCTTATGAGCTTGCTCAATTGGATAATCTATTATATGATATTGATAATCCAAAATCTTTAAAAAAAGTAGATGGTGATAATAACTAGTTAACAATAGGTTAACTTTTTTTCTTTGTATAGATTTATTTATCAATTTTTGGTAAAATACTTTTGAGGTGTAATTATGCGTTATAACGTGGTAAAAAATGCAAATAGTATATTGGAAAGCAATTCCTATTTAGTAAAAAATCCATATGCCTATAAAGGCAAATGGGCAAGTCTTTTTAAAAACAATAATCCAATATGTTTGGAACTTGGTATGGGTAGAGGTACATTTATAATAGAAATGGCGAAAGTTCATCCAAACATCAATTATATCGGTTTAGAACTTGATAAGAATCAAACTGCAACAGCTTTAAAAAATATTAAAGATTTACATTTAGATAATTTAAAGATGATAAATGCTGATGCTTTAAAAGTTGCGGAAATATTTGGACGTGAAATTGATACGATCTATTTAACATTCTCTGAACCTTGGCCAAAAAAAGGTGATGAAAAGAAGAGATTTACCGCAATAAACTATTTGAAATTATATGATAGAATATTTAAGAAGAATAAACATATTATCTTAAAAACTGACAATAAAATATTATTTGCTTCAGCTCTAGAAAGCTTAAGCAGTTATTGGTATACTTTTGATAAAGTAAGTGTAGATCTTCATAATGATGAAAGAAAAATAGAAAATATAATGACTGATTTTGAACGTCAATATTTTAAAGAACATCGTCAAATATATTATGTTGATGCAAGCTTTAAAGGTTAATATATAACCTTTTTTTTGGGAGGTAAAAATGAAAGTAGTAGTTGAAACTTTAGGTTGTAAAGTAAATGCTTATGAATCTGAACTTATAAAAGAAATGTTTTTAAACAACAAAGATGAAATAATCGAAGATAAAACTCTAGCAGATGTAATTGTAATAAATACTTGTACAGTTACTAACCAAGCCGATTCTAAAGGAAGAAAACTAATTCGTCAAGCAAGAAGAGATAACGAAAATGCCATTTTAATCGTATGTGGTTGTATGACACAAAATCATGAAGATTTAGATATAGATGCAGATATTATTTTAGGCAATAAAGATAAAACTAAAATTCTTGATTTAATAGATGAATTTAAACAAACAAAAAAACAAATAAGACTATTTTATGATTTAAGAAATGTTGAATTTGAAGATATGAAAATAAATCACTTTGAACATAAAACAAGAGGATTTGTTAAAATTCAAGATGGATGTAATAACTTTTGTTCATATTGTATTATTCCTTTTGTAAGAGGTAATATCAGAAGCAAAAATATTGATGTCGCTTATGATGAGATAAAATGTTTAGTTGAAAATGGATATCAAGAAATTGTTTTAACTGGAATTCATACAGGTTCATATGGAACTGGAAAAGATTTTGATTTGGTTGATCTAATCAGAAAAATAAGTACTCTTGATGGTCTAAAGAGAATACGTATATCTTCAATTGAGATAACAGAACTTAATGATAAGTTTATGGAGGAATTTAAAAATAATTTAAAGATTTGTTCACACTTACATGTTCCAATTCAAAGTGGATCAGATAATATTTTAAAAAGCATGAATCGAAAATATGATATAGCATATTTTAAAGAAAGAACAAAACTTATTAAATCTTTAAGAGATGATGTTAATTTAACAACTGATTTAATCGTTGGATTTCCTGGAGAAACTGATGGGGATTTTTATGAAACTAAACAAAATTTAATTGATATTGGTTTTTCTAAAATTCATACATTTCCTTATTCAATAAGAAGAGGAACAAAAGCAAGTACAATGGTACAAGTTAATGAAACTGTTAAAAAGAATCGTACTCATGAAATTCTAGAGTTAAGCGAAAAGCAAGAAAATGCTTATTATCAAAAATATATTGGAAAAACTGTATCCGTATTAGTTGAAGATAATTATTCAGGATTTACAAGCAATTATATAAAAGTTCATTTTGATGAATATCAAGAAAACAATAAATTTGTTGACTGTTTGATAACTGAAGTTGATGGAACAACTGTAAAGGGAAAAGTAAAATAATTGATAAAAGTAATAAATACGTTTATAATTTAAATGGTGATGGTTATGAAGAAAAAGATGAATATTAAAAATAATAGAATTAATATTGGTAGAATTTCTTTTGATACAGATACTTTAAAGGGGTTTGCTTTTATTTCTGGATGTGCTTTTTTACTTATTTCAACTAAAGCTATAACTGAGGCTATAATTAAAGATGCTGAAGATGAACTTAGAGAACAAAACCAAAAAAAGATAGTAGAAGATGCATTTAAAAATTATAATTACATCGGACCAACATATGAAGTAGAATATAAAGTTCAGTCTGGTGATACTCTTGAGGGAATAGTTTCTAGTTATCAAAGTGATCCTAATATAATGTATCCTTTAATTGACACTATTGTACGTGAAAATGATTTACCAGGTAGAAATACTTTGCGTGCAGGAAAAACTATAACTTTGTATGGAGTAGGTGAAGAACATTTAGCTGATTTTGGTTATACTTTGGATTATTCAAAAGTTAACCCTGAATGTGAACTTGAAGATTTAAGTGATTTCATTGATAATCAAATTACAGGCTTAGTTTTAACCGATGAAAATGAACAAAGACTAGCTGATTTTGAAGCAAGATATAGCTATGCTAAAATGAAACTCGATAGATATCGAAACGATCCTGAGTCTATTGAATTGGAAAACGTTCTTGAGGACTATAGAAATCTTGCTCAATTGATTGCTGATATAGTAGGTGTTAATTATAATAAATCCTTTAAGGCTCATAAGATTGAAGAAGGAAAGAGTTTTAGCTTATAACATGACTTTAAAGGAATACATAAAAAAAAGAGTTGTCGTTTTTGCTACCTCTTTTTTAATTATTTTAGTTATTTTAGGCATATCTTTTTATAATGTTTTAAGCAATAAATCTGGTGATATTGTAATAAAAGATAATATTAACTATACAATTGAAACCATAAAGAAGGATAACAATAATTATCCTATGAGCAAAGAAGAAGGAGAAATCTCTTCAAGTGTACATAAAATAATTGTGAAAAATAAAGATGATAAAAGAAGCAATTTTGAAGTTGTTTTAAAGGATAAGAATTCAACATCACTTATAGATAAAGTTTATTATAAGATAGATGATGGAGAAGTAAAACAAATAGATAAGAAACATGTTCTTTATTATGGAACATTAGAAAAAGGGGAAAGAAAAACTATTGAGGTGCGTTTCTGGCTTGGAAGCGATTTAATCGATTCTAATGATTTAGGTAAAAAAGCAAGCATTTATCTTGATGTATATGGAAAATAGATGTAAAAAAATGAGGGATTAAATTTCTCTCATTTTTTCTTTATCTTTAAATGGATTTTTAGGATCAATCTTGTCAACGAAAAGTATTCCATCTAGATGATCCATTTCATGTTGAAAAGCTATTGAAATATCTTCTCTTACACGAATAATATATTCATCACCATATTCATTATAAGCTTTGACTTTCATTCTTGCATATCTTGGAACAATACCTTTTACTTCACGGTTAATGGATAAGCATCCTTCACCTTCACCAACATAGATAAGTTCTTCTGAATGGCTTAATACTTTTGGATTGATAACCACATATCTTTCAAAAGTACCATCTCCATTATCCTCACTTATAACAAATATACGTTTCATTATTCCTATTTGACACATTGAAAGTCCCATTCCGGCTCTTAAATCATATTTTTTGGCAATCTCTTCATCTTGACTCATCTCTAAATAATCAAGTGAATCATTTATAGTTTTTATCATATCATCATCAAGAGGAAAAGTAACTTCTTCAGACTTTTGATGTAATCTTTTATCTTTTTCATCCAATATATGTATATTTGGTAATTCCATAAAAACATCCCCATTTCTTCAATAAACGTATTCTATCAAAAAAAAACGTTTTAATCAAGTTTGCGTAAACTTTACTTAAAATTTACTTTATTTCATTTACGTGCTTTTACATATCTAGTATACTAATGGTAGATTAGGGTTGATGTGATGAAGAATATAGAGAAAAATTCAATAATAGTTTTATTGATTATAATATCTATTTTTATTATAAATTTAATGGATGATAAGAAAATAACTTCTTTAACAGTTGAAAACACGATTGCAAGGAGTTTTAATAAGGAAACATCATCAAATGTTAAGGATGACAAACTAAGCAATATTAGAATAGAAAACGATAAAATATATTTTAATGTTTCGAGTTCTAATGTGGTAAGCAATATAAACGAAGATGATTTAAATAAGCTTCTTAAGTCTAAAAAGAAAAATTGGAAAGTATATAATGAAAATAATATGGAATATAACAAAAGTTATAAAAATGGTGTTTTGAGATTAAAAAACGATGATTTTAAGAGTCTAACTATCAATGATGGTTATAAAAACTATGTAATTAATTATCATAATGGATTTTTTGAATTAAGTTATCCTAGTGTTTCAATCGGCACAAAGTATTTTTTAGATTTTGAAAGTGCTTATAACTCATGTGATAAAGAATGTGAAATAGATTTACTTGAGGATATATCATTATCAAATATAGAAATTTTAAAAGATGTTGTTATAAATGGAAACTATAAAAATATATATTCTGATGATTATTTGTTTAAATTAAATAATTCTAAAGTGAAAATAACTTTAAACAATGTAAAAGTTAATACTCAATATTTAGCAAATGTTAGCAAGAAAAATAAGAATAAAATCATTTTAAACAATAGTAAAATAAAATGTTTGGATGTTGCAAATAATAAAACAAATGTTGAAAATAATCAATCTAGTCTATTAAAATTTTTATAATTTAGATATAATAACTTTAGGTGATTTAAGTGATCTATGTTGTTTGTGGACCAACGGGTGTCGGTAAGACTAAACTAAGTGTTAGCTTGGCTAAGCATTTTAATGGGATTGTTGTAAATGCTGATTCGATGCAAGTTTATAAATGTTTAAATATCGGTACGGCTAAGGTAACAGAGGAAGAAAAAGAAGGTGTGCCTCATATGCTTTTCGATATTGTTTCTCCAGAGGATATGTATACTATCTATGATTATCAACGTGATTTAAGACGTGTAATTGATGATAATAAAGACAAAGATATCATACTTGTTGGCGGAAGTGGACTTTATATTAAAGCAGGACTTTATGATTATAAATTTGTTGAAGAAGAAAGTCATGAAGATTTTGATGAATATAGCAATGAAGAACTTTTTGATATGGTTAAAAAGAAGGATCCTACAAGTGATATTCATGTAAACAACCGTAAGAGGCTCATCAGAAAATTGAATCAAAAGGAAACGTCTTTTGATGGTGATAAACTTCTTTATGAGGCAATATTTATTGGACTTACAACCTCAAGAGAAAAACTATATGATCGAATAAATAAAAGAGTAGATAAAATGGTTGAAGATGGGCTCCTTGATGAAGTAAAATCTTTATATGATGAGGGAATACGCAGCAAAGCTATTATGACGGGTATTGGTTATAAAGAGTTATATGAATATTTTGATAACAAAATAAGTTTAGATGAAGCAATTGAGCTAATAAAAAGTCGAAGCAGACATTATGCTAAGAGGCAATATACTTGGTTTAATAATCAAATGAATATTAAATGGTTTGATGTTGATTTTGATAATTTTAATAATACAGTTAATGAAGTTATAAAATATATAAATGGAAAGATATAAGTGTTTTATGTCTTTTTTTACATTAAGAAAACATATTCAATTGACATGCGAAATTATAAAAAGTATAATTTATATAGAATAGGATGGATTTTATGACAAATAAAAAAATCTATGGACTTATATTTTTTTTATCGATTGAGATTATGATGATTGGAGTATTAACATTTGGTAATTCCTTTGCTTATCCAGATAATGCTAAAAAGGTGTGGAATGTTGGATATAGAGTTGATTCTAGGGATACGAACCTTATCGATATAAATACGACATTAGAGCAAGATCAAACTTATGAAAAAGAGATAGAAATTTATAATGAAGGCAATATTGATGCTTATTTTGACAGCATTAAAACAATCGGTAATGTTGATGATTTGGATATAACTTTAGAAAATATGGATGATACTATTTTTTCAGATAGTAAAAAGATAGTTGTTTTAAAAGTAGAAAATAAAGGTATTGATGCTTTAAACGTTGATATCGGCGTTGATTTATTGTTTAAAGAACTAAACTAATTGGTTTTAGAATAAAAAGGGTGATAAAATGAATTTTAAAGTAAATTTATATCGAGGATTTATTATAATTCTTTTGATGCTTATTTTTGTAAGTGCCTTTTTTATGAGCTTTTTTTACAATTTTTCGGATAATAAATATATAAGAAAAATCAATGCAACAGTTGAAAAAGAAGTTCATTACAAAATCTCAAATAAGGATGGTACGACAGGCTTTAATACTTTAGATAATTTAAATACGATAAGTGTTCTTTATAATTATTCAATAAAATTAGACGACTTATCCAGTATTGAAGATAATTATAAAATCGTTGGTAGACTTGTTATCAGCAATGATGATAAGGATTTATTTATCGAGGAATTGGATGATGAAAACTCTGTATCTTTAAAAGAAAATGGATATGTTTTAAATATTAAAGAAACAAAAGATTTAGCTTTTAAAGAGGACTTTATAGAATATCAAAATGCGCTTAAAGAGTATGGGTATGAAAACGTTCATTCAAGAATAGATTATATCTTAGAAAATGATATCAATCTATATAATAACTATTTGAATAAATCCATAAAGAAAAATGATGATGTCATATTAAGCGTTGATTTAGATAAAGGAGTAATAATATCAGACAATAAAAAATATGATCAAGTGCTATATGGTAAAGTCGATGTTGATACATGCTATGCGATATGTATGGAACTTATAACGTCGATTGTATTATTCGCTTTAATAATTATTTTGCTTTTAAGAAGAATTAATCTAATAAAATCTTCGTTTACTTACAGATTAAATCGTATTTTAAAAAAGTATGACAAATATATTGTGGATGTAAAAAGTTTCCCTGTTCTTGATAATAAGGTTTTAGAAGACGCTGTAACGTTTAAAGAACTTGTAAATATTTCTAAGAGTTTAAGCATTCCGATAAATTACTTGAATATAAAAAACAAGCATGAAGCGACATTTATGGTAATAACTAATACAACTGGATATGTTTATAAGTTGAAATAAGAACAAGTTTTATCATAATACATATAAATATACTAGAGGTGTTTATATGGAAATTAATGATGAAATTTTTAATAAAGTTGAAGCTAAAACTAAGGTAAGCAAAGAATCAATTATCAATATTGCTAGTAGGCTTAATGAAGGAAATATGAAAGATCCAAGTACTTTAAGCGGAATAATAAGAGAATTAAGCAAGTTAACAGGTAAAGAAGTTTCGAAGGAAAAAGAGGATAAGATAATTAACTTGATTGTCAATGATAAGGTTCCAACAAATGTAGATAAAATGTTTTAGATAGGGTTGATAATATGCTTTTTTACGATGAAGTAGAGAATGTAGAAGAATTAAAGAGTATGCTTGAATATAATCTTGAACTTAAGATTATAAAGGTTGCTGTCATCTGCTTTATTTTTACAAAAGATGGAAAAGTGATTTTAAATAGACGAGGACCAGGGGCAAGAGATGATGTGGGTCTTTTGCAAGCGATTGGAGGTTCGGTTAACAAAAGCGATATAGACTTCAGAGATGCGATGAGAAGAGAAATAGAGGAAGAAACTGGTTCTAAAACTGTTCGGATTTCTGATTTTATTGGGGCTTATCATGATAGAAAAATGGATAATGAAACTAAAGAAACTGTTGACTGGGTTATTCTAGGTTATCTTGGCTATTTAGAGGATGGAAATCTATTTATAAAAGAGCTTGATAAAAGCTATGATTTAGAAACTTTAAGCCTTGATGAGATTCGAGAGGATGAACTTTCTAAATCAACTTATAGGTTTATAGAAGAAATAAAGAGGATGAAATGAAAAATATTTTTGTTAATGAAGATGGAACGATAAAATTAAAAGCTGTAGTTTATACAATTGGAATATTTTTATTTTTAGTATTGTTGCTTATGTATTTTATAAGTCAATCGACATCTAGTATAACTGATGGAAATGAGGAACAAGTTCATGTAAGCGAGAAAACTACAACTACAATGTCATTATGCAAGGATTGTAAGATGAGTTTCATCAGAGATTCTTATGATGCAAAAACTAATGAAGAGATAAATTTGAATAATTTGCTTGAGTTGAAATCAATCAACATTAGAAATATAAAGTTAAGCGGTTATGATGAGGGTTTGATTGAAATCAAGTCTTCTAAAGAAGGATTAGTCATTAAGACTTTAAATAAACTTGGAAGCACTAAAATAAAGGCGAGCTATCAGGATAAAGAAAGTGAGATGACGATCAATGTCTTCAGTGATGTTATCAAGTCTGCTAAAATGATTGATAATTACTATGTTTATTTGGATGATTTCGCTCAACTAACGTTAGAAACTGATCCAGAAAATGTTGATGCAAGCTTCTTTAACGTCTTTAGTGATGATGAAAGTATTGCTAAAGTCAATGGCAGCAGTATAATTGGTGTTTCCCTTGGTAAAACTAGATTGAATTTAAAATATGCAGATGTTTTATCATCAAGCTATGTGTACGTTATAAAATCAAGAATTGCAATCTATCTAATGGAAGGAAATTCTTTAAAAGAATATTCTACTTATAAAACCAATACTAAATCATTTAATATATTAGTTAAAAGTTTGGATAAAGATATTACTAAAGATGATTTAACATATACGATTGATAATGGAAAGATAGAATATATTGAACCGGATATTGAGGAACCAAATACTTTTAAATATAGTGTTGATTTAAGTGAAAATAATGCTTATATGGAATTTACTTTAAGCGATGGAAGTAAAACGGGATTAGAAGTTTTATATGAAAACTAAAAACTTTAAACCTGTTTTTTTTATTGACTTAATATTATATCGATGGAATAATTAAGGAGGTGATATTATGATTGAAATCAAGAATGTGAGTAAAGAGTTTAAAGAAAGAAAAACAAAGTCTTCTATTCTAGCGGATGATAATATAAATCTAACTATTGAAGATGGATGTATTGTTGGTATTCTTGGACCAAATGGAGCTGGAAAAACCACTTTACTTAGAATGATTGCTGGAATACTTAGTCCAACAAAAGGAAGCATTTTATATGATGGTTTAGAGATTGAAAAAAATGATTTGAAAATAAAAAATGAAATAGCTTATCTTTCTGGAAATACTAAACTTTATAATTCCATTACAGGCCGTGAACTTTTAAAGATGTTTGCCAATATTTATGGAATAGAAAAAGAATCGTGCGAAAAAAGAATTGAAGATATTATAAAAAGACTTGATTTAAGCGCTTTTATAGATAAAAGAATTGGTATTTTATCAACTGGTCAAACTCAAAGAATAAATATAGCGAGATGTTTAATACATAAACCGAAATATTATATATTGGATGAAGCTACAAGTGGTCTTGATATTATCGCGAGTCAAGTAATTCTTGATTTTATCAAAGAAGAGAAGACAAATGGATCAACTATAATTTATTCAACTCATTATATGGAAGAGGCCGAAAATATATGCGATTATGTTGTTTTAATAATGAATGGTAAGATTATTGCCACTGGTACACCTGATGAGATAAACAAACAAACGAAACAAAAAAATTTAAGAGATGCGTTTTTTACCTTGATTGGAGGTGTAAAAAATGATTAATGTGTTGAAAAAAGAGTTAAGAGAAATATTTAGAGATAAAAAATCTTTATCAATGATGTTAATTATTCCTTTTATGATTCCATTAATTATTATTGGAATGTCTTATCTTTTTGAAAATAATGTCAATAAAAATGTTGAGGATTATAACAAAATAGGCTTTGCTTATGAGTTAAATGAAACTGAAAAATACTTGGCTGATAGCTTTAAAATAGATGTAGTAGAGGGCAGTAAAGAAGAACTTGAAAAGATGTATAAAGATGGAAGTATCAATCTTTATGTAACAAAGGATGAAAATCATTTTGAAACTTATGGTTATGAAAATGATACATCAAGTTATGCAATTGGATTAATCACCAGTTATTTTGAACAATATAAAAAGATTCTTCAAGAGGATTATTTGATGAATAAAAATATTAAACCAGATGATGTTTTAAATATTATTACTCTTTCAAATGTTACTTTAGAGGAAGAAAACTTTTTTGGTAATTATATAGTTAGCTATGCTTTTATGTTCATACTTATGGCAGTGACAGTATCTTCAACTTATCCTGCTACAGATACAACAGCTGGCGAAAAGGAAAGAGGAACATTAGAAACTCTTTTAACTTTGCCAATAAGTTCAAAAAGCATAATAATTGGAAAATATATAAGTGTTGCTGTATCATCAATTATAACAGGAATAATCTCTTTAATGTTTGCATATTTTTCACTTATATATGCTGGAAATACATTCTCTATATATGATGGAGTGGATATATCTTTAAATCTAACTCAAGTGCTTCTTGCTGGTTTGATAATCATTGCATATGCATTCATGATAAGCGGCATTTGTATAAGCATAGCGTCACGTGCTAAAACATTTAAAGAGGCTCAAAGTGCACTTGGACCAATCACTTTAGTGTCCATATTTCCAGGTATGATAGCTTTTTTCTTAAATGTAAAATCATCCATTTATTTGAGTATGATTCCTTTTATAAACTATACACTTCTATTTGATGATGTGACTAAAGGAAGCTTTGATATACTTAATATAGTTTTAATGTTTGTATCAACATTTATTATAATTATTCTGATGTTAGGAATTATTATAAAGCAATATAAATCGGAGAAAGTTTTATTCTAAATATATGATAAAGCCTTAAATTAGTTGTAAAGTCAACTAATTTTTTTAATATTTATACTAAAAATGATGATATAGTTATAATAGGTGGTATGTATGGAAGAATTAAGCAATATTTTAGAAAAACTAAAAACTAGCATTGATAATTATGGTGGAGATGCTTTAAAGATTGTTGATGCTTTAAATGCAATAAATGATATTGCTATAGGAACTATAGAAACCGATGCAATGAAGAGTTTTATTGATTCTCTTTTAAGCATACCAGCTTTTGATGAATATGATGAGGTTTTTTCAAGCTTTAAAGAAACAATATATTTAGATAGATTATCTAATTCTAAAAAAGCAAGAGGTAAAATGATTTCTTTAGAAAAAGATGTTATAAATGTCTTGAAATCATCAAATGTGTTTGATCCATCGATAAATAAGGGATTGATGTCTTTCTTTAAAGGAGTTAATAGCATTCAAAGTGTGACAAATTTAGAGAAAAAGAATAAAGAAAGATTGAAAATAGAATATGAATATGATTCATTGATGTTTGATTATAAACGTTACAAAGAGGCAGGTTTAATTGATGGAGTTAAAGAAGTACAAGATATTTTTGGAGGAATAAAAATCGTTCCATTTGAAATTCCAAGCAAAGAAATGGTTGATGAGAAGAATAGACTTGATCAAAAACTTAATGAATTTAAGAGAGTAAAAGAGATGATTGAAAAAAATCCAGAATTTACTTCAACCATAAAAAGTGTTTATCCTAAAACTTTAAATAAACTTGATGAGTATATTGAGGAATATGAGTTAAAAGTAAAAATGGTTAATGAAAGTCTTGGTAAGACGGATTATAAAGAAATTAAAGAGGCTGTATTAAATGCAAGATTGGAACATCTTGAAAAACGTGATGAAAAAGATTTAAATAAAGAAAACATTTTAGAAGCTAAAAAGGCTGAACTTGAAAATTTAAAGGTGCAAAATCCACCTAATTATTCAAGAATTGAAGCTTTACAGGCTGAGATAAAATCTTTAGAAGAAGAAAATAAGGAAGAAAATACTTTAGATGATCAAAAAGATGAGGAATTATCTGAGGAAAAAAACACTTTTGAAAAGAGTGATGATGAAGAAATTCTAGAAAAGGCATCATTTATTGATTTGCGTGATGAAGCTTCTAAAAGAATATTTGAGGAAAACCCAAATGCACTTGAGCAACTTGGAGCTTTAAAATATGAAGAATTAGTTAATGAATATATGCATAGAATAAGAGATGAGAGAGTTAAAAATCGTGATCTAAAGGACGTAGAATTTGACCTTTATAAACAGGATAGGACTTTGACAGATGAAGTAGAAGATAAAAACTTTGATGAATATTCTAAAAAAATAGAGGAATATGAAAATGTTGCTAACATGTATATAGAAAAAGAAAATGAAATATTGGATGAATCTTTAAAAAATGGTGATGAATTTAAATCTATGCTTGAAGAACTTGAACAAAAAGATGTAATTGACTTAAGCGACTATGAAAGATTGCTTGAAGAACTTGATAAAGAAGAAATATTATCTTATGAAGAAGCTTCAAGAAAGTTGGCGTAGTAACTATTTATTTTCATTTTATTAGATATGACTTTTATTGTTAAAAGAAAGGAAAATATAAATGAAGAAAATATTGATTATTATAGGTCTTACTTTTTTTATCTTAGTTGGAATTTTTACTATATATTTTTTACCAAAAGAAAGTAATCAAGAAAATAATGTTGAAGAAAAAAATATCATTACTATAAATTCAATAACTGAAAAAGTTTTTAAAGAGGAATTCACTACATTGATGAAAAAAAGTGATGCCGTGGTAAAAGGTAAAGTGGTATCTGTAAATTTTGAAACTTTTGCAGGTAATGCTTGGACAAAAATCACATTACACATTGATGATGTCTTTAAAGGAGAAATTAAAAAAAATAAAGATATTGATTTATATTATCTTGGTGGATATATTTCATTAAATGATCACATTAACTTTTATAAAGATTCAGAAAGGTTTTCTAATTTAAGTGCAAAGGAAAAAGCCAATACAGTTCTTAAAGAAATAGTAGATGGAGAAGAATTTATTACAAAAGATGAAGAATTAATTTTATGCATTGTAAAAACGACAGAAGAATCCCCTTTACCTAAAGGAAGCTATGAGCGTCTTTATGCTTCAGGTATGTTAAAAGAAAAAGATAAACAATTTGTTCAAGTATATGGAGAATTTGAACCAAAGTTTACAATTGATAAAAATAAATTAAATAATATAAAGGAATTAATTAACGAATAAAAAATATTTGTTATTATAGAAGTGTAATAAATCAATAATTACACTTTTTTTTATTTCTTTGTGACTTTTAATTAGTCTAAATCGTTGTTAGGTTGAAAAAGATGATGGAGTGATTATAATGAATGAACGTTTTAATGAATTATATCAGCTATATAAAAATGATATATATAGACTCGCATATAGTTATTTATTAAATGAACAAGATTCAGAAGATGTAATTCAAAAAGTTTATATAAAATTGTATAACAACAAAAAGATATTAGCGCTTTCAAATAATGAAGCAAAAAGATGGTTATTTAGAATATGTATAAATGAATCAAAGGATATTTTAAAGTCTCCTTGGAAAAAATTAAAGGCAACTATAAATAATGATATAAAAGATAATAATATAAAAAATGATTCTTTAGTAGATGCTTTAAACAACATAAATCCTGATTTTAGAATACCCTTATATTTATTTTATTATGAAGGATATAGTATAAAAGAAATTGCTAATCAGTTAAAAAAAAGTGAGTCAGCAATAAAAATGCGTTTATTGAGAGGAAAAGAAGCATTAAAAAAAGAAATGGAGGGAGTATAAATGAATAAATTAAATGATCGCTTTAATAATACTTTTGATAACATTAAGTTATCTGAATCGCAATCGAATGACTTAAATCAAAGGATTATCCTTGGTTACAAAAAAAGGAAAAGAAATAAGAAAATCATTTTTTCTATACTGCTTGTTACTACTATGATATTAGTTGGAACGGGTATAACTTATGCTGAAGAAATCAAAGAAATTGTTACATCAATATTTACCAAGTCTTATACCGAAAAAGTTGATGATAATGATGTTCAAAAAATCAAATTAAAATATAATGGTGTTAAAGAAATAAATTATAATGCTGATTTGAAAGAGCCAATTGGTGGTGGCATTGATTCTTTCAATAATGAACCAATAGATAAAGATAGTTATTCAATGTATACATATGAAGAACTAGAAAAAGAATTGGGTATAAAACTTTTAAGAAATGATTTATTTAAAAGAGATAAATTTATTTTAAAAAGGTTAGAAAAGAAAGATGGGAAAATAGCAACTATAAGTCTTTATATGACTAATGTTTTTAAGTATGATAATAAGGAAAACAAAAATGTATCTTTTGTTAGTTTTAATATTTTAATAAAAACTAAGTATGCTGAAAGGAAAGAAAACAGTGAACTAAATCATGGAAACTATACTGATGAAACTATTCCAAAATATAAGGTAGGAAAGCTTGGCACAATGGCTTATGGAATTGAATATGGAAGGAGAAGAAGCGTTTATATGGAATATGATGATGTTCTATATAGTTTTACTTTAAGTACAGGAGCAGATTATCGTGATAAACCTGATGAAGAAGTTCAGAAGATATTAGATGGATTTCATTATTGAGAAGTGTAACGTTAGAATTCCACTTTTTTAGTTTAGTATATGTAATAAATTTAAATATGACACATATATTTTAACTATAAAGGAGAGGTAATTATGGAGATGAAAGACATAATTAAAGATATATCCGCAAGAGGAAACGGATCAATATATCTAGGAGTTGTTGGTACAGTTAGAACTGGTAAATCAACTTTTATAAAAAAAGTAATTGAAAATTTAGTCGTTCCAAATATAGAAGACGAATATGATAAGAAAAAATGTTTAGATGAAATTCCTCAATCATCAAATGGAAAACAGATTATGACTACTGAGCCAAAATTTGTTCCATCACAAGGGGCCGTAATTAAAATAGATGACTTTAAAACAAACATCAAACTTATTGACTGTGTTGGTTATGTTATTGATGGAGCAATCGGGTATGAAGATGCTGAATCTAATCCTAGATTAGTAAATACGCCTTGGTACCCAGAAGCGATTCCGTTTATCGAGGCAGCTGAAATTGGAACTGAAAAAGTTATAAAAGATCATTCCACAATTGGTATTGTTATAACTACTGATGGATCTTTTGGTGAGTTTAAAAGAAGTGATTATATAGATGGTGAAACTAAAGTAATTGAAGAACTTAAAAGTATAAATAAACCATTTATTGTTATTCTTAACACTACTCATACAGATAATCCAGATACATTAAAGATAAAGATGGAAATTGAAGAAAAACATGGAGTAAAAGTAATTCCTTTAAATGTTGAAGCTATGGGTAAAAAAGAAATCAATGATATTTTAAGAAGTGCAATTGATGAATTTCCAATTGTTGATGTTGAAGTAAAACTTCCTGAATGGGTACACGTTTTACCAAACAAAAATGAAATTAAAATGCATTATCTAAATAAAATAAAAGAAAGCGTTGTTAACGTCAATAAAATGGGTGATGTTAATTCGATAATCAATTATTATACTGATTCGGATATTATATCTCGAGCTTACATAAGTGAATTTGATGCTGGTACAGGTGTTGTTTCCCTAAACCTTGATAGTTCTGATGAGCTTTATAATGAAACCTTAAAGAATATTGTCGGATATTCAAATGTAAGTAAAGCAAGTATCTTAAAAGTATTCTCTAGATATCATGAAAGTGAAGAAGAAAATAAATGCTTATCTGAAGCTTTAAAGATGGCTCATGGATGTGGATATGGAATTGTTTATCCAACATTAAAAGATATGATGCTTGAAAAACCAGAAATCATAAAACAAGGTACACGTTATGGAGTAAGATTAAAAGCTAAAGCTAGTTCAATTCATATGATTAAGGTTGATGTTGAATCCACTTTTGAACCAATCATTGGAACTGAAGTTCAATCAAAAGAGTTAATTGACTATATTATGAGAGATTATAATGATGATCCTACAAGTATTTGGAAAAGTGAAATATTTGGTAGAAGCCTAGATGAAATCGTTAAAGAAGGTATTCAAACTAAATTAATGATGATGAAAGATTCTACTCGTTATAAACTTTCAAGCACGGTTAGTAAGATTGTAAATAAAGGTTCTGACAAATTAATTGCTATCGTATTATAGTAAATAAAATGTAAAAGAATATGTAAAGTATTCTTTTTTTTATTCTTTAACTTTATAATAAAAGTGGTGATATCATGAAAGATTTACACAGCCATTTTTTATATGGTGTTGATGACGGCTCAAAAAGTTTAGAAGAAACAAAAGAAATGCTTAAAAATGCTCATGAATGTGGTGTTACAGATATTGTTTTTACACCTCATTATATTGATGAATCCAAATACGTAAGTGAAGTAAGTGAAAACGAAAAAATATTTAATACTATAAAGGAAACTGCTGAATATTTAAATATAAATATCTATTTAGGTAATGAAGTATATATCAGCAATAATATTTTAAAACTTTATAAAGAGAAAAAACTTACAACAATAAATAATAGCCGATATATGTTGATTGAAATACCAATGCATTCTAAGATAAATGAAGTAAAATCAATCTTTTTTGAACTTATAAGCAATGGTATAGTTCCAATACTTGCTCATCCAGAAAGGTATGAAGCTTACTATAAGGATTATGAATTTTTTTATACATTAAGAAGTATGGGAGTTTTAATGCAAATCAACTTTGCTTCTTTAGTTGGATTATACGGTCGTCATGCTAAGACAATGGCTAAAAATCTTTTAAAACTTAATCTTATCAGTTTTGTTGGAAGCGATATTCATCATCCTGATAATCGTTTCAATTATTTAAAAAAATGTGAAAAAATAATTTTAAAATGTGTTGGTGTTGAAAAAAGTAAAGCCATACTAGAGGATAACTTTACAAAAGTTATAAAAAATGAAGAAATAAAATAGTTATTCATGATATAATAACTATATAATAAAAAGGTGGATTTATATGTTAGAAGAATTAAATATGTTATCTAATCCTAAATCAAGAGTAGCTGAAGCTGTTAAAACAATCAGAACTAATCTTGAATTTAGTCTAGCGAGTGGAAATGGTAAAAAAATTATGCTTACCTCCACTGAACCGGGTGAAGGGAAGAGTTTTATAGCTGCATCTCTTGCTCAAAGCTACGCATTATCCGGTAAAAAAGTTTTAATAATCGACTGTGATCTTCGTAGAGGAAGACAATATGAAATATTTGGGGTTTCTAATGGAAAAGGATTGTCCAATATTTTAATATCAGATCTATCGGGAGTAAAAATTGAAACAATAAAAACTAAACTAAAAGGAGTTTACTTACTTCCAAGTGGGACAATACCTCCTAATCCAAGTGAGCTTTTAGAAAGCAAACGAATGGGAAAACTTATCGATATTCTTGAAAAAAATTATGATATTATTATCTTTGATTGCCCTCCAGTAGTTGGTTTATCTGATGCTTTAGTTGTAACTAAGTATGTTGATTCTACTGTGATTGTTGTTTCTTATAAACAAACAAGTGAAGATATGCTTAAAAAAACCGTAAAAGCATTAGAAGGCGTCAATGCTCGTATAGCTGGAGTTATTTTAAATAAGGTTCCTGCAACTAAAAATGGATACTATAACAAGTATTATGATGCATATTATGGAGGTTAATTATGGAAGAATTAGATATAACTCAATTGTTTAATTATTTTAAATCTAAGATAATATATATTTTCTTTGCTGCATCGATATTCTTTTGTTTATCAAGCATTTATGTTAATAAGTTTAGAGTACCAAAGTATACAAGTGAAACAACGATTCTTTTAAATCAAGCAAATGAAAATGCGGCTATTAATACAAGCGATATTAACTTAAATAAGTCACTTGTTACAACCTATGGAGAAATAATAAAGAGCAAAAGAGTCCTTAATCAGGTAATCGAAAAACTAAATTTAGATTTAACCTATAAAGAATTAAATTCTATGGTAAGTGTAGGGGAAATCACTGATACTTCAATAATAAGTATTAAAGTAACCGATGAGGATAATGATCTTGCATGTTCTATCGCGAATGAAATAGCTGATGTTTTTGCATCAGAAATAGTTTCTATTTATAAAATTGAAAACATAAGTACAATCGATAAAGCTGAAGTTAGTGAGATTCCATCATCCGCATCAACTTTAAAAATCGTATCGATAGGAACTCTTTTAGGAGTGGTTTTATCAGTTATGATTATATTCATCTCCTTCTACTTTGATAATACGATTAAAGATGAAGAAAAAATTGAAAGCATTACTAATCTACCAGTTATCGGAGTTGTACCGATAAGTTCTAGAGTAAAAAATGGGCATCATGAAAAACATGAAGAGGAGTTAACACTTCCAATTGCTAAAAAGAATAAGTAGGATAAAAAGCTATTTTCGTTTAAGGTGATGAAATGAGAAATATAAATAATTATTCTAAGGAAGAACTTTATCAAATATTTTTAAGCAAAATAGATGATTTATCTCGAATTAGACTTAATAGCATTGATACAACTCTTTCAATTTATAAGATGAAGTTTACAAATCTTGGATTTGTTTTAACAGAAACTAGTTGCTATAATAAAAAAATAGTAATAAAAAGAAATCAAATCGGGTTTTATGTTGATGAGACTTTAGCGTTTAAAAGTGATGAGGCGTTGAGTAATTATAAACAAAGCGTTCGCTTTTTCATGGATCACAAAAAAGAATTTGAAATAATTCATAATCTTTTAAAGGATAAAGAAGCAATTTTAAATGGATATTACTATACTGATCGCACAAATGAAACTGATTTAGAGATTATCATTAAGGTTTTAGGATATGGATCCATTAGAAATGCTGAATTATATCAGGAGAATCCTATTCATCCAAGTGAAGAATATAAGACTTTAATGTCTTTAATTGAAAAGATGAATGATAAAAAGAACTATAAATCCGTTAGAAATCAAATAATTGATATTTTAAATGAAAAATTTAAAGATGAATATCAATTTAAAATAAAACTAAAACATGAAAAATATGGTCAAGATTTTGATTCGGAATATGGTGTTTTAGTGATTGATAAGAAAAGTGGAGATATGCATATGCTTTATGGAATTCTTGATGATTTGGTGTTTAAAGGTGATTTAAAGAAATATAGTGAGTATACTCCATATTTTGAAATATATTTAAAACTGATTATAAAATGTATTGAAAAACAATAAAAATGTATAAAAAATCACGATTTATCGTTGATTTTTATTGCAATTAGTTTGAATTTTTGCTACATTTTATATGTAGGGTAAACCTACTAGAAAAAATTTATATGGGAGGTACATTTAATATGTCAAAAACTGAATTAGTAGAATTTGTTGCTGCTGAAACTGGATTAACTAAAGCTGATGCGGGAAGAGCAGTAGACGCTATGTTGAAAGGAATCGAAAAAGGACTTAAAGAAAGTCAAAAAGTTGCATTCGTTGGATTTGGAACTTTCTCTTCAAAAGTAAGACCTGCTAGAGAAGGAATCAATCCATTAACTAAAGAACCAATGAAAATTGCTGCTAAGAATGTTGTTTCATTTAAAGCAGGAAGCAAATTAAAAGACGCTTTAAATTAATAAATATAGGACTCATTTACTTGAGTTCTTTTTTTTTATGATTTATAATTATCTTAGAGTGATTATATGGAAACTAAAAAGGTATATAGACTTAAAACAAGTGTTAAAATATTTTTTGTGGTTCTAATTGTTCTTGGAATTGGAATATTTTTTGGTGTAAAAAAATATCAAGAATATTTATATACTAAAACTAATGAATATGCGCTTAAGAATCTTGGTTACTCAGAAGAAGCAACAAAGCTGATTCTTGATAAATTAAATGAGGATGAACAAAAAAAAATTATTGATTTAGGTTATAATGAGTTTGTTCCAAATTTTTTGAATACTAAATATTTTATGTTTAAAAATTTAGATGGTTATTTGGATCAAGTTATAACTAAAGATGAGGATTTCTTTAAATATCATGGTACGGAGGGTTATGATTATGATAAGATAGTTTCTTTAGTAAATGTTCATCGAAATATAAATTATTATGAAGCCGATTTAAAAACAGATTTTTCAAAAGGCTATGGAATACTTGCTAATAAATATTATAGTTTGGGTGAGGATTATGAACCAGATGATTTAGTGAGTGTTGATATAAAATATTATTACGGAGAACCTAAAAAAATTAGAAGTGAAGCCTATAATGCTTTTATCGAGATGTGGAATGCAGCATATGAAGAAGGAATTTATTTAATACTTATATCAGGTTATCGATCTGCTGCTCATCAAAAGGAAGTGTATGAAGCATATCAAGCTGATAAAGGAACAAAATATGCAGATTCTATTGCTGCAAGAGCAGGATATTCAGAACATCAAACGGGACTTGCTTTGGATATCTATTCTAAAGAATGTACGAGTCAAGCGAAGTTTCATGAATCAAAAAGTTATGAATGGCTTATAAATAATTCTTATAAATTTGGTTTTATATTAAGATATCCTAAGGATAAACAAAATATCACTGGTTATAATTATGAATCTTGGCATTATAGATATTTAGGAAAAGAACTAGCTAAAAAAGTTTATGATTCAGATTTAACATTTGATGAATATTATGCTTATTATATGGAATAGTTAAGTTAAGCGTTAATAACAGGAATGATATATCAAAAATGATGCAGTATCAAAAAGATATAAAACTTATTATAAAGATGCCAATTGCTCAATAAAAAACATGAAAAAAGTGTTAAAACTACCAAACTTAAAAATTGGTAGCTTTTTTTTGACAGATTTTAACGATTTGCATATAAATCGATACAAATATTAAAGATCTGAGCCTCC
>CAKOKD010000002.1 GCA_934090935.1 uncultured Bacilli bacterium
AAAACTATTTCAACTACATGTACGAGTGCAAATCCAACTGAAAATTGTGCCAAATCTGGTAATGGTTATGCACGTATAACTTTAATATCCTATTAAGCAATAGTTTATTGCTTTTTTTTAATGTATAAATTATAATTATCTTGGTGGTTTTTATGTTAAGTATTAAAAATTTAACAGTTAAAATTAATGATAAAACTATATTACATGACTTTAACTTGGATATAAATGATGGTGAAATTGTTACTCTTATGGGACCTAATGGGGTTGGAAAGAGTACAATTTGTAAAGTTATTATGGGAGATCCTACTTATGAAGTAATAAATGGTAGTATTTTCTATAATAATATAGATTTACTTTCTCTTTCAACTGATGAAAGAAGTAGACAAGGAATATTTTTATTAGCTCAAAATCCAATTGAACTTGAAGGTATTACTAATGCTGAAGTGTTAAGAAGCGCTTTAGAATGTAAAACAGGAGAACATGTAAATATCTTTGATTTCAACAAAAAAATTACACATATATGTGAAAAGCTAAATATCCCAGTTGAATTTATTCATCGTGGTGTTAATGAAGGTATGAGTGGCGGAGAAAAGAAAAAAAATGAAATTCTTCATTTATATGTTTTAGAGCCTAAATTAATTCTTTTGGATGAACTTGATAGTGGACTAGATGTTGATAGTTTAAAGAGCTTAAGTGCATCTTTAATGGATTATAAAGATGAAACCGTATCAATTTTAATCATTACTCATCATACTAATATATTAGAGTATATTAAACCGGATAAAGTTTCAATTTTAAGTGGTGGAAGTATTGTTAAAGAAGGAGATGCTTCTTTAGCCCGTGAAATCGAGACATCTGGCTTTAGTGCGTATGAAGTGAGTGAAAAATAGTATGGAGAATAATATATTATTGGATGGAGTTAATTATCAATTAGAAACTACAACTGATGCATTTGATGTAACTGGTTCTGTTAAAGCATTCATCGTAAATAAGGATGTTAAAGATTTAAAATTTAACATGACTGATTCATCAACTTTGGAAATAATTAACTTTAGTGAAATTGAAAGTGATACTAAAATTGAAATAAATATGCATAATAATTCAACATTCAAATATGTTTCAAATATTGATGTAAGTGCAAGTTATAAATTAAATATACTTTTAAATATGCTTGGAAATAATTCTTTAAGTGATATAGAAATATCTGGTGTAGTAAGTGGATGTACTAATATAAGTGTTAATTCATTTGATGAAGTTGGAACAATTGATAATGTAATAGATGAAAATATAAGATTATTAAATGATGGTGGTAAAGTACATGTGGAACCAATTCTTAGAGTAGGATCACGTAATGTAATAGCTAATCATAGTAATTCTATAACTGATGTTAATCCTGATTATTTATTTTATTTAAAAACTAAAGGAATAACAGAAGAGGTTGCACGCAAAATTATAATAGACTCTTATAAGTATGGATTAATAAGCAAATATGAAGAATTAAAAAATATAAAAAAATAAAGGAGGTGTAATATGTATAGAGAAGATTTTCCGATGTTTGATAATGATATTATATATTTAGATAATGGAGCTACTACTTTTAAACCTAAATGTGTAATAGATAAGATGACGGAATATTATACTAAATATTCAGCAAATGCTCATAGGGGAGATTATGATATCTCATATAAAGTTGATGTTGAATATGAAAATGCACGTAAACTTGTTTCTAGATTTATCAATGCAGAAATGGATGAAGTAGTTTTTACAAGTGGGGCAACAGAATCTTTAAACATGATAGCAAGTGGATTTTTTGAACATATTTTAGAACCTGGTGATGAAGTCTTAATAACTTTATCAGAACACGCAAGCAATGTTTTACCATGGTTTATGCTTGCACGTAAAAATGGCATAATAGTCAAAAATATAGAATTAGACTCTAATTTACATGTTACTTTAAACAATGTAATTAAAGCTATCACTCCTAATACTAAAGTAATATCTCTTGCACATATAACAAATGTGGTTGGAGATATTAGACCAATAAAAGAAATATGTGAATATGCTCATGAACACAATATCTTTGTTGTTGTTGATGGTGCTCAAAGTGTTCCTCACATAAAAACTGATGTAAAAGATCTTGACTGTGATTTTCTTTCATTCTCTGCTCATAAAATGTGCGGGCCAACTGGAGTAGGTGTTCTTTATGGAAAGCATGAACTTCTTGAGAACTTAGTTCCAATCAATTATGGTGGAGGTATGAATGAATCTTTTGATTCAATAGATGAAGTATATTTAAAAGATTTACCAACAAGATTAGAAGCAGGTACTCCAAATATTGCATCAGTAATTGGATTTGGGGAAGCAATAAAGTATTTAAATAATGTTGGTATGGATAATATTACAATTCATGAGATAAAATTAAAAAAATATTTAACTAACAAATTAAAAACAATACCTCATATAAACATTGTAAATGATGAATGTGATTCAGGAATAATTGCTTTTAATGTAGATGGTGTATTTGCACAGGATGTAGCATACTTTTTAAATAAATATCATATTTGTGTTAGAGCTGGAAATCATTGTGCTAAAATATTAAAAAGTGCAATTGGTGTAAAAAACACAGTAAGAATAAGCATGTATTTTTATAATACTTATGAAGAATGTGACAAAGTTTATGAACTATTAAAAGATAAAAATAGAATAATAAGTGAGATGATCTAATAATGGACGGAATTGAAAAAAGAGAAATAATACTTGATAATTACTCTCATCCATTTCATAAAACAAGCGAGAATGTAGATGGATATATAAAAGTAAATTCAAATAACGAATCTTGTATTGATAATATAGATATCTATGTGTTAATAAAAAATGGTTTACTTGAAGACATTAAATTCGATGGTGAAGCGTGTGCCATATCAACCTCTTCAACATCAATCATGATAAGAAATTTGATTGGAAAAAGTGTCAAAGAAGCTCTTAAATATATAAATAACTTTGAAGCAATGCTTAATGAAGAAGAATATGATGGTTCTTCTTTAAATGAAGCTATTGTCTTTGATGAAACTTATAAACAAGGTAATAGAAAAACATGTGTGACTTTGCCTTATGTAGGATTAAAGAAAATTTTGGAACAACATAAAGAGGATTAAAGCTAATCTTCTGACAATTATTTTGTCCTTGTTGCATTTTTTTCTTTTTTCATTTTTCATTTTTTTTAATCAAAGCTTTTTCATTTTTTTTTATTTTTGATTTCATCATTTTCTATTTCATATAATACTACACAGGGCCTTTTATATTTTGAATCAAATATTTTGTCTTCAAAATATAGCTTATCATGGTAAACAATTTCTCCTAGTTTAAACATAATTTCCCTCCCAAAAAATTATTGTATATTATAATACCATGTTTGTCATTTGATAATAAAAAAAAACAATGTATAATAATAGAAGAGAGGGATGATAATAAATGTATACTGTTAAAGAACCACGTATACCACTGTTACCAAGACCCATACCAATTGTTGAATTAATAGAAGAACTCTCTGCAGATATGTTAGCAGAAGAAGCAAAAAAATCGCCAAGTACATTTGATGATTATAATTATCAATTTGATAATGTGTGTTATTGTCCATATAATATAATCATTGATAATTATGAAGTAATAAAATTTGAAAGAGAAAAATATATAGTATTTGATTATTTTATATTAGATTTACAAAATAAAAAAATAATTTCTAAAGTGGAAGATTCTTTTACAGATACAATAAAAGATATAGAAAGAATAGAAATTATAAATGAATATAATTATAGTATAAACGAATGTACTAAAAGAGAAATAGATATAAATTGTGGAGAAATAATTATTAAATTGGATGAAAGAAATAGAATAATTGGATATATAAATAATAGTGTAGAAGAAATTGGAGATTATTTCTTATATTATAATAAAGAATTAAAAGAATTAAGTTTACCAAAATTAAAAAAATGTGGGTTACATACGAATAAAATGGTAATTGAATATTTAGAAAATAAACGAAAAGTTAAAACAATTATTAAAAGACTTAAGAAATTATCTTAATCAACATTATAATTTATATGGTAATAGAATTATAAATTGAAACTATAGGAAAAGTTCATATAAGAATTGAGATTAGAGAGTATTTCTTATTGTATGATACAAGTACAATTATTGCTAAAAAAGTGAAAAAATAGCAAAAGCTTAGTTTATACAAAAATATAAATTTTGATAAACTATGAAATAATAATGGATAATTATTACATTATATAATCTCAAGAGTGTGTAAGGAATTCTGTGTAAATGGAATCTAACCACGATATTTTGAAACCTTAATTGGTTTCTTTTTTGTTATTTAAATAATAACATATAATATTTAATTTTCAAAGAACTAAATTCTTCCATCAAACATAATAGATAACTCAGATAATATCGGTCCCCAATTTCTATATGCTTGATCCCTCTTTTTAGATATATTTTTAGTAGCTAAATATAAACATTTAAGCAATGCCATATCTGTTGGAAAAACAGATTTAGTTTTAGTGAATTTTCTAAACTGTCGATTTACAGATTCAACCCTCTTTTAATATGTCTAATACATGAGTTGATAAACCAAGCATTTCATATCTTTCACATATTGATAATTGAAATTTTATAAACAGTTCAAATTCTTCATCATTTAATTTGTTAATATATTCTCTCATATAGTTAGATATGCTATCTTGAGAGATAATTTTAATTCTTTTTAAATTGGCAAGTCTATTTAGATTATCAATGTCATCAAGTCTTACGTATGAATAAAGATCATCTTCTTTAGAAATAATGTGAAAACTATCATCAATTTTAGCTGTTTCTTCAAGAATGTGTCTATCCTTAAACCCGTGTCTTATAATGGCATAATCATTCATAATGTATGAAACAAGTATTGTACCGTTTTTCTTTAAAACTCTTTTTGCCTCATTTAAACATTTCAATTTTTCTTCTGTGGATATTAAATGATACATTGGACCAAATATTAGAATTACATCAAAACTATTATCTTCAAGCATGTTTAAATTAGTTGCATTCCCATGGATTAGTTTTATATTTTGGCTATTTTTTTCAATTACTTTTAGATTATGTTTAACAAGTTCTAAAGCAGTAACGTCATAATACTCGCTTAGAGGGATAGAGTAAGCTCCACATCCTGCACCTAAATCAAGTATTTTAGGTTTTTTATAATTTTTTACAATTTCTTCTATATATTTCATAGTTACTATAAATTCAACACGACCATGTCTTGTTTTTAATCTTTTATCTTCATTGAATTTATTATAATAATCATTTAAGTTTTTTTCATTCATAAATATAACCTCTTGAATATTATAACATCTCTTTTATTTTAATAACAAGTTTGCTATAATAACGATTAAGAAACGAGGAAAATTTATGACATTAGCTGAAATTGAAGCAAAATTTAGAAATAATTTTGAAGAAAGTTATGAAAGATATTTAGAAGTTTTAAGTCTTATAAGAACAGACGAACTTAGAGAAGAGATGAAAAATAGATTCTTAAAAAATATTGAACCATATGTAAATTCGTATTATCATAGAGACCATATTGTATCAGAAATAAAAGATTTGGAATATTTTGGATATATTCATAATACAGATATTGAGTTTTATTTACAATAAGTTTTGGAAAACTATGAAGAAGAAACATTTAATAGATTTTATTATGCCGTTTATGAAATTGGTCTTTCAGCAACAAGTACAGCATCAAGAATATGCCATAATTCTTCCTGGTATACTGGAAAAAAGGATAAAGAAAGAATTATTGAAGAAACTTTTAGAAGTGGACATGTGTTAGGAAATACCTTTGAAGAAGAAGTAAGAAAATGCATTGAAGATGTAATCGAAATCGAAATAAATTATATCAATGAATGTCAAAAAAAATCATTAAAAGGAGAAACTTATTGTGACAATTGTTCACCACATTGTCTAGAAAAAAGAATAGTAAGAAAGGAATAATTTATGGATGTTATTAAAGAGAAAAGCAGAGGATCATTAATTGTTATAAGTGGTCCAAGTGGTGCTGGTAAGGGTACTGTTATTAAAGAATTTTTAAATATTCATGAAAATGCATGGTTAAGTATTTCTTGTACTTCAAGAGCTCCTAGACCTGGAGATAAGGAAGGCGAAACGTATTATTTTTTATCAAAAGAAGAATTCGAGGAAATGATTAGAAATAACGAATTTTTAGAATATGCTGAGTATAATGGTGCTTATTATGGTACTCCTAAAAAATATATAGATGATAGATTAAATAGTGGAATTGATGTTATCTTAGAGATTGAAGTTCAAGGAGCTTTAAAGGTTCGCGAACTTTTACCTGAAGCAATATGTATATTTATTCTTCCACCTTCAATGAGCGAACTTAGACGTAGACTTATATGCCGTGGAACAGAAACTAAAGATAAAGTGCTTTCAAGATTTAAAAAAGCATATCAAGAAATTAATGAGGTTAAGGATTATAACTATGTTGTAGTAAATGATAAAGTGGAAAATGCTGTTCAAAAGATAAGGAGCATATTAATCGCTTCTAAATGTTCTGTTGATAGAATTGAAAATATTTACTTAGACAATCAAGAAGAAGAAATCCATGAAATATTGATGGATAAAACATTTGAAAATCGTGACATTCATATTGACTAGATAAAGAAAATAGGATAAAATTTTGTTTGTAAAGCGAGGATATGAGATTAGTAATAAATGATTTGTTTTAAAGAGAGTTTGTGGTTGGTGTAAACAAACAATAAATATTTATGAATCTCCTCATTAGTGTTGTTAATAGCAACCGGGTTAAACCGTTATCTAAATTAAGTTAAAAGTAGGATGGTACCGCACATAAGTGCTCCTTTGGGTGGTATCATTTTTTTTATTTGAAAGGAGAGTTTATGAGAAAAGTAATAACTGATGATTGCCATAAAAAAGAAAGTTTATTAAATAGAATAAAACAGTTAAATCGGTCAAAACAGTTGGGATTTAAATTAGTCTATAGTGAAAATCTAGAATCTTATAAAGATAAGTATATTTGTGTACATTCTTTACCGGATAATTTATTTGATTTAGTTGACTCATTTGATACAAGTGAGATTACCGATGACAATAATTTGCATTTGTATTTTTCTAGAGAAGATTTAGAGAAAATTAAAGAAGTGGATGACCAATATCTTAAAGCAGCTGTAATAGTTCGAAGGGTGTTTGCAAATGTTTTGGATAAAGCAGGTAATCCTTATATAAATCATTTATATGCCGTTTCTTTGAGTAAAGATTATATTTCTTCGGTTGCTGGATTATTACATGATATTATAGAGGATACAAATATAACTGCTTTGGATTTATTAGAACTCGGAATTGATAAGGAAATTGTTGAAACTGTATTTATGGTTACAAAACCTTTGAAAGAAAAGACAGAGCTAAGTGAGGAAGAAAGATTGCAGTCTTATAATGAAGAAATAGATTCAATTATAGGTAGTGGAAATTCACATGCTTTAAGATTAAAGGTACGTGATATGAAAAACAATTATGATCCAAAAAGATTAGAACTATTACAGTCGGAAAAAAGAGAATGGTTAGATAAGAAATATGGTAACAATTTAAGAAAATTAGAAAAAGTATTAGAAAGTAGGAATAAAAATGATAGATATTAAATTAATAAGAGAAAATAAAGAATTAGTAAAAGAGAATATAAAAAAGAAATTTCAAGATGAAAAATTACCATTGGTAGATGAGATTTTTGATTTAGATAATGAATATAGAGATACTAAACTAAAAATGGATACTATGCGTGCTGAAAAAAATAAATTAAGTGCTGAAATAGGTAACTTAATGCGCGAAGGAAAACGTGAAGAAGCAGAAGAAATAAAGACAAAAGTATCAACAATGGGAAGTGAAATAGATGCTTTAACAGCTAGAGAAGAAGAACTAAGCAAAATAATTAAGGAAAAAATGATGGTTATTCCAAATATTGTTGCTGCCGATGTTCCAGTAGGCAAAGATGATTCAGAAAATGTTGAGTTAAAAAGATTTGGAGAAGCAACTGTACCAGCTTATGAAATACCATATCATGCTGATATTCTTGAAAGCATTGATGGATTAGATAAAGAAGCAAGTGGTAGAACAAGTGGAAATGGTTTCTATTATTTAATGGGTGATGCTGCAAGACTTTCAAGTGCGATGCTTGCATATGCACGAGACTTCATGGTACAAAAAGGTTTTACTTATTGTATTCCTCCATTTATGATTAGAAGTGATGTTGTAACTGGTGTTATGAGTTTCACTGAAATGGATGCCATGATGTATAAAATTGAAGGAGAAGACTTATATTTAATTGGTACAAGTGAACACTCAATGATTGGTAAATTTAAAGATCAATTAATTAAAAAAGAAAGTTTACCTATTTGTATGACTTCTTATTCACCATGTTTTAGAAAAGAAGTAGGTGCTCATGGTATTGAAGAAAGAGGAATATATAGAGTTCACCAATTTGAAAAACAAGAAATGATTGTTTTATGTGAACCAGAAGATAGTGATGCCTGGTATGAACGTATGTGGAAATTCACAGTTGAGCTATTTAGAAGCTTAAATATTCCAGTAAGACAACTTGAATGCTGTACTGGAGACTTAGCTGATTTAAAATATAAATCATGTGATGTTGAAGCTTGGAGTCCAAGACAACAAAAGTTTTTTGAAGTAGGTTCTTGTTCAAATTTAACTGATGCTCAAGCAAGAAGACTTGGCATTCGTGTTAAAAGCGATAAAGGAAATTATTATCTTCATACGCTTAATAATACAGTACTTGCATCTACTCGTGCATTGATTGCTTTAATTGAAAATAACTACAATGAAGATGGAAGTATAACAATTCCTGAACCTTTAAGAATGTATATGTTAGGTCAAGAAAAAATCGAACCAAATAGAAAGTAAAACCATGAATGATTTAATAGCATAGTATAACAACTTAACAGAAGAAGAAAAAAGTATTTTTATCCTTAGCAAGAGTATTATTATTGAATCCTAAAATCATTTTATTTGATGAAGTAACAAGTGCATTAGATCCTAAAACAACTAATAAGATTTTTTCACTTATTAAAGGACTTAAAGAAAATCATACAATCATAATAATAACTCATAATAAAGAAGTTATGAGGCAATCAGATAATATAATTGTCTTAAGAAAAGGCACTATAGCAGGAAAAGGTAAACATAGAAGTTTAATGAAAAAATGTGATGAATATAGAAAACTGAACGTTAAAGATGTGTAAATTTATCAATTATTTTGATAATCTTTACATAAATATTTACAAAATTTGCCACGGAATAAATTATTTAGGTTATAATTATATTAGGGTGAATGGTATGACAAAACATAAAAGAAAAAAGAGTGCAAATACAACTAATACAAAATTTTCCGTAGAAATAACAGGATTGATACTTATACTTATCGGAGTTATTGGATTAGGAGTTTTTGGACCTGTTGGAAATATAATAAAAGACTTTGCAATCTTTCTATTTGGTTCATATTATAATATATTGATAATAATATTGCTCGTTTTAGGAATGTATATGTTGTTTAAAAGAAAAATGCCAAAGTTTTTTACTGCACGTTTAATAGGCTTTTATCTTATTATTTTATCATCTCTAACTTTAGCTCATATGAATTATGTTCAAAGTGGAACTAAAATAGGTGATGTTTTAAACAACTCTATGGATGTATTTCTATCCGTAATAAATGAAAATTTTGTCGGTTTAAGTCAAACTGGTGGAGGAATAATTGGCTTATTTACATCTTGGGCACTAGTTTCCTTGCTTGACAAAGTTGGAACTTATATTATCGTATCAGTTATAATCATATTTGGACTTATTTTAATATTCAACATATCATTCTCAGATACTTTGGATAAAATCGGAAGCATTTTAGCAAGTCAAAAAGAGAAAAGAAAAGAAGCTAAAAAGGCTGCTAGAATAGCCAAAGCTAATAAGCAAATGGAGAAAGAAGATGAATTTGAGGAAGAAGATGACAAAGTCGTTATCCGTTCAGTTGAAGAATTAAAGAAATATAAAAATATTGACGAAGAGGCCCCAGCACCAGCTAATATAGTAAATGACATACCTCTTATAAGCATAAATTCTAATTATCGTTTACCAAAACTTGATGAGGTTTTGGATCCATTAAAGAAAAATAAGCGTACCAACAGTGATGAATTTATTAAACAAACAAGTATTGCTCTACAAAATGTTCTTGCTGATTTTGGTATAACAGGAAAGGTAGTTGCTGTTCATGAAGGACCTACCGTAACTCAATTTGAGGTTGCTGTAAAAAATGGAACAAAAGTTAGCAAAATAACTGGTCTTTCTAAAGAAATAGCTTTATCTCTTGCTGCTAAAGACGTTCGTATTGAAGCACCAATTCCTGGAAAAACAACGGTTGGAGTTGAAATACCTAATAAGATAACTGTTGGAGTTCAAGTAAGAGAGGTAATTCAAGATAAACAAAAAGAAATGATGTCCATGAAACTACCTGTTTCTTTAGGAAAGGATATCAATGGTAATAACTGTATAGCTGATCTTGCTAAAACACCACACTTACTAGTTGCTGGTTCTACTGGATCAGGTAAATCTGTATGTATAAATTCATTTATCAATAGTTTGCTTATAACTAAACGACCTGATGAAGTAAAACTTGTATTGGTTGACCCTAAAAAGGTTGAACTTTCAAATTATAATGGAGTGCCACATCTATTGTGTCCAGTTGTAACTGATCCTAAAAAAGCAAGCATTGCCTTACAAAATATTGTAAAAGAAATGGAAAAACGTTACGACATGTTTGCTGATGAAAAGGTAAAAAATATAGTTGGTTATAATGAAAAAATGAGTGCATTGATGAAGAAGAATCCTGAGGATAAAACGATTCATTTGATGAGTTACATTGTAGTAATCATTGATGAGCTTGCTGATTTGATGTTAGTTGCATCAAAAGAAGTAGAGGATTCTATTATGAGAATCACTCAAATGGCAAGAGCAGCTGGAATTCATTTGATAGTTGCAACTCAAAGACCATCAACAGATGTTATCACTGGTGTCGTAAAAGCAAATATTCCATCACGTATTGCTTTTGCTGTTGCTTCACAAATTGATTCAAGAACTATTTTGGATATGGGAGGAGCTGAAAAACTTCTAGGTAAAGGTGATATGCTTTATAAACCAATGGGAGAAAATACACCACTTAGAATTCAAGGTAACTTTATAAGCGATGAAGAAATAGAAAGAGTAATCGCCTATACTTCTAAAGAACAAGTCGCTTCATATGATGAATCAATTACTCAAATGAACCAAAATACTGAATCAATTTCAACTGCAGGAGTAGGCGGAAGAGATACTTCAGAAGATGATCCTCTTTACAATGAAATCGTTGATTTTGCGATTGAAACTGGTAAAGTGTCAGCGTCTTTATTACAAAGAAGATTTAGACTAGGCTACAATCGTGCTGCAAGAATCGTTGATCTACTTGAAGAAAGAGGAGTAATCGGACCACAAAACGGTTCAAAGCCAAGAGAAGTTTTAATTAAAATGGATAAGCAGGAAGATACTGAAGAATAGTTCTTCCTTTTTTTGACATGATCAAATTTGACAAAAGTGTTAACTTTGTGTTAAGATAGGTCTCACATATCGAAATAAAGCCTAGTATTTGGTATAATTGATGTGTAATGTAGAATAAGGGGGATTATAATTATGAAAGGATTTATTCTCGATTACATTAATGAAAATGAGTTTAGAAAATTAGAAAGAGCGTTAAAGAAGTATAATATGCTTGCTTTTAAAAAATTAAATTTTGAATACTATCCATCTTTACGTAAGGGAGAATTTTTGGGTGAACTTGTTTCGACTGATAAGAAAAAAGGCAGTGAAACATATGAATTAAAATTACCAAGTGACCATCTATTCACTCAAGTTCATGGAGAAGTAAAACTTAGATATATCATTTATAGAAATCAAAATGTAGTCATGCTTGAAACAATTGAACCAACTGATATTTTGCTTGAAGGTCATGTCGCCGAATTAACTACATATAAAGGTGTAATGATTTCTAAAGCAAATGCTGATAAAGACAAATTCATGGTAAATTTATTTTCTGCTATGGATGATCAAAAATAGTCTCTTAAAGAGATTTTTTTTTTGACAAATTTTAAACTTTAATATATTATATACAACTATAAAAGAAGGGGACTTTTGCTTATGGGAGTATATAAAAAAAGAGAAAAGATAAAATACAAAAATCAACTTTTTCAAATTATTGAAAGAAATGATAAAAAAATTGGATTTTTAAAAATTGTTTATGAAGACGAAAAAATGACATATCAATATCCAACAGCTTATGAATTTTTACATTTGAGCAGTTTTATGAATAAAAAAAACAGAATAAAATTCTAGTTATTTTTGGAGTTAATAAGTTTAAAGATAGAACTGATACCATCTTTTTTTATCGCAAAAATTATTCCTTTATTTCTGTTTTTTCCAAGCAAATTATATGAACGATCAAACCTTAAAGAAATTGATATCTTCAAATCATCGTTCTTTATAGCTTCAATAAAATTTACAAAATCTTTTAAAACATAGCAATCAATCTGATAATATCTATAATATAAATTATTTTCTTCTTTTTTCTTGCTGGCTTTTATTAAAACCATTTTTTTAACCTTCATTTCTGCTCTAGTTCTAATAGTGTCAAAATCAATATAACCAATCTTATCTATTAAAGATTTATCTTGATTATAGACGTATGTAACAATCCCATCTTCAAGCATTTTTAGTTCAAAGTAATGCTCGCCATATTCTACCAATTTATTGTATTTTAAAGCGATATTAAATACTTTTCTATCTTTATAAACTTTGTCATAAATCCCATAAGTATTTAAGATGTAATCACTTTCATATTCATGATATCCAATAAATGTTGAAGAAAATAAAGATACTGGGAAGTTGCTAAACCTAGTAGTAGTTTTTATCTCAATGTCTTTATAATCTGGAAATATAGAGCTATTTGGGTTTATATTAAGAAGATGTTCAAAAGTAAGGCCACAAGAATTATATGGGTTATTATTTATTCCTTTAATATAACCTTTAGAGCTTATATCCATAAATAAATGCATTATATCATCAAAGTCTTTTTTCATATTTCCTCCTTTCATAAGTTCGCTATTATAGATGGTTGATCTTGTATTTTTTGTCGAATAAAGGAATTTATAAGAAAAAGTATATTTTATCAAAAAAAGTACTTGCAACCGACCGCCGGTTATGATATATTTAATGGGTAGTACGTTGGTGACTATAGTTTGGATCTTTAGCTCAGTTGGTTAGAGCATCCGGCTCATAACCGGGCGGTCGTAGGTTCGAGTCCTACAAGATCCACCATTTTTTGTGCAGGTATGGCGGAATTGGCAGACGCGCTAGACTTAGGATCTAGTGGAGTGATTCGTGCAGGTTCAAGTCCTGTTACCTGCACCAACTTGATACTAAACTCAGACGATGGTTTTGAGGATAATAAATGAACTAACAAATATGTTAGTTTTTTTGTGTACTCAAATATGCAGTTTATAAATTAATACAAACGCCACGAATCAAGGAAAATTCTAACTATTAATATCTTCACATATTGTAGAAATATAATTTTCCTTAGTGTATAATCAATATTGGTGATAATGATGAAAATAGGCATTGACGTTGATGGTGTTTTAACCGATGTCATAAGATATGCATGCGACTATGGTAGCAAATATTTTCTTTGAAATTTAGTTGATGCTAATAGAAATGATAAACTTTCAGATGAAGGCATAAGCATCATAAGTTCTTTAAATAAATCATAAATTTTGCCATAAAAGGGAAAAATTTTATCTTTTTATTGACAAAAGACAAATATGTAGTAGAATACTCTTACCATAAAAAAAGGGGAGGTTTAACAATAAAATGGACGATAAATTAAAAAAAATTTTTATATCAAAAAAATTTTCAGACTTATTACAAACTTTTAGTTATAATGAACTAAACGCTATGGAAGTTCTTTCGATATATATTTCTGATGAAGAGGAACTAGCAACGATTATAAATGATAAAGAATTGTTTAAAACGGAATCTATAGAAAGTTTGGATGAATATTGTAGATTTAATGGAGAAGAAACAGACAGCATAGCTGAAGAAAAAAAACGAATACAGGAGATTTTTATAAGTCAAAGAAGTCTAATCGATGAATTTGACTATGTTGAAGTTGATACAGAAGAACTAGATATTATGAGTGTTCTTGCAAGTGTGCCAAAATTAAGAGAAAAGAAAATATTACTAGACGAAAACTTTGACATAACCGATAAAAAATCTTTAGAGGATTGTGCTGAAAAATATTCAGAAATAAAGGATAATCTATACGTTTCCCTTTCCGGAAATACTAAGCCAACCAAAATAGTTGATGCGCTTACTACAATAAATGCAATAGAAGAATTTGTAAATTATGTAAAAAAATTTAATTTTTCTCCAATGGAAGCAATATGTTTCTCATTCGATGTAATAAGAAATCGAATCTATAATGAGGAGACAAAAGAAGAGGATGCAACCATATCCAGAGACCTAACGAGTGTACTTTTAGGGAATAAAATTGTATGTCTAGGGTATGCTGTCCTTTTTAATAGCATCTTAAAATCACTAAGCATTCCTGGATGTATTTTAAAAATGACGCAAAAACATAATCCCAACTCAGGACACGCAAGAAATATCGTATATTTAAAAGATGATAAATACGGGATAAATGGAATATATTCAATCGATGCAACTTTGAGTTCAAGAAAAAAAGGCCAAGATGAAATTTTTCCATATCGTTACCAATTTTTCTTAAGAACATTTTCTGAGATGATAAGGGATGATAAAGAAAAGTATGATTATATTCAATTATCACCCGATTGCCAAGACTATTTAATGCAAGTTCTTAACAGTAATAACCAAAAATCTTTATTCGAACTAGGAAATTCTAAACAGATTAAACAACATATCAATTATATATCAGAGTTAGTATATGGAAAAAGTATTCTTCTAAATTACTACTATGATAAATCAAGTTTAAAAATAATGAATAAAAAGATAGATAAAGAACAAATCGAAGACCAAATCAGAAATTGCCTTGCTTTAATGAACAAGAGCATAAGTGCTGAAGCTTATATTGGATGCTTATTCAATGTACGAAAAGTACAATACTATATTGATGAAACTATGTATCCATTTGACTTACAATCCTTTTATACAACTGAAAAACTAGCCGGTTGGAAATTTGCAGATGACTCTACAAACGAAGATGAGCTAATTAATGCAATATTTGGTTCCATAAATCCCGAATATAGAAAATTTCTAAAATATACTCGTCTAACAAATATGCGCACAAATATAGCCGGAATAAGACTATCGAAATGTTTAAGAAATTACTTAGAAGGAAAAAAATGATATGGACAAAGACTTGTTTCTTATAATAACAAAAGACAAATATTATGAAAATCCTATTTTAATGAAAAAAAACAAACTTGAACTATGTTTTGTAATATATATGGATGATGACTATAACCTTACAAGCATTTATGAAAAACGTGAAGAAATAATTGAGCAGTTTAAAGAAATAATCGCATCTATGAAAGACGAAGATAAAACGGAAAAAGTAAAAAAATTTACCGAATCACTAACTGATGACTTTTCAAACTTCTCGACAATCATAATAGATAAAGATGATATCTCTATTTCAAGCCTAATAGAAAAAAATCCCTTCTTAAAAGATAAAAATATAGTTTATCCAACAAAATTTGATGTGTATGAAATTGATAAAATCAAGAAAATAAATAAGCAATATGAAGGTTTAAAAATATTATACAAAATAGAAGGTAACGAAGACTATGTAACATATGATGTTACTTTAAAAACATATGAAGAGATAGATCGATATGTTTCATTTATTAAATCCCTCAAACTATCTCCTCTAGAAATCATAATGATTGCCTACGATTTAGTTAGAAATCGAAAATATATCCTTGAAACTGATGAAGAAAAAGCAACAGAATCAAGAGATTTATCCTCATCGCTTCTTGGAGAAAAAATTGTATGTGTTGGATATTCAGAAATTCTAAAATGTATCTTAAAACACTTAGGCATTAAAATCGAATGCGTGTTTCTAAGAGCTAAGGAATCTTTTGAACACAATCATCTAAGAAACATTGTATATGTAAAAGATGATAAATACCAAGTAGAAGGAATATATTATTTAGATGCAACTTGGGATTCATTCATAAAAAATGGAAAAATATTTCATTATCAATATCATCACTTCTTAAAAACATATACCGAAATGAAAGAAATAGAAAGAAATTCAATACCAAAAACTGAATTTGATTATGCGGTATACAATCCAGAAGAATTTATAGGTATCATGGATAAAGAAGAAATTACGATAGAGGATGTCAGATATGGCTTGGACATCGAGATAAATTGCTTTACTTCATTAGTGTTTGATAAACCTGTAATTCCAGATTATTTTAATAAAGATGTTCAACTTGACTCTTGTAATATAAAACAGAGTTTAAAAAGATGTTTAGATCTCTCTCAAAATAAAATTGACAAGGAAACTTATGTAAAACTATATGAATTCGTTAAAACCATTGAAAGAATATCGGGAGTCATATCCATACCAATTACAAAAGAGGATATATATTGGGTTTGTAAATTTTCCGGCTGGGAAAAACCAACAGATTATGGAGAAAATGAATTGCTAAAATTATTAAATCTTGAAGGTAACTGTGTTTAATACATAGTTATTTTTTTTTATAAATCATAAAATATAATAGAAATATCTTGTATTTTTGAAAAGTTATTGATATATTGTAATTGTAAGATAGTGGAGGTGGCAGTATGGTCCATTTAACTTACGTAGAAAACCCTTTTAGCGAATCTATTTTTGCATCTATTTCGGAGTATGCCTATGAACATGATTTCTATGATTGCATAAACAAGAGGTTTATTGATGAACCATTTAAGAATCTAGAATACACATTTCATATGTATATGTTAACAGGTGATAATTCTGAATGGATTGGTTATGTTTTATTTTCTAATGAATTATTAGTTTCATCACTTAGATATCATGCATATATGGTTATAAAATCGATTGTCGAAAGTCTAGAATTGAATGAATTTAGCAAAAATCAAATAAGTGATATGATAGAAGAGAGCAAAGGACGTGCATCTATATTTGATACAATTACTCGCACTTTTGATATCCTAACTAAACATTACACATTAGAGGAAGTTGAGGCTTTAAGAAAAAAATACTTTGAAGTTTTAAGTAAAACTGAAGAATATTTTGCACCATTTTACTATTTAGATATCGTAATAGCTCTTCCGATAGATGAGAAGAAAGTTATCAGAGAAGAAAATACTAATGCCGATGTTGATTCATATATTGAAAGAAAATATTATGGTTTTATACAAGAAACTCTTTCGCTTGTAGAAAAAGAATTAGATAAAAACTTTAAAACTAACCATATAATATTAAATAGAGATGGAGAAAACGCCTTTTTAATTGAAACAAGCAGTTTTATAAAGAAAGACGAGTTAGCAGAACAATTGTTGATCAAGTAATACACTTGATTTTTTTTGAAAAACAACACGAACAAATGTTTACAAATGAGAACAAATGTTTTATAATTGTATTGGTGATCAATTATGGATATAAAAGAAAAATTAAAAATACTTGCTGACAGTGCCAAATATGATGCATCATGTTCATCAAGTGGAAGCTCACGTGATGATGGTGGAGTTGGTTCAAGAAATGCAAGTGGAATATGCCATTCATTTGCAAGTGACGGAAGATGTATATCCCTTTTAAAGATTTTGATGACCAATGCTTGTATATTTGACTGTAAATATTGCCCAAATAGAAAAAGTAACAATGTTAAACGTGCGATATTTACTCCAACTGAGATATGTGATATAACTATGAATTTTTATAAAAGAAACTACATAGAAGGTTTATTTTTAAGTTCAGGAATAATTAAAGATCCTGATTACACAACTAATCTACTCATCGAGACTATCTTTCTTTTAAGAAAAAAATATAAATTTAATGGTTATATTCATGTAAAGGCTATACCAGGGACAAATGAAAATCTATTGAAAAAACTAGGTTCAATGGTTGATAGAATGAGTGCCAATATTGAACTTCCAACAACTGATAGCTTAAAACTTTTAGCTCCAAATAAAAGTGAGGACAAGGTTACTAAGATAATGAGTTATGTTAAAGAAAATCGAAATAGACACTATGTACCGGCAGGACAAAGCACTCAAATGATTATCGGAGCTTCCTCAGAAACTGACTTAGATATATTATCCAAAAGCAGTAATTTATATGAAAACTTCAATTTAAAACGTGTTTTTTATTCAGCATATGTTCCTGTAAATAAAGATTCCTTTTTACCACAAATAACCATTCCCCCATTAAAAAGAGAGAATAGGTTATATCAAGCCGATTGGCTTCTTCGTTTTTATAATTTTAAGGTTGATGATATTCTTGATAAGGATAACCCTAACTTTAATCTCCTGCTTGATCCAAAAGCTGCTTGGGCTTTAAGAAACTTACATCTATTTCCAAAAGAAATAAACACATGTACCTATAATGAATTGTTGCAAATACCAGGAGTAGGAGTAAAGGGCGCAAAAAAAATATTTAGTTCAAGAAAATATTTTAAAATAACTTTTGATGACTTAAAAAATATGAATATTGTTTTAAAAAGAGCGAAATACTTTATAACATGCAATGGGAAATATTTTACTGACATAAGCATGTTTAAAAGAAATATCATTGAATCATCACTTCTTTTAGAGGATGTAGAGACTCATAAAAAGAATATTAGTCAGCTGAGTTTATTTGATGAATAAAAGTGAATGTGTATACATATACAATGATAATTTTTTAAGTCTTCTTGCTCTTATAATCATACTTATAAGACAAAAAACAATACCTAAAAATATAAAGACTGATACTTATACATGCAATCTCTTTGAAAATGAGTGTATATTAAATCTTCCAGAAACATCTGCATCAGTCGATTATATAATAAAAAACATTGGTTATAATAACTTTAGAGTTATATTTAAAGTTTTTTTATCAACAATTGAAGATAAAGAATTAAATATCTTCTACTATGTTTTATATTCTTTAAAATTTAAGGAAAAAACGATGCATATGAAAAACAATAAGTATATTCTTAATTGTATTAAAACTCAAGAATATGTTTCTAGAGAAAACCATAAATTTAAAGGATTCACTAGATTTAAAAAACATGAAAACGATATCTTTTACGCTGAAATCAATCCTACAAACAACATTCTATTTCTATTATCAAATCACTTTAAAAAACGTTTAAGCACTGAATTTTGGATAATAAAAGATGTAAATAGAGGTTTATATAGTATTTATAATAAAGAAAACTTCATCATAGCCTCAGAAAATGAATTTAAAATGAATGAATTTAAATTAAGCGACGATGAGAAAACATTTGAAGAACTATGGATTGAGTTTTACAACACAATTGGAATTAAAGAAAGGAAAAACGACCGCTGTCGAATGAATTTCATGCCCAAAAAATATTGGAAATATATAACGGAAATGAGTGATGAATATGAAAAAAGTAATTGATGGAAAGAATTTAGATGAACTGATTAAGGAATCTTTAAACATCTTATGTATTCCTGTTGCTAAGACTTTAGGTCCAAAAGGAAATAACGTCATAGTTTCTGCTAGTTCTTTGCCTCCTTTTATAACAAATGATGGTGTAACTATTTCTTTAAACATTGAAAGTGATGATGTATGTATAAATTCAATTCTTTCAATACTTAAGGAATCTTCAATAAAAACTAATGAAATGGTTGGCGATGGAACAACTACAACTCTTGTTTTGCTAAAATCCATAATGGATGAAACTTATGAGCTATTAAATAAAGGAATAAGTAAATATGAGATAATTAATAGACTTAATTATGAAGGAAAAATAGTAGAAAACTTAATAAGAAAATATTCTCATAAACCAAGTATGGAAGAGATAAGAAATATCGTTATTACGTCATCTAAAAGCAAAGAAGCTGGAGGCATCATATACGATGTCATCAAGAATATCAGTTCAATTGAAGGGGTTGAGATAACTACTGGAGAAAAAGAAAATACCGAGGTAATATACTATAATGGATATTCTATGGACACATCTCTTGCTAGTCCTCACTTTTTTAAAGATAGAAGTATAATAAAACTAAAAAATCCTTATGTCATTGTTTCTGATGAAACATTATATTCTTTAGAATCATTGAGTGAAGTAATCAACAAAGTAGCCGAAGAAAAATCAAGTTTATTGATAATTGCTGCTGATTACAGTCAAGATTTTATTGAAAATGTTTTATCATTAAACTATGATGAAGACCTTAATATTTATTTGCTTAAAAATCCTGAATTTGGAAACAGAGAATACATGTTGACTCAAGATTTGAAGGAGATTTCGTCATGTAGTTTGTTTAAAGGAAAACTTAAATACGAAAACATTGGTTATTTAAAAGAGGTTGTAATCGATAAGGACAAAACTATTTTATATTTTGATAAATCAATTGATGAATATATTGGAAAAGTGGATACATCCATATCCGACTTAAAGGATGAATTT
Organism: uncultured Bacilli bacterium; assembly: GCA_934090935.1. Lineage (GTDB taxonomy): Bacteria > Bacillota_I > Bacilli_A > RF39 > UBA660 > CAG-582. The sequence goes on from CAKOKD010000002.1 coordinate 20,787, forward strand.
GAAATAAATTATTATCGAAAAAGGATATCCATGCTAAAAGATGGCCTTGCTAAAATCATAGTAGGTGGCAAGACAATAAGCGAAGCAAGAGAAGCTAAAATGCACTACGACGATGCTTTATCAGCTGGAATGAGTTCTAAAAATGGAGTGAGTATAGGAGCTGGATTTACATTTTTAAAAATAGCTTATGAGCTTAAGGATGAATATATTCTAAAAAAAGTTTTATGTGAACCATTTAGACAAATACTAAAAAACGCTAATTTGGATACAGATTTAATAGAAATGAAGGTTATTTTTAAATTTGATAAGATATATAATGTCATAAATGATGAATATGAAGATATTACTACTACTGGAATATTGGATCCAACAGATGTTTTAATAGAAACATTAAAAAACGCATTATCAATCGCTAATCTTCTCTTAAACACTACATCTTTAGTTATTAATGAACAAATAAAAAATATTGACATCGATCATGATATCAATATTTAGCTACTTATGAATAAATAATTTCTTAAATAACAAGAGAATAAAGAAAGTTATCATTAAAAGAATAAGAGTAAGAAGTATAAAGTTGATTTTTAAACCATCAATGATAACATCTTCTTGATAAATAATTTTATCATCTAGACTTACTTTAATTGTTCCAATCTTTTTATTATTATCCAAAAATGAGATTGAATACGCACCATCATATTCAATTTTCACTTTATTTATATCGAAATCGTTTGGCAAATATTTTGAAACATCATTCATAACGGTGATGTTTTTTTCATCTATATTAGAAAACTTAACTGGAATTTTTTTTATAACATAATTTTTATCAACAATTATCTGATCACTATAGTTTTTATCCATAAAATTAATTATATTTAAATTATCTTTTAAGTTATAATAATTTCCATATATAAATTCAGCGTTTGTGGAAATAAATATGAATTCATGATTATTACTCTTAAATATAGAAGATATACATAAACCAGCTTTATTTGTATAACCGGTTTTACTACCAATTATTCTTGATATATCAAGATTCATCAGTTTATTATATTTTTTTACTGTAGCATCAACTATTAAACCATTGGATAAAGTATAACTTTTTGTTTCATAAATAGTTTTGAAAGTCTCGTTGTTTAAGGAATATTTTAACATTTTTAATAAGTCATCAATTGTACTATAATGATTTTCTATATCAAGTCCAGTAACATTAACAAAATTAGAGTTATTCATTCCAATTTCTTTTGCTAATGAATTCATATCACTAACAAATGCTTGAATGCTTCCACTTAATGAATAGGCAAGTGCTTGTGTCGCATCCGCACCGCTTGGAAGAATTGATGCGTATAGTAAGTCTTTATAACTCAATTTGTCGCCAACTTTTAATCCAGCAAGAGATGCATCAAACTTAATATTAGAAAGCATTTCTTGAGTAATAGTAACGGATTCTTCCAAATCTTTTATTTTTTCAATAGCTGTTATAGTTGTCATAATTTTCGTTAAACTAGCTATATTGGTTTGTTTATCTCCGTTTTTTTCAAATATAACATTATCATCAGTTAAATCATATAAAACATAATTGTTAGAATATAACTCTGGTCCATTTATCGCGAAAACAGAAGCAATAAATGCGAAGAAACAAAAAACAAAGAAAAATAATCTTTTCAACTTTATCACATCCAATATAAAAATTATAACAAATATGTTAAAATAATGATAGTTTTAAGAAATTGTTTTTTATGCCAAATCCAATGACACATAAGTATTTTGCTAGAGTTGTGTTAAAGCAATGTAATGAAAAAGTAAATGAAAAAATAAGAGAATATTAAAAAATAATTCATATGTAACTGGATTGCCTTGGAACGTAAAACGTGAGATAAAATATATTGAATATTAATAAAATAAACACACTTTACACATAATAAAAATGAATATACAAAATACAACTAAAACGTTGTATAATATAAAAGACAGTAGGAGAACAAAATAAAACAGACGACAAAAGTAATGTAAAACAAGATAATGCCCTTGAAAATCGGGGGGGGTATTATAAAATAAAAAATAGATGAGGTGTGTTTAAGATGAAGAAAAAGAGTGCAATAATAGTTGCAATTGTTTTTATGATGATTGGATTTGCTAGCATTTCAACATCATTGATAATAAATGGGAATACTAAGGTAAGTGAAAACAATGAAGATTTCTCAGTAATTTTTACAAAAGCAACATTAGATGGAACAGATGTATACGATAGTGTAATAGATGATACAAAAAAGACAATTACGTTTACCAGTAAAGATCTAAAGAAAATCGGAGATAAATCAACACTTACATATGAAGTAACAAATAATTCAAGTAATTATGATGCAAATGTAAATGTAACATGTGTACCAAAGGAAGGAACAACAGCAAAATATACAAGTATTAAAAATGATTTAGAAAATAATGCAACAGTAGTTAAAGCCAAAGAAAGTGTAAATGGAACATTAACAGTAACACTAGATAAAACATCAACAGAAGAAGTAAGTGAAGAATATACATGTTCACTAGAATTCAATGCAGTAGAAAGAGATACTATTGGTGTAACATCAATAAATTTATATAATTTTATGAAGAATAATGCAGATACAACAACAGTAATAGATTATAAAGTACGTTCAGGAGTAAGTGGAACAAATGGAATATATACAACAACTGCTACAGTTGGTAATGTACCTGTATACTATTTCAGAGGAGATGCAGATAAAGTAAATAACAATATCATATTTAATAATATGTGTTGGAAAATAATAAGAACAACTGAAACTGACGGAGTAAAAATAATTTATAATGGAACCTCAACAGATGGAAAATGTGAAACTCAAACAGGAACATCAACTCAAATCGGAACAAGTGCATTTAATACAAAGTATGATGATAATGCGTATGTAGGATATATGTATGGAACAGCAGGAAGTAGTACATATGCTGCAACACATGCAAACACAAATGATTCAACGATAAAAACATATATAGATAACTGGTATAGCCAAAATTTTGATGAAAGTGCAACTAGTAAATTAGAAGATACAATATTTTGTAATGATCGAAGTACAAAGGCATATGATGCAAGTACTATAGGAGAAGCTTCTAGATCGTCATATGGAACACTAGGATACAAAAAGAATAAAACATTATACATAGCTTCTCACAGATCCTCTTATTATTCAAAAACTCCAAATCCAAGTTTAGCTTGTCTTAATGACAATGATAAATTTACAGTGGATAGCAAAAACGGAAATGGTGCACTTACTTATCCAGTTGGATTGATTACATTAGATGAAGGAATATTTGCCGGATTTAATACATACTATTCCAATACAAGTGATTATAAAGATACGACAAATTATTTATATACAAACAGTTATTATTGGACATTATCTCCTGTTATGATGGGCGATGATGGTAATGCAAATATTGGTTCTATTGTCAGCGCTGGAGAAATTCGAAATGGTGCGTCGAAAGATGCCAATGGCGTCCGTCCTGTAGTCTCTCTAAAGCCAAATACTTTAATTGATTCCATTGGTGATGGAAGCTTTAATAACCCTTATAAAGTCCTATAAATACGTCTTTTTATCATGAAATTATAAAAATGCAAACAAAAAATTTGCATTTTTTTTATTTTGTGATATAATAAGCAGCAATTCGAGGGGGAGAATGGTTATGAAAAGAAACAAATTGATGACATTTTTATTTATACTAATAGCTGTCTTATTTGGAGGAGCTAGTTCTGTTTTAGCAGCAACAACACTTCCAGAAACAGTTACATCTGATAATTTAAGAGAGGTTGAATACATAGAAAACTTCCCAGTAATTATCAAGAAAACAAATCATGGATATGTTTATTGTTTAAACATGTCACATACTTATGCAGCAGGAATTACATTTACTAAAACTGGTGAAGTAGAAGCTGGATATAACTACATATTAAATAATTTACCAAACACTGGAGATGCTGATAAAGATTTCTATATAGCTCAAATGGCTGTTTGGTATTATGAAGACTATTTAAAAAACAACAACTTTAACTTAGTACCTGAGGTAAAAAAATACATTATTCGTCATAAAGATACTGAAGAAGTAAGCAAAGCTATCTATAAATTATATGAAGGTGCTAAAAACTATAAAGAACCAGTTGGAAAAATAGAAATCAGTCCAAGAGATATTACCTTTACAAAAGATGGTGAATATTTCGTATCAAACGATATAAAAATTTATACAGAAAATTTAAATAGTGCTGTAAGTTATTCACTTACTGGATCACCTGAAGGATCTAAAATCGTTAAAAATGGTGATGCTATAAGAGTAAAAATACCAGTTTCAAAGGTAAGCAGTGGTAAACAAATAACAGTTACATTAAATGCAAACTCAACATACGAATCTCAAAAAGGATATTATTACTACTACAATGACAATTATCAAAAAGTATTGTATAATAAATTACTTGCTCAAAATAAACCAGTTAAAGATTCAATACAAATGGTAGTAAGAAATAAATCTGAATTTGAAGTAACAATAAGCAAAAGTGATATTACTCAATCTAAAGAAATTCCTGGAGCTACTTTAGTAGTAAAAGATAAAACAGGTAATATCTTATATAATTGGGTATCTACAAATGAAAGCAAAAAAATAATCCTAACTGAAGGTGAATATAGTTTAAGTGAAACTATTGCACCAGATGGATATAAATTAAGCACAACTACAATTGAATTTAAAGTTGATGCAAACGGAAGCGTTTATGTTAAAAACGAAAAAGGTAACTATGCTGCAGTAGACAAAGTAGTAATGATCAACGTTTTAAAAGATGTTGTAACAATAGCTAAAAAAGATTCAAAAACTGATGCTTTAGTAGCCGGAGCAACATTAGTTATTAAGGATAAAAATGGAAACGTTATAAAAGAATTCACTACAACAGGCGAGTACTTCCAATTAACAATGGACGCTGGAACATACACAATAGAAGAAAAAAGTGCTCCAAAAGGTTACATCAAAAGTAACGAAGTAATCGAGTTTGAATTACTTGAAAACGGAACATTAAAAATCAAGAATAAAAATGGGGATTTTATCGAGAGCAATTTAGTAACATTCTATAACACTAAAGGTGAAGAAGTAGTAGTTCCTGCAACATCTGCTTCAAGTACACTTTTAATTATTGGTGGTATAATGCTAATTATAGGTGGTACTTACTGTGTTAAAAAAACTATCAAAGAATGCTAAGGTAACCCTAGGCATTCTTTTGCTATTCTTCGGTATATTTTGTTTAACATTTACATACTTTAAAAGTATAAAATTAAATCTATTCAATCAAAAAAATCTTGAGTATTTTGAGGAAATCGACATATCGGAAGATGTTGACGAAGTAGATGAAGTAAACGAGATAAAAGAAGAAACAACAACACCAATAATAAATTATAACTACATAGGTTACTTAGAAATCCCTAAAATTAATTTAAAAAGAGGATTTGTATCCTTAAACTCAAAATATAACAGTATTTCATACAATGTCATGCTTATAAAAGGAAGCAGCATGCCAGATGTAAAAAACGGAAACTTAATTCTTGCAGCTCATAGAGGTAATTCATCGGTCTCATTTTTTGATAAATTATATAAACTTGATATCGGTGATACTGCAAGTGTAACTTATAATGATAAAGTATATACATATAAACTTGTAAATACTTATCTTGAAGAAAAAGATGGAACTATCGCGATATATCGTGATGAAACAAAAAACACACTTACACTTATAACATGTACAAGAAATGATAAAAAAACTCAAACAGTATTTATCTTTGAAATGATTTAGGAGGGATAATATGCCAGAATTATCAATAATAGAAATAATTAAATATGCAATAAAATCACTTATGAGTTCTAAAGTATTTATTCTTATACTTCTTGAACTAGCGCTTCTTTTAGTATCGGGTATATTTTATAGATTAATGAATAAAAAGACTGTAAAATATACATCGATAATCGCGAGTATAATTATATTACTTTTCTATATTGTAAACTATATAAGCACGATCAAAGTATTTTTAAATAATGTATCAACAAAGCTTCTAGAGTTTATCTATTTTCCAACAACTCTAGAGTTCATGATTATACTTTCTTTATCTTGTCTTATTTGTATATATACGCTTATAAAACAAAAAAACAAATACATCAAGTTTATTAATACAGTTTTACCTATAAGTATATCATTTATATTTCTATCTATAATCGAGTATATAAACAAAAACAATATTGCTTTTGATGAATTTAGTGTATTCTCAAATCCGATACTTATGAGTTTATATGAGCTTGCAACTGGTTTATTTATCTCATGGATTATCGGTTTAATAATATATAAAATTGATGTATTCATTATAAATAGAATCACGATTGTATCTGAAGAAGATTTACCAAAAGAAGAATATTTCCTACCAAAGAAACGTGTTGAAGAGGAAATTGAACTTCCTAAATTAAAGAGCCAAATTTAATAATTTTGGTTCTCTTTTTTTATGCTTATCATACTATTAAAACAGGAGGATTATATGAAGAAAATACTATTTATGCTTATTTTATTAATTCCATTTAACGTTTTTGCTTTAGAAACAAGTGCTAAATCAAGCGTATTGATTGATTCCTCAACCGGTACCATTATAAGTGAAGAGGAAAGCCATAAACGTCTTCCACCTGCGAGTATGACTAAAATGATGACTCTTTTGATAGTTATGGAAAACATTGAAAAAGGAAATATTAAACTAGATGACTTAGTTCCTATAAGTGAAAATGCTGCTTCTATGGGAGGAAGTCAAGTTTATTTAGCCGCTGGTGAAAGTATGAAACTCGATACTCTTATAAAAGCGATATGCATAGCAAGTGCAAACGATGCAACATATGCGGTGGCAGAATATATTGCAGGTACAAGTGATGCTTTCGTTAAACTAATGAATGAAAAAGCATCAGCCCTTGGACTTAAAGATACCAATTTTGAAAATGTTCATGGACTTGATTCCCAAAACCATTACTCATCAGCATACGATATGGCAAGCATTGCTCGTGAGCTATTAAAACACGATAAAATATTAGAATATTCAAGCATCTATGAGGACTACATCGCTCATACAAACGGAACAAACACTTGGATTGTAAATACCAATAAACTTTTAAACTATTATGATGGTCTTGATGGTTTAAAAACTGGTTATACATCCAACAGTGGATATTGCATAACAGCAACTGCCAAAAGAAACAATCTTCGTTTAATAAGTGTTGTCATGGGTGAAGAAAACAACAAAATCCGTAATCAAGATACAATATCTCTTTTAAACTATGGATTTTCAAACTTCAAACTTGAAACGATAAAGAAGAAAGAAGAAGTTTTAGGAAAAATAAAAATAAATTTTGGAAACATCGAATATGCTGATTTAAAACTAAAAGAAGATGCCGTTGATCTTGTCAATATTCTTGAACAAAACAAATATAATTACAAGATTGTTAAAAACAAAGTAAATGCTCCAATAAAGGTAGGGGATACTGTAGGAAGTTTAATAATATATGCTAACGATATCAAAGTAAAAGAAGTTGATTTAACAATTGATAAAGATATAAAGAAAGCTAATTACTTTGATTATTTAAAAAGAAACTTTAAATACTTTATAAGAGGCTGCTACTAATCTACATTTTTGTAGATTTTTTTTTATAAATACGTGATATAATTAACTTGAGGTGAAAACAATGTATAGATACGTTTCAAGAAGAATATCGGCATTTTTAGTGGATATATGTTTAGTAACTTTTATTTCCTCTATTTTAGCATCAACAACTTATATGAATCCTTTTATAGACGATTATCGTGATGCTTATTCTAATTATCAAGAGATATATAAAGAGAACTCTCTTAGTTTTATAGAAAATCCAAGCATAAAAAGTATGAATGAATATTCTAAATTTTTAAGCAAATATATATATAAATTGGATTATTATCTTTTATTTAATAATCTATATTATTTATTGTTTTACTTTTTATATTTTGTTATCTTCGCTTATTTTACAAAGGGACAAACTGTTGGGAAAAAGCTTTTTAAACTAAGAGTTTTAAGAAAAGATGGAGAAAATGTAACTATAAAAAATTTACTTTTAAGAGGACTTTTTGGAGGTTCAACCATTATTATGGGAATAAATTTAATCGTTATTGTCGAACTAATGCTTTTATTTATCAACAATGCTGATGTTTATTTTTATATAACACTTATTCTTTCTTTTATATCATACATTATCGATATAATAGCTTTATGCTTACTTGCTACCAAAAGTAAACGTTCAATTGATGACTATGTCGGTGGAACAAAAGTTATAGATGAGGTTAAATATGTATAGAATAATAAAAAATATTGAAATCAAAAAAAATATATTTGAATTGACTGTTGAAAACGAACATATTGCTAAAAATTTTAAACCAGGTCAATTTGTAGTTCTTATGCCTTCAATTGAAAGCGAAAAAATTCCTTTAACGATATACAAAGTGAGCGATAATCTAGTAACGATGATCTATCAAGTTGTTGGAGCTACGACTTATAGTCTTTCTAAAAGAAAAGATTATATATATTCCATTTTAGGACCATTGGGAAAACCAGCTCTTATATTAAATGTTCCCGTTAAAAAGGTGCTTTTTGTTGCTGGTGGAATAGGAATTGCTGCGATTTTACCACAAGTACGTGAACTAAAAAGTCGCGGGGTTAAATGTGATTTGATATATGGCATGAAAACAATCGATAACTATATTTTAAAAAAAGAGATAAAAGAGCTTTTTAGAAAACCTATAATTGTAACCGAGGATAGTTCTGCGGATTTAATAGGATATCCAACCGATTACATTGAGGATAAAAGATATGACTATATCGTAACTATCGGCCCCCTTGTGATGATGAAACATGTAACGGAAATTGGTGAGAATTTAAAAATACCAACTATTGTTAGCCTAAATCCTATTATGGTTGATGGAACTGGTATGTGTGGTTCTTGTAGACTTCTTTATGATGGTCTTGTTCATTATGCCTGTGTGGATGGGCCTGAATTTGTGGGCGCGAAGGTTGATTTTGATTCATTAATTAAAAGAGCAGATATGTATAAAACTTTCGAAGGAAAGAAATATTTAGAGAAAATCGAAGGGGATTCTCATCATGGAGGTTGTGGTAACTGTGAATAGATTTGATTTTGAAGAAGTAAAAAAAGATATAACTGAAGAAAAAACTCATGAGTTGAGCAATTATTGTTTGAACTGTAAAAATCCTCTTTGTAAAACTGGTTGTCCACTAGAGATAGATATACCGAGATTTATAAGCGTTTTAAAGGAAGGAAACTATGAACTTGCTTATACTATTATCAGTGAAAAAAGTGTTATGCCAGAAGTATGTGGACGTGTTTGCCCACAAGAGCTTAACTGTGAAGCCAAATGTATTCGTGGCATTAAAGGAAAAAGTGTAAGTATTGGAGAGTTAGAGAGATTTGCAAGCAAATATAAAACAAATCTAAGTGTGAATTCATCAAATGGTAAAAGTGTAGCTATTGTTGGATCAGGCCCCTTTGGATTGAGTGCAGCTTATCATTTAAAAAGATATGGCTTTGATGTAACAGTCTTTGAATCAAGTCATGTTTTAGGAGGAGTATTAGTATATGGTATTCCAGAATTTCGTCTCCCTAAAAAAATTGTCAGTGATATAATTGAAAAACTAGAAGGACTTGGAATAAAGTTTCTAACCGATATATATGTTGGAAGAACTATTACTTTAGAGGAGTTAAAAGAAAAATATGATTATATATTTATTGGAACTGGAGCAGGAGTTCCAAAAAGCTTAAAGGTACCAGGAATTATGGCTAAAAACGTCATGAGTGCTAATGAACTTCTTACAAGAATCAATTTGATGAAATCTCCATTTAATGAAACTCCTTTAAATATTCCTAAAAAAGCTGCTGTTATTGGTGGAGGAAATGTTGCTTGTGATGCTGCAAGATGCCTTGTGCGTCTTGGAAGTGATGTAACTGTTTTCTATAGAAAAGGTGAGGAAAACTTAAAAATGCGTCTTGAGGAATATAATCATGCTAAAGAAGAAGGCGTAAAGTTTGTTTTCAATGCAACTCCGGTAAAAATGGAAACCACTGATGATTTTTGTGTAAATTCTTTAGTTTATAAAATAGATAATAAACGCCAAAGTGATAAAGTAGATGCTGTTATTATCGCGATTGGAACAACCCATAATGATTTGCTTTTAAAACTAGCTGATCTTGAAGTTGACTCAGATCATCGCATTATAACTCACGATTTTATCACAAGTGATGCTTTTATTTTCGCTGGTGGAGACGCCACAAGAGGAAATGCGACTGTAATAGAAGCCTTAAGCGATGGATATCTCGCAGCAAAAAAACTACTGGAAATAGTAAATAAATAGTATAATATAGAAAAGGAAGTATAACATGAATAAAAAAAGTATATTGATTATTTTAGCAATTTTAGTTTTTATAATCGCATCTTGTTATCTAACAGGAAAAAATACTAAAGTAGAGGATTCCTATTTAAAAGGAAAATATAATATCGCGATAAAGATAAAAGATTATGGAGAGATTACAGCTGTTCTTGATGCTGATAATGCTCCTATAACGGTAACCAATTTTATAGATCTTGTTAAAAGTGGATACTATAATGGTTTAAAATTTCATAGAATTATCGATGGTTTTATGATGCAAGGCGGAAGTGGAGATGCAAGAAAAACTATAAAGGGTGAGTTTTTAAGCAATGGAATTGAAAACAATATAAGCCATGTCCGTGGAACTATTTCTATGGCTAGAAGTTCCGATCCGGATTCCGCTTCAACTCAATTTTTCATTGTTCAAAGCGACTCAACATATTTAGATGGCTCATATGCTGCATTTGGAAGCGTTACGAATGGAATGGATGTTGTTGATAAGATATGCAAACACGTCAAAGTTACTGACGATAATGGAACAGTTGAAGAAGATGATCAACCTGTTATAGAATATATTAAAGTAATCGAGTAGGTAGAGTTATGAAAAAAATAAAAAACGTTGAACTAATATCATATTTAATCATGTTTATCTCGTTTTTTTCCATTTGTATTTTTACAAATGTTTTTACTCATGACTTAATAAATTCTGATAGTTTTTTCTTTAAAGGTTTTCATTTCCATATATTATGGATTTTGTTCTCCTTATCTTGGATATCATTATTTATGCTCATTCTTTATATCATTCCTATGAAATATCGTTTAAACGTCTTTATAATAATGAATGTGTTATTTGACATAATCTTTTTTGCTCAAATATGTTATGTTCAGTCTCTAGGGAAATTCATGATATTTTCTGATCTATTTGTTGCTGGAGAAGGACTTCAATATGTTCATTCGATATTTGCTAATATGAGTACAGGTATGATATTCACTATAATTTTTACGATTGTTTGTATGATTATCGTTAAAATCATAAATAAAGAGCCATTTGAAGAGAAAAAGCCAAAGCTCGTCATAATTCTTACTCTTATAGCTATAAGCCTTGCTTTTAAAGGGTGTGGATACTTCCTTCTTGGAAGCAATAAAAATGTTAGCACTTGGGAAGAAAACTACAACGCTAAAAGCATATATTTGAACTATACCAATCCCAATGCATCCATGTATATAAGCGGTTTTTATGAATATAATGCACGTGCTATATATAAATATTTCTATAATCTTTTAACTCTTGATAAAACGGCTTTAAAAAATAAGATTGATGAATACAATAAAATATATGGATTAGAGCCTAAAGACAACGATTACACCGGAATTTTTAAGGGTAAAAATGTTATATATATAATGATGGAAAGCGTTGATAATTGGGTAATAGATGAAGAAACTGCTCCAACTTTATATAAACTAAGTCAAAACGGCTTAAATTTTACAAACAGATATTCACCATTCTTTAATGGGGGTCAAACCATAAATTCAGAATTTGCTTGTAATACCGGAATGTATGCAATAAGCGATAAAGAAACCATATACGATAAAGATGATATCACTTATCCTTATAGTATAGCTAATATGTTGAAAAAAAATGGCTATCGTGTAACCAGTTTCCATGCCAATACGAAAAACTTTTATAACAGAGGTAAATTTCATGAAAGACTTGGTTACGATATGCATTATTCAGCATTTGATTTGCAAGCATCAGGTCTTCTCGATAAATCAGCGAATTACTACAGTGATTATAATTTTATAAATGATGATAATTTATATGATCTTATGGTAAGTGATAAACCATTTTTTACATTTTTTACAACATATTCTGCTCATCTAGAATACAATACAAATAATAAAGTATATAAATCGATAAAAAATAAAACCCTGTCTAAAAAGAAATATGGTGAAGAAGAATATGTCTATAGAACTTTAGTGCATGATACGGATAATGCAATAAGCACTTTGATTGAGAAATTAGAAAAAAGTAGACTTTTGGATAAAACGGTTTTAGTTTTAGTAAGTGATCATTATGTATACGGATATTCAGACACTGATTATGTTGCTATGAAAAAAAACAAGCTTAATGATCGCAAGGAACTTCAAAATACACCATTCATAATCTGGTCTAAAGATATTGAAGCTAAAAGTATTGATACCATACTTGATACTGCTGATATTTTACCAACTCTTTTAAACATGCTTGATATAGAATATGACCCTAAAAACTATTTAGGCGATGATGTTTTCTCATCCAGTCATGACAATTTTGTATGGTTTTCTGATGGAACATTTATTAAAAGCTCCGACTGTGATTTAAGCGACGAATCAATATTAACAAAAGTGAATTACAATATAAATAAAAATAGAGATATATTATTAACAAATTATTATGGAAAGTAGGAAAGTTATGAAAAATACTAAAGAAGTAATTTTATTTTACAAAGGAACTGTAAACTATGATCTTGAAAGCATTTCAAAAGAGATAGAATCACGTTTTGAAGATTTAAAGAATCCAATAATATCCAAAAGTGAAGGATTAATTGTTTTCAATAATAATGATAATTTTCAAATCGAGATAAACAATAAAAACGTTATTATAGTTATGAAATATCATTATTTTAACGAATTAACGTCAATTGTTTTTGATGTAATTGATGCCTTTGAAACCTATGATGTTAAATTCTCTAGAATAGGCTATATCTCATCAAACTTTGAGTCTCCTCTAAAAATAGATGCAGCAAAGAAAAAATTCTTAAAAGAAGAGGAGTTTAATGATGTTTTAGAGTTGAACTTAAACTGGTATAGAAAACTAGATTTTGACTCTTCATACATAAACTGTTGGGAAAGAGTTATAACAGATTCAACTCATTTCAAGGATTTATTATTACAATATGACATTAACACTAGAAATGATGAAAATATTGAATTTGATATGAAGTTTATAAAGAAGTTCTTTAAAACTGCTGATACTTTTGTGGAATCGAGAATCGACTCTCTATGATAAGAAAAATTACATCGGTTTTTCTAGTTGTTGTTTGGAGTATGCTTATCTTTTCGTTTTCAAATCAAGACGGAAGTTCTTCAAAGAAGGAATCAGATACCTTGATTGATGGTATAAGTGCCATACTAAAAATCAAAGAGGAAAATCGTGAAAAAATGACTTTCCCGATAAGAAAATTTGCTCATTTTTTTGTATATTTTGTTTTAGGTTTTCTTATATTCAATATGCTCCACACTTTTAATCTTAAATGTTCATCTATATTTTATATTTCAATTGTAGTTTGCATACTTTTTGCAGGAAGTGATGAGTTGCATCAATACTTTATACAGGATAGAAGTGCTAAAATAAGTGATGCTTTACTTGATTCAAGTGCCGCATTAATAGGTATTTATACTTATTATATTTTGACAAGGAAAAAGTATGAAAATAAGTAACTTTTTACTAGCTATAATGCTAAGTATAACAATAATAATTTCATCTTTTACTTTAACTGTTTTATCAAAAAGATTTCAAATAAACACCATAGAAAAAGAAGGTTATGTTGAGATTATCAGTTCAAATACAAATGTATCAAAAGAGATAGTAAAAAACGATTTAAAGGATTATATAAAAAATGGATATGTAAATCAAAATTATGAGAATAAAGAATATGAAGATTACATTAATTACTTTCCAATAAAGAAAAGCGTGTATAAATATATTTATTCATTAACCATAATTTTATTAGTCATCTGTTATGTCGTGTTTTGTAAAACGAAGAAAAAACATAACATCTATTTGATTTTCTTTATAACTTCAATAATTCTTGTTTTATTTTATGGAACCATATATTTAACTATAGATACTAATATGATATTTGTAAGTTTAATTATGCGTTTTTTACATTTTATCCTCTTTATCGCAGATCTTCTTTTTATGGAAAGTATTATAAACAGAAAAACTCTTTTCTCATCTAACAACTGAGGAATAAAATTAGTCCATTATGGGAAAATATAATTGTGGTGATTATATGACTGGAATGGACGAAAACTATGTTTACTATTTAGTTAGTAGGAATTTAAAAAGAATTAGAAAAGAAAAAGGATTAACTCAAGAACAACTTGCAGAATTAAGCACTTATTCACTAGGATTTATTATGAATATTGAAAGTGAAAAATATCATCAAACTTTTTCTTTGGGTACTTTATGGCAATTTGGTAAAGTCTTAAACGTAGATATTCGCGAATTCTTTAAACCACTAGATTAAACTAGTGGTTTTATAATTCAACATTTTTCTTTTTACATTCACGATATATTTTAGAAATTGCTCTTTTTTCAATTCTAGAAACATATGATCTCGAAATACCTAAATTCTCAGCAATCTCTTTTTGAGTAAGTTCATCCTGATTAAAAAGTCCATATCTTTTTATAATGATATCTTTTTCACGAGGATTAAGAATGCTTAAATACCATTCAATGCTATCAATATTTTGATGTTTGTGAATTGTATCAGCAATATCCTCATCGTTAGATTTTATTACATCCATTAAACTAATTTCATTTCCTTCAGAATCATGTCCAATTGCATCATTTAAAGAAACATTATTTAAATTTTTTTTATTGCTTCTAAAATACATTAGAATTTCATTTTCAATACAACGAGCTACATAGGTTGTTAATTTATTTTTCTTATCCGGTTTAAATGAGTCAATTCCTTTAATTAATCCAATTGTTCCTATGCTTATAAGATCATCATTTATTTTTTCTATTCTTTCAAATTTTTTTACAATATGGGCAACTAATCTCAAATTATGTTCAATTAATTTAGCACGAGCATCTTTATTGCCAAGTTTCATTTCACCAATAAGTTTTTCTTCCTCTTCACTGGATAAAGGATTTGGAAAAACATTGATAGAATAAGAACCAGTAGAGAAGGATAAAAGATTAAATAAATGAATTAAAAATAACATACTATCACCTAATAAATTTAATGATTTTTTGTAAAATATTATGAATATAAAATGTAAATAACTTGATAAATAGTAGACAATAAATTATAATTTAAATAGGTGAGACGTATGAAAAAAAGAGGATTATGTATATTATTAGTTTTTATGACTCTTATTTGCTTTAATGCAAACGTTAAAGCTGAGGGAAGTTGTAGCTGTTATTATGGAACTGATTCAGTTGGAATAATAGTAAATGTAAGTGATTCTGGCGCCCCTAGTGTAATAAAAACCGGAACTCAAGCAACGCACCTGAATTTATCAACTAATAATTTATCTGTTACCAATTTTAAAGATACCACAAATAAAGTATGGAAATGTCCAAACAATTTGTATTACACAATAACTAGTTCAGGGAGAAGTGTTACGTATTCAAATATTGGTGTTACAAAACCATCAAGTGGTAATGTTGGAAATTCTTCATTAGTTTCAAGCAAAAGTAGTGAAGGTGCAAAGTATGAGTCTTCATCAAGTGGAAGTAATAATCAAAAAGATATCAATTGCGTTTATGGTAATTTTACTCTTACCATCGATAATAATAATAAAAAAATTAGTGGAAGTAATGCTGGATGTTCAAGCATTAATATTCCATCATATAGTGATCTTGGGGATAAGACTCAGTGCCCAAAGGTAATATATGGTTATAAATATTCAGTACCAAGAACGACTGGATTTACATGTTCTTATTCATTGAAACCAACTCCTTTATATTCAACAATTGAGTTAAATGGAAAAGAGCCCGTTTTTGATGCAAATGGTGACAACGTTAGTTCCGTTGAACCTGATTCTAATAACAACCAAACAAGTGAAACTGATTCTGAATATTATACAAGATGCCCTTTAGGAGTAGATGTAACTAAGGACTTATATGGAATATTGAAAATAGTCAAAATTGTTGCTCCACTTTTGGTAATCGCGCTTACTATTCTTGATCTAGTTCGTGCTTTAGCAAAAGGAGATATCCAAGGAGAATCAAAAAAATTAGTAAATCATTTTATTAGAAGATCAATACTTGCAGTTATATTATTCTTCTTACCAGTGCTTATTAATCAAGCGATGATTTTAGCTGATATATGGGATGAAAATGGAACATGTGATTTTAGTAATTCTGTAACTATAAATGAAAATAATAAAAACAATAACGAAGATAATAAAGATAAATGTTCATCAAGAAGCGCTAATCAAAGATATTGTGAAAATAAATCAGGATGTAAATGGAACTCTGTAACTAATACATGTGGGGAAGCAACTACAACTGATTATCGAAAAGAAAATTGCGATGGATATTATGATGCAACAAGTGATGAATGTGTTAAAAAGAGCAATATAACATGTGCTACATTCAGTGGTGAAAAAGCCAAATGTAAAAATTTATCAAAGAGTTATGGATTAACTTGCTCATTCAATGAAGTAAGTTTTGAATGTAGTGAAGATACAAGTACAACTATAACACAGCCATCTAATGGTAATAATAACAACAATAATAACAATAATAACAACAACAGTAATAATACTGTTGTAAGCGATATTTCAAAATTTCCAAAAGATTCGCTAAACTGCTGGCAACACGGATATGATACTTGTAGTGGTGTTTGTAAATGGTCAGGAGAAAATGCTGGAACAGGTGGATGCCGTAGTGCTAGTGAAGTAAGTGAAAGTATTGTCAAAGATGTTTGCTCACTTGCAACGGACCGTGATCAATGTACATCTTTAGATTCTTATTGTTACTGGACAACTTACAGCTGTGCTCCTTATAGTGAATAATCAATAATAAAAGTATTAAATAAAAAGTGCATAAGCACTTTTTTTTTGATATAATTAACATTAGTTAGGAAGATAAATATGATAGATAAATTTGTGCCTGATAAATACTTTAAAAGTATCTATGACATTAACTATGATGCTTTAAAACAAAGTGGAGTAAAATGCTTAATATTTGATGTTGCAAATACTTTAATGCCTGAAAGCAAAACTAAACCAAATAAAAAAGTAAAAGATTTGTTTGAAGATTTAAAAGACATGGGGTTTAAGATTATTCTTATGAGCAATAGTTTTAAAAAAAATGTTGAGACATTTAAAGAAGAGCTATGTGTTGATTCAGCTTATCTTTCATTTAAACCTTTAAAAAATAAATATAAGAAAATTATTAAACTTTTTAATTTTAAAGATACCGAAATAGCATGTATAGGTGATCAACTTTTATATGATATTCTAGGAGCAAATAGAATGGATTTTACATCAATACTTGTAAATCCAATTAGCATCGATGAATATGCTGTTTCTAAACTGAATCGAAAATTAGAAAACTTAATTATAAAAAGAATAACGAAAAAAGATTTGTTTAAAAAAGGAAGATATTATGAATAAAATATGTTTTGGATGTGGAGTTAAATTACAATCTACCGATAAAGAAAAACTTGGTTATGTACCAGAAGGAAAGTTGGATACATCAAAGTATTGTATGCGTTGTTTTAGAATGATGCATTATGGAGAAATGAAATCGGAGGAAACTCCTAAAGATAAAAAAGAGATAATTAACAAAATCAATAAGGATAATAAATTTGTTATATTCTTAGTTGACTTTTTAAATATAAATGAAAATACAATGGATTTATATAGAAGTATAAAACGAGACAAACTTCTTGTAATCAATAAGTGCGAGTTATTACCAAAACATGTTAACCGTGAAAACATAAGAAATTTCGTCAAGGAATATTATCACGTTAATGGAGAGATAAGGCTTAAAGGTGGAAATAATTCTCATGGAGCTACGTCAATCTTAAATTATTTAGAAAAAAATAATATAAAAGAAACTTATATAGTTGGAATGACTAATGCTGGTAAAAGTACTTTAATAAATGATCTAATAAAAGCAACAAATACAGATATTTCTAAAATTAATGTAAACAATAAAAAGAATACAACTCTTGATTTTATTCGTGTAAAATTGAATAATGGTCTTCTTTTAATTGATTCTCCAGGAATTGTTTTTTGTGACTTTGTGTCATGTGATGTTGTTGATGATAGTGTTGGTGCTTATAGTTTTAACATGAAGTCAGGTGAGACTTTGGCTTTACTTGATAGAAAATATTATGTAAAAGTAGATTCGCCAACTCCAATAACTTTTTATACTAATTTAAATGCAAAAAATGTTGCTAAGAAAGTTTATAAGAATCTTGAGAAATTGGACAATTCAATAGAAGTTTTGGGAAATACAGATATTATTATAAAAGGTATTGGTTTTATATCTATAAAAAATAGAACAAAAATAAGTCTTAATATAGATCCTAAATATTTAGAAATTAGAAAGAGTATTTTTGGAGGTATTTATGAAAATACAAGTAATGAGTGATGATTTAGCTAATAAAATTGCTGCTGGAGAAGTTGTTGAAAGAATTTCTTCAGTTGTCAAAGAATTAGTTGAAAATAGTATTGATGCTGGTAGTAAAACTATAATAGTTGATTTAGTTGAAAGTGGAACTAAACAAATAAAAGTAACTGATGATGGAAGTGGAATGGATCATGATGATGCTCTTTTATCATTTAGAAGACATGCAACTAGTAAGATAAAAAAAGAAGATGATTTATTTTTTATTTCTACATTGGGATTTCGTGGTGAAGCATTACCAAGTATTGCGTCAGTTTCAAAGGTGGATCTTCGTACTTCAACTGGAGTAGGTGGAACCCATATCGTTATTAATGGAGGAACTTTAGTAACTGATGAAAATTCTCAAGAAAAGCGTGGAACAACTATAAGCGTCGATGATTTATTTTATAATACACCTGCTAGATTAAAATATTTAAAAAGTGATATTACAGAACTTTCTAATGTTACTACTTATATTGAAAAACTAGCATTAAGTCATCCGAATATTTCTTTTACTTTAACCAATAATGATAAAAGAATTGTATTTACTTCGGGTAGTTCTGATCTTCTTAAAACTATTCATGAAATATATAGTTATCAAGTTAGTTCTAATATGCTTTCTTTTAAAGCTAGCAATGATGATTATGATATCTCTGGTTTTATTTGTAAACCTAGCGTTTTAAAAAGCAATAGAAATCATATGACAACTATTGTTAATGGTAGATGTGTAAGAAATGCTGAAGTTAATGCAGCTATAAACGATGGATATCATACTTTTAAGCCAGATATAAAGTATCCGGTTGTAGTAATGATGATTGATACTGATCCAACACTTATAGACGTTAATATCCATCCAACAAAACAAGATATTAAATTCTCAAAAATTGAAGGACTTAAAACTCTTATTACAGAAACAGTTAATTCCACATTAAAAAAAGCTCTTTTAATTCCAAAGATAGATACTTATGAATATCAAGAAATCAATGAATATCCAACAATATCTGACGTTGAAAAGATAGAAACTGAAGAGATTCAATTTGATTTTAAAACGACTCCAAAAGAGGATATAACTAAGGAATCCACTTTTGAAGATATTAAGAAAATCGTCGATGAAACTAAAAATCCAGCATTAGTTGAAAATGAACAAATAAAAAAAGAAGAGTTATATGCTGTTGGAATTGCTTTAGGAACTTATATAATAGCTCAAAATGAAAAAGGAATGTATTTGATTGATCAACACGCTGCTCAAGAAAGAATTAATTATGAACGTGTTTTAAGAGGGCTTGAAAGTGCAACTATTTATACAACACCTTTACTTCTTCCAATTCCAATTGAACTTACTACATCGGAATTTTTAAAGATAAAAGAAAATATGAATGTATTAAACGATTTAGGTTTTAAAATAGAAGAATTTGGAATAAATACCTTTGTAGTTAAAGAGCATCCTACTTGGTTGATAAATGGATTAGAAACAGAAAGCATCAGACGTATTTTTGATATCATAATTGAAGGTAAAAATATGTTTGATCGCGTTAAATTTCATGATCATATAGCAGCAACTATGGCATGCAAAATGAGTGTTAAAGGGAATGAAGCGATAACACTTGAACAAGCTCAAAAACTTTTAGATGATTTGGTTTTATGCAATAATCCATATAACTGTCCACATGGAAGACCAACAATAATTACATTTACTCGTTATGAACTTGAAAGAATGTTTAAAAGAGTTATGAATTAGGAGGATTTATGAAGAAAAAGATACTTATTGGTATTATTATTGCACTTGTTGTTTCAACTTCTATATTTATTATCTTCGTCCTTGGTAAAAAAGATGGAAAAACAATTACTCCAACTCCAAGTGATAAAGTTTCATCAACTTCACGAGAAACAAGTGAAGTTACAACTGAGGAAACCTTTTTAACAACAGAAGAAACAACAACTACAGTAACTACAACTATAAAAACGACTAAAAAGTCAGAAACAACTAAAAAAACTACTACTAAAAAGTCAACTACAACACTAGACTATAAAAAGGTTAAAGAAACTATAAGTGAAGAATCAACTAAATATGGTGTAGTAATTAAAGATAATTATGAAGTGACTTATAAAGTCTATAACGATGGTAGAAAAGAAGAGATAAGCAAAAAGAAGAAAAATACAACTTATGACTCTACCAATTTTAAAGCAACAACTGAAGAATTAAAGGCGGAAGCAACTACAGTAAGCAATGTTAATAAAAGCACATATGATGAAATGCTTACATATGTTAACAACTATAGAAGCGAGGTAAATGTAGGTCCGTTAGCTATTGATAATGATTTAAATTTAGCAGCAACTATCCGTGCTTTAGAGATGGCTTATTCCAAAAAGTTTTCCCATACAAGACCAGATGGAAGCATGTGTTATACTGTACTAGATGATTTAAAGTTAAAAACATCTGCCTCAGGAGAAAACATTGCTTATGGTCAAAGAACCGTGGCTGCTGTAAGTGAAGATTGGAAAAACTCTAAAGGACATTATGGAAACATGATAAGCGCAAGTTACAATAAAGTTGGATTTGGTAAATTCAGTCTAAATGGAGTTAATTATTGGGTTCAATTGTTTGAAAACTAAAATAAAAGGTAAAAATTTGCAATTAATCCCTTTTCGGTGTATAATATCCCCCAAGTAAACGAATTCGGAGGGGTATTTTTTATGGGATTTACTATTATTTTCTTACTTATTTTTTATGCTGGAACCGTTATATTTACTAAGAAAGCAAATCTAACTTTTGTCTCCTATTATGCATCTATATTTGCTCACAAGGGTAAAATTATCAAACTTTGTGAAGACCAAGATTTACAAATGAAAGTGTTTTCTAATAAACTTTCGTTTTATGCTAAATTCACACCCTACATACCAGTTGTTAACTTGATAATTAGTTTGTTTAATCCTTTTATTATTGGCATACTTTTTAAAAAGTTTTTTGCAAGTGGAAGTTCCAATATTGCACATCTAACAGCAGAGGAAATGAAAGCTTTAGAAAACGTAGAAACAGAGTTTGAAAACGATAGCCTTGTATATGATCTTGTCAAAAAATATAGTTATTCCAAGTCCGATAAATGTGCTTTGAATAGAGAAAATGAACTAATGCCTCTTGCATATACACTAGATGAAGTAAGAAATATTGCTGAAAAGATGGATAAAGAATGTGTAGTTGGAAAAATTGGAGGTCTAGTTGTTGCTTTAATTGGATTTTCTAAAGAAGATTTAAATAATTTAACTTATCTTGAATCAACAGAATGTTTTAAAATATGCGATGAAGAAGAACTATTAAATTGTCATTTTAAAGTATTTATAAATGGAATATCTTTAGAAGATGCGAATGATGTTTCTGATTTTATAAGACTTTGTAGAAAAACACCAGATACTTGTGAATCTAAAGAAATAGATTATATTACTTCAAAACAAAGAGAATTAAAGAAAATTTTATAGGAGAGTTTTATGAAAATAATAATTATTTTGACGCTTTTAGTTATTTACTTGCCGCTTGAAAAACTATCGGTAGATTTATCCTTAAAAGTTTTTACAAAAATTACCACTGACTTAATTATAGAAAAAATAAAAGAAGGCAGATTTCCTAAGACAAATGAATTTCTAAATGAATTGGTAAAATTAAACAATAATGGTCTTTTAAAGTTTTTCTTAAGCGTTGCATCACTTACTTTAAGCATGTTTGTTCCAGGTATGAATATCATCGCTTCAGCTATATTTTCATCGAAGACTAAGAAAATTATAGAAAATTTGGATAGTATAGAGCTATCTCCTGATTATGTTGCAGAATTTAAAAATCTAACAAAAGCTCAACAACTAGAAGAAATAAAGAAACTAGAAGAAAAACTTAATTTAGAAGAAGAAAAATCACAAGGAAGTCAATTGGAAGAAAAAGATGCTTTAACGCCACTAGCATATACATTGGAAGAAGTAAAAACAATTTCATCATCTTTAAATAAAGATTATGCGGTTGGTAAAATAGATGGAGTTAATATTGCTTTGATTGGTTTTTCAAGCGAAGAAATAGATGATGTTTATATTGAATTGATACAAGCATTTAAAGAAGGAGGAGCATCATTTATCAACTATCACTTCAACGCATCAACTGAAGAAGAAGTTGCTAATAATCGCTTTAAAGTATTTGTAAAAGGATTAAGTTCAGAAGAAAAAGACGATATTTCAGAATATATCATGATGAATAGAAGAAAAAACAGGGATGCTTACGACAATTCCTATAGAAAAACTGAAGCTGATTTGATAAAGTATCATCCTGAATTAAAGAAAATAAGGAGTTAATGATATGTTAGAATTCAAATGTAATGGATATATATACAGATTCGATAATAATTTAGCTAATACAGATTTTATCTTAAAATTTAAAGATTCGCCTAAACTTCAAAGAAATTATCGAAAAATAGAAAGCACTTTTCCTGATAATCAAGTATTTGTTCTTTATGAAAAAGAGTTATTATATGATGGTTTTATTGAAGCTTATTATGATTTTGATAATTACATAAGAGTGAAAGATTCTGATGAACATATTGCTTTAATTGATCCTATCGCGAATCCATCATTAGTTGGATGCGACAATATTCTATGTTATGATTATAAATACGTGATAAAAAGTAAAGGAGTAGTTTTAGAGATGTTCTACGACTATCAGTCTCTTTTACAAAGTTTGCTTTTATATATCTATAAAACATATGGTAAAACGGGACTTGATAATGCAAGAAGCATGGGCCTTGCAAATGGAATAAGCAATTCATCATATTTTTTTGAAAACTATGAAAAAACAACTGGTGAAGATAAAAACTCCAAAACTGAAACGTTTAATAGAAGCAATGTTGATATTATTAATAGAGTTTATCAAGCGATGAATTCCGAAATATTAAGAAACTGTGAAAACAGAAATCTTGCAGCCGCGATGTTTTACATATCAGAATCTCTATTTAAAGATGGAACTATAAAAAGTGAAGAAGAAATCTCTTCTTTAATAACAGATGCTTCAATGCAACTTTACGAAGGTATTGATACCAATCTAAATCAAAAAGATTTTGAGATAGCATGTTTCTTGATATGCGAACTTCTTATGAAAAACTCTAAACATAAAAATAGAGGAAAATATTTAATGTAGTTTTTAAGCACGAAATATCGTGCTATTTTTTTTGTATATTTTTGTAAAATAGTTAAAAACAGATTGATTGAAGTGGGATTTTGGTGTATATTATATGTAGACAGTGGCAGAAAGTGGAAGAAAGTGGGGAAATTTATGTTGATGGGTGAATATCATCATAATATTGATGATAAAAATCGACTAGTTCTTCCGAGTAAATTTAGAAACGAATTAGGAGAAAAAATCATTATTACTCGTGGACTAGATAAATGCTTATTCGTCTATTCGACCAGCGAATGGCAAAAAATTGTCGATAAATTAAAAACTTTACCATTTACACATAAAGACGCTCGTGACTTTGTTCGATTTTTCTTATCTGGCGCTATCGAAGCTGAATTCGACCGTAGTGGAAGAATCAGCATTACCTCCCCATTGATCGGATATGCCGGTATTACACGTGAATGTGTTATTATCGGCGCAAACGATCGACTAGAAATTTGGGATAATGATTCATGGAATAATTTCCTAAATGAAAATGATGAAAAATTTGCAAGTATAGCAGAAAATTTATTTACTACAGGTGATTACAATGCATTATAGTGTTTTGCTAAAAGAAAGTATTGATTTACTAAATATAAAAGAAGATGGAATATATGTTGATTGCACATTAGGTTATGCCGGTCATAGTAAAGAAATTCTAAAAAGATTAAAAAATGGATTTCTTTATGCTTTTGATCAAGATTTAGAAGCAATTGACTATTCTAGAAAAGTTTTATCAGAGATTGGAGATAATTTTGAGATAATTCATTCCAACTTTTCTAATTTGAAAAGTGAACTTATGGAAAGAGGAATTACTCATGTTGATGGAATTTTATTTGACTTAGGATTTTCTTCTCCTCAAATAGATAATGAATCTCGTGGTTTTTCTTTTATGAAAGATGCAGATCTTGATATGCGTATGGATCAAACAGCAAAGAAAAGCGCTTATGATGTAGTAAATAATTATAGTCAAGAAGAATTAACTAATATATTTTATAAATATGCTGAAGAGAAATATTCGAGAATCATTGCTAAAAATATTGTATCTTCAAGACCTATAAAAAGAACTTTAGAACTTGTAGATATTATAAAAAGAAGTGTACCAGTTAGTTACTATAATACAAGACATCCTGAACGTGTTATATTTCAAGCAATAAGAATTGAAGTAAACAATGAACTTGGTGTCTTAGAAAGTGTTCTACCTGATGCTATAGATTTATTAAACTGTCAAGGAAGAATTGCTGTTATAACGTTCCATTCTTTAGAGGATAGAATAGTTAAGCATATATTTAAAAATGCCAGTGAAGTTCCGGAAATAGTGAAAGGTATCCCTGATATACCTGATGAATATAAACCAAAAATAAAATTAATAAATAAAAAACCGATTGTTGCATCAAATGATGAAATAAATGAAAACTCACGAAGCAAAAGTGCCAAACTTAGAGTAATAGAAAGGGTGATAATATGAAAAAATCAACTTCAAAAAAGGGAATTAAATTTAAAAAAGGAGAAAAATTAATTATTGCCGTTTTAGCTCTTCTTGCGCTTATGACACCTGTTATGATTGTTTATACAAGTGCTACTTTATCAAGTTCAAATATTGAAGTTGAAAAGATGAAAAAGAAGATTGAAAAACAAGAAAACGTTAATTCGAGTCTATCAATGCAAGTAGATGAACTTGCAAGTCTATCCACTATTCAAGATGTTGCAAAGAGTAATGGTTTAAGCTATAATAATGATAATATAATAGTTATTAAATAATAAGTGAGGTTAAAGCATGAAATATACGAACAATACAATTAAAATCAATTTTGTTTTTATAATTTGTATTGTTCTTTTATTTGTGCTTTTTTTTGTTAAGCTTGCTTATGTTGCAACCAATGATACTGTAGAAGGCTCTAACTTAAAGGAAATTGCTGAAGCTAGAAGTACAACAACTAAAACTCTTTATGCAACACGTGGTAATATTTATGATAATGCTAATAATCTTTTAGCTCAAAACGTCAATTCATATACTTTAATTGCTTATCTTTCTTCCAGTAGAACTACTGATGAAAGATATCCTAAACATGTTGTTGATAAAGAAACTACGGCAAGAAAACTTGCAGAGGTTCTTGAACCAATTAATAAGACAATGACTTATGAATATATTTACAAAAGATTGAATGTAGAAAATAAGTATCAAGTAGAATTTGGCTCTGGCGGTAAAAATCTAAGTGAGCTTGACAAACAAAAGATAGAAGAACTTGATCTTCCAGGAATAGCGTTTGTTAAATCATCTAAAAGATATTATCAAAATGGAGATTTTGCATCATATTTAATTGGTTATGCTAAAAAGAATGAAGAAACTGATGAGATAACAGGTGAACTTGGAATTGAAAAGTTTTGTGATAGATATTTAAAAGGAAAAGATGGAAGTATTACATATCAACATGATGCTTATGGATATCAAATGGCAGATAAAGTAAGTCAAAATACACCAGCTGAGGATGGATATGATGTTTATCTTACATTGGATAAACAAGTTCAAATATTCCTTGATAATGCGGTAACTGAATTTAATGAATATAATCCTTCTTGGGTAACTATAACGGTGGCTGATGCTAAAACGGGTGCAATAATTGGTTCTTCTACATCTCCAAGTTTTAATCCAAATAAGCTTGATTTACAAAATTATAATGATCCACTTATTTCATACACTTATGAACCTGGTAGTACAATGAAGATATTCTCGTTTGCATCTGCCATTGAAGAAGGTTTATATAAAGGAGACGAATTATATAAATCAGGTACGGTTGAAGTCGCTGATTATAAGATAAAAGATTGGAATAAAGTAGGTTGGGGAAATATTACATATGATGTAGGATTTACGTATTCCTCTAATGTTGCAGCCGTTAATCTATCAAAAAGATTAAAAAAGCAAGGTTTAACTAAATATTATACTAATCTAGGATTTGGGGAACAAACAGGAATTGAACTTGCTAATGAATATAAAGGAGACATTGATTTTGAATACGAAACAGAGGTTGCTTCTGCTTCATATGGACAAGGTATAACGGTTACTCCAATCCAGATGATTCAAGCGCTTACAACATTAACAAATGATGGAACAGTTATGAAACCATATATAATTGAAAAAATTGTCGATCCAAACAAGAATGAAGTTGTTTACCAAGGTGGTAAAAAGGAACTTAATAAAGTATATTCAACATCGACAGTCAATAAAGTTAAAGAACTTATGGATTTAACGGTTAATGGATCTGATACAGGAGCAACAGGACGCGTATACCACACAGACTCGGTTAGACTTATCGGTAAAACAGGTACAGCAAACTATACAAATGGTGCCGGTAGCTATGTTGTAGGTAACTATAACGTTATTAGATCATTTGCTGGAATATTTCCAAAGGATGACCCAGAATATATTTTATATGTTGCTGTAAAGGATTTTCATGGAACTAGTAAAAATATGGGAGCAATTGTCAAAAAAATGGTTGAAAGCGTTGCTAAATATAAAAACCTTGATACAAGAGTAAGCGATAAGGATGCAAGCAAAATTGTCAATATCGATGCTTATACAAATAAAACACTTACAAGTGTAGAACCAATTTTACAAAGCAAGGGCATAAGTCCAGTTGTAATCGGAGATGGAACACGTATAATAAAACAATATCCAGAAGCTGGATTTAAAACAAGTCAAAGCTCAAAAGTTTTCTTGCTTACAAACAGTAACGTCATTACTATGCCAGATATAACAGGTTGGAGTGAAAGCGAAGTCATCAATTTCTGTAATTTAATCGGACTTAAATACAGCTTTAATAATTATGGATATGTAAGCGGATATAACATCCCCACTGGAACACAGATTGATTTATCTATGACCCTTGAAGTTGAACTTCAAAACATTAATCCAAACACGTATTCAGAAACAGGAGAATAATATGGAAGAAATAAAGAAAATATTAAATAATCCCAAGACTTTGATAACGTTTTTAACGATATTGCTTTTAATAAGCGTTATCATAATTTATAGATTAGGAACATCAAGTAAAATATATATATCATCTTTAAATGATGATGATGTAAGTATTTCCACGATACATGCTTTTATCAACAATGATATGCATATGTTTTATTCAACCCCAGCATCCTATAAAAAAGATGATTTTAAAGTATATGAAATAGAAGTAGGATACTACATAAAAAATGGAAATAAATTCACTGAATTATTAACTCAAAAGGATACATTTGATACTGCTGAATCATTTTCTAAAGTATTGGAGTTTTATTCATCATATAATTATATTGAAAGCAATAATCGAACAAAGAAGTTTACAAATGAAGTAAAATCCAATTTCAGTAAAAATCTATTCTTTATTATAAGAGTAAAAAAAGATAAAGGTGGTTCTTTAGAGAATATATATCAAAAAAATATAGAGATGAAAAAAATAACGAAATAAGGCGTTATTTTTCTTTTGCTTTTAATTTAATTTTGATATAATTACCATAGGGTAGGTGCGTTATGAAGAAGTTCATGCTTTTTATTATTTCTTTAATTTTATTTATTCCAAGCGTTAAAGCTCTTAGTTTTTGTGAGGAATCAGAAGAGCATAAAAAATGGAGTATATTAAGTGAAGAAATGAAAAGTCAAGTGATTGAGCCAAAATATTGTGAAGAGACAGCCAAGAGCAGTGTGCACAGCCTGGTTGGTGCCAGCAATACCTTTTATTCATCTGTGGATTTAGGACTTATAACAAGTGTAAAAAATCAAGGTAATACCAATGCTTGTTGGGCTTTTGCTGGTGCATCTCTTATGGAAACATCAGCTATAATGAATGGTTTAACTTCTCTAGATTTATCCGAAAGACATATCAATATGATGTCTACTTATAAAGCTTATTTAAATGGAGAGGTTAATAAAAGTGGTTATAATCGAGATGCTAATGATGGAGGGAACTATTCTTATGTTGCTTCTTATCTTTTTAGAGGTGACGGACCGCTTCTTGAAAGCACATTTCCATATATTCTTCCATGGTCAAGCAATTATGCTCCAATAGATAAAAAAACTATGCCAGCAAATAATCCGATATTAACTATTGATGAATACATGAGTGATTATACATCGCTTACGTGTACAGATGATAGATTGACAACTATCAAAGGCTATATTAGAAAATATGGTGCGGTTGGAACTCTTATAAATTCTTCGTCTGGTACATCAAGTTTGGATGAAGTCTATTATATAAATACAACAAATGAATATTCTGATCATGCCGTAGTGATTGTTGGATATGATGATACAATCAGCAAGGATAATTTTAAAGGAGCAACTCGTGATGGAGCATTCTTAGTAAAAAATTCATGGGGAACTGATTTTGCCTTAAATGGCTACTACTATATTTCATATGATGATATACGTATATGTAGAAATGTAGTTGCATTTAGTGGAACTAATATAAATGAATATGACCATACATATAATTCAAGCGACACGCTTGCAAACACTTCAATAAGAAGCAATGATTCTATAATGGTAAGCACTAAAATAAATATAACAGGAAGTCAAATTCTTGATAAAATAAGTATTGAGGTTATAAAGGATACGCCTTATCAAATATATTTATCAAAAAATAATGACTTAAATACACCTTCATCTTGGAATATCCTTGGAAGTGGTATTTCAGCATCAGAAGGTGTCATAAGTATAAAAAATTTGAATATAAAACTATCAAGTTCAGCAACCATTATTGTTAAATTCAATAAATCAGGATATGTTGCACCGCTTATGTGTAAAAGCACGAATGAATTCAATCAACATCATTATATGGAGATAAGCAGTGGACTAAATTATATAAATAATGGTTCCGGTTGGGTTGATTTAAGTACTGTTGGGTCTGGAACTCTTGTTTCATGTGAACCAGTAATCTATGCATATACTTATAATGAAAATAAGACCTTTGGTTCAATAGATAATATATATATTTCTAGTTCATCAAATAAAGTTTATACCAATTCAAAGGATTATTTTAATGTTGACTTTAAATCAAGCAATTTAAAAAGTAATGAACTTATAAGTGTTGATATAACAAAAGATGGAAAAAGTGTCAAAAATGATTTTGATATCGATAGAAGCAAAGTAAACAACAACTATTTTGTTTTAAAACTAAAAAATTCTACTAAATCTGGACATTATACAGTTTACTTGAAATATAGTAATTCAACTAAATCAATAGATTTTGATATCTATGGTAGAATAAGTTCAAGTACATTTAACATAGATGGGGAATATATTAAAATATTGCCTAAAAAGGATATAACTTTAACGAAAGAATATATTTTGGATAATATTGTTTCTCAAACTGATATGAACGTTAAAAGAAATGAAGAAGAATTGGTGGATAAGGAAACGATAAAAAGTGGTGATAAACTTACAACTATCGTTAGTGAATATACTATTATCCTTATAGGAGACGCAAATATGGATGGAAAAATATCCGCACTTGATTATGTGAGAATAAAAAATCATATTCTAGGAAACAAAGTCATGACGGATAAAATAAATTTATTAAGTGCAGATGCAAATGAAGATGGTAAAATAACTCCACTTGATTATGTAAGAATAAAAAATAGAATTTTAAGGAGTGAAGTATGATGAAAAAATATCTAAATTTTTTAATCTTTATATTGCTTTTATTTCCAGTATCGGTTTTAGCAAGTGGAAGTATAAAAGTAAATAAATATAATGTTACTCTAACTCCAGGTTCAAGTGAAAGCATAAAGATAACTGCCAACAATGCAACAGGAGTATATAGAATAAGCAGTTCTAATCCAAGTGTTGCAAGCGTAGATGTAAATCAAGATTGGGTTGATAATGAAACTAAAACATTTAATATAAAAGGATTATCTGTAGGTACTACAACCATATCAGTAAGTGTAGATGGTTCCGATTATGATGAAGTAGAAATTATTACGACTTATAAAATAGTTGTCTATGTAAATAATCCAACTACAACAACAACTAAGACAGTAGAAGAAAAGCAAACAACTACTAAATCTTCTACTAAAATAACTACTGCTTCAAAAAATCAAACCACTTTAAAAACTACCGCGAAAACTACAACAACAACTACGACAAACATAATCGAAGAGACAACTCAAATTGTAGAACCAACAACAGAGTTATCATCATCATCAACACCTATGTTGAAAAATTTAAAAATAGTTGGATATGATATTGACTTCAAAAGCAATCAAACCAATTATAAAATCACGATTCCTTCATCCTTAAGAGAACTATATCTAATAACTGAAAAGGATGGATCAATTACATGTAATGATGGCTTAATAGATATAACTGATAAAGACTATATTGTTTTAACATCTATTGATAATAATTCTAATGAAAAAAAAGAATATAAAATAGATTTAATTAGAAAAGCTTACAAAGAACAAAATAAAAACTATAAAAATTTAGTTTATACAATATTAATATTTGTTGCATTTACATTAGTAGTTATAACTATTATATTTACATTAAGAAAAATGATAAACAACAAAAAAATAAAATATCAAGAACCTAAAGAAGATGAATTAACTTTTAAAAATGATTATTTTGAATAGAAGACTTATTTCAATAAAGAAATAAGTCTTCTTTTTATAAAAACAAACTATTTACACATAATAAAAATGAATATACAAAATACAATAAAAATGTTGTATAATATAAGAAACAATAGGAGAGCAAAATAAAAAAGACGACAAAAGTAATGTAAAACAGAATAATGCCCTTGAAAATCGGGGGGGTATTATAAAATAAAAAATAGATGAGGTGTATTTAAAATGAAGAAAAGGAGTGCAATAATAGTTGCAATAGTTTTTATGATGATTGGATTTGCAGCAGTAAGTACATCATTAATAATAAATGGAAATACAAAAGTATCCGAAAACAATGAAGATTTTTCAGTAATATTTACTGCAGCTTCATTAGATGGAGAAGATGTGTATTCATCAGTAGTAGATGATACAAAAAAGACAATTACATTTACAAGTAAAGATCTAAAGAAAATCGGAGACACATCAACCCTAACATATGAAGTAACAAATAATTCAGCAAACTATGATGCAGATGTTAAAGTAACATGTGTACCGAAGACTGGAACAACAGCAAAATATACAAGTATAAAAAACAAGTTAGACAATGATGCCACAGTAGTAAAAGCCAAAGAAACATTAAATGGAACATTAACAGTAACGCTTGATAAAACATCAATAGAAGAAGTAAGTGAAGAATATACATGTAAACTAGAGTTCAATGCAGTAGAAAGAGAAGAACTGGGTTATAATGGACCTACAGAGTGGACATTTGATTACACTGGAGGAGAACAAACCTTTATAGCACCAATGTCTGGAACGTACAAATTAGAAACATGGGGAGCACAAGGCGGAAGCAGAAATGGATATAAAGGCGGATACGGTGGATATTCATATGGTAATATAATATTGAAGCGTAGTGACGAAGTATATATTAACGTTGGTGGTAGTGGATCTAATCTAAATGGAGGATACAACGGAGGTGGATCCAGATCTGACGATAGTAGTAGCTGGGTTGCTGGAAGCGGAGGTGGAGCCACTCACATAGCAACAAAATCCGGAACACTTACAACTTTTGGAAATAATAAAAATAATATTTTAATAGTTTCTGGCGGAGGCGGCGGAAGTTCGATGAGTACTGGTGGTGTATTTAGTGCCAATGGTGGCTCCGGCGGAGGCTATGTAGGAGTAAGTATCCAAAAATCTACTGGTGGAAGTCAAACAAGTGGCGGTTTAGATGCGAAAGGAGTAATTAATTCTTCTTTTGGCAAGGGAGCATCTTGTTATAATGAAGGAGCTGGCGGAGGCGGATTTTATGGCGGTGGTTCTGGATCCCATTCTGAAATTGGATATTCAGGAGCTGGTGGCTCCGGTTATATTGGAAACACCCTTTTAACTGAAAAATCAATGTATTGTTATAACTGTGCTACATCTGCTGAAGAGTCAACTAAAACAATTTCAACTACATGTACAAGTGCTACACCAACAGCTAATTGTGCTAAACAAGGAAATGGATACGCTCGAATTACTTTAATAAAATAATCGCAAAAACGCGATTTTTTTCTTTCACGCATAAAAAAACGACTAAAAAGTCGCTTAATTTCTTTATTGGTGACCCGTACGGGATTTGAACCCATGAATGCATGCGTGAAAGGCATGTGTGTTAAACCACTTCACCAACGGGCCATGCAAATAGATAATACTATATTTTCTATAATGATGTCAATAGAAAAAAATATAAATTAAAAAAATATATACTTTTTGCACAACGTGATATAATAAATATATAGAAGGTGTAAGTATGAGGAGAGTTAAAAAAAAGTTTATTAAATTTAACAATTTATACATTGAAATAACAAGAATAACTTTGTCTTTATTCATATTCATAATAAGCATGATTTTATCAAAAAATATCTTTGCTCCTAAAAAGATCTATTCTCTAGTTTTAAACGGAGAAGAAAAGACAGAGGTAACGATAAAAAATGAGTATAAGGATGCTGGTTTTGAGTTCTTTGAAAATGATGAAGTAATTGAACCTGATAAATTAAATATCAAAGTAAAAAATGATGTTGATACTAATAATTTAGGTCAATATTCATATCTATATGAGATAACTTATAATAATAAAACTTATACAACAAAAAGAATTGTTAACGTTATAGATGATGTTCCTCCAGTAATAAAAACTGACATCGAAAACGTTGAGATATATTCCTGTCAAAAGGATAGTAAACTTAATCTAACATTTACTGCTGAAGATAATTATGATGGTGTAATCACGGATAAAGTAACGGAGAAAATTGAAGAAAATAAAGTTATTTTAAGTGTCGTTGATTCATCTGGAAATCAAACTATAAAAGAAATACCTTTAGTTGAAACTGAGGAACCAAGTCCAAAGATAAATCTTAATGGAAAAGAAATCGTTTATGTTAAATTAAATGATAATTACACCGAAGAAGGAGCAACTGCTTTTGATGCTTGTGATAAGCCTCTTGATGATGAAGTTGTTATTGAAGGCACAGTTGATACAACTAAAATAGGTTCTTATGAAGTAAAATATTCAGTAACAAGCAATGAAAAAACTAGTTCTAAAACGAGAACGGTTATTGTTTATGATGGAACCAATAGCGACATTATAGCTGAAAATCGGGAAAAGGTCGTTTATTTAACATTTGATGATGGACCTGGAAGATATACTGAAGAACTTTTGGATATTCTAAAAAAATATAACGTAAAAGCAACATTCTTTGTAACCAATCAATTTAAATCCTATGTACCTTTAATCAAAAGGGAAAGTGAAGAAGGGCATACAATCGCGGTTCATACCTTGACTCATAAATGGAGCATATATGATTCAGTTGAAACATATATCAAGGATTTTAACGACATGAATAATATTGTAGAAGAATATACAGGAGCGAAAACTAATCTATTTAGATTCCCTGGAGGAAGTTCTAATACCATCAGTAGAGGACATTCAAAAGGAGTTGTTTCTGCAATAGCAAGTGAAATGACTAAAAGAGGATACGTTTATTTCGATTGGAATGTTGATTCTTGTGATGCAGCTGGAGCAACTTCAAGTCAAATATATAAAAATGTAACAACAGGAATAGGAAGAAAAAAGGAATCAGTTGTTCTTATGCATGACATAAAAAGAAATACAATCGATGTAATAGAGGATATAATTGTATATGGATTAAACAATGGTTACACGTTTGATACTTTAAATGTGTCATCTCCGACTGTACACCATCACATAAATAATTGATTTATAACAATATTTAATTTATAATTAACATGTGAGGTGTTGTAAATGGATAGTAAAAAGGATGTAAACAACAAACAAAAAAATTATTTAACTAAAAAAGAGAAAGAAAATATTAGAAAAGGTGTACTAGAAGAAATAAATGATGAAATGCGTTCTAACTTATGCGAAAATGTGATGAATGATATAAATGAACGTATCAATGATGAATATAAGGAAACTTTGAAAGAGACTATATCAAATGAACTTATTTCTGATATAAAAGAAAATATTAAAGCTGACGAAAAAAGAATGACAAGGAGAAAAAGTTTTAAAATTGTAAGACTTTACATTTACATTATATTGCTTATGGCTTGTTCAATCTTTTTGGTATATAAACTTTATATAACAGGTAATTTGGACATTGCAAAAGAGATTAAAGTATCTACAACTTCTACAACAACAGCCGTAGTTAAAGATTTAAAATGGTACATGAACAAATATGGCAATATTTTAAACAATATAAAAATTGACAATCTATCTCTTCTTAATGGAACTTATGATATAAGTAAAATCGATATAAAGGATAAACTTGCACTAGCATATAATAATCTTTCAAGTGATGCTACTCTTAAAGATGGAATGATCTATAAGGTTGATGAAAATAGCTTAAAGGAATCATATAAAAACCTATTTGGAACTGAAGATGGTTATGCTCCCTCATCATTTCAAGTAGGGAAAACGTCATTTGCTTATTCTTCATCGTCTTTATCGTATATAGCAGTAACTAGCGAGGATGTTAAACCAAATGATGTTGTTATGGAAATAACTAACATAGAAGAAGTGGATGAAACACTAGTGGTTGAATGCATAACTGCACTTGTTAAAGATAATAAGATATATAATATCAATAATTTAGAAACTGAAGTAAAAGAATATATATCAGGAGAATCATTAAAAGGAATCGAAGCATCCTTAACTAAAAATAAAATAACATTCACAAAAACTAATGATAATTATTATATAAGTTCAATATCTCGTATTTAATATGCAATTTTGCATATTTTTTTTTGTTTTAGAAGAAAAATGCATATTTATCGGTAAAGATATTTATGAGGAGGTATATGTTATGGGATATGAAAGCGAACTTAATGATTTATTTGTAGATGATGAACTTTTTTCTTATGCTATAAACGATATTACCAATCAACATGAAATAAATTCATCTATTAGACTTGGTAGTATATTAAATCGTATAAAAATCGATTATGGTTTGCAAGGAATAAGACAAACAGTTAGTTTTATAAATAAAATATCAGCGACTAAAGTGGTGTTCAATGATTTGAGAAAAACCATGAAATTCTTTGAATACATATCAAAAGGTATGCGTATTTCTTATAAGATAACTATGGACCATTACAAAATGTTGCTTAAATTAAATGATACTAAAGAAATCAATGATTATATCGATATATGCGCTGCAAACAAGTTCAATGTTGATGATTTATCGGTTATGTTAAATGATAAAAATAAAAGTTGATTAGTTTACATTTATTAAAAGTATTTTATATATTTACTTTTTTCTTATGTTATAATGGTTGTATAAGGTGAGAATTATGGAATTTATAGAATTAAAAAATGTTTTTAAGGTTTATAAAAATGGTGTAACCGCACTTGCAGATGTAAGTGTTTCGATAAGCGCTGGAGAATTTGTGTTTATCATTGGTGAATCCGGATCTGGTAAATCGACACTTACAAAGCTTCTATATCGTGAAGAAAAACCAAATAAAGGTAGTGTCTTTGTTGGAGGAGTAAACGTATCAAGTCTTAGAAACAGCAATGTATATAAATTGAGAAGAAAGATTGGAGTTGTTTTTCAAGACTTTAAATTGCTTCCAAAATTGACTGTATATGAAAATGTTGCATATCCTCTTGAGAGCTATGGTATGGATAAAACAGAGATAAAGGAAAAAGTTTTAAAGGCGATTGAAAGGGTAGGATTAAAAAACAAACTAAGAAGTTATCCTAATCAATTATCCGGAGGAGAACAACAAAGAGTTTGTATAGCTCGTGCTATTGTAAATGAACCTAAACTCATTATATGTGATGAGCCAACAGGAGATTTAGACCCTAAGATGAGTAAAGAGATAATGGATGTTATCAATAATATCAATAAAGAACTTGCATCGACTGTAATTATGGCAACGCATGATAAAGAGATCGTAAACAGAATGAAAAAACGTGTTATCGCGATTCATAATGGAGTTTTAGTATCTGATAAGAAGAAAGGAAGTTATATTGAAGATGAGAATATTTAGAATATTAGGAAAAAGTTTTACTAATGCATTTAAAAGTATATTCCGTAATTTTTCTCTTAGTTTAGCTTCTATATCTTGTACTGCAATTACTCTAATCTTAGTGTCGATTGCCTTACTTACAACCTATAACGTCAATTCTATGACTAAAAACATTGAAGGTACACTTACTATAATCGCATTTATAGATGATAAATCAACTGATGAGGAAATAGAAAACATTAAAGCAAGTGTTGTTGCAATAGATAATATTGATGAAAATAAAACGATTTATCGCAGTAAAGACGAGATAAAAAATGAGCTTCTTCAAGATGAAGATATGAAGGAGTCTTTGGAAATATTGGATGATAATCCACTAAGTCCAACGCTTGTATTAAGTGTAAAAAACGTAAGAAAAATAACATCCACTGCAAATGAAATCAAAGCAATAGATAAAATTACTGCTGTAAAGTATGGCGAAACAGTAGTAAATAAAGTTTTAAATGTATTTGAAGTTGCTAGAAATTCATGTGTTATAGCTGTAATAGCTTTAGTAATTGTTACAATGTTCTTAAATGAAAATACAATTAAAATAACTATTTTTTCAAGGAAAAACGAAATTGAAATTATGCGTTTAGTTGGTACAAGCAACACAGTAATCAAACTACCATTTATATTTGAAGGATTTATTCTTGGACTTGTTGGATCGATTTTGCCAATCGTGATTACAATATTTGGATATTTTTACTTTTATGATGTATCAGGAGGAAAGCTATATACGGATTTATTGATGTTAGTAAAACCTAGTGATATTGTTTATGTTTCAAGTTTTGTTTTAGCAATTATCGGATCATTAGTTGGTATATTTGGATCGACAAAAGCAGTAAGGAGATATTTAAAAATATGATGAAAAAAGTCTTAATCGTGATATGTACAGCTTTAATTCTTGTTACAGGAACAACAGCTTATGCGGCTAGTAAAGCTCGTACATTAAAAGAATTACGTGCAGAACTTGCTTCATGGAAAAAAGAACAAGCTGCTAATGAATCGAAGAAAACTGCTACAAAAAATGAGATTAGCAGTGCTAAAGCTTCTGTTTCGAGCAAACAAACAGAGATATCTAACAATCAACAAAAAATAGCTGATTCACTTAAAGAATCTGAACAGTTAGAAAAGGATATAGCTAGTGGTAAAACAGAACTTGAAAAGATAATAAAAAATTATCAGATATCTAAAGGGGATAATGTATACTTAGAGTACATATTTAAAGCTACTAGTTATGAAGATTTAATCTATAGATATGCTATTATGGAACAGCTTATGAACTATCAAAAGGATAAAATAGATGAGTGGAAAGGAAAAATAGAATATAACACTCAATTGAAAATTGATCTTGAAAATAGGGAAGTTGAATTAAACAATCAAATAGACAGTCTTGCTAATGATATAAAATCTCTTAACAATAAACTTGCTGATTATCTTGATGTAACTATGGATATTAAAGATGAGATTTCTTCAACTCAAGAACTTATCAATTATTATGAAAAAATTGGATGTAAAGAGGACGAAGACTTGGAAAAATGTGTAAGTGTTAGAGGAGATACCGGATTTTTAAGACCTCTTAATAGAGGAGTTACAACTTCATATTTTGGTTATAGAACACATCCTGTAACTGGAGTTAAAAATAAATTCCATTCAGGAATTGATATTGGTGGTAATAAAGAAGGTACTAGTGTTTATAGTGTTGCTAATGGAATGGTTTCTAAAATCGTTAGAAAGGCTAGCTGTGGAGGTAATCAAGTTTATATTCAACATTTGATAAATGGTAAACAATATACTTCATGTTATATGCACCTTTTGACAATAAATGTAAGTGTTGGTGATAAAGTAACTAATCAAACCATTGTTGGAACTGTTGGTGGAGGATCGGGTACTCCATGGGATTCATGTTCAACTGGGGCACACCTACATTTTGGACTTGGAACAGGTTGGTATGGAACAACTTATACATCCTATGCCAAATGGGTTGCTAATTTGATTGATCCAAAGAGTTATTTAAAATTCCCGGATTTAAGAAAATACTTCTATAGTAGAGTATTATAAGTATATAAAAGTTATTAAATGGCATATTATTATTAGAACTTAGGAGGAAGACAATGAAAAAAGAAACTTTAAAAAATATATTGATTTTACTTGGTATAGTTATTGGTATTGTTTTAGTGCTAACACTTTTACCAAATACGCCAATTTGGAATATAGTTGTGTTATTGCTGATTTTAAGCTTGCTTATATTTGTACATGAAGGAGGACATTTCTTAGTTGCTAAAAAATGTGGTGTTCATGTCTACGAGTTTGCTTTAGGAATGGGACCAAAAGTATTATCGTTAAAAAGAAAAAATGATCCAACAGAGTATACTTTAAGGGCTTTCCCAATCGGAGGCTTTTGCGCTATGGCCGGTGAAGAAGGCGAGGATGATGAAAATCTTCCTAAAGATAAATTTATGTGCAATAAATCAAAAATAAAAAGAATTTTGATTTTGGTTGCCGGTGTTACAATGAACTTCATCACTGCCATTGTGCTTCTATTCATAATTGGTCTTTGCTATGGAAGTACTGACCAATCAAGTGTCATTGGTTCTGTTTCAGAAGGAACTCCTGCATATAATGCTGGTTTAAAAGAAAATGATACAATTATAGAATGCAATGGATATAAAATAAAAACTTGGGATAAACTAACTATTGTTACCAATTTAAAAAACAAAAATGATTATTATGAATATAAGATAAAACATGAGGATGGATCGATTGATACATACAAGATTGTTCCTGATAAGTATGTTGTATTTGATGGAAAAACAATAAAAATTGATGAAACAAATACATTGGAAAGTATTTTAAAAGAATATGATAAAAAAGAAAAAGATGTTACAATATCTAATCTTGTAGGTATTCAAGCTAAAAGTAAAGTAAATAAAGGCTTTGTTTCAGCCATAAAATATGCATTTTCTAAATTTGGTAGCATTGTATCAACGATGATTCTTATAATTGGTTCATTGTTTACTGGAAAGTTAGGCCTTTCAGCTTTATCTGGACCTGTTGGAATGTATTCGGTTGTTGGTACAGTTGCATCTTTAGGTTTTGCTAATATCATATATCTAACGGCATACCTTTCAATAAATCTAGGAGTATTAAATATTTTACCATTCCCAGCTTTTGATGGAGGGAGAGTATTATTTGTTTTGATAGAAGCAGTTACAAGAAAGAAAGTTGATCCTAAAATAGAAGGATATTTCCATACAGTTGGTTTTGCTCTTATAATGCTTCTTATGATATATATAACATTCCAAGATGTACTTAGATTATTCTAATACATCTTTTTTCTTGTCTATAAATTTATTATGTGATAATATTAATATTGTAGAGTAATGATAAGGGGAGTATTTATGAATGCTTTTGATGAATTTATAATGAGTGATGCTTTTTTTCCTGTTTTGGTTTTTTTACTGATATTATTGGTAGTCGTGTTCATTCTTATAATATTAAATAATAGAAAAAAATTTGGACCAATTAAAAAGACAAAAACTCAAAATCTAAATGCAATTAATAAAAGTGAAGAAGTGCATGTAGTAGGTGAACCACTTACAGAAGTAGAAACTATAACTACAGATGAGTTTGAAAATATACTTTTAGATGATGAAAAAAATAAAATTGAAGATATACCTGTTGAAGAAGATAAAAGCGAAGAAAATATTATAAAAGTAGAGGAAAATCCAATATCAACTCAAGAACAAAACGATATTGATATTCCTAAATTTATAAATGAGAACGTTGAAATTAATGATAATAATGATGAAAACGTAACTGAAGAAAAAGAAAATGCTTTTGATTTAGGTATAAATGATTTCCCTGATTTTTCTTCAATTGAAGATGCAACAAAAAAGGAAGAACATGAAAATAGCCAAATAGAGGATGATATAATGCAAGCAGCAAATAAATATATTGAATCTATTATGTCTAAGAATAAATAGGTGAATTATGAAAAAAGAATTTGAAAATGTTTATTTAGAATACGTTGATGAACTACCAAAGGTAGAAGAAACTCAAAAGATGAGCAAAGAAGAACTTTTAAGAAAATTAGAGGAAACTCAAAAGATAAATTTATAGATGATTTGCAATAATTTGCAAATTTTTTTGTGAAATAAATGTAAACACATAAAATGTCCTTGAAAATCGGGGGGGGTATTATAAAATAAAAAATAGATGAGGTGTGTTTAAATGAAGAAAAGTGCAATAATAGTTGCAATAGTTTTTATGATGATTGGATTTGCAGCAGTAAGTACATCATTGATAATAAATAGTAATATAAAAGTATCAGAGAATGAAACAGATTTTGATGTATATTTTAGTAAAGCAAGATTGGATACAATAGATGTATATGAAAGTGTAATAAGTCAAGATAAAAAGACAATAACATTTAATACTAATAATTTAAGTAAAGTAGGAGATAAATCAGTACTTACATATGAAGTAACAAATAATTCAAATAACTATGATGCAGAAGTGCGTGTTACATGTACACCAGAAAACAATAAATATACAAGTATAACAAATACAATAGATGTAGAAAATGACATAGTACCAGCAAGAAATACAGCAAAAGGGAGAGTAACAATAACATTAAATAAAACATCATTAGAAGAAGTGAGTGAAGAATATACATGTTCGTTAGAGTTTAATGCAGTAGAAAGAGAAAGTATAGGAATATCTAGTAATAAACCAGCAGAACCAGAATTAACTAATGATTTAGTTCCAGTAATAATAGCAGACAATGGAACTGTAAAAAAGGCGGATACAACAACTGAATGGTATAATTATGAAAACAAAGTTTGGGCAAATGCCGTAATATTAAAAGATGATTACGATGATTTAAATGAAAATGGAAAAATAAATGGGGCAACAAAAGAAGATAATCAAGTAACCTTAGATGGAGTAGACGATTATATTAATTTAGGATTAGAAAACTATGATTTTAAAGATAGTATGACATTGGCGATAAAATTAAGATTTAATAAAGATGACTCTGTTCAAGAATTCTTTGGGAATTGGGAAGTTGGTGGAATGGGAATTGGATATGGTGGGTATAATAATAAAAAACTTGTTGCCGCTATGTATGATAAATCATCATCAAGTTACGTATCATTTTTTTCTAATCAAACAATCAAAAAAAATAAGGAATATTTAATTGCTATTAGCTATGATGGAAAAAATTTAAAATTATATATTGACGGCAAATTAGATAAAAGTGTTGCAACAACTGGAAATATTGGTTTAAGTAGTCAACCGATATTTATTGGTGCAAATCCAAGTCCAAGTGGAACACATGTTAATTATTCAAATATATCAGTGAAAAAAGCAGCGATATATGATCGAGCATTAAGTGAAGAAGAAATAACTAAATATTATAAAAATGACATAATAATCAATGATGATACAGATTTACTAAAATATGTTAATTTTGAAAAAACAACTGCAAATGATGAGATAATACCAGAAAATAATATTGAATCATATTTTGTATGGATACCAAGATACAAATATAAATTATTTAATGTAGACAATTATAGTTTAACAACAGTAGCAAGTGCATCCGAAGTAGAAAGTAAAGCGCAAGAGATAGAAATAGAGTTTGAAAGTAGATATGATAAAGTATCAAATGGAAGCAAAAATGGAGAGTGGTTGACTCACCCAGCATTTACAAGTTTTGATACAAATGGATTCTGGGTAGGAAAGTTTGAAACCGGATATAAAGGAGCAACAACAACAACTGCTGCTCAAGTAAATGAATCAGATTTTACAAAAGTAATAATAAAACCGAATGTATATAGTTGGAGAAATATAACAGTAAAGAATATATTTGAAACGAGTTATAACTATAATAGAGATGCAGATTCACATATGATAAAGAATACAGAATGGGGAGCAGTAGCATATCTTTCACATTCCAAATATGGAATAGATAAAGAAATAAATATAAATAATAATTCATCATATAAAACAGGATATTCATCTTTACCAACATTAGACCAAAGCTCATATCCAGGGACCTATGGAGATGGAGAAAATTATAATCAACCATACAATACTAGTATTGGTTATCTTGCCTCAACAACAAGAAATATAAGTGGAGTATACGATATGTCCGGTGGAGCATGGGAATATACAGCTGGCTATATGTCAGGTCAATTAGGAAATAGTGAAATAACACCAACAAGTTACGATTCAAAATATATTGATGTTTATAGTTCATCAAGTACAATTATATCTTTTAATTATAGAATATTAGGGGATGCAACCGGAGAAATGGGACCTTTTAATAATTATTTAGAAAAAAATGGGACTTCT
This sequence comes from uncultured Bacilli bacterium, assembly GCA_934090935.1. Taxonomy (GTDB): domain Bacteria; phylum Bacillota_I; class Bacilli_A; order RF39; family UBA660; genus CAG-582. The sequence continues at coordinate 64,384 of CAKOKD010000002.1, forward strand.
TATTATCACGGTAGCTGGTATAATGAAGAAGCTCATTTTATTAATTCATCTTTCCCATGGTTTTTTCGAGGCGGTTATTGGGATCGTGGAGTGTTGGCTGGAATTTTCTATTTTGATAGATTTACAGGGGGAGTGCATGTAAATGTCTCTTTCCGTCTAGTATTAACACCATAACTTTACATTTATAAGACACATTTTGTTGTCTTTTTTTTTTATTTATGCTAAATTTTATTAAGGTGATACTTTATGGCAACAACAAAAAAATATGATGCTTCATCGATAAAAATACTTGAAGGTTTAGAAGCAGTAAGAAAAAGACCTGGTATGTATATTGGTTCAACTGATAAAAGAGGTCTTCACCATTTAGCTTGGGAAATAATTGACAACTGTATTGATGAGATAATAAATGGATACGGAGATACGGTTAAAATACGTCTTAATGGAGATGGATCTATCACTATTGCGGATAATGGCCGTGGAGTTCCAATTGGAATGCACGAAAGTGGTAAATCAACTCCTGAAGTAATCTATACAGTGCTTCATGCCGGTGGAAAATTTGAAGAAGGAAACTATAAGGTTTCTGGAGGTCTACATGGAGTAGGCGCCAGTGTAGTTAATGCTTTATCATCTTGGATGGATGTAACAATCTATACTGATGGTGTTATTTCTAATATTCGTTTTAAAAACGGAGGAGAAGTATCAAGTCCACTTAAAAAAATTGGTGAGTCTAAAAAAACGGGTACATGTGTAACGTTTATGCCTGATTATGAAATATTTAAAAATTGTCAATTTTCTTTTTCAACGATATGTGAAAGAATGCAAGAAAGTGCATTTTTATTGCCTAGATTAACTGTTGAACTTGAAAATGCATCCGAAAACAAAAAAGTAACTTATCATTATGAAAATGGATTAACATCATTTGTAGAATATATGAATGAAGACAAAAAAACTTTAAACAATGTAGTTCCAATACATGGTGTAAAAAATCATATAGAGGTTGATATTGCCTTACAATATACTGATTCTTACAACGAACAAATTGTTTCCTTTGTAAATAATGTAAAAACGACCGATGGAGGATCTCATGAGGTTGGATTTAAAACTGGTTTAACAAAAGTATTCAATGACTATGCTAGAGGAAATGGAATACTAAAAGCCAAGGATACCAATTTTGATGGAAGCGATGCCAGAGAAGGTTTAACGGCTGTAATAAACTTAAAGATTCCTGAAAATCTACTTCAATTTGAAGGGCAAACTAAGGGAAAACTTGGAACTCCTGAGGCTCGTCCTGTTGTAGAACAAATCGTTTATGATTCGCTTAAGTTTTATCTTGAAGAAAATAAGGGTGAAGCAACTATTATCCTTGATAAGATGAGTAAAAGCAAATTCGCTCGTGAAGCAGCAAGAAAGGCAAGAGAAGAAGCTAGAGCAGGAAAAAGCAAAAGAGATGAAAAGAGAAGCTTATCGGATAAGTTAACACCTCCTCAAGCAAGAAATCCTAAAATTAATGAACTATTTATTGTAGAAGGTCAATCTGCCGGTGGTACAGCTAAATCAAGTCGAGATAGAAAATTCCAAGGTGTGTTACCTTTAAGAGGAAAAGTTTTAAATACTGAAAAAGCAAGCATAGCTGATGCTTTTAAAAATGAAGAGATAAACACTTTGATACACTGTATAGGTGCAGGATGTGGAGCTGAATTTGATGTTAAAGATATCAATTATGATAAAGTTATTATCATGACCGATGCCGATGATGATGGTGCTCATATTCAATGTTTGCTTTTAACTTTCTTTTATAGATTCATGCGTCCTTTAATTGAGGAAGGACATCTTTATATCGCGATGCCACCTTTATTTAAAGTTGAAGAAGGTAAAAAAGTTACTTACTTCTATACAAATGAAGAACTTAAAGACTATGTACGTGATAAAGACAATTCAAACTATAAAGTACAAAGATACAAAGGTTTAGGAGAGATGGATGCAGAACCTTTAAGAATAACTACAATGAATCCGGAGACAAGAAACTTGATAAAAGTAAATATTGGGGATGCTGCAATGGCTGAAAAAAGAGTGTCCGTGTTAATGGGAGATGCTGTTGAACCAAGAAAAGAATGGATCAACGAAAATGTAGATTTCACATTAGAAGATGACTTCAAAATTTAAGGTAGACAAAACTACCTTTTTATTTTATAATACAAGCATTTAAAGGAGGCCTTTTTATGTACCTATATAGAGTTCTAAATAAAAATGATGAAGCTTTTGATGTTGAAAAAAACGGAATTGCATCAAAGAAATTGATCGATGATACTATGGAAAAATATCATATTCAACCTGATTACAATGGTTTAAGTGAAGATGAAAAATTAAGAGTTATATCTTCAAAACAAGCATATATTTTAGATTCAGCACGATACATAATGGATAGAATAAATCAAGAATATAGCAGTTTATTTCTTAATTCATCATCTTCAGCAAGATTTTTTAAAAACATTGTTTCAACGGTAAATGAACACTTGATTCATGGAAGTCGAGTTGATACGAAATGGATATCTTTTTCTAAAGAACCAACCGCGATTCAAGAGTATTATTGTTCTCAAGAATACAATAAAGTAGCTGTTATAAATGGTAACTATCGTGAGATATTTGAGAATTTTGAAGATGATATTTTAGTGGCTGTTGATTTTAGCAATAAATACGCTATTCAATCAAATCCATATATATCAACACTAGCTAATAAGCATATCGATTTAAACTCCAGAGCTTGTGAAAATGCCATGAAAAGTAAAGAAGTATGTTACTATAACTTGGTGCCTGCTAAAAAGATATTATCTATTTTGGATGCTCTTTTATATGAATTAATTTTATTTGGAGTTTATAATCCATCTCAAATAATATCTATGAGTGATTATCAAAAGCAAAATTTTAGAAAAAATCTAATAGATTATTTAAAAATCAAATATGCAAATGATCCAATAAGTCTTTATATCATCACAGAACACTTTGAAAAAAATAGATCTTTTCTTAGTATTCAAAACGGAAATAGAAATGCTTATTTAAATGATCCATGGGGAAAAATCTTCATACAGCTTAAAACTGACAGCAAAGCACTAAAATTGATTCAAAAATGCAACTAGTTTAGACTCAGTTGTTTTTTTATTATGAAAATAGAATATATTAATTTTATTGATTTAGTATGTATTATTATGATAAAATCTTATTGTTAGAGGTGAAGTTATGGATAAGACAACTCTATTTGAACTTGATGATATAACAAATGCATTAATTGAAACTACTTTAGACGAGATATATGATGCTTTAAAGGAAAAAGGATATAATCCCGTTAGTCAAATAGTTGGATATTTAGTATCTGGGGATCCTGGATATATTACAAACTATAAAAATGCTCGTGATAAAATGCTTAATCTTGATCGAAATAAAGTGTTAGAGCTTATGGTGAAAGCGTACTTAGAGAACTGATGAGAACTTTAGGAATGGATTTAGGAACTAAGACTTTAGGTCTTGCTGTTTCCGATAAACTAGGGATAATTGCAAATCCTTATAAAACTTTGAGGTATACAGACGTTGATGAACTTGTTTCAGAGGTTGTTTCTTTGATAGATGAGTTAAAAATTGAATCTCTTGTGCTTGGTTTTCCAAAGAATATGAACAACTCTTTAGGAGAAGCTGTTTCAAGAACAAACATATTTAAGGAAAAACTCGAAAGTAAAACGGATTTAAAGATAAATCTAGTGGATGAGCGATTAAGCACTGTTGAAGCTGAAAAGTATCTTATCGGGGCTGATATGAGCAGAAAAAACCGTAAAGAAGTAATTGATGCTGTAGCAGCAAGTATCATACTTGATACTTATTTAAAAAGAATGGGAAGTGGAAATAATGTTAGATAATGGAAAAATAGTTATAAAAAATGATAAAGGTGAAGAACTTACATGTGATGTTTTATTCACATTTGATTCTGATGAAACTGGAAAAAGCTATATAGCTTACACAGACAATACTAAAGATAGCAAAGGAAATACTAAAGTATATGCAAGCACTTATGATAAGAATGGTGATGATATGCAATTAAATCCTTTAACTAGTGAAAAAGAATGGAAAATCATTGATAATATCTTATCCAGTGTATTAGATATGGTTAAAGAACAAGCAAGCGGTGAAAACCATGAATAACGATATTGATAAGTTTAATAAAAAGATAAAAAAAGCTTTTTTTATTACTATGATTGTCGCTTTTTCTTTACTTGTAGTAGCTGGTGGAATAATGTTTTATAATATGTTACCAGTATCAAGTACGTCAAGAGAAGAGATTAGTTTTAAAGTAGAACCAGGTTCTAGCAAAAACCAAATAATAAATAATTTGAAAAAAGAAGGTTTAATTAAAAGCAAAAACATAACAAAAATAATAGTTAAATTAGGATATCAAAAGGGATTTTTAGCCGGTAATTATAAATTAAGCAAAAGCATGCCCTTGATGGATATTCTTGATAATTTAACAAATGGAACTAATATCGAAAAAAACGAAATAGCTGTTACTTTTATAGAGGGTAAACGTTTTACAGAATATATCGATGTAATGGTTAAAAATTTTAACTTTAATAAAGAAGCGGCTATTGAAACTTTAAGTGATAAAACTTATTTACAAGAACTTATCAATAAATACTGGTTCTTAACAGATGACATTTTAAAAGATGGAGTATATTATCCTTTAGAAGGATACTTATTTCCAGATACATATTTCATAAAAAAAGATGCTACTATAAAAGAAGTAGTTGAAGTTCTTTTAAATGGAATGAACACTAAATTAGCTCCATATAAAGAATATTTAGAAACCAACAACTTAAATATTACTAGTTTACTTACTCTTGCGAGTGTGATAGAATTAGAAGCAGCACTTGACACAGACAGAAAAGAAATATCCGGTGTATTTCAAAACCGAATAAATAAAAATATGTCTATTGGAAGTGATGTAACCACGTATTATGCAGTAAAAAAAGAATTGGGTACTGCTTTAACTCAAAGTGATATTTCTTCATGTAATGCATATAATACTAGGGGATCTTGTACTACAGGAATACCAGTCGGTCCGATATGTAGTCCGTCTCTTACATCAATTGATGCAGCAATATATCCAAATAAAAATGAATATTTATATTTTGTTGCAGACTCAAGTGGAAAAGTTTATTATAGTAAAACAGAAATTGAGCATATTAATACTATAAATGAACTTAAAAGTAAAGGACTTTGGTCTTAAAGAGGTGTAAAAAAATGAATGATGTTATAAAGGAAATGGAAAGGTATGCTGAGGCAAACAATGTGCCTATAATCGAGCATGATTCCATAAAATTTATACAAAAATATATTAAACTCAATAATGTTAAAAAAATTCTTGAATTAGGAACTGCTATAGGTTATTCAGCAATTCTTATGGCAAGTGTTGATGAAGATGTTGAAGTTACTACTATCGAAAGAGATGATAAACGCTACAGAGAAGCTGTAAAAAACGTAAATCGTACAGGAATGGATAAAAGAATTGAAATTGTATTTAATGATGCTTTAGACGTTAATCTAGTTGATCATGAATATGATTTAATATTTATTGATGCCGCTAAAGGTCAATATATAAAATTTTTTGAAAAGTTCCAAAACTATCTATCTAAAGGTGGTGTAATCATCACTGATAACTTAAAATTTCACGGTTTAGTAGCTGATAAGGAAAAAATAGAGTCGAGAAACGTTTTAGGATTAGTAACTAAAATCGAAAAATATATTGAGTTTTTACGTACTAATGAGGATTTTGTCACTAAATTCTATGATATAGGTGATGGATTATCAGTTAGTTTTAGGAAGTCTGATGAAGATGGAAAAAATATTGATTAATATAAACGATTTAAAAGAAATAGAAGAATATAAGAAAGTTGGAATCACCAATTTTCTTTTTGCTGTTAAGAATTTTTCTATCGGATATAATTCCTTTGACTTGTGTGATATTCCGGATGATGCATACGTTTATTTAAATAGAGTTATGGACACAGTTGCAATTGATGAGTTAAAAAGTATTAAGGATGAATTTTTAAGATTTAAAGGAATTATTTTTGAAGATCTAGGCGTTTTCAATATATTTAAAGATACCGGTATTCCTCTTATTTGGAATCAAGCTCATTTTGCAGTAAATTATAATTCAATTAATTTTCATTTGAAAAATGGATGTACAAGTGCTGTTATTTCAAATGAAATCACTAAAGAAGAAATAGATGAAATAATTAATAATTCTACTAAACCACTTATACTTCCAATATTTGGAAAAAACAATATCATGTATTCAAGAAGAACTTTGCTTACAAATTTTAATAAACATGCAGGACTAAGGGATTATAATGATATGGTTTTAAACGAAAAAATAACTGGTAATGAATTTTTAGCAAGAGAAAGTGAGTATGGAACATATATATTTAATAATACTTATTTTAATTATGTTTCTTTAATGCCTAAATATGAGGATATAGTAATGTATTTCTTAATGTTAAATCTTGATTTAAGTGCAAGTGAAATTAAAAATATACTTGATGGTAAGAATTATGGCGATGATGGCTTCTTAAATAAAAAAACTGTATTTAAATTGGAGGACTATAAATAATGGAAAATATTGAATTACTAGCTCCAGCTGGTTCTTTAGAAAAAATAAAATATGCTTTTATGTATGGAGCCGATGCTGTATATTTTGGTTATAAAAACTATTCTTTAAGAGCTAATGCTAAGAATTTAGATTTGGATGAAATAAAAATGGCTGTTGATTATGCTCATTCTTTAGGAAAAAAAGTATATGTTACAGTTAATATAGTGTTTCATAATGAGGATTTTAAAGGTTTAAAAGATTATTTGATTTATTTAAGTAAAATTCAAGTTGATGCGATAATTACAAGTGATGTAGCCGTTATGAATATGATTCGTGAAAATAACATAGATTTATGTATACATGTATCAACTCAAGCATCAATTTTAAATTATGAAGCTGCTTTATTCTATAAGGATTTAGGAGCAACTAGAGTAGTTTTAGCACGTGAAGCAAATAAAGAAGATATAAAAAGAATAAAAAGGGAAACTGGATTAGAAATTGAATGCTTTGTTCATGGAGCGATGTGTACAAGTATAAGTGGTAGATGTGTGCTTTCTAATTATTGTACCAACAGGGATTCCAACAGAGGCGGATGTGCTCAAATATGTCGCTGGACTTTTGACTATGAAAAAGATGGTGAAAAAGTAAGTGAAGAACCATTTTCAATGACTCCAAAGGATTTAAATATGGTACCTTTTATTAAAGATATGGTTGATACTGGAGTTAATTCATTTAAAATTGAGGGAAGAATGCGTAGCATTTATTATGTATCTACTGTAATACTTATTTATAGAAGATTAATTGATAAAATTTTAAATAATACTTTAACTCCTGAATATTCAACATATGCTTTAAATATTTTAAACCGTGTAGCTAATCGTGAATCAACTCCACAATTCTTTGATAAACTTCCTGGAGTAGATGAACAATATTATTTAGGAAGATGTGAATATTCTAATCAAGATTTCTTAGGTTTAGTCATAGACTATAAAGACGGAATTGCAACAATAGAGGAAAGAAATTATTTCAAAATAGGTGACGAAGTTCAATTCTTTGGACCATCAACAGAAACTAAAAATTTTCGTATAGAAGAAATCCTAGATGAAGACGGAAAAACAATGGAAGAAGCTAATCATCCTCAAATGATTGTTAAGATTCGTGTGCCATTTGAATTAAAAAAATATGATATGATGCGTTTAAAAGTGTTTGACTTTTAGACCATTATGTAGTAATCTTATGAAAGTAGTTTTGATAAACAAAAATTTATTTAAAGAAGGGTGACTAATTATGCCAGGAAAAAAAGAAATTAAATTGACTGCTAATGGTTATTTAGAAGTTGAAAATGAACTAAATAAATTAAGAGAAGAAGACAGACCAAGAATTATTCAAGCTATTAAAGAAGCAAGAGCTCAAGGTGACTTATCTGAAAATGCCGACTACGATGCAGCTAGAAATGAACAAGCTCAAGTAGAAGCAAGAATTAAAGAACTTGAATATATGATTGAACATGCTGTTATCATAGAAGAAGCTCCAAAAGATGTTGTTGGTCTAGGTTCAACTGTTGAAATAGAATATGTTGATGATGGAGATACTGAAGAATATAAAATAGTAGGTTCTCTAGAAGCTGATCCGTTTGAAAATAAGATCAGTGATGAATCACCAATAGGTGCTGCTTTATCTGGTAAGAAAGTAGGAGACATAGTTAAAGTTCCAAGTCCAAACGGAGATTACGATGTTAAAATTGTTAAGATATCTTAACAATTTTTTTATGGATTTTTTTACTTTACACATAAAAAAACAAAATAATTAAAATACAACAAATATGTAGTATAATAAAACTATACAGTAGGATATTTACAGGAAGTAATGTAAACTCTCCAAAATGACTTGAAAATCGGGGGGGGTATTATAAAATAAAATAGTAGAAAGTAGGGAATAATATGAAGAAGAAAAGTATGCTTATAGTAGCAATATTACTAATGAGTATTGGATTTGCAGCAATTTCAACAACATTAATAATAAACGGGTCTGCTAAGGTAAGTGAAAATCAAGATGACTTCTCAGTTATCTTCACAGCTGCAACATTAGATGGAAAGGATGTATATTCATCAGTAGTAGATGATACAAAGAAGATAATTAATTTCACAACAAGTGATTTAAAAACACTTAATCAAACAAGTATATTAAATTATGAAGTAACAAATAACTCAAGTAACTATGATGCAGAAGTAAATGTAACGTGTGTACCAAAGACTGGAACAACAGCAAAATATACAAGTATCAAAAATAAACTAGATAATGATGCAACAGTAGTTAAAGCAAAAAGTTCAGTAAATGGAACATTAACAGTAACACTAGATAAGGTAGCAACAGAAAGTGTAACCGAAGAATATACATGCAAATTAGAATTCAATGCAGTAGAAAGAGATACATTAGGAGTAACAAAATTAACATACTATTATGCATTTGGAACACCAACAACAGCAAGTGCAACAGATTATACAACATTAGGAAAAAATGTATTTGTAAGATTGGGGTCTGATGATTCAAAAGCAGTATGTATAAATGATAATGGATTATTTTGTATCAAACCAAATGATTATGACAATTCAGTTTTAGCATTAAAAAATCATTTTGGAGAATCGGCTTGTAGTGACGATGGTTCTAACTTCAACTGCAACTCTGATGCATTCAGTTGCAATGCTAATTCATATGGCAACGTGAATTGCGACGATAACTCGACTAATGAGTACTGCATTGTGTACCAGGATGGTCGTGTTGCGTGCCGCTAGTCTTGCCTCCCTGGATTATATCTAAAAATCTAAAATCTATCTTTTGATTTATCAAAAGATGTTGAGGAGTATAAGAATATTTAAAATAAGATGTGTGAATTACATATCTTATTTTTTTATAAAATTAGTGATAATGTCCAAATATTGCTTGAGTTAGATTGTATAATTTGGTATAATTTTATCTATCAAAGGGGAATCTTATGGAACATTACTTTACTAATAATAGTAAATTAAAAAGTGAATTTAGAAACGTTTATTTACATATTTTTGATGATTCTTTAGAGTTTACAAGTGATTTAGGTGTGTTTTCTAAAGATAAAGTTGATTATGGTTCTAAATTATTAATCGAAACTTTTTTAAAAGAAGATATATCATATTCAAGTGTTCTTGATTTGGGATGCGGATATGGTGTAATTGGTTTAACGGTTTGCAAGTATAAAAATACATCCGTTACTCTTGCGGATGTTAACAAACGGGCTCTTCATTTAACAGAGATGAATGCTAAAAAGTTTGGTTTGAAAGTTAATATTGTTGAATCAAATATTTATTCTAATATAGATGGGTGTTTTGATGTAATATTAACTAATCCTCCTATTCGTGCAGGAAAGACGGTTATTACTGAATTTATAATGGGAGCGAGTAAACACTTAAATAAATCCGGTTATCTTTATATCGTAATGCGCAAAGATCAAGGCGCTAAAAGCATGATTGAAACCATGAAAAGTATATACGATGTAAATATAATTGAAAAAAGCAAAGGTTTTTATATAATTAAAGCAAAACTTATTGACAAGTAAATAATTTACTGATAAAATTTTAAATTGGTGGCGAATACTCCTTTTTGCGTGGAGAAGCTCAAAAAATTACTATAGTATTGGGGTGAAATGATGGCATACAAAGTTCAAAAATTTGGTGACCATAGAGAAAGAAGATCTTTCTCAAAAACTACTAACGCCTTGGCATTGACTGACTTGTTAGAAATTCAAAAGAAAAGTTATGATTGGTTCTTAACTGAAGGAATTGACGAAGTATTTAAAGATATATTCCCAGTAGAATCATTCACAGGAAAGGTATCACTTGAATTTGATTCATATTCATTTGATGAACCTAGATATGGAGTAAAGGAATCTAAAGAAAGAATGGTTACTTACTCAGCACCTTTAAAGGTTCAAGCAAGAGTATTCATTCATGAAACTGGAGAAGTTAAAGAACAAGAAATCTTCTTGGGTGACATGCCAATGATGACTGATGCAGGAACATTCATTATTAATGGTGTAGAAAGAGTAATCGTATCTCAATTAGTAAGAAGTCCATCAATCTATTTCAAAAGAGAGATTGATAAAAATGGACGTCCAGTTGTTTCTGGAGAAATTATTCCAAATAGAGGTACGTGGTTAGAATTTGAACTTGATGCTCGTGATGTTGTATATGTTCGTATTGATAGAACTAGAAAAGTTACTATTACAACATTATTACGTGCTTTAGGTTTATCTGGTGATGAAGAAATTCTAGAGGTATTTGGTGAAGATAATCAATTCATTAAAAATACTTTAGAAAAAGATTCAACTAAGAATACTGATGAAGCCTTAATTGAAATATATGAAAAATTACGTCCAGGAGAACCTGCAACACTTGAATCTGCAAAGAACCAAATGATTACAAGATTCTTCGATAAATTCCGTTATGACTTAGCAAAAGTTGGACGTTATAAATTTAATAAAAAACTAAATGTCTTAGATAGACTTTTAGGAATGAAACTAGCAGAAGATATTAAAGTCGATAAACAAGTTATATGTGAAAAAGGTACAATAGTAGATAAAACAATTCTTGAAACATTAAGACCAATATTTGCCGATGGTTACAATGTAAAAGAAATTAGAATTAATGATGAACTTGATCAATATAATAAAGTTCAAACAGTAAAAGTATATGATAAAAAGAATGAAAACAGAGTAATTACTATAATCGGTAATGATCAATCAATCGATTCTAGAAGACTTACTATAAGCGATGTTTATGGTGCAGTAAGTTATTATTTAGACTTACTTGATGGATTCGGAAACGTTGATGAAATTGACCATTTAGGAAACAGACGTGTAAGACAAGTTGGAGAATTAATCCAAAATCAATTCAAAACTGGTATTGCTCGTATGGAAAGAGTTATTCGTGAAAGAATGACTACTCAAGAATTAGATCAAATTACTCCAAAAACATTAATCAACATAAGACCAGTTACAGCAGCTATGAAAGAATTCTTTGGTTCAAGTCAATTGTCGAAATTCATGGATCAAATTAATCCAATAGCTGAGTTAACAGATAAACGTCGTTTAAGTTCTTTAGGACCTGGTGGTTTATCTCGTGATAGAGCTGGAATGGATGTTCGTGACGTTAACGTATCTCACTACGGAAGAATTTGTCCAATCGAATCTCCAGAAGGTGCAAACATCGGTCTTATCACATCTTTAGCAAGCTATGCTAAGATTAATGAGTATGGATTTATAATGACTCCATATAGAAAAGTTATTGATAAACATGTTACTGATGAAATAGTTTATTTAACTGCTGATGAAGAAGCAGACTATTACATCGGACAAGCAACTATTGAAATGGATGAAAATAATAATTTAACAAGTGATGAAAATGCATGCCGTTTAAATGGTGATAACGTTTATGCTAAAGCAAGTCAAATTAACTTCATTGATGTTGCCCCAAGTCAAATTGTTTCAATCACTACAAGTATTATTCCATTCTTGGATCACGATGATGCAACTCGTGCCCTAATGGGTTCAAACATGCAACGTCAAGCTGTTCCACTACTTAGAACTGAAGCTCCTTTAATTGGAACAGGAGTTGAGTATATAGCAGCAAGAGATTCAGGATCTACAATAGTTTGTAAAGCAGATGGTGTAGTTGAATATGCTGATGCTAAAAAAATAGTTGTTAAAACTCAAAAAGACAAAGATGTATATTACTTAGCAAACTTTGAAAGAAGTAATGCTGAAAGTTGTATAAATCATTCTCCAATTGTTGTTGCTGGTGAAAAGGTACACAAAGGAGAAGTTATAGCTGATGGACCTTCAACTGATAAAGGTGAATTGGCTTTAGGTAAAAACATGGTTGTAGCATTCATGACATGTAATGGATATAACTATGAGGATGCCGTTGTATTAAATGAAAGATTAGTTAAAGATGATGTTTATACATCTCTACATATTGAACATTATGATATAGATTGTCGTGATACTAAACTTGGACCTGAAGAGATTACTCGTGATATACCAAATGTTGGTGAAGATGCAAGACGTAATCTTGATGCTGAAGGTATTATTAGAATTGGTACTGAAGTACATGAAGGAGATATCCTAGTTGGTAAAGTTACTCCAAAAGGTGTTCAAGAATTAACTTCAGAAGAAAAATTATTACATGCAATATTTGGAGAAAAAACTCGTGAAGTTAGAGATACTTCATTAAGAGTTGCTCATGGAGCTGATGGTATTGTTCATGATGTTAAAGTATATACTAAAGAAAACAGCGATGAACTTCCTGCTGGTGTATCTAAAGTTGTAAGAATTTACATAGTTCAAAAACGTAAGATTCAAGTAGGAGATAAGATGTCTGGACGTCATGGTAATAAAGGTGTTGTTTCATTGATATTACCAGAAGAGGATATGCCTTATATGCCAGATGGAAGACCTGTAGATGTAGTATTAAATCCACAAGGTGTTCCAAGCCGTATGAACCTAGGACAAATTCTAGAATTACACTTAGGTATGGCTGCCAAGAAACTTGGCGTACATGTTGCAACTCCTGTATTCGATGGTGCAACAATTGATGAAATTTATGAAATGATGGATGAAGCCGGAATGGATCATGATGGTAAAACTGTTTTATATGATGGTAAAACTGGTGAACCATTCGAAAACAGAGTATCTGTTGGTGTCATGTATATGATAAAACTTCACCACATGGTAGATGATAAACTTCATGCTCGTTCAACTGGACCATACAGTTTAGTTACTCAACAACCTTTAGGCGGTAAAGCTCAATTTGGTGGTCAAAGATTTGGAGAAATGGAAGTTTGGGCACTATATGCATATGGTGCAAGTCATGTTCTACAAGAAATTATGACAGTTAAATCGGATGATGTAACTGGACGTGTTAAAGTATATGAAGCTTTAGTTAAAGGTAAACCAATTTCAACTGCTGGTGTTCCAGAAAGTTTCAGAGTATTAATTAAAGAGTTCCAAGCTCTAGGATTAAATATTGAAATGATTGATTATGACGATAAAGTTCATGATTTAAGAGAACTTGAAGCAGATGAAGATGACGGAGATGCATTAACTATTGATGAAATAGATATCAATACTGGAGAGGTAAAGGGTAAACCTGCTGTAGAAGAAACTCCAGTAGAAGAAACGGATGAATTCGATAGTGAAGATGAAGAATTCGAAGATGAACCAAGCATAGACGATATAATGGCTTTGGAAAATGGTTTTGAAGGAGGGGAAGAATAATGTTAGAAGTTAACAACATTAAAGGTATAAGAATTAGTATTGCTAGCCCTGAGAAAATAAGAGAATGGTCTTATGGTGAAGTAAAAAAACCAGAAACTATCAACTATCGTACTTTAAAACCAGAAAGAGATGGACTATTCTGTGAAAAAATCTTTGGACCAAGTAAAGATTATGAATGTTCATGTGGTAAATATAAAAGATTAAGATATAAAAATGTAATATGTGATAGATGTGGAGTAGAAGTTACTAAGTCTAAAGTACGTCGTGAACGTATGGGACATATAGAGCTTGCTTCTCCTTGCTCTCATATTTGGTTTTTTAAGGGTGTACCTTCAAAAATGGGCCTTGTTCTAGATATGTCTCCAAGAGACCTAGAAGAAGTATTATATTTCGTAAGTTATGTAGTAATCAATCCAGGAAATGCACCTCTTGAAAAGAAACAAACTTTATCTGATAAAGAATACCGTGCTTACTATGAAAAATATGGAAATGGTTTTGAAGTAGGTATGGGTGCTGAAGCTATCAAAAAACTTCTACAAGAAGTAGATGTTGATAAAGAAGTTGAAGCATTAAAAGAAGAATTAAATGGGGCAACAGGTCAAAAGAGAATTCGTTTAGGTAAACGTCTTGATTGTTTAGTTGCATTCCAAGAAAGTGGTAATAAACCTGAATGGATGATACTAGATGCTATTCCAGTTATTCCACCAGATTTAAGACCAATGATTCAACTTGATGGTGGTAGATTTGCTACATCTGATTTAAATGATTTATATAGAAGAATTATTAATAGAAATAATCGTTTGAAAAAATTACTTGAATTAGGTGCTCCATCAATAATCGTTCAAAACGAAAAACGTATGTTACAAGAGGCTGTAGATACATTATTTGATAATGGTAGACGTGGTAGAAGTGTTACAGCTGCATCAAGTCGTCCATTAAAATCATTATCTAGTATGCTTAAAGGTAAACAAGGACGTTTCCGTCAAAACTTATTAGGTAAACGTGTTGACTACTCAGGTCGTTCAGTTATCGTTGTTGGACCAAGCTTAAAGATGTATCAATGTGGTATACCTAAAGAGATGGCTCTTGAATTATTTAAACCACATGTAATTAATGGTTTAGTTAATGCCGGACTTGCTCACAATATTAAAGGCGCTAAGAAATTAATTGATAATAGAGATGACTGTGTTTGGGATATCGTTGAAGATGTTATCACTGAACATCCAGTAATGTTAAACCGTGCTCCAACTCTACATAGATTAGGTATCCAAGCATTTGAACCTAAGCTAGTAGGTGGTAAAGCTATTCGTCTACATCCACTTGTTTGTACAGCATTCAACGCAGACTTCGATGGAGACCAAATGGCAGTACACGTTCCACTTTCAGAAGAAGCTAAAGCTGAAGCTAGAATTCTTATGTTAGGTGCTAACAATATTTTAAAACCATCTGATGGAAAACCAATCGTTACTCCAGGACAAGATATGGTTTTAGGTAACTATTATCTAACAATGGAAAAAGCTGGAGAAGAACATGAAGGTAAAGTATATAAAAATGAAGATGAAGCTTTAATGGCTTATGAAAGAAAAGAAGTTACTTTACATACAAGAATTGCTATTCCAGTTAGAAGCTTTAAATATAAATTATTCTTAGATGATGTTCAAGATAAGTATTTAGTAACTACTGTAGGTAAGATTAAGTTTAACCAAATTTTACCAGATACTTTCCAATACTTAGCTGAACCAACTAAGGAAAACATTGAAGGAATTACTCCAATGAACTATTTCTTAGATCAAGGAGTAAATATTCCTGAAGAAATAAGTAAGATGCCACTTGCTAAACCATTTGGTAAAAAAGACTTACAAAAAGTAATTGCTCAAGTATTTAAACGTTTCAAAACAACTGAAACATCAATAATGCTTGATAAATTAAAAGACTTAGGATTTAAGTTCTCTACTATAGCAGGTATTACATTCTCAATGTCTGATATCGTTGTATCTGCTCATAAGCAAGAATACTTAAAAGAAGGTCATGATAAAGTTGAACAAATCAACAAACAATATAAACGTGGTTTAATTACTGATGAAGAAAGACATAATTCAGTATGTGACGTATGGAATGGCGTACAAGATAAGGTTCATGGTGAACTTGCTAGTGTTGCCAAAGAACAAATTGATAACCCAATCTTCATGATGATGAACTCTGGTGCCCGTGGTTCTGTTGGACAATTCGGTCAAATGGCAGGAATGTCAGGATTAATGGCAAAACCAGATGGAACAGTTTCTGAAGTTCCAATAACTTCATCACTTGTTGAAGGACGTAAAGTTAATGAGTTCTTCTTAAATACACATGGTGCTCGTAAAGGATCTGCCGATACAGCATTACGTACTGCTGATTCAGGTTACTTAACAAGAAGACTTGTAGATGTTGCTCAAGATATTATTGTTAAAGAAGCTGATTGTGGATGTTTATCTGGTTTAGTTGTATCTGATTTGGTTGACGATAAAGATGGATCTGTAATTGAAGGTTTAATCGATCGTATAACTGGAAGATATACTGCTAAGAAGGTAATTAATCCAGAAACAAAAGAAACAATTATTGATAAAAACGAACTTATTACTGAATCAATTGCTGCTAAAATTGTTAAAGCAGGAATTAAAGAAGTTGAAATTCGTAGTGCTCTAACATGTACAGCTGAAAATGGTGTATGTCAAAAATGTTATGGTATTAACTTAGCTACTGGTAACTTAGTTGAAACTGGTGAAGCTGTAGGTATTATGGCTGCTCAATCAATTGGTGAACCAGGTACTCAGTTAACAATGCGTACATTCCACTCAGGTGGTGCTGCCCATGGTGGAGATGCCGATATCACTCAAGGTCTTCCAAGAGTTGAAGAGTTGTTTGAAGCTCGTAATCCAAAAGGTAAATCTACTATTGCTGAAATCAATGGTAAAGTTACAAACATTGAAGATGCTAATGGTAAATGGAAAGTTACTATTACAAATGATGTTGAATCTAGAGAACATACAACAACTTATGAAGCTAAATTAGTTGTAGAAGTTGGTAGTGAAGTAGTTGCCGGACAAAAACTTACTCAAGGAGCTATTAGTCCAAAAGAATTACTTGCTGTTACTGACCCAATTACAACTCAAAATTATATCTTAAAAGAAATCTTAAAAGTTTATAAATCTCAAGGTGTTGATATCTCTGATAAACACGTTGAAATTATAGCTAGTAGAATGATTAATAAGATGAGAGTAGTAGATGAAGGAGATTCTGATTTAGTTGCAGGATTAACAGTATCAATGAAAGAATTTGCTGATAGAAATAAACCAGTTATCTTATCTGGTGGTGTACCAGCTACTGGTAGACCAGTAATCTTAGGTATAACTAAGAGTGCTCTTGAAACTGATTCATTCTTATCTGCTGCATCATTCCAAGAGACTACAAGAGTATTGACTGACGCTGCTATTAAAGGTAAAGTTGATTACTTAAAGGGATTAAAAGAAAATGTTATCCTTGGTAAACTTATACCAGCAGGAACTGGTGCTAAACAATATTCAGATATTGAAATTCAACTTGAAAAAGATTTCTTATCTGATGATGCTAGCGAAGTATTAGAAGATCAATTCTTAGATGATGACACTGATGATATTAAAGAAGAGTTAGTCGTTGTTGATGAAGAAACTAACGAAGAAGCTGAATAGTTTCTTCTTTTTTCTTGCAAAATAAAAACATATGTAGTAATATGTATTTAGAGATGCAACATTGCATACAATAAAAAAGGGAACATTCAGTTTTTGCTAGTTGAATGTCTACCTAACGATTTGTAGACACTTATCTTTGCAGATGAGTGTCGTTTTTATTCATAGGTGATACTACTTCAAGATAATGAAGAGTAAGGCTATTAATAAGTTGATAATAATGATTAAGCTTAAAATTAAAAAATCTTTCTTTCCCATATATATCAAGAACATCCTCTCTATAAAGATTAGAGGCAGACACTCAACAACTGATGTTCCTAAACCTAATTGTAGCAGCATAGTGAAATAAAATCAAGATAAAAAATACAAATGTTCGATTTTGAAAATCTGTAATATTTCTTTTTTTCTTGCAAAATAAAAACATATGTAGTAATACGTATTTAGAGATGCAACATTGCATACAATAAAAAAGGGAACATTCAGTTTTTGCTAGTTGAATGTCTACCTATTATTATTTTGGTTGGACATTTAATTCTAATGAATTAAGTGTCATTTTTTTATTGCTAGTACCAATAATTTGATAGCGATGCGTTTAAGGAACTTTATAACAAAGTTTCTTTTTTTGATATTAAGTTTTTCATTACATAAAAAATACTATTAAAAAGTTGATAAATCGGTTTAGTTTTAATGATATTTAGTGTATAATAATTCATATAGGTAGGATGTGGCTTCATGGATGAAAAACTAATAAACTTTTTTAAATTAATCAATTATAATGATGTACTTGCGTTTGAAAATGCCAAGTTTAAAGAAATGGCTATAAGGGATAATGGAACAACTTGGATTATTAGAATTAATGCAAAAGAACTTATTCCTGTAAAATCAATGATGAACTTGATTACTTTGTGTAAAGATGGAATAAATGACGTTAAATCTATTATTATCGAGATGAATTATGAGGTATTACCAAGTCAATTAATTCTTGAATATTTCTTATATTTTTTAGATGAGGTAATAAACAATTATCCAAGTTTGAGTGGAATAAATAAAGACTCAATCGATATTGATGATGATATTATTTTAATAGAAGTTACAAGTAAAAATGAAGAGGCAACTTTAAAAAAAGAAGTGAAGAAAATTTTAAATCGCATGGATACTCTTGGTATACATGGAATAGATGCTTCTTTTAAAATAAATGAAGAAGAGAAAAAGAATATTAAAGAAAAAATAGAAGCTGCTAAAGAAAATGTTATTATTCCAACAAAAGTAGTTGTTGAAGATAAACCAAAATGGACACCTAAGAAAAAAGTTGAATATCAAAGAGAAGGTATTGTTTCTATTGCTTCAATTGAAAAAGAAGAAAATGCAGTAAATTTGGAAGCTTATATCTTTTCTACTGACTTCAGTGTTTTAAAGAAAAAAGATGGCAATCCATTATATTTAGTAACTTTGAAAATAAGCGATAATACATCAAGTATACTTGCTAAAACTTTTGCTGGTGATGAAGAAGAGTTTAATAAATATGGAAAAGAATTAAAATCTGGTAAATGGTATCATTTTATTGGTCAAGTTAGAGATGATTCTTTTGCACATGATTTGGTTTTCCAATTTAGAAGTTATGAAGAAATTGATGATCCTACTATTAAGCGAAAAGATGAAGAAATTGAAAAAAGATGTGAACTTCATGCACATACAATGATGAGCCAAATGGATGGTGTTTGTGATGAAGTTGCTCTAGTGAAGCGTGCAATGGAATATGGTCATAAAGGTATTGCTATAACTGATCATGATTGCTGTCAATCATTTCCCCATGTATTTGATACAGTTACAAAATTTAATAAGGGAAGAAAAAAAGATCTTGATTCTAAGATTAAAGAAAATGAAGAAACTCTTGAAAATATTAAAAGTTCAGGAAATCAAGAAGGAATAGAAGAGTTAGAAAAGTTTATTGAAAGTTTAAAAGAAGAGAAGAAAAATTTTGTTCCATTTAAAGCTGGATATGGTGTAGAACTTGAGATGACTGAAAGCAAACTTAACGTTGTTTTCAATCCAAATGATGAACTAATTGAAGATAATACATTTGTTATATTCGATACAGAAACAACAGGTTTTAACCCTGGTTTAAGTGATTCTATGATTGAAATTGGTGCAGTAAAACTTAAAAATGGTGAAGTTGTTGATAGATTTGATGAACTTATTAATCCTGGACGTCATATAGATGAATCAATTACAAGAGTTACTAATATAAGTGATGATGACGTTAAAGATGCTGATAATGAAGAAAATGTCATAAAACGTTTTAAAGAATGGATTGGTTCTTTACCTTTAGTAGCCCACAATGCTAGATTCGATAAAAACATGTTAGATATGGCATATTATAAATATAATTTAGGAAAATTAGAAAATCCAATTATTGATACCTTGATGTTATCAAGGGTAATAAATCGTGAACTTAAGAAACATAGTTTGAAGGCTTTAGGTAAATTTTATGGTATTGATACTGGTGAGGCAGAAGACGAAGAACAAAGCGATTCATCACTTCCTACTGGAAGCTTCAAATTTGATGATGAAGATGGAGAAAAGATTGAAGATGTTTTAGTTGATTCTGAATCTATTTTGAAAGTTCAAAGTGAAGAATATTTAGATAATGATATTACAACTGAAAGTAAAGTAACTAAGGTTAGAAATACTTATTATCTTCCAACAATTTATAAAAAGAGTAAAACGGAAAAGTGTGAAATTGAAGTTAAATTTAAGGATGGAAGTGTAATAAAACGTGCTTTTACACTTCATCCAGCAGAAAATGCTTGTGTCATAAATTATGCTAGTACATTTGGGGAAAAAGAAATACCAATAACTATTTATGTTGGACAACACCATGGTGCCGATGTCGACTCAGAAAATACTGGATATATATTCAATAAGATGTTAAAACAAATTGAAGGTTTAACTAAAATATCTGAATTAAATGATCTTTATAAACTTGAAGATGTTGCTTTTAGAAATGACCATAAGAAACTTGGCAATATTGCTGAATTATGCTCATATAAAAACTATGTAATTCCAGCTGAAGAAGATAAAATTTATGAAGATAAAGATTATCCTTTCTTGAAATATGATAATAAAGATTATGTATGGAAATTTCCTTGGTGTAAAGATGATTTCTTACAAATGTATGAAAATATTCCTGGTAAAACATTTACAGAAAATCTTGCTAATATTTATGATTTTACAAAGCACGTTACTTTCATTGCTAAAAATAAAGTTGGATTGAAAAATATGTTTAAACTTATCAGTTTTGCTAATACAAACTTTATTGAAAGAAATGCTAAAATACCAAGAAAACTAATAAATGAATATCGCGAAGGAATTTTGGTTGGTTCAGCTTGTTTAAATGGTGAAATTTTTAATCTTGCTTTAACAAGATGCGAAGAAGATTTGATTGAAGCAATGAAATTCTATGATTATATTGAAATTCAACCAATCGATAACTATAAACATTTGCTTAAAAATCATGATATATCTAATTTGGATGATTTAAAACTTGCAATAAGAAAAATTATTAAATGTGCAAAAAGTCTTGGAAAAATGATTGTTGCAACTTCAGATGTACATAATATTGATCCACAAGATTTAATCAGTAGAGAAATAATTGTTAACCAAAATGTTCCTGGAAAAGGAAGACATCCATTGGCTAGATATTTAAAGGGCGATTATAAAGTTAATGTTAATAAAGAAAACATTGAACATGCTATTAAGCAAGCACACGATAAAGGACATGATTTAACAAGTGTAGATATAAAAGTTTTAAAATATATTTATGCATTAACCAATGTAAGAAATGTGGAGATTACATCCAATAATTTGGCTTTAGTTTATGCCGTTGACAAAAATAATCAAGATGAAGCTCCTGCTAAAACTAGTTTTGAAGAAAAGAAGTATATGATAGATTCTTCTTTAAGAAAATTACAAATAGCTGGTTTAGTAAGCGTTAATTATGTTAATGGAACTTATTCACTTTTATGCAAATATACTAAAAGTGAAATTCCTAAAATGGGGCATATTCCTAATCAATTCTTTAGAACTACAAGAGAAATGTTAGATGAATTTGCGTGGTTAAATGATCGAGACTTAATTCATGAAATAGTTATTGAGAATCCAAATAAAATAATTGATATGTTGGAGGAGATTGAAGTAGTAGTTTATCCTGATAAACCATATTCTCCAATTATTGAACATTCTCAAGAAACATGTCGTGATCTTGTATTTAATAAAGCTCATAGTATGTATGGAGATCCACTTCCTGCTAATATTGAGGAACGTATTGCTCAAGAATTCTATGGAGATAAAATCAATGTGTTAGTTCAAGAAAAAATTGATATTGAACATCCAGAAATGAGTGAAGAAGAGAAAAAGGCGATATTTACTCCAACGCTTCATGATGTAATAATGAGTGGATATGATGGAGTAGTTAATTTAAAAAAAGAACAAGTTAAAAGACTTAGTGATAAAGAATTAACTGATGAAGAGGCTATAGAAGAGGCAAAAGCTCAGCTAACAGGAATTATTGGTGGAGGATTTGACGTTATTTATTTGATTGCTCAAAAACTTGTTAAACACTCAAATGATGATGGATATTTAGTTGGATCACGTGGTTCAGTTGGTTCTTCATTTGTTGCAAGTATGATGGGTATTACAGAATGTAATGGTCTTCCAGCGCATTATTATTGCCCAAATTGTCAATATAGTGAATTCAATGACAAAGATGGACATCCTTATTCTGAAAATTATCCAAGTGGATTCGATTTGCCAGAAACCAATTGCCCAAAATGTGGAGCTCAAATGATTCATCAAGGAAATGACATGCCATTTGCAACATTCTTAGGATTTGCTGGAGAAAAAGTTCCAGATATAGACCTTAACTTCTCAGGAGATAATCAAGCAAGTGCACATGAATATACAAAAGTTTTATTTGGTACAGATAATGTTTATCGTGCTGGAACTATTGGTACGGTTGCTGATAAGACAGCATTTGGTTATGTTCAAGGTTATTATGAAGATGTAATGTATAATGAGTTAACTATTGAATGTGCGTGTTTTGGTCTTTCAGTAACAAGCAAAGATGAACTTAGAAAAAAAGGTTTAGTTAAATCGTTTATTCGTATACCAGAGGTCGAGAGAATGGCAGTAGGATGTACGGGAGTTAAAAGAACAACTGGACAACATCCAGGTGGAATCGTAGTTGTTCCCGGATATAAAGATATTTGGGATTTTACGCCATTTCAATATCCAGCTGATGATCCAACAGTTGCTTGGAGAACTACACACTTTGATTACCATGCAATTGATG
Organism: uncultured Bacilli bacterium; assembly: GCA_934090935.1. Taxonomy (GTDB): domain Bacteria; phylum Bacillota_I; class Bacilli_A; order RF39; family UBA660; genus CAG-582. The sequence goes on from CAKOKD010000002.1 coordinate 87,372, forward strand.
CTGACCTTTTAAAACTGGATATACTTGGACACGATGATCCAACCGTATTAAAAATGTTACAAGACCTTTCGGGTATAGATGTTACTAAAATCGATTTAGGTGACCGTGATACTATGAAAATATTTACAGGTCCAGAAGTTTTAGGTGTTGAGAAAACTCGTCTTAGAGGTTTAACGAGTAAAGATGGAGTTAAATATTGTCCAACAGGAACTCTTGGAGTACCTGAATTTGGAACATCTTTCTTACTTGGAATGCTAGAAGAAACAAAACCAACAACGTTTGCCGAACTTATTAAAATATCAGGTCTTTCACATGGTACTGATGTATGGCTAGGTAATGCCAGAGACTTGTGTACACCGGATGAATTTGGAAATATTCAAGTACCATTTAAAAATGTTATTGGGTGTCGTGACGATATCATGGTTAACTTAATTCAATGGGGAGTTCCAGCAGGAAAAGCCTTCAAAATAATGGAATTTGTTCGTAAAGGAAAACCTAGTAAAGATCCTGCAACTTGGGCAGAACATGCCGCTTTCTTAAGAGAATATAATATTCCAGAATGGTATATTGAATCATGTAGAAAAATAAAATACATGTTTCCAAAAGCACATGCCACTGCATATGTTACAAGTGCTTTTAGAATTGCTTGGTTCAAAGTTCATTATCCAATTTGGTATTATTGTGCATACCTTTCTATAAGAAGAGATGCTTTTGATATACCTTCAATGATTAGAGGAGAAAACGCTATACGTGAAAAAATTGATGAAATCGATGCAAAAGGAAATTTAGCAAGTAACAAGGAAACTGATACGCGTGATACTTTGTGTATCTGCCTTGAAGCAGCAGCAAGAGGCATATACTTTAAAAATATTGATATTGAAAAAAGTGATGCTAAAAAGTTTGTGATTACGGAAGATGGAAAAGGGTTAATTATTCCTTTCTGTGCATTAGATGGACTTGGAGAAAACGTTGCAAAGGAAATTATCAAAGCAAGAAAAGAAGCTCCATTTATTTCTCAAGAAGATTTACAAAAACGTGGAAAAGTAAATGGTTCTTCAATAGAAAAACTTAAAGCTTTAGGTTGTTTAGATGGCTTAAGCGAATCTAATCAATTATCATTATTTTAAAATAAAAAAAGAAAAGAAGTTGATCAAATGAAAATTGCAATAGCTGGAACAGGTTATGTTGGCTTATCTTTAGCTACACTTCTTAGTCAATATAATGAAGTAGTCGCTTTAGATATTGTTCTTGAAAAGGTTGAAATGATTAATAATCGAATAAGTCCAATAAAAGATGAGTATATTGAAAAATATTTTAAAGAAAAAAAATTAAATTTACATGCTACTTTAGATTATAAAGAAGCTTTTTCGGGAGCAAAATTTGTTATTATAAGTACTCCAACTAATTATGATGAAAAAACTAATTATTTTGATACGTCATCCGTTGAAGATGTAATAAAAAAAGTTATTTCTATGTATGATGATAATATTGTGATGATTGTTAAAAGTACTATACCTGTTGGTTTTATAAATAATATGAAAGAAAAATATCATATAGACAATATTATTTTTAGCCCCGAATTTCTAAGAGAAGGAAAAGCTTTATATGATAATTTATATCCATCAAGAATAATCATTGGAGAAAAAAGCAAAAGAGCAGAGGAGTTTGGTGAGTTATTAAAAAGTGCTTCACTTAAAGATGATGTTGTAGTTAAATATATGGATTCGACTGAAGCTGAAGCTGTTAAATTATTTGCCAATACTTACTTGGCTCTTAGAGTAGCTTATTTTAATGAACTTGATACTTATGCAGAGTTAAAAAACCTGAATACTAGGGACATTATAGAAGGTGTATGTTTAGATCCGCGTATTGGAAATTTTTATAATAATCCAAGTTTTGGTTATGGAGGATATTGTTTACCTAAAGATACTAAACAATTAAAAGCAAATTATAAAAATATCCCTGAAAATTTAATAAGTGCAATAGTTGAAAGTAATAATACAAGAAAAGAACATATAGCAAAAGAAATCATTAATAAAAGTCCTAAAATAGTTGGTATATATAAACTAGCAATGAAAAGTGGATCAGATAACTTTAGAACAAGCGCGATTCAAGATGTTATGGAAAAAATTAAATCAAATGGCATAGAAATAGTTATCTATGAACCAACATTACAAGAAGATAATTTTAAAAATAATAAAGTTATAAAAAATATTGAAGAATTTAAAAATATATCAGATATTATATTGGTTAATAGATATGATGAATCACTAAAAGATGTAAAAGACAAGATTTATACTAGAGATTTATTTTTAAGAGATTAATTTATATAAAAAGGAATTAGCTTGTAACTAATTCCTTTTCTTTTTCATTTTCAGTATTAATGGTTTCTATTCTGCTAGTTAATCCTAGTATATAGTCTGCGGAGATATTATAAAATTGACATAACTTTATTAAATATGTAACGGGCATAACATTGATACCTTTTTCATATCTAGCATATTGTTGTTGCTTTATTCCTAAATAAGCAGCAATTTCTTTTTGAGTTATATTTTTCATATCTCTTAGCCATTTCATTCTATCTGTATAATACATAATAATTCACCTATAATATAATTAACAAATTAAACAAAATAAAAGTTCAAAAATGAACACATATGTTGTAGAAAAATGAATATTAAGGTATAATTAATACAATAGGAGTGAAAAAAGCGGAAATGACTTGAAAATCGGGGGGGGTATTATAAAATAAAAAAGTAAGATGCGAAGGTGTAGAAATGAAAAAGACGACAATAATGCTAGTTACTGTTTTATTTATGATAATAGGGTATGCAGCATATAATGCAACAGTAAATATATATGGATTAGGTAAGATATCAGAAAACATAAGTGATTTTAAAGTATATTTAGATAATTTAAAAGTAAATAATAAAGAAAATACAGGAATAAATTCAGCAAAAGATGAATTTACAATAGATAAAATAAATGGAAATATAAGTGTAGATATAGTGAATGATTCAACAGAATATGATACAGAAAGCTATCTTGAATGTGAAAGTAATGTAACACCAGATAAAACCGAATGGACATTTGATTATACTGGAGGAGAGAAAACATTTACAGCGCCAGTAAGTGGAACATACAAACTTGAAACATGGGGAGCTCAAGGTGGAAACAATGGTGGAAAAGGTGCTTATGCTTCAGGAACTATAGAACTAAAAAGTGATGATAATCTTTATATATATGTTGGAGGAAAAGGCAGCAAGAACGACGCAGGAGTAGCACAAGAAGTACCAGGAGGATATAATGGTGGCGGTTTAAATCACGGACAAAATTGTTGCAGTAGAGTTTTTGGTTCTGGAGGCGGAGCAACTGATGTTAGACTAAAAAATGGAACTTGGAATGATTTTGACTCTTTGAAATCACGAATAATGGTTGCAGCCGGAGGAGGTGGAACTTTTTCCGATGGTACAGCAAATAGTAAAGGTGGAGCTGGTGGAACTTTAACAGGAAAGAGCGCTACTGGTGATTATTCTGATTGGTGTAGAGGACTTGGAGGCACACAAATCTTAGGTGGAAAAATAGAAGAATCTTCAGGTCAATATTGTGCTGCTGGAACAAATTCTACATATACAGCTCCAGGGCTAGTAACTGGTGGATTTGGAACTGGTGGTTCCCACGGAACTGCGGGGAATAATAGTACTGGAGGTGGAAGCGGATATTATGGCGGCTCATCATCTGGACACATCGCTTCCGCTGGAGGTGGTTCATCGTTTATATCTGGATATACTGGTTGTAATGCTATATCTGAAAGTTCCACAAAAAATAATATAATACATACAGGTCAATCTATACATTATAGTGGATATTATTTTACCGATGCTGTTATGAAATCTGGAGATGAAACGATGCCAACTCATAATGGTAGCAGTACAATGACAGGAAATAGTGGCAATGGATATGCACGTATTATTTTAAATTCAAGTAGTTCAAAAGAAGTTTCTTCAACAGATCCAACAATTATAGAAGCACAAGATAGGAAGACTATAACTCTTAAAAACATAAATACAAACAATTTAACTTGTAAGTTAAAGGTTAATAAATTATCTAGAACAGAAAAAGCATATACAGGACCAACTGAATGGACATTTGACTATACCGGTGCTGAACAAACATTTACAGCATCAGTAAGTGGAACCTATAAGTTAGAAACATGGGGAGCGCAAGGTGGAGCTGGAAATCAACTTGCAAATTACCCTGGAGGTTATGGTGGTTATTCTGTTGGCTTATTAAACTTGGAAGCGGGTAATAATTTATATATTTACGTTGGCTCACAAGGAAGTTCAGGTTGTGTTAAAACTATATGTTCCGGAGGATATAATGGAGGTGGGAAAAGTGGTGCGTTTACAAATGATGCTGAAAATTGGAATGGAGGCGGAGGCGGAGCAACTCATATCGCTATAAAATCCGGTTTGCTTTCGACTTTAGAAAACAACAAAGATAAAGTTTTGATAGTTTCTGGAGGCGGAGGCGGAGCAATGAATAGGATAGATGATGGAATTAAAGGAGGTTCTGGTGGAGGCTATGTTGGAAATGATTCAGTAAGTGATTCCAAAATTGCTTATAAAGGTACTGGTGGAAATCAAACGCACGGAGGTAAAGCCTATTATAGTAATGTCCTATATTCAAATACTATAGATGGATCCTTTGGTAATGGAGGAACATTTTTAAGTACATCGAATAATTATAATTCTAGCGGCGGTGGATCCGGCTTTTATGGTGGAGGATTCGGAGGTGGCGGCGGCTCTGGTTACATAGGAAATACCATTTTAACTGAAAAAGCGATGTATTGTTATAACTGTGCTGAATCTAGTGAAGAGTCAACAAAAACGATTTCAACTACATGTACCTCATCAACACCAACTGAAAACTGTTCAAAGCAAGGTAATGGATACGCACGTATTACTTTAATAAAATAAAAAATCACATCATTTGATGTGATTTTCTTTATTAGTCGTTATTGTTGTATCCAGTCCAGCCTGCACCGATAATTATTACTAAAAGAATGAAAAGTACAATCCATAAAGCTGCGCCCCATGAATATCCACCAGTTGTATAACCAGCAAATCCAGGATTAGACATACAACAAGGATTTGTATTCATGCCATAGTTATTATATCCGTAATAGTACATAATATACCTCCTTTATCTACTATATTTTATTAACGAGGTATATATTTTGACATTACTTTTTTAAAAATATATATAATTATAAACAAATGTATGATATACTTTTACTAAGGTGAGAAAAATGTATAGTTATATAAAAGGAATAATAGATGAAGTTACAAGCAGCAGTATTGTTATTGACAATAATGGAATTGGATATAATGTATTTGTTTCTAATCCGTATTCTTTTAATGTAGGAGAGGAATATAAAATATATTTATATAATTATATAAGGGAAGATGAATATTCTTTATATGGATTTAAGTCGTTAGAAGAAAAAGATTTGTTTTTAAGACTTATAAATGTAAAAGGGCTTGGACCTAAAATAGCTTTACCAATGCTTGCAACTGGAAGTGTTAACGGTATAGTTGATGCAATTGATCGAGAAAACATTATGTATTTAACTAAATTTCCTAAAGTTGGGGATAAACTTGCAAGACAAATTATTCTTGATTTAAAAGGTAAATTAAATACTAAAGAGACTGCTGTTGCTCAAAATGATGAGTTAATTGAGGCATTGGTAAGTCTTGGTTATAAGAATGCAGATATAAAGAAGATTATAAGCAAGGTTGATCAAAGTGCAACAATCGAAAATCAAATAAAAGAAGCGTTAAAATTATTATTAAATAGTTAGGAGGTATATTATGGACAGAATAGTAACTGGAGATAAAACTGAAGAAGAAATTAATGAAGATAGTATAAGACCCCAAAGCTTGGATGAATATGTTGGTCAAAGTGAAGTTAAAGAAAACATAAAAATATTTATTGAAGCAGCTAAAATGCGTAATGAACCATTGGATCATGTTCTTTTATATGGCCCTCCTGGGCTTGGTAAAACTACACTTGCTCATATAATTGCAAATGAGCTTGGAGCAAATTTTAAAACATCAAGTGGTCCAGCAATTGAAAAATCTGGTGATTTGGCGGCTGTTCTTTCAACTCTTGAACCAGGAGATGTTTTGTTTATAGATGAAATACATCGTATGCCAAAGTTTATTGAAGAAATTCTTTATCCAGCAATGGAAGATTTTGAACTTGATATAGTTGTTGGAACTGATTCTTCTAGTAGAAGTATAAAAATTGACTTGCCACCTTTTACACTTGTTGGAGCAACAACTAGAGCTGGTGATTTATCAGCACCTTTAAGAGATCGTTTTGGTATTATAAATAAGCTTAACTATTATACTGAAGAAGAGCTTGTTGGCATTATTAAAAGAACCAGTCGTGTATTAGATATGGAAATAACTGATGATGCAGCTGTAGAACTTGCAAGAAGGAGTCGAAAGACACCGAGAATTGCTAATCGTCTTTTTAAACGAGTAAGAGACTTTGCATCAGTTATTGGTGATGGCGTAATCGATTTAGATATAACTAGAAAGGCATTGGATAGATTAAAGGTTGATAAATATGGCCTTGATAAGATAGATATTCAATATTTAACAAGTTTGATTGAAAAATTTAATGGTGGGCCTGTTGGTGTTGAAACTATTGCATCATCAATTGGAGAAGAGGTTTCCACACTTGAAGATGTCGTTGAACCATATCTTTTACAAGAAGGATTTATTAAACGTACACCTCGCGGAAGAATGGTTACAGATAAAGCTTATGCTCATTTAAATCAAGGAGATAGATTATTTTAAATAAAAGGTGATGTAGGTGAAAGAAATAAAAGAATTTGTTAACAATAATATCATATTTGAAGATGATGACTTAGGATTGCTTACTTTACATACAAAATTTAATAGTATTATTGATCATTTAAAGATTAATAAAAATAGATCAGTTTTTGATAGTATTGTAAAAAAATATATAGAAGGCAATAATTGGTATTACATGATGTCATTTATATGTTTAGTTGCAGCGAATAATAAAATTTTAGATGAAGATGAAAAAACTATTCCAGACATTGTTGAAGCCGTGTTCGACTCGGATCTTTCGGTAACTAAATACAAATTCTTTTTAAATATTTTATTAAATAAAAATATAACTGATTGGTTACATTTAGTGCATACTACTGTACCTATTAGATTATCACCTAAAGACATTATTATAAATATTATCACTGATTATGACGCGAATAAATCAGTTGATAGAAACTTAGATGATATAAATGGCTACTTAAATGAAATTCTAAAGGACCAAGAAAAATTGGATGATAAGAGTTATTTTAGTAATACAAATTCTTTTGATGAGATATCTCATATAATCGAATATAAAATGAAAGAATATAATCAATTTACAGAAACCTATGGAAATTTTACTTATTATAGTGATGAAAAAATAAAGGATTGTAAATATATAAGAAGGCTAAAACATTTAAGTCTTGAAAATCAAAAAAAGGCTCTTGATATTCTACATGATCTTGATAATAGTGGTGATGATATTTCATTTATAAAAAAATGTTTTAGTATCGTGAATACAGCCAAAATATTATATAATAGTTATGGCGAAGAAAAAGTGATAACTGTTGACTTTACCAAAAAGTAGATAGTTAAATGTGGGGGAATAAAATGATTGATTTAAAGAAATATGTCAGTTCAAATATAGATAAGGATAAATTAAGTCCATCTGATACAGATAGACTTGCAAGATTCAATAGATATTTTGACTTCATTAACGATAAATTTAAGGATAATAATATGTATAACTATTTCATGTATTATTACCTTAGTATGGGTAAACCAGGAATTAATTATATTATCATTTTAATATGCTTGATAAGTTATGATGATAGAATATTAAATCAAGGAGTCGAAACAATTGATGATATAGTAATATATCTAGATAAGATACATTTTTATTTATATGAACAATATTTAAAAGTCTGTCTTTTAGATGTCGTTACAGATTGGTTAAACGTTTTTCGCGATTTAAAATATAAGAGAAAAATAAATATTGATATAAATGTTATTTTTACGATGATATTTGGAAAGATAAATATCAAAAAAAGAAGAAGAGTTTTAGAGAAGGATATTAATAAGCTATTAGAATATATCTATGACATATTTGATCCATATAAAAAAGACCTATGGTTTGATAGCAGTTTCACAATTGCAGATATTTATAGAGTAATGAAAATTAAAATGGAGCATGTTGAAGAAGTAGTATCTTTTACAGGTTTAAATATTTTTACTGATGAATTTGAAAACTTAGAAAGAATGCAAGAATTAAATAATAAGGATGCTAGAGATATCCAAGAATTTAAAGAAGAGATTTTAAAACTTGATGGTTTAGATTTATCTGATTCAGAAAAAATCATATATATTTCATCAGTAGTTAAATATTTTGTTAAAGAAAATCAAGGTGTATCCAAAAAAATATCATTTGAGGAGATGAATAAAAAAAGTGAAAACAGATGATTTTGATTATAATTTACCGGAGGAGTTGATTGCCCAAGTTCCGCTTAAAGATCGATCCTCGTCGAGATTGATGGTTCTTCACAAAAAAACAGGTAAAATAGAGCATAAACATTTTAAAGATATAATAGAATATTTAAACCCTGGAGATGCGTTAGTTATAAATGATTCAAAAGTAATACCAGCGCGTTTAATAGGAGAAAAGGAAGATACTCATGCCGTTATTGAACTTTTGCTATTAAAAAATATTGAAGGAGATATTTGGGAATGTTTATCAAAACCTCAAAAAAGACTTCATATAGGTTCTATTATAACTTTTGGAGATGGTTCATTAAAAGCTCATGTAACTGAGATATTAAATGATGGTATAACACACGTAAAATTGATTTATAAAGGTATTTTAATGGAAGTTTTATCCACTCTTGGAACAATGCCACTTCCACCTTATATACATGAAAAATTGGAGGATAAAGACCGTTATCAAACTGTCTATGCTAAATCATACGGATCAGCTGCAGCACCAACTGCTGGACTTCATTTCACAGAGGAATTATTAAGAGAAATAGAGAAAAAAGGTGTAAACATAGTTCGTGTAACTTTGCATGTTGGTTTAGGCACTTTTAGACCTGTAAATGTAGAAGATGTAACTAAGCATGAAATGCATACCGAAACCTATATGATTTCTTCTGATTCTGCTAAAAAATTAAATGAAGTTAGAAAAAATGGAGGAAAAATATTTGCTGTAGGAACAACATCCACTAGAGTTTTAGAGACAAACAGAAAAAAATATGATGAATTCACTCCAGAAGTAAATGATACTAATATCTTCATTTATCCAGGTTTCGAATTTAAAGGTATTGATAATTTAATTACTAATTTTCACCTTCCTAAATCAACACTTATCATGTTAGTTAGTGCACTAGCAGGAAAGGATAATGTCTTAAACGCATATAATGAAGCTGTTAAGGACGGATATAGATTCTTTTCCTTTGGAGATGCGATGTTAATCATTGATTAAACGTTAGTTATGTTTTATAATTATCTTAGAGGGTGGTTTTAATGGAAATAATAAATAGTTTTGATATCTATGACGATTTAGTAAGAATAAAATCGTCTAATGGAAAATACGCTTTATGTAAAAAAAGTGATTCAGAATATGAAAGATTAACTCCGTATGTAACAAGTTTGGAATATTCATATGGCAAGAAAATGTTTAAGTTTGTTGATAAAATTGGTAATGGCGAGTTTATGTTTTACATAAGAACAGATAGTATAGAAAATCTTTCAAATATTCCAGTTCAATGCAGAATAAAAAATGGCACTGAATATAGAAATGTAAAAATTTTCTTTTCGAAGAGAACAGATGAATATCCTTTTGAAACTTATGATAATTTTATTAAGCATATAACAATGCATCCATCTATATATGAACAATATAGTTATGAAGTAGAAGATGTTGATATCTTACCAACTCAGTTTGATGGAATAATATCTTTTAAACCTAAAACAGGAACTAAAGTAGCGTTAGGAAAAAGAGAAGAAGATTTCATAAGACCGATAAGTCCATTTGTTGATGAATTAAATTATGTTCCTGAATATAATTGCTATGAAATGGTAGATAATTTAGATTCTGAACTTGTTTCATTACATTTCTTCGTTGATGAAGAGTCCAATATTATGGGAACTGCATATACGAATGACCTAAATAATATGTTGAGTCTAGAAATAAGTTCACCGGAGGATGATTACCTTTTTGAGACATATTATCAATATAGAAAAGAATTAAAAAAATACATTGAAGAAACTAAACAACATATTTCAAAAAGCAATAAAGAAAATGCATACAAGATGTTAGCATTAGCTAAAAGACAAAAGGGAAATAAATAAAAACTATTTTCTTTTTTTATATTGTTTAAAAAAATATAAAGTAAAATAGATATATGTAATGTTTCCTTTTTTAAACTTTTTATAGTATAATTAAAGAGATTTATTAGAGGTGTTGTAATGAAAATTAAATATACTTTATTAAAAGAAGAAAAAAATACTAAAGCACGTCTTGGTAAGATAGAAACTAATTATGGGACTTATGAAACTCCAATGTTTATGCCTGTTGGTACTCAAGCGACTGTTAAAACTCTAAGTCCAGAAGAACTTAAGGAAGTACACGCTGGTATTATTCTTTCAAACACATATCACTTATGGCTAAGACCTGGAGAAGACATAATTGACGAAGCTGGTGGATTACATAAATTTATGAATTGGAATGGACCAATCTTAACGGATTCTGGTGGTTTTCAAGTTTTCTCTTTAGCAAAGAAAAAGGACATAACTGAAGAAGGCGTAAAATTTAAAAACCATTTAAATGGAGATAGTTTACTTTTAACTCCTGAAAAAAGCATTGAAATTCAAAACAAACTAGATTCTGATATCGCCATGAGTTTTGATGAGTGTATTGGCTGGCCAGCAACACGCGAATATGTTGAACAAAGTGTTGAAAGAACCATTCGTTGGGCCAAAAGAGGTAAAGCTGTATTCAATAATCCAAGACAAAATTTATTTGGAATAGTTCAAGGTGGAGAATATCCAGATATTCGTCGTCATTGCGTAGAAGAACTTGTTAAAATGGATTTTGATGGATATTCTATTGGAGGAACGAGTGTAGGAGAGGATAAACCTACGATGTATAAGATGGTTGAATACTCAACTGAATACCTACCTAAAGATAAGGTAAGATATCTTATGGGAGTTGGAGATCCAATCGATATCGTCGAAAACGTAATTCGTGGAGTGGATATATTTGACTGTGTTAGCCCAACAAGACTTGCTCGTCATGGCCATGCTTTAACAAAACATGGAAAAATAAATTTAAAAAATGCTAAATATAAAAGAGACTTTTCTCCAATCGATGAATCATGCGATTGCTATGCTTGTAAAAACTTTACTAAAGCTTATATTAAACACTTGATCAATGCCGATGAAACTTTTGGAGCTCGTCTTCTATCAATACATAATATCCGTTATTTAATAAGATTAACAGAGGAACTAAGAGAAGCTATAAAAAATGATTCTATATTGGAATATCGTGATAACTTTATAAAGGACTATTATGAAACGAATAAGTAATTTTTCAATTGTTGTTATGTCTCTAGTCATATCAATAGTTATAGTTATAACATCAACAACGATTTCCCTAACTAAAGATAGAAGTGATTTGCTAATGTATGCTTTAAATACCAAGATTGAATACGCATTTAAAAGATGTCGACTTGAGAATAGATGTAGCAATGATATCACATTAGAAATGCTTTATGAAAACGGATATTTAACTGAACTTGTTAATCCAATAACTAAAGAAGTAATCGATAAAAATACAAGTATAAACTATATAAATGGAGAAACCATTATAGATTATTAAAAGGAGGCTTTAAAAGTCTCCTTTAATGTTGTATACTTTATTATAATAATTTTGAAGTCTTAAAAGTGGTTCACTTTTTATGCCGTAAAGTTGTTTTAATTCTCTGTTCATATCATTCCAGTTACCGTTATAGTCAACTATATGACTTAAATTTTCAGCAACTGGATAATAACTATTAATCGCATTAATTAAGAAAAATGCTTGTTCACTTATATTTTTAAGACCTATAATTTTTCCTTGATTTAAAACATGATATACAAGCAAATTTACATCTACTTTAGGAAATTTCATCTTATAATTCTCAATTTCGACATTTAATCGATCCATCTCTTTATCATCTAATGGTAAAATATGTTCTCGATTAATCAAAAAATTGGCAAGTTGATTTAACGAATCCTTTTTTACTGACATCAGCAAGTCTTGTTTCATATTCATAAGAAATAAAATCTTTTCATACTTTATAAGTGAGGGTACAAATACTCCAATTTTTTCAGTAACCTTTGTTCTAAACTCAGAGATTAAATTATTTTTTTGTCTAACTTTTTCCTCGTAAAATAATTTAGCTTGTTTTTTAGTAAATGGATCTTTAGTACTAAGATAGTCCTTTCTATACTGACTAATATCAGGAATGTTCATTGATAAATAGTACTTATAGGTTAGGTAATCTGGATCAAGAACTTCGATAAACAACAATATTTTTTCATCATCTGATAACTCCTGACAGTCTCTTTTCAATTTAGTTATTAATAAAAATGCATAACCTACTTTATCATTTTCTTTATCTATTTCAATACTCTCATTAAGTTGTTTTTCAACTTTTTGAATTCTTTTGTAAGATTCATCAGTAATGTCTTTAAAATTGTTAAATCTTCTTGTTGTTAGAAATACTTTAACATAATCATCTAAAGATGTTTTAATTCTTGGTTTACTAACTTGATTCATAATTTCAACTCCTTTAAATATGAACGTATTATAATATAAAAGTAAAAATAATGCAATTATGCTATTGATATATATACCAATATATGCTAAAATATATGTGCTTTTGGGAAAAGCTAAATATAATCCGCTTGAAGTATTTCAATGATTATGTGGGTGTAAATTATAGAAAGGAAGTATATCATGAATTTAAAAGATATCGTAGATGCAAAAAGTATTAGAGCTGATGTTCCTGAATTCCGTGTTGGAGATACTGTAAGAGTTGATTATAAGATTCAAGAAGGTAAGACTCATAGAATTCAAGCTTATGAAGGAATTGTTACATCTATTAAAGGAAGTAAGATTTCAAGAACTTTCACTGTTAGAAAGAAAAGTGGAGGAATCGTTGTTAAAAGAATTTTTAAAGTAAATTCTCCATTAGTAGATAAAATAACAGTAGTAAGAAAAGGTATGGTTCGTAGAGCTAAACTTAATTACCTTGATAATTCTGCTAAAGATATTAAAATTAAAGAAAGAAACTAATTATGGTTTCTTTTTTTGTGTCTTTTTGATACAATTGTTATGGTGGTTAAAGTGAACGAAATAATAAATGATGAAGATTCAAAAAAAGAAATAGAAAAAAACACTAAAAAGGCTAGTAAAGATTTATTTTTAGAATATATGCCATATTTAATAATAATTTTTTTCGTTGTTATAATAAGACTTTTTATCGCGACTCCTGTTACAGTTAAAGGATCAAGTATGACACCAACATTACAAAATGGAGATACAATGATACTTTATAAATTAACAAAGAACATAAGAGGTATTAAAAGATTCGATATTGTAGTTATAAAAACTGACTCTGGAGATTTAATTAAAAGAGTTATTGGTTTACCTGGAGATAAAATTAGATATGAAGTAAAATATGTTAATGAAGAAAAAACTGGAGTTTTAACAGTTAATGGTGAAGTTGTTGAAGAAAAATTTTTGACCACTTCAAAGAAAATTGGTACATGTGAAACCAACTGGACTTTATGTAATGAAGAAATAACAGTTCCAGAAGGAGAATATTTTGTTATGGGAGATAATCGAGATGATTCTAAAGATTCAAGAATGATTGGTACAGTTCCATTAAAAGATATAAAAGGAACAACAGAATTAATATTATTTCCTTTTAATAGATTTGGTAAAGTAAAAAAATATAATTAATAGATGATTTGCAATAATTTGCAAATTTTTTTGTGAAATAAATGTAAACACATCAATTACCCTTGAAAATCGGGGGGGGTATTATAAAATAAAAATAGATGAGGTGTGTTTAAATGAAGAAAAGTGCAATAATAGTTGTAATTGTTTTTATGATGATTGGATTTGCAGCAGTATCAACAACATTGATAATAAATAGTAATATAAAAGTATCAGAGAATGAAACCGACTTTGATGTATATTTTAGTAAAGCAAGATTGGATACAATAGATGTATATGAAAGTGTAATAAGTCAAGATAAAAAGACAATAACATTTAATACTAATAATTTAAGTAAAGTAGGAGATAAATCAGTACTTACATATGAAGTAACAAATAATTCAAACAACTATGATGCAAAAGTTAAAGTAACATGTACACCAGAAAACAATAAATATACAAGTATAACAAATACAATAGATGTAGAAAATGATATAGTACCAGCAAGAAATACAGCAAAAGGAAGAGTAACAATAACATTAAATAAGACATCAATAGAAGAAGTAAGTGAAGAATATACATGTAAGCTAGAATTCAATGCCGTAGAAAGAAAAGAAGTAGGAGTAGAAAAAGTATATACTGAGAAGTTATTAAATGGAACAGATCCAGTATTAAGTGATAACTTAATACCAGTAACAATAAAAGATGATGGAGAAGTAATATATGCAGATATAACAAAGGAATGGTTTTCATATGAAGATAAAGTTTGGGCTAATGCCGTAATACTAGAAGATGGAACAAGTTATAATGTCGGAGATACAATAAAAGAAAGTGATATTCAAAGTTATTTTGTATGGATACCAAGATATAGATATAAGTTATTTAATGTAGATAATTATAGTTTAACAACAGTAGCAAGTGCATCCGAAGTAGAAAGTAAAGCACAAGAGATAGAAATTGAGTTTGAAAATAAAGATACAACTTTATCCAATGGAACAACAAATGGAGCATGGTTAACACATCCAGCATTTATAAGTATGGATGTAAATGGATTTTGGGTAGGAAAGTTTGAAGTTGGGTATAATGGAGCAACAACAACTGCTACTGCCCAAGTAAATTCAAGCGATTCAACTAAAATAATTGTAAAGCCAAATGTATATAGTTGGAGAAATATAACTGTATATAATGCTTTTATTGCAAGTTATAATTATAAAAGAGATGCAAACTCTCACATGATGAAAAACACAGAATGGGGAGCTGTAGCATATCTTTCACATTCCAAATATGGAACAAATAAAGAAGTGAACATAAATAATAATTCATCATATAAAACCGGATATTCAGCACTTCTATCAACGAATCAACAAACATATCCAGGAACATATGGTGATGGAGCAACATTTAATCAAGCTTATAATACAACAACTGGTTATAAGGCGACTACAACAGGTAATGTAAGTGGGATATATGATATGGCTGGTGGAGCACATGAATATATGGCATCTTATATAAGTGGTAAACCTGGTTCGAGTGGATTTACTACTGCAACTCTTGCAAACTATGATGCTAAATATTTTGATGTATATAATGCATCTTCATCTATAAATTCTTATCAATATATGATTTTAGGAGATGCAACTGGAGAGATGGGACCATTCAAGAGCTATCTAGACGGAGACAACAACTCTAGATGGCATAACAGTTGGTATGGCGACGTTTCGTACTTTGTTGACTCTTCTTACCCTTGGTTCGTTCGAGGCGGCGATTACAACAATGGCGTACTTGCGGGTCAGTTCAACTTCAATAGGAACACAGGTGGTGTCAATTCGGACATCGGGTTCCGCCTAGTTTTAACACCTTAATGAAATGATAGGCGCAAGCATCAAGTTTGCATTAGGTAAAATGAGTTCAAAATCAGTTGTTTTATCAAAAAAAGTAAATTTATAAATGATGAAATAATTTCAGAATATTTAGAGGAATACATAACAGAACGTTCTATTTTAGAAAAAAATTGAATTAAAATATTGAAGTTAAGCAAATTCTGCTTAACTTTTTTTATATATATTAGAAGTTTTATTTAAAACTAAACTTTGTTATAATAATGATTAGGTGGTTTTATGGTTAAAGATTTATGCTTTGAGATATTGGATAAATGTCCAAATAAGTGTATGTTTTGTTCCTCAAATTCTTGTATAGATAAAAATACTTTTATAGCATTAGAAGATTTTAAAAGAACAATAGATTACTTTATGGCAAATGGTGGAATCGAAGAGTTATCACTTTCTGGAGGAGAGCCTTTAATGCATCCGGATTTAATAGAAATGATTAATTATGCATCTAACTATGGAATAAATGTTACTTTATTTACAAGTGGAATAAAGTATGCATGTAGTATGAGTGTTGAAGAAAAGAAACATTATTTAAATGCTTTAGAAAAAAGTTTAAGTGAAGTTAACCCTGATGACACTTTAACTATAAATGGAATAAAAAAATATTATGAAAACATTTTAAAAGATAAAGTATATGGTTGTATATCTAAAAGTGATATTGAGCAATTGGTTAATTCTGGGCTTAAAAAAATTGTTTTTGATATTCAAGCTTATGAATATGAAACCGATGAAACTCTTATGGGAAGAAAAAATAGCATGAAAGTTTTTCTTTTAGATTCTCTATATAATGCATCCAGATCTAGTTTATTTGTCGATATTCATTTTATACCCAATAAATTAAATTACAAGGAAATTCCCGATTTATTAGAACTGATTGATATAATAGATGTTGATAGAATAAGTTTTTTAAATTTTGTGCCTCAAGGAAGAGGAAAAGAAAATCAAGAATCCTTAAAATTAACCGATGCAGAAAAAGAAGAATTTTTTGCACTTTTAGAACGTTCAAGAAAATTATTTAAAGGGAAAATACGTATAGGTATACCTCTAAACAATGATCAAACTCATAAATGTAACGCTGGTATTTCAAAATTGGATATTAAATATGATGGAACCATTTTACCATGTCCTGCATTTAAAGAACTGAGCAAAGAAGAGTATGAAAAATATGGAATAAAGTTATACAATATATATGATTCTTTAGAAAAAGTGAAAATAAGTGGAACTGGATATCGTGCATATCCATTATGTAAGAAAGTGTATGCAAATCATGAATAAATTAGAAGAATTAAAAAATATCATTGATCAATCTAGTAATATCGTTTTCTTTGATGGAGCTGGAACATCAACTCTTTCAGGAATAAAAGATTTTAGGGGCAAAAACGGGATTTATAAAATAAAATCAGATATTTCTCCTGAATATTTATTAAGTGTAAATTGTCTTTACAATAATCCATTTCTATTTTATGATTTTTATAAAAACAATTTAAACTGTTTAGATAAGCAACCAAATATTATAAATGAGTATTTAAAAAGGCTTGAAAATACCAATAAACTTAAATGTGTAATAACTCAAAATATTGATGGTTTACACAAAAAAGCAGGAATAAAAAACGTGTTAGAAATACATGGATCTATATATAAAAATTATTGTATGAAGTGTGGAAAAGGTTATGATGCCGAATATGTTTTTAATTCTAAAGATATTCCAATATGTACTTGTAATGGTATAATAAGACCAGATGTTACATTGTATGGAGAAAGCTTAAAAGATGATTTCTACTCAGCTATAGAGTTCATTAAAAAAAGTGATGCTTTAATTGTTGCTGGTTCATCTTTAACCGTATTTCCAGCATGCAATCTAGTAGATGAATTTAATGGTAAAGACTTAATAATCATCAATGATTCTAAAACTCCTTATGATAAGTATGCAACTCTAGTCATTAACGACGATTTAGAAAAAGTATTTAAATATTTGAAAGGTTGACTTTTATGGATTTTGAAAATATTATTATTGGAACGAGTAGTTATGATAAAGCAAAATCAGGTAATTTAGTATCAATTACTGGTGATGGTGGAGCTGCTTGGAACTATTTTGGATCTCACTATAAAAGATTAGCTCCTAGATTAGTTACTTATGAAAGATATGCAGAAGGATTAAAAAATCTAGGTAATATAAAAGATAAAGATGAATATCAAGCTTATAGAAGTTATATTGAATATGAATATATAAAAAGTTATTATGAAACAAGATTACTAAATATGAATGTTTATGAATTACTTGAAACTCTTTATAAAAAATTTGGAAAAGATATTATTCTTTTATGTCATGAATCAATAAATGAATTTTGTCATCGAAGAGTTTTAGCTGATTATATAGAACTTGAAACCGGAATTTATATACCAGAGATAAGTGTTGATGAGTCTAAAAACTTAACCAAAGTAAATCCAATTAGGTATAAAAAAGTATTAAATAAAGTGATAGGTGAGAAATGATATATGATAGATAAAATAATTGATATATATGAAAGAAAAAATGATAAGGAAATAAGCAATTTAAAAAAAGAAATTATTGAAATTCATAATGCTAGATTTATGTTTATATTTGCATATTATTTTCAAGAATATTTAGATGAAGAATTTAATAAAATCTTACTTGAAACAAACGATAAAAGATATATAACATTCATGTTTCGACAAATTAAAAATATCGATGAAGAAGAGTATTTTAATAAAATATTAGAATTTGACAATAAAGATATTTTTTATTCGTTATTTGATAGAAGAATTACCGATGCATCTTTTTACATAAAAGCGCTTGATATGTTTTCTAAAAGAGAAATGGACAAATATTTTGTTTTAACCTTATATCTTTACTTCTGTCTTTTAAATCAATTTGATGAAAAGGTATTTTCCTATTTAAAACAAATAGATGAAAACGTGAATGATACTAATTATATGAACTTTTTAAAATGCTTTGTTGAAGAAAACAAAGAGAAAATACCTGGTGTAAGCGGATTTACTAAAAACTGTTATATCGGTCATAATGGTTATATTCCAGATATGATTGTTTTGCATATCAGTTTTGATTATGGAAGAATTCTTAGCACTTTCTTTGATGAAAAAAGTGAAGTATCAAGTCATTTTGTAATATCTAAAACTGGAACGGTGTTTAATCCAGTAAGTTTAGAAAATAGTTCTTGGGCCAATGGAACAAGCATCAGGGATCAATCGGATATTTATTATCGATTTTCTGAAAGTGATATAATTCGTGATAGATGTGATAACTGCAATTACTATAGTTATTCAATTGAAAATGAATCTTTTGATGGATCTTTAACAGAAGATCAATATAATTCTTTGATAAACACTATATGCTCTATAATCGACTATATAAAAGATACTTATAAAGTGGATTTTAAAATTGATGAAGAACATATAATAGGTCATCATAATGTAAATCCAATTGTAAGAGTAAGTTGCCCAGGTGTCAACTTCCCAATGAAAAAAATAATAAAGGATGTAAGGAAAATATATGAAAAAGTTTAATGACATAAAATATGTTAGACCAGATTATGAATCAACTAAAGAAAAAATTGATACATTAATTACAGATTTGAAAAATTGTTCAAATATAGAAGAGTTTCTAAAAATAGTAAAAGAAATAAATGAGATTCAAAATAAAATTGAAGAGATGTATGATTATGCTGATATAAACAATATGCGTGCTTTAAATGATGAATTTTATAAAGAAGAAATTGAATACTGGAATGCATTTAAACCTAAATTTGATTTATTATTTAAACCATTTTATCAAATCATGATAACATCTTCTTTTAAAGATCAATTAGTTGGCCTTATTCCCGAAAACTTTTTTAATACAATACTTTCTAAATCAAAAATTACAAGCGATGATGTTCTAGTATTAGAACAACGAGAAAATGAACTAAAATTAGAATACCGCAATTTGAAAAAATCAACGATTATGTTTGAAGGTGAAAAACTTACTTTATCTAATGTATCCAAATATTTTACCTCTAATGATCGTGATATGAGAAAAAAAGCACATGATGCAGTAAACGAATACTATTATATTAATTCTAAAAAATACTCTCATGTTTTATATGAGTTAATACAAGTTCGCAATGAAATCGCTAGAAGATTAGGCTTTAATGATGCTTCAGAATACAGTTTACATAGTTTAAGAAGATTTGGCTATGACTATAAAGATATATCTTTATTTAGAAATAACATTGTTAAGTATTTTAGCCCTCTATGTGAAAGAATAGATGACATAAAAAAAGAAGAATTGGGATTAGAAAAAATGGAGTATTTTGATACAGTTTTCTTTAAAGAATCTCCAGAACCTTTATATAAAAATGAAGAACTTTTAAATCGTTTAAAAGAAGTATTTACTAGTATTGATTCAAAATTAGGAAAACTTTATTCTGATTTGCTTGAAAATGGTTATATTGACTTTTGCACTAGAGAAGATAAAGTGTCTTTCTCAATAACCAACTATCTAGTTTGTGAATGCTTACCGGTTATAACTGGAAATTATAAAGGAATCTATAATGATATTCTTACAACAACTCATGAAGTTGGGCATTCATATCAAAAATATATCGCTGGCATTGAGGATAAAAAACATATAGTTTCTTCTTTATTAAAATATCCTACTTTTGAAATCGCAGAGATGTTTTCTTATGCTATGCAATTAATAGCAACTGATTATGTTGATTCTATATTTTCTTTAGATGACTTTGAAAAGTACAAATTATTATTTATATGCAATTTGATTACAACTATGCCTTATATATGTTTAATAGATGAGTTTCAAGAAACAATTTATAAGAAAAAAGACTTAAAAGAGGAAGAAATCGGTAAAATATTTATAAATCTCTCAAAGAAATATAAGCTATATGATGGATATATTGGAAATAAAAACCTTGAAGAAGGTAATTACTACTTTAGACAAACTCATGTATATTCTGATCCCTTTTACTATATCGATTATGCACTTTCCTATTTTGGAGCATTTGCCATATGGAATAAGTCAAAAGAAAATTTAGATTTATTTGAAAAAGTTGCTGCAGTAGCTTCATATTATCCCTTCAAAAAGATAATTGAATTATATGATATGCCAAATCCATTTACTGAAGATGCTTTTAAAGATGTATCAGAAATGTTAAATCAAAAGATAGATGAATTTAAGCTTAAAAGAAAGAAATAGAGAAGTTATGAAATCTAAAAAGGTGTCTAGATAATCCTAGACTCCTTTTTAACTACCAGTAGATGTATATTTTTTTATTCCAAATTTAAAAAATAATAAAGTTGGTATTATATAGAGAAAAACAATAAGAGGACAAAACGAGTAAAATACATTATTGCTTTTTCCAAGAAAATATAAAAGAGGATAATAATTTACAAGCGCATAAGGAATAATAAATGTAAAAAACATAAGAACTCCTTTTTTAAATATTCCCATTGGGTACATCGCGATTTGTCTTCCTCCGGAGCATACTAAATTTCTTATCTCTAAATTCTTAATGGTAAAAAAACAATACGTTGCCATCATCAAAAACAAACAGAAAAATATAACAATTGAACTAAGAATCATTAATACTAGAGTTATCACTTTTAATAAGTTGTATTTGATATTTAAGTTCATTAAGGCTATTACGAGAATAATTGTAGCATTTAAGCATTTTGCAGCTTTTTGAAAATTTATTTTACTGCATAGGACTTGAAGTAAAATATTTCTTGGTCGTAGTAACAACAAATCAAAGCCTCCTTTAATGATAAGACTATCAAAAGTATCTATTCCTCTTGCAAACGTTTCGTTAAAAGAAAATCCAAACTGAATAATTGAGTATGTTAGTAAGACCTCATACATGGTAAACCCTTTTATATTATTAAACTTAGTAAACAAAGATATGATTATAAAATAACTTGTAAAAAGGATTAAAAATTGAGATATAATGCTTAGAATAAAAGACGATTTATATTCTAAAGCACTTTTTAAATGCATTTTAGCTGATTTCCAATATAAATCCATAATTAACCTCCTTGAATAATAGCTCGCTTTATTGCTATTTTTGATAATATATAACCAACGAATATTAATATAATTGCCCAAAGTATGGCTAAAATAATATAATTAAGAGGATTATCTACCGCATTTGAATAAGCCATAAAAGGAACATCACACACAAATCTAAATGGTAAAATTGAACTTATTTGCTTTAAAAAACTAGGAAAGAAAGCAATAGGTATAGAACCTCCAGAAAATATTTCACCTATAACCATCAAAAATGATAGTATTCCTTTTTCATCGAACGTGAAAAAAACTATAAGATGAAAGAGCATTGAAATGCTTGTAACAATAATACTTGAAAGAAAAATTAAAACAAGAAAAGTAATGAAACTCAAAAAATTTGTTGGTAATGTCATTCCATATGGATATGGAAAAAGAAAAGCTACTAATAAAACCGGTATAAGTCTCATAAGAGCTCCAGCAATTCTTTTAGCATACATTGTAAAAAACCATTTTAAATAAAAGTTAATAGGTCTTAAAATCTCATATGCGATGTCTCCATTTTTTATCATAGATAATAGATCATCATCACGATCCCATATATATACAAGTACAAATAATGATTGGTTTAACCAAAGATAATTAACCAAAGTTTGCAAACTAATAAGGTTAGTAGTAGAAGCGTTTGAATCATAAAAAGAAACATATAGCATAATAAATACAAATCCAAAAAATATTTGAGTAATTGCTCCTGTAATAGCAGAAACACGATATTGAAGAAGTGACAAAAATTTAATTTTAAATAGATGAAGATAAGTCTTATATTCCATAGTTCTCATATAACTTAACAATAATATTATCAATATTATCACTTTCTATATCTACATCTAATATGCTAATTTTTTCTGATATATATTTTAAAAAATCAGATATAGATAAAATGTTTATATCAATATAAAAGGTAATGATACCTTTTTCAGATTCTATTTTTTGAATGCCTTTCTTTTTTACACTTCTTATTTTTTCTTTAGAATAAATTTTAACTTTTTTAATATTTCCAAATTTTTTCTTTAAATTGTTTAGAGTTCCATCATACATGATTTCTCCTTTACCTATAAGAATTATTCTGTTGGCAAGAGCTTCAATGTCACTCATGTCATGAGTAGTAAGAATAATTGTTGTTTTTTCTAACCTGTTTATTTTTTTTATAAAATCTCTTACAATTTCCTTAGATACAGCATCAAGTCCAATTGTTGGTTCATCAAGAAATAATATTTTAGGTTTATGAAGAAGAGAAGCAGCTATTTCAAGACGCATTCTTGAGCCTAAACTTAACTGTCTAACTGGAATACTTATAATATCCTTTAAATTTAGAAGATCAATCAGTTCATTTTTAGTTTTTTCATATTCTTGATCACTTAATTTATAGATATCTTTTAACAAATCAAATGTATCAATTGCTGGTATATCCCACCATAATTGACTTTTTGAACCAAAAACACATCCAATATCCAAAACATATTTTTCTCGATTTTTAAAAGGATCAATTCCATTAATTCGAACACGACCAGCATCCGGTGTAAGGATTCCACTTAATATTTTTATTGTGGTAGATTTACCAGCACCATTTGGCCCAATATAACCAACAATGCTTCCTTTGTCGATATCAAAAGAGATTTTTTTTACTGCATCAATGTAGGTATAATCTCTTTTAATAAAATTTTTGACAGTTGCTTTAAAACCTTTTTTTCTTTTGGCAACCTTAAAAGTTTTGCTTATGTTTTTAACCTCGATGAATGACATTTCTATTTCACCTCCTAATTTAAAACGCAAAAAAATGCACATTTTTATATAAATGTACATCAGTTGAAACAAATAAATTAAGACATATAAAAACGTGTATAGTTTTTGCAAAATGTCAGTAAAAATATAACATATAAATTTATAAAGTTCAAGAATAAATTTTATGCTATAATGTTTTAAGGTGATAATATGCTAATAAGAGATATTAAAAAGCAAACACGGATGTTGATGGAAGAGTGGAACTTAGGAGAGATTGAATCTGGTGCACCTCATGAATTTTGTGCATTTCTTTATTTACTTGAACAAATGGAAGAAACAGAAAGATTTGTTTATTATCGTGAAAACGGAAAACTTTTAGGATATGCTGGATATTCAAGAGATGGTTCAAAAAAACATATGATTAGAAAAAAACTTGCTAAATTTATTAGAGAACAGTTATATAAGAGTAAAAAAATAAAAAACAAAGATGCCTTATTAAAATATGATGAAATATACGATTATATTCCAGATAATTTAAGAAATCATTTCGATGGAGAGATTTCTATTCTTATACTTGATAAAGAAGCAAGAGGAAAAGGAATCGGTAAAAAACTGTTAAACGATACCTTTGCTTTAGCTAAAAAGGATGGATTAAGAAATCTTTATATTTTAACTGATGAATCATGTTCTTTTTATGTTTATGAAGCAACTGGGTGTAAACGAATTTATGAAACAGTGATAGATTCTAAAGAATGTGGAGTTGAAAAAAATTATAAGGAACAAGCATATATTTATGAAAAAGTGTTGTAAGGGAGTTTAATTATGTTAGCAAATATTTTACTTGGAATTGTTTCCCTTTGTACAATGGTAAGCTTTTTACCTCAAGCGATAAAACTTATTAAAACAAAAGAAAGTGATGATATCAGCATTACATCTTGGATACTTTGGGTGATTTCATCTTTATCATACGTATTATATGCGTATCTATGTACGGATGAGTTTATGTTAAGACTAGAAAACACTTTGGAATTTTCTTTTTGTATACTTATTTTGACTTTAACACTCATTTATAGAAACAAACGATAACTCTACAAACTGTAGAGTTTTTTTAATTGGTTATATGATATATTTTAGTTGAGGTGATGAGGTGATATATTTTTTAAGACATGGTCTTGATGATGAAAGGTATATAGGTGGATGGAGTGATGTATCTTTAGTAGATTCAGGTAGAAAAGAGATATTGGATGCATATCTTTGGATGCGGAATAATTTAAACATCAAAAAGATTATTTCAAGTGATGTTTTACGAGCGGTTGAAAGTGCCGAAATTATAGGCGAAAAACTTAATTTAGAAGTCGAGAAAGTACCGACTTTGAGAGAACAAAATAAAGGAATCTATAATGGTCTTGAAAGAACTAAATTAAGCGACATTGATGCAAGATTTCTTAGAAATGTCGATATTGATACAGTTTATCCTGAAGGAGAATCATTAAAGGATTTATACGTTAGAATAAATGACTTTTTAAATAATGTCTCAAAGATAGAGGATGATACTCTAATTGTTACACATCGAGGAGTTATCAATATGATCTATTACAATTTGTTTGAAATTCCTCTTGATATGGATAAAGAAAAATTTAATTGCAGCCATGGAAGTATTCACGAATTTGATAAAAACAAAAAAATGATAAGGAGAATTTATTAAATGGAAAAAAGAATCGTTTTGACTGGAGGACCAGGTAGTGGAAAGACAACTGTTTTAAACAGCATTGTAAATATGTATACATCTCTTGGAGTAAAAGTTGTCGTTGTAAGTGAAACTGCAACGGAGATTATCAATTCAGGTATTAAGCCATTTGGAGATGATAAAATAGAAATGCTTGATTTTCAAAAGCTTGTGCTGTCCTTACAATTAAGTAAAGAAGAAATTTACGATGAAGCCATTTGTATGTATCAAAAAGTTCATCCAAATGAGGATATCCTAATAATATATGATCGAGGAAGCATTGATAATAAAGCTTACATAACTGATGAAGAATTTGATGCCGTTATGCAAAGCGTATGTGATGCTGATTATTCAACTATCTTAAATAAATATGATCTTATAATCGATTTAGTTGGTTCTAAGAAGTTTTATACATTAGAAAATAATAAAGCAAGAAGCGAAAGTGCTGATGTTGCTTTAACACTGGGCGAAAAAACTTTGAAAAGTTGGGTAGGCCATCCTAAGGTAAAAATCGTTGGTCCAAAAGAAAATATGAACGATAAGGTATCGGAGGTAGTAAGCTACATCAATGAACTTTTAAGCAAGAAAAATCAAAAAAAGCAGGCTAAATATTTAGTCAGTATAAAAGATTGTAATCTATTGGAAATATCTAAAAATGGAGTAACCGCGTATATAGAACAATATTACTTAAGCTCCCCTAATAACGAAGAAAAAAGAATTAGAATGACGATTCTAAATGGATGTCCAACATATGAATTAACTGTTTATGAAAAAGAGGATAATAAAAAGATTCTTAAAAGTTCAAAGAGAATAGATAAAAAAATCTATGATGAACTTAAGGAGTTTAAACTACCTTCGTCATCGGTAATAAAAAAATATCGCATATACTTTACCTTTATGGATACATATATGCATCTAGATCTATTTACTGATGGGGAAGAGATTGAAGAGTTTGGCTATCTTGAAATAAATTTAAATGATGAAAAAATCATAAATATCCCACCATTTATAAGCGCTTTAAAGGATGTAAGTAGTTCCCCTGAATATGATAATTATTCCAAATCATTAAGCGTTTCAAACTACACATTAAAAAAAGAAGTTTCATAATTGACTTTTCATCTCAATATATTTTCTTTCTTCAATATTATCAATGTTTATAGAAAAATGCTTACAAATGCTTATAAGTTCTTCATAAGAATTGTTTATTGATTTAAACTCAATGAATTTTCCTAGTAAGTGAACACAATCAAATAGTATTGTATAATCGTTCGAATAATTATATATTATTCGTTCTTTTTCTATTACACCAATACTTTTACATCCAAGATAGTTTAAAATGGATGCTATACTTTCTTTATTTCCAACAGTAACATTTTCTTTAGAGTAATTATTATTCTTAAGTTTTTTCTTTAAAGAAAGTGTAACACTGTTTTTTTCTTCTCTTACCCTAAGAAAACTATAATTATTTCCTGTTTTAAAATATTCATCGTTTTGTTTAATCCTATCAATAAGTTTTGCATTACGTGATACATCGTTTAAAACTCTCAAATACTCATCATCAGTAACACGAACCTTTATTTCAACTTCATCCTTGGTTCTTTCTTTATTCCCATATAATAAATAATCGATTGTTGTATTTAAGGTTTCGCTTAAAACACATAGACTTTTGATATCAGGTTTAGTTCTATTCATTTCCCAACTTGATATAGTTTTATCCGAAAAATAAAGAATTTGAGCTAAATGACTTTGAGTATATCCACATTTTTTTCTCATGATTTTTATTCGATCTCCAATTGTTTCCATATACACCTCTATAAGTATTATATAATTAAACTATCCATTTTGGTATACCTATGATATAATTACTTTACGATTATGTAAGGGTAGGAATGTAGTTATGAAAAGACTTTTAAAAATCAGCTTTGATTCTTTGTTTTTTTCTTTGATGCCAATAATTCAATGGTTTTTATTAGGTCTTCTTGTTGATAAAAATTTAATTAATGTTTTTTCTATTACTTATCCTTTACAATTTATATATTCTTTTATTAGATCGGTTTTTGGAGTTGCTCCAAATATTCAAGTGTTAAAATGACTGCAAATATGTTTGTATCAAGCGGAATAAGAGTCGTATCATCATTTTTACCAACTCCATTTTGTACAAGTATAGGTCAGTTGGTTTCATCCATTTATCAATTAGTAACGACTAGTATATTTATGAAAGTGAGGAAAAAGAAATGTTTAAAGATATAGAAGGAGTAGAATATGATAATATTAATTGTTTGGGTTGCTCGATTAATGACGGAACTCTTAAACCATTTGGAGGAATTCTTTATAGAAGTAAATCTTTTGTAGTTAGCCAAGACTTTGAGTTACCTATAAATGGATTTATAATTATATCTCCAATTAGGCATGTTTGTTTTTTTAATGAATTAGAAAAAGATGAACTTACAGAATTAGCATTGCTTGCAAATAAAGTAATAAATCTTCTAAAGGAATTCAATGTATCTGAAAATTATAATATAATAATAGAAGAAAAAGACAATGTTCATTTGCATTTATGGTGTATGCCAAGTTCTAAATGGATGATAGATAGATTTGGAAAAGTTCTAAAAAATGTTAAAGCTATTCAAGATTATTCTATGGAACATATGAGAGATGAAGAAAATAAAAAAGAAATACTTTTAACTTGTGAATATCTTAAAAAAAGATTAAACGAGGATTAATGGAGGCAAAATGAAACTTGATGATTTAAAATTAGAATATGATAAATTACAAAAAGAATATGGTGCAAAGGAACTTGATTCCATTTATTTTGGTGGATGTACTGTTAATCCAGATGTATGCTTTGTTTTCATGAATCCAACAGGAAAGAATATTGCATCAAATAAAAACTGGAAAGGTTTAAAAGCTCCTTGGATCGGTACTAAAACTATTTGGGGACTTTTTTCTGAAGTTGGGCTTTTAGATGATGACATATATGAAACTATTCGTTCAATTAAAGGAAGTGAATGGACTGAAGAATTTGCATCAACTGTTTATGATAATGTTAAAAAACATAGATACTTTATTACTAATTTAGGTAAATGCACTCAAATTGATGCAAGAGAGTTACCCGATAAAGTTTTTAAAAAATATTTACATCTATTAGAAAAAGAAATAGAAATAATAAATCCTAAGGTGATAATTTTATTAGGTAATCAAGTTAGTTCAATAGTTTTAAATAAAAAAATATCAGTTTCTTTATGTAGAAAAGAGAAATTTATTAAAGAAATAAATGGTAAAAAATACAATTGTTTTGCCGTTTATTACCCAGTTGGTAATGGCAGATTTAATGTGGATAAATCAGTAGAGGATATAAAATGGATTATAAATTCGAGCAAATAATTTTAAAAAAATTCTTGAAAAAAACTTACACAAGAATTTTTTTTGTGCTATAATGAGCAAGGCTCAAAAAAAAGAAAGTAGGTAGAATATGAAAGAATTAAATTTAGGGAAAGAAAAAATTAGTAAGTTATTATTAACATTTTCAATACCTTGTGTTATCAGCATGCTTATTAATTCTGTTTATAATATAGTAGACCAAATATTTATTGGTAAGGGTGTTGGAACACTTGGAAATGCAGCAACTAATGTTATATTTCCACTTGTCATTATGTTTAACGCTATAGCTGGACTTATCGGAAATGGAGCAGCAGCAAACTTATCATTAAAACTAGGCGAAGGGGATAAAAAGAGTGCGGCTAAGAGTATTGGCTCATCAATAACTTTAACTCTTGTTGTTTCTATTGTTGTAAGCGTTATTGCATATATAATGCTTCCTAAACTTGTATATTTCTTTGGATGTACAGAAAGTGTTTATAAGTATGCGGTTGATTATGGAAGAATTGTTATAGTTGGGGCTCCATTTATGATAATGTATTCTAGCATGTCAAGTATTATAAGAGCAGATGGATCTCCTGCATATTCCATGGTTATGTTGGTTGTTGGAGCTATTATCAATATAATTTTGGATCCGATTTTTATATTTGTTTTCCATCTTGGAGTTGCTGGTGGAGCAATTGCTACAGTAATCGGCCAAGTTGTGTCATTTATAATCGCATTTGCATATTTATTTAAAGTTAAATCAGTAACATTAAAGAAAAAATATTTTAAAATTGATAAAGACATTTTAAGAGTTTTATCTTTAGGATTATCTTCATTTATAACTCAAATGACTATTTTAGTGCTTTTTGTATTTATGAATAATATGATGACTAAGCTTGGTGCTTCTACTAAGTTTGGCTCAGATATTCCTTTATCAGTTTATGGAGTAATATCTAAAATAAATAGTTTATACATTTCTACTGTTTTAGGTATATCGATAGGTGCTCAACCAATAATTGGATTTAATTATGGAGCTGGAAATGAAAAACGTGTAAAGGAAACTATTAGAAAAGTATTAATTATCAATTTTATTGTGGGAATTATTTTCAATATAGTATTTATATTATTTCCTAGAGAACTTGCATCAATATTTATAAGTTCAACTGATTCATCATATGAATTATTCATGGAATTTGCTGAATTAATGTGTCATAGTTTCTTGCTGGTAATATGTTTAAATGCTTTAGAGATGACAACTAGTATTGTTATTCAATCAGTTGGAAACGTATTTAAATCAACTGCAGTGTCATTTATTAGACAAATAGTATTACTTATTCCAATATCTCTTATTTTAGCTTTTGTATTCAATAAAGGATTGTATGGTGTAATGTATGCTGGTTGTATAGCAGATGCGATTTGTTTTGTAATAACTTCATTTATATTATTAAGTGAATATAAGAAGCTTGATATAAAAGAGAGTAAAGAAGTAAATTTGGAATCAAATAGTTTAAATAGCTATGATGGAAAACATGTTGTAATAACTATATCTCGTGAATATGGTTCAGGAGGAAGATTTGTTGGAAAACTTGTATCAGAAAAATTAGGAATTCCTTTCTATGATAAAGAAATAATAAATTTAGCTTCTAAAAAATCTGGTTTGAATGCTGATTATATTGAATCAATTGATCAAACTAAAAAGGGATCAAGCTATATTAATAATAATGATGATTTACTTTATATAGCTGAAGAAAAAGTAATTAAAAGCGTTTCTAAGGATTCATGTGTAATTGTTGGAAGATGTGCTGATTACATTTTAAGAAAAAATAAAGATTTAATAAAAGTATTCCTTTACAGTGATCCTGCTTCTAAAGAAAAACGTGCAATTCTTTATTATGGTTTGAAAGAAAAAAATGTCTTGAAAGAAATTGAAAAAATTGATAAAGAACGTGAAAAACATTATAAATTTTATACAGGAACTGATTGGAAAAACTTCAGTAATTATGACATTATGTTGAATGTAGATAAATATGGAGTTGAAAAAACTGCTGATATTATAGTCGATTATATCAATAATTTGAATAAATAAATTTACAATTTTTTTTAAAAAAGCGTTAAAACTACCAAACTTAAAATTGGTAGCTTTTTTTTGACAGATTTTAACGATTTGCATATAAATCGATACAAATATTAAAGATCTGAGCCTCCAAATTTAAAATTTTGTAGTTTTGAAATATAAAAAAATTATGCTTAAATAATTTCTTGAGAAGCAAGGAAAAGATGCTTATCACTTTCTTATATGTAGGACGTATATTTTCAGCAAAATAAGCTGTAGTAAGGAAGTGATTTATAATGTTTAAACACCAATTTAAAATAGAACTACTAGTAACAAGTTTAATCATTATAATTTTTATATTATTATATCTTCTTTGTAGAAAAGGAATATAATATATAAAAAAGCACCTTTTCTTTTGAAAAAGGTGCAACCAAAAACATGTGGTAAGCATCGCGTCCTAAAGAAACTTTGCTTCTCACTAATTAAAATATAACATTTTTTTTAAGTGTTTTCAATAGCATGTATTAAATATAATCATGACGTAAATTCTGTGAGTATTAATTAAATACCAAGAATAAATAAGATAAACTATGATAAAATAATGCTGGAGATAGTATGAAGAAAGTTAACCCTTTAAATATGATTATAGTTGGTTTGATATTTGGCTTTGTAATAAGAATGTTTGATATATATACGGAAGTTCTAGGTAATATTTTTTCTTCGATTTCAGTTTATATACTTATAGGTGTTTTGATTACTTTAAATAGTAAAAATAAATGGTACGCGATGATAAAAGTTTTTGTGTTTTTGCTTAGCATGTTATTAACTTATTATTTAACAGCATATATCACTCACGGAGTATATGGAAAACGTTTTATAATAGGTTGGATAATCTCCGCGTTCTTATTTCCAATAATGGCATATTTTGTATATTTAACTAAAAGCAAGAATTTGTTCGCTAAAATTATTAAGATTGGAATTTTAATCGTAGCAGTTGTCTTTCCAATTATATTATTTGATAAGTTATATTTTTATGATTACTTAGTTATATTAGCTTTAATATATATATTATATATTAAAAAATAGACAAAAATACTTATTTATGTTGTTCATTCTCTAACATATTTCAATTACAATTGAGTTATGAAAGGAAGAATTTTATGAATACAGATAAGATTTATGCAGAACAAATAGCTAATGAATATTCAAAGAAAAGTGAATCAAAAGTTATCGCTTTAAAGAAACTTGATAGAAAAGCCAAATTACCAGCACAAGTATTTGCATATTCTTTTGGAATAGTTTCAGCTTTAATATTTGGAACAGGCATGTGCTTATCAATGGGTGTCATTGGAAATAATGTAATTCTAGGAATTTTTATTGGAATAATTGGAATTTTTTGTGTAAGTATTAATTATCCGATTTACAAAAGAATATTAAAAAATTCAAAAGATAAATATTCTTATGATATAATAAAGTTAGCTAGTGAAATTGCAAAAGAAGACTAAGAAAAGGTGGTGCGTATGAATAAACAAAAAGAAAAATATTCAAGCACTGCTTTTTCAATGGATGAAGCTTTAATTTGTTTATTAAATGAAAAAGATTATGAATATATAACGGTAAAAGAAATCTGCAAAAAAGCTGGTGTTAATAGATCTACGTTTTATCTTCATTATGAATCAATGGATGATTTATTAGAAGGAACTCTAGAGTATATAAATAAAAAGTTTCTTGATTATTTTGAGGATACTTCTGATTTTATAACTAATATCAACGTGTCTTCTAAAGAAAATTTATATTTAATAAATGATAAATATTTGGTTCCATATTTAAATTATATTAAAGAAAATAAAAATATTTTTTTGGCATCATTTACAAGAAGAAAAGCTATGAAGTCGAAAGAACGTTATGAGAGCTTAGAAAAATATGTTTTAAATCCTATTTTAGTCAGATATAATGTTCCGACTAAAATGAGAGAGTATATTTTATCATTTTATATAAATGGCATAGTTGCTCTTATAGGAACTTGGATTAAAAATAACTGTGATATGCCAGTTGAAGAATTGATAAATATTATAAAAATATGTATAAAAGAGGGATAAATTATGAAAGTATTAAGTTTAAAAGAACCATTTGCAACTCTTATAATGGATAAAGACAAAATGATTGAAACAAGAAGTTTTAAGACCAATTATCGAGGTGAACTTTATATTCATGCATCTTTAGGTAATGTTGATATTAAAGACAGAACTGATCTTCTTCAATTAGTAGGAAAAAGAAATATGCATAATGGTTATATTATTTGTAAATGTAACCTTGTTGACTGTATTTACATGAGTTCATCTTTTGTTGAAGATATGAAAAAGAATAATTATAAGGAATATATTTGTGGAGAGTATGCAGAAGGTAGGTATGCTTGGATTTTAAGTGATATTCAGGCGTTAGATGAATTTATTCCAGCTAAGGGTAAATTGGGTATTTGGAACTATACAAAATAAGTATTTTTATATAATTAGCACTCACACTTGACAACTGCTAATTTTTGAGTATAATTATACTTGTGAGGTGATAGTATGTATCCAAATATGGAAGAAAAAGAAGAAAACGTTTTAGAAAAATATGGTCGTAATATCATTGAAGATGTCAGAAAAGGCAAAATTGATCCAGTAATTGGAAGAGATGAAGAAATACGTAGTATAACGCGTATACTTTCTCGTAAAACAAAAAACAATCCAGTATTGATTGGAGAACCAGGAGTTGGTAAAACAGCCATCGTTGAAGGACTTGCTTTAAGAATTGTAAGAGGAGATGTTCCAAATAGTTTAAAAGATAAAACTATCTGGGAACTTGATCTTGCAAGTTTAATTGCTGGTGCTAAATATCGTGGTGAATTTGAGGAAAGATTAAAAGCCGTTTTAAATGAAATCAAAAAGAGTGAAGGTCAAATAATCATGTTTATTGATGAAATACACATGATTGTAGGTGCTGGTGCAGAAGGCGGAATGGATACTTCAAATATCCTAAAACCTATGCTTGCTCGTGGGGAAATTCATGTAATTGGTGCTACAACCTTAAATGAATATCGTAAATTCATTGAAAAAGATGGTGCTCTTGAAAGAAGATTCCAAAAAATCATAGTTGCTCCACCTAGTGTAGAGGATACGATAACAATACTTCGTGGTTTAAAAGAAAGATTTGAAATTCATCATGGTGTTACTATTCAAGATAAGGCTCTTATTACAGCAGCTACCTTATCAAATAGATACATTACGGATAGATTCTTGCCTGATAAAGCAATAGATCTTGTTGATGAAGCCTGTGCAACAATTCGTGTTCAAATGGATTCAGTTCCAACTAGTCTAGATACTTTAACTCGTGAGATTATGCGTTTACAAATTGAAAGGGAAGCAATTAAAAAAGAAAAGGATGAACTTTCTAAAAAACGTGTAGAAGAGATTGATAAAGAACTTGAAGTAAAACAAGCAAAAGAAAAAGAATTAAGAAGTGCTTGGGATAAAGAAAAAGGTATTAATGATAAGATAAAACAAAAGAAAAAAGAGATAGAAAAGGCTAAATTTGATCTTGAACAAGCCGAAAATGAATATGATTTAACTCGTGCTGCTAAACTTCGTCATGGTGATATTCCTGAACTTGAAAGAGAACTTGCTGAGTTAAATGGGCTTGAAAAAAACAAGATATTGAGTGATACAGTTACAAGTGAAAGTATTGCTGAAGTAATCAGCAAATGGACTAATATTCCAATAAGTAAATTAGTAAGTGGAGAAAAAGAAAAACTTTTAAATCTTGAAGAAAACATGAAGAAGAGAGTTATTGGTCAAGATGAAGCTATAAAACTTGTAAGTGACGCGATTATTAAAAGCAGAAGCGGAATAAAGGATCCAAATAGACCAATTGGTTCATTTATCTTTTTAGGTCCAACTGGAGTTGGTAAAACTGAAATTGCAAGAACTCTTGCTTATGAATTATTTGATGATGAAAAGCATATGATTCGAATTGACATGAGTGAATATATGGAAAAATACAGTGTTTCTCGTTTAATCGGATCTCCTCCTGGATATGTAGGATATGAAGAAGGCGGTCAATTAACAGAAGCTGTCAGAAGAAATCCATATTCAATCGTTTTATTCGATGAAATAGAAAAAGCTCATCCAGAAGTTTTAAATCTATTACTTCAAATTCTTGATGACGGACGTGTAACAGATTCAAATGGACGTACAGTTGACTTTAAAAATACCATTATAATTATGACTTCTAACTTAGGAAGTGAACATATTTTAGATGGTAATACAAGTGAAGTCATGAATGACGTTAAGAAATATTTTAGACCTGAATTTATCAATAGAATAGATGAAATAATTGTCTTTAATCCATTAACTAAAGATAACATTAAATGTATTCTAGATAAATTAATTCATGAGATGGAAGATAGATTAAAAGATAATAATATCCATATTAAACTTACAGATGATGCACGAAACTATTTGATAGAAAATGGTTATGATGTAACATATGGAGCTAGACCACTAAAACGTTTATTAAGTCGAACTGTTGAAACAACAATTGCTAAGGTTTTAATCAATGGTGAAATCAAGTTTGGTTCTACTTTAGTAGTTGATTATAAAGATGATAAGTTTGATGTAACAATTAAGGGTAACTAAGGTTATCCTTTTTTGTATGCAAAAGCACACTTTACACATAATAAAAATGAATATGCAAAATACAATAAAAATGTTGTATAATATAAGAGACAGTAGGAGAACAAAATAAAAAAGACGACAAAAGTAATGTAAAACAGGATAATGCCCTTGAAAATCGGGGGGGGTATTATAAAATAAAAATAGATGAGGTGTGTTTAAATGAAGAAAAGGAGTGCAATAATAGTTGCAATAGTTTTTATGATGATTGGATTTGCAGCAGTAAGTACATCATTAATAATAAATGGAAATACAAAAGTATCCGAAAACAATGAAGATTTTTCAGTAATATTTACTGCAGCTTCATTAGATGGAGAAGATGTGTATTCATCAGTAGTAGATGATACAAAAAAGACAATTACATTTACAAGTAAAGATCTAATGAAAGTCGGAGACTCATCAATACTTACATATGAGGTAACAAACAATTCAGCAAACTATGATGCAGAAGTGCGTGTTACATGTGTACCAAAGGAAGGAACAACAGCAAAATATACAAGTATCAAGAATGAACTTGAAAATGATGCAACAGTTGTAAAAGCAAAGACTTCGTTAAATGGAACATTAACAATAACACTTTCAAAACAATCAACGGAAGAAGTAAGTGAAGAATATACATGTTTACTAGAATTCAATGCCGCAGAAAGGAATGAAATTGCTGTAGCATCAATAAATTTATATAATTTTATGAAGAAAAATGCAGATACAACAACAGTAATAGATTATAAAGTACGTTCAGGGTCAAGTGGAACAAATGGAATATATACAACTACTCAAACAGAAGGTAATGTACCAGTATATTACTATAGAGGAGATGCCGATAAAGTAAATAACAACATTATATTTAATAATATGTGTTGGAAGATAATAAGAACAACGGAAACTGGTGGAATAAAAATAATATATAATGGAGTTCCAATAGATGGAAAATGTAATAATACTGGAGATGATGCTCAAGTTGGTAAAAGTGAATGGAATAAAATTCATACTGATAATGCACATGTAGGATATATGTATGGAACAGCAGGAAGTAGTACTTATGCAGCAACACATGCAAATACAAATAATTCAGCAATAAAAACATACATAGAAAATTGGTATAGTCAAAATTTTGACGAAACAGCTACATCAAAATTAGAAGATACAATATTTTGTAATGATCGAAGTACAAAAGCATATGATGCGAATACTATAGGAGATAAATCTATGTCATCATATGGAGCATTAGGATATAGTAGTATTGCAACATTCTATAGAGCAGCACATAGAGCATCTTGGTATTCATCAAGTCCAAATCCAAGTTTAGCTTGTCTTAATGACAATGATAAATTTACAGTAGATAGTAAAAACGGGAACGGAAAACTTACTTATCCAGTCGGATTAATAACATTAGATGAAGTAGTCTTTGCAGGATTTAATACACATTATTCTAATGCAAATGATTACAAGGATCAAACAAATTATTTAAATACAGATACTTATTATTGGACTTTTTCTCCTGTTATAAAATACTATGATGCTGCTGCTGAAGTAGGACTTATTGCTGTTGGTGGTGTTAGCAGTCTTACCTTCGTAGATTATAAGGGCGGTGTTCGTCCAGTTGTCTCTTTAAAATCAGGAACTATTGTAGAGCCAACTGGTGATGGAACATCAACTAATCCATATGTAGTAAAATAAAATTTAATAATTCTAAGGATAACTTTGGCTATCCTTTTTTGTTTTACATTTTAGATTAATATTGATATATTTATATTAGGATAGTGAGTTATGAAAAAGAAAGTATTTATTATTTCCTCCATTGCTTTAGCAGTATTAATTATCTTTTCATTATTTTTGATATTAAATAAAAATAATAAAAAAGAAGAGAAAACCGATATTGTTTCTACTATTATATTGGATATTAATCCAAGCATAAAATTGAATCTTGATAAAGAAGATATTGTTATTGATGCTATTGCTTTAAATGAAGAAGCAAAAGAAATTGTTGAATATTTAAATGGCAAAGATATAAAAACAGCAATTGAAACCATAAATAGTAGATTAATTGAAAAAGAATTTATAAAAGATGATACAATTATTTTATTAAATGTTGAAGGCAAAGTTTCTTCTTCAGATGTATTAAATCTTATAAACGAAGATCTTAAAAGAAAGAACAAAGAAATACAAATAATTGAAACTAAAGCAACTGAGTCTTCAAAACAAATAAGTGACGAATATAATATCTCAGTTAGTAAAGCAGCTTATATAGAAAGCATAATTGAAAAAAATCCTGAATTAAAAATTGAGGATTTAAAAGATAAAAGTATAACTGAAATTACAAATTTAAAAGATAACAAAAAAGAAGAAACAACTCAAACAACTACGGCAATAACAAATCCTACAGTGAAAACTACTAAGAAGACTACTATTAAAACAACAGTATCTATTCCAAGTAATCCAACAGATACAAGTGGT
Organism: uncultured Bacilli bacterium; assembly: GCA_934090935.1. Lineage (GTDB taxonomy): Bacteria > Bacillota_I > Bacilli_A > RF39 > UBA660 > CAG-582. The sequence continues at coordinate 125,491 of CAKOKD010000002.1, forward strand.
GTTTGGTGTACATATAATAAGAATAAACCAGCAACATCTAAATTTGATTATCCTGCTGATATTGGACCTACTAAAGCAAAGGAATACGCTATGGCGGCCATTAACGCTAGTTCATTAGGCATTAAAGGAACTTCGCTTTCTCGTGTTGATGATAAACGTAGTTCATATTGTCTTTCATATAAATTTATGGGTTATAACGATGATAATAAATATTATGTTACTATTGACTCTGTTACAGGTAGTGTCATTGAAAAAAGTGTAGTTCCAATGGATAAACCTAAGATTACTGAAGAAGAAGCTAAAACTATAGGTATAAATAGATTTGGAATTGATCCTAATGTTTGTGATTTTGTTCAAGCATATCTTGATATGAACAATGGAAAACTTAGATACACTTTTGCAGCTCGATGCTCAGGTACTCAATATGATTTAGAAATAGATGCTATTACAGGAGCAGTTTCAAAGGAAAGGACTTGGACTTAGTTGTTATATTTAAAGAGTCTCAAGTGCTATAAAAAATTATAACAGTAGAAAAGCGGGCTAAAATAGTCCGCTTATTTTTAAATTATCATCAATTTTCATGCTCATTGCATTTGGATGTTTAGGAAGACCAGGCATATCAATAATACTTCCTAGAAAACAAACAATAAATCCAGCACCACTTTTTAATTCCAATTTTTGTACTGTTACATCATAATCAGTTGGATTTCCAAGTTTTTTAGGATCATCACTAAAAGAATATTGGGTTTTAGCTATGCATATTGGTAAGCCGTTAAATCCTAAATTTTCTATACTTTTTATATTTGCAAGTGCTTCATCCGTATAAATAACATTTTTTGCGTGATAAATATTCTTACAAATAATCTCAATTTTATTTTGAATAGAATCATTTAAATCATATAAAAATTTAAAAGATGATGGATTTTTAGTTAATTCAATTATTTTTTTAGCAACTTCTATTGCACCAGAACTTCCATCTTTATAAGCATCGCTTATTTCAAAAGGAATATCTTTTTTCAAAACAAATTCCTTTACGATATCAATTTCTTCTAAAGTATCAGTATCAAAATGATTTAAAACGACAAGAATATTATTTGTAAACTTTTTTAAATTATCAATATGAGCTTCAAGATTGCATAAGCCTGCATTTAAAAATTTATGATCTTGAGTAAGAATATTCTTTTCTTCACAATAGCCATTATGTTTTAAAGCTTTTATTGTACAATTTAATATAACTAAATCAGGTTTTAATCCTAAACGACACTTTATATCAAAAAACTTTTCAGCACCTAAATCTGATCCAAAACCAGCCTCAGTAATAACATAGTCACATAATGAAAGAGCAGTGTTAGTTGCAATATATGAATTACTTCCATGAGCAATATTTGCAAAAGGGCCACCATGAATAATTACTGGATTGTTTTCAAGAGATTGAACTAGATTAGGTTTCATTGCATCTTTTAAAAGAATCATCATGCTATCAGTCACCTTTAAATCTCGAGCAAAAATAGGTGTATTATTGTAGGTGTAACCGATCAAAATAGAATCAAGACGTTTTCTTAAATCAGCCATATCTTTGGCTAAACATAGTATTGCCATAATTTCACTTGCAGCTGTAATGCAAAAATGTTCTTTACGCGTATCTAAGGATATCCTTCTTAAAGCACGATCATTCATATCAAGAGTTCTATGAAAGCAAATAGAGTTTGGATCAATTTCAAGTTCATTACCATGATATATGTGATTGTCAATAAGTGCACATAATAAATTGTTACAAGATGTTATTGCATGCATATCACCTGTAAAGTGTAAGTTTATATCATCCATAGGAACAACTTGAGATTTTCCGCCTCCAGTAGCGCCACCTTTCATTCCAAATGTCGGACCTAAAGATGGTTCTCTTAAAACAGCAATACTATTTTTACCGATTTTTCTTAAAGCATCATTTATTCCAATTGCTAAAGTAGTTTTTCCTTCACCATACGGAGTAGGATGTATCGATGTTACCAGAATTAGTTTACCATTATGTGTTTTATCTATTTTTTCATAATCAATTTTTGCTTTATAATTTCCATAATTTTCAATTTTATCTTCAATACCAATAGACTTCGCAACATCTTTAATTAACTTCATTTTACATGAAGAAGCTATTTCGATATCCGTCATATGTATCACCTCTAAGATTAATTATAGCATATATAAAGGAAGATATTTTGTATTCGACACAAATGGATAATAATTGCTAATTTAATAAAATATGGTAAAATAAAATTTAAGAAGAAAAGTTTTAAGGAGAAGTAGTATGAAAGAAAGAGTTGCACATTTAAATTCTACTGTATGTTATTTAAGAAAGGACGATTCTGTTCTAATGATTAGATTTTCCAAAAAATGGGGACAAGTTTTTGCGCCACCTGGAGGAAAATTTGAAACCGGAGAAACTCCTTTAGATTGTATTATAAGAGAATTTAAAGAAGAAACAGGATTAACTTTGATAAACCCAAAACTTCAAGGTATATCATACTGGAAAGATACTGCAGAAGGAATTATCTTTGTATATATTGCTGAAAATTTTGAAGGTACTTTGGATGAAACATCAGAAGAAGGAATACTAGAGTGGGTAAAGATAGATGATCTATTATCAATAAAGCAATTTGATCAAAACAAAAAATTTACTCCTTATTTATTCAAAGATAAACTATTTGAAGGTAAATTTTTGCTTGATGATAAGTGTAAAGTAGTTAGTTATGAAATAAGAAATATGTAGGTGATTAAATGAAAATAACAGATTTACAAAATTTTATTAAAGAAAGAGATTATAAACCTGAATTAAAAGAAAAATATTTTATGAAACTTGTAGAGGAAGTCGGAGAATTAGCTGAAGTTATTAGAAAGGATAAGAGAATGATTTATAATGAAATCAAAGATTCAATAGAAGAAGAACTTTATGATGTCCTTTACTATGTTTGTGCTTTGGTAAATTGTTATGATATCGATTTAGAAGAATGTCATAAATTAAAGTCAGAATTAAATCAAAGAAAGTGGTATGCAAATGAAAACAATAATGGTTGATATGGACGACGTTTTAACAAACACCAATTTTTCTAAAATACTAGAAAACTACCTTGGATATAAACCGGATTATGATAATATAAAAAATTATTATATACAAGATATATTAGGAGATAAAAAAGATGACTTTTTTAATAAGTTTAAGGATATGAATTTATATGAAAACGCCGCTTTATTTCAAGACTGCTATGATGTATTAAAACATCTTAGTGAAAGATATAAAATTTATATATGCACAGATTATATATGGCGAGAAATCATAGAATATGCTGGAAATAATTTAAAAAACAAATATAACTTTTTGTATAAAGTATTGGATTTCATACCACCTCAAAACTATGTTTTTACCGCTGATAAATCTATTATTAACTGTGATATTAAAATAGATGACAAAATAAAAAATATAGAAGGTGCTAAAACAAAATTATTATTTACAGCATGGCATAATAAAGAATTAACTGATGAAGATTTAAAATTAGAAAATATTATAAGAGTTAATAATTGGAAAGAAATAGAAGAGATATTATTGAGCGATTGTAAAGATTAATAATTTATTATATGAAGGAAGCAATTATGGAAAGAAAATACACGATTGAATTTTATAATCATACAAAAAAAGATTTTGAAGATATTTGGAATATAGAATATGATTATTTAGAACCAGATACGATAGCAAGTGTAGAACAAATAATGCTATGGGATAGTAAAAATAAAGATATTAATATTTATGTAAGAGACGTAATTTCTAATTGCATTGTTGGAGAAGTGACTTTATTACCCTTAACAGATAAACAATTTACAAGTTTTATGAAAAATGAGTTGTCTGATACCGAATTAAACTATGAAACTTTAGAATCCTATAAAGATAATAACGCATATAATCTTTTGGTTTCTGTCGTTGCAATCGATAAAAGGTACAGAGGTGATAAATTAGTTTTAGATTATCTATTAAAAGGCATGAATGAAAAAATTAATGATTTAATAAATAGAGGAATAAGTTTTAAGAATATGTGTGCTGAAGGCCAAACAAAAGATGGACAAGAGTTTATAAAAAATTTTTTAGATTTAAAAGAAAAAGGAATAACAAAAGAGAATTATAAATTATATTCTTTTGATGATGAAAAAGAGTTTTTGAAGTGGTTTGAAAAATTTCCAAAATATATAGAAGAATATGATAGAAAAATAAATAATAGAGGTGTTTTATGTATTCAATAGAAGAACTAGCAAAATATATATCGTTAGAAAGTATTCCATCTTCATGGACTAATTGTTTTGAAGATATTAAAAAACAATACAATTCTAATTGGTTGGATAATTATGATTTTGACTTTATATTAACATATTATGAATTTGATGATAGTTTCAAAGAAAGATTTTATGAAGAAATAAATGTATTAAAACAAGATGATAAGTTAAATTTAGTTTGTTTTATAATGTATTATATTCTATTTTTTGCTGACAAAAGTAATTATTACAACATATGGTCATGGAGGTCAACTAATAAGGTTTTTAAAAACAATGGTAGTTATATGATTCCTGTTGTATCTTTGTTATGTGGGTATGAATTTCATCTTAAAGCTATTAAAATCCGAAACTTTGACCCAAAACAAATAGGATTACAGAAATATAATATTAGGTTAACTTGTACAAATGATAGAATTAATTATAGACTTGATGGAATAAGATTCAGTCAAATGATTTGGGGATCATTCTTCATGAAAGGCTCTTTAATCCAAATTGGAAGGTTACAATATGAAGTTGGAGTTAATAATTTTACTAAATTAGACAAATACTTTGATGAAAAGTATCAATACATTTATATTCACATACCTAAAGGTAAGGATTTAAGCGAAAAAGATGTTGATGAATCCATTTGCTTAGTTCAAGAATATATTGAAAAATATTATCCAGAATTAAAAAACGAGAAATTAGCTTATTACACACAATCATGGTTATTAAGTCCAGAAGTTAAAGAAATATTACCAGCCAGTAGTAATATATTAAAATTTCAAAATAGATTTAATATTATAGAATACGAAGAAAATGATTATGATTTCTTAAATTTTGTATTCAATAGTGGCATCGAAAAAGTTGATTATATTGATTTACCGGAAACAACAACTTTACAAAGAAAATTGAAAGCAAAACTACTAAACGGAGACAAATTACATTTAGGATTAGGTATTTTAAAAACTTCAGAGATTTCTTCTAAAAAAAATTAAGATTGGATTTTCTTGCAAAATAAAAACATATGTAGTAATATGTATGTAGAGATGCAATATTGCATACAATAAAAAAGGGAACATTCAGTATGGCTAAGTTGAATGTCTACCCGAAAAAATATTGTAGACACTTATCTTTGCAGATGAGTGTCGTTTTTATTTATAGGTGATACTACTTCAAAGTGATGAAGAGAAAATGATTATAATTATACATCTCTTCCATATTTCTTTTTTTCTGTAAATTTGAATACAAAAAAACTTGTTTTTATGTCCAAGTAACAAGTTTCATATCACAATATGCAAGTAATTTTTTTTTAATTTTTTTGAAAATATTCATCAACTTTACACAATAAATTTTTCTTATTTTTCTCAAATTGATTCTTCCTGTGACCATTCGCACCTGATGGATGTGGAAAACCTAACAGACATTGTTCTTCTTTTATTAAGCCATCTTTTATCATTTGTTCTAATACTTCTTCTACAGCTTTACCTAATGGAATAATTAATGCGTTAGGCAATTTTTCCACTTCTTTATAAAAATATTTTTTTACGTAAGAATATAATGTTTCATTATCCATTATTTTAGGGTTGGATCCAGTATAATTTTTATTATTTATAAATACTGGATAAGGAATAATTGAAGTTGTATGAAGTAAATAATCATTATCTTCAAATAATTCTGAACAAGATCCAATTCCTAATTTTTTATCTATATTTATTTCATTCATCATATCAATTAAATTTTTTTTCATGCTACCTGCAAATCTAGAATTTCTTTTACATTCTTTTTTTATTTGCTCTGGTGCTAAATTATTTATTAAACCATTGTGAGCAGTTTCATATGCTATACATGTTTGAGTCCATCCTGGAGTTATGCCAACTATAAATATTTTCGCTTGTTCATTAATTATCTCGTTATGTGGTGCATAATAAATTTTTATATTATTTTCACCATATAATTTAAATTTATCATTCAATATATCTTTTTTATTAAAACTCGTTAATTCTTTTATTAGCTTATAATATTTATCGAACATATAAAACACCTCTATAAAACTATTTACTTGTAGCAATTTTTAATATCATTTATCATCATTATTAAAGAAAAAAGTTCATAGTACCCAAGTATTACGAACTTTTACTTATTTAACACACAAATGTGCGTGTAAATTTTTCAATGGGGCGAAATGTGGGAATCGAACCCACGCATACCGGAGCCACAATCCGGCGTGTTAACCACTTCACCAATTTCGCCATTGACATACTTAATTTTATCAAATAATTTTATGTATTGCAAGTCCTTTATTATATTAATTTTAAATGATATAATTTTAAAGGTGGATCATATGGAAAACAAATACATTATTAAATCAAATAGTTTTACATTTTTAAACGATAAAATCAAAGAGCTTAGTAAAGACTATAAAGAGATTGAAAATTTTTCTTTAGTGGAAGATTCAATTGATGATGTAATAGAAAGCATGCAACATTTTGGACTTTTTTCTGAGAGCAAATGTATAATTGTTAAAAACGTAAAATATTTTGCTGGTAATTTTTCATATGAAGAGGAATGCAATAAATTAAAGGATGCATTATCCAATTTGGATGATGAGACAATGGTAATTCTTATTAATGATGAAGTTTTAAAATCTAAAAAAATTGTAAAAGATTTGATTTCTTTAGGAGTAAAATTTATTGATCTAACTGGTAACAATGAAGATGATGTTGTAACTTATATAACTGATTATTTTAAAAAAGAGAATATAAGTATAAATAGAGATGCTTTACTGGAAATATATAATAATAGTTCAAACAATATAGATATAACTATCAATGAGATTGAAAGACTTTCCAATTTAAGCAATAACATAACTCATGATTTAGTTGCTTCAAACACTAAAAAAAATGATGAAGATGTAACATTTGCTTTTTCAAACGCGATAATAGCTAAAGATTTTAATTTGGGATTTAAATATTTAGATGTATTATTAAAAAACGGAAGTGAACCAATTAATATAGTCGCACTTCTTGCTAGTAGTTTTACCAATATTTATATGGTAAAAAGTGCTTCTGCTGATGGTTTAAGTGACGAAGAAATAGCTAAACTATTTGGATATTCTAATCCAAAAAGAGTAGGAGTATTAAAAAGAAACGGAAAAATTTATACTCTTGATCAATTAAAAGATATAATTGTTTCTTTATCCAGTTTAGATTTAAAATTAAAAAGTGGTTATGACCAAATTTATGCATTAAAAGAGTTCTTACTTGATTTGTAAGAACTCTTTAATTTTATCGGTATTTTTAAAATTTAATTTTGCAATATCTTTTAATTTTTCTATTCCATAACTATTAACGATCTTCACACCTGTTTGATCCACAATATCGCCAGCGCCTTTTGGAACCCTCATTTTTAATTGAACTTCCATTTTTTCCATTTCTTTAATGAAAATATATCTTGAAATAATACTTGAAACAGCAACGCTTAGACACTTATCTTCAGCATGAGTAGTAAATGTAATATTTGTAACCTTGTTTGGTGTTTCCTTTATATGCTCATAATATTTAGTAGGAAAACAGAATTGATCAACTACTATTTTATCGTAGTTATAGTTTTTGTTTTTTAATGCAAACAATACTTTATTATGTAATATAGCTTTTACTTTATTCATATTAGTAATTCCTAAACGATTATAATCGCTTGGAGTCAAGATATAAGTAACATGAGGAAATTCTTTTATCAAAGTAGGTGCGATAGACATAATTTTTTCATCAGTAATTTTTTTTGAATCTCTTACTCCTAAATCATAAAGAAAAGATTTTTTACTTATATCCACAAAAGAAGCTGTTACAATTATAGGGCCAAAATAATCTCCAGTTCCAACTTCATCAGAACCGATAGTTGAAATATTTTTAAAACGAGTATCATTTAATTCTTCATCTTTTTTATCCTTTTTATCTTGCTTATCCTTTAATTCTTTTTCTAAATCACGATTATTGTTGATTCTTTCTTCTTCCATCCAATAGCTTGCTTCAATATCAGCGCCAATACCTTGAAACATCAATTTTCCCGATTCGTATAATGTGATAACGCAGTCATAATCTTTAACTTGAAACACTGAATAGGGAGGATGATTTGGAAGAGCACGATCTTTATAGAATTCAATCACTTTATTTTTTAAATTATCCGATATTTTAAATACGATAGTTTGTTGTTTCATAAAATCACCTGATTAAATTTTATCATAAGTAATTGCTTTTTTAAACCAAATTATATTATAATTAAAGTACTTAGAATATTAAAAGATTTTCAAAGTATAATAGTAGTGAGGGGATTAAAAATGTCTGTATTGGATATGTTAATAGTTGTTATTCTTATAATTGGAGCTTATAGAGGCTTTAAATATGGTTTTGTAAGAAGTGCAGTATCTTTAGTAGGTTCCTTATTCATATTTGTTGGAGCTTATTATTTAAAGAATCCATTAAGTGTGCTTATGTATGAAAATTTACCATTTCATACATTTGGTGGAATATTTAAAGGAATAACTTCTCTAAATATAATTGTATATGAAGCGATTTCTTATATAATCTGTTTGATTATTTTGTTTTTCTTGCTTAAACTTATTATCAAACTAACAGGAATAATTGATAAGCTTTTAACAGCTACAATCATTTTGGCAATTCCAAGCAAACTCATAGGAGCAGTTTTAAAAGTAGTAGAATATTACATTTACACATTTGTTATCCTTTTTGTTCTAGCGTCTATTCCTTTCTTTACACCATATTTTAAAGAATCTAAAGTGGCTAGAGGAATAGTTGGTAATACACCGGTGATATCAAAGATGACAAGCAATGTTTATAATTCTATAATGGATATCTATGAGATATGTTTAAAATATGATAAATCTGGTGATAAAATCCAAGGTGATGCTGAAGCGATAGATGTACTGCTTAAATATGATGTTGTTAGCACTGAAAGTGTATCCAAATTAAAAGAACAAGGAAAATTAAAAATAGATAATTTAGATGAAATATTAGAGAAATATGAAAGGAATGATAATAATGATAAAACATCTTAAAAACGAAGAAGACTTTTTAAATTTGACTGGTTCCGGTAAGGTATTGGTTGATTTCTATGCTGAGTGGTGTGGGCCTTGTAAAATCATGGGAGAAATACTTGAAACTGTTGATGCAGAAGTATTAAAAGTTAATACGGATGAATTTCCTAATCTAGCTCAAAAATTTGGAGTTATGAGCATTCCAACACTTATTCTTTTTAAAGATGGAAGCGAAAGCAATAAAATGATAGGTTTAAAATCCAAAGACGAGATTTTAGACTTTATCAACAAGTAATGTAAAAGAAATGTCAAATTTAGACATTTTTTTATTTTAATATGCTATAATTAGCAATAGGTGAATAAGATGAAGAAAGTAGAAGAAGTGTTAGGAAAAATTCACGAATATGCGCTTGAAGAAATTATGGGCAAGCGTTTTGGAAGATACTCTAAATATATTATTCAGGATAGAGCTATACCTGACGTAAGAGATGGTTTGAAACCTGTTCAAAGAAGAATAATATTTGCAATGTATCGTGATAAAAACACATATGATAAACAATTTAAGAAATGTGCCAATGCGGTAGGTAATGTCATGGGTAAATATCATCCACATGGTGATTCTTCGATTTATGATGCTCTTGTTCGTATGAGTCAGGATTGGAAGCAAAATCATATATTAGTGGAAATCGGTGGAAACAAAGGGTCCATGGATGGAGATCCTCCAGCAGCGATGCGTTATACAGAAGCTCGTCTTGCTAAAATCAGTGAGGAACTTTTAAAAGATATCGATAAAAATACTGTAAAAATGGCTCCAAACTATTCAGATACTTTGATGGAGCCAACGGTTCTTCCTGCAAAGTTTCCAAATCTTTTGGTAAACGGAAGTAATGGTATATCTGCTGGATATGCAACCAATATACCTCCACATAATCTATGTGAAGTGATCGATGCTGTAATCAAAAGAATTGATTCCCCAAACTGCAAACTTGAAACTATTATGGATATTATAAAAGGTCCAGATTTTCCAACAGGAGGAATAATTGAGGGAACTGATGGAATAAGACAAGCGTTTGAAACTGGTAGAGGAAAAGTTGTTATATCAAGTAAATATGAGTTTATCCGTGAAAAAGGAAAAGATAAAATTGTTATAAGCGAGATTCCATTTGAGGTAAATAAACAACAACTTGTAAAAAGAATTGATGATATAAGAATTGATAATAAAGTCCAAGGTATTGCCGAGGTTAGAGATGAGTCTGATAAAGATGCACAAGTTAGAATTGTAATCGATTTAAAAACTGGTGCTAATAAAGAACTTGTAATGAATTACCTACTAAAAAACACAGACTGTCAATGCAACTATAACTATAATATGGTAACTATCGTTAATCGTCGACCTAGACTTCTAGGAATTATTGGCATAATTGATGCTTATGTAGCTCATTTAAAAGAAATCATTAAATATCGAAGTGAATTTGATTTAAATGTTGCATTAAAAGAAGTACATTACACAGAAGGACTTGTTAAAGCTATTTCTATTTTGGATGAAGTAATTGCTGTTATTAGAGCAAGCAAAAACAAAAGTGATGCCGAGGTTAATCTAGTGAAAGAATTTGGCTTTAGTGAAGCTCAAGCCGAAAAAATCGTAATGCTTCAACTTTATAAACTTACAAATACTGACATATTAGAACTTCAAAATAAATTAGAAAGTTTAAATAAAATAATTGCCGGTTTAAGAGAAATACTTGGAAGTGAAGAAAAACTTGCAAGCGTTGCTAAGGAAGAACTTCGTAAAATCAAACGTGAATATGGAACACCAAGAAAAACTGAGATAAGAGAAACCGCAAAAGAGATAAATATATCGGCTGAGGATTTGATTATCAAAGAAAGCGTTATGGTCGTTTTAACTCATGATGGTTACATCAAAAAAGTTCCAATGAAGTCATATACATCAGCAAATGGTGATGAAACGGCATTAAAACCTGGAGATTATGCTCTAAATATCTTTGAAACAAGCACAGTAAATAAGATGGCTATTTTAACAAAAAAAGGAAATTACATATATGTACCTGTTAATGATATACCATGGTGTAAGTGGAAAGATTTAGGAAAACATATATCAAACTTGGTAACTATTTCACCAGATGATTACGTTTTGAATTCATTTATTGTAAATGAAAGTATCAGCAGTGATAATCTACTTGTTGTTACTAAAAATGGTATGGTTAAACGAACAAATATATCTGATTTGTTTGTAAGTAGATACACTAAACTATATACGTATATCAAACTTAAAGATGATGATGAGGTTAAATTTGTTGATATCGAAAAAGAAAATACGATGATTGTTACCAAAAGTGGTTATTACATTTCCTACAAAACAAACGAAATACCGATTACAAGTTCTAAATCCAGTGGAGTAAAGGGAATAAATCTAAGAGATGACGAAGTAGCATCAGGACTTACTTATGACGAAAATGATGAATATTTAGATATATTTACAAATCAAAAAACTGCAAAACGTGTTAAACTTAACGAATTAGACCAATTAACTCGAGCTAAACGAGGCAGCATGGTTATAAAGAAAGTAAAGACAACAAACTATGAAATTGTTTCCGCACTTATCACGAATACAAAGGATAAAATTGGTTTATCGATGCTTGAGGATATCGGTGAGCTTAAAAATACTGATATTCCAATAATGGATCTCGCTTCAACAGGATCTACGATTGCTAAGAAAAAATATCTAAATGCATTTGTTTTTGCAGATATCAAAAAAGTATATTTTGATGATACAAAGAAAAAAGAAACTAAAACTATAGAACAAGAAAAACAAGAAAAAATGGAATTCATTGAAGATTTTAAAATATAGTAATTTAAACCGCCTAGTATAAATATAATATATTAGGTGGTTTTTCTATGGATAAGAAAAGTGAATTCAAAAAATTTTTAAGTGGGCATCCTGAAATACTTAAGTACATAAAAGAAAAAGAGATGACTTTTCAAGATTTTTACGAGATATATGATATATATGGTGAAGATGCAAATGTTTGGGATAAATACTTTAAAAATGATATCGAATCTGGATCAACAAGAGATAAGATAAGTGAACTTACATCCATCTTCAAGAATGTGAATATGGATAACATTGAACACCATGTAAACAACGCTCAAAAAGCCATAAGCATCATTCAAGAACTTACCAAGAAAAGCCCAGAGGTGTTGACTAAAGTTGAAAGACCTCTAGGAAAGTTTTTCGGTGATTAGATGGAAATGTCTATAGTTTTAAAACTTGAAAGCGACGAAGCAATGCATGAATATTTAAGAAATCATTCATACTTTTACAAAGAATTAAATCGTGATGCAGCTTATTTTGAAACGTTTTTAAAAGAGTATAAAAAATTTAAAAGAGAAGGCCTTGCTAAAAAGGTAAGTGATGCTGTAGAAACCGTTGAGACTGTATCCAATATCTTAAGCGTAATGTAACTTTACATACGCTTATTTTTATGGTAATATATGGATACTTTTGATGGGGGTTAATATGAAAAAAATAGGGAAAATGGTTTTATGTGATGATGAATCCGATAAACGTTGCATAGTTATATATGATAATCTTGAAGTTCGCTCTTATCAAACAAGCAATAAACACTTAAATACATTTAGTCGTCAAACTCATAAAGATTATAATGATTTAGTAAAAGATGAACAGATATGTAAATATAGCAAATATAAATTCGATGAACTAGAAAACAATGTTAATATTAAATATAATGACTACTTTCGAAAAGTAAAAGAACTTTATTTCCGAATGATTTCATCAACCGGTATCAACATTTTATTACAATTAATGGTTAAAACGTTTGAAATAGGAATCATAACTTTAGTTTCTTTCGCGTTCAATATTTACCTTTCACTTACAACTTTAATCACTTTTTATCCAAAGTTTAGAAAAACTCAAAAGCAATGCAAAATAAAAGGAAATAAAAAGCTTTTAGTATATTCTATATTGCTATTCTTAATTTCCCTTGCTAATTTAATTGAAGTTCATACTCATGATATAAAAAATATTCCTTATTATATAAACAATTATAACTCTAGCATAGATGACAATCACATCTTTAATCTTGATAGTAAGGATGAATATTCTAAAAAGGTGGATGTTATCCTTGATGATATCGAGAAAAATCCATATCTTTCACAAAAAGAAAAAAGCACATTTGTTCAAACTGAAGAATTTTTAAGAAATCATAATTCAATCGATTTGGATGCGTTATATAAAAAATGTATGGTTCTTGATGCTCAAAAATATGTTTTTGACACTCCATTAAATATACCAGTCTATATTGAAGACATTGATTTAATTCAATATAGTGAGGTAGAAATGATTGATGAAAAAGAGGTTTTAATTCACGAATATTCTCATCTATTTGGCTCATTAGAAAATGAATTATTAGATGAAGGTGTTGCTCAAATAATCACAAGAGATGTTTTAAAAAAACAAAACGAATTTTTGCTTAAACATGAAGTTGGAGCAAGGTATGTTTTATCACTAATAGGTGAAGATTTATATACTGCTTATCTAACTAAAAATGACGATTTGATTGTTGAATCATTAAAAAAGGTCTGTAAAGACGAAAATGAATCATTTAAAGTAATTGAAACTATTGAATCCTACATAAGAGGAGAAATTACTGATGAAGAAATACTAGTTGATTTAAAATCAACGGTTAAAGATGAATATGCTATAAATCTTGATTATATATATAATACCTTCAAAAATATATCTAAAAACAGCATTCCATATGACAAAAAGAAGAATTTAAGGTGTCTATAATATGAAAAAAATAGAAAAAATTGTTGTCGATAAAACTTTAGATAACTCGGAATGTATAGTTATTTATAATGATGGCACTTTCAAAAGATATAGAAGATGTGAAGAAAAAATAAGCACTTTTATATATCAAACCAAAAAAAGTAAAAAGGAACTAATTGAAAGTAATTCTATTGAATACATGTCTAAAAACAAATACGATTGTTATCTAAATTATCTAGAAAATCTCAATAAAACTTGTAACAAAAGTGATAAAAATATCTTAATAGCTGATACTATTCTTACCATTATAGTATCTTTTTTAAGAAAAAATATTCAGTATTTTTCTTATTCAATTATCGTATTACTAGCTGATATGTTTTTTAATGTGTTTATCCTTTTTAAATATCGTAATACTGATAAGAGAAGTGAGAAACTATACAGAAGTATTTGTATATTTTTAGTAGGATTATCATTTACAAATACTGTTTCTATTTATACTCATGATATAAAAAACATTCCTTATTTAATTGAAACATTAGACTCCAGTGAGGATTATAATGAAACGAGAAACATCGATGAATTCCTTGAAAAAGTAAGCAAATCACCTTACTTAAGCGACGAATACATTAAGACTTTATATAATCTTAGAACATATTTAAATGAGAATAAATATTTAGACTTAAATGATGCTTATAAAACTCTTATGACCATAGATGTTAATGAAAAATATTTTTATAGCAGTGATATAGATGGATTTTATAACCGTGAACATAACTTCATTGAGCTTCGAAAAAATGATTTATCAAGTCCTAAAGTGGGTGTTTTGACTCATGAATATATGCATTCTCTTGGCCATTTTGGAAATAAAACTTTAAATGAGGGAATGACTTCTATTTTAGCAAGAGATTGCTTAGGTGGAAAGGAATACGCGGATGGTTATAGAGAAGCAAGATTTGTAACTCTTGTCGTTATTTCTATAATAGGTAAGGATAAAGTTTTAGAAGCATACACCAAAAAGAGTGATGATCTTTTAGAATACTATTTAAGTCTTTATCTTAAAGATGACTTTGAAGTTGAAAAAATGTATGAATTGTTTGAAGAATTCGCATGTGGTAGGATTTCTAGCCTTGAATTAACTCAAGAGATAAAAATGATGCTTAAGGATGAATATAAAGGCAATATTAATAGTAGCTATAATATATATGAAAAAGTATATGATTATGAAAATAAAGAAAATGTTTATGTTAAGAGATACTGAAAAAAGTAATTATATATGAAAAACCATTAGAGATGAATATAAAATGGCATTGATCAAGTAAAAGAATTTGATATATATCAAAACAATACGAATTTTCATTTTTTAAACTAAAGAAATAAATTGATTGCCAATGGCAATTTTTTTATGAATTTATTCTTGAAAAACCGAAACTATTACTCTATAATTAAATATAGAATACGAGGGTGATAAAGTGAAAAAGAAAGATGGTTTTACATTAGTTGAGCTGCTTGCGGTTATTGTTGTTCTAGCGCTTATTATGGTTATTGTATTACCAAACGTTTTAAATTCAATTAGTTCTGCAAGAAAGGAGTCTTTTTACTTATATGCTCAAAACCTACAAGGTAAAGCGACTGCCAAGTATACTCAAGATTTAGATTTAAATAAAGAGAATACTGATTGTGCTGTTTATGATATATCTAAAGATCTAAATATAGGTAATACTGGTAAGTATGAAGGCTGGGTTAAAGTTAATAGAGTTGCAGTATCGAGTGGAAACTTGGTTGCAACAGCTAAAATCAGTAATGCTAAATTAAGCGACGTTTATTACTGCGTTACATCAAGCGGTAGTTGTACACCTAACGAGACTTATTCGTTTGATGAAGGTAAAACAGAAGTAAACATCAGTAAAACAATTGGAGAAAATGATAAATTATGTTATAACTACAAATACGCTGATGCTAATAATGTTTTAAGAACAAGTGATACAGTATGTGTAAATGGTCGAGATAGTGGTACGAATGATACCTATAAATATGATGTTTATATCACTTTAAAGGACGATAACTATAAAGTTGAAAATGTATTATTTAATAAAGATATGCCAATGGATAAATTTTATGATGAAATGGTATCAAAAGGGGATTTAAGCATAAATGGTCCAACATGTGACGGAACCGCAGGATCTATAAAAGGAACTACTACTACTAAAACAACACATGTAACAACAACAACTGATGCTAGTGTGTCAACTAGTAAAGTTTCAACTACAACTACAAAGGATGCTTATACAACAAATGTTACTACAACAACAACTGAGATTAAAACAATTGAAGCAGATAAAACAACTACAACAACAAGACAAACGTATGTTATTCCATCAACTACAGTTGCTCCAGAGAAAACATATTTGCTTTTAAACTCATTAAGTGTCGCCGGTTATAATATTAACTTTAGTCCACTTACATTTAGTTATGATTTAACTGTTGCAAATCAAGTTACAAGTATTTCTGTATCAGCAACTTCATCTGATCCATCTACAAACGTTACAGTTATCGGTTCTGATGGTTTAACAGTTGGTTCTAATATAGTTAGAATTAATCTATCAAACCCAAATACAAATGATGAAGCAAATTATTATATTCAAGTAAGAAGAATGGACGAAGCTGGAAAAATCGTTGAAGTAACTCGTACTAATGATGCACCGATTTATAATCGTGAAGAAGGTCTACCTGATCCAACACTTCCATCAAGCGATGCAACACTTCAAAGTTTAAATGTATCAGGTTATATGCTTGATTTCGATAAAAACAAATACGATTATGAACTTACTATAATTGATACTGATAAATTGCCAATAACATATCAAACTTCATCAAGCAAAGCTCGATCATATATTGAAGGAAACGAAACTTTGAAAGATGGAGATAAAATTGGAATATATGTAACAAGTGAAAATGGTTACTATAAAAAAGTATATACGATTACAGTTCATTTCAAGAAAGAGGTTAGTATAATGAGCAACTTCTTGAAATTTTTAATAGCAGGTCTTGGTGTTTTACTCGTTTCACTTTTAGTAATAATAAGTGCGAATAAAAGAGCAAAGAGAAGAGTAAAAAACAAAGACAATATAGTTGATAATTCACAAATTGATGAAAATAAATAAAAAGTATTGACTAAGAATTTAATAAAATATATAATTAATTTAGGATAGGAAGAGGATTTATTTATGAAAAAGAAAAATGGTTTTACGTTAGTTGAATTGCTTGCAGTTATAGTTGTACTTGCAATAATTATGGTTATTGCTATACCTGCAGTATTAGAGACAATGGCTAGTGCAAGAAGAAGTTCATTCGCGCTTTACATTGGAAAAATAGTTAAAGACACAAGAACTCAATATACATATGATGCAAACGGAGGAGCTATTGCTGGTTCTGGTAGATATGTATATAACATTGAAAAAGATTTAGGATATGAATCAGTTGGAGACTACAAAGGATATGTAGTTGTAAATGCTGAGGACGTTGATAAACCACATTTCATTGTTTATCTTTGGGATTCAAACTATATGACATTAAGTTGGGATGTAACAGATCAAAAAATGCCTGAGGCAAGCGATAAAACAGCTATACAATCATTAGATAAAACTCAAGTTGCTAATTTAAATGAGTATGTAGCTTGTAAAGCTGGCGGAAGTGGAACAGTTGATAATTGTTATAATCGTCAAGGATATAAGATTGTTGAATAAGATGCTTGGGCATCTTTTTTTTTGTCAAAAGCCGTGTTATAATTTTTATGGTGGTAAAAATGTTAATAATCGGAAGTCATGTTTCATTTAATAATACAAGTCAATTGCTTGGAAGTGTAGAAGCAGCTATTGCAAATAATGCAAACGCTTTTATGTTCTATACAGGAGCGCCTCAAAACACTCAAAGAGGAGCCTTGAATGACTTGGTAACATATGAAGCATTAAAAAAAATGAAAGAAAATAATTTATCTTTAGATAATGTTGTTTGTCATGCTCCATATATCGTTAATCTAGCTAACAATATAGATCCTGAAAAGTATGAATTCACAAAGAACTTTTTAAGACAAGAATTGGATAGATGTGAGCAACTTGGAGTGAAAAAAATCGTACTTCATCCAGGAAGTGCAACAAAGCTTGATCGAGAAACTGCTCTAAACAATATAGTTAAGGGGTTAAACGCTATTTTACACGAAGATGATAACATAGTTATTTTACTTGAAACGATGGCTGGTAAAGGAACTGAGTTAGGTTGTTCTATGGAAGAAATAAAGTATATTCTTGAAGGTGTTATTCTTAAAGACAAAGTAGGCGTATGCTTGGATACTTGCCATTTAAGTGACTCAGGTGTTGATATATCTAAATTTGACGAATATCTAGATTTATTTGATGAAAATATTGGCATCGAAAAAATCGGTTGTGTTCATTTAAATGATTCTAAAAATCCAATTGGTGCTAGAAAGGATAGACACGAAAACATCGGCTTTGGAACAATTGGTTTTGAAACTCTTATAAATGTTGCATATAATCCTCGCTTAGAAAATGTACCAAAAATATTAGAAACTCCATTTGTGGATCGCGAGTATTGTCCATACAAAATAGAGATTCAAGAGATAAAAGATAAAAAAATGAACAATAATCTATATGAAGATGTTGTATCCATGTATAAATAAGAGGATATTATGAATAGAATCCATGCAAATAAAACAAAGTTACCTTTGGAGTATTATTTAAATCCTGATTTTGTTTACATAAACATTCCAGATTCAAAAGAACAAGAAATAACACCAAGGAAAGTATTAAGAAATGAGTGTTTATTTGAACACAATGGTAGATCATATTATAGTCCAATAAGTGGTGTGATTACTGGTATTTCCGATAATGAAAGAATATACAATAGACCTGTCAAAGCTATAGTGATAGCGAATGATTTTGAAGAAAATGTAAGCGTTAAAAAAAGTGCTTTAAAATATATTAATAAATATAGTAAAGATGAATGTATTTCCCTTATAAAGAAATATTTGCCTGCTATTCAAATAAATTCTGATGCAAAAACTTTATTAATAAATGGTTTTGATAAAGAATGGACAGAAGAAACCGCTTCTTTCATCATCAATAACGAAAGTGATAAAATACTTGAAACTCTTGATGCTCTTATGACTATCTTCAGCATTGATAATTGTATTATTGCTATAAACAGTAAAAATACTGATAATGTTATAAATATTACAAGCAATATAGGAACATATCCAAATATTCATCTTAAAATGTTACCAGATATATATCCAATTGGTTTTAAAAACATTTTAATCAAAAATTCTTTAAGTAAAAAAGAAATCCAAAATGGTATCTTTTATTTAAATGTTGAAGATGTTTTAAATCTATACAAAGTATTAAAAAAACATCAACCTGTTGATGAAAAGTACGTTACAATTGGAGGCAACTGTATAGAATCTCCTATGGTAGTTTATACTAAAATCGGAGTAAAAATCGCGGATCTAATAAAGGATAAATGCACTATTACAAATGATAAATATTATGTTATATTGAATGGATTAATCTCTGGTATCACGATTGATTCATTAAATTCAATAGTAACGATGGATACAAGAAGTATCTTTTTAAACACAATCGATAACGAAAGTGAAAAAGAATGCATCAACTGTGGATTATGCACTATTAAATGTCCAGTGCATCTAAATCCTAAATACATTAAGGAGCATAAAAAAGCGGATAGAGATAGATGTATTAATTGTGGGCTATGCTCATATATATGTCCAAGTAAAATCAATTTTAAGGAGTGTTTGAGAAGAGATGAGAAATAATATCTATATCAGAAGCAATCGTTCAATTAAAACGATAAGCATTACCAAAATATGTTTTTTAATTCCTCTTGTGATTTACGGATTATACAAAAATGGCATATACCTTTATAAAGAACATTTAATATCCTTTATTGAAATATTTAGACCTCTTATTTATTCTCTTATTGGTGCGATAATTGGAGTTCTTGTCAATATATTTTATGAAAAAGTAGTAAAAAAGCATGACAATGATATTGTATCAGCTATATTTTCTTCATTTCATGTTGAATATGGTATAATTATCGGTCTACTAGTGCCTTTAAACACTAATGTTATTCTATATACGATTGTCGTTATAACCATGTTTATTTTATCAAAATTTTTAAACAATCGTGTGAATGTGATGTGTGCATCATTAATAGTAATATATTTATTAAGTCAAATATTTTTTGATTTTACATTTTTAAATGTTCATGAAGCTAGTAAAACTTTTGAATATGAATTTATGGATTACTTGATTGGGAAATATCCAGGCGGAGTTGGAAGCACACATGTTATTTTAATCCTTTTAGGTACGTTTGGCCTTTATATGACAAATAATATTAAAGCTTCCATCAGTTTAAGCAGTTTAGTTATTTTATTTTTCCTGTTTGGAATATATAGTTTAATCACCAGCAGTGATTTTTCCTCTTTGATATTTTCAAGCAATATACCGATGATCATGTGTTATGTTCAAACTGATACCAAAACAAGCTCATACACTAAAAAAGGAATGATTACCTTTGGTGTTTTAACTGGAATCCTTACGTTTGCTTTAACATTCATAGCTCCAATTTATGCCCCATTAATAAGTGTACTTTTGATAAGTATACTTAACAATTTAATTGATAGATTAGTAAATTGATTTGCAAGATTATAAAAATAATTGTATAATTTAGAAGGTGATATTATGGCAAATTTTTGTACCAATTGTGGTAATAAATTGAATTTAAATGACACAGTTTGTAGCAACTGTGGAAAAGAAATAAAGGATAGAGTAGTAAGAGAAGAAGTAAAAGCTGAAAAAGTTGAAGATAAAGAATTTACTGATGTAAAGAGTGAAAAACAAAACGTAAATCTACAAGCGAAGAATAAAATTGTAGCTGGTCTTTTAGGAATCTTCTTAGGTGGTTTTGGAGTACATAACTTCTACCTAGGATATACAGGAAAGGCTGTTGCTCAATTGCTTATCACAGTTCTAAGCTGTTGTATGCTTTCTTTTGTTTCAAGTATTTGGGGCTTTATTGAAGGAATACTTATCCTTTCCGGAAATATTGATACAGATGCAAACGGAAACAAACTTGTTGATTAGTAGACACTTGCTTAACAAAAAAGAAACATAAAATTAAAGTATGTTTCTTTTTTATGTTATACTTATACTAAGGTGAGGATTGTGAAAAAAGCGCTTAGACATGTAAAAAACTCATTTAAAAATGTTGATATACCTCTTTTGGTAGTTACAACTGCCTTAATCGTCTTTGGGCTTATTATGGTCTTTAGTTCATCAAGTGTAACCAGTGTACTTAGTTATAAAAAAACACCTTATTTTTTCTTTGAAAAACAACTTATTACGGTGATTGTTGGTTTATTAGCATCAATCATAGTAATCAATTTTGAAACCGAAAACTATAAAATCATATCTAGGCTTGGAATTCTTTTAATGATTGTACTCTTGATCGCCCTTAAAACATATGGTACGGTTACCAATTCAGCGAGAAGTTGGTTTAAGATATTTGGCTTTTCCGTTCAACCTAGTGAATTTGCGAAGACATTTATTATTCTTTATCTAGCGGTAAGATATTCAACTATAAAAAAATTTAATAATGTAACTGATGTGTTCTTGCCGATGATTCCCTGTATAATTGTGTTCTTTTTAGTAGCTTTAGAACCCGATTTAGGAACGGCGTGTTTAATCGCGATAATATGTATGTTTATCTTCTTTTCACTTCCGCTTTCAAAAAATAAAAATATGAGCATTTTAAGAATTGCGACAATAATATGTGCGGTAGGGGGAATATGTTTCTTAAACTTTAATTCGGATATGCTTACATCAGCTCAAGCAAGCCGTTTCAATTTCAAAAATCCATGCTCTAGATACTTAGAAGAAACAGGTTATCAAGTATGTAATGGATATATCGCGATTCATAATGGAGGTTTATTTGGAGTTGGGCTCGGTAATTCAACTCAAAAGTACTTATATTTGCCAGCAGCTCACACCGATTTTATATTTCCGATAATCGTTGAAGAATTAGGTCTTATCGGCGGGGCATGTGTTCTAGTCGCATATATATTTTTGCTCTTTAGAATTTTGGTCATCGCAAGAAATGCGACAAATCTTAGAAATTCAATTATTGCTTTTGGAACATTTGCTTATGTGCTTAGCCATATAGTGATCAACCTAGGAGGTTTGCTTGCGATAATTCCGCTTACTGGTGTTCCGCTTCCATTCCTTTCCTACGGAGGATCATTTATGCTTAATTTAATGATTTTAATATCTTTAACTCAAAGAGTTAATATTGAAACTAAGAGAGCTAGAAAAATGTAGAAAGGAAGATGCGAAATGAGTGCATTTAATAATAGATTACATATCAAAGAAGAAAATGGGATAGTAACCAATATCGATGAGATAAAAGCTATCATAAGCGATTTTAAAGGGCATTTTAGTGATGAAGAATATCGTTATGTTGATTCACTTATAACTTATCTTTCTACAAGTGAAATCAAAAATAGATTCGAACTGATAGATATATTAAATGATTATAAATATATAAACAAACTCAACAGCAATGTTGAAGCCAGTGATTATTTAAGCACAGTCTTAGGACTTATGGTCGGTATAGTAAGCTTCAAAGAGGAAAACGATGAAACTTTTTACCTATACTACTATAAATCAAAAAAGATGAAAGTTTTAGAGTGTATGCAAAAATATGATCTTGCAAATTATGTTAATACATATATGGATACATTTAAAGACACATCCAAAATCATAAGTGGTTACATTGATTATTTGATGAATACTTTGAATTTTAATCCTATACCAAAAAAGGTGGAGTTAGAGGATTTAAATCTTAAAATGAGTTCTCAAATAAAAGAATTTGTAGAGAGAAAAAGAATAGACGAATATGAAATATTTATGGATTCTAAAAATCGTATCTTTATCGTGGCTGGAACTTCTATTATAAGATATAATTCTAAAACAGATGAATTATACTATTTAAAAAGTGAAGATGTATTTCTAAATAAACTTAATGAAAATAATGTTAATTTTGATGATATTCATGTTCTTCTTCCTTTTGAAATAGATGTTGATAGATTAAATAAACTGGTTGACAATATGGATACATTAAGCAGCTTTGATAAAAGATATTTAGAGGCTGCAATGAAAACAATACTTATGAAAAATGAGCTTGTTGATAATGATGCGATGGATGTTTTAAATCGATATATTGAAACCCTTAATAAGAAAGTCCTTGATAATACGTTTATATTAACAAAGATTGAAAAAGAATTTCTTCTTAGAGCAAATGCTGGAAATGAAGGTCAAAAATTAGAAAAGAAAAATAATGCAAGTGGAGGATATATTATTGTGATGATGGAAATAGGCATAATTATTGCCTACATATTGCTTTATATATCACTTGTCAAATAGTAACTAATAAAGTATAATTTAGATAGACATGGAGGATAGATATGTATAGTTTAGATGAATGTGAAATGAATATGATGAAAGCAGTTGAAAATTTGGAGGCAAGACTTATAACAGTTCGTGCTGGTCGTGCAAACGCCTCAATGCTAAATGGAATAATGGTTGAATACTACGGAACTTTAACTCCAATCAACCAAGTTGCAAATATAACAGTTCCAGAAGCAAGACAACTGTTTATTAAACCATTTGATAGAGGAATAATAAAAGATATTGAAAGAGCAATCAATGAAGCAAATATAGGTATTACTCCAACTAATAATGGTGAGATGGTTATCTTAACTGTTCCTCAACTTACTGAAGAAACAAGAAAAACTTATGTTAAACAAGTAGATGAAATGGGAGAACAAGCTAAAATTGCTTTAAGAAATGCTAGACAAGATGCAAATAATGACATCAAAAAAAGCGAAGATTTAACTGAAGATGACAAAAAGAGATATCAAGAAGACGTTCAAGAATTAATAAATAAATACAATAAAATTGTTGATGAAAAAATAAAAGAAAAAACAAACGAATTGATGAGTATATAACTCATCTTTTTTTGCAATTAAAAAAGGAAGAACAATTTCTTCCTTAACTATTTGTAATTTTTAAAATAGGATTACCATTTCTTTCAGGTGTAACATTACGGTCCGTATCTAGAAGCTCACTTACTAACTCGCATATTTCTTCAAAAGTGATATCTTTATTTTCTTGTTCAGCTGTATATAATTTCTCATAAAATATTTGTAACATAAGTTTGTATTTTGGATCTTCAGAAGCTTCTACAAGATAATCTATATAT
This sequence comes from uncultured Bacilli bacterium, assembly GCA_934090935.1. Lineage (GTDB taxonomy): Bacteria > Bacillota_I > Bacilli_A > RF39 > UBA660 > CAG-582. Next base: position 149,997 of record CAKOKD010000002.1, read on the forward strand.
AAAGTAGGGCTTTTAAAATAAGGCGCTAATTTTCTAGCTATTTTTCTAGTTAAAAATTCAGGATTAATATCATACATATAATTGTATGCAATTTCAGGTAATTGATCTAAAGAATCCATTTCTTTTTTATCATCTGTTAAAGATGAGATAAAATCAAACGCTGAATCCAATTCACTATTAGTTGCGTTAAGATCATAATTATCCTCACGATATAAATTTGTTAGTTTTACTATAATACGTTTCAAATATTCTTCAATATTGAATTTATTTCCTTTTCTTCTTCTACATTTAGCAAGAATATTGACTTCTTTAATAGACCCTTGTTCTAAAATTTCTCTTTCAAAATTAACTTCTTTGTCATTAAGACGGTAATCACTTATATATTTTATATAAATACCTGGATTAACTGATCTAAGATTTTTCATTGCTTCATCAAAACATTTAAATGTTTGATTGTCGCCTTTTGAAACATAGTTTTCACAATAATCTAATATTAGTTTCATTGCTTTTGTATCATGTTGTTTTACACATAATTTTGCAAATCTTGGAATTAATGATGGTATATATTTTTCCATATCTGATCCATTTTCATAATCATGATTATCTTTGCAACAATCTATGAATTTCATACATAGACGTGCATCAGTGCAATGATGCATTATGAATTCAAAGACATCATCATAAGATATAAAATCTTTATACAAAATTTTTAAACAAAGCAAAGTAGGTAAAATGTTAAATCTATTTTGACTTATCATTAAATTGCAAATTTTAAACACAAAATCAGTAGTCAAAACTGTTGTATCACACGAACATCCGCCATCACGACCTGCTTGAGCAAGCATCGTTAAAGGTGAAATAATAAATGCTGAAACGTTTATCGATTGGTTTAGAAAATTTTTAATAATTGTTGATGAATACTTAAAAAGTTTAGAAGCAGGAATCATTTGCGCTAGATTGTAAAAAACATCAGCCGAGCATTGTTTAAAGATGAATTCAATTAATTTATCATCTATATGTAAAGAATCGTTTTTACTATGTAAAAATGCTATCCAATCATAAACACGATTCACGTCATTTAATTTTAACATTTCCTCAGTTATTTCATCAAAGGCATCGTTTTCCTGTCCAATTGCATATAATTCTTCATGTTTTTCATTATCAAAGTCTCCTTTAGTAATTTTTACTAACATAGGTATAAATATTTTGTTGGCTTGATTTGGTTTCATCATTTTACGATAAGTATAGGAAAAAAACAATATAAGCTCTGGATCATTTATTTTTTCTATTAAATCTGCATAAGCTAATAGATCATTTTTGTTTTTTAATTTTTCTTTGATTTCTGCTTTTAATTCCGCTTTGTCCACGGCTGAGTAATTTTTAATGGCATCTTTTCTTTTCGTTAATACTTCTTCAAGTTCTTTTTCGTTTAACATAAAATCTCTTCTTTCTACAAAGGCTATTGTATCATAGTAAAATGTTTAAATTCAACAAAAAAAGCCGTAAAACGGCTTATTTATTAGTTGCTGTTACAAAATAATAAACTAAAGGAGCAACAATACTTGCAAGCATTGCAAAGAACATAACCCAAACGAATATTTTAACGCCTAGGGGAGTATCACTTGATTTTCTATTTTTTTTCTTTTTAGCTTCTTTTATTTTAATATTTCCAACAGTTTCATATTTTTTTTCATCTTTCATAAACTTCACCTACAAAAATTATATAATATTTAGAATAAAATAAGCAAGATTAAAATATAGATTAATAGGTGAAATTATGAAAAAGAACAAATACACAGTCGTATTAGCCGTATCAATCTTAGCAATCTCTATAGTAGTCGGATACATTTATGGAATAAATAACCCATATGATGTAAGTGAATATGTAAAAAATATATCACCATCCTTTTATTTGTTTGATCATGCTTTGGTTATTACTTTATTTTTTGTATCAACCTTATCCATTTTGGGAGTAATTATTGCTGGATTCTATATTGGTTTTTCAGGAGTATCAATTGGTTTTATTATCTCATCATTTTTTAAAACGTATGGATTAAAAGGAATATTATTTTCTTTAATAAATATTGTAATTAATAAGGTATTTTTCACAATAGTTATTATCTATTTGTTTTGTGTTGGAGTAAGCTATGCTAAGAAATGCCTTTCAAATATAGTAGGTGTTTCTACTGATTATTTTGTTATGTTAATAAAGCCCTTAATAAAGAAATATATTTTGATATTTATATTTGTTATTATATATGATATTCTCAATTACTTCCTTATTTATAAAATAAGCATTTATTTTGCATCTCTTTTGAAATTAGTTTGATAAATTTCTAAACTTATACTATAATTAACTGAGTTAGAGGGTGTAGTATGGCTAAAAAAGTTGTTGTTGGTATGAGTGGTGGAGTTGATTCTTCGGTATCTGCTTATTTGCTTCAAAAACAAGGCTATGAAGTTATTGGTCTTTTTATGAGAAATTGGGATTCTTTAATAAATAATGATACAGAAGGAAATCCGAATTTAGGAAACAATATATGTCCACAAGAGCAAGATTATAATGATGCCTTAGAAGTTTGTAAGTTCTTAAATATCCCACTTCATAGAGTTGATTTTATAAAGGAATATTGGGATAATGTATTTACGTATTTTTTAGAAGAATTAAAAAAAGGAAGAACACCTAATCCTGATTTAATGTGTAATAAATATATAAAATTTGATTTATTTAAAAAAGAAGCAAAGAAACTTGGTGCTGATTACATTGCAACTGGTCATTATGCAAGAATAGTTGGAAATAAACTTTTAAGAGGAGTTGATTCTAATAAAGATCAAACGTATTTTTTAGCTCAAGTATCAGTTGATCAACTAAAGGATGTTTTATTTCCAATCGGTGATTTAGAGAAAAGCGAAGTTAGGGAAATAGCCGATAAAATAAATTTACCAACTGCTAAGAAAAAAGATTCGACAGGAATATGTTTTATTGGAGAAAGAAATTATCAAAAATTTCTACACAATTACTTAAAACCTAATCCTGGAGATATAATTGACATTGATACTAATGAAAAGATTGGAACTCATACTGGACTTATGAATTATACGATAGGTCAAAGAAGAAATGTTGGTATTTCTGGTTTTAAGGACAAACACTTTGTAGTTGGCAAGGATGTTGAGAAAAACATTTTATATGTAGCTTTTGGAGAAAATCCGGAGACTCTTTATAGTGATGAATGTATAATTGAAGATGTTAATTTAATTAGTCCAAATCATCCATCTTTTGCAACAGCAAAATTTAGATATCGTGGTCCTGATTATGAGGTTATGCTTGAATATCTTGATAATAATGAGATAAGAGTTAGATATCCTGAAAAGGTTCCAGCAGTAACTCCAGGGCAAGCATGTGTAATTTATTTAGGAGAGCAATGTATTGGATCAGGTATTATTAAAACAGTTTTAAAAAACGGAGAAAAGCTTTGGTATTTATAAAGCTTTTTTTCATGTAAAAAGGTAGCGTTAGCTACCCAAAAAAGTGGTGTCTATGATTTTATCATAAACAGGTGAAATGCTCACCAAATAAATGATATCATATATTTTGCAAAAATATCAACTAAAAAGTGATGTTTTTTTGTAAAAACAAAATAATTTTTTGAAATGACTTGAAAATCGGGGGGGGTATTATAAAATAAAAAAGTAAGATGCGAAGGTGTAGAAAATGAAGAAGAGTACGATAATGCTAGTTACAGTTTTATTTATGATAATAGGATATGCAGCATATAATGCAACAGTAAATATATACGGATTAGGTAAAATTTCAGAAAATATAAGTGACTTTAAAGTATATTTGGATAATTTAAAAGTAAATGATACGGAAAGCACAGGAATAAATTCAGCAAAAGATGAATTTACAATAGATAATATAAATGGAAATATAAGTGTAGATATAGTAAATGATTCAACAGAATATGATACAGAAAGTTATCTTGAATGTGAAAGTAATGTAACACCAGATAAAAATGAATGGATATTTGATTATACTGGAGGAGAACAAACATTTACAGCGCCAGTAAGTGGAACATACAAACTTGAAACATGGGGAGCTCAAGGTGGAACATATGATGCTTCATATGCTGGAGGTAAAGGTGGATATGCAACAGGAAATATAAACTTAGATAAAAACCAAAAATTATTCGTAAATATAGGTCAAGTTGGAACATGTGTAACTGCTACAGGAACATCAAGAAGTTCTTATAATGGAGGCGCTCCTGCTAAGGCTGCTCGTGGAGCTGGATTCACAAGTTGTTCTGGAGGTGGAGCAACACATATTGCTTTATCTAGCGGTCAACTTTTTAATCTTGAAAATAATATAAATGAAATATTAATTGTTTCCGGAGGCGGAGGCGGATCAACATATAGAACTGCTCAAAAAGGAGGATATTTTAGTGGTGGATCTGCTGGAGGATATATAGGAAATACAACAACTGGACATGCCGGTTGGAGTATTATATATTCTACTGGAGGAGATCAAAATCGTGGAGGAACAGGTGGATGCTTAAATGGCGATAGCGGAGCATCCAGTGGTAGCTTCGGTCAATCAAATTCTTGTACTAGTAGTAATGGATCTTGCTCAAGTGGAGGCGGAGGTTTTTATGGAGGCGGATCTGGAAATGATACTGGTGGAGGCGGAGGCTCAGGTTACATAGGAAATACACTTCTAACCGAAAAAACGATGTATTGTTATAACTGTGCTACATCTAGTGAAGAATCGACAAAAACTGTAAGTACTACATGTACAAGTGCAACACCAACTGAAAACTGTGCAAAAGTCGGAAATGGATATGCACGTATAACTTTAACTTCAAGTAATGAAACAGAAAAAACATCAATAGAACCGGTAACTATCGAAGCTCAAGATAGAAGAACAATAACATTAGAAAACATAAATACAACCAATTTAACTTGTAAATTAAAGGTCAATAAAATATCAAGAACTGAGAAAGTATATAAAGGTCCAACAGAGTGGGTATTTGATTATTCCGGTGGTGAACAAGTTTTTACAGCACCCGTGGATGGAACATATAAGTTAGAGACATGGGGAGCTCAAGGAGGTTCAAATTGGTATGGTGAGGGTGGCTTTGGCGGATATTCAATCGGCAATATTAATTTAAATATTAATACAAAATTGTTTATAAATGTTGGTAGCAAAACAGGATATAATGGTGGAAATTATATGTCAGGTGTTGAAGCTCCGGGAGGCGGTGCCACTCATATATCAACAATCATGGGATTACTTTCAAGCTTAGAAAATTATAAATCAAATGTTCTTATAGTTTCAGGTGGTGGTGGAGCTGGTGAAAGGGAAAACGGTGGTTCTGGCGGTGGATACATTGGTGGTACTGGATATGTTCTAAGTAATTCACATTTATATTTTGGTACTGGTGGGACACAATCATCAGGTGGCGTAGGGGTACTTTCAGGAAAGTATACAAATAATCTATATGATATAAATGGTAGCTTCGGTACTGGCGGAATAGGAATTGAAAAAAGCGATAATGGTCCTAATGGTGGTGGTGGCTATTATGGAGGTGGAGCTACAACCTTAGCAGGAGGAGCTGGTGGCGGCTCTGGCTACATAGGGAATCCACTTTTAACGGAAAAAAGCATGCATTGCTATAATTGTGCTGAATCAACTGAAGAATCTACTAAGACTATTTCAACAACATGTGTAAATGAAACTCCAACCGAAAACTGTTCAAAACAAGGAAATGGATACGCACGTATTACTTTAATAAGTCAAAATTAATGAATTTTAAGAGGAATTTTCCTCTTTTTTTATGTTTTTTTCAAAAATTGTCAAAAAAAAGAAGAAAAATAACACTTTTAGGGTAAAATATATATTTAGAGGGTGAAATTATGGCTGCGATTAGTAATGAAGAAATTAATTCAATTCAAAAACAAGCTAATATTGTAGACATAATTAGCTCATATATTAATCTTGAGAAAAAAGGTAGTAACTATTTTGGAATATGTCCATTCCATGATGACCATAACCCATCAATGTCAGTAAGTGAAGAAAAAGGAATATTTACTTGCTTCGTTTGTCATAAAACTGGAAATGTATTTAACTTTGTTCAAGATTTTGAAAACATAAGTTTTATCGAAGCTGTTAAAGTTGTTGCTGATAAAATAGGAGTATCATTAAGTGAAGGAATACATGTTGTAAGTAAATATGACAAACACTATGAAGCTATGAATCTAGCTATTAAATTTTATCAAAACAATTTAAGAAGTAAGGATGGAATCGAAGCTAAAAAATATTTACAAAATCGTGCTTTAAGCGATGAAGTAATTGATGAATTTGAAATCGGTTTAGCACCTAATAATGATGCTTTATCAAGTTTACTTTTAAATAAAGGTTTTGACGAAAATGTTTTGCTTAATGTTGGATTAATAAACCACGGCAATAAAATATATGATATCTTTAAAAATCGTATAACTTTCCCAATACATAATGCGAATGGGAAACCAGTTGGAATAAGTGCTCGTATATATAAACAAAGCGACGATGCCAAATATGTAAATACTAAAGAAACGGTTATATTTAAAAAAGGCGAAGTATTATTTAATTATCATCGAGCTGTAAGTGAAGCAAGGCTAAAGAAAACAATGATAATTGTTGAGGGTCAAATGGATGCAATAAGAGTTTATTCTTGTGGAGTAAAAAATGTTGTTGCAACCATGGGTACAGCACTTACAAAAGACCATATTAAACTTTTAAGCAAATTAAATGTTAAAGTTATTTTATGTATGGATAATGACTCAGCTGGAGAAATGGCTACAATAAAAAATGGAGAAAAACTAAGTGAAGCTGGAATCGAAACCTTAGTTTTAAGAATCAGTGGAGCAAAAGATCCGGATGAATATTTAACTAGCCATGATGTAAGTGAATTCATAGACGCGGTAGAACATGCTGTAACATTCTTTGATTTCAAATTGAATCAATTAAAGAAAAATAAAAACTTTGATAAAGTTGATGACGTTTCAGCGTATGTTAATTCCATACTTTCAGAATTAAGCAAATGTAAAGATGATATTTTAGTAGACTTAACGATTAATAAACTAGTAAATGATTATGGAATCGACAAAAATACTTTAATGAATAAAGTCATTAAAGTTGAAAACAAACCGGAGACTATAACCAAAGTAGAAGTCAAAAAGAGATTAAAAAAGGATGAGAAATTATATGGCTTAGTTTGTTACTATATGATGAATGATACTAAATACATTAGGCTATATGAACAAGAACTTGCATATTTACCAAATGATGAGTATAATACACTTGCAAATGATTTATTGGCTTTCTATATAAAATATAATTATATAAGTATTGCTGATTTTATATCATATGAGGTTGAAAGTGATGCTTACGAACTGGCAATTCAAGTTATAGACGAATTTATTCAGAATACGTTAAGTGATGAAGAAATTATCGATGTTGTAAATAAAGTAAAGGATCTAGCTAATGAAAGAAAGATAAAAGAACTGAAAGAAAAGTTAAAAACGACAACTGATATAAACGAAAAACTTCGTATTAATGATGAAATAGTGAATTTAAAAAAGAGGATGTGTGTTAAATGAAAAAAGTAGAAGAAATAAAAACTTTTGAAGAAAGAAAAAAAGAACTAATTGAGGAAGGACAAAAAAAAGGATTTATTACATTTGAAGAACTTGCAAAAGCTTTACAAGGTCTTGATATGGATGCTGATTCATTAGACCAATTATATAATAGTTTTGTAGAAGCCGGAATAAGTGTTATAACAGAAGATGAAGCAACAAGTGAAGAAGGCGGGGTAAAAAAAGAAGAAGAAGTAATCGTACTTGATGATGAGGACCTAACAAAAGATGTTAATATCAATGATCCAGTTCGTATGTATTTAAAAGAAATTGGACGTATATCTCTTTTAACTCCTGAAGAAGAAATGGATTTATCCGTTCGTGTAGCTAATGGTGATGAAGAAGCAAGAAATATTCTTGCCGAATCAAACTTACGTCTAGTTGTTTCCATCGCTAAAAGATATGTAGGTCGTGGACTTTTATTCCTTGATTTAATTCAAGAAGGAAATATTGGTCTTATGAAAGCTGTAGAAAAATTTGACTTTGGTAAAGGTTACAAATTCTCAACTTATGCTACTTGGTGGATTAGACAAGCAATAACTCGTGCACTTGCAGACCAAGCAAGAACAATTCGTGTTCCAGTACATATGGTAGAAACTATTAATAAAATGGCACGTATTCAAAGACAAATGACACTTGAATTAAACCGTGAACCAAGTGATGAAGAACTTGCTAAAAAAATGGGTATCAGTGTTGATAAAGTAAGAGAAGTCATAAAAATAAGTCAAGATCCAGTTTCTCTTGAAACTCCAATTGGTGAAGAAGATGATTCACATTTAGGCGATTTCATCAAAGATGAATCAAGTTTAAGCCCTGAAGAATATGCAACAAACGAAATCTTAAAAGAAGAAATTAAATCAGTATTATCTACACTTCAACCAAGAGAACAACAAGTACTAGAACTTCGTTTTGGTTTAATTGATGGAACAAGTTATACCCTTGAAGAAGTTGGTAAAAGATTTAATGTTACAAGAGAAAGAATTCGTCAAATAGAAGCAAAAGCTTTAAGAAAATTAAGACATCCTTCTCGTGCTAAAAAATTAAAAGACTTTATGACTGACTAGATATTTAGGAGGTGTATTTATGTTAAGTTTAAGACTTTCATCCCTTACAAAATTTGTGAATTATAATGATAAAATAATCGACATTGGATGTGATCATGCATTGCTTGATATTTTTCTAGTAAAAAATGATTTAGTCAAAAGTATCATCGCATCTGATGTTAACTCTCAAGCCTTGGATTCAGGTATTAAAAATATTGAAAATGAAGGTTTAAGTGACAAAATAGAGGCTCGTTTAGGTGATGGATTAAATGTTTTAACCGATAAAGATAACATAGACACTGTAATAATCTCCGGTATGGGGACAAACACTATTATGGGTATTTTGAATAATGATCATCTAAAGAATATTAATAAATTAATAATTCAATCCAATAATGATCATACAATGCTAAGAAAATATGTAACTAAATTAGGATTTTTTATCAAAAGTGAAGAGTATTTTCAAGATAATAAAAAGAATTATATCAATATTGTCTTTGTTCGTGGTAATAAAAAATACTCAAAAATAGATTTAACATACGGACCAATACTTAAACATAATAAACCATATTTAGAGTTTGAAATAAATAATATTGAAAAAATCGAAGGATTAATTCCTAAAAATAAAATATTATTACATCTTCGATTAAAAAAAGAAAAAAGAGTTCTTAATAAATTGCTTAGAAAGTAGACAACTACTTTCTTTTTTATGGAGAATTTTAATCTTTTTTGATATAATTTTTCATAGGTGAAGAAAAATGGATATAAATCACATTAGAAACTTTAGTATTATTGCTCATATAGATCATGGTAAAAGTACACTTGCTGATCGAATTTTGGAGTTAACGGGGGCTGTATCAAGCCATGATATGAAAGATCAACTTTTAGATAGTATGGATCTTGAGCGTGAAAGAGGTATTACAATCAAACTTAACGCGGTTGAACTTAAGTATAACTATGAAGGCGAAGAATACATATTACACTTAATTGATACTCCAGGACACGTCGATTTTTCATATGAAGTCTCACGTAGTTTAGCTGCATGTGAAGGAGCTATTTTGATAGTTGATGCTGCTCAAGGAATAGAAGCTCAAACTCTTGCCAATCTTTATCTTGCGATGAATAATGATTTAACTATTATTCCTGTAATAAATAAGATAGATTTACCTAATGCCGATGTCGAAAAAGTTACAGACGAACTTGTTAATGTTTTAGGTTTTAATCGTGATGAAATTCTTTTATGTAGTGGTAAGACAGGAGTTGGAGTTAAAGAACTACTTGATGCTATAGTTAAACGTATTCCTGCTCCAAAAGAACCAGTTGATCACGAAACTAAAGCGATGATTTTCGATTCTTACTTTGATCCATATCGAGGCGTTATTGCATCCGTTCGCGTATTTGATGGAAAAATAAAAAAAAGTGATACTATAAAAATGATGTCAACCGGAGCGACTTATGAAGTTGTGGAACTTGGTGTATCAACTCCTAAAACCAAAGAACTTTCTGAATTAGTAAGCGGTCAAGTAGGTTGGATTAATGCGAGTATTAAAACTATCGATACTGTTAAAGTTGGTGATACAATTACAACTTTGTCTCATGAAGCAAAAACACCACTTCCAGGATATCAACCAATGAAACCAATGGTTTATTCAGGGCTTTTTCCAATCGAACCAAACAAGTTTGAACCATTAAAAGAGGCTTTAGAAAAGCTAAAACTAAATGACGCATCTTTAGAATTTGAACCAGAGACATCTGAAGCTTTAGGATTTGGTTTCCGTTGTGGTTTTTTAGGACTTCTTCATATGGAAATAATCGAAGAACGTATTGAAAGAGAATTTGGAATAGATATTATTACAACATCTCCATCAGTTATCTATGAAGTAAAATTAACTAATGGTGAGGTTGTCTCAATTGATTCTCCATCAAAAATGCCAGAGCGAGTTAAAATAGCTGAAATTAGAGAACCTTATATTGAAACTAATATCTTTGTTCCAAGCGAATATATCGGAGCTATTATGGAATTATGTCAAGATAAAAGAGGTATATATAAATCAATGGACTATATAAACGATACTCGTGTAAACATTCATTATGAGATACCTTTATCAGAGATTGTATATGATTTCTATGATAGATTAAAATCTACTACTAAAGGTTATGCATCTTTTGATTATGAAATTATAGGATATAAAGCAAGTGATCTAGTAAAGATGGATATTTTAATCAATGGGGAAATAGTCGATGCTTTATCCCTAATTGTTCATAAAGACTTTGCTTATACAAGAGGTAGAAAAATTGTTGAGAACTTAAAAGCAATAATACCACGTCAATTGTTTCAAGTTCCAATTCAAGCAAGCGTTGGTTCAAAAGTAATTGCTCGTGAAAATATCAGTCAAATGAAGAAGAATGTTTTAGCAAAATGTTATGGTGGAGATGTTTCCCGTAAGAGAAAACTTCTAGAAAAGCAAAAAGAAGGTAAGAAGAGAATGAAGATGGTTGGAAATGTAGAAATACCACCAGAAGCCTTCTTAAGTGTTTTAAAAACTGAAAAATAGCATTATCAAATTTTTAGGAGATTTTTATGAACGGACAAAAAAGAGAATTCACTCAAGAAGAAATTCTATATATAGTTAATAATTGGGGAAAAGAATCAGCTCATAGTATGAAGAAAAAGTTTAATTGCTCTTGGGAAGCAGTGTGTAGAGTTGCAAAAGAAAATGGCTTAGAGTTACCAAAATCTAACAATTGGACCAAAGAAGAGGTTCAAACTTTAAAAGACTTATCTGGAAAATATCATTATGAAATAATTGCTGAAAAGATGAAAAAAAGTCCAAATGCAGTATATTTAAAAGCAAGAAAGCTCGGTATAACTTTAATACAACACCGAAGAGAATGGACAAAACAAGAAGAACAAGATTTAAGAGAATTATGGGGAACTATGAAAATAGAGAAAATCGCTGAAAATATGCAAAGAACAACTTTTTCTCTAAAAGTAAAAGCTGTAAGAATAGGTTTAGGACCAATGATAAAAAATAATGCTGAATTAATAATGGTATCTGACATAGTTGACCTTTTAAATGTTAGCCCTGATAGGATAACGACAACCTGGGTAAACTTAGGATTAAAGTTAAAAAAGAAAAAGTTAACTAATAACACCAGTTATTATTACGTTATTTGGGAAGATTTAATTAAATTTCTAGAAGATAATCAAAATGAATGGGATTCTAGAAATGTAGAAATGTATACGCTAGGTTCAGAGTCAGGGTGGTTAGCTGAAAAAAGAAAACGAGATGCCCTTGAAAATCCGTTATGGTATCGTTTATGGACAGATGAAGATATAGCTAAAGCCGAATATTTACTTCTTTTAGGAAAAGATTATTCAGAAATTGCCGAAATATTGGATCGTACAGAAGGAGCAGTTGCTGAAACTTTAAGAGACAACGGACATATCTATGAATTAGCAAGATTTTGGAAGGGAAAAGAAATAAAATTTTTACGTGAAAATTATGAAAAAATGACTTATTCGGAAATTGCTAAGGAACTTGATAGGAGCACTAAAGCAGTAGCTCATAAAGCAGCAGAATTAGGATATCAAAGAAAAATATTAAAATTAAGTAAAAATTCGAATGATTTTATAGAAGGTAACACACAAGAATAAATAAAACAATATTCTTGTTTTTTAGTGCATTTTATTATAAAATTTTAATATAGGTGATGGTATGGAGTCAGTATATGTACATATTCCTTTTTGTAATCATATATGTTCTTATTGTGATTTTCCAAAAGTGTTAAAGATAGATACTTTTGTAAATGATTATTTAGAAGCTTTAAGAAAAGAAATAGAAAACAGTTATGACGGAGAAAGAATTAAAACTTTATATATTGGAGGAGGAACTCCATCAAGCCTTTCTCGAGCAGAAAGGCTTAGGATGTTAAAAACACTAGAAATATTTAATAGAGATCCTGATTGTGAATATACGATTGAGGTGAATCCAAAGGATATCGATGATGAATTCTTGGATGATATTATTGAATATGGAGTTAATCGTGTAAGCCTTGGTATTGAGTCATTTGATCCAAACAATTTAAACATACTCGAAAGAGAATGCGAATATAATGATATTGAAGAAAAATTAAAAAAAATGAGACTTAGAGGGTTAACAAATATCAACCTTGATTTAATGTATGCAATACCCGGAGAAAAATTAAGTGTTTTAAAAAAGGATATAAACAAACTATTAAAGCTTAATCCAACACATATATCAACGTATTCTCTTATTTTAGAGGAACACACTAAGATGAAAATTAATGGAGAAGAATACATTGATGAAGATTTGGATTATAAGATGTATAACATGATATGTAAACGTCTTAAAAACGCTGGATACGTTCATTATGAAGTCAGTAATTTTGCTAAACCAGGTTATGAATCAAAACATAATTTAAATTATTGGAATAACGGAGAATATTATGGCTTTGGACTTGGTGCGAGTGGATATAAAGCAGGATTTAGATATACAAACACAAGAAATATTCATGAGTATATAAGCGGTAAATATAGACTCGAAGAAAATCTTTTAACTCATAAAGATCAAATGGATAATGAGCTTATGCTTGGGCTTAGAAAATTAGAAGGAATAAATATTAATGAGTTTTTCAATAAATATAACGTTAATATCCAAGATGTGTATCCTGTACAAGAACTTATAAATAAAGGAGAACTCATATATAAAGGTGGAAATCTCTTTGTAAATCCAAATATGATTTATGTTATGAATGAGATTTTAGTTAAACTTATTTGATATTGATAAAATAGCATATATTTGCTATAATCAAAATACAATAAATAAGAATAGAAAAGTAGGGAAAAATATGAATAAATTTTTAAAAAGAATGATTATTGGAGGATTAAGCGTAGGAATATTATTACCTTTATCCGCACACGCTTCTTCCATAGAATTAGCTACCTCTTCAACAGGTATAGCCGAAACACGAGTTCCAATAAGCATTAAAAGTGATGAAGAATCTGTAAAAACAGTTACTCTAAGTTGTAGCACAAATGTTGATGCAATCGATTGTAATTTTGAAATAAACGGAGTAGGAGTTACATCAAATAAAAGTGGGAAAAGTGTAGTAATAAGTTATCCAAACGATCAAAATGAATCTATGTTTCCAGCAAATGCAACAACTCAAATAGGAAATATGGTTTTAACTAATTCAAGTGAAGTTAAATATGATAACGTCAATGTTACCATAACATATAAATTCGACGACGGAAGTCAACAAAGTTTTTCTAAAGTATACATTGTAAACGGGAAAAAACCTAAAAGTGATGATGCTACATTAAAAAGTGTTACTATATCTCAAGGAAGTATGAATCCAACATTTAATAAAGACGTTTTTGAATATACTATTTTTGATATAGCAGATACAATCAACTCAATCAAATTTTCAGCGGAATGTAATGATGGAGCTTGCGACATCTCATATGAAGGAGGAAAAAGCAGAAGTTCATCAACTGGAAAATCATCAAGTATTACTTTAAATCAAGGAAATAATGATATCAGAATTACAGTAAAAAGTGAAAGTGGAAAAACAACAAATGTTTATACTTTTAAAACAATACGTGGAGAAAGTGCCTACAACAGCGCTAATCTTTCAAAACTAAGTGTTGGAATTTATACGATGGAACCTGCTTTTGTAGCTAATAACTATGAATATAAAATAACTGTTCCAAATAAAATATCTTCTACTGCAGGTCTAATTGATTTTACAGCAGTTGATGAAAATGCTAAAGTAATTGTAGATGAAGTGACAGACTTAAAAGTAGGAGAAAACATTATAAATATAGTTGTTACCAATGTTTTAGGAGACGATGCTAAAACATATAAACTTATTATTACTAGATTAAGTGATGATGATATAGATGTAACAGCATATCTAAACAATAAAGTAACATTCACGAATGGTGATGGTGCGGAGGTAACTTTATCATTCACTGATTTTGAATTACAATATCCTGATGAAGCTAAAAAGATTGAAGATGGAACTTATAAATTTGATGATAATGGTAAAAGAATTCATGATGAAATAGTAGAAGACAACAAAAATGATAAGTCAAAAAAGAATAAAATAGTTTTAATTATTATTCTTGTGGTTGTTGGTCTTGCAATCATTGCAATATCTGGAATTCTATTGTTTAGAAAGAAAAAACCAAAATTACCAAAAAACAAAAAAGAAATAGAGAATGAACCAGTTCAAGAAGAATTAGAAGAGAACTTAGAAACTTCTGAGCCTGAAGAAGAAACTATAGACGAAGAAAATGTCGAAGAAGAAATAATTGGTGAACAATTTTCAAAAGATCAAGATGCGACAATCGATATAGACGAGGCATTAAATGACCTTATGAATACAAAACAATATGATGTGAATAAGGACGAGGATGAATTATAAGGTTTCATCCTTTTATTTTTGTTTAAATTCACGATATTTTTTAGAAAATTTCTTGCACTAATGTAAAAAGTGTATTATAATACTATTGAAATTGAGAGGAGGGAAGCAAATGACAAAGGTTGATGTTAAAAATGGTGATATTAATTCAGCATTAAGAAGATTCAAACTTAAAGTGGCAAAGAGTGGTGTCCCTTCTGAACTTAAAAAACATAAACATTATGACAAACCAGGAGTTAGAAAACGTGAAGCCAAGAAAGAAATGATCAAAAATTCACGTAAAAGAAATAGAAGAGGATAATTCCTCTTTTTAATTTAAAGGAGAATGAAATATGTTTGATAAAGTTAAAAGTGATTTACTTGCAAGTATGAAAGAACAAGATAAATTTAAATTAGGAGTTCTTAGAATGCTTAAAAGTGCTCTTCAAATGGAACAAATAAATGTTGGTCATGATTTAACTGATGAAGAAGCTTTAAATGTTATTAGAAGAGAAGTAAAGAAAAGAAATTCATCAATTCAAGAATATGAAAAATTTGGTAAAATAGATACAGTTCAAGATTTAAAACATGAAGTTGAAATACTTGAATCTTATTTGCCAGCTATGTTAAGTGATGAAGAGGTCGAAAAGATAATAGATGAAGTTATAGAGACTTTTGAAAATCCAGATATCAAATCAATGGGGAAAATAATTTCTTTAGTAAAAGAAAAAACAAATGGTAATGCCGATATGGGTAAAGTATCAGCAATCGTTAAAGGAAGACTTTCATAAGTCTTTTTTTATTTTAAAAAACATATTCTTTATTGTGCGAAAAAAGTGTATAATAATATTAATTTAGAAATTTGGTGAATTTATGTTAGAAATAAAAAATATTACAAAAATTTATAAGACTTATGGTCTTGAACAAAAAGCTTTGGATAAAGTAAGTATAAATTTTAGAAAATCAGAATTTGTATCTATTTTAGGCCCAAGTGGAAGCGGGAAAACAACTCTTCTTAATATAATAGGAGGACTTGATAAATATACATCAGGAGATTTAATTATAAATGGTGTAAGTACTAAAAAGTATAATGATCGTGACTGGGATACATACCGTAATCACAAAGTTGGTTTTGTATTTCAAAGCTATAATTTGATTACTCATCAAACAGTTTTAAAGAATGTTGAGCTTGCACTTACTTTATCTGGTGTATCTAAAAAAGTTATAAGAGAAAAAGCTATTAAGGCACTTGATGCTGTTGGTTTATCTAAACATATCAATAAAAAACCTAATCAATTATCCGGTGGTCAAATGCAAAGAGTTGCTATAGCACGAGCACTTGTTAATGACCCAGATATTATTTTAGCTGATGAACCAACTGGAGCTCTTGATTCTGATACTTCTGTTCAAATAATGGAATTATTAAAAAATATTTCTAAGGATAAACTTGTTGTTATGGTTACTCATAACCCAGAATTAGCCCAAAACTATTCAAGTAGAATTATTAATATTAAAGATGGTAAACTTTTAAGTGATACAAATCCCTATGATTATAAAAAAGAGGAAAAGGATAACCGAGTATTAAAGAGAACTAAAATGTCTTTCTTTACAGCGTTAACACTTTCCTTTAATAACTTAATGACTAAAAAGGGAAGAACTATACTTGTGTCCATTGCTGGTTCAATTGGTATAATCGGTATTGCTCTAATTCTAGCTGTATCTACCGGATTTCAAAATTATGTTGATTCTATACAGGAAGATACTTTAACTTCATATCCACTTACTATTATGCAAGAATCATCCGATATTACAAGTATTCTTTTGTCGATGAGAAGTGGTGAAAAAAGTAGTGAGTCAACTGACGAAGTAACTGAAGAACAATATATAACAAATATGTTATCAAGTGTAAGCACAAACGATTTAAAAAGTTTTAAAGCCTATTTAGAAAAAAATATGAACGAAATAAAAGATGATGTTGCCAATATTCAATATTCTTACAGTGTCGATCCTAATATTTATACAATTGATGCAACTAAAAAACTTTCTAAAGTGAACCCTAGTAATTTATTTACATCCATGATGGGCGGGAATGCATTAATATCATCATATTCATCTATGGCAAGTGTTTATTCTAGTATGGTGGATGATATAAGTGAGGTAACCAAAGATTATGATGTCCTTGCAGGACACTGGCCAACAGCGTATGATGAGATGGTAATCGTTTTATCAGAGAAGAACACTATATCTGATTTGTTAGTGTATTCTTTAGGTTTAAGAGATACAAGCGAATTATCTAAGATGGTTAATTCTATCATGAGTGGAGAAGAAGTTGACATTAAACATGATCCATTAAAGTTTTCTTATGAAGATTTAATGGGAGTTGATTTAAGATTAGTTCTTCCAACTGATACATATAAATACAATAAAAAATATGATGTGTACGAAGATATGTCTGAAGATGAAACATTCATGAAAAAAGTATATGAAAAAGCAACAAAATTAAAAATAGTTGGTGTTGTAAGCGCAAAAGAAGGAGTAACATCTACGTCTCTTAATCCAGGAGTTGTTTATACCAATGCTTTAATAGATTACATTATCAATCAGACTAAGGACACTGACATTGTAAAAAAACAATTAAAAAATTCAGAAATTGATGTTTTTTCTGGAAACCGTTTTGATAAAGAAAACAATAAATATGATTTTTCATTTGAAGATTTAGTTAAAGTAGATGAAGAAAAATTAAAAAATGCTTTTGGTGGTAAAATTGATTCATCAGCAATTGAAAATAAAACTAAAAAAGCTATAAGTGAAATAGAAAGCTCTATAAGTGTTGATACAACTCCAGCAAAAACTTTATTTGAAAGTAATTTAAAAACATTTATGAACGATGCTTTAAGTGTAGATTTCCAAGAGGATAAGATAGATGAACTAGTAATTAGTTACTTTAATAAAGATGATGTGGTATCTAAACTAAAGAATATGGAAAAAACATATTTAATACCAGTAGATACTTTAAAAAGCTCTTATAGTGCTTTAATAAAAGGTTTATTGAATGCATATTCTAGCGCATATAAAGTATATTTAAGCGGAGTAGGTAAAACATATGATGGCAAAGTATTGATAATAAGTGATCTAAAAAATACCGTTATATCTTCTTATCTTGAAAGTGCATTAATCAAAGAAACTGAAGAAAAACTTGCGAGTCTCATGACCGAAGCTAAAGTTAAAAGTGAAGTACTAACTAAAGTCGGAAATCTAACAAACGATTTAGCTAACAGCTTTGCATCCTCATTTAATATTGATGCAAGCAAAATCGCATCCGCTTTTACACTTAATTTCAGTGAAGATGAACTTACTCGTGTTGTAAGTGCCATGATGAGTAAAACCGAAACTACTCAAAAAACAAATTTAATAAAATTGGGTTACCAAGACAAGGAAGAACCAACATATATATCTTTTTACTTCAACAGTTTTGATGGAAAAGAACATTTCTTATCATTTATAGATGAATATAACAAAAAGAGTGATGAAGATAAAAAAATAAATTATTCAGATACAACAGGTATTCTTATGTCTTCAGTAAAAACTATTGTTAATGCAGTAAGTTATGTATTGATAGCGTTTGTTTCTATTTCTCTTGTTGTATCAAGCATTATGATAGGAGTAATAACTTACATTTCTGTTTATGAAAGAACAAAAGAGATTGGTATATTAAGAGCTATTGGAGCATCTAAAGGAAATATATCTTCAATATTCAATGCTGAAACATTTATTATCGGGCTTTTGTCAGGTCTTTTTGGAATAGGTATATCCTATGCATTTATTCCAATAATAAACTCTGTCATTCATCATTTCACTGGTAATATTCCACTTTCAGCAGCATTAAAAATAAATCATGCGCTTATATTGGTTGCTTTATCGATTATATTAACTTTAATCGGAGGACTTATTCCAGCAAAATCAGCATCTAAAAAAGATCCAGTAGAAGCTTTAAGAAGCGAATAAAAAACATTATTTATAAGGAGAAAGTTATGAAAAAAATATATTACATAATTATTATATTACTTTTAACAACACTTATTTTATTTACAAATTATAAAGTTTTAAAAGGAAATCAAGAAAATACTAATAGTAAAAAAATAGTACTTAAACTTAACCATGATGATACAAAAACGTTAGATTATAAAGACACTGAAGCAATTGTTTTAGAAAATAAAATCACTGATATGAAGTTTGATTTAAAAGAAGAAATAGATTATCACTTTTATGACAAAGAAAAATATTATGATAATTTAAAAATATTTCTGGATTACATACAAAAGAACTTTAATATTGAAATCAACAATAAATGGAAGGTTCAAATTAATAAAATATCTAATGATTATGGATTAGTAAGATTTGTATATTATATAAATGGATATATTGGCACTAATAAAGCAATCACATTTTCAGTAAACGATAAAAAAGTTGAAAAAGTATATTATTCTTTTATTAATGAAAACCTAGATGAATCAGTAATAATAAATAAAGTTAAAAAATTTAAAAATAATATAGTTCAAGAAAAAAAGAAATTAAATAAAGATGAAACTTTAATAGAAGAAAAAACAACATATGACTATAATTACCGAACAAATAAAATCACATATACATATTGCCTATACTTTCAAAATGGATATGGAATTATAAATAATGATTATTGTTCTATATATTTCTTACATTAAAAACACCAAAATTGGTGTTTTTTTTATTGCAAATGTGGTATTATAAAATAAGAATAAGATAGAAGGAATATATACGAAAAAAGGAACACTCATGTTATTATTAATGGTAAATTGATAGCGTTTGTCTCTATTTCTCTTGTTGTATCAAGCATTATGATAGGAGTAATAACTTACATTTCTGTTTATGAAAGAACAAAAGAAATTGGTATATTAAGAGCAATTGGAGCATCTAAAGGAAATATATCTTCAATATTCAACGCTGAAACATTTATTATTGGGCTTTTGTCAGGTCTTTTTGGAATAGGCATATCCTATGCATTTATTCCAATAATAAACTCGGTTATTCATCATTTCACAGGTAATATTCCACTTTCAGCAGCATTAAAAATAAATCATGCCCTTATATTGGTTGCTTTATCGATTATATTAACTTTAATCGGAGGACTTATACCAGCAAAATCAGCTTCCAAAAAAGATCCAGTAGAAGCTTTAAGAAGCGAATAGGAGGAACTATGTTAATATATAAAAATACCTTTGAAAATATCAAAACTATTGGTATTGATTTTCCAGTAGAAGATCAATTTTATGCGGATGAATCATGTGCAATTGTTGCAGATGGAATCACAAGAGATCCAATTGGTTTACCCGATTTTTCTGTAGTTAGTGAAAATGAAGTCTTAAAAAATTATCCTAGGCCAAGTGGAGCCGAACTAGCTGCAAAAGAAATATGTACACATTTTCAATCTATAAATGGTTCTTTAAAAGAAAGACTCACATCTTGTAATGATGCAGTAAAAAATCTAAATGATAAGTATATTAAAGAATGTGACTACCTTGAAAACGATTATTACGGGTCCGTTGCTGCTTGCATAGAATTTCAAGAAGATATCCTAAAATATGCATATATATGTGACTGTGGTGTAATAGTATACGATGAAAATGGAAATATCAAATTTCAAACAATCGATGATAAAAAAGTCCACAGTGATCCTTACAAAAGCAAGTCCAATCTTCCTCCATGGTATTTGCCTGAATGCCGTAGAATAGTTAGAAGTGAGTGGAGAAATAATCCAAATAATATAGTAGATGGTAAATGTGTATCTTTTGGAGCTTTAACTGGAGAAAAAACAGCTATAGAGTTTATTAAATCTGGTGAGGTGCCATTAATAAAAAATGACTCAATAATCGTCTACAGTGATGGCTTCTCTGAATTTTTACATGAAGAAGAATTTATCAAAAATATTCTTGATTTTAATTCAAAAAAATTTGAAAACTATATTGATAAAAAATCAAGAGAAGATTCATCAAGATATGGAAAAGAAAAGACCTTAGTACTTTATAGATATTAAAAAGAGGAGTGAATTTAAGTGGGGAAATTATATTTAAAAGAAATAAACAAAAATGATCTTTATTTATTGGATAAATATAATGAAGATATTTTAAGTCATCAATTAAAACCTAGCATAATTAGTGATAATTTTGTTGATTGGATACAAAAAATGGAAGCATCTCGTTCTGATTCTACTAAAGTACATTTCTTTCCATATTTTTTGATGCTTGATGATATACCAATTGGGATGCCAATAATAAAAACAAACATTGATGTTGATGAGTTTTGGTTAAAATATGGAGGAAACATTAGTTACGTTATATCTCCTAGCTATAGAAGAAAAGGTTATGGTACTAAGTGTTTACATTTGGTTTTAGAAGAATGTCTTCGCCTTGGTTTAACAAAAGCATTTTTAACATGTGATGCAAGAAATACAGGTTCATTTAAGATTATTCAAAACAACTATGGAATTCTTGAAAATTCATTTATTGATAATAGAGCACATTTAGGAACGTTAAATTATCGATTCTCAATAGATATTCCTTCTTCTTTAAAACAATATGAGAATAAATATCCACCAAATCGTCCAACATTAAATGAGTTGTGTAATTTAGATAGGACTGACGTTTCAAGCTTTTTGATTAATGCAAAACAAAGTGAGATAGATAAAGAAAAACACATCTTGTCATTAGATGAAAACACGTTTGATTATATAGTAGAAATACACACTAAATATGTGAGCGAATTTAAATATGATGAGCACGGTTTAGTGGATGAGTTTTCAAGAACAGTAGGAGATATAATAAAATCAAACACATTCTACGGAAACAACGAAGTCGCTTTAGTATTTTCTTCTTTATTAAGAGAAAATGGTATTCCAACTATATGCATATTTGCAAGTAACATAGAAACAAAAGAAACACGCACATTTCTCGAGATATATTTAAATAATAAATGGTTCTTATTTGATCCTTTTGATGCTAAATTATATCTTAATTATGATTATAATAATTTATGTTTGCCAAATAATTACTATGTTTATAGAAAATCTTTAAACAATTTCAATTTTGGTATTTCCACAAAAGAAGAAATGAAGAAACTTATAGGTGCATTTGCTGATATTTATAACAATCCTCAATACGAATGTATTGAATTAGATAATTTAAAAGAAATAGAAAATAAAAAAAATTTGTAAACTAAGCGTTTGCAAATTTTTTTTGCAAAAATAGTAAATTTTTTTGAAATGACTTGAAAATCGGGGGGGGTATTATAAAATAAAAAAGTAAGATGCGAAGGTGTAGAAATGAAAAAGACGACAATAATGCTAGTTACTGTTTTATTTATGATAATAGGATATGCGGCATATAATGCAACAGTAAATATATATGGATTAGGTAAGATATCAGAAAACATAAGTGACTTTAAAGTGTATTTAAATAATTTAAAAGTAAATGATAAAGAAAATACAGGAATAAATGATGCAAAGGATGAATTTACAATAGATAATATAAATGGAAATATAAGTATAGATATAGTAAATGATTCAACAGAATATGATACAGAAAGCTATCTTGAATGTGAAAGCAATGTAACACCAGATAAAACCGAATGGACATTTGATTATACTGGTGCTGAACAAACATTTACAGCGCCAGTAAGTGGAACATACAAGCTTGAAACATGGGGAGCACAAGGTGGTGGAAATAGTACTTATATTGGAGGATATGGTAGTTATTCTATTGGAAATACCACTTTATCAGTTGGGCAACTACTTTATTTAAATGTTGGTGGTAAAGGAGACTATTGTAGTGGAAATCTCTGTACTACAAAAGCTACATATAATGGTGGAGGATCTTGTAAAACTTTAAGTTATGATAAAGCCGGTGCGGTTTCTACTTGTGGTTCAGGTGGAGGAGCAACGCATATAGCAATGACAGCAGGTTTGCTTTCAACCTTAGAAAATAAAAAAGATTATATTTTGATTGTCTCTGGTGGAGGCGGAGGATCCAATTATTGCAACAACTGGAATTATGCAAATGGTGGACATGCCGGAGGATATATTGGGGTTTCTTCAATTAATACCGGAGCAAAGGATTTTTCTAAGAATGGTGGTTCGAATGCGCAGGGAGGAACTCAAAATAGTGGCTATGCTTTTGGAATAGGAGGAACTTTTCTCACTGGCTACGATGCCAATGTAGGAGGTGGAGGTGGCTTCTATGGTGGGAAAAAATCAGGTATAAATGGAGCTGGTGGTGGTTCGGGTTATATTGGAAACACTTTACTAACCGAAAAATCAATGTATTGCTATAACTGTTCTGAGTCTAGTGAAGAATCGACAAAAACTATAAGTACTACATGTACAAGTGCAACACCAACTGAAAACTGTGCAAAAGTCGGAAATGGATATGCACGTATAACTTTAACTTCAAGTAATGAAACAAAAAAAACATCAGTAGAACCGGTAACTATCGAAGCTCAAGATAGAAGAACAATAACGTTAGAAAACATAAATACAAGCAACATGACTTGTAAATTAAAAGTTAACAAGATATCTAGAACAAATAAAGTGAAAAGCAACATAGCTTCAGCTCCTGAATTAAGCGATGGATTAATACCAGTAACCATAAAAGATAATGGAGAAGTAACATATGCCGATATAACAAAAGAATGGTATTCATATGAGGATAAAGTTTGGGCGAATGCCGTAATACTAGAGAATAATGCAAACTATAAAGTAGGAGATACAATAAAAGAAAGTGATATTCAAAGTTATTTTGTATGGATACCAAGATATAGATATAAGTTATTTAATGTAGATAATTATAGTTTAACAACAGTAGCAAGTGCATCTAAAGTAGAGAGCAAAGCACAAGAGATAGAGATTGAATTTGAAAGAAAAAACCAAAAAATTTCAAACGGAAGTAAAAATGGAGAGTGGTTGACTCACCCAGCATTTACAAGTTTTGATACAAATGGATTCTGGGTAGGAAAGTTTGAGACCGGATACAAAGGAGCAACATCAAAAACTGCTGCTCAAGTAAATTCAAATGATACAAGTAAAGTAACAATAAAACCAAATATATTTTCATGGAGAGGAATGAATGTAAAAAACATATTTGAAACAAGTTATAATTACAAACGTAATTTGGATTCACACATGATGAAGAATACTGAATGGGGAGCAGTAGCATATCTTTCACATTCAAAATATGGAATAGATAAAGAAATAAATATCAATAATAATTCGTCATATAAAACCGGCTACTCATCCTTACCAACATTAGATCAAAGTTCAAATCCGGGAACATCTGGAGACGGAGAAAATTATAATCAACCATACAATACTAGTATTGGTTATCTTGCCTCAACAACAGGAAATATAAGTGGTGTATATGATATGTCTGGTGGAGCATGGGAATATACATCATCATACATAAGTGGAAATGTAGGGTCAAGTGGATTTACAACTGCCACTCTTGCGAATTATGATACTAAATATTTTGATTTGTATAATGCGTCTTCATCTGTAAGTTCTTATCAATATAGAATACTTGGCGATGCAACCGGAGAAATGGGCCCATTTTATAATTATAAAGAGAATGATGACGTATCATATTATCATAATAGTTGGTATAATGATTACTCACTTTTTATTGATTCTTCAAATCCATGGCTTGTTCGAAGTTGCCACTATAGCCATGGAATTCTTACAAGTCAATTTTCATTTAGCATGAATCCCGGAGGCACCGGTTCGTATCTTTCTTTCCGTATAGTTTTAACTCCATAACACCATTTTAAATAACACAAAAGTGTTATTTTTTCTTGTGCTTTCATATTATTTATTGGTGATATTTATGTTTGATATAATACGTTCGTACTTTAAAGATGAAAAATATTATGTTGTTTTGTTTAATGATGGTATTTATATTAAAAACTATAATAATATATTATCTTTAACCGATAATGAAGTTTTGGTTAATATAAACGAATCGATCTATAAAATTAAAGGGAAGAATTTCATCTTATCTAAAACCGTTGGTCATGAACTTGTTGTTAATGGAAATATAGAAAGTATCGATAAAATATGATTTTAATACAAGTAAAAAATAATATAAAACTCTTTATAAAAAAGTGCTTAAAAATTGGTATAAATCTATATGATGTAAAATATTATAAGGATTATATCACTTGTAAAATAGAAACTGATAATTTAAATGAGTTAGTTCAAAAATGTTATTTTTCAGATATAAAAATACTAAAATATTATGGAAAAAATATGATCAAAAGACATGTTACAAGATATAAATTTGATTACTTGCTTCTATTTTTAAGCTTAATTGTTCTTTATTTGATAAGCAATGTCATTGTTTCAGTTGATATTAAACACGAAAACAAGAATTTAAGAAAAGAAATCAAGCAAATACTTGAAGAAAAAAACATAAAACCATATACCATAGCTTTAAGCGTTGGTAAATTAAATAAAATAAGTGATTCTATTGTCAGAGAAAACAATGATACTTTAGAATGGTTAAGTATATATCGAAGTGGAATGAAATATATTATTTCTTTTGAAGAAAGAATCATCAAAAACGAAGTAAAAGAAGATGGATTTTGCAATATTGTTGCATCTAAATCGGGAGTTATAAAAAAAGTTATAACTTTCAATGGAGAGAATATTGTTGAAAGAGATAAAGTTGTAAATAAAGGTGATATCTTAATAAGTGGAACTATTAAAAAAGATGAAGAAATCAAGAAAAACGTCTGTGCAAGTGGAGAAGTTCTTGCTGAAGTTTGGTATAAAGTCAACGTAAGTTATCCACTTAAGTATAAAACTGTTACCAAAACTAAGAAAAAACGTATTAATTTTAAATATAATGATAACTATTTTTATAAAAAACATTATAAAAGTTATCAAGAGAAAGCATTGTTAAAACTTGGTTCATTTAAAATCATAAGAGAATACGAAACTAAAGAAGAAACAAAAAAATATACGCATGATGAAGCGTTAAATAACGCCAAAGAATCAATAAAAACGGAAATTTTAAAAAAAACTTCCTCCAATAGTCAAATTCTTGATCAAAAAGTTTTGAAAGAAAGTGAATTTGATAGTAAAATAGAATTAGAGGTATTTGTAAGTGTTTTAGAAAATATTTCAAAACGTGAATACTTTGAGGAAAGTGATATAAATGATACCAACTAAACTTTACGGAATAATCGGTAGTACATTGCCTATGATAATTCTTTTTTCTTTAGTGATGATTCTTTACCGAATTGTCTGTGTTATAATGACAAAAGAAAAAATAAATGTCTTAAAAGAGTTAAAAATGCTAATATACATCATTTATTGTTTTTTGCTTTTTAGACTGGTTACTACAACTGACTTTGAAAGTTACTCCAATAACTTTATTCCGTTTAAAGAGATTATGCGTTATAAATTAACAAGTGTTCTTTTCTATAGAAATGTTGTTGGTAATATTTTATTATTTTTACCATTTGGTTTTTTAATTACTGATATGATTCATGATAAAACAAATAAGCTTAATATTTTTATGTCAACATTTATTGTATTTATGACATCTCTTTCAATAGAAGTAATACAGATGCATATTGGAAGAAGTTTTGATATTGATGATATCATTTTAAATGTAATTGGTGGTATAATTGGATTTGTTATATTTTGGATATGCAACGGAATAAAGAAAAGATGCAATAACGATTCTCTAAATTTATTAGTAGCTTTTCTTTCATTTATTCTTTTCGTATTAGTAATGTTTTTAATAGTTTTAGTGGTGGTGAATTTTTAATGAATAGTTTTGATATAATTGATGAATTTGGATATAAAAGTGATTATAGTTATTTAAATGAAGTACTAAATCATACTTTAGAAAAATTAAATATTAATAATGCTTGTTTTTCTATTATTTTTATAGATGATGAAAAAATGCATGAGATGAATTTAGAATATCGTGGAATCGATAGAACAACTGATGTTTTAAGTTTTGCTTTAGAGGATAATGATTTTATAGAATGTGAAATACGTAACTTAGGAGATGTTTTTATTTCTATTCCGAAAATGCAAAGTCAAGCTATTGAATATGGTCATTCAGAAAAAAGAGAACTTTCTTTTTTAAGCGTTCATGGACTTTTACATTTGCTTGGTTATGATCACACAAGAAGTAAAGAAGAAGAAAAGATTCAATTTGGACTTCAAGATGAAATATTAAATGATTTAAATATAGTTAAGTAGGTGGTATAGATGAAAAGTGGCTTTGTAAGCATTATAGGAAGACCAAATACAGGTAAAAGTACTTTAATAAATACAATAATAGATGAACATATAGCAATAGTTTCTAATGTAGCTGGAACAACTAGAAATACAATTCAAGGAGTATATCATGATGATGATACTCAAATTGTTTTTGTAGATACTCCAGGTATTCATAAAGCTCAAGACAAGTTAGGAAAACACTTAAATAAGCAATCTTATGAATCTATGGATGATATTGATGCTATTTATTTTGTGGTAGATGCATCAAGCGGACTTGGTACGGGAGATAAATTTATAATGGAAGCTTTAAAACACACAAACGTGCCTGTAATATTAGTTCTTAATAAAATCGATAGACTTACTAAAGAAGGTATAATAAATGCCATAACTGATTATAAAGATCTATTTGATTTTGCCGATATAATACCAATAAGTGCTAAGAATAATGATAATGTTGATAGACTAATTAAATTAACTAAAAAATATTTAAAGGATGATATCAAATACTATGATGATGATGTCATCACCAATAATGATAAATATTTTATGATATCTGAGCTTGTTCGTGAAAAGATTCTTAATTTAACTAATGAAGAAGTGCCTCATTCAGTTACATGTGTTTTAACTAATTACAATGAAAAAGCCGATTCAGTATATATCAACGTTGATATCATTGTTTCTAGAGATTCTTTAAAGAAAATAATTATTGGTAAACAAGGAAGTATGCTTAAAACAATTGGAAGTGAAGCTCGTGCTGATATTGAAAAAATGTTAGGCAAAAGTGTTTATCTAGAATTATTTGTAAAAACAGTTAAAAACTGGAGAAATAAGGAAAAATATTTAGTAGAATTAGGTTTTGATGAACTCTAGTGAATAAAAGAACAAAATTTACCTCAATATATAGGTAGAGAGGTGAATATAATGGCTTACGATAAAAATTGGGAAAAATTTAAAAAAACTGGTAAGATTGAAGATTATTTAAAATTTAAGAAAGTGATGTAGTATGTTAAAAAAAATAAGAGGAATAGTTGTAAGCGAAGTACCTTATAAAGATTCCTCTAAAGTACTAAATATTTTATGTGAAGAAGGAGTTATCGGGGTTGTTTCCAAAGGATGTAAACGCATCAACAGCCCTTTAAGAGTTATTTCTAATAAACTAACTTTAGGTGAATACGTTATCTATTATAACGAATCTAAACTATCCACTTTAAAAGAAGGAAGTGTTATTGATAATTTTAATAATATCAAAAATGATTTAAATAAAATTTCTCATGCAACGTATATTACTGATTTAGTAAATCAAGTGATGAAACAAAATGCTGATCCTACTGTTTTTTCTTTATATGTAAGTGCTTTGAAAAAGATTGATGAAGGAATAAATGAAACGGTTGTTATGAATATTTTAGAGATAAAACTTCTTGATTATTTAGGGGTTGGAATAAACCTTAATGGATGTGCTAAATGTGGAAGTACAAGAGAAATTGTAACGATTGATCCGGATGTTGGTGGCTATATTTGTAAAAATTGCTATACCAACGAAATCATTTATGACGAGCGTGTTAGAAAGATGCTTAGAATGTATTATTTAGTAGAAATAGATTCTATAAAGGAACTAAAGATTAAAGATTATGTAATAGACTCTATAAACAAATTTTTATCTGTTTACTATGACAGGTATACTGGTCTTTACATTAAAAGCAAAGAATTTTTAGATAGAAATATTAAAATATAAGACGTATATGTCTTTTTTTTATATTGTTTTTATAGTAAAATATGTTTGGAGGAATTTTTATGCATAAAGTTGTCGCGATAGATGGTTACTCAGCAAGCGGAAAAGGAACTGTAGCTGACCTGCTTGCAAAAAAACTTGGGTATTTAAGAGTTGATTCTGGAGTCTTTTATCGAGCTATAACGGATTTTGTTTTGACGTATCATATCGACATTAATGATCCTGGTGAAATTTTTATGATGGCCAATCATATATCGTATAGTTATGATAAAAATGGTATCTATATAAACGGGAAAAATGTAATGGATAGATTAAGGACTAAAGAGGTTGACCAAAATGTAATAAAAATATGTGAAATAAAAAGCGTAAGAAATCTAGTTAATGAAAAAATTAGAGCCTTAAGAGAAACATCAGACATTATAATTGATGGAAGAGATACCACAACCGAAGTATTTCCTGATGCCGAAGTGAAAGTTTATTTAACCGCATCTTTTGAAACTCGAGCGAAGCGTCGATATAATCAATATTTGGAAAAAGGTATCAAGATAACTTATGCTGAAGTCATTGAAAATCTTAAATATCGAGACCACTCCGATGATACTAGAGAAACAGGAGCTCTTCGTATTGCTGATGATGCAATTGTAATAGATTCTTCTTCTATGTCAGCAGAAGAGGTTTGTGATATAATAATTAAAAAATTAGAAAGTGTGAGAAGTAATGAAAACGAATTTAAAAGATCTATACATTAATTTTTTTGTAAGCAAAGGACATAAACAAATTCCAAGTGCCCCAGTTGTTCCCGAAAACGATCCATCTGTTTTGTTTAACACAGCTGGAATGCAACCACTTATTCCATATCTTTTAGGAGAACCTCATCCTTATGGGACACGTCTATGTGATTATCAAAAATGTATAAGAACAAATGACCTTGAAAACATTGGTGATACTTATCATCATACATTTTTTGAAATGTTAGGAAACTGGAGCTTAGGAGATTATTTCAAAGACGAAGCAATTTCTTGGAGTTTTGAATTCTTGACTGAGGTTTTAAATATTCCCGTAGAAAGACTTGCTGTAACTGTGTTTGCCGGTTCTGAAACGATTCCTTTTGATGAGGTAAGTTACAATAAATGGTGCAGTCTTGGAATAAAACCAGAAAGAATAGCTAAAACTGTTGATGATAATTTCTGGATTGCTGGAGAAACTGGACCATGTGGTGGAGATACTGAAATTTTCTATTTTAGAAGTGATGATGAAATTCCTGAAGTTTTTGATCCAGAGGATGAACGTTGGGTAGAGATTTGGAATAACGTTTTTATGCAATATGAAAAGCATGAGGATGGTTCAATTACTGAACTTCCTAAAAAGAATGTTGATACTGGAATGGGAGTAGAAAGAGTTACATCAATTCTTGAAGGAAAACTTGATAACTATGAATCTTCCATTTGGAGTGATATCATTGAACTTATTGAAAGCATTTCTAATCTTCCATATAAAGGAAATGAAAAATCAATGCGTATAATTGCTGATCACATTCGTTCCTCAGTATTTATTGCAGCTGACCCCGCTGGAATTAAGCCAAGCAACACAGATCAAGGTTACATTTTAAGAAGATTAATAAGAAGAACGATAAGACATGCAAGAAATCTAAATATTGATATTAACTCCAATTGGGAAGAACAAATCGCTTCAAAGATTATCGATAAATATGCAAAATATTATGATGAATTAGAAACAAATAAAGAAATCGTGTTTGAAGTTTTAAAAAACGAAAAACAAAAATTTGCCAAAACTCTAGAAAAAGGTTTAAGAGAATTCGATAAAAAAGTAAGCAATGGGTCTAAAGCTATCGATGGAGAAACAGCATTCCATTTATTTGACACTTATGGATTCCCACTCGAATTAACAATTGAACTTGCAAGTGAACGTGGAATTGAAGTAGACGTTGTTGGATACAACGAATGTTTTAAAGCTCATCAAGAGTTATCAAGAGCCGGTTCTACAGCTAAATTTAAAGGTGGGCTTGCTGGAAATTCTGAGATTGAAACCCGTTATCATACTGCAACACACTTGCTTAATGCTGCTTTAAAATTGGTTTTAGGAAGCGACACTCATCAAAGAGGATCCAATATAACTGTTGAAAGAATGCGTTTTGACTTTAACTGTGACCATAAACTAACTGATGAGGAGAAGAAACGTGCTGAAGATATCGTAAATGAATGGATTAAAGCTGATTTACCAGTAACTGTAGAAAGTATGAGCAAAGATGAGGCAATTGCTTCAGGTGCTGAATGTATGTTTATTGAAAAATATCCAGATATCGTAACAGTTTATTCAATAGGTGATGTATCAAAAGAATTATGTGGAGGTCCACATGTAAAACATACTGGAGAACTTGGTCATTTTGTAATCAAAAAAGAAGAAGCATCAAGCCAAGGTATTAGAAGAATTAAAGCCATTCTTGAAAGTGAGGGAAACTAATGAAAGAAGAAACTCGTGAAGCTGCTAAAAAGAATATAAAAAAACTAACTGAAAAAGAAAGCAAATTTATAAATGAATTCAAATCCTTTATTTTAAAGGGAAGTGTTCTAGATTTAGCTGTTGGTGTACTTATCGGTTCTGCTTTTCAAGGACTTGTTACAAGTTTAACTGATAACATTATTTCACCAATCTTAGGCTGTTTTTCTGAGGTGAATTTCAATCAATTCACATTGGATATATGGAATTTGCATTTAAGATATGGAGCTTTCTTAACAGATGTCATCAATTTTATTATCATGGCGTTTGTAATCTTCCTAATTGTTAAATTCTTTAATAAATTAAGAGATTTCGGTAAAAAAGAAGAAAAACAAGAGGTTAAGAAAACTGAATCAGAGGAAGTCAAACTTTTAAAAGAAATAAGAGATGCTTTAAAAGAAGATAAAAAAGGTAGCAAAAAATAATGCTATCTTTTATAATTGAATAATTTTGAATATTATAATACTTGTGTTATAATATAAAACGTTTTAGGAGGGGTTCTGTGAAAGCTTATAGTGATATGTCATACGATGAACTGATGAAAACCAGAAGAGAAAACAATATAAGAACGAATATTCTTGTTTATTCTTTAGATCTTCTCATGATTTTATTTTCAAATCCGTTGTTTTTCTTACCAGTTGTTTATTTTTTTGAAAGCAACAAGAGAACTAATGAAAAACTTAGTAATGAAATAGTAAAAAAGGATGAAGATATTAAATCAATTAATGCTATCAGTGATGAAATTATCGATAATATTGTTAAATTAGCAGATACATTAGAAGTTAAAAATCCAGTGGATGTTTATTACTTCTTTTGTGAAATGCTTAATAAGGGTTATCTTTCATATGACTTAAATAATTGTCATTTCATAAGATTCTCTTATTATAAAGACTTTGAGATGATAAGTGCATTAACCTTAAATGGCCATGGTGTATGCCGACATATTTCTGCATTCTTAAACGAATTATATAAAAGACTAGGCTATGAAAGCGATATAGTTCATGGATTTATGAAAGAAATAAATGCAGATGATTTAGAAAAAATCAATAAACGTATTTCATTCTATGAAAATGATGAAGATATAGCTAAAATAGTCAGAAAAGCTATTGCTAGCTTAACGGACATAAAAGTAAATATGCTTTTCTCAAAATTTAGATATCTTAATCATGCAGTCACAAGAGTAAACTTTGATGATATGACTTTATTAACAGATGCAACAAATGAAACAATATTGTTTCCAAAGTTTAAAGACGTTTTTTATTCGAGTCCTTTACCTTTATGGTGTTTCATTTTAGATGAGGATGCGAGAAAAATAGAAATAGAAGGAAAATATGAATATAATTATGTAAAACTATTATCACAAATTGCTGAATCATCTTTAAGATTCGGTAAAGAAAAAGACTTGTTTAGAGATTTTCATAAAGATAATTTAGACATGTTAGAAGAAGCAGAAAGTTTAACTCAAAAAGTTTTGGCAAAAAAGTATTAGTAATTGAGATAATTTTTATTATCTCTTTTATTATGTAAAAATATTTTGTATAATTATAATAGGTGAGTTATGAGAAAGATAGTTAGCACTTTAGTAATTATTGCTTCTTTATGTATAAGTGCTTTTGTTACCTATACTTATTTTGATAGAAATAATGAATCTGAAGTAATTATAATCAAAAAGAATAAGATCAAAAAAAGTTTTTCGTTTTCTTCCTCTATTGATGTTTTGGATACATATTATCTAGCTGTTGATGGGAAAAAGAAACTGGATTTTAAATTCTCTGATGATATTAATCGAGATGTTATGCTTTCTAGCAGTGACGAAGCTATTGTTAGAGTTGAAGGATATACCTTTTATGGGGTTTCAGTTGGAAATGCCGTTATAAAAGCAAAATCAAAAGACATCGAAAAGAGTTATAATGTGGTTGTAACTGATTTAATTACTGCACCAGTACTAAAAAAGGATAAGGCATATTTACCATGTAAAAGATATACAAATGAAGAAAATATCTTGCTTGATAAAATACTTGAATCCAGAGTAAAAGAAATGGGAGAAGGAACTCGTGGAGGAGTTTTAGCAGCAGCTAGATTTATTACACTAGAGTTTCCTTATACAATCGGCTATTTCAATGAAAATGGTCGTTTAAATGGACATAGTTATCGCCCTTATATTGATGGAGAAGGAAGATATTACCATAAAGGGTTGTATTTAAGTGAAGAAAAATTTAAAGACATTTTAAAGAGTACTAAAACAGGTCCTAAAATTTGGGGATGTAAGCTATACGATAATTTTGTAGATCGTTATAAATCAAACGGATTTACTTGTTCTGGTTTTGTTACATGGGCGATGCTTAACGGAGGATTCGCGACTGGTGATGTTGGGGCCGGTGATTATAAACAATTTGATGATGATTTATCCGATTTAGGGCCACATCAAGCTATAACCTATGAATATATGAAAAATGGTAACTATAAAGTAGGTGATTTTATAGGGAGAAATGGACATGCTGCGCTTATTATCGGTATAAGTGATACAACCATCTATACAGCTGAGTCCTTACCACCAAAGCTAAAAGTATATACCTATGAAAGATATAATGGAATTGTGAAGGATAAAAACCTTACTTATGTGATTGAGATGAGTGATATCTATCCAAATGGAGACGGTATTACAACGGATATGTGGGAGTGATTTTATGAATATATTAGATATTATTACAAGAAAGAAAAATGGTTTAAGTTTAAGCTATGATGAACTTGCCTTCGCCTTTAACGGATATTTAAACAAAGATATACCTGATTATCAAATGAGTGCATTGCTTATGGCAATCGTAATAAACGGGATGAACTTAACCGAGACACTCGCTTTAACTGACATTTTTCTAAAAAGTGGAGATATGCTTCATCTAAGCGAAAAAATTGATAATCTAGTTGATAAACATTCAACCGGAGGAATTGGTGATACAACCACTTTAGTTATTGGACCGATGTGTGCATGTTTAGGAATGAATATGGCTAAAATGAGCGGAAGAGGATTAGGAATAACTGGGGGAACAATCGATAAACTTGAAAGCATACCAGGATTTAATGTATCTCTTGATGAAGAAACATTTATAAAACAAGTTAAAGAAATCGGATTTTGTGTTGTCTCTCAAACAAAAAATTTAACACCTCTTGATAAAGTAATTTATGCTTTACGTGATGTTACAGGAACATGTGAGTCCATTCCTCTTATTGCATCAAGTATTATGTCGAAAAAACTAGCATTGGGTGCCAAAAACATTTTGATAGATGTTAAAGTCGGAAATGGAGCCTTGATGAAAACAAGAGAAGATGCCAAAAAATTAAGTGATTTTTTAATCGCGATAGGAGATGCATACAACGTATCTGTTAGAACGATTATTGGAGAAATGGATACGCCACTTTCATATGCAATCGGAAATTCTTTAGAGGTATGTGAAGCGATGAATGTTCTTAATGGTAAAAAGTGTCCTTTATATGACGCTGCTTTGGAAATCGTTGCTAACCTTTATGATATGACTTTCTCTACGGGTTTAGAAGAGGGATATAAAAAAGCAAGATATGCTCTTGAATCCAAATCCGCTTTGAATAAATTTTATGAATTTGTGCATGCTCAAGGTGGAAGTTTAAGAGAGGTTAAAGTTGCTTCACATAAGATAAAAGTACATTCAAAACAAAGTGGAGTTGTTACTCGTATATCTGCATTAGGCGCGGGGTCTCTTTCACAAAAACTTGGAGCTAGCAAAAAAAAGCTTGATGATAAAATTGATTATACAGTTGGAATCATGTTAAACAAATACATTGGAGATAAAGTTGATGTAGGTGATACTCTTTTCACAATGTATGTAAGTAATCCAGACATATCTTTTACAGATGCTGATTTCTCATTTATTGAAATCTCTAGTGAAGATGAATAATTTGTGATATAATTAAAGATAGAATAAGAGGTTGGTTAATATGTTTGATAAAATACGTTATATCGATGGTACAACAGTTGTTGTAGGTATCAATAAAAGCAATATGGTTATTCCTAACTTGATGAACATGCATGTTGTATTTGAAAACGACAAAGACACTCTTTTAGGAGAGGTAAAAAAAGTGGATTCAGATACGGTAAGCATTGGTTTGCTTGGTCAATTTATTGGATCCCGTTTTGTTGCTGGAACAATAAAAAAACCTACACTTGATAGTCGTGTTAGAGTTATAAATGATGATGAGTTAAATATCATCTTAGGAAGTGATGATGGTAAGAGTTTATACCTTGGACATTCAGCAATATATCCGGATAAAAATGTTTATATAGATATCAATCAGTTTTTTTCAAACCACTCAGCAATATTTGGAAACACTGGTTCAGGTAAGAGTTGTTCAGTTGCAAGAATAATTCAAAATATATTTCTAAATAAACAATTTCTTGCTTATAATGCCAATCTTTTCATATTTGATGCTTATGGTGAATATAAAAACGCTTTCAAAGTCTTACCAAAGTTCAATCAAAATTATCAATATAAATTCATAACATCGAATCCAGTAGACCCCGAAGATGTTCAGTTGAATATACCGGTATTTTTGTTAACTATCGATGATATATGTTTACTTTTACAAGCGGATAACCATCATCAATATACCATAATCGAAAGAATGCTAAAACTTGCAAAATTATTTTCAAAAGATGATGAGGAAACTAAAAAACTAAAAAACCATTTAATCGCCAAAGCTATAATGTCTGTTTTGTTTTCAAATCAAAACGCAGCTGGTAAGAAAAACGACATTTTCACAATTATAAGTGATTGTTCAACTCCCGAGTTTAATGTTGATACAGATATTCAGGGAATTGGATACACAAGAAAGTTCAGTGAGTGTTTTGGAATAGATCGAAATGGAGAATTCGGTGAATCCGTATTGATAAATGAGTATTTGCTTAAATTTATAGATGATGAAATAGAAAGCAAAATAGAAGTACCAACAGATGCATTTTATACTCTTGATGATTTAGAAAGAGCATTGTCTTTTACGTTGATAGGAGATGGATTCTTAGGCAATAGAATAATGCAAGATAACGCGGTTATTATGCAAGTTAGATTACATTCTCTAAACAATTCGTCCAACCGAAAATTCTTCTCGTTTAAAAACTATATCAATCTTGAAAATTATATTTCTTCACTTATCATCAATAACAATAGAAGAAGCCAAATTATAAATATCAATCTTGAGGACATTGATGATAATTTAGCTAAAACAATAGTTAAGATATTCTCCAAAATGTTGTTTGACTTTGCTAAAAGAAGACGTGTTCGTGCAGCCATTCCTTTCCATTTATTTATTGAAGAAGCTCATAGATATGTTGTAAATGATAATGATCACTTCTTACTTGGATATAATATCTTTGAAAGAATCGCAAAAGAAGGAAGAAAATATGGCGTTATGCTTGATTTAGTAAGCCAAAGACCGGTTGAGATATCAGAAACCGTAATAGCTCAAATGAGCAACTTCTGTATCCTTAAAATGACTCATCCAAGAGACCTTGACTATATCAACAAGATGCTTCCAAATATAAGTGGAGATATAATCGAGAAACTTACAAGTTTACAAAGTGGTACAATGGTTGCCTTTGGAACAGCATTTAAAATACCTGTAATTGTAAAAATGGATATGCCTGATCCTGCACCATACTCTTCCAACTGTGACGTTGTATTTCGTTGGAAACCTATACAAAAGCAATAATTTTATTGCTTTTTTTAAATATCAAGATATAATATAAAAAAGAAGTGATTTTATGAATAGAGATGAAATTTTAAATTTTTTAAATGACAACATGGATAATAAAGTTGATATATTTTCATTGGCTACAAGATTAGGTTTCTTAGTCGTATCATCAGAAAAAGAAAAAGCAATTCCTAGAATGAGTGTATTTACACAAGACCATATGCTTTTTAAAATAATAACCATTCCTAAATATATAGGATCTCTTGACACAGCTTTTCTGCTTGAATATATGTTGACATTCTATCTTGCTTATCAAAGTGAAAATAAGGATATGTTTTTAAGTGTTGATTTAGAATATACTTTTGATGAATATGTAAAAAGCATTGTAGATGAATTCAATACTAATAAAAAGAAAACTGTAAAATAACGTAAAGTTTATTTACTAATTATATATATTATGTTATATTAAAATTACCTAAGAGAGGCTATTAACATAAAACCGACTAATTGTGATTATTGGGAATCTAATTGGCTTGTTGTGTTGAAGACCTAGTCATTGGCTAGGGATCCTAATACAGGTCATGTGATGCCCACCTCGTGAGAGCGGGCTTTTATCACACTGGCTTTTCTTAGGCTTTTTATTTGCAAGAAAGGTGATACTATGTTTGAAAGATTAATTGCTCTTATTGGAGAAGACAAACTAAAGGAAATCAAAGAAAAAAAGATACTTTTAATCGGAGTAGGTGGAGTAGGAAGTTACGCTTTAGAAGCTCTCATCCGAAATGGATTTTCTAAGATTACTATAGTTGATTATGATAAAATAGATATTTCAAACTTAAATAGACAAATTATAACCAATTCTAAAAATATTGGAGAATATAAAGTTAATGAGGCAAAAAAACGTGCATTATTAATAAATCCAGATGCCGAAATCGAGATATTTAATCAAAGATTGGATAAAGAAAATTTGCTTGCTATTTTGGATAATGATTTTGATTATATTATAGATGCATGTGATACTTTAGAGGTGAAATTTGCACTTATTGAAAACAGTTTACATCATAAATATAAATTAATTTCATCGATGGGTACTGCTAAAAAGTTTGATCCAACAAAACTTGAAATAACCACACTTGATAAAACGTTTAATGATCCAATAGCAAGAATTTTAAGAAACAAAGTAAAACATGCTCATATCAATAAAAAGGTACATGTTGTTTCATCAACAGAAGTTCCAAAAGAGATGGATGTTCTTGGAACTGCAAATCTAGTACCAAGTGTTGCAGGACTTCTATGCGTATCATATATATTTAATGACATCATAAAAAAATAACACTTGCGTGTGTTATTTTTTCATTAGAAAATCGACTAAAGTTCTAGGATCAGCATGATTATTTACAATCTCATAGATAATATCGATAAAAGGCATCTTTATATTTCTTAGTTTCAAAAGTTCATGAACACTATTTAAAGTATAAACACCTTCCACAGTATTATTTTCTAAAAATAAACTAGCTTCTTCCTTTTTATTTTCACCGATTAAAATACCATATGAATAATTTCGAGATTTTTCACTAGTTGCTGTTAAAAGCAAATCTCCAACACCAGCATACGAAAGAATCGTATTCTCATCTCCTCCAAGGTCTTTGATGAGTTTTTTTATGTCATGAATTGCTTCAGTAACCATAAAACTTCTAGTCGATTCCTTGTAGCCAAGACCCGATAATATTCCCGTTGAAAGCGCATAGACATTTTTTATTGATCCACATACTTCAAGACCAACTAAATCATCAGTCTCTCTTAGTTTTGCGTTTGTATTTTCATATGCATTTTTTATTAGAGCAATTGTATCAGGATTTTTAGAAGCAACAGATAAAGCGATAGGTTCTAAAGATGCAATGTCGATTGCAAACGTTGGACCTGATATAACCGCAAGATTATCCGTTTCTATCTCATCTCTAAATATCTCATCAATAAATCTGCAAGTGACTTGCTCAATTCCTTTAGAACCGATTACAAAGTGCATCTTATCAGTTATGAATGGTTTCATACTTTTACATACATTGGATACAAATTTAGCAGCAGTCATGATAAAAACCAAATTCGCTCCATCAAGAGCCTCCTCAAATGAGGTAGTAAAAGTTATCTCTTTAGGTACCTTTACACCTCCAAGTTCATTAAAACTATCTCGAGACTCCTCCAAATGCTTAAATGATGCAACACTTTCTGTCCACATCTTAATATTTAATTTCTTGTTTTGCGATAAACACAAAGCCATCGCGATCCCGTAAACTCCGGTTCCGATAATTGTAATATTCATCTATTTTTTCATCTCCTTATGTATATTTACTAAATTTGTTTCGTATTTGTTATCACTAGGAATATAATATTTAGCATTTTTTATCTCCGTTGGTAAGTATTGTTGAGAAACCCAGTGATTTTTATAATCGTGAGGGTACTTATAATCCTTTGAATTGGTTTTAAGCCATGATGGAACGCGACCATTTTTACCATTTGATATATCATCCATTGCTTTATCTAAAGCAAGATGTGCGGAATTTGATTTGGGAGATAGAGCCATTTCAGTTACAATCGTGCCCAAAGGAATTCTCGCCTCAGGTAAACCAACTAGATTAGCTGCATCTATTGCTGCCATAACTTTAGGACCAATCCCTGGATTTGCAAGACCGATATCTTCATAAGCGATTACAGCGAGGCGTCTAAAAATGATATCTAAATCTCCAATCGTGATTAATTTCCCCAAATAGTAAAGAGATGCATCCACATCGCTTCCTCTAATACTTTTTTGAAGAGCGCTTATCAAGTCATAATGAGCATCTCCATCAGCATCTCCTTCAAGAATAACCTTTGGATTGATATTTTGTATCAAATCTTTCTTGATTACACCATCTTTTGTTGAGTAAAAAGCAACCTCTAGAAGGCTGATAGAAGCACGAACATCCCCATTGGTAAGGCTTGCAATATATTTAATTGTTTCATCATCTATTTTGATATCTCTAAATTTATCTCTTGCACGCTTTAGACAAACACATATATCATCCTGATCAACCGGTTTAAGCTCAAAAATTTGAACACGGCTTCTGATTGCTGGATTTATCTTAAAGTAAGGGTTTGACGTAGTAAGACCTATTAAAGTGATAAGCCCATTTTCAAGATATGGTAAAAGAATATCTTGTTTATCCTTATTCATACGATGAATTTCATCAACTATTAAAACCAAAGAACCATACATTTTAGCCTCTTCAATCGCGATGTCAAAGTCGTTTTTGTTATTTATTACTGCATTTAACATTCTATACTTTACGCCAAGTTCATTGACAATTGCATATGCAAGGGTAGTTTTACCAGTTCCTGGTGGACCATAAAGAATCATTGAAAATATATGTTTATTGTTGACAAGATTTCTGATTATCTTATCATCACCAATCAAATGTTTTTGACCTACAACATCATCTAAACACTTTGGTCTCAAAGCATCAGCAAGCAATTCCATCAAAATCACCTCCAAATAATTATACCATAACACACTCAATTATTTTGTAAAATTCATAATAATTTGCTATTATTTAAATAGGTGATTATATGAACGATGTGTACGTAAGTGATTTTTTAGCATACTTAGAGATTGAGCTTAATTACTCGGATAACACGATTCTTTCATATGCAAATGATTTGGATAAGTTTATAAAGTACTTTAAGAATGAAAATATATTGAAACTTGATAGCAAAAAGCTTGATAAATACATATCCACATTAAACGATTTATCTCCAGCAACCGTAAGCCATAACATTTCCAGTTTAAAAACGTTTTATTCATACTTTTTAAAACTCGGATACATTTCATCCTCACCAACAGATGGTATACGTCCTCCAAAACTAGGGCACCATTTACCAACGTATTTAACGATCGATGAGGTAAACTCTTTACTTGATATCAATATAGAGGATGCATATTCCGCAAGAAATAAAGCTATTTTAGAACTCATGTATGCAACAGGTCTTAGAATAAGCGAGGTTATCTCTTTAGAGTTTAAAAATATTGATTTTGATGACTGTATTGTTCGTGTAGTAGGTAAGGGAAACAAAGAAAGAATCGTTCCTATAAATGATGTTGCCTTAAAATACTTAAGCATATATCTAAATCAGTATCGTGCTTCCCTAATAAAAAAAGAAATAAACAACTATTTATTTCTAAACAATCACGGAAAAATGCTAACTCGTCAAGGAGTATTTAAGATCATTAAATCATACGCTTTAGAAAAAGGAATAAAAAAGGATATAAGTCCACATACTTTAAGGCATACATTTGCAACACATTTACTTGAAAATGGTGCTGATTTAAGAATAATTCAAGAACTTCTAGGGCATTCAGATATCTCAACCACTCAAATATACACACATCTTACGAATGAAGCTTTGCATAACGAATATAAAAAATACTTTCCAAGAGACTAGTTTTTTGATATAATACATAACCAAAGGCAGGGGTTTTATGGAAAGAGAAGTAAGAAAAGGATTTAATAAGGATAAAGATACAATTCTTTTTATCTATAATAATGAAATCGATTTAGTCAAAGAAATGATGGATGAATATTTTTCAATGAGTAAAACATATGATTTGAAACGTAAAGCAAAAATTATAGTATACAAACCAATCTTGGATCTTGCTTATGATATTATCACGATCGATATTGATGCGATAGAAAAACTAGGCGGAATTGAAAAAGCCGGCGAATATTTTAA
Source organism: uncultured Bacilli bacterium (assembly GCA_934090935.1). Classification (GTDB taxonomy): domain Bacteria; phylum Bacillota_I; class Bacilli_A; order RF39; family UBA660; genus CAG-582. The sequence goes on from CAKOKD010000002.1 coordinate 192,187, forward strand.
GAATGGCAATATAATGGATAGATATGCCATAGTCAAAGGTATATCTAAAGAGGAAATGGAAAAATTGTTTAATAATATGCCTAGAAAAGCGCATGATGTTTTTGTTTCTCTTTTTGGAATTGGTGAAGAAAAAATGAATTCTGATGAATTATATGAATTATACGATTTAAATGAGGACGAGCTATATAAATTGATTAAATTCAATTTGAAAAATCTTGATCGTACAATAAAAGATCTTAAAAAAGATGAAGAAAAGATTGATGAAGAAATTAAAGAAGAAGCTCAAGAATCTTTATTAACAGAAAACATTGAACAAAAAGAAGAAAACGAAGTAGAAAAACTAAAAAAGATTAAATTGGAAAACATCCCAACATCATTCATGGATAAATATATCGCATTAGGTTATGATCCAAATGATATACGTTTAGTTGTTGGGAAATATAGTAGATTTACAAGAAATACACTTGCTAAACTATATGGTCCATCTTTTTCTTCTGATTTAAGAAAAGATGTTTATATTACTGAAAGAGATTTAATTAACCTAAGCATTATCTTAAATAGTAAAGAAAAGGGTATGGAAGCTCTTTTAAAAAGATATATTGTGAAAGTAGAATTTCCAGTGTCTTCAGATTCCTTAGATTCTCTTAATTTATTTGATTATTACCGAGATATTTATGAAGCTACAAAAGAGGATATTTTAGCATCTATTTATAAACTTCCTTCAGATGCTAAAGAAATAGTATTTAAATATTTTGATGAAGAGTTAAACTATAAGGGAAAAGAAACCATGTTTGAATCGGACTATAATTCTTTAGTAGGTATTTTATTTGCATCATATTCCTTGATGATTTCAAATCTTAAAGAGATCAAAAGAAAACAAAAAGATGATAACGTAGCTTTAATTGATGATGTTGTCAAATATTATGAATCTTTAGGATATGCAAAAGAAGATATAATGAAGTCGTTTAAAAATTGCAGTGAAACGACTTATGCAATATTAAGAAAACTATATACACCTGATTTAAAACTTGATGATGAATATGATTCAACCGATAAAGTAAAAAAAGATATTACAGTTCGAATTGTAAATCCAATCAGCCAATTCGTATTAAGTATTATGGCAAGTAAACCAAAAGAAATAAAAAATATGCCGATTTCCGATAACATCTCTTATGATAAAAGATATAACTTATTTCATTATTTTGGTTTATTGGGGATACCAGCATATATTGTAGAAGAAGCTATAAAAATGTTACCAAAACATTATAAAACTGCACTTGAAACATTTTGGACACATGGATACTTTATAAAAGAAAATATATATTTTTATGACGTAATAAAAATCAAAAATGAGTCTGGCGAGTTAGAAACTATATCAATAGATGATGTTGTAAACCATTTGAAATATACCATTGAAAATATACGTGATATTAAAGAAAACACTCAAAGAGAACAAATCGAAAAGGATGTAACCACATTGATAAGAAAATATGATCTTCCAGAGGAGATGAGACCATTCATAACTTATTCATATATGGATTTAAGCGAAGAAAATAAAAATTCTATAATGAATTTTCATAAAAACGCCAGAGGATATTTTTCTTTAGATAATAGAGTAAGAGTCCGCTCTTTTGTTGAGGCTCTTGTTGTTGCTCACATCTATAAGTATGGGCTTGATATAAATTCGTTTTTATCATATATTGGATATGATGATGGTATTATCAATAAAACAATATACTATGTATTAAACGATCTTAACAGTATCATGAGTAACGAAAGATGTGCAGAGATATATCATATATTAACAAAAACTATAACATCTTCTAGTTTAGATGAACTTTTAAAAGATCAAGAAACAAGAGCTAATTTAATAGATTTATTTAGCACCCTTATAAATATCGCAGAGATGATAAAAATAGGTAAAACATCTATGAATGATGCTATGAATGCATATTATTCTATATTGAATGATACATCGGTTAAGAAAAGTATTGCCTCTCTTAGTTTAAGCGCAGGAGCAGGAAGTGTTGGATATTTTACAAATGATATAAGTGAAAAAATGATCATGAGATTTGCAACAAGCGACAACATTTTATTTAAAAGTCTTGCCGAGAAAAAGATGTATGAAGCATTATTTAAGGATGTTTGTAAACGTCATGAAAAATCTTGTGAAGAGGAAGAAGAAAATAAAAAGAAGAAAGTAAATTAAAAAAAATAGGTGAATTATATGAAAAAAGCTTGGGAACATTTTGGGGTAGAAGAAGAGGTTTTTAAAACAATAGTAAATTTTGAGGAAGAATTTGTTAGATCAATGATGAAAAAACGTTTTGGAGTTGATTATGATGGCATCGCGGTAAAAACTCAAATCAAAAAGAATGAAACGTTAACTTATGAGTTAGCCGAGAGTATAATCAAATTAGACATTAGTTTTGTTAAAAAGGTTCAAAGCGTCGGGAAAAATTATAAGAATTATTTCCAAAACAACAATGCAGATATGGCAAAAAAGATAGAAATGGTGTATGGTTTAAAACACCAAGAATTAATTAAAATTCTTGAGGATTTACCAGCACCACAACGCACTGCTTTTATCTACAGCTTTGGAATCGATAGAAAAGTTATGCCTATTTCTAAAGTAGCAGAATTATTAAAAAAACAAGAAGAAGAAGTTATTTTGCTTATAAAAACGACTTTTAGTGCCTTAGAAAGAAAAGAATTAAATAATACTAATAATACTCAATCCAAAGAAAACGATGTTCCAAACTCGCTTATAAGTCCACTTATTAAAAAAGGATACGAAAAATCTAGTATTACCAAAGCCATAATGTCTTATGATAGCGATATTTGTCTTATTTTAAGAAGGGTATATGGTTATGACTATAGTGGTTTTAAAGCACCATATATTAAATTAAGCGAGGAAGAAAAGAAGATTATAAATGATGTAATAAGTGGAGAAGATAACATCGAATCAAGAATTAAGTCTCTTGAAACCTCAAAAGGCAGCTCAATAAAACTACCAGTAAATCTTCCTAAATATTGTAAAAAAATGGGTTATGAAAAAGATGATTTAATAGATGCTTATTCCAATTTAACCATCGAGCAAAAAACTTTATTTAAAAAAGCATATGATTCTTCATTTAATTATATAGGTAAAGATTTAGATCAAAAAGATTTAGATATTTTAAAAAAAATGCTTTGTAGTGAGGATTTTGGATTAATACCTCTTTTAAAGAAGAGCAAATATGAAAGATATAACGGAGGCTTACCACTAAATTTATTCTCACAATTCACACCACGAGGATATACGAAAAAAGAAGTCATTTTAGGGTATAAAAGATTACCAAAAGACACACAAATCTTAGTTTTATCCAAATATGATAAGGACTTCAGGCTTAGAAAGGACGTTTATATATCAAAAGAAGCAAAGGAAAAGCTTAAAAAAGTTATAAATGAAGATTTTGAAAAAGCTATACTTGGTATCGAATATGCGTATGATTTTGCTGTTTCAATAGGATTTACTAAAGAAGAATTCGTTAGTGTTTTGGAATCACTTCCTAATGAAGAAGAAAAAACATTAAGGATATACATGAGCAAAGATCTTATATTGAAAAAAGAAATATCAAGTCAAACTATATTTATGATTCAAAAGAAATTACCAGCTATCATGTATATTGAAAGACAAAAAAATGGCGTAAGCACTAAAGATATAAAACTAAACGAGGACATAAAACAAGAAATCGAGAATCTCCATAAAATAAAATATTTTTATGATTATGCAGTTTCTTTAGGATTTACTAAGGAAGAATTTATACAAACATATAATTCGCTTACATTAGAAGAAAAAACAAAATTAGAGACATTAATAAATGAAGATTTCTCTTTAAAGAGAACTATAAAATCATCTGAATCAGCTTATTACATTAGTCATGTAAAACTACCAGCATTGATGTATCTTGAAAGAGAAAAAAATAACATAGACACGACAAATATACAAGTTACTGAAACAGTAAAGGCCATGATTGATAGTTTTCGTAAAACATCTCACGAAACAAAATATCTTTATGATTATGCGGTTTCAATAGGATTTACTAAGGAAGAATTCATAAAAACATATAATTCGCTTACATTAAAAGAAAAGAAAAAAACAGAAAGTATTATAAATGAAGATTTCTCTTTAAAACAAAATCTAAGTTCTTCAGATTCAGTACGTCATATTAGTTATATAAAACTACCAGCATTGATGTATCTTGAAAGAGAAAAAAATAATATAGACACAACAAATATACAAGTTACTAACACGGTAAAAGCTACGATTGATAGTTTTCATAAACCATCTCATCAAACAAAATATCTTTATGATTATGCAGTCTCAATAGGATTTACTAAGGAAGAATTCATAAAAACATATAGTTCACTTACAGAAGAAGAAAAAGTGAAATTAGAAGATTTTATAAATGAAGATTTTTCTTTAAAAAAGACTCTAAAAGCATCTGATACAGCATTTTACATTAGCCATATAAAACTACCCGCATTGATGTATATCGAAAGAGAGAAAAATAATATTGATATATCTGGTATACAAACTACTAATAAAATAAAAGAATATATAGATCAACTTCATAAAAAAGATAATAAAAAATACATGTATGATTATGCAGTCTCAATAGGATTTACCAAGGTAGAATTTATTCTAACATATAATTCTCTTACATTAGAAGAAAAAACATCATTAAAGAGCTGGATCAATGAAGACTTCTCTTTAAAAAAATCCATAAATTCTTCTGAATCAGCTTATTATATTAATCATGTAAAACTACCAGCACTGATGTATCTTGAAAGAGAAAAAAATAACATAGACACGACAAATATACAAGTTACTGAAACAGTAAAAACTGTGATTGATAGTTTCCGTAAAACATCTCACGAAACAAAATATCTTTATGATTATGCAGTCTCAATAGGATTTACTAAGGAAGAATTTATTGAAGCATATAATTTACTTACATTAGAAGAAAAGAAAAAAACAGAAAGTATTATAAATGAAGATTTCTCTTTAAAACAAAATCTAAGTTCTTCAACTTCAGCACGCCATATTAGTTATGTAAAACTACCAGCATTGATGTATATCGAAAGAGAAAAAAATAATATAGACACAACAAATATACAAGTTACTGTTCAATTAAAAGAATATATAGATAAACGTTGTAAAAAAGTGACTCAAAAATACTTATATGATTACATGGTTTCACTAGGTTTTACTAAGGAAGAGTTCTTCGAAATATATGAAAAACTAAGTGATGAAGAAAAAAATATGGTAGAAATGTATGTAAATGAAGATTTTTCAATTAAAGAAAAAATTCAAGTTGGTTCATCTATGTTTTATATGGCATATGCAAAACTACCAGCATTGATGTATCTTGAAAGAAAAAAAAATAACATAAATATTAATGATTTAACCCTTACTAAACTAATTAAAAAGGAAATACAAAAGTGTAAAAATAAAGAAAAAGCTAAAGAACCGAAACATCTATATGATATTTGGGTTTCAGCATGTTTTACCAAAGAAGAATTTATCGGAGCATATAATCTTTTAGGAACTGATGAAAGAAATCAATTTAAAGAGTATATAGATGACGACTTCACTTTAAAAGCTAAAATACCAAGAAAGGGAAGTGTAGGCTATTTATATAACACAAAAATCCCAGCTATAATGTACAAGATCAGGATGGATAAAGGAATGGATGTTGATAGTCTAAAACTATGTAAGAGTACTAAAAAGAGTATTTCTAATCTAAGAATTAAAATAAATAAATATATATATGATAACGCACTAGACTGTGGCTTTACAAAAAATGAATTCTTAAATGTTTTTAAAAATTTAGAAGGCATAGAAAAAGATCAAATTAAAGAATATATAAATGATGATTTGTCTTTTAAGACACTTGCAAACGATGAAAACTCAGCAGTATATAACCTTCTAGAGGTAAAAATTCCAGCACTAATGGTTATAGAAAGAATTGAAAAAGGGTTAAATACGCATGAGCTTAAGCTAAGTGAAAGCGTTAAAAAGGCTATAGAGGAGTTAAATAAGCATCTATATGATTATTCTTTATCTATCGGTTTTACCAAAGAAGAATTTATTGAAGTATATAACTCTTTAATAGAAGATAGAAAGAATCGTTTAAATACATACATCAATAATAATTTTCTTATCACTCATGAAATAACGGATGAATATGATCATAACACTGTATATGTAGTTATTCCTGCATTGATATTTTTAAAACAAATTCGCGCTTGTGAAAAAACGCTTGAAGAAGTGATGTCTTTGGATAATATAGATGAAAAGATTAAATCTCTTACTAACATGATGATAAATGATAAAAAATACGCTAGAGAATTTGCTAATGAAAACGAAAAATATTACTATGATTTATATATAAAAAGAGGATTCACTAAAGAAGAATTTGATAATATTTACAATTGTGTGCTTAGTGATGAAGAAAGAAAACTAGTACATGTTTACTGTGATACTGACTTTAAATTATCTAAAGCAAATGTTTCTTCACCTTTAAAAGAGGAAGCGTATAAATTATATTATCAAACATTTTATGTATATTTAGGATTAAATAGATTAGAAAATAAAGGAACATTAGATGGTGTTAAACTGCCACTTAGAGCAGATAAAGCTATAGAGGAAATAAGAAGAAAAGAAAAATTGAGAACAGTATTTGATTTGCTTTCAAACTTCAATAAGGAATTAGTAAAAAGAGTTATATCATCATTCTCAAGAGATGAAAAGAGTTTATATTATACATATTTCGACAAAAAAGACGTGCAAATTGATGTCAATTTAAACGTAGAAATAAAGAATTTAATATACAATATTATACCTATTAGAATCAAAAAACTTATTTTTGAAGAGAAAATTCAATTAGAGACTAGTATTCCAACAAATCTATGTGATTATTTCAAAAATTATACATCTAGAAAAGATTTCATCATGTATGCACTTTTATATTTACCTGATAAGTATTTAGAATTCTTCAATTATTATTATGACGAAGAATTAATGCTTAAAAAAGGAATAAAATATGATGCAGAGATATTTAAACTAATGAATATCGTACTTAAGGATAAAGAAGTGGATTCAAAAGAGCCTATTCAAACTAGTAACTTACAAAGAATTTTAGAAAATTTAAATGAGATAGTTGATTTGAAGGCTTATTTTGATCATCGAGGATTAAAGGATAAGTTTGAATATGCAGCAGGTAGAATATATGATGATAAACTATCATCAGTTAATTGTTCTATTATCAAAAAACATTATGATGAAAGATTCGTGTTAAAGAATGAAGAACTTTCACCTAAAGAGATTAATTTGCTTATAAAAACCTTGGAAGATATCTCTTTATACCTAAAGAAGATGGAAATCTCAGATGATGAAGTAATGGATTATGCTAATAGCAAAAATATAAAGGAATACATCGAGAAAATTAAAAGCATGCACATTTTTACATCCGAGATGATTAATTCATTGAGTATATCTGGAAAAGCTTTATATTTCCTATCAATTGAATTTATAATCAACAAAGATTCCACTTTCACATTATCTGACGAAGCAGAGATCCTAGGAATTAGTAAAAACGATTTATGCAACAACCTATATACTTCGATAATAGAAGCTAAGGGCGCAATTGAAAAGATATTTAATAAAAATTTGAAAAATTAAAAAAACGTTGAATTAATCATCAACGTTTTTTCATATTATTCTTCTGAATTTTCAGAATCTCTTTTACATCTATTTGTTTTTTTACATTTAGATGTTCTGTTTGTCTTTTTAGTTTTCATAAATTACCTCCTACAATTATTATGTCCAAGATAAATATATTTATAATAAAAAATCTGACTTTTATGAATATATTTCAATTATTTCTAATATTATAGTATTATGAAAATATTAATACCTATTTTATTATCATTTTTAGCGTCTTTTGGAACACTTATTGGCTCATTACTAGTATTTGTACCAAATATAGGCAAAAAGTCCACAATAAGCCTTATTTTAGCTTTTTCAGGCACAGTAATGATTCTTATATCTGTTTTAGATCTTCTACCTCCTTCTATAATAACTATTTTTTCTAAATTTAATGTTTTAAGTGCTTCATTTATAACAATCGCTTCGTTTTTATCAGGATATTTAATAATAAACATGCTTGATAAGAAAATGGAAGGGGAGAAGAGCATATTAAAACTCGGAATACTTTCGTTGATTGCATTAATGGTGCATAATTTTCCTGAAGGAATAGTTACATTTCTATCAGGGGTTACTAATCTAAAGATAGGATTAAAACTAAGTTTTGCTATAATGTTTCACAATATCCCTGAAGGAATATGCATAGCTCTACCGATTTATATAGGAACAAAGTCATTTAAAAAAGCTTTTTCATCAACATTTTTATCATGCTTAGCAGAACCATTAGGAGCACTACTTGCATATGTCTTTTTATATAGATATATAAGTGACATAATGATCGCCATTATACTTATATTTACCGCCGGTATAATGATTACTTTAAGCATAAATTCAATATATAAAGAATCGTTAAAATTCAATAAAAAAGCTTATTTCATATATGGAGTTTTATTATCTCTGATTTATATTGTTATATCTTTAATTATCGGTATATAACACTAGACTTTTACCATGAATTTGTTATAATATCATCGAGGGATTTGCATATCACGAGCGTTACGCAGTGTGTATGAAGATGGTTATTCCATTTAATATTATTACTTTTTATTATTTTGGTTTTAGCACTTATTTTATCATTGCTAGTTGCTAAAATGTTAGATATCCCTCTCTTATGTTAGGATGATTAGATGTATAATGAAAAACTAAGAACTAAGCTTTTTTTAGACATGGAAAGTAAAGAAGCATTGCTTTCTGTTTTAAACATAAGTTCTAACAAGTTTGATTATTTATTACATAAAAAGAAAAACCTTTATACATCTTTTAAAATAAATAAAAAAAATGGTGGAACAAGAGAGATTTCCGCACCATGCATAGAGCTTAAGAAAATTCAACGAGAATTAAACGAGATACTCATAGAAAACTATTCCTTCAATAACAATATCGTTCAAGGATTTAATAGAGGAAATAGTATTAAAACCAATGCTAAAATTCACGAAAATTCAAAATATATCATCAATATTGATTTAAAACGTTTCTTTGATACAATTCATTTTGGAAGAGTTAGAGGAATGTTTATGAACAAACCATTTAGTTTTAATAACTACATAGCAACTAATCTAGCTAAAATCACTTGTTATAACGGAAAACTCCCACAGGGCGCTCCAACAAGTGGAACAATTGCCAATATAATTTGCTATAAATTAGATCGTGAGTTAAATCATTTATGTTTAACTAACAACTGTAGATACACTAGATATGCTGATGATATAACCATATCGACTACTGCTTTAAGACTTTCTAAAATGATTGGAACCATTGACGAATTTGGAATATTTTGTCTTTCAAAGAAAATCATAGATATAATATCCAGTCAAGGATTTACTATAAATGCAAATAAATTAAACATAAGTTCCATCAATAATCGTCAAGAGGTAACTGGGTTAATTGTAAATAGAAAAACAAACGTAAAGAAAATATATTTAAAAAACTTACGTGCTATGTTGCATAACGCCAATAAAAACGGCATTTATTCCGAAGGATGTAAGTATTATCAAGGATCATTTAACGATTTATCAAATAAAACGTATATTGAAAGTCGATTTATAGAAATGCTAAGAGGAAAGATCGAATTTCTAAAGATGATAAGAGGCATAGATGATAAAGTATATGCAAAATACGCGAAAGAGTTTAATAAATTAGCGAAAAAAATCCGCTTTGAAACCGATTATGTCCTTTCGATAGATGATTAAAGGGAGACTCATCAAAGATTAATGGTTTTATATTGTTTAAAAATTAAGTATAATATTATAAAGGATGTGAGTTTATGGAAAAGAAGAAAACTAATAGCATTTGTATAGTAGGTTTTGTATTATCGTTTGTTTCAAGTGTTGCAGGATTAGTGTTATCAATAATTGGTCTAATCCAAGCAAAAAGAGTAGAGGAGGGCGGAAGTGCTCTTGCATTAGCCGGTATTGTAATATCAACTTTAAAAATGATATTCCTAGTAATTTTTATCTTCCTCTTCCCTATTATTATGTATTTTATAAGTGGGGTAGTTGACGAGATAGATTACTACTTAAATGACGACTATAATTATGAAAACAAATGTACATTTGCTTATGATTGCAAATCTTATGATGACGAATACAGTATTTGTAAATATGATAATGAATATGACGATACAGAAAAAATATTATGTGAAAAATAATTAAAGAATTTTAAATTATAAAAAAGAATTAAGCTATATAGATTTAACTATATAGTTTTTATTTGTAGATTTTAATAGCAAATATATCCAAGCGTATATGAGATTAATAATAATACTTGTAATTAAAGATGGATAACTATAAGGATAATTTTTGAAAATATGGAACTTCATATAATATATATTATGTTAACTTGTATCATTTGAATAAATATCTTAATAAGTATACATTTTAATGTTTTTATATTAAATGATATTTATTAGTTTTATATTAGTATTACATTAAAATCATTATGATATCAAAATGATACATAATTAGTATCTCATATACTCTTCTCTATTCTAAGAATAGATTGGAAGTAGGGCACAAAAAAAAGAAAAGTGTATTAAACTTTTCTTGATTGAATTTCAGCGATTTTTTCGAATACTTCAGCAGCATTTTCTGGATTAATAGCATTATATCCAAGTTCTCTTAATGCTTGAACTCTAACCGTATTTAATTGTTGAGTACGAGTTAAAACTTCTTCTTTTTTTTCTTCTAAATCTTGGATAAATCTATTTCTAGATTCAATAACTTTTGCCTTACTTGCTCCCCCACTATTATATAATGAGAAAGCAGAGTGGATAATTCCTTCAAATATATATTGTTTATCTTCATTAAATCTAAAAACATTTGGAGATGTAAAACCAGTTGCTTTAGAAAGATATGCAAGCAAATACTTTATCTCAGTAATATTATCCATGCTTTGTAACATATGATAAACATATTGAAGTGCATAGAAATTTTCTTCATGATTAGCATCATCAGTAAGCTTTTCCTTTATAAGGAATGTTATATCACTAACAAGTGTTTGTTCTTCTTTTTTTAATCCTTTAAGATCTAGAAAATCATTTTCTCTTGTCTCTTTAACTCCTTCATTAAGTCTCTCCTCTACTGCTAATAAATAATCAGTATTAACTTTTATTTTAGAAATTGTTTCATCTTCTCCATCTTCTATATCAAGAAGTTTTAATAACAATAACTTTTTTTCTTTTGGCCATTTATTTAAATTTTCCAATTCTAAATAGTTATATACCATTTGTCTTGAAACTCCTAAATATTTAGCTAATCTTACTTTTGATATTCCAAGTTCGCTTAATAATTTATTTAACTCTTCCATTACGTCAAGTCCCTTCTCTATTTTACATATCAATCATAACAAATATATTGATAATGTGTCAAGACTTTACATATACTTTAATAAAAAAGATTTAGAAATTGATCTAAATCTTGATTAGAATACACATGTTGTTCCCGATAATGTTCCACCATTTGGACAATAATATTCGTAGTGGCCACTGCTAGCAGTCCAACTATCTCCAGCTCCTGCCCAGTTACCATTTGAATCAATGTATGACCTTACATTATCACGTGTTCCACCATCACTACAATTGTAAGTACATATAGTTTCTGATCTCCATGAAGCACCATCATGGCAGTTGTGAGGATTATTACATGTTACTGCAGATACCCATGTTGAACTTGCCGGATAACTTCTTGCATGCATTGAAATCGTACATGTTGAATCTCCTAAATTGTTATTATTTGATAAAACTACAGTTTGAGCTGTATAAGCTCCTGTACCTGTTGAAACTGATATAGTATATCCATTTGTACATGTTACACTTTCGATATAGTATCTTGAATCCGGTGTTAATGTAAT
>CAKOKD010000003.1 GCA_934090935.1 uncultured Bacilli bacterium
TGAGCTCCCCAAGTTTCAAGTTTAAATGTTCCAGTTACTGGAGCAGTGAATATTTGTTCACTCCCTGTATAATCAAATGTCCACTCTGTAGGTCCATCATAACCTAGTTCGTTTCTTTCTACTCCGTTGAATTCTAACGAACATACATATTCTTCACTTACCTCTTCTGTTGATGTTTTATTAAGAGTTGTTGTAAGAGTACCATTTACTGACTTTTTAGCTTTTACAACCGTTGCATCTCCTTCTAATTCATTTTTGATGCTTGTATATTTTGCTGTTATTCCTTCCTTTGGTACACATGTTACATTTACTTCTGCATCATAGTTATTTGAATTATTTGTTACTTCATATGTAAGTGTTGACGTGTCTCCTATTTTCATTAGATCTTTACTTGTAAACGTAATTGTTTTCTTTGTATCATCTACTACAGATGAATATACATCCTTTCCATCTAATGTTGCAGCTGTGAAGATAACTGAGAAGTCATCTTGATTTTCGCTTACTTTAGCATTTCCATTTATTATTAATGTTGTTGAAATAGCTGCAAATCCAATTGACATTAATATAATTGTTATTATTAAAATAGATTTATTTTTCATAACTACCTACTTTCTATGGAGACAAAACTATACGGAAAGAAATGTTCGATAGTGCTTCACCGGTATTTCTTCCAAAAGCAAAGGTACCCGATGATAATCCATCATAATGTACCCCTCCTCTAGCAAACCAAGGATGGGAATCTACAAAATAAGAACTATCAGAATACCAACTATTATAATATCCAGTAACATTTGAAAAGCTATAAAACGATCCCATTTCTCCTGTTGCATCTCCAAGTATTCTATACTGATATGAATTAGTTGAAGATAATTCATTATAGGTATCAAAGTATTTGGAATTATAATCTGTTGGTCTTATATTCCCATTTGATGTTTTACCATTTATGTAAGAGGCCATATATTCCCAAGAACCACCTGACATATCATATATTCCACTTATATTTCCTGTTGTACTTGCAAGGTATCCAATTTCCGTATTGTATTGTAAATTGTAGCTTGCACCGTCTCCACTCGTTCCAGGAATTGAATTTTGATCTAATGATGTTAATGACGAATAACCAGTTTTATATGCCGAATTATTATTTATATTTACTTCTTTATCTATTCCATATTTGGAATGACTTAAATATGCTACTGCTCCCCATTCGGTATTCTTCATCATATGTGAATCTGCATCTCTATTATAGTTATAACTCGTTTCAAATATATTCTTTACTGTTATATTTCTCCATGAATATACATTCGGTTTTATTATTACTTTTGTAGAATCACTCGAATTTACTTGAGCAGCAGTTGTTGATGTTGCTCCTTTATATCCAGTTTCAAACTTTCCTACCCACATTCCATTTGTATCAAAACTTGTAAATGCTGGATGTGTTAACCATTCTCCGTTTTTTTCTCCATTTGATAAAGTTGTTTCTTTGTTTTCAAATTCTATTTCTATCTCTTGTGCTTTACTTGGTACATCTAAATAATTATCATATTCTTTAGAATCTAATGTTGTATTATCTACATTAAATAACTTATATCTATATCTTGGTATCCATACAAAATAACTTTGAATATCACTTTCTTTTATTGTATCTCCAACATTGTAATTTGTACCATCTTCAAGTATTACGGCATTAGCCCAAACTTTATCTTCATATGAATACCATTCTTTTGTTATATCGGCATATGTTACTTCTCCATTATCTTTTATGGTTACTGGTATTAAGTTATCACTTAATACTGGATCTGTTCCATTTAATAACTTCTCTGTATATACTTTTTCTATTCCTACTTCTTTTCTTTCTACTGCATTGAATTCTAATGAACATGTATATTCTTCTGTTACTTCTTCTATTGATTGTTTTGAAAGTGTTATTGTTAATATTCCATCTAATGTTTCTTTGGCTTTAACTACTGTTGCATCATTATCTAACTTGTTTTTTATACTTGTATATTTTGCTGTTGTTCCGTCCTTTGGCACACATGTTACTTTAATCTCTGCATCATAGTTTGCTGAATTGTTTGTTACTTCATATGTAAGTGTTGATGTGTCTCCGACTTTCATTAGATTTTTACTTGTAAATGTAATTATCTTTTTTGTATCATCTACTATAGATGAGTATACATCTTCTCCATCTAATGAAGCTTTAGTAAATATTACTGAAAAATCTTCATTGTTTTCGGATACTTTTATATTACTATTTATTATTAATGACGTACTTACTGCTGCAAATCCAATCATCATAAAAACTATTGCAACTATTATTGCACTTTTCTTCATTTAAACACACCTCATCTATTTTTATTTTATAATACCCCCCCCGATTTTCAAGGGCATTATCCTGCTTTACATTACTTTTGTCGTCTTTTTTATTTTGTTCTCCTATTGTTTCTTATATTATACAACATTTTAGTTGTGTTTTGTATATTCATTTTTATTATGTGTAAAATATTTGTTTTTACTTCAAAAAAAATTAATACAATGTCAAAGTATAAAAAAAAGAAGATTACTCTTCTTTACATGCTTCATCTAAAGCTTTAAATAGCTCATTTACTTCTTCTTCAGTTTTTATTCTTGCACCACTTGCAAATTTATGTCCACCGCCATGATACTTAGAAGCAATTTCATTTATTACAATTCCTCTACTTCTAATATTTATCTTGAATAAGCCTTGTTTTTCATCATAAGATGAAAAAGCCCATACCTTTAGTTCTTTTATGAAGTTTAAATCATTTACCATATTGGATGCTGTTCCAGCATCAACATTATATTCATTTATAATGTCATCAGTTATTTTAATATATCCAAAACCATTTTCTGTTATAGTTATATTATTTATAATATATGATTCAAATTTTCTTTCACTTATTGGACGTTCATAAAGATTATTATAAAGTGGCATAAGTTCAAAATTATAATCGTTTAATAATCTTGATGAAAGAAGAAGAGTTTTAGGAGTTGTATATGAAAGTAAAAAACGATCACTGTCGGAAACAATTCCCATAAATAGTATTTCAGCTATTTCTTTATTCAATTTTAATCTAGTATTATAGACTAATTCAGTTATTAATTGACAAGTGCTTGAACTTGTCTCATCAACAAGTTCTAAATCGCAAACTTTTTCATCATAAGGATGATGATCTATTTTTATCGTATAATCATAATATTCTTTTGAAGCCGAATCAACGCGTTCAAATTGAGGAACATCACAAATTATTAAAAGAGCGTTTTTTAAACTTTTCTCATCTATTTTATCTAAAGCTCCAAAATATTTAAATCTTGAAACTCCTGAACCTACAGCATAAACACTTTTGTTTGGAAAATTTAATTTTATTAAATCTCTTAACGCTATAGTCGAAGCAATAGCATCTGGATCCGGTCCAATGTGTCTTGCGATAACTATTTCATCATACTCTTTTATTTTTTTTACTATTTGTTTAAAAATACTGCTTGTCAAACTTATCAATCCTAACTATTTTACTATTTCATAAGTATCCATTGCTATCATTAATTCTTCATTAGTTGGAATTACATATACTGGTATAGATGAATCGTCTGTTGATATACATCTAAATTTTCCTCTGAAGTCATTTTTCTCTAGATCAATTTTAACACCTAAAGACTTAATCTTATCAATGATATCACTTCTTGTTTGTTTTGAATTTTCTCCCAATCCAGCAGTGAATACGATTACATCTGCTCCATTAAGTAGATTATTGTACATTGCAATATAATTTGCAACCTTTTGAGTATACATATCTTGAGCTAAAATGCATAATTCATCGCCAGCAGCTATACCATCTTCAACATCTCTTGAATCAGATTTTCCACATATACCTTCAAGACCACTTTTCTTATTTAAAGCAGTCATAACTTCATCCAAAGTCATATTAGCTTCATCCATCATATATTCAATTATACTTGGATCGACATCTCCTGGACGAGTTCCCATCATAATACCAGTGATTGGAGAAAATCCCATTGAAGTATCTACTACTTTACCGGCATTAATTGCACATAAACTTGCACCTGATCCAATATGACATGAAATTACTTTTAAATCGGATCTATTTAAGTATTCACTTATACTCTTATTAATAAATCTATGACTTGTTCCATGAAAACCATATTTTCTTACACCATAATTTTTATACCAATCCATTGGAACAGCATATAAATAATTTTTTGGTTCCATTGATTGATGGAATGAAGTATCAAATACAGCTACCATTGGTGTATTTGGGAATGCTTGTTTACTTGCTTCAATACAAGAAAGCATTGCAGGCATATGAAGTTTTGCAAGTTTTTCAAACTTTTTACAAGTTGCAATTACTTCGTCATCAATTAAAACACTATTCTTATATTTTTCTCCACCATGTACTAAACGATGTCCAATTCCATCGATTTCATCTAAAGATGAAACAACACCTAATTCAACTATTTCTTTTTTTATTGCTTCTAAAGCAACTAAATGGTTTGGTAAATCTAAATCTCTATGAAGTTTTTCACCATTGATTTTTAAATCATAGAAGCTATTACCAATTCCTATTCTTTGGAAATAACCACTTATAAGTTCTTTTGCCTCAGGTAATTCAATAACAGAAAACTTCATTGAAGAACTTCCAGCATTAATTGTTAATATTTTCATAAATTCACACCTTTCACTAAAAATTATATCAAAAAAAAAAGATATACTCTATCTTTTTTTTAATATTCTATTATCTTTATTCAAATTTGTTTTAAAATCACTTTTACATATCTCTTTGCTTAATTTTTTATGAGCAAAAGCATTATTCAATATAGTGTTATATTCGTTTTTTACAAAATCAAAATTGGAAAGTTTCTCTTTCATATATCTCACCCAATATTATTATTGGCAAAATATAAAAATTTATTCACATGTATAGGATGAACCAAGAGAAATTAAAGCGTTTTCATAGTCGTCGATTTTACTTAAAGATATACCTAAATTATCGATATCGGTATTGATACTTGTAAAATCATAAGTTGGAATGCTGTGGTCAATTGTAATGGAAATAATAAAATCACTTGCTCCATTACTTAAGGATGTTGTAAGTCCATTTGTTTGAAAATTATTTATGTTATTAGCGGAGATATAATCATTAATAGAAACATTTTTAGCTTTAAATGTTACAGTTGTTTTTTCTATTTTGTTATCCCTTATAATATATTTATAGTTTATCTCACCCTTTTGATTTTCACTTTTGCAGTTTTTAATGGTTACCTCGTTATTTACAATTGGAGTGAATTCTCCTTTATCATCATCTTTAACAAGCAAGTCTTGATTCATATAACCAAATATTCCAAAAATCGCAAAAACAATTATTGCAAATACCCAAGCTACAATTAATTTAATATTCATAATTACCCTCTATTCTTTATATTTATATATTATCATAAATTTATAGGAAGTTCCATAAATTTAAAAGATTAATACTTATAGCAAACTATTATGTTCTTCTTTTATTTCGTTTGTAACTTTTATTACTTCATGTTCACGAATACATTTGGCTATTAAAGTTTCATAATCAAAGGCGTTTTCGTATTCACGTGCTAAAGAGGCCACTGGGTTAATTACTGGATGATCAGGTACAAAAATAGTACAACAATCTTCAAATGGCAATATCGATATATCATACGTTCCTATTTTATTTGCAATATCAATTATTTCAAGTTTATCTAAACAAGCAACGGGTCTAATTACTGGAATATTTACAACTTCATTTATTGCTCCCATACTTGTTAACGTTTGGCTTGCTACTTGACCAATAGATTCTCCATTGATTAAAACTTTACAGTTACTCCTCTTAGCAATTCTTTCGCTTATTCTATACATCATTCTTCTCATAATGGTGATTAGATATTCTCTTGGGCAATTCTTCAAAATGCTTTCTTGTACTTCAGTAAAATTGATGACATGAAGTTTTACATATCCAGAATATTTGGATAATTCTGCAGCCAATTTAATAACTTTATTTTTAGCGGCCTCGCTTGTGTGAGGTGGACTTTCAAAATAAATTCCTTCAATCCTTACTCCTCTTTTTAAAGCAAGATATCCAGCAACTGGTGAATCTATTCCCCCACTTAGCATAAGTAAACCTTTGCCTAAAGAACCAACTGGATATCCTCCTATTCCTTTTATTCTGTCAAAATATATATAGCAACCATTTAAACGAATCTCGACATTAATGGTTACCTCAGGATTGTGGACATCAACTCGAACATCTTTTTTGTTTTTTAATACAACTCCTCCAAGAATTTTAGATATCTCTGGAGAGGAAATTGGATATTTTTTATCGCTTCTTTTAGTTTCTACTTTAAATGTTTCAAAGCTTTCATCAGATATTATTTCAATTAAAGACGATTTTATATTATCAAGTTCATTATTATCCAAAACATATGACACGACGATTTCATGAATACCAAATATATGTTTAAGAATATCAATAACATTGTCAAAATTATCCTCTTCAGTATCAATAAACATTCTTCCTTTATCATATGTGATTTTAGCATCAACATTTTTTAAAGATGATTCAATATTGTCTTTTAAAGTTTTTATAAAAAAATTGATATTATCCTTTTTTGTAGATAACTCTCCATATTTAATCAATATAAGCTTTTTCATCGCTTCACCTCTTCATTAGTATAATATTTTGAATAAAAAAAATCAATTTGAAAAAATTGATTTTAATGTATCGTTATTATGTCCTCTAAATCCGCTTGGCCCTTTTTAGTCACTGGAACGCATGCTCCATTTTCCCAGTTACAATTGCCTGATCCCATAGAACTACATGTTGATTCATTAAATAATGAGCAATAATCCTTTGCTGCTTGTTCTTCCTTTGTTACATAATTTATATCAACACATTTTGGCATAGAATTCTCTGTAACCGATCTACATCTATCAGAATATTTTGAACAATTAATGAATCCTATTTCTTCACAAGTTTTCCATTGATTTTTATCGGAACATCCATCTATACAATTTAGATAAGCAGTTGTTCCTTCAGTATATTTGCTTTTACATGAATATTCGCAATTATCCGCAGTATCTGAGTATGTACATTTTTTATTTGTTTTATCCCAAGTACAACCAGATTTATTTTCGCAGTATCTTTCGCTAGCATTTCTCAAAGTACAATTTGGATCTTTATTTTCTTCAGTTGTTGATTTAGACGGATTTAAACAAGTGTTCATACAATTTTGATAAGCGGTTGAATCAACAGTAATTAAAGGATCACATTTGTTTAAACAAGTTTTATTTGTCTCATCTGTAGGTAGATTATCATAATTTCTATCAGTGTTTCCTCTATTGATTACATCTTCATCGCTAGATCCACATTTACTAGGCTTTAATAAACATACCTCACACATTTTAGATTCATCAGAGATAAAATTATAAAGAGTTGCATGAACTATTGTTGGTACAAAGAATACGAAAATACCGATAGCTACTCTAAACAATAAACTTTTAAGTTCCTTAGAGAATGAATCTTGAGAACCGGAGCTTGAAGTTACAACGTTATAGAATTTTAAAGTTCCCATTACAATTATGATAATTGGTACACATAATCTTAAAATTAATAAAAGATAGCCGCATATTTTAAACACTGTTAAAACATTTTTAGTACTGCAAAAATTATCTGCAACGTAATTAATATCATCAATTATGGTAAACAAATTCATAGTATCACCTTTTTCAACAAGATTATATCAAATTTTTCTATATATAATCAATTATTTTATCAACATCATTTTTTAATATACCGGTTATTTTTTCTTTATTTTCATATAAATGTAACTTGGATTCGTAATATTCAAGTCTTTTTTCTACTTCAATTAAAGTTTTGCTTACCGCGTTTTTAGTTACATTATAATACTCAGCAATCTCATCTTGAGTTAGATTATCAAAATAATAGCTTGTAAAATAAGAATTTTGAGTATCCGTTAGCAAGCATCCATAATAATCAAATAAACAGCTTAAATAAATACCTTTTTCCATTACATCAAGTCCTTAAATAAACCATAAATATAATCCTCTATATCAAATGGTTTTAAATCATCCATTCCTTCACCTAAACCAATAAACTTAACTGGTAATGATACTGTATCTTTAATGGCTAAAACGATTCCACCTTTAGCTGTGCCATCAAGCTTAGTTAAAACAATTCCAGTAATATTAGTAATGCTTTTAAAACTCTCAGCTTGACTTATTCCATTTTGACCAGTTGTAGCATCGATTACAAGTAAAGTTTCATGAGGTGCACCTTCAATGTGTCTTCCAATTACTTTATTTATTTTTTCAAGTTCATTCATTAGATTAACTTTGTTTTGAAGTCTACCAGCTGTATCGATTAAAACAATATCAACTTTTTCTTCTTTGGCTTTAACAAGTCCATCAAATATTACACCTGCAGGATCTGTGTTTTCTTTTCCATAAAATCTTGCACCAGTCCTATCTGCCCAAAGCTTAAGTTGAGGAACCGCACCAGCTCTAAAAGTATCTCCAGCAATTAACATAACTTTTTTACCTTCACTGATATATTTATGAGCAAGTTTTCCAATAGTTGTAGTTTTACCTACTCCATTTACACCGACCATAAGAATAACTGTTGGACCTGACTCATTATAATGAATTTTATCCGATAAAGATTCCCCATTTACATATATCATAAATAGTTCATCAACAATTACTTCATTTAAATATTTAGTATCATCAATATTTTCGCTTTTAACTCTTTTTCTTAATAAATCCATAAATTTATCAACTGTATTTACACCAATATCAGCTTTAATTAAAATTCGTTCAAGTTCTTCATAATATTCTTCGTTTACCTTGGTAAATTTTTTACCTAATAAAGATAAAGAAGAAACAAAACTTTCTCTTGTTTTTTCTAAACCTTTATCATATTTTTCTTGAACTATTTCTTCTTTTATATCTTCTTTTTTGCTGAATTTTTCTTTTAGTTTGCTAAATAATCCCATATTAACCTCCTAGTACTTTCCTATAATAATCTTTTGATATTAAAAGTTTACTCATTTGAAATTTAGTTTTAACTATTTCATTTATCTTATCAACATATCCATCTTCAATATCGCTTGTAAAAGGTTCAAACTTTTTATCAGGATAATTATATCTACCTTTAGAAGTTATCCATGATTTGTTATTAAATATCACTAGATCATCACTTTCACTGAATATATCTCTTCCGATTAAAAGTCTTGAATCATAGCTTACTCCAAACATATTTAAAAGTGTTGGTAATAAGTCTAGACTTGATGTGTATTTATCAACCTCAATATCTTGATATTCAGGGTTATATATAATTAAATTATTTTTATATAGATCAAAATTGTCATCTTTCATCCAATCAACATAACTTCTGATATCATCATTTGAAAGTCCATAAGGATAATGATCAGCTGATATTACAATAACTGTGTCATCTAATAATCCATCACGCTTCAAATCCGACATAAGAGTTTCTAATGATCTATCAAATTCAATTTGAGATGCGATATATGCTTTAATATTATTATTTGCTTTTAATCCACTTACTAAATCCTTATTTTTTAAAGACATTGCATTTCCACCAGAGAAATTATATTCTAAGTGGCCTGATATACTCATATAATAAGCTACAAATCTTTCATCTTTAGAGTATATTCCATAACTTGAATTCACAACATCAATATCACTTGTTGGCCAAGAATCCTTTATTCCACTTAAGGCATATTTATATCCTTTTTTATATCTATCATATCCATAATATGTGTATCCTAAATTAGGCACAGTTTTATCACGATTGTAATAAGTATAAGTCCAACCATGAAATGCATATCTATTGTATCCGTAGTTTTCCATCATCAATCCCATGTTATATGGAAGATAAACGCCTTCAGTTGATTTCATTGAACAAGTGGAAACTCCTGGAAGAATAGAAAGTTGATTTATAAATTCTCCATCCGATGTTGAACAATTATAAATCGGTTGATAATAATTATTGAATTTAAAGCCATGATTTACAAGCTTATATAGGGTTGGTGTTAAAGTTTCATCTACGGCAATTGGATAAAAACCTTCAGCTACAATAAATATTAAATTTTTACCAGCAAATATTCCCGTATATTTGTTTTTATTGCTTGGTTCACTGTTTTCAAAATAGGTATGCATGCTTTTTATAGTATCATCAGTTTCATTTTCTTTTAAAGAAGTAAAATCAATATCAGTAATGTTATAATCAGTTCCCTCTTCTTTGGTATATTCTCTTTTTACAATTTCAATATTCTCAACAAAGTTAGCATTAGTTTTAATTGCATCACTTATAATGGCAGTATTGATACCAAAGGCATTAGTAGTTTCTAATAAATCATTAGTTTTAAATAATAAACCATTTGCATCCAGTGTATTTATTTTTAAGGATAAGGAAGTAATACATAATGATAGAAATGAGAATATTAAAAGAGATGAATATTTAATATTTAGTCTATCATGCTTGATTAAATCTTTACGTTCTAAAGTCATTAAAACTATAAAAGATATTAAATAAAGCAAGATAATAAAGGAATTCTTCCAAATATGTAGTAGTATTGAGGAAAAGAAATCCATTACTTGACCACCATAATAAAGAGCTGAGAAGCCACAAATAGTTTTATAGAATGAAAAATATACTGTTTCGGCAGAAAATATTAGAAAAAGCAAAAACCAAACGAAAATACTTATCACCTTGTTTACTTTTCTTCTCTTACTGATACTCATAATAAAAGCTAAAATAAGGGATAATGGTAAAGTAAACAATGTAGTATAAAAAATATTATAGATATTTGGAGACATCAAAAACAACTTGAATACAAGTTCAAGAACAATTATATAAATAAAATTGATAATCCATAGTTTCTTATAATTATACATATCTACACATCCATATTTCTTATTATAAACTAAATACTTTCAAATTTAAACAACTATTCGCAGTCTTTTCCACTTAAAGAGGCATCATAGCCAGTTGTTACTAGGTAACCATCTTGTTCTTTTACGGATATTGTTACCAATGCATTGCATTCAACTTTTTCTAAGGAATCGTCTAGCTTAGATTTTTGATATTTTTTACATATATTGGTTGTACAAGCATCATCATAGTATCCTTCATCGATTAAGGTTTGTAAAGATATGCTTATTCCGGAATTTTCAACAACATACTTTTTAAAATCATAGCCAGTTAATCCGTTATAACTTTTTATTCCATTATCTAAATCTTCCACATATAGTTTAGAAGCATCGATGATATTTCCTTTTTCATAATCATTCATAATATGCTTAGATTTTTGAAATAAATCGAGTAGACTTGGCAAAGTTAAAACAATAATAACCCCTAAAATGCTTATTACAGCTAATACTTCAACCAATGTAAATCCATTTTTTTTCATGATATCACCTATTCCTCTTCTGATATTTGCTTGCTATATGAACATCCGCAATAGTTTTGACGATATAGATTAAACTCCTTTGAAAGTTCAATACTTCTTTTATATCCTTCCCTTTTTTTAAAATCTGCTACTAAAAATTTAACACCGACATTCTCACCTATTTCTATTCCTAATTTATTTATAAGTTCACTATTTTTGTGTGGAGAAACTGTTAAAGTCGTTGTAAAATAGTCAAAATCATTATCTCGTGCAAGAGTGGCAGTCTTCTTTAATCTTAAAGCAAAGCAAGCGGTACATCTTTTTCCACCCTCTGGTTCATCCTTTAAAGGATCCGCGATTTTTTTATATGTTTCATTATCGTAATCACAATCCATATACTTTATTCCTAAAAGATTAAGAGCCCTTATCTGTTCATTTTTTCTTTTAATATATTCATTTAATGGCTCAATATTAGGGTTATAGTATACAACAGTTATATCAAAGTATTCCTTAAGTCTTTCAATACAAGCAGTCGAGCAAGGGCCACAACAACTATGCATCAAGATTTTCTTTTTACCATTAAGTTTTTGAATTTCTTCCATCATTAATGCATCATAATTAACTTTCATTATTACCACCAAATTTCTTGAATGAATGTCTTGTTTCATCACCATCTAGATATAATGTTCCTTTGTCTTTTAGCTTTTCAGTCGCGATGATATCGAGATATGAATCCAATAGATTTACTTTTAAAAGAGTTATATATACGAGATTCTTATCCGTCATAGAAAGCAAGAATCTTTTATCGTCTATAACCTGATTTTTGCTATTATAGGATGGTGCATATTCAATTTCGTTAACCATCGATTTTACTCCATCACTTAGTTTAGAAAAATTAATAGCAAGTTTAGTTCTTATCTCTTCCGTTGTATTGTTTAAAAGTACTGGTAGGCCTAAAAAAGTTCCTTCATTAGTAATCATTTTACCATTGGATAAACATATTTCATTGGTAGATTTATTTATAAATACCGGTATATTTTCTTCGACTTTTATATATATGGTAAAGTTAAAACCATGTTTTATAGTCACTTTATTTATCAAAGGATTGTTTGAAAGTGATTTATTAACTTTTTTATTTGTAATCGATACATAAGCTGGATAATCATCAAGGGATGCACCTCTTAAAATCTCCATATCGCTTACATACCTATTGCCAGTTATTTCGAAATGTCTAACAGGTTCTTTATATAGATAAATAATTACACAAGTAAGAATATATAAAACTAAAACAACAACAAGAAGTCTTGCAAAATTAATTCGTTTTTTCTTAACTATTTTAGTTTTAACATTCTCACTCATTTTTATCCTCCTTTTATATCATTTTTTTGATTTCATCATATATGATTGTCGATGAATTATCTAAGCTTAACTTGCTTAAGTTTTTCTTCATCTCTTCTACCAAATTTTCATCATTTAGAAGTTCATCTATATATTTATTTAAAATTGAAGCGTTTAAATTTTTCTCTTCAATCATAAACCCAGCTTTAGAATTTACTATACTTAAAGCATTGTAATATTGATGATTGTTAGCAACATATGGGCTTGGAATAAATATCGCTGGTATTCTTAAAGCTTCAATTTCAGCAACGCTTGATGCTCCTGCACGTGATACGATTATATCGATATCTTTCATAAGAGAACTTAATGAATCAACATAAGGAACAACATATACATTCTCAGGAAACTTGTTTTCCAAAAAACTGCTATAAGAACCTTTACCAGTTATATATAATACTTCATAATCAGATTTACCAACACTTTTTAGATAATCAATCATTTTATTGTTAACAGCCGTTGATCCAAGTGAACCATTGAATATCAAAACACTTTTTTTACCTTCATGTAGTCCATATTTGGTTTTACTTATTTTTTCTGCTTTTATAGCATTTTCAGATACCGGATTACCTGTAAACACTACTTTGGACTGATCAAAGTATTTAGCTGAATCCTCAAAACTTACACCTATTTTATCAACTTTTTTGGCTAAAGCTCGATTTGATTTACCAGGAATACTGTTTTGTTCATGAATAAATGTTTTAATTTTACATTTATTTGCTGCAACTATTACAGGGTAAGTAACATAACCACCTACTCCAATAACAATGTCAGGTTTAAAATGTTTCATAACATTTACACATTTTTTTATTGCTTTTTGAATTAAAAAAACGTTTTTGATATTTCTCCCCATAAGTTTAATGCTTGTTGATAAACCATATATTTCTATAGGAACATATTCTATACCTAAAGCGGGAATAATATCTTTTTCCATTCTATTATGAGTTCCAATATAAATGAACTCGGATTTTGGTTCCATTTGTTTAATTTTATTGATGATGGCTATTGCTGGATATATATGTCCACCAGTTCCACCGGCAGTAATAACTACGCGCATAAAAACACCTCATTAATATTATATAATAAAATCAAGTTTTATTTAACTATAAACACATGAAAGTGTAAAAACATTTACAAAAAAACATAAATAGCTGCGTATTTATGTTTAGATGTAACTATTATGCGATTCGGAATGCTGGAGAGATGCCATAACATTTTTTCGTAAGATTATCTAGCCATTTACCATTGTCGCCGGCATAAAGAAAGTCAAAGTTACTGCCAGAATAAGTTGAACGAAGCCACCATATTGAAGCTATTCTATTATATTTTTTTATTGCTCCTTCATAGTTTGTTGTTGTTACTCCCTGATTTTTATAATAGTCCAATTGTTTTGAGGTTCCTACTGACGTATCAAAATCATTTTCTTCCCATACTTCTTGTGCGTTTAGCAAGTAAAGTTTATCTTGTGTTTCAAAATTCGTTTCACCGCTTGTACTTCCATGTCCTGATATTACTTTTGTTGTCGATATTACGTTTTGTAATTCACTTGGGAGTACATTATAAAGTGTTTCATTGATGTAAACACGTAATTCTGAATCTCTCCATCCACCTACATTTGTTCCGTATTTATTTGTTGCATCTGCTTTATTATAGTTATGGTTTTCTATTATATCGGCAAATTCAACTACAAACCCGCATGCTGTTTCACTTGTTTCGCCATTTGTACATTTACTTTTATTTGCTATTCTTACTGTTACCTCTTTTTCTGGTTCTATTTTTGAGTTACAAACATAATCTGCTCCATATCCTGTAGCTGATGAGCAATCATTTGTATGACTGGCTAATGTTATTGTTTTTGTATCTCCTACTTTATATTTGCTTGTGTTTCCACTCTTTACATTTGCTGCTATTGTTTCCCAGCTATCAGTTGCAAATATATTTATATGTCCACCTACTGTATCTCTTTCTACTGCATTGAATTCTAGTGAACACGTATATTCTTCACTTACTTCTTCTGTTGATGTTTTATCTAGTGTTACTGTTAATGTTCCATTTAGTGTTTCTTTAGCTTTTACAATTGTTGCATCATTTTCAAGTTCATTTTTAATGCTTGTATATTTTGCTGTTGTTCCATCTTTTGGTACACATGTTACGTTTACATTTGCATCATAGTTACTTGAGTTGTTTGTTACTTCATAATTTAATATACTTGTTTGATTAAGTGTTTTTAATTCACTTGTTGTGAAATTAATTATTTTTTTTGTATCATCTACTACAGAACTATATACATCCTTTCCATCTATACTTGCAGCTGTAAAGATAACTGAGAAGTCATCTTGATTTTCGCTTACTTTAGCATTTCCATTTATTATTAATGTTGTTGAAATGCTAGCAAATCCAATTGACATTAATATAATTGCTACTATAAGCATACTCTTCTTTTTCATATTCTACCTACTTTCCTTTACTTTTTTATTTTATAATACCCACCCCGATTTTCAAGTCATTTTGAAGGGTTTACATTTCTTCTTGTAAATTTGTGTATTGAAAACATTTTTGAAAAATGTTATATTTTATTTAAGTGAGAAGCAAAGTTTCTTTTGTGACTGTTGCTTACCACATAGGTTGTTGCACCTTTTTCAAAAGAAAAGGTGCTTTTTTTATAGTTTATATTCCTTTTTTACAAAGTAGATATAATAATATAAAAATTATAACGAATAAACTTACAATTAAAACATCTGTTTTAAATGATTTCTTAAACATTATAAATCACTCCCTTACTACAGCCCTTGCTGAAATTTACGTCCTACATATAAGAAAGTGATAAGCATCGCATTCGTATTCTCGAGTACTTATTTAAGCATAATTTTTTTATATTTCAAAACTACAAAATTTTAAATTTAGAGGCTCAGATCTTTAATATCTGTATCGATTTATATGCAAATCGTTAAAATCTGTCAAAAAAAAGCTACCAATTTTTAAGTTTGGTAGTTTTAATGTTTTTTTCACATTTTTTTATCTTGCTAAATCAATCTTCAATTGTTTTAAAGCTTTTAAAAAAGCTTCTTCTTTTTCATAGCTCATTAAAGTTACATTTATTTGATTATGTTCATCATTGCTGTTTTTTTCATTATTGCTTAAATCGACTTTCTTTATATCTATATCCGTTTTATTGTTAAAAGATCCATCATAGTTTACATGATTTTTATCCTTGCTGTTTAAAAGTTCTTGATAACTTATAATCGCATTATCCTCTTGCTCTTGTTCATAACTTGTAAGATTTATATTAGCAGGGCGATAATCTCTTTCTATGTTTTTTGTTATTTTTTCTAAATCAATCATATCTCTTTTTGATTTTGCTTCACTACTCATGATTTCCTCCTTATTCTTTAGTGCTTTTAACACCATTATCGAAATAAGAAGTAACCATATGATTACAGCAATAAATATTAAATCGTCTATTGTCATATTAATCACACTTCTTTTTTCGATATATTATAAATTATTATTATACGAAAAGCAATAATGCTATCATTGATAATATATTATTAAGTGAATGAACACCAATATTTATAAAAATATTATTTTCTTTTGTATATATATAGGCTAAATACATGCCCATGGCTATATAAGAAATACTGTTGATAATCTCACTGATATCTAAACTCTTTATTTTTATCAGTAAATTCCCGAATTCTAAGTAATAGAAGACTCCACTTAGAACGAGTACTAGAACTATTGCTAGAACGGATAATTTGATTATACGATCATTAGGTTTATTATTCTTAATATAATTTACAATTATACCAATAAGTAATATCTCTAATATAAACACAATATTATCCGTTACATGCATAAGTCCAAAGATAAGTCCACTTACAGTTATAAATACCCCTAAATTATTCATAAGTTTTCTTATACCACCTCTAAATAACACTTCTTCGCTTACAGGAGCAAAGAAAGAGGCAGACAAAGTAATTAATAATGGTAAATTGTTTACCATCTTCTCTATTATCGCTTGATTATCCGAAGTACCTACATCTATTCCAAGAAGTGTACTAATGACGGATATAACTATTGCACTTATATATTTGACGGCAAGCAATCCTAGAAAATAGATAATGATATTCTTTAAATAAATCAGCAAACGTCCGTTATTTTTTTCTTTTATTTTATTAGCATCTTTTGATAAGATATCATAATAGATTATACCTATTAAAATGGATACAATAAAAGATGATATAAAATCATAAATAACAATCATTTTATAGTTTTCAGCACTTATTTTTAAACCTATAACTCTTAGGATAATAAGTACAGGAACTGATGTATAAAAGAATACAAAAATCGCGAGTAATATTCTAATCAAGTTCTTTTTTAAATCACTCATTTTCTTCACCTATACTATATAGTTTATTAAGAAAAGTCCAAATAATACATAAATGATGTAAGTTATTATTACAGCAAATATGTTTTTATTCGCCTTATAAAGATACGTTAGAGTTAACATTATAACTCCTGGAGTTATACTATAGAAAAGTGCAGTTTCAAAAGTACCTCCGCGATTTAAACCATAAAGTATTCCAAAAGTTAAACCAGAGATGATTGATGCTGTAAAGTTTTTCTTAAATATACAAGAAAAACCAAGTGGGAATATTACGCACAATAGGAATGGTATAAAGATAACTCCCTTTAGAAAGTTAAGAACAAAAGTAAGAGTAAATTTTTGATGAAAATAATCAACAAAATTATATGTTACTTTTAGTCCTTTAGCTGATCCTATAGAATTAAGTAAATCGTGTAAAACAATCGTGATAACTATTAAAAATATAAATGTTGCTACAGAGTAAATAAGATTGTTTAGAAACGTCTTATTATATTGTCTATGTCCATGAACAATATATTTATAATAGATAAAGAATATTATTACTGATATAAGAGCATATTTTATTGTATCCATTATAAGATAAATAGTTCCTTTAGGATGAAAGCCAAAAAGACCTAAAAACCTATAATAGAAGAAATGAAATATTATAATAACAAGTATGCTCAATAGTAGTTCTACTATTCCAGATGTTTTACCTTTCATATACCTCACCTACAATAAAATTATAAACATAAGATTTTTTTAGTTCAATTAAAAAATGTAAATATTTTATCTATTTACATTTATTTTTACATTTTCGTTTTACATTGGTTAACTATATATCATTGTAAAGTGTTAAATACCTACTACTTCCTTACAACATACATTGTATTTCCTTTATAAAAGGCGTATAAAGTATCTTTTAACGATAGATTATTATCATGAAGTTTGTTTATAATCCATTCTTTACTTTTATGAATGCTCTTTAATACAGTTAAATCAATCTTACCATCAACTATTATTGGTAGTGGATAACTTTTGTCAATATTTTTTTTGAAAACAGAAAGACTTCCATCGGTTTCTAGTACAGCATAATCAACATCTTTAAGGCTTTTTATTTTATTAGTTCTTAAAGCAAGAGTTAAATCATCTATGCTGTATCTTTGTTTAACCATTTCTTTGATGTTTAGTTTCCCTTTATCGATGATCATGCTTGGTTTTCCATCGATAAGTCTTCTAAGCCCATTACATTTAAGCTGAACATACGCGAGAAGTATTTCTAAACCAACAAGAAGAAGTATCGGTAAAATAGTTAAGAATGTTGATTCATCTTTGTTTTCAATGCTTATAGCTACAAGTTCAGCTATTAGTATAGATATAGTTAAATCGCTTACAGATAATTGAGCTATCTCTCTTTTCCCCATAACTCTATAACATATAAGAATTAAAAAGTAAAAAAATATTGTTCTTGACATTACAACCAATAAATCCATATTATCACCTATTTTATATATGGGTATATTTTCTTATCCTTATTCAATTTCATAAAAAAACTTAACAATTAGTTAAGTTTGGTTTTAAAAGTATCTCTTTACATATTGAATATTGAAGGTTTTACTTCATCACGAATTTCATCAACTTGAGAATAAGTTTCTTCAACCTTAGAATTTATAAAACTTTCATATTCCTGTCTTTTGGAATCTATATCAACACATTCATCAATTTCCTTATTAAGGGTCAAAAAATCTATGTTTTTAAGTTTGGCAATCGTCTTTAAAATATACGCACTTAAGATTGGAGAAATATCAAATTTTTTTTCAGATGATGTTAGTTCAACTATGTTTATACAATCACTTAAATTGTTATCTATAAGACTTCTAGCTTCTTCAGCCATTTTTTCGTATATTCTTTTTCTTGTATGCTTTAACTTTTCTTGTTTTGCTTCAAAAAGATGTATCTTTCTCTTGTTTTGATCAATAGTTATTAGGCATTTCTCTGACTCATCAGATATTTGATTTTGTCTTGATAAAGAATATCCATTGAAAATGACATTTGAAGCATATAAAACTGGTGAACTAGTGTCAACTGAGTTATATGACACATACGAAGAATCAAG
Source organism: uncultured Bacilli bacterium (assembly GCA_934090935.1). GTDB lineage: Bacteria > Bacillota_I > Bacilli_A > RF39 > UBA660 > CAG-582. Next base: position 19,359 of record CAKOKD010000003.1, read on the forward strand.
AGTTACATGTTCAAATAATACCTTTGATAATTCTTCTAAGGAAACCTTATTTAGTTCATTTTGATAATTCTTTAAATCTTTAAATAGGACATTCATCAAAGATTTTTCTTTAATAAGTTCATCTTCCATCTCTTCATTTTCGTGTTTTCTTTTTCCTTTTTCATATATTTTAGATAATCTTTCAAAAACATTTGATTCATCTATAGAGTTTATTACTATTCTATTTTGATTATATCTAGCATTTAACGAACTATATTCCTCATATTTGGCTTTATATTTTATTAAAGCATCTAGATATGCAAAAATTAGATGTTGATTTTTTAAACAAAGCTCTAAATATTGATTTTTATCATTAAGTTCATTTATCCTATCCGATATTTTTTTCTCCTCATTATAGGCTAAAACATATGATGTTATGGAAATATGAAGTGGTCTATTGGTGATAATACTAAAAACTTTTTCAATTGTTTCCTCATTTATTTTAAATCCTTTAAAACTTGATTTTTCATTTTCTACTAGAGGTTTACCAAAAAATTTCTTATACGTTTGATAATCTCCTGATAAGGTAAATGCACACATATCTATCAGTTCTTGACGATTATCTACACCATCTATTATATCTTTTACGAAATATTCATAGTTATTCTCTGAAACGATTTCTTTCATTTTATTTAGTCTTTTTATTTTACTTTTTAAGCGTCTTTTAAGAGTTTCATCTTCACTGATAAGTAATGTTTCATTATATTCATTTATTAAATTATCGATTTCAGTTATGAGTTTGTCTATCGCTTGAGTGGATGATAAAACTTGATAAAAAAGACTAACTTGAATATTAAATCTTATATATTTAAGTAAACGTGATAATATTTCCTTTTCTCTTCTGCTTAACGAATTCGATAAAGCTAAAGTTTTTAGTTCTTCAATATCATCTTTTGCAGTCATTTTATCACCTACCTTTTAAATTTTAACATAAAATATTTTAAATTTTAATAATATTTAACAAATTTGTTTGCAAAATACATATTTTTTTGATAAAATCTAATATGTATTTAAGGAAGGAGCGAAATTATAATGCCTAATATTAAAAGTTCTAAAAAATCTGTAAAAACTGATAGAGTTCAAACTGCAGCAAACAATGAGTATACTGCTAGAGTTAAAAACTCAATTAAAAAATGTGAAAAAGCAATTAAAAATAAAGATACTGAAACTGCAAATAAAGAACTTAAAAACGTTATAGCTAATATTGACAAAGCTTGTTCTAAAGGATTAGTTAAAAAGAATACTTGTGCTAGACAAAAATCAAGATTAAATAAAAAAGTAAAAGAAATGAATAATTAAAATCATTTCTTTTTTTTATACTTCATATATGTTATTATTAGGTTGGTGATGTTATGAAAAAGAGATTTTTAGCTTTTTTGTTAAGTGCACTTATCTTAGGCTTTACTCTTTATAAGTTGGATAGTATTGTAAATATTGCAAAAAAGTTTTTTAATAATACACCAAAGGTCAGTGTTATTAAAAAGAATCAGTATTCTAAGGGTAAAGATTATGATTATGTACAAATAAGCAAAGATTTTAAACCTTATAACTATCAAGAACTTTTAAATGTTTTCTATACAGTGCTTGATTATGGATATGAAAACTTTACTTTTTATTGTCCAAGTGAATATTTAGATTGTTTGGATGATGTAAAAAAAATAAGCAATCCGGATAACGTTGATATTCTAACGACAATCGGTAATTTCGTTTCTCCATATAACAATTTTACAAGTTTAAAAGTGCAATTTGATACATCTGGAGAGGTAACTTTGGATATAAAAAGACTTTATTCGACTGAAGATATTATAAACATCAGCAATAAAATAGATGCTATTTGGAAAGATATTGTAACACAAGATATGAGCACTGAGGATATAATATATGAATTTCATGATTATATTATAAATCATACAAAGTATGATGAAGCTTATGAAAGTGAGATAAGAAATGGTGAAACCACACATAACTCAGCTAAAGCAAATGGCCCTTTATTTGAAGGATATGGAATTTGTTCAGGTTATACAGATGTTTTGAGCATTGTTCTTGATAAACTTGGATTAGATAACTATAAGGTTGCAAGCAAAACTCATGTTTGGAACGCGGTAAAGATAAACGATGAATGGAAACATATCGATCTTACTTGGGACGATCCTGTAAGCGAAGATCATTCTATAAACAACTTGCTTCATAAATTTTATCTAATAGATACTCCTACACTTGAATCATTTGATATAAAAGATCATTCCTTTGATAAATCAATTTATGTAGAATTAAAATAGAACTTCAATCTCGAAGTTCTATTTTATTGTATCAATTTCTTCTATTATTATATCTAGCATATTTCTCCCATTATGTTTATATAAAAGATATCCTGTTAACATAAGACAAGAAAGAGAGAACAATGGACAAGCAATATTCATCATTTTTTTCATAAAATACCTCCATTTTTAGTATGGATTTATGATGAGAATTTATTCATAATGAATTCAACTAAGGATGTTTTTCTCTCTTTACTATAGTTATTATTTACACCGTATACAAACGCACGTATGTCTCCAATAATAACTAAAGACTTTTTGGCTCTGGATATACCTGTATAAATAAGTTTATTATAAAGCATGCGCATATACTCATTAGAAACAGGCAATATAACATGGTCAAACTCACTACCCTGACTTTTATGGATGCTCATCGCATAAGCATGTTTAATTGTTTGAATTTCATCTCTTTTAAAGCTTACTTTATTACCATAAAAATCTATTTTCATAAATTCATTTGGCTTAGATTTATTTATTTCGCTTATATAGCCGATATCTCCATTAAAGATATTCTCTTCAACGTTATTGACAAGGTTTATAACTTTATCCCCAACTCTAAACGTTACAGGGCCAATTTCTACTTCATCAAGTTTTTCATTATATGGATTAAAAATGTTTTGTAAAACTTTATTGACCTCATCGATTCCATTTGCGCCTTTATACATAGGAATAAGCACCTGTATCCCCTTTTCATTAATTCCCTTTTCTACTGACTTTCTTATAATCATACCGATCATATCTTTAATGTTTTCCTTATCGCATGCAATAAAATTATAGTCATCCTTCTTATCCTGAATATCATAATCGAGTTCCATATTTTTTACTTCATTTGCAAGAATTGGAATAAATGAATTATCACTTTGACGATATATCTCAGTAAGCCTAATATGAGGAAACATGCCGGTTTTAATTAAGTCTCTTAAAACATTGCCAGAGTTAACTGATGGTAGTTGATATTCATCTCCTACAAAACATATCTTTGTTTTTGAATCTATTCCTTTAAGAAGTGAACTCATTAAGAAATTATCGATCATACTTGTTTCATCAACAATAATGAATTTATGGATTTCTTTATTGAATTCATTTATTCCAAATGAGTTGCTTTCTTTATTCCATTTTAAATATCTATGTATTGTAGAGGAGCCAAAGTTGGTTGTCTCACTCATACGTTTGCTTGCTCTTCCTGTTGGAGCTAAAAGAGCAACTTGAGTATTCATTTGAAGATCAGTTAAATTATTTACATATTGATACATTCTTAGTAATCCTTTTATAATCGTTGTTTTTCCTGTTCCTGGTCCTCCGGTGATAATCGATACTGGTTGGCGTAATACCTCTTTAATGGCGTTTTTTTGGAATTCATCATATTTTATATCAAATTCGCTTTCAACAAATTCAAAGAATTTATCGAATCCTTCAACTTTACTTTCTTCATTATTTAGCATTGTATACAAGGTATCAGCAATGTTTTTTTCATCCAAATAAGTGTCCATCAAGTAGTATTTATCATCTATTATTTTTATATCTCCGCTGAATATCAACTTTTCAAAGATATCATCGATATGTTCATCAACATCGATATTAAAGTCTTGATTTAAAACATTAAGGATTTCACTTTTAAAAGAATAAGTGTCTCCAGTTGAGAAAGTGACTCTTTTCATAGCTTCAATAATACACGCCATAATGCGCATTTCATTTGTTTCTTCATACATTTTAAAGAAAGCTTTATCAAGCGATGAAAAATCAACGAACTCAATTAAAGCGTATAGGTTATTTTTAGCAATTTCACGAGCTTTATTGCCATATTTATTCAATATTTTCATAACAGCTTTATTAGAAAAATCAAGATTTTTTAAAAACATAATGGTTTCATCCGAATCATAATAGTCCATAATGGATTTATATATTTTTTCGGCCGTTGATTCGGAAATGCCAACTTTAAATAGATTGTTTTTATCCTCTTTTATTAAAGAAATCGCATTTTCTCCTAAGACTTCAACTATTTTTTTTGCTGTTTTTTCTCCACATCCTTTAATAAATGGCGATGATAAAAACTCCTCTACTTTATTAACTCCAACAATTTCTTCTTTTTTATAACTGCTTACTTGAAATTGATATCCATACTTTTCATTAAGAACATAATTCCCAGTAAGTTCAAACGATTCTTCTAAATTGGTTTCATGAAAATATCCGTTGATTGTGATGGTTGTATTCACGATGTCTTTTATCTCATCATTTGCTGTTTTCACGCGAAAAAGAAGGACTTTATATCCATTATTTCCATCAAAAATAATTTTTTTGAATTTTCCAGTAATTTTATCCATAAAAGTATTATATCACAAAAAAGAGAATTAAACTTTATTTATCCTCTTTATATTCACTTATAAACCAAGATTTTAAATTAATATCTTCTAGCCCACTTCCACAATATGAACAATGCTTATTAGAAAGTTCCTTAACCGGTGAACCACAGTTTGGACAATGAATTCCAACTAAAGATGATGTTTGTTCGTATTTTTCAGGATCATAAACATATATGAATTTAGTTGTATATGACGTTTGTTTCTTGTAGTCTCGATATTCATCTATTACTTCATCATCTTTCTTACAAGAGTAATAATATTCTAATGATGTTGCTACAGTAATAATCAAAACTCCATCAGTCTTCTTATATCCTTTTATAGCGTGTTTATGAAATACAACATCTTCAAAGTTAACTTTTGTGTTGCTATTTTTTAAATCTTGAATTTTACTTTCTAAATTGCTTTTTATTATATTAAGCTCGATTTTCTTTTGAACATAACCATCTTCTAAAGAATGAAAAATAGCAAGCAGGGATGTTTCAACTTTACTATAAAGCTCGGATTCACTGAAGTTTGGAAAGTCTTTAATGATTCTTGGAAGAAGTAAATTACTCATTCCAGAAATAGATTTATGACGATATTTACTGTCTTCTTCTCCTTCTTTAATCATGCTCATAAAATCACTTTTAGATAAACCAAGATTTTTTATACTAGTTTTCAACTTAAAATATAAATATAAGAAAATAAATCCAAGTATAATAAATATACATAAAAGAATAATTCCAATAGTTATTAATATTTTCATCTTACCACCTTAATTTATTCTAACATTATTTGAATACAAAAAAAAGATAAACAATATTAAAATAAATTGTTTTCTCTTTTAAATGCATTTAAATCTTCAAAAGATTTATAAAGTCTTTTACCTAAAGCCGGTTCATATAATAAAGACATAGAATCAAAATCATCATCAAACATATTATAAAAAGTCAACTCATTTATAGCATAATATGGATTAAGTCTTCTATTTATTTCTGCTATTTTAAGTTCTTCAGCTAAAGCGATATCACTTAGTTTATCAATATCAATATAACCATTACGAATTTTTTCAAATAATGAGTCTTTACTTACCTCCCCTTGGAAGTATTCGTAATATCTTGAATAAACTAAATCCTCTAGATATTTTAAATATTCAACAGGAGCATTTAAATATTTCTTTTTCAAAAGTTTTTGCTTATAATCGAAAGAATCAGCATATAAAGTTTTCATCGACAAGCAACCTCTAATATTTACTGGCAATCTTTCAATAAATCTATAATAGTAAGCATAAGCTTCATATCCATCCATGTTATTTGGAATAGGTATGTTTAGAATGAAGTTTCTTACTTGTTTAAATATTTTAATAGCTTCTTTGCGCTCTTTAATAATTGAATCTTTCCTAGAAAATAGCTCATTTGAATTTAAAATATTTTCAATTGGATAAGTAGAGTTGTCAATTAATCCTAAGGAAGAATCAAGTTCTCTATTTATAGCATAATACTTATTCAAGTTTTCTAATAATTCCCTATTTTCTTTTTTTATAAAAACGTCATAGAGTTTTATTCCAGAATACTTTTTAGGAGCGATTAGAAATCCTTTAGTTGGGCTAATGGATTTTGCATTGCTTAAATCAATCGAATTCCCTATATAATCAGTGGCATCCGCTATAATTATTTCATCATCGTTTATATCGATTTCTCCCCAAACATGATCTTCTCCTGGTTTATTCATTTTTTTTACAGTTATTCCGAATTGAGATAATATGTATGTGTAAAGTTGCAACCATTGAGTACAAACAACATATGAAAATATCTTAGCATTAAAAACATTTATTGGAGTATTTACAATTATATTTCTTCTATTTTTATCAGTTATCTTGGTATACGAAATATCATAATATAGATATTTTGATAATTCAACGTATGCTAGCCTTGCAATTAATTTTGGATCAGTTAAATGATGCGCAATGATTAAAGAAGTAACGTACTCAGTTATACTATTACGAGATATCAAGTTCAAAGCTTCCTCAGGTTTTATTGTTGTTGTATTATTCTTTCTATAGTAAACAGAAATATTTTTTATTATAAATAAAAGTTTATTGGCAATAGCGGTCAAATATGCATTTTGATTGTCTTCGTTTACATGCTTAATCCTTTGGAAATATTTTCGAGCTATATTTATTTTATCTTTATCATATATATCATTATAAAAATCTTCATCACATAAATTTATAAAAGTCCTTATCTCTAATATTTCACTTTCCAACATATATATCTTCCTTTTGGTAGATATTCTATCATACTTTAAAAAAAATTACTATCCATTAAAAAAGCATACTTATAAAGTATACTATTTTGTGGTAATCTTTTTTTGCCAAGATTTATTTTTACATTTAGGACAAACCATTTTTCTTGTTCTACCAACATGAGTTGCCATTAAAACACTTTTATAGCTAGGTATGTATTTATAGTTACAATCTGGACATTCATAATACCCTGCAACTTGTTCAATTCGTATAGCTAAAAGACATACTAGAAATACTATAATTGTTGCTGGAACTATAATAAGAATTCTTAATATATCGGGAATGTCTATAAATGATGCCATTAAAACTAATGCAACATAGAAAACTATTGTAATTAAAGTCATAAATGTTTCAGCTCTCAACATTTTTTTATCGGCTTCCTCTTTTTGCTTAGCAAGCTCAAGTAGATTATTTTCCATTTGCTTATCAATTTCTTTCATATCAACAACATATCCACTAAATAGATCATTAATAGTAATTCCAAGAATATTGCATAACTTTGGAATATTAGAAACATCTGGCATACATACTCCGTTTTCCCATTTGCTTATAGCACGGTCACTTATACCAAGCATCTCTGCAAGTTCACATTGAGTTATGTTCTTTTCTCTCCTTTTTAATGAAATAAATTTACCTATTTTAATTTGATCCATATAGTTTTCTCCTTTCATGCTATTATTTTATAAATTAATAACACTTTTTTACACGAACTGTTGGTTGAATACAAAACTATTTACAAAAATCATCTATGTTATTTATATCATATTTTTGATTTTTAATTACTTTAAATGTTTCATTTTTTTCATTAACATTGCATCTTATGACGTCATAAAAAAGCGTGTCATAGTAAACAACTCTGTCGCCTGAAACTTTAATAATTGAAAATCTTGGTGCTTGTTTTACATTAACGACACCTATATAATCAACAAACATAAGTATCATAGAAATTAGAAAAAAATAACCAAAAGTGATGATAATTCTTTTAAAAAATCTTATTTTTTTTGTAAGTCTAGCTACTCCAATTAAAGAAAGAATAATACTTAGGATTGAAAAAATTGATCCCCAACTACTCTCACTTGGAAATATTGAAATAACGGTAAAAGATGATAAAATACACAATATAATGAAAATAAAAGCAATCGTATTATTATTCTTTTCAATTTTTTTGTTGCTATAATCAATCGCATTTATAATATTTTCTTCCAATCTTTCATGATAGCAATTATCAACTACTTTTTCTCCACTTAAAAGATCATTTAAAGTTATATCAAGGTTTTCGCAAAGCGGTTTAAAAAGTGATACATCAGGCATATTTCTTCCATTTTCCCAATTGCCTATTGTTCTATCAGATACTCCTAATTTTTCTGCAAGTTCATTTTGTGTTATATTTTTTTCTTTTCTAACACTAGCAATAAATTTTCCAATTTTTTCTTGATTCATAATCCACCTCCAAAAACATCATATTAAAATAGAATAAATTTTAATAGGAAACATTACAAGGGTTTAAATTCCAATCATTCTTAGTATACCATCTTTTATGAAAAAATAATTAGATTTGTAGTATAATAACTATAGGTGAAGTGATGAAAAATAAAAAATTATTTATAAATATTTTAATGATTATTTTTATTCTACTTTTTTGCTATTCCTTATTTAAAATAATTAACTGGAAGAAAGATTCTGATGATACAACAAGTGAGCTAAATAAAACTTTAGAAAATGTTGAAATAAAAGAAAGCACTGAAGAAACTGAGATTGTCGAACAACAAGAAACTCCTAAAAAAGATAATCCTTATTGGGATTATATAAAGATGAGTTTAATAGATGTTGATTTTTCTAAATTAAAAAGCACGAATGATGATATTGTTGGATGGATAACTGTTAATGGAACAAATATAAATTATCCTTTTGTACAAGCAGATGATAATGTTTATTACTTAGATCATAGTTTTAATAAAAAGAAAAATGATGCGGGTTGGTTGTTTTTAGATTATAGAAATAATTTGTTGGATAATAAAAATTCAATTATATATGCTCATAATAGAAAAGATAAAACAATGTTTGGTTCTTTAAGCAATACCTTAAAAAAAAGTTGGTTTAATGAAACAAATAATCATGTAATAAAAGTATCCACTGAAAAAGAAAATGGTTTATATCAAATATTTAGCATTTATCATATACCTACTTCAACAGATTATTTAAAAACAGATTTCAAAGATGATAATGACTTTATAGAATTTATTGATTTAGTAAAAAATAGAAGCATATATAAGTTTAAAACTGAAGTTAGTTCAGGTGATAAAATATTAACCCTATCAACTTGTTATAGAACTAATGAAAAATTAGTAGTTCATGCAAAATTAATCAAATATGAAAAAAAGAGCTAAAAAGCTCTTTTAATTTTGCATTTTTTTCTTATATAAATAAGATGTTAAAATACCAGTTAAAGATATAACTCCTATTATGATGTAGAAAATTACATTGTCTAAAGTTTTTGGATTAGTTACCTCAGTATTAGTTGCAACTATACCATATTCACTTAAGTGAGTTGTTTCAAAAACGATATATCCATCCTCTATTTTAGCTGGAATAGTTTCTTTAATTTCACCATTTAAGATATAAACAATTTCATAATTTTTATATCCTTTTAAATCTTCTGGTAAAGCAAATCTTATTTTCATTTTAGTGTCACTTATTTTTACTACTTGACCATTTTCTAATACATTTATATCTACGATATATTTAACATTTTTATCTGTTAATTCTTTTTTAATTTCTGTTGGTTTAATATCTAATTTATAGTTTTTATTAACTCCTGAATCAAATTCAATTTGTCCTTTAGTTTCACCAGTACTTTGAATTTCTTTTACTGTTTCTTCTTCAGTTGGGTTTTTAGTCCAAGTAGCATATAAAGTTACGTTTTGATAATATTCAGCACCTAAAGAATTATTTATAGTAGTGTCTCTTTGAAGATCATCTTTGTCATCCTTATCCCATCTTCTCCAATAGATATAAGAATATTCCTTACCACTTCCATCTTTTTTAGAATTCCATCCATTGAATGTATATCCATCTCTTGTAGGTATATATGGTAAAAGTGACATCGCTGTTCCTGATCCTCCACCACCTAAATAATCATATTTTTTAAGTGCTTTACCATCAATACTTCCACCATTAGCATCTAATATTAATACTCTATCAGTTCCATCAAAAGTATTTTTTGTATAAGTTGCAGTTATAGTGACAGAAACACTTTTTGAAAAAGCACTTGAATCAATAGAAGTAACAAATTTTCCGTTTAAATCCCAACCTTTGAAAGTATAACCTTTTCTAACTGGAGTGTAATTTTCTAAATCAATTGTCTTAAAAGATTCTTTTGAGCTTGTTAATGATAGTTTAGCTTTACCATTTACTTCTCCACCAAAGGCATCAATAGTTATGTAATATTTATCTCCTTCTTCTACTGATTTCCCTTCAAACTTTGCTATAAGTCTAAAACCATTTGAATATGATATTTCTTTACCAGTTGATGTATAAAAGTTACCATTACTAGTAAAATCAGTTATGTTTAATTCGTCAACTTTTTCCTTGCTTGAATTTACCCAATGAGAAAATTCGTTTTTTCCATTAAATGGAGTAATTCCTTTTGTTAATTCAGATACTTTAACTGTTGTTTCTCCATTATCAACATTAAATCTTATAAGTTTTGCGTATTCTCCATCAGCGATAATAGCATCTTCTAAACCATCAATAGTTAATACTAAAGAATACTCTCCATTTTCACTTATTGTTGCAGCATTTACTGTATTAAAACCTAAAATACCAATTACTGCAATTAACATCATAAATAACATGTTTTTTAATTTCATTTTCTTATCCTCCTAATTTTTAATTTTTTTATTAATCAATAAAGTTGTAGCAATTCCTAAAACAGATGCCATAGATAATATTAAATATTTAATAACATTATCACTTGTTTTGGGATTTTCAGTTTCAATCTCTTTTGTTTCTTCATCAATTGTAAACTTAGTAGCTACTTCAACATTATTGTTTAATACTACTTTTAAAGTATGTTCTCCAATTTTCAATGTATCAACATAGTCTTTATTGAAGGTAATTATAGTACTACCTTTATATTAGCTTCATTTTCGTTTTCAGTTTCTACTAATCCGTTGCTTTCAATTTTGTAATATATAGTTTTCTCTAGGTCTGCAAACATTTTTAAACTGTTTGTTAGTTCATCTTCTTTTGTAAAATCAATTACATAATCACTAGTTAAATCAATTGTTGCAACAGGTTTCATATTCGTGAAGATGTTTTCTACCTTTGTATTAACAACTGTACCTGTTCTTTCAAGTTTAATATCCAATAATTCTACCATCAAAATTTAATGTTACTTCATTTTTTGCAAATACATTTGTAGAAAAAATAAATAATCCAATAACTAAAGATAAAATTAATCCACTTATTTTCTTCATCAACTCTCTTTCCTTCCATATCTTTATTATATAATTAAAGCTTCTTTTATATCAATAAATTTACCATTAAAAGCATTGATTACACTGGTAAGTCTATTGGTTTAAAAAATCACTTTCATATTCTTTAAAAAAATTATAATAAACTTTAACATTTTCAAGTTCGCTCCATTTTTTAGTGATAACTGGTTCTTCATCCAAATCATATATTAAAGCATCTTTTAAACTTAGTAGAAATGGTGAATGAGTCGAAATAATAAATTGACAGTTATAAAAACGAGCTGATTCTTGGATAAATGTCATTAGTTTTAATTGATTATCCGCAGACAAACTATTTTCTGGTTCATCAATTATATATAAAGAATCCTCTTTTATTTCCTTTTGCCAAAAATCTAAGGCTGTTTCGCCATTTGATTCTTGAATAAAAGTGTTGTTACGAAGTCTTGTTCTTACATATTTACTCTCACTCATTTTTCTAATAGCAACCATGTTTTTAAATTCTTCATAATCATTTATAACATCCAGATCTTTATTTGGGTTAAATTTATAGTTTTGATATTCTCGGCTTAATCTTTCCTTAGTTCTATTTACTCCAGAATTTATAGCTCGCATATCTAAAAGAGCATCAAATATATCATCACTGCTAATAAATTTCACTTCTAAACAATCGGTCTCATCAAAATCCATAAATAATCTACATTCTTCCACATAATTATCAAAAACATCATCTAAATCGTAAAAAGTCTTTTTACTGGCTTTTAAAGAGGCTGCTATAATATTTAAAAGTGTTGTTTTACCTGAACCATTTCCACCATAAATAATCGTGATAGGTTCAAAATCTATCTCTTTTAATTTCTTTTCTGGAAAGATATGTAAAGGATAAAATGAATTGTGTCTTTCATTTATAATACATGCGATTTCATTTTCTTTTTCCTCGTTTAATAATTTAAAATGCTTTAAATATATCATGATGCTTCACCTATTTTAATTTTTTATAATAAATTATCTATTAACCTTTTTAACACTAAGTTTTATTATGCCACATAAAGACATTATAGACATAAAAATGTATTTTGTTAAATTATCACTTGTTTTTGGATTTTCTATTTCGTTTTTAGAGGCATCTGTATTTTTCTCATTTGAGATTTTCTCTGCTAAAGTATATTCACTAAAATGGCTTGTTTCAAATACAGCATAGTCATCTTTAATAATTACTTCATGTTCTTCTAAAGTGCCATCTTCTTTTTCATAATAAACTACTAGTTTCTTACCCTTTAAGCTTTCTGGAATCGGAATAGATACTTCAAATAAATCATTTCCTAAAGTTTGAATTTTTGAATTTTTAGATTTAGAAAATAATGATATATCATAAGTTACATAATTTTCTGTATTAATCTTTTCTTTAATTTTATCGTTACTTACTAGTTTTGATGAAACAATTACATCTAATGGTATAGACGAATTTTTTCCTTCAACAGTAATGTTTGTTTCTAAATCTTTGCTCTTGTGTCCAGGTGTTATCATTTTATCTGAGTCTGCAACAATTACTATATTATAAGTTGCATTATTAATTTTTATTGTGAAATAATTATCATTTTTATAATTCTCTAAAAAGTCAATAAATTTTTTATCAAATTCAAAATAGTCACTATTATAATATTCTTCAGCTGTCATTTGATTTAATGTTTGATCATTTGGATTATATTGTTTTGCATAATCTAAAGACTCTTGAACATAGGAATTTAGCCATTCACTTATTTTTCCTTTAACTTCAATTTCTACATCTATATTAGCATATTCTTTAATTCTTTTCTTAAGGGCATTCATTTTAGCATCATTAGTGTTTTCTGTAGATGATGGAACATACAAAATATTTCTTATCATAGTTCCAAGTGTATTAACTCTGTATAAATTACCTTTATATTTAAACATACCTATTCCTGCTCGATAATCATAAAAGTCAGAATAACTACCCGTTCTATTACTTACAGAAAATTCAATATTGTTGTAATTTAAATATTTTTTTAATTCTCCAGAATATTCATCTAGACCTTCTTCATTGCTTACTTTATTTAACCAATAATTTATAATTTCAAAATCCTTTATATTAAAATACTCAACATTTTTTGGAATCTTATCAACTATCTCATCTACTTGTTTAGATATTCCTTTATCATATTTATATTCAATATCTAAAACATGAGTTTCTTTATTCATAAAATCTGAAAATGTACATCTTGTAAAAGTGTCATTACAATCAGAAAAATAAAGTGGCGAATTCTCATCATAAGGATATTCACCTATAACGTAGTAAGCTTCATCAATGTCTCTTGGTGCTGGAGCATTGATCACTATCTTTCCATCCTCTTTTACATATTTTTTAAATACTTCTCCATAGTTTTCAGCTTTTGCTACCATTGGCACTAAACTTATTGCTATAGAACAGGCTACTGCTAATTTACAAATTATATTTTGTTTATTCATATAAACTCCTCCTATTTTTAGGATAGCACTATAGATACTCTTTTTCAATATTTATTTAGATTTTATAAGTTTAATTTTATTAATAATAATTCCAAAAATTGAGACAATTAAACCAATTATATAGAAGAATATGTTATCACTTGTTTTAGGATTTTCTATTTCAGATTCATTTTCTTTTTCTTCTTCTGTTTCTTTATTTTCTTTTAATTTGTAAGATATTTTTATATCAATATCTTCCTCTCCACATATGAATTTTAATATATTATCTTTAACTAAATTTAAATTTTCTTTTCCATTTATTAAAACACTTTTAAGTTCGTATCCATCTTCTGGTATAAGTTTAAGAGTTACTTCATCTCCTGATAAAGCTTCAGTCGTTGATAATTCATATTTACCACCATCACTTACAGAAGCTTTTATATTAGCCATAAAATATGCATAAATATCCTCAGTACGTTGAATGTTATAATCAGCCAATGTTCTTTCATCTTTAAGAACTTTATCTTTAAATTTAATAACTAATCTTTCTTTAGGTAATTTAGTCCTGCTAGAATACATTTCTTTAACGTTTTCTATAGATTCTCCAGTTTCAAAGTTAAAAGGAAATTTGTCACCTTTATAATTTATTACATATTTAAATTTATTTTCAAATACCTCAAGTAGTTCATTTTCATCTAAGTCTAAAGAGGTTAATAAAGTATCATCAGTTAATTCTTTATTCTTAAAAAACACATATTTAGCATTTAATTTTTCTTTTAACAATTGTACTGTATAAGGAGATTTTATCTCTACTTTCGTTGTTCTATAAGTATCTAATCTTACTTCATATAAATAAGATAACTTATTATAAGTTTTATTTGAAAATAAGTCTTTATCTAAATAGTTTAAAAGAATACGATGAGATCCGCAAATATATCCACTAAATATATCTTTTATTACTTCCCATTTATTTTCAGTTAAATCAATATCAGCATTAATATTAAAATGTTTATTTTCAAAAGTAATGTTTTCTTTATTCACTAAATATGCAAGTCCAGCTAGTTCTTTAGCATTATTAATATCATAATAATTAGTAGTTTCTACATACCAACTAGTATCATAGTTATTTGTATCCAACCAACTTGCAGCAAAAGTATTATATGGGAATAAAAGTATGCTTGATATAGCCGCAGTAGCAATTATTCTTTTAAATGGATTAATTTTTTTATAATCAGGTATTTCTAAAATTTTTGCTTTGTCAAAAGAATACGTTCCTTTATGTGTTAAAGAAATGCTATAAATGGAATCATCTCTTTGATTATCAAAACTAAATGTGTAAAAATTATTATCATCTATAAAAGGTATTTTTAAAATACAATAATTTTCTTTATTAACTTTATCTCTTCTTTTTAGATTTCCATCTATATCTATATATAACTTTCCAGGAGCTAGTAATTCACTTTCAAAAGCTTTGATTGAGTCATTTAAACTTTCTGTAAAAAAAACATATTCATCTTTTGAAATTATAGCTTTATCTTTTAAAATGCTTTCTACATTTTCTTTCAATGTATAATGATATAAATATTTTGTTTTTGGGTTTACCTTTTTAATTTTCATAAAACTCTCCTTACCTATAATATAACATTATCGCATTTATGTTTACAAGATTAATTTATTATAAAAAAATAGCTAAAATTAGCTATTTTGATCTAAATCTTCAAGTTTATAAGTGTAATATCCTTCATATTGATAACTAGTATCAATACCTTTCATAAATACTAATCTATCATTTACTTTATCTGTAAGCGCATTTTGAAGTAGCAGCTTTATTTCTGTATCTTTTACAGGGCTTCTTTCCATAGCAAGCAAATAGTCTTCTTTATCCACTTTGCTCCAATCAATAACCTTATTTAATTCTTTTTTTAAAATCATATCTAACCAGATACGTGTACTTCTTCCATTACCTTCTCTAAATGGATGTGCAATATTCATTTCAACATATTTTTTTACTATATCTTCAAAACTTGTTTGAGGCATATCATCTATTTTTTTTAAAACATCTTCTAGATACATACATGATGCAAACCTAAAATTACCTTTAGCAATATTTTCTTTTCGTATTTTACCAGCAAATGAATATATATCTTCAAACAAAAATTTGTGTATTTTTGATAATCCTTTATAAGTTCCAACTGCAACATTTTCTATTTCACTTCTGTCAAATAATTTTAATGCTTTTAATTTTGATATTTTTTCTTCTTTTGCAAAATCATGTTGAATATTATTATGTTTATTTTCTAACATAATTATCTCCTTAAAGTATATATATTATACCATAATTTTTAATCCCCTTAGTGTTTACCATTTAAATTTATTCTTCTAGAAAAAAAGTTTCTAATATTTTTCTCGTATTATTCCTATGCTATAAATTATACATAAAGCCTAGTTGTGAAAACTAAGCTTTTAATGACTTTAAAGTTCTAAAATTTTCTTAAATTATTTCAAATATTATAATTCATTTTTTGTTATTGAATAATAAATTACACTTGCTCTCTTTCCATCTGGATCAATTTTTCTATCTCTTAATGTTCCATCATATTTCATTCCGGATTTTTCCATTACCTTTCCACTTGCTGGATTGGAAGATCTATAATTTGCTTCTACTAAATAAAAATCTTCTTCAGTTAATAAATATTCTATTACTCTTCTTAATACTTCTGATGCATATCCGTTGTTCCAATATTTAGAACCATAGCAATATCCTAATGATATTGTTCTATTTTTTATACTTTTACCTTCTTCACATATGCTACCAATTACTTCGTGAGTATCTTTTTTTTCAACTATCCAGTTATAATTACCATCTTCATATTTAGAAATCCACTTTTCGATTATGTTTCTTGTTTCTTTGACGTTCTTATGGATATTCCAAGCGAGATATTTATTAACTTTGGAATCCGTTGCCCAATTATTAAACATACCCTCAGTATCATCTAAAGTAAATTTCCTTAAGATTAATCTTTTAGTCTCTAAAGTCTTTGTACCCATATTCATATTATTCACATCCTACATTAATTTTACCATAAAAAAACTAAGATATAAAATTATCTTAGTTAATTTCTACTAATTATTACTTTTTTCTTTAATAGCAGCTTGTGCAGCAGCAAGACGCGCTACTGGAACTCTAAATGGTGAGCATGAAACATAATCAAGTCCAACATTGTGATAGAATTCGATTGATTTAGGATCTCCACCAGTTTCTCCACATACTCCTAAATGAATATCAGGTCTAGTAGATTTTCCTAACTTAACAGCTGTTTCAATTAGTTTTCCAACACCTTTTTGATCAAGTGTTTTAAATGGATCTTCTTCATAGATTTTTTTGTCATAATATGATGGTAAGAATTTACCAGCATCATCTCTTGAGAATCCAAATGTCATTTGAGTTAAATCGTTAGTTCCAAATGAGAAGAATTCAGCTTGTTCAGCAATTTCATCTGCAGTTAATGCAGCTCTTGGAATTTCGATCATAGTACCAACTTTGTAATTAAGTTCAATACCAGCAGATGCTATTTCTTCATCAGCAGTTTGAGTAACTACATCTTTAACATATTTTAACTCTTTAACTTCACCAACTAATGGAATCATTATTTCAGGAACAACATTCCAATCAGCATGTTTTTTCTTAGTATTAATTGCAGCTCTAATAACTGCTTTAGTTTGCATTTTTGCAATTTCAGGATATGTTACTGCAAGTCTACATCCACGATGTCCCATCATTGGATTAAATTCATGTAAAGATGCAATAATTTCTTTAATTCTTTCAACTGATTTACCTTGAGCATCAGCAAGTTTTTTAATATCTGCTTCTTCAGTTGGAACGAATTCATGTAGAGGTGGATCTAAGTAACGAATTACTACTGAATCACCCTCTAAAGCTTCATATAAAGCTTCAAAATCACTTTGTTGATAAGGTAAAATCTTATCAAGTGCAGCTTCTCTTTCTTCTAAAGTATCAGCACAAATCATTTCTCTAAATGCAGCAATTCTATCTTCTTCGAAGAACATATGCTCAGTACGGCAAAGTCCAATACCTTCAGCACCAAGTTCATGAGCTTTTTTAGCATCTCTTGGAGTATCAGCATTAGTTCTAACACGAAGTCTTCTAAATTTATCTGCCCATGACATAACTCTTTCAAATTCACCTACGATTGTTGCATCAACTGTTGGGATAATTCCATCATAAATGCATCCAGTAGTACCATCAATTGAGATATAATCTCCTTCATGGAATGTTTTTCCAGCAAGAGTAAATTTCTTGTTTTCTTCGTCCATAGCGATGTCTCCACAACCAGAAACACAGCAAGTTCCCATACCACGAGCAACAACTGCAGCATGGCTAGTCATACCACCACGAACTGTTAAAATTCCTTGACTTGCTTTCATACCAGTAATATCTTCTGGAGAAGTTTCAAGTCTAACAAGTACAACTTTTTCTCCTTTTCCACCGATACCTTCTCTTTCAGCATCCTCTGCAGAGAAAACGATTTTTCCACATGCAGCACCAGGAGATGCTCCTAATCCTTTACCAATTGGAGTTGCTTTCTTTAGCTCTTCAGTATCAAATTGTGGATGAAGTAATGTATCTAAGTTACGAGGATCTATCATAGCAACAGCCTCTTCTTCAGTACGCATTCCTTCATCAACTAGATCACAAGCGATTTTTAAAGCAGCTTTAGCTGTACGTTTACCATTTCTAGTTTGTAACATATAAAGTTTACCATGTTCAACAGTAAATTCCATATCTTGCATGTCTCTATAATGACTTTCAAGAGTTGCACAAACTTCTTTAAATTGTTTAAATGCTTCTGGGAATTTTTCTTCCATTTCAGAAATATGCATTGGAGTTCTAACACCAGCAACAACATCTTCACCTTGTGCATTTGTTAAGAATTCACCAAATAAACCTTTTTCTCCAGTAGCTGGGTCACGAGTGAATGCAACACCTGTACCACAATCATCACCCATATTACCAAATGCCATAGATTGAACATTTACAGCAGTTCCCCATGAATAAGGAATGTCATTGTCTCTTCTATAAACATTTGCTCTTGGATTATCCCATGAACGGAATACAGCTTTGATTGCTCCCATTAATTGAACTTTAGGATCACTTGGGAAATCTTCACCAATTTTTGATTTATATTCTGCTTTAAATTGATCAGCAAGTTCATGTAAATCTTCAGCAGTAAGTTCTACATCAAGTTTTACACCTTTCTTTTCTTTCATTTGATCAATTAATTCTTCGAAGTATTTCTTTCCTACTTCCATAACTACATCAGAATACATTTGAATAAATCTTCTATAGCAATCCCATGCCCAACGAGGGTTTCCAGATTTTTCTGCAAGTACTTTAACTACATCTTCATTTAAACCTAAATTAAGAATAGTATCCATCATACCTGGCATTGAAGCTCTTGCTCCAGATCTAACTGAAACTAATAATGGGTTTTCTAAGTCTCCAAATTTCTTTCCAGTTATCTCTTCCATTTTAGTTATATACTCATTTATTTGAGATTGAATTTCTTCGTTGATTTCTCTTCCATCCTCATAATATTGAGTACATGCTTCGGTAGTAATAGTGAAACCTTGAGGTACTGGTAAACCGATATTAGTCATTTCTGCTAAGTTAGCACCTTTACCACCAAGTAAGTTTCTCATATTAGCGTTACCTTCAGTAAATAAATATACGTATTTCATATCCATATCCTTTCTTGTACCTAACTATTATATCAACTTTACATTTATATTGGCAATAAAAAACACACAATTTTGTAAAGAAAATCATGTGTTTACTGTAAATATAATTTTAGAACGAATCAATGTTAATTCTAACTCGATTTATTCCCATATTATATGCAGCAGCTTGAATAAGTGTACGAATAGCTGAAGCCATTTTTCCACCTCTACCAATAACTACTCCCATATCACTTTCATGAACAATTATTTCAAGTTGAATTATGTCCTCATCACCTAAAAATTCTTGTACTTTAACCATATCTGGTTCTTTTACTAAAGACTTAACTAAATTTTCAGTAAAAGTAACTAATTCCGTATGCATAATTACTTACCTTCTTTTTTAGTGTTTTTGTATTTAGCCCAGATACCTTTTTTAGTTAATAGGTTTTTAACTGTATCAGTTGGTTGAGCACCATTATTTAACCATTTAAGAGCTTTTTCTTCATCAATAGTGATGCTTTCTTCTTTTTTAACTGGATCATAAGTACCAACAGTTTCAATAAATCTTCCATCTCTTGGACTTCTAGAATCAGCAGCTACAACTCTATAGAAAGGTTTTTGTTTAGATCCCATTCTTTTTAATCTTAATTTAACAGCCATCTTTTATGCCTCCTTTTTTCTATAAGTATATTAACATAGAGAAAAAAACATGTCAACCTTTTTTGGTTGACATATATATAAATATTTATTTTACTACATATGGATTCGTAGTTGTTCCTTCACCAGTTGGCTCAACAACTGTTCCAGATTTTAAAGAAATTACAGGGCGAACGCTACCATTATAATCTACAAAAGTAAGACTGGTAACGCCTGCAACAGCAATAAGCCCTACTTCAGCAGCTCCATCATAGTATTTTACAGTAGGAGAAAAAGTCCAATAATAGGTATTTGTATTTAAATAATTTGTTTCATCCTTAAAATTATTTTTATCGGAATAACATGTGTTAAATCCAGCAAGTATTACTTCATCTAATGTTATTAATCCAACTGGATAAGTAAGTTTTCCATTTCCATTTTTAACATCTACTGTAAATTTATCATTGCCATTAAGACAAGCTAAACTTGGATTTGGATTGTTAGAATAATATGATGCTCTGTGTGTTGCTCCATAAAATGTTGCAGTATTACTATATCCTAAAGCTCCATATGATGACATTGATGTATCACCTATTGAACTTGCATCATATGCTTTTGTACTTCTATCATTACAAAATACTGTATCTTCTAATTTTAATGTTGCTGTTTCATCAAAATTTTGACTATACCAATTTTCTATATATGTTTTTATTGTAGAATTATTTTTGTTTTCGTGTGTCGATGCATATGTATTACTTCCTGGTGTTCCATACATATATCCGACATACGCATTATCAGTATGAATTTTATTCCACTCACTTCTACCAACTTGAGTTTCTTCTCCTGTATTATCACATTTACCATCTGTTGGTGTTCCATTATATATTATTTTTACTCCACCGGTTTCTGTTGTTCTTATTATCTTCCAGCACATATCATTAAATATAATATTATTATTTACTTTATCTGCATCTCCTCTATAATAATATACTGGAACATTTCCATCTGTTGCAGTTGTTGTATAGATTCCATTTGTTCCACTTACTCCTGAACGTACTTTATAATTTATCGCTGTTGTTGTATCAGCATTATTTTTTATCATATTATATAGATTTATTGAACCAACACCTAATACGTCTCTTTCTACGGCATTAAATGTTAATTCACATATATATTCTTCATTTACTTCTTCTGTTGATGCCTTTTTTAATGTTACTGTTAATGTTCCATTCAATGTTTCTTTAGCTTTAACTACTGTTGCACTATTTTCAAGTTCATTTTTGATACTTGTATATTTTGCTGGTGTATTATCTTTTACTTTACAATTTACTTGTACTTCAGCATCATAGTTTGCTGAATTGTTTGTTACTTCATATGTAAGTGTTGATGAGTCTCCTACTTTACTTAAGTCTTTACTTGTAAATGTTATTACTTTCTTTGTGTCATCTACTATAGATGAGTATACATCTTCTTCATCTAATGAAGCTTTGGTAAATATTACTGAAAAATCTTCATTGTTTTCGGATACTCTTGCATTTCCATTTATTATTAATGTCGTTGATACTGCTGCGAATCCAATCATCATAAAAACAATTACAATTATTATTGCACTTTTCTTCATTTAAATACACCTCATCTATTTTTATTTTATAATACCCCCCCCGATTTTCAAGGGTATTATTTTGTTTTACATTACTTTTGTCGTCTTTTTTATTTTGCTCTCCTATTATTTCTTATATTATACAACATTTTTATTGTATTTTGTGTATTCATTTTTATTATGTGTAAAGTGTGTTTATTTTATAAAAAAATCACAACTAAGTTGCGATTTTTTTTAAGATACTATTTCGTTTCCAGCTACTAAAGCATCCATTGCATTTTTAATTGTCGTTACAGTGCTTTCATCCGGAGCCATAACATAAGCAATTGCCGAACCTGATGAATAACAAGCACCTCTTGAATCAGTACCATTTGCACTCAATTTAGTAAACTTCCATCCACTTGTTCTATTCATTTGTTTCTTTATGAACTTAACCATTTCATCACTGGTCATATTAGTGCTTACCTTTTTATCTAAAGCATTTAAAATAGAATTATATTTAGTTATAATGCTAGGGCTCATAGCTTTATTGATAATAGCTTCCAAAATCATCATTTGATTTTCTCCTCTTGCACGATCACCAGTTGCAAAAGTATGTCTATGTCTTGCAAGCGCTAGAGCTTGTTCACCATTAAGTTTTTGTTTTCCTTTTTGTAAACAAATAAGTTTATCTCCAAATTCTCTTTTAGAGTTTTGTTCACAAAAGTTTTTAGGAACATCAACTTCAATTCCTTCTAAAGCGTTAACAACACTAACAAAAGATGTGAAATTAACTCTTGCATAATAATCTATCTTTTCATCATATAAATCTTCTAAAGTATGAAGGGATTCTTCTACCCCATATATACCAGAATGTGTAAGTTTATCCATTTTTCCTTTTGAATGAAGACGAACATAGTAATCTCTAGGAGTAGAAACCATTAATATATTTTTAGTTCGAGGATTAACACCAACAATTAAATTCACATCACTTCTAGCCTTGTTTTGAACAGAACCACTTGTATCTATTCCACTTATATACATAAAGAAAGTATCTTTAGTTATATCCTTATCACTTTTAATTGTTTTAACCTCAGTTTCAATTTTAAATGAAGTTATCTTTTTTAAATTGTTGTAAGCATCAGCGTTTTCTTCTTTAATAAGATCCTCTCTTGATACTTCCATAATTATAGCATTATATGTATTATCGCTTAGTTTTTTAAGTAAATCATCCTGTAATGATTCAGTATGATAAGAAAAATCGATTTGTCTATCAATGTTTTCTATAACTTGAGCTATCTTTTGTTCATCCTCTATCTCTAAATATCCAAAAGTTTTATCATTTAAATCCTCTAGTTTACTATATTTGCTTGTCTTTAAAACATATATTCCATATTCATCAATTCTTTTTCCATTATCAGTTATACTTTTAATAAAATCCAAAGTACTTGAACCATATTGTAGAAAAATAACTTCAATAACCATAATAAGAATAGTTAATATAAGTAATATTCGTTTAAGACATATTCTAAGTTTACTATTTAGTAAAACTATTATAAAAAAAGCAATTAAAACCACAAAAAAGCCAGATATCAACAATACATTTAAAGGAAATATATCATTATATATAGCAAAAGAAAAAGTTATAACTGTTAAAACTATAAATAAAAATGAAAATATTTTATAAAACAAGGGATGTCTTTTATTTTTCTTTTTATGTTCTTTTTTGTTTTTTAAATTTTCATCTTTTTCAATTTTTTCCACGATAATACACCTCTTTTTAATTTTACCATATTAAAAATATATTACTATATTATTAGGTATAATTGATAAACTCTTTACACTTATTTAATCGTTTCTTTAATTCTTTTTATAACCTTTTTTTCAATTCTTGATATATAGCTTTGAGATATACCAAGCATATTTGCAACTTCTTTTTGAGTGTATTCTTCGGTATTATTAAGACCATATCTTAGAGTCATTATGAGTTTTTCTCGGTCATTTAAAGTATTTAGTTCACTTGATAGATATTTTGCTTCTTCACATTTGCTTACATTTTCTAAAACGATATCCTCATCAGTTCCTAATACATCCTCTAAAGCAAGGGTATTTCCTTCTGAATCATAGTTTAAAGTCTCCTCTAGACTTACTTCTACTTTTTTCTTTTTATTTTTTCTTAAAAACATCAATATTTCATTTGATATACAACGAGATACATATGTTGCTAGTTTGATGTTTTTATCAGCTTTATACGTATTTATACCCTTAATTAAACCAATTGAGCCAATGGAAACCAAATCTTCAATGTCGTATCCAGTATTTTCATACTTTTTAGCAAGAAAAACAACTAGTCGAAGATTATGTTCAATAAGTTTATCACGAGCAAGTTTATCTCCTTCACTGCTTTTTAAAGCTAATTCATATTCTTCTTCTTTACTAAGAGGTGGTGGTAAAATATCCGTACTTCCAACAAAAAGACATGAATCGTTCAATTTTAAAAATTTAAGAATTCTATTTATAATATTTTTTAACATGTTATCTCTCCTCTAATATTTTCATTTAAAATAATATCTATGTTATTTTTTAAGACGTTTTCATCAATAAGTCCAAGTAAAACTTTTACTTCTTTTGAATTTATAAATACTTTGTCAGCTTTTACACATTTTAAAATTGCTTCATTATTTATTACTTTGTATGGTACATAAAATATTTTTTCACTTTTAAAATTTATTTTTTTATTTACCATTATTACAGGTAGTTTAGTTATAGGATCAATCAAAGTATTACCAGTATCCATATATCCTCTTAAATTATATGTATTATCCTTATCAATAATAATACAATCGTATATTTTTTTTAAATCAACTTTATATTTTCTCATGGCATAAATATATATTCCTAGGATAATTGGAGAAATGATAATCATCATAACTATATTAACCTTATAAGCACTTCCAGTTAACATGTATTGACATCCACCAATAATAATCGTGATTATATAGAAATAGAATGTGTTTTCAACTTTATTAGCTTTACCGAACGTTGCGATAATCATAACTAAGCTTAATAAAAATTTGAAAAGTAAAAGTATGATATTATTGAGTCTTATAAACAAAGTTAGAACGCTTATAACGCCAATTAAAGAGCCTAAAAGTATTCTTATTGGTGGTGTATTTCTTTTTAAAAGAACAGAAGTAGATGCTAGTATTAAGAAATCATATACAAAATTAATTAGAATTATTAAATCTATATAAACTTTCATATCATCACCAAATTTATTTTATAAGATAATCTCTAAATAATATGTCAAATAATAAATTTTAAAATAAAAAAAACTTAACTAAGTTAGTTAAGTTTAATGTTAAGAATATACTTTTCTGTTGTATTGCTCCTCATAATCTTTTGATAAATCAAAAGATAGATTTTAAATTTTTAGTTATCTTCAGGGAGACAGGACTAGCGGCAAACAACAGAACCAGAAGAGGTCACACTGCAATCCCCACCGGCAGAACCATTAGGGCAACTGCAACCCACGGTGCCACTCGAATAAGCGTCGCAAAGGAACGTACCTGAGTAGCAATAGAAGCGAGAACCATTAACACCACAAACCGATTCTCCAAAATGATTCTTTAATGCTAAAACTGAATTATCATAATCGTTTGATTTAATACAAAATAATCCATTGTCATTAATACAAATCCCTTTTTCACCAGTCGAATCCAATGCTGCAAAAACACTTTTACGCAATGCTCTATAATTTGTTGCACTTGCTGTTGTTGGTGTTCCAAATGCGTAATATGTTGGTTCCCATGCTACAAATGTTGGCTTTGTTACTCCCAATGTATCTCTTTCTACAGCATTTGCTGTAATTGTACATGTGTATTCTTCAGTTACTTCTTCTGTAGTTGTCTTGTTTAATGTTATTGTTAATGTTCCACCAACTGTATTTTTTGCTTTTACAACTGTTACATCATTATCTAATTTATTTTTGATACTTGTATACTTTGCTGTTGTTCCTTCCTTTGGTACACATGTTACACTTACTTCTGCATCATAGTTGTTTGAATTGTTTGTTACTTCATATGAAAGTACCGAAGTTTGATTTAATGTTTTTAATTCACTAGTTTCAAATGTTATTATTTTTTTAGTATCATCTACTACAGAACTATATACATCCTTTCCATCTAATGTTGCAGCTGTGAAGATAACTGAAAAGTCATCTTGATTTTCGCTTACATTAGCATTTCCGTTTATTATTAATGTTGTTGAGATTGCTGCAAATCCAATTGACATTAATATAATTGCTACTATAAGCATACTTTTCTTTTTCATATTATACCTACTTTCTTCTATTTTATTTTATAATACCCCCCCCGATTTTCAAGGACATTTTCCATGTTTACACTTTTTTTGACAAAAAAAAGATAACTCAAATTATCTTCTTGGTCCATGATGATCATGTGGAGGTGGTGGTGCCACAGGTGGTTCACCATTTGCTTTCCTAACTTCATCAAGTTTGTTGTAAAAACTCTTTTGTCCGAAATGTCCGTACATTTCTTTGTAATATTCCTTATATTGTTCTGTTTCTGGGTCAACTTTATTTTCTTTAGGCTTATTTTCACTAGCTTGTCTTCTTGCTGCTTCTCTATCTCTTTCGTATTCCGCTTCAGCTCTTAGACGTTCTTGTCTTTCACGTTCAATCTCATCCTGTAATGATTTATTCGCGATTCTTGCATATTCATAAAATACATTTGTGTCTTTATATTTTGCAATGTAGTCTAAAACTTGTTTTCTTTCAGCGGGATCATTTAAATTTACTGGTAAAATATCTCCATTAGCATCATAGTCAAAAGTTATATTTATGTAATCAAAAATACGATAATTGCTGTTGAAATCATTATCTTTATCAAAATCATATTCATCACCAGTGGATATTTCTGCTTTAGGTACATAACCATAATACGTTTGATTTGCTACTCCCGGTTTTTTAACCAAATACATATATTTTTTATTCAATTTTCCATTACTTTTTTTAATCGGACCAATACAAACCTCTTCATTAGTTCCGGGACGACTTCCAAAAAGCCTTGGTTGATATAAATATATTGGCATTTCAACTGGATTTTGAACTTTATCTTTACATCTTAATGTTCCTTTTAAAACGATATCTTTATCAATGTCGAATTGAAATTCTTCTCTTAAACGCATACTAAATAAATCTTTGCTATCCTTAACATTAACAAAATTCATGTTTTTTGTTTTGTCCAAAGCGTTTTCTATTTGTCTATCATGAATAAGTTTCTCTTGATATTCAGGAGTACTTTCTAGTTTTTCTTGTTTCTTTTCTTGTACTTTTTTATGATGACCATATGAGGCTCCAATTATATTAGGAATATTTTTTATAAGTGCATAGCCACCAAGGCCTACGCCTCCTAAAAGAATAACTGTAAAAGTAAACGGATCCATACTATCACTTCCTCATCTAAATAATATTATATTTTACATGATAATGTCAATAAATTACAACTAGTTGACATCATTTTCTTTATATTCTATCAAGTGTTCATCTACATTGCTTATCGATTCAAATTTTTTGCTTATTTTATCTGTAGTTGTATGAATATCTTTAACCTCATTAGAAACTGAATCAATACTTTTAGAAAGTTTATCCCAACGTTCTTTATATCTTTTAAACTCGATTCCTAATTTATTCAATTCTTCATGAATAACTTTCGTATATTTATCTCTTTCAATATTTTTTAAAATCATACTAATTGTCGATAAAGTAGACATCAAGGTTGTTGGTCCACAAATCCATACCTTTTTATTGTATGCATAATTTAAAAGATCTGAATGATAAGCATTTATCTCTGCAAAAATAGCTTCAGCTGGTAAAAACATAATAGCTTCATCTGAAGTTACACCATTTATAATATATTTACTGGAGATATCATCAATGTGTTTTTTTACATCAGCTTTGAATTGTTTAAAAGCAAGTTCTCTTTCTTGTTTAGAATTGCTTGTATTTGTCATTTTTTCATAGTTTTCTAAAGGAAATTTAGAATCTATACATATTGTACCTAAAGGAGATGGAGCAAAAATTACCGCATCACTTATATAACCATTAGGTAAATGATATTGAATATCATAAACACTTCTTTTTTCACCAAATATATTAGTCAATATATAATTTAAATTTACTTCTCCAAAAGTACCACGAGTTTTCTTATCAGTTAAAACACTTTGCAAACTTATTATGTCTTTAGAAAGATCATCAATATTTTTTTGAGCTTCATCTATTTTAGAAAGACGCTCAAGAACTGATGAAAATGTTTTATTAGTTTTTTCCAAGTTTTCATCCAATTTTTCATTTACTTTATCATTAATGTGATTTAACTTATTTTCAACTTTTTCATTTAGTTCAGAAAAATCTTTAATCAACTCACGAGCTAAATCATACTTAAAATCTCCCATATTTTTAGTTAAATCATTTTTAAAACTTGCAAGTTCACCTACTAAATTAACTTCATTTGTTTTATTCTTTTTAGAAGTTATTAAACTAACTATTACAAGAATTATTAAAACAATCAATAATCCAATTATTACATACTCCATAACACACCTCTTAATCTAAATTTAAATACTTATTAACAATTTTACTTATAATGAATGCAAGTCCCATCATAACTACTATTTTAAGCAAATATTCTGGATGAGTTAAACATTCTATTAAAGTTGTTCCAATATATCCCCAGAAATAAACCATAAATACTTTACCAATCATCATGCTTATCATATATTTTTTTCTACTCATGTTGGATAATCCTGCTGCTATATTTACTGCAAAAGCCGGAGTAAAAGGGATGGCCACAAGCATAGCAAGTGATGAAACACTCATATTGTCAACATACTTCATAAGCTTATCGAGTTTGCCCTTTTCTTTCTTATTTAAAAATTTATCAACAAACCATTTTCTAAATCCACTTCTAATGAGAGTAAAAGATAAAAGACATCCTAAAAGAGTAAATATCCAACTTATAAAAAAGCCAAAAAATGAACCAAATGCATAAAAAACTAAAGTTACAAATACACATAACGGCAAAACAGGAAGAATTGACTCAACTGTTATAAGTAAACAGCTTATCAACGCTCCCCATATACCTAAATTGGATAAAAATACTTCAATCCATGAATCTAAGTTATTTAATACTTCGTTTACACTCATCAAAACTATATCCATTTTAATCACACATCCATTATATAATAAAACAACGCTTAAATCAATTGAGTTACATCATATCCTTTAAGTTCTAAAACACTTACTACTTCTTTACTTTTAACTCCATGTTTACATTTAAAATAATATCTTTTGTATTTATTTAAATATTTTTCTGGTTCATAGATTAATTTTTGATAAGGAATATATTGTATATCCAAATCAATTAGTACTCCATCTCCTGTATAATCACTTAATCTTAATCTTTTCATAGTATATTATATGTTTAAGAGCTTACTTGTGCTATAATTATTGTAAGCATTTGGAGGTTATTTATGTATAAATTTGGAAGCATATTAATTGGAAGAAATGAATTGAGTGATGCAACTTTACTTTTAAATAAAGCAAATAGACATGGACTTATTACTGGTGCAAGCGGAAGCGGTAAAACAATCACTTTAAAAGTTTTAGCAGAAGGTTTTTCTGAGGCTGGAGTTCCTGTATTTTTAAGCGATGTCAAAGGTGATCTTGCTGGTACAATAAAGGAAGGAACAATAAACGAAAATATTACTTCTAGACTTAATAGTTTAAATATCAATGGTTTTGAAACGAAAAAATATCCAGTAACATTCTTAGATGTGTACGGAGAAATGGGTTGTAATATAAGAACAACAATTAAAAGTATTGGTGCTAAACTTTTAGCTAAAATGCTTGATTTATCCGATACTCAAGAAGGAGTTCTTTCCATAGCTTTTAAAATAGCTTTTGATGAAGGATTTGATTTAATCGATTTAAATGATTTAAAAGCTTTACTAACTTATATTGGGGAAAAAAGAAAAGAATATTCACTCACATATGGAAATGTTACCTTACAAAGTATTGGTTCAATTCAAAGAAATATTTTATCTCTTCAAGAAGAAGGTGGAGACTTTTTCTTTGGACTTCCTGCGTTTAATATAAAAGATTTAATTCATTTCGATGTTGATAATGGTTATGGTAATATCAATATTCTTGATGCTCAAAAATTATTTCAAAAACCAACATTGTATGCGACATTTATGTTATGGATGTTAACAAGTATCTATAATGAGTTTCCTGAAGTTGGTGATTTAGAAAAGCCTAAACTTGTATTGTTCTTTGATGAAGCTCATTTAATGTTCGAATCTATGCCAGAACATTTAATAAAACAAATAACTCAAATAGTTAAACTTATACGTTCAAAAGGAATCGGTCTTTATTTTATAAGTCAAAGTCCAAAGGATATACCTGAAGAAATACTTGCTCAACTTGGAAATAGAATTCAACACGTATTGAGAAGTTATACACCTACAGATGAAAAAGTTATTAAAGCTGCCGCTTCTTCATTTAGAAAAAATCCTAATTTTGATACTATTGATGCAATAAGTACATTAAAAACAGGAGAAGCTTTAATATCTCTTCAAAATGAAGATGGTGAACCAACAATTGTTGATAGGTTTATGATCTTACCTCCTCAAAGTATGATGGGTTCGATTGATGACTACGAGAGAAGTAATTATATAAAAACAACTTGGTTATATGGAAAATATGAAGAAAAACTTAAATATACTTCTACATATGATATATTAATGGAAAAATTAAAAAATAATAAAGAAGAAAATACACAAGAAAAAAAGGAAATAAAGAGTAAAAAGACTTCTACAAAAAAATCAACAATGGAAAAAGCAACTGAAAGAATGATTACCAATACAGCATCATCTTTTGGAAGAAAGTTAGGCAATTCTTTATTTAAAAATTTATTCAAATAAAAATATGTGAAAATAAATCACATATTTTTTATGCTATTCTAAATGCTGGGGAAATGCCAAGAGAAGAGTTTGCATAGTGACTACCCCAGTAGCCATCGTTGTCGACGCGAAGGAAGTTAAGAGTATTGCTCGAGCGAGCTGAACGAAGCCACCAGTAATCGTCACTTCCATTATACTTCTTTATTGCTCCTGTATAACTACTTGTTGTTACTTTCTGATTTTTGTAGTAATCTAATTGTTTTGTATTATTATATGCTGTATCTCTTGCACTAATTTCGTTATTTGTTCCACCATCATATACCTCATGTGAGCTTAATAAATACAATTTATCTT
Source organism: uncultured Bacilli bacterium (assembly GCA_934090935.1). Lineage (GTDB taxonomy): Bacteria > Bacillota_I > Bacilli_A > RF39 > UBA660 > CAG-582. Next base: position 50,588 of record CAKOKD010000003.1, read on the forward strand.
GTGTTTCAAAGTTTGTTTCTCCACTTGTACTTCCATGGCTTGATATTACTTTTGTTGTCGATATTACGTTTTGTAAATCAATTGGAAGTGAGTTATATAATGTTTCATTTATATATGCACGTAGTTCTGAATCTCTCCATCCACCTACATTTGTATTTGTACTATTGAATTGTTGTTTAGTTATTATATCAGCAAATTCAATTACAAATCCACATGCTGTTTCACTTGTTTCTCCGTTTGTACATTCACTCATATTTGCAATACGTATTTTATGTTTTCCAAAATTAGTTAAATTTATTTCTTTTGTATCACCTACATTATATTTACTTGTTTTACCTGTCTTAACCGCTCTTTGTATAGAGTCCCAAGAATCAGTTGAAAATGAAACTGAATCTGGTATTTCTTTTCCAAGGTCATTTCTTTCTACGGCATTGAATTCTAATGTACATGTATATTCTTCATTTACTTCTTCTGTTGATGTTTTATCTAAGCTAACTGTTAATGTTCCATTCAATGTTTCTTTAGCTTTAACTATTGTTGCATTATTTTCTAGTTTATTTTTGATACTTGTATATTTTGCTGTTGTTCCGTCCTTTGGTACACATGTTACACTTACTTCTGCATCATAGTTTGCTGAATTGTTTGTTACTTCATATGTAAGTATTGATTTATCTCCTATTTTCATTAGATTTTTACTTGTAAATGTTATTATTTTTTTTGTATCATCTACTACTGATGAGTATACATCTTCTCCATCTAATAAAGCTGCAGTAAATATTACTGAAAAATCTTCATTGTTTTCACTTACTTTTGCATTTCCATTTATTATTAATGTAGTTGAGATGCTAGCAAATCCAATTGACATTAATATAATTGCTATTATAAGCATACTTTTCTTTTTCATAATTACCTGCTTTCTATGGGGACAAAACTATACGGAAAGAAAGAAGGTAATTTGTTCCGCCTGTATTTCTGCTAAAATTAAATTGACTTGCTATAGACCCATTATAATATCCTCCACCTCGATGAAGCCATGGAACTGATGAATTTATAAAATATGAGAAATCATCATACCAACTATTATGATTCCTCAATTCATTATCTCCATCATAATATTTAAAGAATGGGCCCATTTCTCCTGTCGCATCTCCTAATATTCGGTTTTGATAAGTCTCAGAAGAAGTTGATGCATTATATAAGTCGAAATATTTGGCATCAAAGTTTGCTATAGATGCCATATCAAATCCGCTTGATCCCAAACTACCAGTCAAATATGCAGAAACATACTCATGTGCTCCACCCGACATATCATATACTCCACTTATATTTCCTGTAGTTGAAGCTAAATATCCTGTTGTTGTATTATATGTAGAATTAAATGTCGGACCATCTCCATTTATGCCTGGATAGACACTTTGATCATTTTTAATAATAGAAGAATAACCAGTTTTGAATGTAGTGTTATTATTTATATTTATTTCTTTATCTATTCCATATTTGGAATGTGAAAGATATGCTACTGCTCCCCATTCTGTATTCTTCATCATATGTGAATCTGCATCTCTATTATAGTTATAACTTGTTTCAAATATATTCTTTACTGTTATATTTCTCCATGAATATACATTTGGTTTTATTATTACCTTACTTGAATCACTCGAATTTACTTGAGCAGCAGTTTTTGATGTTGCTCCTTTATATCCCGTCTCAAACTTTCCTACCCACATTCCATTTGTATCAAAACTTGTAAATGCTGGATGTGTTAACCACGAACCATTTGTTGTTCCATTGGATATAGCTGTGTCTTTATTCTCAAACTCAATATCTATCTCTTGTGCTTTACTTTCTACTTCGGATGCACTTGCCACTGTTGTTAAACTATAGTTATCTACATTAAATAATTTATATTTATATCTTGGTATCCATACAAAATAACTTTGAATATCACTTTCTTTTATTGTATCTCCGACATTATAGCTTGTTCCATCTTCTAATATTACTGCATTCGCCCAAACTTTATCTTCATATGAATACCATTCTTTTGTTATATCGGCATATGTTACTTCTCCATTATCTTTTATTGTTACTGGTATTAAGTTATCACTTAATACTGGATCTGTTCCATTTAATAACTTCTCAGTATATATTTTTTCTATTCCTACTTCTTTTCTTTCTACTGCATTGAATTCTAACTTACATGTATATTCTTCAGTTGTTTCCTCCATTGCCGTTTTATTTAATGTTATTGTTACTCTTCCTTTTGCTGTATTTCTTGCTGGTACTATATTATCTTCTATATCTAATGTATTTGTTATACTTGTATATTTATTGTTTTCTGGTACACATGTTACTTTAACTTCTGCATCATAGTTTGCTGAGTTATTTGTTACTTCATATGTAAGTGTTGATTTATCTCCTACTTTACTTAAATTATTAGTATTAAATGTTATTGTCTTTTTATCCTGACTTATTACACTTTCATATACATCTATTGTATCCAATCTTGCTTTACTAAAATATACATCAAAGTCTGTTTCATTCTCTGATACTTTTATATTACTATTTATAATTAAAGACGTACTTACTGCTGCAAATCCAATCATCATAAAAACTATTGCAACTATTATTGCACTCCTTTTCTTCATCTTAAACACACCTCATCTATTTTTATTTTATAATACCCCCCCCGATTTTCAAGGGCATTATTCTGTTTTACATTACTTTTGTCGCCTTTTTTATTTTGTTCTCCTATTGTTTCTTATATTATACAACACTTTTATTGTATTTTGTGTATTCATTTTTATTATGTGTAAAGTGTGTTTTTGCATACAAAAAGGAATAGATAAATTCTATTCCTCAAAGAAATCATCAAAGAAAGCATCATCTGATACATTATCATCATCACTCATAACTTTAGATGATGTATCAACATTTATCTTTGGTTCATCTTTCTTTATATCATCTAGTTTAGTTGTTTTTACTGGATCTTCTATACCTTTAAGAGGTTTATCGTTAAGTCCCATTAATTCATCAAAACTCATTTGTTTTTTAGTATTTGGTGAAGAAATGTCAATCTCTTCCACTTCATCAATTGTTTTCTTTGGTGGTTCTGAAACCTTTGCTTCTTCGAATGGATTCTTTATTTCCTCTTTTTTTGGCTGTTCAATAAATAGATTTATAACGTCCTGATTATTTTGGAAAGGATTTAAAATCTCCTTATTATCATTTATTGTTGGTTTATTAAGATTTTCCTTATTTTGATCTTCTTTCTCTTGAGCCTCAAGTTCAGCAAGTTTAGCATCGATTCTTTTAACCATTTCATCAACATCAAATGTTGGTAGTTTTGGTTTGTTTTCAATTGGTTTGTTTTCAACTGGTTTTGTATCTGCTTGTTGTTGATTTTTCTTTTCTTCTTCAGCTCTTTTCGCATTTCTTGCAGCCATAAATTCTTCAAATGTAGGAATTCTTGGTGCTTCTCCACCACCCATTGAAGGACCAAAAGGATTATTTGCAAATGGATTTGCCGGAGCATCTCCTTTTATATTTTTTCTCTTCTTAACGAATTCTTTTATGTCAAATAATTCAATTTCTTTTGTTTCTCTTTTTGGAAATTCAGCTTTACCAAATTCTGAGTCTCCCCAGTCCGTATCAAATCCTTGTTTTAATTTTGTTCTAAATGGATTCATACGATTTCTAAGAATTATAACTTCGTTCATCTTTAACTTTTGTAAATCGGACACAGTTATCAAAGGTTGAGATGCGGTTTTTTCATCTTTACCAGATTTTACTTCTCCACATAGTTTTGATATCTCTTCTAATGCAGCAAGCTCGGTTGTTAAAAGGTACATCAAATTACCACAGTTTGAACGGATTGTTTCTGCATCTTCTTTTCCATATACATCATTTAATTGAGCAAAGTTTTGGATGATGAATGTGAAACGAATGGCTCTAGAACGAGCTGCTGTAACCATTGTTGTAACGTCTTTCAATGGTGGCATGTTAGCAAACTCATCCAAAATGAAGTTTGTTCTAAATGGAAGTTTTCCTCCACTTTCTTGAGCAACATCTATTAAAGTTTCATAACATTGTTTTATAAATATCGTTGCTAAAGCATGATAAGTTGTTTTTTCATCGTGAATAACCATGAAAACAGCTGTTTTTTCTTTACCGATATCTCGCATATTAAAGTCAGAATAAGCAAGCATTTCAGATAATTGTTCACGGGATGCAAAGATACGAATCTTTTGACGGAATACAGAAAGGATACCACCTCTTGTATCTGCAGGTGAATTAATTGTATTACTTGCAAATATATATGCACTTGATGATTCACCTTTCATCGTGAAATATTCTTTAATATATGTTGAATTCATTCCAAACTTTTCTTCACCAATGGTTGTCATGTAACTTACTGAGTTTAAGTTAACTTGATGTTCTTGAGCATCCTCAAGCAATCCAAGCACACATCCAGAGAAGTAGTCAGATGCACTTTTCTCCCAGAATGGATCTTGAGCTTTTTTATCCTGTAAAATGTTTAAAGCTACGTCATCTACAAGTTCTACTGCTTTATCAATATTTCCTTCTTTATATAAACGATATGGAAGTGTTAATGGATTCCAAGCATTTCCTCTTGTTGGATCACGGAAATTTAAAACTACTATTTTATATCCTCTTGCTTTTAAAAGTTCAGCATGATTTTTATATATCTCACCCTTGGGATCTGTTATAACCATGGATTCTCCATGCTTACACAAACTATAGATAAGCGGATCAACTACAGCAGTTGTTTTACCTGATCCAGTTACTCCGATTACCAATGTATGGTTTTCACCATCATCTACCCACATACGTTTACCATCATTTATGAAAACCACTCCACCAGCTGAAGCTGTTTCATCTTTTACTCCAACCTCGCATATTTTATATGCTTTTTTCATTTCTTTTTCTTTGCACCAACGTGAAAATCCTTTTTCTTCTTTCTCACTAAAAGTTAAGCCGATACCTTTTCCTCTTTCAAAGATTGATGAAGAGATACTAAAGAAAATGGCAACTAATACGATTACAAAGACAAGTAAAGTTCCTATAATATATTTTGATGAAAAACCTTCAATTGGGTTTAAACCATGAAATTCACCATTGTTTATCAATGATAATACATTTAAAACAGCAATTGAACTAAAATACAATAGAAATAGACAAAATATGCAAAAAATAACTAAATCTTTTGGTGAAACTCTTAATTTCATATCAAACCCTGCTTTCTAACTTATTATAATATATTACCCTTAAATTTTCTACATTATTTATTCGCATTTACGATTTTTATTGTTGCATATATCAAGAATGAAAAAACAAACATTCCAAGAATACACGATATAACTAAAAACACTTTTCGTACTATTTTATCACTTTTAGTTGACACTGAATTGATCGTATTTGCATTTGCAGTCGTAGTTGTTGTAGTTCCTGAAGTAATAGATACACCTGTAGTTGTTTGAACTTCAGCTACTTTTGTCGTTGTTGTTGTTGGAGTGGTATTAATATAGATATCTCCGGAATTTGTCGAACTTGATACATTTATATATATATTATACCCAACATCGTTTTTTACTATGTTAGCTTCTCCTTTGATATTTGATACGTCAAACGTTGTTTTTACTCTTTCAATATTGCTTCCATCGTAGGCATCATAACTATATTGAAAATTATTTTCTCTTTTTAATGTTATAGAATATTCTGCTTCAGATTTATCCGTGTAATATACATAGATATTTTCTATTGTAGATGAATCAACATCCTCATCAAATAAGACACTGAAGTTTACAACATTATTGCTTGCAAACACTGAAAATGGAATAAACAATATTCCAAGTAAAACGATATACATTATTTTTTTCATACTATCCCTCTTTTTATCCTTGATATCTCGCATAATAAACTGTGTAATCACTTTGAAAAGTGTAAGTGCTCATCTTAGCTTTTTGACCCTTTCCTGCTAAATGGATATATTGGCCATTTCCGGCATATATTAGAGCATGTCCAGTGTTGTTAGGTCTTCTTAAAACAACAATATCACCTGGTTGAACGTCTGATGATGAGATGCTTACAAGTCCATTTGATCCAATATTAGAACTTAAAGCATCAGTTGATTGGTTGAAAGGTTTACCGCTTGCAGTCCAAATAACCCAAGATACAAAGCCAGAGCAATCAAGTCCTGAACCAATACCGCTGTTGCCTGCTGCAGTTGGTTTTCCACCCCAATCATAGCTTATTTTACCGATAGCTGAATATGCAGCCATTATAGCATTTCTTTGGAAGTTATTTAATCCACTCCAATTAGGTATTGTATTATTTAAATATTCTATTTGAGCTTGAGTAATAGATATATCCATATTATCTACAGCACTTGGATCAACGTATACTCCATTATCGCTTGGGCCTGGTTTAACAGTCGACGATGATGATGAATCAGTGTTTGTTACACCCTCATTTGTAGCATCCATAAAACCACCAAGCGTTGGAGCAAGAATAACAACAAATAACACAATTCCCAAAAGCAATGGAGCAAATAATAAAAGAACTTTTTTGACTACCGCTAAAACTGTTTTTCCAGCTTCTCCCACCGTTTTGGCTCCAGACTTAATCGTTCCAACAACTTTTCCATTTAAAGCATTTCCTACTGTATCCAAAGCCGCATTTGCTGTATCCGTGACGTTTAATTCATCAAGCCCTTCCGCTACCGCTTCTACTCCAGGAACTTTTTCAAGGGTATCGGATACAACCCCTATAGCTTTATCACCAAAACGATTATTAGTTATTTTTTGATCATATTGAAGTGACTTTCCTTTAGTGAAATATGCAGCAGTTCCTCTTCCTACAGCTTTAACCGCTTTTTTTGTTGCAGTATCTTTTACTTTACCAGATTCATCTATTTCTTTTCCTGCCGGAACTTTTTTATTTAGTTTAGGAAGGTCAGTATCTTCATCTGGAAAATCAATTATTTCAGCTGGAACTTTTGGTTCTTCTTTTAAAGCGCTTGTTCCATCAACCATATTATTAGTCTCATTTTCCATATTAACCTTCCTTTCTAAATTAAATATCAGTTATATTTATATCTAAATATATTTTATAATTCATTATTCCTTCTTCTTTTATCAAATATTCGTGATTGCTTGTATCCTTTAAATAGAAAACACGATACTTATTTTTATCAGTTACTTTATAAGTTTTTATAGAAGAAGTTTTAAAACCATCAGTTACATCTTTTAAAATATTTTTTTCAAAGTATTCTAGTGATGGGTATACTTTTTCTTTATAGTATGGGGCTACATAGTCATAAGCAACATTTGGAGCATTTATAACTAAGGATACAAAATCCGAAAAATATTTTTTAACTATTAAATCGTCATTTGGACTTACTGGAATAAGTTCATTTACTTGTCTATTTTCATAAAAGCTCTTTTGTCTTTGTACATTTTTATTTGTTGTTGTATTCATAATAATCAAAGCTATAATTAAAACCAGTTCAATACCGATTACCAATCTAAAAAATATTTCAACTATTCTATCATATTTATTCATTTTTTTCACCTTTAAAAATTGCACCATCATATGGAGTTACTTGATATGTGTTATTGTTTGAATCAACATCCATTATTATGTAATATTCATCTTCAAAAGAAAATGTATCCTCATCTGTATCAATAATATTTCCTTTTATATAGTATCTTTTTATATTGCTAGAATATTTTTCTTCTAACATCTCTGTTATTCTATATGTTGGAAAACTTGTTTTAAACGTTTTTAACTTAGAAATAATATTTTCTTTAGTTATATCATTATTGGTTTTATATTCATCATTTACAATCTTATAGACACTTTCTTTATCCTCTAACCCAATGTATGAAACATACATATTGGCTGAATTAGAAAGGGTATAAAAGATGGAATAATTGCTAACCGTTTTAATCTCCTCTTTGTTAAATTTTGATTTTGAAAAAAGTAAAGCAATTATAGTATAGAGTATCAAAATTATAAGAATATACATTATGTTTTTATGTTTTAATATATCTTTCATATTCTCTCCATTCTAGTTACAGTTGTTTTGAACATATGATAAAGCATTTCCTGGGTTTTCATATCTATCGTTACAGTATTTTCTTCCAGGTACTTCATATTTCATACATACCTCATCTCCAAGTTCATTGGCTGAGCCAGCTCCATTTTTTAACTTGGTGTTAAGGGATGAATACGATGTCTGAAGCTCATACATCATAAACATGGTCTGACCTTCAATAGTTTTATAGTCATATGGACGATAGGCTTTTAACTTTTCATAACGGCTATTATAACTCCATTGACATATACCACCATGAGATCCATTATCCGACGATGGATCAAATCCACTTTCAGCCATTATATTACCTAAAATAGCAGCGATTCCGACATCACTGTAACCTGAATTTTTTAAAGTTAGGCATACAGATTGACGATTTTCACTTCCACTTGTGAACTTATTTGATGAAGACGTTGGTCTTGAACTTATTTGACTTACATAGTCAAGAGGATTTACACGAGTTGATGCATCAGTAAATATCTCGAAGTGTAAATGCTTTCCAGTTGATACACCTTCATTTCCCATAATCGCGATAACATCTCCTTGTTTAACTGATTGACCAGTTGTCACGAGAATTTTCTTGATATGACCATAACCTGAATACATACCATTATCATGTTCTATTTTAATATATTTACCATAACCCCTAGAATTTTCACTGGCAATAACAACTACCCCATCACGAGTCGCGATTATTGGAACGTCTCGATCTCCACCACTTGTACGATACTCAGCAACAGTTGGAGCAATATCAATACCTTGATGGTTCTTACTAGCACCAGCTGTAGGAGATGTACGAAGTCCAAAATAGCTCGTTATTTGAGTTGGAATCGGCTCATTTGGATAATATGAATCACTGCCAATTGGCCACCACCAACCGGTATTATCCGATTCAATGGCATTTTGTCCATATTCAAAACCTACACCAGCATATGATATTTTTATTCCATAGTTATTTAGAATCCAAATAATATCTTTGATGATTTGTCTTCTTGCTTTTATTATTTCATCTTGGTATTCATCATATAAACCAGCTTTTTCTAAGGAATTTTCACATATATCACTTGTCATACAATCAACTTTTGCTGGTTTTAAAACTTTTTCTTCATAATATTCTTGAAGATGAGTTTTCTTATCAAAGTATTTATTGAAACTTAGAAAGTCAAAGTATTTATCAGTGTCCAACTTAGGAAGTTCTCCCTTATCCATATAAGCATAAACCGTTCCTTCTGGATAGTTTCCACTCATATCCTCACATTGAGTGTAATATTCATCAGGAATAACAAGTCCTAAAACAGATATTGATGTGTAATATTTAGCTATGTAATGGTCATGCGACAATTTGCTTACATAATATTTCCAATAACCAAGGCTATTGGTTTGTTTATCAACACATTTTTCTACTTTTCCTCCAATTAACCCTTTTTGCGGAATATATTCAGGATTTCCTGATGAACATTTTGCTATACGTTCACCATCTGAGTTTTCTTCATAAGTTGGAGTTCCATAAACACCATAACATTTCGTCGTGTACGAAAACAAATTTGATATAAGAAGTTTTAAAGTATCTTTTTCATCGTTAAAATATTGAGCATATTCTTCAGTCATACTGCTATAGTCATAATCAGGTTCAATCTCTGGGTCATCTAAATCAGCATCGTCAACAGCATAACTTTCAGAGTCAGTTTCCCAAAACTCTTTGTATTCTTCCGATGAATCCGATAAAGTCCCTGGATTTAGGTTTATAAACACCGTTTCTAGGATTATATTGTCAACAAAACTATCATCAGCTATAATTCCTTTTTTAGCATATTTTGCTAGTATTTTATATAATTTCGTATAAAATTTTCTTTGCTTACTGATAACTTGATCAATACAATCTTGATTATTATTACAATAGCTTAACCAATAATCTCCCTTTTCTTTAAAATATGTGTCGAAGTCAAAATCACTATAGGAAAACGATGATGCTTTTGCAGAGGAAATCAATATAACTGAAAAAAGTGCTACTGCCAAAAAAGCAAGCAATACTTTGCTTTTTGATAGTAACATTTTAGTTATGTTTAGCACTTTTCTCATTATATCACCGCCTGATACTATAATCCTCCACCAGATCCAAATGAATCTAATTCATCTTGAGTTAAGATTACGTTAATACGCATTCTTCTTGATCCACATACAAATAGAGCTTCTCCTTGTGTATATGTTTTGATGCTTTCTTTTTCATTTTCATTTAAGTCAATTAGTTTTGATAAATCTTCTACTGCTTGTTTTCTAAGACCCATAATCAAGTAATATGAAGCATTATCAAATATTGCTTTACCATGAACAATCAAATTATCAGCTGCAAAGTCTGTTGGTTGTTGAGTAATAATTATTGTTCCTGTGTTGTATTTTCTTGCACGTCTTTGCATTTGAGCTAAGTATTCTGCTCCAAGCTCATTGTTACCAGAAAGCAAGATATGAGCTTCATCAACATACATAACTGTGTTTTTATTCTTATCAAGACATAATCCCCAAGAGTATTTTAAAATGTTGAAGAATAATGCGTCACGAATATTAGAATCACTATTCATAACATCTTTTATATTAAATACAATGAAATCTTCATTTGCATTAAGAGTTGTATGTCCATTGAAATAATATCTCAATTCGTTTATGAATGGACGAACCTTTATTTCAAGACGTTCCATAATATCTCTTTCACGCGTTGCCTCTGGCATAGAAAGAAGTTTACCTTTAATTGTTGCATATACATCGTCAAATGTTGGATATTTATCCGGAGTAAAGCTTGCAAAGTTAGTGTTGAAATCTATTCCGAAACGTTTATATGTTTCTTGAACAATCTCAGAAAACATCGCTAAGACATCCTCTTCAATGCTTGGACTATAGTATTTCATAAATGCTTTTAGGGATTGAAGAGTTCTAGTTAAAACTGTATATCCAAGTCCTTGAGCAAGTTCTTCACTATCAGAATCAACAACAACTTCAAGAGGATTTATAAGACCAAATGCTCCACCTTTACCTAAATCGATAAATGATCCTCCACAAGATTTTGTTAGAGTTTCAAGCTCACCTTCTGGGTCAATACATACAATTTGGTATCCGTTTCTTATATGATTTCTTAGAAGAAGTTTACCGGCAGTTGATTTACCTGAACCAGATGTACCTAAAATAATCATATTAGCATTATTTCTATTAAACTCTTTTCTTATTTGATATAAGAATTGATTAAATAGGACAACACCTCCAGAGAAATCTATTCCAAATAGAGTTGATTTACCCGGATCTTTAATTGAGTCAAATACAAATGGATACATAGCTGAAACTGTTGGGGCTGGTATTGGAATACCTATTCTGCTTTCAATTTCTTGTTTTGGAAATATTGGAAGCATAGATTTTAATACTTTTTCTTGTTCAAACATCATCGGTATAGCTCTCATGCCAAGCGAAGTTAAAAAGTTTCTTATTTGAATTTTTTTTGAATCAAGTTCATCTTTAGTATCGGCCATAATCATGATGTGCATTTGAAAATCAAATATTTTTGATTGAGTAGCAGCAAGCATCGAAACAAAGTTTTCCATCGATTCATAATCAAGTCTTATTCTTTCTTTCAATGTATGATCGTTTTCTTTTTGATAAGCATCTTTTAATTCAGCGATTTCTTTATTTATAGTTTTTTGCATTGTTGTAAGTTCAATCGGAATATGTTTTACGCATAATTTAACCCCAGGAATTGAAGTTATGTTGCTAAGCCATCCTGGCCCAATCGCTTTAGGATATTCAAGTACAGTAAGTATGGTTGCATACTTATCACTTATCATAAATTCATTTATCTTAAAGTTTAATCCTTTAGGAGCTATTTCACTTTTAGTTGTTAGTTTCGACATCTGCCATCACCGTCCCATATTCTACTCTTTTTGAATCATTAAAGAAACTATCCAGTAACACTCTCGCATCATCGTCAGTTAATTGTCTTGAATTAATACCGGCATTTGCAAGTCCAGAAATCATGTTATGAATTTTCTTTTGAATGCTTTCCATATTTTTTGGACTGTCTTTAAACAATAGGTAAAATTCAGTATCTACGGCGTTTATTTCAGGTCCAATAAACTTGTCACATTTTTGGATATCCTGTAAAATCATTTTTCTCACTTGAGGATTTACAGCATCTGTATACATAATCTCAAGTTCTGATTTATATAGATTGATATCTACTGGTCTATCACAACAAACTAACCAAAACTCGTAATAAAGAGTATTATAAAAATTTCTTAACGCGATTAAAGTTCGTTCTTGTGTTTCTTGATCACTTATAAAAATATTTTTAGGTTCAACGCGGATTCCAGCAACTAATTGAGTTCCTTCAATAAGTTTACCTTCAACCTCAATCATACCATTTTTTATATCTTTTACTGGCAACCAATCTTCAGTATATTTACTACTTTCTATCTTTATTTTCTTCGCCATTTATCATACACCAACCTCTCCAAAAGTATGTTCTTCTATTTGATAAATAATTGTAAATATTTGCACAAAGCGTCCAAACATTTCTATGATTTGGTACAGGAAGTACCATAGCAGTGCTTATAAAAAGTGGAGTTAAAATCATAAATACATCCTGTATAGTTACCGCATTAAAGGTAAACATAAGGATTATTGTTAGTAAAGCTCCTACGCTAAATATTGCTAAATCAACGGGAGTAAAAAGACCAAATATTAACATCGATCTTTTTGAATTCGCTGGTATCAAATATGCATTATTCATACTCAAATTTTCCTCTCTTTATTCATTTTTAAAACTTTTTTAAATTTATCATAGCTTCTAATTGTTTATTTTTATTTAACGCTGTTTTATAATTCGCAAAAAGTGTTTTAGAATCCATCGTAGAATCCGTACCTAATGTAAATCCGCAAGAAGAAATAAATGGACTATTTTTTCTTGATGAAAGTTCTCTTCCGACTTTATTTAAAACATCTTTTGCATAAATATTGTCTTCACAAGTATCAGCAAATTTTTTGTATTCAAGAACTAAATATTTTTGTTTGATTAAATTTTGTTCTCTTTTAGACATACCTGATGATATAGCATTTTTTAATTCTTCATTTTTAGCATTTTCAATTATATCCATATCATCCATAGCTTCTCTAGTTAAAATAGCTTCATAACTTGCTATGACGTAGTCGCATAAGTTTTTTTTCATTTCTAATTCTTCAATTTCACTTATAAACATAACAAACACCTACTTCTTATCTTTCTTTTCAGCTTCTTTTGCTATTGTTTGAGTTCTAGATTGTAAGTTATTAATTTTACCAGTTTCATCGAAGAAGTCGCCGACTTCTCCCATTACGGAGATTGCCTTAACAAACATTTCAGTATTAGATCGAGCATAATCTGAACTTGTATATTTAATAAAGTCTTCCAAGTTTTTGATATTTACAGTATTACCATTTTCATCTTTAAAGTTCATCTTTTTAGCTTTATCTGCAATACGTGAGTTCATTGAATCGATAATTGATGAATCCATTTTTCTGCTTGCCAAATCTTTTTCAAACTTCTTAAATTGTGAAGATAGAACATCGATTTGATCTTTGTTAATAACTGCAGCTTTTTGTTTATTCATAACATCTGACCAGAATGCTTTTGCTTCTTTTTCTGTTCTCAATGTCTTTATAGTACCGTCTGGAAGAGTTTTATCAACCGCTATTCCGCTAAGAATTTTTTTAATGTCATCTGATTGGGCTTTTTTAGAGTTTTCGATAGCTTTGTCAAATGGATCTTTCATAAATGATGTAAGAGTTTCAGCAAATTTTTTCATGGATTCAATATTTTCTGAATCTCTTGAAGAAATCGTTATATTAGTTCCTGATAAAGTTTCACCAAGATCTTTGAACATTTCTTTGAAACCATTTGATCCTTTACCTAACACCGTCTCTGCGTATTGTTTTGCACCTGTCTTAATATCATTAATAGTTTGACTATCTTCAGCATTAGTTCTATTAGCATTATCATTCTTTATTGCTCTATAAGTGTCTCGGACTGCTGAATGGAAATCTCCATCATAAGCTCTTTGTTCAGCAGCATGTGCATCTCCTATGGCAGTAGCACCAGTTTTCTTAAGATCTTTAAGTTTTGAGGCACTATTTTTCCATCCGGATTTAGCTCCAGTAATAACACCTCTAGGAGCAGCAGTTAAAGCAGTAAACACATTTCCGAGAGTTACATTATCCTTTGAGCCACCTGCTTGCTGGAATCTTTTATAAGCAGCTCCAGCCATTCCGCCAACAGCTCCAAGAGCAGTAGACATTCCCTTCATAGCGTATTCGTTACCTTCAATACGTCTCTTAATACCAGGCTTAAGATCAAGTCCTTTAAACAAGTTGCCTCCAGTGTCAAATAATGATTTAAATAACTCTGGAGCTTCTTTTGCAAACTTCAAAAGTCCAAGAATTAAAATGACCATAGTTGTTGTTCTTATTCCAAGCCCGCCCTCAACGGTGCTATTTCCTCCAAAAATATATTCAGCAAGTTGTGGTACAACTGAGCAAAGTTTTACCGTAAAGAAAATAACAGCGAGTCTAATAAACAATTCTACATATGTTTTTATTATCTCACCTTTCCATGTTTCAAATGATTTTTTCAACTTAGGTGAAACGTTCATTATTATAGGTATTGGCGCTATAAGTTCAAGGAATCCAAGCTTTACAGCACGAGTTCCTAAATCAATAGCATATCCAGCAAAAAATTTAGCAACCATTATTGCACAAACAGTAGAAATTATCCACATATAGTATGATCCATCATCGTCTCCAATTGTTCCAAGTAAACTCCAATTCCACGTTATCGAATTAAAGCCAGAAAGATCAACAAATTTTGGTGCATTTAATTGGTTGTCCCATCTTTCAAGCGCTTCAGCCCACGTTCTGCAGGTATCCTCCGACGCTGCTCCATCGGAATCAGAAACGCATGAAGATACTGCTTCATCTGCACCTCTAAAGTTTCCAAGTGTATCGAAGAAAGAATCATATCCAGTTCCCTGTGGATGATAAAATGCCATTAAAACAACCATTCCAATTCGATCTCCATAAGCATATTCTTTTTGATCCCCTGGAGTTGGCGAGGTTCCTAAAACAATAGCTCCAATCGTATTATTATGTATAACATGTTGTTGAAAAACTGCCATATATCTAAATAAAGTAGGTAACACCGCGATTAGAGAAATAGATATAACTACATCCTTAAAAAGCGTTGTTGCTTTCTTTGTTCCATCGCCGTCAGGGTTTATAATCATAAGTATAATTTCATATACCAATACAAAAAGCATTACAATCGATAGAATCATATAGATTTTTTGCGTAAATATATTATAAAGGTTTTGTCCTGCTTCGCTTCCACCAAATAAATCCAGTTCAGATACAGCTAAAAATATCCTGTAACTTAAACTTACCAATGTATAAGCAACACCATCAAAAAGGCCAATAAAAATAATCCCTAGGGTTCTAACTAACCAATTGGCTCCAATCATGTAACTCACTCCCGTCATTACAATTATAAAAATATATAATATTTGACTATAATTTTCTATATTAATTATAAAGTAATATAGATAAACTTTCAATAAATTAATTAAAAAAATTGGTAATATTTACCAATTTTTCATTAATATTCAACTATTTAGATAAAGATGCAACTAATTCAGCCTTTTTCATTGAAGTATAGCCTTCAATATTTTTTTCTTTAGCCATTTCTTTTAATTCAGCTACAGTTAATTTAGATAAATCAGTTTTTTCTTCAGATTTTGTTTCTTTTACTTCTTTAGTTTCAGCCTTTTTAGTTGTAGTTTTAACTGTTTTACCTGCTAAAGCATCTTTTGCAATATTTACATATGAAGTGAATAATGCTGGATTATCGATTGCAACTTCACTTAACATTTTTCTATTGATTTCAACACCAGCTTTAGATAAACCGTTAATGAATTTTGAATAACTGATATCATTTACACGACATGCAGCATTTATTCTTGTAATCCATAATTTTCTGAAGTTTCTCTTATTTTGTTTTCTATCTCTATAAGCATATGCTCCACTATGGAATGTTTGTTCTTGTGCAGTTTTGAATAATCTATGTTTAGATCCAAAATATCCTTTTGCACTTTTTAATACTTTTCTACGTCTGTTTTTAGCAACAGATCCACCTTTAACTCTTGTCATTATTTCCACCTACTAGATGACATTTTTTAATCTGTCAGCTATTCCTTTCGCTAATTGTCCTTTGTTTCTTCTTTGTCTAACAGCTTTTGCAGTATCTTTAGCTGTTTTATGGTTTCCATTACTCTTCTTATAAGTAATTAGGCCACTTTTATGTTTTTTTAATATTTTGCTTGTTGCTTTATGTGTTTTTTGTTTTGCCATAAATAAATCCTCCTATATTTCTTTTGTTGGGGCTAACATCATAGTCATATTACGACCTTCAAGTTTTGGTTCACTCTCAATTGTACAAATATCTTTAAGCGATTCATAGAAACGCATCATTACTTCCCTACCAATTTCAGTATGAGCCATTTCACGTCCTCTAAATCTAATAGATACTTTAATCTTGTGACCTTTTTCTAAGTACTTTTGAGCATTTTTTCTTCTAGTTTCAAAGTCACCAACATCGATATTAGGCGATAATTGATATTCTTTTGTTTCCTTATTACCAACTCTTTGTTTTTTCAAAGCATCTTTTGCTTTTTTGTTTTTTTCATATTTGTACTTGTTGTAGTCCATAATTTTTGCAACCGGTCTATCGCTTCCTGGGTTCATTAAAACTAGATCTAAACCAGCAAATGTTGCAATAGTTAAAGCATCATTTAGTTTTTTTGTTCCCATTTGTTCTCCGTTTGGACCAATTACCATCAATTCTGGAACTCTAATTCTTTCATTGATAAGTAAATCATCATTCTTCTTGTTCATGTTTGCTATGATAAGCACCTCCAAATTCAAATTAAAAAGTGAATACAATTGTATCCACTTAAAAACCTATTTATAGCATAAATTATAATAAATATTATCTATTTTGGCCTTTTACCTAAAGCATCATTTGTGCATTTCAGGTGGATGTGGATACATCGCTTTCCTCTTTAAAACATATTCATTATATCAAATTTTATGCACTTGTCAACACTTTTTCGTTATTTACGCCTATATTTCAATGGAATCAAAGATTCTTTATTGAATTATTACGCTACTCCAAACGCTAAAGGGAATCCATAAGAGTTAAATGGACACTCCTCAACTTCTTTTGATAAATCAAAAGATAGAATTTAGATTTTTAGATACCCAGTGAGACAGGACTAGTAGCAGGCAACAGTACCAGAAGAGTTCACACTGCAGATCTCAGAAGTCGAGCTGTCGTCGCAACTCACGTCGCCAAACGAACCCGCATTGCAGTAGAATGCATCAGAGTTGCAGAAGAAGCGCGAACCATGGCCACTACATTTTGATTCTCCAAAATGATTTTTTAATGCTAATACTGAATTGTCATAATCATTTGATTTTATACAAAATAATCCATTATCATTTATACATACACCTTTTGTACCAGTTGTATCTAATGCTGCAAATACATTTTTTCCTAATGTTGTATAATCTGTTGCACTTGCTGTTGTTGGTGTTCCAAATGCATAATATGGTCCACCAATATTTATAGTATCTCTTTCTACCGCATTAAATTCTAATGAACATGTATATTCTTCTGTAATTTCTTCTGTTGATGTTTTATCTAATGTTACTGTTAATGTTCCGTTTAAGCTTTCTTTTGCTTTTACTACTGTTGCATTATTTTCTAGTTCATTTTTGATACTTGTATATTTTGCTGTTGTTCCAGTTTTTGGTACACATGTTACATTTACATTTGCATCATAATTGCTTGAATTGTTTGTTACTTCATATGTTAAGATGCTTGTTTGATTTAATGTTTTTAAATCACTTGTTGTGAAATTAATTATCTTCTTTGTTTCATCTACTACTGATGCATATACATCCTTTCCATCTAATGTTGCAGCTGTGAAGATAACTGAGAAGTCATCTTGATTTTCACTTACTTTAGCATTTCCATTTAGTACTAATGTCGTTGAGATAGCTGCAAATCCAATTGACATTAGTAACATTGCTACTATAAGCATACTCTTCTTTTTCATATTATACCTACTTTCCTTTACTTTTTTATTTTATAATACCCCCCCCGATTTTCAAGTCATTTTGGAGGGTTTACATTTCTTCCTGTAAATATTCTACTGTATAGTTTTATTATACTACATATTTGTTGTATTTTACTTATTTTATTTTTTTATGTGTAAAGTAAAAAAAACATGCAATTATACATGTTTTAATCTTTAAGCATTTTGGAAATAAATACTTTTGTTATTTCATAAATGATAAAACCTATTAAGTTAAATAACACGACTAGTAAAATAACTTTTACATCAATCAGTGATATATTTATTATATTTCCTAGTGGAGTTAAGAACAAAGTTCCTTCTATAATTAGTAATAAAGTTATTCCTATGTTAAAAGTTTTATTGCTAAAAATTCCTTGTTTAAATATATAACTTTTTAAATTTCTACAACTGAACGCATATATTATTTCTTGCATTACAAGTGAAAGCAAAGCAAGTGTAGAAGATATTTCATAACTGAAATATTTTAAACTTATAAAATACGTTGCTAATACAAATATAGTTTCAATTATTGAGGAAACAACTATTTCTCCCCAAACAAATGGAGTAAAAAGTGGTTTATTAAGACCTCTTGGATGAGTATTCATGATGTTTTTTTCTGCTTTTTCATAAGAAAGACATATACTTGGAATCGAATCAGTAACTAAATCTATAAATAATATATGTATTGGAAGCAAAATATTGTATCCAAAGATCATACTAATTAAAACAACAAAAATCTCCGCAAAATTGCTTGAAAGTGAATAAACAATATTATTTCTTATATTTGAATATATTCTTCTTCCCTCTTCTACTGCATCAACGATTGTTGAAAAAGAGTCATCAAGCAAAATAACATCTGCGACATTTTTAGTAACTTCAGTTCCCGTAATACCCATACCAATTCCTACATGAGCATCTTTTATAGCAGGAGCATCATTTACTCCATCTCCAGTCATAGCAACTACTTTATTCTTTTTTTGCCATGCCGCAACAATTCTTCTTTTATGTATTGGAGATACTCTTGCATATACCGAATATTTATCGATTACTTCTACAAGTTCTTCATCGCTTAAGTTATCAAGTGAAGAACCTAAAACTGCTTCGCTTTCATCCTTTAAAATACCAACACTTTTGGCAACAGAAACTGCAGTCAATAAAGAATCTCCTGTAATCATAACTGGCTTAATTCCTGCTTTAATACATTTTAAGACCGCATTTTTTACACTTTTTCTCGGAGGATCAATCATCCCACATATACCAACATATGTTAAATTCTTTTCTTCACATAGTAATTCTTTAGATGAAGGGATATTCTTTTTTATTTCTTTATAAGCAAAAGCAAGAACTCTTAGAGATGATGAAGAAAAAGCCTCTTCTTTTTTATGTAATTCTTTCTTTTCATCTTCATTTAAATTCATTAAATCGATTAGATTATCTAAACTTCCTTTTACTAATACATAGCTTCTTTCTCCATCGGATACAAAAGTACTCATCATTTTTCTTTCACTGTCAAATGGGGCATCAACTAGTCTTTCATATCTTTGATTTATAGATATGCATTCTTTTTTACCCACATATTTCAATAGACTAATCTCTGTTGGATCACCAATTTCTTCGTCTCCAATTGAGGCATCATTACATAATACACATATGGTTTTAAACATTTTTTCATCTAAAAAATCAGTTTTAACCACTTTCATCTTATTTTCTGTTATAGTTCCAGTTTTATCTGAACATATTATCTCAGTTGCTCCTAAAGTTTCAACTGCACTTATCTGTTTTACAATTGTATTCTTTTTAAAAAGAGATCCAGCTCCACTTGATAAAGTGATCGTTATTACAGCTGGAAGACCTTCAGGAATTGCAGCTACAGAAAGAGAAACACATAGCATAAGTATTTCTAGAATTTTATATCCAGAAATAAGTCCATATGCAAATATAAATAGAATGATAAAGAATATAAGCAATGTTATTTTTTTACTTAGTTCTTTTATTTTCAATTCCAATGGAGATGGAACTACATATGGAGTATTTAACGAGATAGCAATAAGCCCAATTTCTGTAAGCATACCGGTTGAAGTTACTAAAGCAGTCGCTTTCCCACTCGTTACTGTTGAACCGCAAAAAAGCATATTTTTTCTTTCTTGAATAATCTTTTTCCCGTTAATTTTTTTACTTGTTTTACCAACAGGATTTGACTCTCCGGTTAAAGCTGATTCATCAACACTTAAATTACTTTCACTTATGATACGAGCATCACTTGTGATCTTGTCTCCTGCCTCATAGATAACAACGTCTCCAGGCACAACTTCACTTGAATTTATTATATGAATTATTCCATTTCTTTTTACTTTACATGTTGAAACAGAATATTTTTTCAAATCATTTAATGTTACTTCGGCTTTTTGTTCTTGAATAAAACCCATAACCGCGTTGATTAAAACAACCGCAAAAATAACTATCGCATCGGTATAATCATGACTATAAAAATAGCCATATATAACTAGAAAGATAGCCACAATTATAAGAATTATAATCATTAAATCATTAAATTGTGATATAAATTTTAAAAACCATGATTTCTTTTTACCCTCATCAAGAATATTCATACCATATTTTTCTAGATTTTTTTTAGCCTCTTCGCCACTTAAACCATTTTCTTCACTGTTGAGTTCTTTATAAAGTGTTTCTATATCTTTATTGTATACAAACATAAATTTACCTCCAAACAAAAAAAGGATTACTTTTTAATAATATGAATTAATCCTTTATCAAGTTCTTCCAATGCTCTACCTATTTCTCTTTTAGAAACATAGTCACTTTCTTTCATTTGAAAGTGTTTAGTTTCTTGCATTTGTCTACTTCTTTTAGCTACAACATGAACTAAAATGTATTTTGAATCTACTGTTTTTAATATTTTATCTATTGATGGATAAATCATCTTTTCACTCTCCTATGTTATTAATATACTATAAGTGAAAAAATATATAAATAGATTGTACACTTTATTTACAACCAAATAAAAAAACTTATATTTCTAGAAATATTTTATTTTTCAAGCATTTACAATGTTTTTAAGTTTTCAGTTTAATTCTAATGGCTTTTTCTATAGTTATCGCTTTTATAGCTAGTGTTTTTATTACTTTACTCCTATTAAAATATTTAATTTTTCTAAATTTAACTTTTTAGTAAAAAACTTATATAAATATATAACAATATATGTTATTAACAATGTAAGAAATAATCTAAAAATGATAAAATAGCCATTCATAATTCTTACACAAATTCCAGCTATAGGCATATGGATTAAGTAAAAAACTAATGAATTTTCTCCAAAGAAAGTATTTATTTTTGACTTCTTATCATAAATAATTCCAAAAAACATTCCCCAAAAAGTTAATATAACTATTATGCCAACAAGAGTCCAATAATTTATCTCTATGTTATTGATATAACTGTATAAAAACACAATTAAAAATGTAATAAAAAATATAAACATATTTTTTCTGCAAAATTTAAACAAATCATTAATTTTATTATTTTTTGAAACAAGCATTCCTAAATTGAAATAAGGTATCCAATTACAAAAATTAATGTATGAAAATGAATTTTCTCCATATATTATATTTAATACCAAACTTATAATTCCAATTATAAGACTTGAATATAAAAACATATTATTAATTTTAAATTTAAAATTAATTAAATATAAAATTAATAAAACACTTAAAAAATACAAATATGATCCATAACCGGAAATAAATTTTAAATAATTTATAAAAGATAGATTGTGTTTAAAGTAAAAGACAATCAAATAACAGAATGTGCCGACAAAAATCCAAGGTATTATTATTTGTCTTAATTTTTTATTCATAAACTTTTTAAAATTGTCAGTATTTAAAAAAAACAGATAACCTGAAACAAAGAAAAATAAAGGCACACCAATTATTCCAAACAAGTTATATAGCCATGATATTTTAATGGAAAAAATATCTTTTGAAGTTATTGGTGAAAGATGGGCACATATAATAGAAAAAGTAGCAATTGTCTTTGCAATATCAAATTCTTTTATTCTTTTCATATTTTATGACCTCCTTAAAAATTTTAGTATGTTTTTATTAACTTATGTAATGTTTACAATCCTTAGATCATGTAAATAGTGTCATTTTTAAAAATAAGAGACAATTCATCAAAAAGAATTTCCCCAATATCAAATACAATGTTTTTTATCATTTGTTCACCACAATCCACCTAGTAATATATGAAATATTATATCATACAAATCTTTTTATTAAAATATCCATAAAAAAACTTCTATTTCTAGAAGTTTTTACAGCAAGGATCATATACGTTTTCGCAAGTATCACATTCGCTCATTGTATAACAAGGAGTGTAAGAATGTTTATATATATGATGATTTATAATTTTAGTATGCACTGGCATTATATGTGGGACTTCATGTACGATTACTCTAGTACATACTCTTTCTTGTGGACATTCATATACTGGAGGACATGCGCATCCATCCATATTTTTATTCATCATATTTGGATCCATTTCATTCATTCCCATATTCATATTTGGGTCCATATTTTCATATTCATAACATCTTGGATTCATAATAGTCAATTCCTTTCTAATTTATATTATGCAGATCAACATAATTGGTCTATTACAAATTGCTCACTTTTTTATGATATTAAACCTAGTATTTATGAATATTATAGATTTATATATATATATTTTAATAGAGAGGAAGATAAATTTGACGAACATTGTACTTATTTTTTTTAATATAATTAACTTTAATGATAAGGAAAAATTAGAAGAAGAAAAAGAAGTTTTAGAAGAACTAAGCAAAGAAGATATAGTTTTTTCTTTAATAAATTCTAGATATTTAAGCGAATCAAACCTAACAATAACAAATAAAGCATATCAAGATAATACATGTTTTCAAGTATTCAATGGAGATAGTTTAACAAAGGATAGTTTTTCTGCTTTAAGAGAATATATTCATTCTTTAAAAAATATCTATACAATTAAAGGAGTATTTTTTGTTGATAGCCTAGAAAATATTAAAAATATTAGAGATATGTTAAAATGTTTTGATTATGAAACTTCGGTTGAATATAAAGATTATCAATATAAATTAATAAAAACAATACCTAATCTATAAGTATTGTTTTAAAGTTTCAACATTATTTTCTTGCATATGTATAAAAACCTTGGTTAAGTCTTCAACTTCAATATCACTGGTTTTATTGTTCAAAATTTTTCTTCCTTCAATTATCCCCATATTTGTACCATTAAGAAGGAGTTCTGCTAATTTTGAATCACTCATATCTGCGATTGTTTTCATCTCTATTCCTGACCAAAGCATTGCTTTATTTAAAGCGCTTGTTTCTTTTGGATCATCTTCATAATCATATTTGTAAAAAAGTTTATTACATTTCCTTGAAAACTCTTCATATTCCTTGTAAATGGAATCCAAAGTGTTTTTAAAATCCTGATTTTGTACTTTATCTTTAATCATATCTATTGAATCCATTCCCATGCAAGCTCCTTTGTTAAGCTCATTTAATATATTAATATTTTCTTCCATAAAATCACCATTATTATTTTAACCTGTTTTATCTTTTTTATACTATTCGTGAGTTTTTCCACTTATGTATGTAAAAATATTATCGATGGCAAAGAGAATGATAAACATGATTGTTATATAAATCGGGATTGCTTTTATAAATGGATGAGCTAATGGTTCAACAATATAGGCAAGGATTACTGAAGAGAATGCCCATATAAGCGAAATCTCAAGCGATATATATTTTCCGATATTGAATTTAAAAGGCGTATAATCCCAGAAAGTCTTATGGAATATACGTTCAATAAACATTCCACCTAAAAGTTCAATGAGAGTTAAAACTACCATCATTATAACCGCAAGAATAATGGAATTTAGCCATCCTGCAACATGAATATACTTCTGGATAAAATTAAAGACAAGAATAATTAAGACACTTCCAAATCCATAAATCGGTGTCCAAGGTAAATAAAGTATTCCACTTCCAAACTTTTTTCTACATAAAAAGTTCCATGTGCTTTCAATAAAATATCCAAATATAGAAAAAATAAAAAATAGATTTATATAATAGATCATTTAATCACCATTATTATTATCTATTCTTTTTCTTATTATATACTTATTCTTTAGAGTTTTTCATCTTATAATATAACGATAAACTTTTTAATGGAGGAAGAGATCTAAGGCTTGGAACTAAAACACATAAATCACTAACTTCTTCCATTGCTTCTTCGTAATTTTTTTGTGCAAGGGTTTGACCATTTAAAATCTTTGATGCACTTAACAAATCTTCATATAAAGCATTTGAGGCAATATCTAAAACCTGTTCATTATTTTTCAAGTAAACATGAAAATGTCCACCGATAAAGAAGTTTTGTATGTATGAAAGTATCGCTTCATATTCTTGATTTTGTTTCATAAATTCATAGCTTCTTTGATAACATAATCTAGAAAGTTGTTGTTTTAAAATATAGGAATCTATTTCTTCACTGGCTTTATATACTTTTAACTTTCCAATGCATGTATCTAGGGTATATAGACTTCCTTCTTTTTTTATGTCATAGACTCCGGGATAGTTTATAGCACGTATTTGATTATAATCTAAAAAATTGTTTAAAAGAGCAAATATTGCAGTTTTGATTGAAAGTGAATAATTGAATCTATTTTTTTTAAGAAGGGAATCAAAAATAACTGTTGAACCGCATAATTTAGCCTCGCAATAGTATTCAAATAATGATTGCATTTTATTTATAGTTTGTTGATTTTGATTCAAAGAAAAGGGATAAAAAAGCAAATATTCTTTTATTATTTCTTGAGCAATTATTTCTTCTACTTTGGCATATCTTTTTTCGTTGTTATAATCCGTTAATCTAAATTCTTCAATTGTCATAAAATCCCCTTTCTTTCTTTTTGGGAGAGATATTATATATCAAAATATAAAAATTTGCAAATAAATAACCAACTTTCGTTGGCATAATTATTTATGATTGGATTAATTTTTTTTGTGGGTCAAGAGTTTTAGGTTCATAACTTCCTAGAAAAGAATTTATTTCTTCTTTTAAATGTGGAAACATTAATTCATCTTTTATTTCTCTTAAGCTTCTAATGGATTCACTTTCTAACCTTAAAACTTGATAAGAAAGAGTTTTATTGGAAAGTTTAAAGTCATTACCTTTCAAGCTTTCTTTTCTCCTTATAACAGGAATTAATCTTCTTATTATATCATCGACGAATTTAATGGTTAAATTCCCATTAAAAACCGCTTTATATATTTCTTCATCTCTATATAGTTCACTTTCAAAGCTATCAGAAATATTTCCTTTACGACTAATAAAATTCAATGTGCATTCATTATAAAGTGATTTTATTCTTAAAGCATAAGTTCCAGTTATTTTACCGGCATATTTATCACGTTTTTTATGCGTTCTAAAATCAATATAGCATTTCTCGATTTCGCCAAATCCGTTTACATATAATGAAACTTGAATTGATGAATTATTAACAACTGGACTTGAGTACTCAATTATCTTTTTATTGTCCTTAAATTTAAAGATATCTAAAACATCATTCTTAAAGTGAATATAACTATCTGTTTTTTCAACACTTAAACTAATATCTCCACTTTTTTTAAATACAAATCCACTTTTTAAAACATTGTAATCAAATTCAAAACGGTCTTTACCCTTAATTCTTTTAGAAAAATATACTTGACCATCTCTTTTAAATTCCATGCTTGTGAAAAAAGTTTTAAAATCAATGTTTTCCCAATAAATACTTGTAGGTTTATAAAATATCTCATTTAAAGGTATAGTTTTATTAACATATTCTTCCATTAATTTTTCATTTATAATATCATTGTCATTAAATGGAGGATTTGGAACATATTCTAGTTGGTTCCATGATTTTGATGAAGTATCCATCTCTTCTAAAGAAGCTTTCATTTCAGCAAACAATTTTGTATACAAACTATTATAGTAGCTATTTTCTGCGATATATATTGTTCTATCTTCAAATAATTGTTCTTTTGCATATTTAGTATTCTCTAAATCAATGTCATTAAAAAGATGTATTCTAATATTTTTTTTATCAAAGCAATAAAATTTAAGAGAATCGATAATTTTTTCTAAAACTTTAGTTATGTCTTCCTTGTTTTTAAACTTTTCTTCAATAAATTGGATGTCTATTTCTAAATCTTGCTCATCAGTTGATGTTCCAATATAAATAGCACCTATGCAGTTAAACATACCTTTAAAAATCATGTAACTTTGATGATCACTTAATTCACTGTAGATGGACGGACATTTAACAACTGAAGATACTAACTCATCATCCAATTGTTTCATCTCTTCTAGATATTTTTCATACCTATTTTCATATTTAATAAATATCAATTCAGGGTCAGTTAAAGTAATACTTCTATATCTCATAAGAAGCCTCCTTGCTACATTTTATTTTATCACAAAGAATAAATTACAGCAAATTCATTACTTTAAAATATAACTTAAAAGCAATTAAATATTAATGCATTTAAAAAGGCTTGTTTCTAAGCTGTTATTTCATATCTTTTACTAATTTTTTTAAAACACTTTTTTCAGCTGATAATCCATTATTGGTTCCATTGTATTGTGTCACTTCATGTGTTCTTAGATTTTCATTATAATGATCTAACAATATAGACTTTTTTGGATAAAGTTTAGAACCAGATATTTGATCACTCAAATGAATTTTCAATAGTTTTGCCCTGCGTAATCTTACTATTAATTTATCCAATTCATACAAATCTTTTTCATCTTTAATTAAACCTTCAAGATTACGAATTCTAAAGTCAATTAATTGATACAATATGGTAGCAAAATATATATCATACATGCTTGATCTATATTCTTCGCCTGTAATAAATAAAGAATTGGCCAACGTTGGTTTTTGTTGAATTCCTTTTTCAATATTCTCCCATTCGTGATTCATTAAAAATTTTTCTAAAGCCTTATTTGAATACATCTTCTTACAGTAAGGTTGCTCTGGAGATATTATGCGTTTTTGTGATTCCAAAAAAATACTCCAAATATCTGAATAGATTTCTTGATCAATTGAATGAACACTTTCATTAGTGCTGATTTTAAACATGTTAATTTTTTGATGCTTTTGGTTAAAATGAATAACATCACTTATCTCTAGTTCAACAACGTATTGTTCTCCTTTATAATCAATTGTTCTACAAAAATACATGGTTTTCATAACTTCTTCATCTGTTTTTAAAATGATGTTTCCATTTTTCAAAGGTACTGTACTAAATTCTTTGGTATACCTGTCTGCAACAATAATACTTTTATTTCTATATAATGCTAAAAATTTATTTATGACATCATATTCATCATAAGAAATATATTTGTGTGGTTCTATCATATCATCACGTCCTTTTAGTTAGTTTATTATAATATGCTTATCTCTACTTTTCAACAGCTTATTTAGGATATCACTAATATTTTATATCATATAAAATAACGTAGCAATCTTCAACATTTTATTTAAAAATTAATAATCTGCTTATCTCTTTTAAAAAAAATAAGAACTTTAAAATTCCTATTCATATTTTTTAAAATGGTTCAGTTATACCAAATAAGCTAGAATTTTGATTCAAAATCTCTAATTGTTTATCTGTCATATATTTCTTGTCGATAATGACTTCAAAGACAAAGCCATTAAAGAAGTTATCGTTCATGATATAAAATAAACTTTTTATATAAATCATCAAATTTATTAAGCAATTCACTGCTTAAATTTTTCATTTGTACCTCCAATTTTATTTAAAATCTCATTTATAATATACCTCCATTATTCACGAATTACATATGTTTACTGCTGCTAGTCATTTGAGCTTCATTCTGTTTTCCTTTAATAGCATTTTCTTCCATTAGCTTATTATATATTTCTTGATCAAATCCTAATGATGTATTTGCTAAATGAGCTATATATTCCATCGTATATGTTCCATCAGCATTATATTTTCTCTCCGGTATAACAGTAGAGTCATGATCCATTAAGTTTTCGGATCCTATCTCAGTATAAACTTGTTCTTTTTTTGGTTCATCAAGCTCTTTCATTAAATCTTCATATGTTTGCTCTTGTTCTGGGTGTGTTTGATTAAATGCATTTCGTACCATTTGAATGTTATTAACATATTTATTTTGTTGTTCATCAAACATCCAAATACTAGTTAACTGATCTAATGAAATGGCTCCTATTTGGCCATTTTCTTTTAAAATATCAACACTTGTTTCTAAAACGGGTCTCTTATCATAAAAATATAGTTTGTCGCTTCCTTGAGTCCAAAAAACTTCTCCTTGATGTCCGCCTTTTGCCTTGCCCATACGTGGTCTAACATATCCACTATTGATGATGTCCTGTATTTGAGAAGTACCGGTAACTCTATAAACATGTTTGTTATCGGTATTCATTGAAATTGGACTATCTTTCCCAAATGACATACTAGCTTGAAAAATTCTATTTTTTGCATTAGTTATTCTTTCAATATCTTCCATTTAAACATCACCACCACATATCTTAAACATATAAACATTATATCATGCTTTACAATTTATTTAATTATATTTAGTATTTTAATATTTGATTTACATTTTAAAGTTTTGCTCATACTTTCCAATAGACCTAAATAAGAAATGACTTACTTTATAGATATTTTTATTAATATTAAAAAACTCGAACTAATTAAAAATAGTTCGAGTAAAATCCAATATGGTGCCGACTATAGGACTTGAACCTACGACCTACGCGTTACGAGGGCGTTGCTCTACCAACTGAGCTAAGTCGGCGCTACCAATAATATACACAATAATTAATAAAAAGTAAATTACTTAAGCTCTAATTTTAAAAGTTTTATGCGCTATATTGTAAACTAAAACCAATGATGCAACAGTATAAACAATACTAAATATACATGTTATTATTGTAAATGTATAAAATTCTAAATTAATTTGAGTTACATAGTAACAAATCATATAAGTTAAAATGGATATAATTCGATAACTAACACCTTTAACATCACAGTTATAATTATATGGTTGCAATAGATAATAGATCACTAAATTATGAATCGAAAAGAAAATACTTATCATATTTATTGACAAAAAAAGAAATAGATATGCATATTTGATTTTTGTTCCTCCACTCAAATATAAAACAAATATAATACAAATGGATAAAACAAGTGAAGAAATTAAGTTCATTTTAATAATGCTTTTAAGTCTTTCTTTAAAAAGAGATAAAATTGCCTTTTTTTCTTTATAAAATTGATATGATAGCATGGCACAATCACAGTTCATATACATCACTTTTGATACCCTTTGACCAGTGTTTAAAAAAAACATAATAAGCAAAATAAAAGGTAAAGTTTGTAAGATATTTTTGTTTATGAATTCTTTAGCTTCCAAGTTAATCTCTAAAACTGTTATAGTTAAAAAAGTAATCCCAATGATAAAATAGGTTATTTTTTTTATATAAGAATATAATATAGAACTATGTCTTTTAATAAAGATATCATTAAAATATGCGTATCCTTTTTTTGAAGAAGTAAAGTTTTTCTTGTTTTCAATTGTTTTTAAGGATATATCTTTATTTTCTTTTGTTTGTATCTCTTTAATACTATCCATATTAACATCAGTTAATATGAAATGATACATCTCATAAAAGTAGTCGTAATTGATAATATATTTTAAAGATGATATAGATTTTATAATAGATATCAAAAAGATAATTATATAGACTATTAAAGAAACTTGAATTTTAAAATATGGGATAACATATGCAAGAGATAAATATATGCTTATCATTAACCATTTGCTATATATATATTTTTTATTTTTTTCGAAATTTAAGTTCTTTTTATATTGCTTTAAAATATAAACTATTGAATTAACTTTAGTGCTTAAAATATATAATGCAATAATAATCGTATAACAAGCATTGATATGTAAAAGTATTAAAAATGTAGATATGGTTAAAGATAGACCAATAAATAACTTCGTTAAATAAAATATAAAGTTTGATATAGCATATTTTTTGGCATCCATTTTTAAGAATATTACTGAGTAGTATTTATCATTTGTTGCATCTAGAAGAAAATTATTCAATATCGATCCAATCAATGATAGAAAAAGAAAAACATTGAAAATACTTGATGTATTTAGAGAATTTAAAAAGTTTAGAGCAAGATAAAAAAATATGAATAGATATATAATTTTACCTAAAAAAACTAATATCAATTCATGAATAATGCTTATTAACAAATATAGAATATTTAATCCATCATTTCCATATAAATTGCTTGGAATAACATTTTTTAAAAATTTGAACTGACGAAGAGAATATATTATTGCATTTACACGATATGCGATTTTGACTTTATAGGATAATAGAAAACTATTTTTCATAATCGACCTCGTTTTTAAGTTTTTCTATAATAAACTCTTTTAATTCGTTATCACTTCGATCATCTTTTTTTATATGTTCAAGCTTTCCATCTTTTAAAAGGACAATCTCATCGCATAAAGAAATAATAAGGTCCATTATGTGTGATGAAAATATCAACACTGAATTCTTTTTGATATTTCTTAGAATATTCTTCATCTCTTCACTTGAGATAACATCTAAACTTGTTAATGGCTCATCTAAAAGCAAAACTTCTGGTTCAAGTATAAAGTTAACAAGCAATTGAATCTTATTTTTCATTCCATGTGAATAATCTTTTAAAAGTTTATCCCTATCTAGAATATCAATGCTCACCATATCGAAGTATTCATCAATAGTTTTTTTACTTTTAATTTTTTCGGAATTTATTTCAATAAAAAATTTTAAAAACTCACGAGCAGTTAGAAAAGATGGAACATTAGGAGTAGAAACAACATAACCGATATTTCCTTCGACCACTTTACCATCATCTTTTAAAACAATGCGTCCTGCATCACTTGATATATCTTTATTAATTATATTAAACAGAGTTGTTTTACCAGCACCATTTCTTCCAAGCAATCCATATATTTTTCCGCTTTCAAATGTAAATGTTGCTCCTTTTAAAACATCTAAAGTATCATATTTTTTAAAAACATCTTCGATTAATAGTTGCATATCGTCACCTCTATCCTTCTATTAATAATATTACCTAAAAAGTTTAATATTTCTTCTAAAATAAAAAAAACTGCGTAAACAGTTTAATTTTTAAGAGTCAATAAATATGATGATGCATCATTTTTCTCTAAATCGTCAAATTCACTTTTTTCTATTGGTAAGCCAAATAATAGTCTATATTTAATATTAAGGCTTTTATAATCACCTATGCTTTGAAGAAAATATTCAAATTCACTTTTTTTATGATAAGTTTCTAGTGGACAAATAATCTTCTTACCTATCAAACTTTTTCTATAACCATCAGTTAAAATGTTTAAAAGTTCATGCTCTAACGCATTTTTTTCAATTAAAATATTTGTTAAATCAGGAATGCTTTCTTTGAGTAAAGTGTAGGCATATATTAATCCACAATAGTTTGCTTCTCTTTCTGTTGGTATCAAATTGTGAAACTTTTTATAGCTTTTCCTATCAGAAAATATATATTGATATGTTAATTCATAAATATGGTATCTAATGCTTTCAAAAACTTCATCTTCGCTTAAAATCCATTTATCTTTAGGATAATTTTCAAAAAAATGAAGTTGTATAACATGAGTTAGCTCATGAAAAAATATTTTAAAAGCCTTGCTGTAGTCATAAAAGCCATAGTTTTCTTTTCTTATATATAAGGTAATAGTATTAGATACATATATCCCACTAAAAAATGACCCATTAGAATCTTTAATTATAATATCACTTATTTCGCTTTCTAAATTATTAGATAAAATAACCGATCTACATATATTTAAAAACTTTTTTTCAGCAAATTGGTTTTTATTAAGTGCATCAATTAGCAAATACTCATAATTTCCCATAGCCATTGCCCCAATGGCGCCTATATTGTAGCAAATATAATAAATTTTAGTCAAATAAAAACAAGCATCTAAATTTTGCTTGCTTTCATTTTTTACTCAAAGCTTTTTAATTTTTCTTCTTTTATTCCATCTTCCATATTGATGTTTGTTGGAATAATATATTTAGCATTGATTTCATGTGAAATATAATTTGTTATCACTTTCATTGCTCTTGAGCCATCAAACCAAAGTGGATTATCAGATCTAGCTCGAATTTTATCAAGTGAAGTTTGAAGAGCGTCATGGTCATATTCATCACTTTTTTCAATTGTTAACATATATTTTTGTCTTTCATTTTTATATAAAGAATTTTCTTCTAGTTCATAGTTAGCATTATTATACCAATATGGATGATCTCCCCCAGCAAGAATTAAAAGATCAGCTTTTGTATCAATCGTTTTAATCAAATCTTCAATGTAATCATACACTTCATCAAAGGAAACCGATGGAATATCATCTGATAGACTTGGGAACTTCTTGGTGATATCAACTACGCCAAAATCATAATATTTTTTATCAATAACTTCTTTGTTTTTTACAAATATAAGCTCGGTTGAGCCACCGCCTCCTATAAATATACAAATATTTTTATCATAATCTATTTTATTATAGCATCCAAAAGATGTGTATTGAGCTTCTCCTTCTTGTGTTACAACTGTAATACTTAAACCAAAAGAAGATTCTAAACTTTTATTTATCTCAGTTAATTCTTCATCGCTTAATTTTCTAAAGATACTACATCCATAGATATATACATTTTTAGTATATTTTAAAACATCCTTTATTACTTCATTTAACTTATCCAAATCGTTTTTGTCCACTTTATTTTCTTGTTGATAGTGTTTTTTAAATTCGATTGTTATCGTAGAATTATAAATAGAATTTTCTCCTTCATATACATGTGCTTTAGTGTTATTGCTACCGATTTCAATAATTGCAAATTTGTTTTCTTTCATAACTTACTCCTTCTATAAACATAATAACATATTTTTTATTTCTTATCTATTTCTTTTATAAGATTTTTATAAGAAAAATCGGTTAGAATGATTTCTTTTCCAATGGAAAAACTGGTGTATTTATCAGTTATATAGTCGTGTTTTAATTCATCATAGTCAAGTTCGTTTGTAGATTTATACTTGATAGATTCATGAGGAATATATCTTTTTAAAGAATGTGCGGGATGCCTTTGATTTCCTTCATTTCTTCTCTTTAAATTTTCATATATTGTTTCAAAACCGCGATTTTTAACTTTTATAGTTATGGCGTCATACCCATATTTTAAAACAAGACTTTCAAATTTTTCTTTCCAAGAAGCACTAAAAGGAAATTCTACTATAACGCATTCATCTTCTCTTTTTAAGCATTCATCTAAAAGTAAAATAAATATATTATAAATTAAAGGCTTTAATTCATTCTTTTGAAGTTCATTTTTAAATCCTATAATATCAAAGATATTTTCTTTTAAAGTATCAAGACTTATAAGTGTTGATGAAAGATTTTTATTTAAATATGCAGCTACAGTACTTTTTCCTGAACCACTTATACCCGTAATAATAATCAATTTCTTCATATCTCTACTCCTGATATACCTTTACATACTCTATTTCATAAACTAGTGGAAGGGATTCGTCTTTTGGATAAAAACATTTTCTTCCAATCGCTAAATTAAGCAAGATATAGTAATTCTTTTTAAATTTATTCCCTGGTATATCTTCTGTATTTATGCTGTTTATCAGTTCATCGTCGATAAATATTTGAAAACACTTACTTGTCCAAACGGTTTTCCATATATGAAATTTATCAGCCCAATGTTCATCCTTACTTTGAAAATATTCAAGAGATATTTGCTTGGTAGACCAATTATATAATCCCGTTTCCGACCACATAAAATTGGCAAGTATCGTAGGCCTTTCTTCACATAGATAGTATTCCATCACATCGACTTCATCACAGTAAGGATATTCTTCTTCACTTCCAAGCATCCAAATAGCTGGCCAAGCACCATCGGCAACCGGAATTTTTGCCTTTACCTCCATTACTCCATATTTAAAAGAAAATTTGTCTTTGGTGTTTATTGAAGAAGAAGTGTAATCGGCAAATTCTCTATTTAGTCTCCAATCAGAGGATGAAGGATCATAAAGTTTATTACCTATTCTTTCTTTTTTACCATATATCTTTAAACCATCACCATATGAAACATTTTTATCGGTATAATACTGAAGTTCATTATTTCTAATAAAGCCATATTCAAAATTCCAATTTTTTAAGTCTTTAAAGTATTCTTCAAAGATCAATCTCATATTATCACATCCATATTTATTATAACATAATGAAACTCATTCTATATATTTTCACAGCATCAAATCAATTCAGCATATTTTTGGCTTCTTAATATATAAAATATCGATTAAGAAATTTTCCTATCAATTTATCAACTATTGTTTAATAAAGCAATTAATTTATGATAAAATACTCATAGAAAGGTAAAATTTTATGAACAATTTAGAAGGAATAAAAATAAGTGAAATTGATGAATCAGTTCTTGAAAAGGAATCAATTAAAGTTACTGATGAATTAGCAAATGTTGACTATAGTGATTTAATGAATGAATTATCTAAGTCTCAAGAAAAGAAATTAGATGAAAATGATCTTAATTTTGATGATTGCGTTTTAACTGAAAGCGAAAAGGAGCAAAAAACTAAGGAAGAAGTAAGTGAATCACTTTCAGATGATTATGAAAACTGTCGAATTCGTAGAAAATAAATCTTTTAACTAAATTATTTTATACATGTATAAAGATTGAATTATGTTAAATCAGCCATTTTATTATTTATTTTTATATAAATTTGTATACAAAAAAGCAATTTCTTATGATATAATGTATACATGCCTATGTGGTGGAATTGGTAGACACGTTGGACTCAAAATCCAATGATAGCGATATCGTGCCGGTTCGAGTCCGGCCATGGGCACCAATGGCGAATCTGTTCGATTAGTTCGAGTTTTTATATATAGGAGTCAATCAGAAATGATTGATTTTTTCTTTTTATATGAAAAAATCATTGAAGATTAAGTTTAGAAAAAAAGAATTAAACTCTAAAAAATAGCAGTAATTGATTGATACTTGAATCTTTTTGGGATAATTGAATTTTGGAGATACACTTACCTATCCAATTAATATGTATAAACTATTTTATCATTTTATATTCTAAAAATATTAATAATTAAATGATTAAAAATTAGAATCTATGTTATAATAAATAACCACAAGGAGGCTAATAATTTATGGAACAATCTATAGAAAGAAAATTATTATATTATGATCATTTTCAAAGAATGCCTGGACATTATAACGGTGCACCAATTTTTCATTTTATGTGTAAAGATGTAAAAACTGGTGAAGATGTTACCTTATGTACATGTTACTTTGCAGAAGAAATGTCAAAGGTTTTTGATGGATATTATTATGGAGATATTGTTGAGGCGACTAACGATTTTGATATATTATGGAATTTATCAGATGAAAGAATTAGACCTGTAGCTGATACTTTTGATGAAGTACAAGCAGAATATCAAAGAATGATAAATGATGGTGTAACTCCAGAAGAAATTAATTTTGCAATGATTACCTCGTTTCAACAAAAAATAAGAAGTAAAACGCATTAATTAAATAATTGATATTACAAATATCTATGCTTAATTAACAATTATTACTAATTATTTATTTTGTCTTAAAAGTTTTATACATCTTCTCTTTTGAGCATCTATTGATTGATACTTGAATCTTTTCGGGATAACATAAAAACTACTTTCGAATCAAATAGAAAGTAGTTTTATTTTGAATTTTGGGAATACACTTACCTAATGTATAAAATATAATTAAATCCAGCAGCTTGAATTAGAACTTTTTTTCAATTTCTTTTGA
Organism: uncultured Bacilli bacterium; assembly: GCA_934090935.1. Classification (GTDB taxonomy): domain Bacteria; phylum Bacillota_I; class Bacilli_A; order RF39; family UBA660; genus CAG-582. The sequence continues at coordinate 86,946 of CAKOKD010000003.1, forward strand.
TAATCATTAGCTTCTTTATTAATTATGACATGTGAAAGTCTATCCAAACAATAACTAATTGCAAGATCTTTGTTATAAGTTTCTATAGTATAATTTGACATTAAAATACTAGCAAGCGAATTAACAAACTCAAAAATTTCATATAATTTTTTTAGAGAAGTATTTCTATCTTTTCTAAATTTTTCTCTTGCATAACCTAAATCTTGGTTAGAACTTAAATTATTTGGAATAAAACTACAAGAACAGTTTCTTCCCCAGTTATTATCGCGAATTGTTGAATATTCAAGTGAATCAACAAAAAGCATAGCAGTTTTTTGTGATAATTCTGAATTGTGAATTGAATTCAATCTTTTTAATTGTTCATCTGCGCCTTCACTTCTATAAATACTATGATCTATCCAAAATTCATAATCTCTTTTCATATCATATGTTGTTTTTGCGTATTCACATGATAGCAAACTATCAATTACTTTTTGGGATTGGCTTGTATTTTCGTATTCACAAGCAAGTTGGATATATTCTATCTGTGCATACATATACGTTGATATAACCTCTAATTGAAGTTTTATATGTTTGTAATTATCATTTCTTTCTAAATTTTTATCCGAAGTAATTGTACTTGATAATGCTAATAAATCTCTTTTCATTTTTAATAAAATTTTATTTGCTTCTAGTTTTCTTTGCTCTAGTATTTCATTTTTATAATCATTTTGAATAGTTTTAAAATTAAAATCATCAGTTTTAATATCCGCTAAACTTTTAATTTTTGTTCCCACAGTGAATAACATATTTTTACACCTACCTTAATGTATTTATTATTTATCGTACCATGTATAATGTGCTTTGTAAAGTAACAAAATTGCAATATCATAAGTATAAAATTATTATAACAAATTTATGCTAAAACTCATTTTAACTAACTTTGCTTAGAAGTTTTATACTCCTTCCCTTTTGAGTCTTATTGATTATTGTATGAACTTAAATACATGACTTATAAAAAAAGATAATTTGAAAAAAAATAATGAAGAATGGTATAATCATCTTGGTGATTATATGTATTTATACGATAAATTGTTAGGCAATGAAACATTTTTAAATACTGTAAAAGAAATTGAAAATATTAAGTTTATAACGGATGGTAAATGGGATTGGGAGCATGGCTTAGGGCATTTCAAACGAGTAGCTGAATATGTAAAAATAATCTTATTACAATTAGGAGCTGATGAAAGAGCAATTGATTTAGGAATGACAGCTGCACTTTTACATGATATTGGTTTATTAAAAGGTGTTAAAGCTAATCATGCTATAGAAAGCAGCAAAATATTTATTAATTATATTGATAAGAATGATATTACTAAGGATGAAGAAGAGATTTTAAGGCAAGCTATCATGGATCATTCTAAAGGAGATAATATTAAATCTTTAATAGGCTTAAGTTTAGTTTTAGCTGATAAATTAGATGTAAACTACCATAGAACAGAAAATTCTAGTATTCAGGATAAAATGAATAAAGAAATCCAAAAGATTCAAAACGTTGATATAACTATTACAGATAAAGATCTCATCGTACAATATACTACTGAAGATAATTTTGATATTAATATATTAAAAGATTGGCCAAAAGCAATTACTGTTCCATATAAAGTGTCAAAATATTTGAAAAGAAATTATAGTTTTATAGTTAATGAAATGCCAATTGATACTTCGAAGTTTATAAATTAAAAGTTATAAAACTCTACGTTTTTAGCATCATTAATGAATTTGTTGGAATATTTGAACTTAAAAAAAATTTTAACTTGAATAAAAATTTTTTATATATAAAATTCTTTATCTAATTTTGATGTTTATGTCAAAATTAGATAAGCATGTGATATAACTTTAAAAGAAGGTGATTATTTGAAACTATCTGAAATAAATAAAAGTAAATTAACTGATAATGATATACAAAGAATAGTATACGAAAATATTGACGATAATGGAAAATGTACTATTTATGGTTTAGTTTTTAGAAATAGCATGCTAATAAATGAAAGAGTTAACGCTGCTGTTGATGCTTATAAAAACCATAGAATAAAAAAAATCATATTTAGTGGTGGGAATAAAGGTATTAGTAGTCAAGAAAATGATGTTATTCCAGAAGCTATAAAAATGAAAAATTTAGCCATTAAATTAGGAGTAAATGAACAAGATATTTTAGTTGATGATACTTCTTGTAACAGCTTTGAAAATGTAGAAAACTCGTTATATTTTTGCATAATTTCACCTCTTATATCTATATTTTATCATATTTTCTTAAAGTAAAGTAACACTAGTAGTTCATAAACATTGATGCAAATATATTTATTTGTTATAATATTTTTTAGTTTTAAGGAGGCTATTTATGACACTAGAATTTAAGAATAATTCTTGTTTTGAAGAAATAAAAGACGTTTTAATTAGAGATGGAAAACAACTTTTAAAAATATTTTATGGTTCAAACTTTGATCTGTATATAGACATCTTTGGAGATTATAGCATTGATGAAAATGACTGCTACAGCGCTACTTTTGCTATAGATCATGATCAAGAATTATATAAGTATTTTGAAAGTCTTGTGGATAATATAATCAACTGTAATATATTTGATGCCGGCAACAATGAACCGGAGAAATGCAATACTGAAGAGCAAATGAATGAATCTTTAAAAATAAAGAGTGTTTATAACCTCCTAATACAAGATTCTATAATCACTTGGTATAGTGATAACATATATGATGAAAAAGCTAATAAATTAAGAATTGAAAAAAAGGATAACAAAATAATATTAACTTTTATTGATAATCCTGATGATCCTACATTTGGTTTTGGCATAAGAATATGTAATTCAGGTTCAAAATATGAGCCTTTTAACTTATGTTTTATGAATTTGTTTAATCAACTTCAAGCATTAAATAAAAATGAAAATCAAAAAAAGTTGGTTGTAAAAGATTTATAAATCTATGATGAATGCAGTAAATAGATACTATATTTGAATTATTAAAAAAACTACTCTTATAAAAAAGAAAGTAGTTTTTTTTTCGTTTATAATATAATTGCAAATTGAGATAATAACTTACTTTAAAATTTACCAATATCCAAAAATGAAAATTTGGTAAACTTACGATTTATATTCTCTTTGTAATCGTTTAAGTTGATCTTATTGTTTTTTAAATTTTCTAAAAAACATTCAAATTCTTTCATATTGGTGATATAAAAACCAAATTTATTATTTGCAATAAACAAAGAATTGTTAACTTCTTGTCCTGGAATTGGCTCAATTGCACATAATGGAACATTTAAATTCAAAGCTTCACTGGTTACAATTCCTCCTGGTTTTCCAAATACTAAATCACTATTACGAATAAATTCGTCAATGTTTTCAACATATCCAAATACTTTACCCTTTTTATTGTATTTAGCAGCAAAACTATTTGCTTTCTTAAATAATGAGTTGTTTTTACCAGATATAAATATATATGAAAACTCATAATTCGTTTGAAGAATTTTTTTAAAATATGAAAATGCATTATCATACCCTAGTCCACCTCCACATATAAACAAAAAAACTGGTTTATTTTTTAGTAGCTTATATTTACTTATAAATTCACTTTTATCACTAGTGCTATTATTAAGAAAACTAGAACGTACAGGAATTCCCGTTACCTCAATTTTGTCCTCGTTAATTCCAATATCTATCATTTGTTGTTTTATGTTTTTATCAGGAACACAAAAGATATCAACAAATTCATGCGCTACTGTATACATTCTATGCAAACCATAATCTGTAAGTACCGAAATTAGTTTGACATTAAATAAGTTTTTATGTGCTGCAATTAGACCAGTTGGCCCAACTTGTGTGGATATGATAATGTTTGGATTAAAATCAACCAACTTTTTATTGAGTTTTTTTGTCCAAAACAATCTAGTACAAAACATAAAAAAATGCGAATTTTTTAAATAATTTTGGTACATTTTCTTTTTATATAAATTCCCTCTAAATCTTCTAAATTTAGTAGCTGCAATTTTCCCAATCTTTGCAAATAATTTATTAATTATAGGTCTACTAAATGATAAGGGATCTAACACTTGTACAATGTAATCCTTATAATTATCTTTTATATATTCTTCGATTGCTTTAGCTGCCATATAATGCCCTGTTCCATAATTAGTGTATAATATTAAAACATTTTTTGTCATTTTTTCACCTACAAGTATTATATCATGAAAACTATAAATGTCTAACTTCTTCCCTTTATTAGCCAGTTGTTACATTTTTATATTTTGATTTATATGATATAATTATACCTAGTGGTGATGTTATGAAAAATATAATAATACTTGGACCATCTAGAGTTGGAAAATCAACTATCTCTTCTATTTTATGTACGAAATACATTTTAAATTATATCAGTGGTGATAGCATTAGAAATGCATTTATAAATATATATCCAAATTTAGGTTATACAACTAAAAATACAATTGAAAAAGTTGATTTCTGCAAATTTATTGAGTGGTAGATAAAAGAAAATAACATCCATTTAAAAAGAGATATTTATTATGTGATAGATTCAGTCGATATATCACTTGACAAAGCTTTATAATCTCATTATATATTTGTTGTATTTTATTAATTATGGGTATATCGTCTTTAAAATTAATAAATACTCCTATACATGAACCAATCGCACTAAAACCAAAGGATACAAATATTTTTGAAGGAATAAGAGGAAGTGTGGCTCCTAAAAAAAATCAATAGCATCCATGGACGTAAAAATCTTTGCTTTATCACTATATTTATAATAAGCTGAAATTAGTTCTAAATTTTTAAGCATATCTATCCCCTCTTTTTGACAAGTATAATATCAAAAAAACAACTTTGATTCAAGCTGTTTTAACTGTCCACTTCTTTATAAGTAGATGTGAATAATTCGACATCATCAGTTTCAGATATTTTTATTTCATTCATATCTATATTAGGTAAATCCTCTAGAGTTGCAAGTCCAAAATAATCTAAAAATTCACTTGTTGTTTTGTATAGATTTGGTCTTCCAGCAAGTTCTGATTTACCAACTTCTTTTAAAAGTCCTTTTGCTACTAATTTTCTTATTAACTGACCACTTTGTACTCCTCTGATTTCTGATACTTCTGGATTAGTGATTGGTTGATTATAAGCAATTATTGCTAGAGTTTCCAAAGCTGCTTGACTTAGCTTATTAGTTCCTGGATTTACTGCTAAGGATTCATAATACTTTTTATGCTCTTGTTTAGTAGTTAGTTTAAAAGCATCACCTAAATAAGAAATTCTAAGTCCACGATCTTTAGCTTCATAGTTTTTTTTCAATTCTTTTAGCAAGTTTTTAACTTCATCTTCACTTATTTCCATTATCTCCGATAAAGTTTTTAAGTCACACCCTTCATCACCCATAACAAAAAGTATTCCTTCAAGTATTCCTAGTTGTTCCATTATTTCACTTCATTTCTATTGATATTTCTCCAAAATTGTTATCCTGTTTTATTAATATTTCATTGTTTTTAGCCATCTCTAAAATGGATAGAAAAGTCACGACAACGTAAGGTTTTGTAAACTCTTCAAATAATTCTTCAAAATGACATTCTCTTTTTTCTTTTAAGATATTTCTTATTTGATGAGTTCTTTCTTTAACACTTAACTCTTTTTTCATTATTTTAGTATTAAGCGGTTTATTGAGTTTTTGTCTTGATAAGAAAAGTTCAAAAGCGTTTATTAAATCGTCTAAATCGTTTTCTCCAAAAAGAATGGTTTCTTCTTTTTTATATTCGCTTAAATCACTTGGAAGTTTTGTATAAAATTCACTTCTCTTATCCTCAAGTTCTTTAAAAGAATCCGTTATTCCTTTTATTTTTTCATATTCAAGCAAACGTATCTTTAAGTCTTCTTCAGAGTTGAATTCATATTCACTTTCTTCATCCTCATCCTCTTTATTTAAAAGAAGTTTACTTTTTAAATGGATTAGCTCTGCAGCCATAACCAAATACTCACTTGAATCATCCATCGATAAGTCTTTATTGTTATTAATAAAATCTAAATATTGACGGGTAATGCTTTCAATGTTGATATCATATATATCCATTTTACTGCTTCTTATTAGATGTAGAAGTAAATCAAGTGGACCTTCAAAATCATTTATACTAAAATTGGGAATCATTCACAATCAAATCCTTTTCCTATCATAGAATAAGTTACACGTTTTACATTTGTAGATGCATCATAATAGTTATAATCATTGATATCCTCAGGTAAGCTTGTTTTTTCAAGGTCGATGTCTGCCTTATAAAGAATACCATCACTTGTTTCTTCAACACTAGCAATGCTTCCTAATTTAGAAGCTTTTAAGCGATAACTTTCCAAAGTACTTAAATACTTTTCTGTGCTTAAATTAGCCGATGATATAACTTCATTGTCTTTTATTTCAATTAGTTTATCATTCGCGAAAACATATTCAATTTTTCTTGAATCGTTTTTACAAGTAACACTTCCAATACCTGATTCATCAGTTGTAAGAGCATATTCTGGATAATCCTCTTCATTCATAAGAACGATTTTCCCTAAATACGTGATATTACTATTAAAGTTTGCTGATGTTTTAAATTCTACTTCTTTTTCTTGGTAATCATATGTACCTGTTAGTTTTATATATGCAATTTTATTATTGTTTTTGCTGGATAGAACCTCGAAATAATACTCTTTTTCATCTAAATTAATGACATTATTGTAACTTGATATCGTCATCTTTATCGTATTATTATAAAGAGAAAAATCTTTTAAAACAATATTTCCACTTTTTAATGTAGTAGTTCTAAGAAGTGATTGAGCTTTATTTCCGTCAAGATAAGTTTTGTTTGTTGTGATATTTACGTCGTTGGATGAATTGCCATTTAAAAATTTATAAAGAACACTGTTCTCATCATTCATCATGCTAGTTACAATCGGTAAACCGATCAAAACTATAATAAATAGGATACCAAGTTCAATGACAATCATCGGTCTTCCTATTTTTTCTTTTCGAAGTTCGCCTATTACTACCGGTTCAACATCTTTTGGGCTTGTATAAGTAGTTTCTTCTACATTATTTTGATTTTTATCTTGCATATATATCCCCTCTATCCTCAAGAATAATTATATCAAAAAAAGAAGAAAAGTAAAACTACTTTTCCACTACACCATCTAAACTAAAGCTTTTTGCTTCAGTAATTTTTACATCAACAATTTGACCTACTAAAGATTTATCACAAGAAACATTTACAAGCTTTTGAGTTTCAGTATATCCAAATAATTTGTTTTCATCCTTTTCACTTGTTCCTAAAAGTAAAACTTTAACCGTTTGATTTAAATATTTTTGATTGTTCATATTTGAATATTTATTAACAATTTCATTTAATCTATGAAGTCGATCCTCTTTAACACTTTTAGGTACTTTATCCTCCATACGAGCTGCAGGAGTTCCTTCCCTTGGAGAATATATGAATGTAAATGCTCCATCATACTTACATTTTTCTACAACATCCAAAGTTTCTTGAAAATCCTCTTCAGTTTCATTTGGGAATCCGACAATTATGTCTGTTGTTATTGCAGCATCTTTTACACGATTTTTTATCTTCTCATAAAGGCTTAAGTATTCTTCTTTTGTATATCTTCTTCCCATAAGTCTTAAAATATTATTTGATCCACTTTGTAAGGGTAGATGAATGTATGGCATTATGTTATCATATTTAGCAATAATATCTATCATTTCATCTGTAAAGTTCCATGGATGACTGGTAACAAAACGAACACGTTCTATTCCTGTTTTGGCAACACTCTCTAAAAGAGATGCAAAACTTATCTCTTCTTCTCTATCAGATCCATAAGCATTAACATTTTGTCCAAGCAAAGTAATCTCTTTATAACCTTTTTCTTTTAAACAATTTACCTCTCTTAGGATATCTTCACTTTTTCGGCTTCTTTCTTTTCCTCTAGTGTATGGAACTATGCAATAAGTACAGAATTTATCACATCCATAAGATATATTTACCCAAGCAACATATTTTGAATCTCTTTTATAAGTTTCACCGATTTCAAAAACATTTCCTTCATTACTTTTAACTTCAATATTTAAACCATCACTTAAATTCATTAAATAGTTAGGAAGTTCATGAATATTATGAGTTCCAAATACTAAATCAATATATTTATGATGATCCATTATTTCTTTTACAACACTTTCTTCTTGAGCCATACATCCACAAAGAATTATTTTCAAATCTGGTTTTGATTCTTTCAAATGTTTACATAAGCCAAGGAATCCAAAAACTTTATCATGAGCATTTTCTCTAATTGCACAAGTATTTAAAACAATGATATCAGCATTTTCATATTCCAAAACAGGTTCAAATCCTAAGTTTTCTAAAAGAGCACTTATTTCCTCCGAATCATGCACATTCATTTGACAGCCATAAGTTCTAATAAAGTATTTTTTACCATTAAATTTATTACTAACTATTGGGTCATTATAAACAAATTCAACTTTTTCTTGATTTCTAGATTTTTCTTTTTTCATATCCGGTATATTCATAAACTTCACTTCCATTTAAAGATTATAACATAAGAAAATAAAAATCTCTACATATAATTAAGTAAAGATTTTTATTCAATTAAACCACTATTTTTCATAGATTGTTGCTTGTTTTATATCACTTGCATTCTCAATCATTCGAACATTTATCGACATAAGAGAAAAACCTATGAATAAAACAAGTAGAACTAAAATCACCCCACGATACTCATATAAAAGTTTTTGCATATCAACACTTCCTTTCGACAAATCAATCATATCAAGAACATTTGTTCGTGTCAATAATAAAAAAGTTATTTTTGTAATATTAAACATTTGTTTGACATTTCATGTTTTTTTTGATAAAGTTTTAGTAGGAGGAATAAAATATGACTCAAGAATTAACTAAAAAACAAAATGAAACATTGACATTTATAAAAAAATATATTGTATCTCATGGATATGCTCCAAGTGTAAGAGAAATATGTGCCGGTATGAATCTTTCAAGTCCAGCTACTGCACATACTCATTTAAAAGAACTTGAAAAAAAAGGTTTTATTAGAAAAGAAGAAAATAAGTTTAGAACAATCGAGCTTTTAGTCGACAATGAATATGATAAAAAGGAAGAGGATGTTGTTTCAGTTCCCCTTCTTGGTAAGATATCTTGCGGTAATCCAATTGAAGCAATCGAAAATCCTAATGAATTCTTTACTCTACCAGCAAGTTTAATCCCTGCGAAGGAATCAATTTTTACTTTAAAGTGTTCTGGAGATTCAATGATTAATGTTGGTATATATGATAAAGATATTGTTATTATAAAGAAACAAAGTGTTGCTCATAATGGTGATATTGTTGCTGCTATGACTGAAGAAAATGAAGTTACTTTAAAAACTTTTTATAAGGAAAGCGACCATATTAGACTTCAACCTGAAAATGATGAATTATCCCCTATTATAGTTAAAAATTGTACTATTTTAGGTGTTGCTATCGGACTTTATAGAAAATTATAAAAAAAGGAAACTGTGTTTCCTATAGACCAAGAGTTTTCATAAACTCTTTTTTCTTTTTATCAAAATTCTCATAATAACTAACAAAATCCGTTGGTATATTTATTCCGTGTTTTTCTTCAATTCTTGAAAGTATGCTAGTTATGCTATAATTCAATATCATATTCAAATATTCTTCAAAGTATTCATTGTTTTCCTTTATATAAGCTGATGATTCGGGATTGAATGAATAATTTATTAACGGATCTATATAGGTTTCTTCATCCAACTTTATAAATGACGATTCATAGTCAAATGTTGGAGTAAAGACTAATTTTCCATCAGATATTCCATAATATGTATTTTCGCTACGATCATTTAAAGATGTATAGAAATGTTTAATCAACATGGCTGTGTAGTTTCTTCTTAAAGATTCATCACATTCATAGGATTTGTCGGTTAGTATTTTTCTTATTTCTAACAAAGTATTTTTACTGGCATGAATACCTTTGTGATAATTATAGGTACCGTCTAAAAAGTTTTCTGAAAATACACCGATGATATCATCGTCGTCTGTTGCAAGGCTATAGTGGATAGTAGGAATACCCATTAATATAGCTAGTTCTTCACCTATTAATTCATTTAATATAGCAAAATTGTTTACACGTTTTTTTAAATAATATGTTTTTTCATCAATAAAGTACCATGTGTTATAACGTTTTATAGTCTCCAATGGAGTTCTTGTTAGCTTTTCTGTTCTATCATCAGCTGGTAGCTTTATTCCAGAATTTATATCAATCGTTTTAGTTTTGTCCGTTTTTAACATAGACGTATCTATAATTCTAGAGTCATCTTTATATTTAAATTCAGCATCCAATATACTACAATCATAAACTTTTCCCATAAAACCCCCATTTGTCTTTTTGTAAAAGTATCTAGATTATAGCATAAAGAGGTGTTTTTTTCAAATTTTAAGGTATTAATTTTTTTTAGCCAATAATGCAATTTTATAAAAATTTTTTATTAAGATATTTTAAACGCTGGAGAAATACCATAGATCGCGATAGTGTTTGTATATGAAAGCTTACCTGATTCACTAACGTTACAGAATCCTTGAGCATCCTTTGCAGCAGCAGTTCTAAGCCAATAACTAGTGTTTGTTCCTTGATAAGTCTTTATGGCTGGAGAGTACTCTGTTAAAGTAACTGAAGCATTCTTATAATAGTCAAGTTGTCTTGTTGAAGCACCTGATGAATCATAGAATGTTGAATTTTCTCCCCAAATCTCTTTTGGTGAAAACAAATATATTTTGTCGCTTGATTGAAAATCCATTTCTCCCCTTGTTGGACCATGTCCCGATATTATTTTGGTTGTAGTTATAACATTTTGTAACTCACTTGGAAGAGCAGAATAAATAGTGTCATTAAGATAAAGTTTTAAATATGTTGAATTCCAACCTCCTACGTTAGTAGCTGTGCTATTTACATATATTTTATCTATAATATCTACAATTTCAAATACAAAACCACAGGCCGTTTCACTTCTTTCAGTAGTACATGCACTTGTATTCATAATGCGAACTTGAACAGTTTGAGATGGAATAACGGCAGATTTACATGTATAAGAAGTAGTATTCTTTATAATTGTTCCACAGTTATTTGTATAAGAACTTAATGTTATAGTTTTAGTATCTCCTACTTTATATTCACTTGTATTACCATTTTCGATGTCGTTTTTAATAGTTTCCCAGCTATTCTTTTCAAAAGCACTGGCACCTGTTTCAATCTCAGTTCGTTCTGTTGCATTAAATTCTAATGTACAGGTATATTCTTCACTTACCTCTTCTGTTGATGTTTTATTAAGAGTTGTTGTAAGAGTTCCATTTACTGACTTTTTAGCTTTTACAACATCGGCATTTCCTTCAAGTTCATTCTTGATACTTGTATATTTTGCTGTTGCTCCGTCCTTTGGTACACATGTTACTTTAACCTCTGCATCATAAATGCTTGAGTTATTAGTTATCGTATATTCTAGAATTGAAGTTTGATTTAATGTCTTTAATTCTGATGTTTCAAAAGTTATAACCTTTTTAGTATCATCAATTACATCATCATATACATCTTTACCATCAAGACTAGCAGCAGTAAATGCTACTGAAAAATCATCCTCATTTTCAGATATTCTTGTATTCGAATTTATTATAAGCGTTGTTGATACGGCAGCAAATCCAATACTCATAATCAATATTACTAAAGCTAACATATTCTTATTTTTCATATATTTTCCTCTCTATCAACTTTAGTATGTGTATTATTAACTATTTTAAACAAAAAAAGATAGATTTAATCTATCCATTTATATTTAAACTAGTGTTATGCGATTCGGAATGCTGGAGAGACTCCATTGAAATAGTTTGCATCGTTACTGTACCATCTGCCATCACTGTCGACGCCAAGGAAACCAATGTCATAATCAGAATAAGCCGAACGAAGCCACCATGTTGTATTTATTCCGTTATGTTGTTTTATTGCTCCTGCGTAACTGCTTGTTGTTACTCCTTGATTTTTATAATAATCTAATTGTTTTGATGTTCCTATTGATGTATCATGATCATTACCATTCCAAACTTCTTGTGCACTCAATAAGTATAATTTATCTTGGGTTTCAAAATTCGTTTCTCCACTTGTACTTCCATGACTTGATATTACTTTTGTTATTGTAATCACGTTTTGTAATTCAATTGGAAGTGCATTATATATTGTTCCATTTACATATGTACGTAGTTCTGAATCTTTCCATCCACCTACATTTGTTGCTGTACTATTTATTTTGTGATCTGCTATATAGCTTGCAAATTCTACTACAAATCCACATGCTGTTTCACTTGTTTCTGTTGTACATGAACTCATGTTTGCAATACGCACTGTATGTGTTCCTAAATCCCCCAAGTCTACTTCTTTAGTATCTCCCACATTGTATTTATCTGTATTTCCTGATTTTACAGCTTTTTGTATTGTTTGCCAACTATCAGTTGAAAATGAGATAGGATCCGGAATGTTTACTCCAACAGTATCTCTTTCTACTGCATTAAATGTAAGTGTACATACATATTCTTCTCTTACTTCTTCTGTTGCTGTTTTATTAAGTGTTACTGTTAATGTTCCATTAACACTTTCCTTTGCCAATACTTTCGTTACATTTCCTTCTAGTTCATTTTTTATACTTGTGTATTTTGCTGTAGTTCCATCTTTTACTTTACAATTTACTTGCACTTCAGCATCATAGTTTGCTGAATTATTTGTTACTTCATAATTTAACACACTTGTTTGATTTAGTGTTTTTAATTCTGATGTTTCAAATGTTATTATCTTCTTTGTTTCATCTACTACAGAACTATATACATCCTTTCCATCTATACTTGCAGCTGTAAAGATAACTGAGAAGTCATCTTGATTTTCACTTACGTTTGCATTTCCATTTATTATTAATGTTGTTGAGATCGCTGCAAATCCAATTGACATTAAAATAATTGCTACTATAAGCATACTCTTCTTTTTCATATTATACCTACTTTCCTTTACTTTTTTATTTTATAATACCCCCCCGATTTTCAAGTCATTTTGGAGGGTTTACACTACTTCTTGTAAATATCCTACTGTATAACTTTATTATACTACATATTTGTTGTATTTTACTTATTTTATTTTTTTATGTGTAAAGTCAAAAAAAGCACTTAAGTTTTAATCCTTAAATGCTTATTTATTTGGAAGTATTTTTACTTCCTGTTATTATTATGTGTAGTTTTTAAAAAATATACATTATTTTTTATCTAAATAACAACATGTAGATTAAAAATCCTATTAAAATAGTTGTTATGATAATTCCATTAATTGTATCTGTTTTATCAGTTCTTCCTTCAACACCAACTATCATACCAGAGAATAATCCTCCAACAAGTCCACCAATATGACCAAAGTTATCAATCATTGGATTCATAAAGCCGATTACTAGGTTTAAGATTATTACAGGAACTATACCAGTCATCATTACATTTCCTAAATATAATCTATAATGATATCCAAAGTATAATAAAGATCCCATAAGACCAAATATTGCTCCGCTTGCTCCAATTGATGAATAATTACCTAATACTCCACTTAAAAGTGAAGAAACAATTGCACTCATTAAATATACAAATATAAATTTTTTCTTCCCTAAAACGTTTTCTAATTCTTTACCAATTATAGCAAGTGAATACATATTGCAAAGCAAATGTATTATATCTGCATGGAAAAATGCGGCTGTTATTAATCTATAGAATTCATGATTTTGTATTCCTGTTTTATTCATTGAAAAAGCGTTTACATCCAATATTCCTGAAACGGATAACATAAATATAAGTACATTTATAAATATCAAAACATAAGTGATGATAATTGGCTTTTTCTTAAATGTTTTTTCAAATAATTTGTTTTTTTCTTCTGTTTTAACATTGATATCATTCGTAACGTTTATGAAGAAATCCATATTATCGCTTGAAGATATTTCATCATTTTTTATATCTGGGAATATCTCAAGAAGTCGGTTGTTTTCGATTCCTTCATCAACATCTATTTTACATAGATCCATGTTTTTTCGATGCTCATCAAACTTAACATTTTCACCAATATTTAAGAATATATTTAAAGTTTTACATTTAAATGATAAAGTTTTCTTTTTTATTTGTTTGACTACTGAATTTGTTTTATAGATATCAAAATCCAATTGTTCATTATTATGAATATAATTGCTATTGATTCTTACAACTTCGTAGTCTGAATCTAAGTTTTCTAACCATATTTCATTTTCAACACCATTTACAAGTATTGGTTGATAGTTTTCTTTTGTAATAAAGTAATGCACTAAACGCATCACTAATTGATCAGTATTTGACATGTTCATAACCATTCCTCCTATTTTTCTTCAAGTGTGTCTAAAAATTCTTTAAAATATTCTGGTAATTCACATTCAAAATGCATATGTTCTTTTGTTATTGGATGATAAAAATCAATGCTAGATGAATGCAAAAATTGACCAAACTCCGTTGTTTTATCGTTTGTATAAACTGGATCATTATAAACTGGATAACCAATATATTCCATATGAACTCTTATTTGATGAGTACGTCCTGTATGCAATGATAAACGAACTAAAGTATAACCTTTATATCTTTTTAAAACACGCATATCTGTTATTGCATCTTTAGAATTTTCAGCCGTAACTGTCATTTTTTTTCTGTTTAATTTATCTCGCCCAATTGGTGCATCAATTGTGGCTGTATCACTTAAAAATTCGCCTTTTAAAAGAGCAATATAATCTCTTTTTATCTCATGTCTAGAAAGAGCATCAGCAAGAATTTCATGGGCTTTATTATTCTTAGCAACAACCATAAGTCCTGAAGTATCCTTATCTATTCGATGAACTATTCCTGGTCTTACTTCTCCATTTACATTAGATAATGCATTTGTATGATATAAAAGAGCATTCACTAAAGTTCCATTATTGTTTCCATTTCCAGGATGAACTACCATTCCAGATTCTTTATTTAAAACAATTATATCGTCATCCTCATAAACAATATTTAAAGGAATATTTTCTGGTTTTACATCAAGTGGTTCAATAAAACCATCTTTAATTTCAATCTTATCTCCAGATTTTAATACATAGTTGTTTTTAGTTTTCTTACCATTAACTAAAACATATTCATTTTCAATCATTTTAGCTATTAAACTTCTTGAATATTCTGTATTAGCTGCTAAATATTTATCTATTCTTAAACTTCCTTCTTCTACTAAAAGTTCCATTTTTAACATCTCCTTTAACGGTTGCTATAACAAGTAATATAACTCCAATTACTATTGACATATCTGCTATATTAAATATTGGAAAATGATAACCAAATATATTTATACCTATAAAATCTCTTACATAACCATAAAATATTCTATCAATTAAGTTACCAAGTATTCCACCAAATAAAAGACCAAATGATGTATCATTATACTTATTTGATGGATAAGAAAACATTAAGCTATAAACAATAACTAACATAACTATTGAGATAGCAATCAATAAAGTTACTTTTCCCTCTAAAATAGACCATGATGCACCTGTATTTTTACTATATGTGAAATAAAGTACATTACTTATGATATTAACACTTGTATTAGCCATTTGAACCACTAACTTAGTGATTTGATCAAGCAACAATACTATAATTGATATAATAACTATTCTTTTATTCATATATCAACACCCATAAAGATTATAACTTATAAATCATAAATCTACAAGTATTACATCCTCTCCTATTTTAACAACTTGATTCAATTTTATACTTGTTTCATTATTATATATATTAAGTTTTTTTAATATTTTTTTTGGTTCAACTACAAAAAAGTTAATCATACCACTTTCTAGGATGTCCACATCTATAATTCTCCCGATATTTCTTCCATCATTTTTATTAACAACATCTTTTGTTTGTAAATCACTTATACGCATATAAACACCCATTAAATTATACGGGAAAAATTATTTTTTTATACTTAAAACTTCCAAGTAGATTGATCACTTAATTTGAAATGGTCATTTACTTCAAAATTAATATTAAATCGTTTTATAAATTCATCGATTTCTTCCCTGCTTATAAAACAGTTATCATGGCTTGTAACTTCTTCAATTGCTGAAAGTATTGGAACACATTGATAAATGTATAAAATAATGTTCATGAATTCAATATTTTCATTAAACTTAATTTCATGGTAATTTTTTTCTACCAAAGTCAAAAGTTCACTTAAATCTCCACCATCAAAATAATCATTTTCAAAATTTTTTAAACTCAACTTAGGTATATCTTTTATATTAGAATTTTTGTATTCAATGTCAAAATAAATTATGTATGTATTATTATTAATTGTAATTTTTCTTTTTACTTGCATAGTATTCTCCTTTATCAATTCATACAAGATTATACCACTAAGGACTAAATAAAAATACCTAGAATAAATATTCTAAGTATTAATTATTATTTTACAACTATATTAACAATTCTACCCTTTATTACAATAACTTTAACTATTTCTTTTCCTTCAATATGCTTTTTAACGTTTTCTTCATTTAAGGCTTTTTCTTTTATTTCATCTTCAGTTTCATCAGCTGAAACAGTAATTGTTCCTCTTACTTTACCATTAACTTGAACACCTATAGTTGTTTCATTTTCAACAAGTTTAGATTTATCAGCTACTGGCCAAGAAGATTTACAAATTGTATCTCCTAAAGCATAATATTCATTCAATTCCTCCGTAATATGTGGAGCAATTGGATTTAAAAGAGTTAACAATAATCTATATTCGTCTTTAGTAATTGATTCATAAGAATCAAGTTCATTAAGCAAAATCATTAAAGCGGATACTGCTGTATTATATTTCAAAGTTACTAAATCATTTGAAACCTTATCAATGGTTTTATTTATCAACACTTCATTTGAATAACCAGTCTTATCGTTAAGTTTTTCTCCTAATTTAATAACACGATCAATGAAACGTTTACATCCTTTTAATGAATCAGTATTCCATGGAGCATCCATTTGATAATCTCCCATAAACATTTCATATGTTCTTAAAGTATCAGCACCATATTCATTTACTATGTCATCTGGATTGATAACATTACCTTTACTCTTGCTCATCTTTTGATTATCTGAACCTAAAATCATACCATGACTTACACGTACATCAATCATCTCTTTATTAGGAACATACCCGAAATTATAAAGCATTTGAACCCAGAATCTTGCATAAAGTAAATGTCTAGCTGTATGTTCCATACCACCATTGTACCAATTTACTTTACCCCAATATTTCATTGCATCCATCGAAGCAAATTCATGAGTGTTATGGGCATCCATAAATCTTAAGAAATACCAACTAGATCCTGCCCATTGAGGCATTGTATCTGTTTCTCTTGTGGCATCCCCACCACATTTTGGACATTTTGTATTTACCCAAGTTGTGATTTTTGCTAAAGGGGACTCTCCATCATCTGTTGGTTCATATTCAGCTACATCAGGAAGCACTAGAGGTAGGTCGCTTTCATTCATTGGAACCCATCCACATTTTGGACAATTAATCATTGGAATTGGTTCACCCCAGAATCTTTGTCTTGAGAAAATCCAATCACGCATTTTATAATTATTTACACGTCTTGCAATTCCTTCATTCTCTAGTTTCTTAGTTATTGCTTCTTTTGCATCCTCTACAGTTAAACCAGTGAATTCTTCAGAGTTGATAAGTTTACAACGCTTACCTAAATAATCTTGTTTTTCAAAAGCATGCTCACTTACGTCAGCTCCATCTATAACTTGAATCATCTCAAGATCATGAGCAACAGCATATTCAAAATCTCTTTGATCATGACTAGGAACTGCCATAACAGCACCTGTTCCATAAGAACCTAAAACAAAGTCTCCTAAGAATACTGGAACTTCACGGCCATTTACTGGATTAATTGCTTTAATTCCTTTTAAGATACAACCCGTTTTTCCCTTATTAAGTTCTGTTCTATCCATTGCACTTTTCTTAGCTGTTTCATTGATATAAGCTAAAGCTTCATCCTTATTTTCAACTCTTGGAAGAAGTTCTTTTATAAGTTTACCATCTGGTGCAATTACAAAGAAAGTAATACCATAAACTGTTTCAATACAAGTTGTAAATATTGAGAATTTACCGCCACCGACAATATTAATATCCATTTCAACACCAGTTGATTTACCTATCCAATTTATTTGACCTAATTTTACTTTTTCAGCAAAGTGAGTATCCTCAAGTCCAGTAAGCAAATCTTCAGCATAATCACTCATTCTAAGCATCCATTGACTTTTTTCTTTTTGAACAACATTTGTTCCACATCTTTCACAAACTCCACCAGCAGCATCCTCATTTGATAAAACACTTTTACATTTTGGACACCAGTTAACAGGAACTGTATCTTTATAAGCCATACCATGTTTATAGAATTGTAAGAATTGCCATTGAGTCCACTTATAATATTCAGGATCAGTTGTTGAAAATTCTCTACTCCAATCAAAAGACATTCCTAAACTCTTCATTTGTTCTCTAAAGTGATCTATATTTATTTTTGTTGCTTCTTTAGGATGAACATGATTCTTTATAGCATATTCTTCAGCAGGTGCTCCAAAAGCATCAAATCCCATTGGATATAAAACATTATAACCTTGCATTCTTTTCATTCTAGCCATCGCATCTTGAGCAGTATAACTTCTTACATGCCCAACATGAAGACCAGCACCACTTGGATAAGGAAACTCAACCAATATATAATAAGGGTTTGCTCCTTCATTTTTTACTTCAAAAGTATGATTTTCATCCCAATACTTTTGCCATTTTTTTTCAATATTTTTAAAATTATATTCCATAATTACCAACCTTTCTTCTTTAAGATATAACCTATCAAATTATAACTAACAAGTATTAATATAATAAATAAACAAATAGAAATAACTGCTAAAACTAAATAGTTTATATTTAATCTTATAATAAGTTCAAGTGCGATACTTATTATAAGTGTATTATCAACTATCAATATCTTTGACAGTAAGTTTATTCTTTTATCATTCAGTTTTAACTTATATTTCTTCTGAATATATAATAATGCTTTATTGCTTATAAGAGCATCATTTTTCTTCATATGAACATAGTTTATAAGATAATTAATTATAAATATAATAAATGCGATTATTACAAATTCTAAAATCATATTACCTCCAAAAAAAAGATGATACCAAAAGGACGAAATGACTCGTGGTACCACCTTAAATTTATTCTTATAAGACTTTAAAGGGTCAAACCTAACACATCCAAAAACAAGTTCATAAATATCTTATTGTTTATTTTCACCAACCATAAACTCTCTTCAAATAAGTTTATTTATTACTACTTTTTCTTCATCTGCTTAAATGTATTATACAAAAAAGATGATTAATTGTAAATATTTTTTTATCTAATCAATTCTAAAGGTTAAAGATACCGAGAATAATTCCATAACTATATGAACCACCTATGCATTCATTAGACTTAAAATAGAGTCTAAAAGTTTAATACAACAAAAAATAGGCAACTTAATTGCCTATTTCTTTAATCAAATATGCTTTTACACTTAGTTACTTCGCCATCTAAATGCCATCCGTCATTAGTGTTATATTTTAATACATACCATTCAAATTGACAGTCTTTCTTTAAAAAGTTTTTCTTTTCATACTTTTTAATAGCTTGTTCTTCTATTGATTTTAGCTCTATCTTTGATTCAGCAGTCATATAATTATATATTTCATCTTGATTTAATGATAAAACGGCTTCATGTTTTTTATTTTTCTTAGCCTCTGCTATTATATTGCTGATTCTGTTTGACGATAAAACAAATTTAATTTTTTTATTCTTTCCTAATTCTTCATACCAAATAGGATTTCTACCTGCTCCATTGCTTGGTCTGTTAAGTACTTTTAATCTATATAGTCTTGTTGTTGCAATTCCAAGTTTTTCATATACAGCTTCAATATTTGTATTCTCTTTTATATTTTTTAAAGATTTATTCCATTTTTTAAACTCTAAATAATAAGGATTTTCTCCATCAACATATACTAAAGAATCATATTTAGGTTCTTCTACAGCTTCATCATATTTAACTTTCTTTTGAGTTTCTACTAAAGCATTATTTTGATAATATTTAAATGTAACAATAAACTCTTTTTTGCTTGTAGTTGCATAATATGATGTATCCTTAGAAGGCATTGTTTCATCAACCTTCCAAGAACTAAATGTATATCCTTCTTTTACTTTATAATCAGGTAGTTTTATTTTCTCTCCATATTTATAATTTTCTTCTTTATATAAATCATTATCTATAAAGAATTTTGCTTTATAAGTTTCTAAATCATAAGTGATAGTTAGTACTAAACTTCCATCTGCTTTAATAATACCAGTTAGAATAGATTTTTCTTTGTTGATTTTATAACCAGACTTTTTATCATTTAAAGTTATTTTTTCATTTGTTTTGCCAGTTTTAACTTTCTCATTTTCTTTATAAGTACCATCTAGATTTTCTAATCTTTCAATTATTTTATACTTAGTGTTTTCACTTTCTTTGAAAAGTGCTTTTAAAGATAAATCGCCTGTTGTTCCTCGTTTTATCTCATCCACTTTTTTTCCGGATTCATCCTCCCATGAAACAAATACATATCCTTGTTTTTCTATTTTGTTTAATTTAAATGTCTTTGTTTCTATAGTATATGAAGTTTTATTATCAGTTTTACTTCCACCATTTAAATCATATTCAATCTTATAAGTAATTAGATTATATTCAGCTTTGATAACTAAATCACTTTTAATATTTTTTTCACTTTTATTCCATGATTTAAAAGTATAACCTGTTCTTTCTTTTACTTCAGGAATTGTTGCATCATTTCCATATTTAACAGTTTGTTCACTTATAATAGTATCATTATAATCAACAAATTTAACTTTAAAAGTCATATTATTTATCTTTTCGATAATCTCTTCTATTTTCTTAGTTTCTTTATCGATTTCTTCTTGAGTTGACTTTTCATTATCAATAATTTTTTCAGCTGATTTTATCTCTTTTTCTAAATCAGCAAGTATTTTTTTTGCCTTTGAATCATCAGTTGAATAAAGATATTCTTTTGATCTTTTAATAGCGTTTTTTAATTCTGTATCATCAACGACTGTAATAGTTCTTGTAACTGTTAATGCTGCGTTTTTACTTGAATCTGTTACATCATAAGTTACTTTATAAACTCCTTTTTTAGAAGTATCAACCATATTTTTAGTAACAATCTTTTTTGTTAAATCACCATCATAGTTGTCACGTGCTTTAGCTTTTAAATCATTGTAAACTGTATTAATTCTAATTATTTCATCACTTCCATTTAAAGTGATAACTGGTGCAGTTGTATCAACAACAAGGAATTCTTTTTTTATTTCATTTGATAATCCAGCTTCATCAGTAGCAATAAATGTTACTTCATATTTTCCTACCTTTTTATTGTTGATATTGTTTTCGATTTTTAAAGTAACATTATCTGCAACTTTTCCGTTAAATTTTGGAATGTTATCAAATACTTCTATTTTAAATTTATTACCTGTTATATCTATATCAGGTTTTGTAGAAGTTGATATTAAAGTTTCACTTCCATTTTCTTCACTTGGATTAGCAAATGAGAATGCAAAGAATCCAAAGAAAACAAATATTATAAGTGCAAGTAATTTCTTCTTATCCATATTTTACCTCCTGTTTTTCCATTCCTATAAAAAATGGTGAAAATTGACTTTTAATTTTAATTGAATCACGATGATATGTATATACTTTGTATCCAAGTCCAACACATTCGTCAACTGTTCCATCATCAAATTTATGTTCAATACGCTTTACACAGAATATTGGTTTTTCTGAATTTCTTGTCTTTACAAAATCTGTTATCCAAGTTGCAAATAAAACAACTATTATTACCCAGAACAATACATTTCCAATTATTTTTAATAATCCACCTCTTTTTTTCTTCACGCTTTTTTCTTCTTCCATAAAATATCCTCCTTACAAAAAAAAGCATTCATACTCGCGTATAAATGCAACTGACTACCTTTATTTCATATGAAATAATAAGGCTCTTGAGCTTTGCGTCACTACATTTCTATAGTTTTGCCCTAATCTACTTTAATAAAATATAACATAATTTAGTTTATTAGTAAATTAAAATTTTTAAATATTTGAAATTTGTTTATTGGGAATATACGTAGATTAACCTTACCTATAATGTTTTCTTTTTTTACTAGACCAAATTCACGGCTATCGCTTGAGTTTGTACGATTATCACCTAAAACAAAATACATGTTATCAGGTATTTTATCGTATCCAATGTCCTCTAGTTTAAAGTTTTTTGTTGACTCTTTTATGTTTTTTTCTTTATACATCTGTCCATCTATATATAATATATTATCTTTATACTCAATATGTTCTCCTGGTAAGCCAATTATTCTTTTTACCATTACTTTATCGTTTTGTTTAATGGATACAATTTCATTTCTTTTAATTTTTCTTAAATGATATATAAGTTTATTGACTACTGTGACATCACCACTTTTTAAAGTAGTATTCATAGAAGGACCGATAACCTCTTGAAATGATACGACATATATTGCAATAAATAAAATGATAGCGATCGCGGCCAAATATTTAAATGCATCACGAAAAAATTCTTTTATATCTCTTAGATCCATAATTATACCTCTACCATGATTATATCATATCGGTATAATAATTTATATTTTAAATTACTTATTTTTATGATAAAATTATTTTTAAGAGGGATATTTATGGCTTATGTAAAATATAAAGAACTTACAAAATATTTTAATTTTAATAAAGAAATACCTATTGATGATTTACCTAAATATGTTTTAGATTATGTATCGGATACAGAAAATATTTTTAAAGCTTATAAAACTATTAGAGATAAAGCGGTTTTTACTGATAAAAGAATGATTTTATTTGATGTATCAGTTTTAGGAACAGAAAAAAAGATTCATATCATTCCATATAAATCTATTTCAACTGCTGCTATTCATTTTAAGCCAACTAAATCAAGTATTTTTATTTCATTTGATAGTGGCTATCAAATGAGATTAGACTTTGTTAATCAAAATGCAGAAAGTAAAACTGAACTTAGAAAACTATATTGTAAAATAATGGATAGTATTTTATAACATATTAAAACGTTTAAGAACTAACTTAAACGTTTTTATTTTATACTATTCTAAATGCTGGGGAAACACCTTTAGAGACGTTCGCATCGAAAGCGGAGTTGACGCCGCTGCTACTGACGCAAAGAAACCAGTAATTAACGCCAGAATAAGCCGAACGTAACCACCAATAGTCATTTCTTCCTTTATATTGTTTTATTGCTCCTGCATATTTATCAGCTGTTATTCCTTGATTTTTGTAATAATCTAATTGTCTTGACGTTCCTACTGATGTATCATGATCATCACCATTCCATACCTCTTGTGCATTTAATAAATATAATTTATCTTGTGTTTCAAAATTTGTTTCTCCAGAATTTTTTCCATGGCTTGATATTATTTTTGTTGAAGTTATTACACTTTGTAAGTCACTTGGAAGTGCATTATATATTGTTCCATTTATATATGTACGTAACTCTGAATTTTTCCATCCACCAACATTTGTTCTTGTACTGTTAAATGCTCGCATTGTTATTATATCTGCAAACTCAACTACAAATCCACATGCTGTTTCACTTGTTTCAGTTGTACATGCACTCATGTTTGCTATACGCACTGTATGTGTCCCTAGATTACCTAATTCTACTTCTTTAGTGTCTCCTACATTATATTTGCTTGTATTTCCATTCTTTACGTTTGATGCTATTGCTGACCAACTATCCTTTTGGAATTGAGTTAATTCTACACCAACTGTGTCCCTTTCTACTGCATTGAATTCTAACTTACATGTATATTCTTCACTTACTTCTTCTGTTGATGTTCTATCAAGTGTTACTGTTAATGTTCCGTTTAATGAAGTCTTTGCTTTTACAACTGTGGCATTATTTTCAAGTTCATTCTTGATACTTGTATATTTTGCTTTTGTTCCGTCCTTTGGTACACATGTTACTTTAACCTCTGCATCATAGTTTGCTGAGTTATTTGTTACTTCGTAATTTAATATACTTGTTTGATTTAATGATTTTAATTCTGATGTTCCAAATGTTATTATCTTCTTTGTATCATCTACTACAGAACTATATACATCCTTTCCATCTATACTTGCAGCTGTGAAGATAACTGAGAAGTCATCTTGATCTTCGCTTACTTTAGCATTTCCGTTTATTATTAATGTTGTTGAGATCGCTGCAAATCCAATTGACATTAGTAATATTGCTACTATAAGCACACTCTTCTTTTTCATATTCTACCTACTTTCCTTTACTTTTTTATTTTATAATACCCCCCCCGATTGTCAAATTTTTCTGTTGAAAAGTTGTAAAGTTCGTGTTATATTTTATTTAGTGAGAAGCAAAGTTTCTTTAGGACGCGATGCTTACCACCATTGGTGTTTGCACCTTTTTCAAAAGAAAAGGTGCTTTTTTATAGTTTATATTCCTTTTTTACAAAGTAGATATAATAATATAAAAATTATAACGAATAAACTTACAATTAAAACATCTGTTTTAAATGATTTCTTAAACATTATAAATCACTCCCTTACTACAGCCTTTGCTGAAATTTACGTCCTACATATAAGAAAGTGATAAGCATCTTTCCCTTGCTTCTCGAGTATTTATTTAAACATAATTTTTTTATATTTCAAAACTACAAAATTTTAAATTTGGAGTCTCAGATTTTTAATATCTGTAGCGATTTATATGCAAATCGTTAAAATCTGTCAAAAAAAAGCTACCAATTTTTAAGTTTAGTAGTTTTAACACTTTTTTTATAAAAAAAGAGTATTGAATAATCAATACCCTAAGCAAATTAAGTAAAATCTTAAATGCTTTAATATCGGAAGTATAAATTAACTATTTATCTACTTCCTGTTATTATTATGTGCAATAATTTTAAAATATACATTATTTTTGACAGTTTTCACAAAAATAAGTTCCACGTCCGCCTACTCTTATTTTCTTTATTTTATTTTTACAGTTTGGACATATTTCTTTTGTATGAACTTTTAAATAATCTTGATAATGACCAGTTACTCCTAAAGATGAAGTATAGCTTCTTATTGTTGAACCTCCAAGTTCTGTTGCTTTTTCAATAATAACTTTTGAAGAAATACGTATTTTATCACATTCATCTAAAGTGATACTTGATCCACTTCTATTTGGATTTATGTTTGAGGCAAATAAAACTTCATCAACATATATGTTTCCTAAACCATTTATAATTGATTGATCTAAAAGAAGTGTCTTTATCGGTTTATTTTTATTATGAATAGATTTGTAGATATATTCTTTTGTTAAAGAATCATTATCGGGTTCTATTCCTAATTTCTTTATTTCCTTTGAAGAATATACATCTTTAGTTTTTAAAACTCGCATACGACCAAATTTTCTTGTATCATGATATCTTAAAGTGAATTCATCAAATATGAATATCACATGTTCATGTTTTTCTATTGGCTCTTCTGCTTTCTTTATAAAATATTTTCCTTCCATACGTAGATGAGATATTAACGTATATTCTCCTAAATTAAATAGTAAATATTTTCCAAAGCTACTAACACTTTCAATCGTTTTTCCAATTAATATATTTTTAAATTCGTTTATATCTTGATCAATTATACGATCATATATAACATTTATATCCTTTATTTTATTTCCTGGTAGACTTTTATTTAAAGTTCTTGCTACTGTTCTTACTTCAGCGATTTCAGGCATAACCTCACCTTTTTCTAATGTTTTTTTCTAACTTCATTGTAGTTAATTTCACTTAAATTTTTTAATGTAAGTGAATAACATAATTCATTAAATTTTTTTGTTGAATAAATCGGAAGTCCATGCGTAATAATTTCTTCAGGAGAAATGTTACTAGTATCTATGTTTTCGTTAATTCTTAAATATTTGAATGTTTTTTCCATCGGTGAAACATACGAATTATCCTTTAATTCATACCCAGAAAATAAATTAGAATTGTATAAAAAAGTTATTAAATTTTTTAATTCAGTATCTTCATATATTCTTCTATTTTCTCTAAAAGCAATTACATTCGCGCTTCTTTCATAAAACATTTTATATTTCATAATCTTATAAACAATGCAGGAATATACTGGAGAAGATTCCACTTTACTAAATGCTAAATTATATACTCTACCTAATAAATCATCACATTTTCTTGCAAGTGAAAGTTGATATAAGTGAGCAGTTTCATGTAAAAGAATTGTCATTATAAATAACAGATCTATCTCTAATTTATCTACATTCGAAAAATCTTTATAGAAATTAGCAGCTAGTCTTTTAGCATGTGCTTCAATTCCACTCACACCTCCGTATATAGTATAATCAATGTCACTATTTAAAGACGTCTTTACTTTAGCAGATGATCTTGACTTCAATACTATTTCACTTTTTACTATATCATCTAGTATATGATTTCTATTTATTATTTCAATATAATAATTAATTAAATTTTCATAATCATGACTTTTACTAATCATTTCTTTTAAATCAGAAAGTTCTGCAATGCATTTTTCGTTTAATTCCATGACCCACCTCAACGATTTATATATTAATATTTAAAAGTATTCTTGTCAATTATTTTGTTTCATATAAATTGATTCCAAAATCAGTTGATACTTTTAGAGGTACTTTTAATGTAACTGTATGTTCCATAATATCTTTTACTATCTTTCCAACCTCTTCTTTTTCACTTTCAACAATATCAAACACAAGTTCATCGTGAATTTGTAAAATCATTTTAGATTTGATATTATGTTTTTCAAATTCATTATCAATTTCAATCATGGCTTTTTTTATTATGTCAGCACTTGATCCTTGAATTGGAGTATTTAAGGCAATACGCTCCCCAGCACTTCTTACCATAAAATTCGAATTAAATAATTCATCAATTGCCCTTTTTCTTTTAAACATCGTTCTGACATATCCACAGTCATAGGCATCCTTAATAGTTAAATCCATATAATTTTTTACTCCTGGATAAAGAGATAAATACATATCAATAAACTTCTTTGCTTCTTTTGGAGAAACTCCAATGTTTTCACCTAAACCAAAACCACTTATTCCATAAACTATTCCAAAGATAACAGCTTTTGCTGTACGTCTTTCTTGTGGAGTAACTTCATTCATTGGTTTTTTGAATATGTCTGATGCAACTTTAGTATGAATATCATCTCCATTAACGAAAGCTTTTATTAAAGCTTCACTTCCAGAAAGATGAGCTAAAATACGTAGTTCAATTTGAGAATAATCGCTTGATAAGAATAAATCATTAACAGGAACAAAGGCTTTACGAATTAATTTACCTAAATCATCACGTGCAGGAATGTTTTGTAAGTTAGGATCAGCACTTGAAAGACGACCAGTACGTGTTAAAGTTTGTTTATAAATAGTGTGTATTTTTCCATCTTCATGAATGAATTCTTTTAAACCTTTTAAATAAGTTGAATTTATCTTTGTTAAGTTACGATATTTTATTATTTGTTCAATAATTGGATGTAAGCCAAGAAGCTTTTCCAAAGTTGCAGCATCAGTTTTATAAGCATTTGTTAATTTCTTTCCATGTGGAAGATTTAATTTTTCAAACAAAACTTCACTTAATTGAATACGAGAAGCTATATTAAACTCACAGCCAGAAAGTTCATATATAACTTTACTAACTTCTTCGATTTCACCTTCAATAGCTTGTTGCATTTCATTTAAAACGTTAATGTCACACTTTATTCCTTCAATTTCCATCTTAGCTAATACTTTTGATAGAGGAAGTTCAATATCAGTATAAAGTTCATACATATCCTCAGATTTGATATCTATAATATTTTTGTCATGAGTATCATAAATATATTTAGCTTTCTCAGCAACAATGCTTTTTATATCCATTTTATTTTTTATAATATCATGTATTAGAGGTATAGAAGCAGAATCATTATTCATAAGAACAGCAACATCATCTTTAACAACCTTATTTAAAAGATAAGCAATTAAATTTAAATCATAGATAACGTTTAAATCAAATCTATTTAAAAGCACATAAGCCTTCTTAACATCAAATGTATATTTCTTTACATCTTTTGTATAATCAAATACTTGATCAATATCTTTTGCTTCTACAAAGAAAGCATTTGTTCCATCAAAAAGTCCCATTCCTAATATATTTGCCATATGATAGTTTTCATTGTCACATTCAATATAGAAACTTATCTCTTTTGATCTGTCTATTTCATAAACACTTTCTAACTTTTTAAACTCAAATTCATGAGTACTCTCTTTTACTTCATGAGAAGTCATAAGTGAATAAAATTCTAAATCACGATAAAAATCATTTAAAGTATTTTTTGGACCAGTGTATCTCATATCTTCAAAAGAAAAGGGAATCGGAACTTCACGATATATAGTTGCAAGTTTCTTTGAAAAGTATGCAGAATCTTTTCCGTTTTCAAGTTTTTCTTTTAACTTTCCTTTTATAGAATCAATATTTTCATAAACACCATCTAAAGAACCATAATCTTGTAAAAGTTTTAAAGCTGTTTTTTCGCCTATTCCAGCAACTCCTGGAATATTATCACTTGAATCTCCCATAAGAGCTTTTAAATCTATTACTTTAATTGGTTCAATTCCATACTCTTCTTTAAAGTTCGTTGGATTATATCTCGTAAAATCTTTTGATTTTAAAAGTTTTACTTCTACAACATTAGAAATAAGTTGTAAATAATCATGGTCACTTGTTATAACTGTTGCATCCCATTCAGGATCTTCATCAGCTCTTTTAGCGAGAGTTCCAATTATATCATCAGCTTCATAATCCTCTATACCAATATTTTTTATTCCCATATGATCTAACATCACACGAGCAAGTGGCATTTGGCTTTTTAATTCTTCTGGCGTTTTAGCACGTCCTGCTTTATAATCTGCATATTCCCTGTGTCTAAAAGTTTTACCGATATCAAAAGCAACCAACATATAATCCGGATTTTCTTCTTTGATTATTTTATTAATCATTGTTGCAAATCCATATAAAGCATTTGTTACTACTCCCTTAGAATTTTTCATCAAATTTCCTGTATAAGCAGTTGCATAATAACTTCTAAACATTAAGTTATTTCCATCAATTAAGACTATTTTTTTCACGTTTATCACCTAAAAAAATTATACCACAAATTGGGTATAATTACTCTTTAATTAAATCAATTAAATCAACTATCTCTAAATTGTTATATTTCAATTTACTTAAATATACTTTAAATTCATTTAATGTAAGATTATTATCAATCTTAATAATTGATCCTCCTTTAGTATTATTTACATAAGAAGAAATATTAGAACTTTTTAATTCTATTGTTGGTTTTATTATAAATGATTTTGTACTTATACAAGCTGAATGATTGGATACATCAACAACACATATATTTTTATTTAAACTATTTTTCTTTAAAAAACGACGAATATCATTAAAATCATCTTCATTAGAAGCACCGTTTATATATGTGATTTCTTTCTTATTTATTTCATCTTGTTCTTTTACTATTTTAGAAAACTTTATTTTTTCAGTTAATAAATATTCTTCAATAGTTTTATTATCAACTACTAAAGCAACATCCGTTTCACTTACATTTCCAATTATTACTTTATCTAAATGATCCATTACAGAAATTTCAGGTTTTATGTAATCATAGACAAAGAAAGTTTCATTAAACGATCCAAAATCATTCATTTTTAAATAACTTTCACGTTTATTTAATTCTCTTCCCCTTTTTCCAGTTATTATTGTATTATCTTCAATAATGGCATTAACGGGACTTTCATATAAGGAATCTTCATACATCTTTATTTCTTTCATAAGAGGGCTTAAATTTTCAACATAAAGTATTAGTCTATCCGATGCATAAAAGGATAGAACACATAAAGCTATTACAAGAGCATATTTAACATATTTCATATTTTCACCTATTTAATATATATGATAAATGCTCATTTAAATAACTAAATTATCAGCAAAGTTAAAACTAAAATATACAAAAAAAATCACATAAGTGATTCTTTATTATTTTATTATTTTATTAATGTTATACGTGCATATCCATTTCCTTGTTTAGAACAGTTTTCGGTTGGTGTTTCGCTTGTGCATGTAGTTGATATGGTTTTTGTTGACTCTTCACTAGATTCAGTACAGTTGTAACAATACATCGATTTTTCGGATAAAAGTGAATTTCCTATGTATCCTGAACCTCCGCCAGCGGTATATCCAGCAACAGTTCCACCATAGAAACCTCCACCGCCTCCAGCCCAGGCCAAAGTGCCTCCACCGCCTTGACCAAATGTTCCAAAATTAGGATTATTTTTATTTGAAGACTCATTCACTGAATTATATATTCTTTTGCCTCCATTTGTTTGGGTTCCTCCAAATCCTTGATAGGGTTTGCCTGAAGATGCTGCTATATAAGATCCCGAGTTTCCTCCAATATAACCACCACCGGATCCAGAAACTATTTTATAATTATGGTCGTTATTACCACCACCGGCTCCTCCTCCAGAAACAATTAATACATCATCAATGTTATTATTAAAAGCATATAGTAAACCAGATTCTAATGCTATGTGTGTCGCACCACCTCCACTTGCATTATATGAATTAGTAGCCGAATTAAATGATGCAGATCCTCCTCCATTATAGCCGCCTTCTTTGTTTACCCAAGTTAATTCTCCAAGGCCTTGTCCTCCAATATTAATATAAAACTTATTATTCTTTTCTAAATAAATTATTCCTTGAGAATACCCTCCATATCCACCAGAAATATTTACAGTTTTTCCACCTTCTGCTCCCCAAGTTTCAAGCTTATATGTTCCATTTACTGGAACTTCAAATGTTTGTTCATCTCCAGTATAATCAAATGTCCATTCTGTTGGTCCATCGTAACTAACACCTAATTCTGTTCTTTCTACGGCATTAAATTCTAATGAACATGTATATTCTTCAGTTGTTTCTTCTATTGATTGTTTATCTAAGGTAACAGTTAATGTTCCATTTAATGTTTCGTTTGCTTTTACAACTGTTGCATTTCCTTCTAATTCATTTTTGATACTTGTATATTTTGCTGTTGTTCCGTCCTTTGGTACACATATAACACGCACTTCTGCATCATAGTTTGCTGAATTGTTTGTTACTTCATATGTTAGTACTGATGTATCATTTAGTTTTTTTAGGTCTTTACTTTTAAATGTTATTGTCTTCTTTGTATCATCTGTTACTTCATCATATACATCTATTCCATCTAATGTTGCTGCTGTAAATATTACTGAATAATCATCTGTATTTTCATTTACTTTTGCATTTCCATTTATTATCAATGTTGTACTTACTGCTGCAAATCCAATTGACATCAATATTATTGCTACTACTAACATGCTCTTCTTTTTCATATTCTACCTACTTTCCTTTACTTTTTTATTTTATAATACCCCCCCCGATTTTCAAGGGCATTATCTTGTTTTACATTACTTTTGTCGTCTTTTTTATTTTGTTCTCCTATTGTTTCTTATATTATACAACATTTTTATTGTGCTTTGTATATTCATTTTTATTATGTGTAAAATATTTGTTTTAAATAAAAAAAATCACAAAAGTGATTATTTAAACATTATCCTTATTTTTATTTTTTTCAACTAATTCTTTTATCTTTCTAAAATGATGATTAATTCCTGATTTGGTTATATTTATATCAGTTTCTAAAGAAATTATTTCAGCTAATTCACTCATTGTTGTTTCTGGATATTTAATTCTATAAGAAATGATTAATTTTGTTTTATCATCCAATAAAGATTCTAAATCATTTTCTTTTAAATAATTAATATTCTCAAGTTGTTCATTGCAGGTTTTCATCGATTTTTCAACATTTGCTTGCTCACAGTTATTAAGTCTATTAACCATATTTTTATGATCTCTATAGATTCTTATATCCTCAAAATAGAACAAAGCATTTATCGCACCAATCAATTTTATGAAGTCGCTTATCTCCTCTGCTTGTTTTAAATAAACCATATATCCTTTTTCTCTTTTTAAAATTTTACTAGAAAATCTAAAATGTTTAAGCAATTTGTCTATTGTCTTTGAATTCTTTTCATCACCAATTAAAAATTCAAGATGATATTTACTTTTAGCTGGATCGTTTATGGAACCTACTGCTAAAAAAGTTCCTTTAAGATATGATGCTTGTTCTTCATCAGTTAAATCATTTATTGATCTATATACACTTTCAATATCATTTTTTATAATATTAACCTTCTCAACAACATTCAAATAATATATTTTTTTGTTAAAAAACTTTTTTTGAGTACGCACGGTAAGATTGATATTTACTCCATAAATTCTTTTTAGTAAATTAAATATTCTTCTTGCTACGCTTGGATTTTCTGTTTTTACAGTTAAAATGTTATCCATTGCATCATTATATTTTAAAAATGCACATAGTTCACTTATAGACTCAAGTTTATTTGTTTCTATTTTAGTTATCTCATCTTTTATTTGAGTTGTAAATGATGCCATATATATTTTCCTCTCTTAAGCTTTTATAAAATTCATGTTTAAAGTAAAACTATATATATATCCTTCAATATCAGAAGGATTTTTATTTTCTATTTTCAATTTTATTCTTTTTTGGCTTTGTTTACTTATTATATCACCAATCTCTACCTTTTTTCCATCTTCCCATTCAATAACATAATCAATATTTTCACATAAATCTAAATCATCAGTTTTTTTATTTTTAGAATACATAAATTGATTTAGTTTAACATCAAATGTTCCATCATTTGCTACATCTATTGTATATTCATAGATATCTTCATTTTTTAAAGGAATTTCAAAGGAAATTGTTGTTTTACTTGTTTTGAAATCCAATCCTTGAACTGAGGCCGTATTATCTTTTAAGTTTATTGGATTTTCAAAATGTACATCATATTTTTCACTTTTAACAGTAGTTTTTTCTTTAAAATTATAGATATATACTCCATATCCAATAGATAATATGATTATCATAACTCCTAAAAATATAATTATTTTATTTAAACCACTTTTCATAATTCACCTACTATTAACATAAATATGGAAATGCATATGCATTTCCATTATCTAAAATAATTCTTTTAATTCGTGTTTTATATCCTTTATAGTGTTAACTATATCTGGATTATATTTGTTTTCTTCAACCATAAGAATATTCTTCATCGCGATGTTGAAAGATTTGCTTAAAGTATATTGCAATATTTTTACAGAAATATTTGTTATTTGAGCTTCTATTGGAATATTTTCTCCTGTTAAAGCATTTGGGTATCCAGCTCCATTATACATCTCAAAACTATAATTAATGATATTGCTTGCAACTTTAAAATGTAAATTATCCTTTATATAGTTTTGAATTAAAATATGTCCATAGTCTATTTCTTCTTTAATGGAATCACTTGTTATAACCGAATCCTTTGATATCGCGATTGATCCAACATTATATAATGCACATGATTTAACTATATTATCTATATATTTTGAATCTAAATTATATTTTGGATATTTATTAGCAAGACTTACACTTACTAGTCTAACTATTTTCTTTAAAAGCATGGATTCTTTTGATGTCTCAATATTTGTAATAATTTTATTTATGATTAACTCCAATGATTTATTATCATTTACAGTTTTTAATTCCTCATTTTGAACTTCAACTATATTTTGTAAACTATTACTAGATTGATATAGGTTAATAATTTTTCCAAATCTTCTTCTAATATTTTCTGTATTAAATGGTTTTTCAAGCATATCTACTATGTCATATTGATATACTCTCTTTCTCGTCTCTCTTGTTTCATCCCCACTTATTATGGCAACAGGAATTCTATTGAATAAGTCATTAGATTTCATAAATTCAAGAACGTCGAAGCCATCAGATTCAGGCATCACTAAATCAAGAAGCATACCTACAATATTTTCATGATTTCCACTTACTGATGATGTTAAAACATTATCAGTAATAATGTTTATCGCTTCTAAACCATTTTTAGCAACTAATATCTCAAAATCATTAGAGAATATTCTTTTTAACGAGTTTCTAATTATTGAAGAATCATCTACGATTAAAATTGATGGCTTTTTATAACTGCTCATCTCCGCCATTCTATTTAAGATGGCTTTATTTAACTCAGGATGTTCTTCTGTTACTTTGTTGAATATCGAATTTATATAGTTTCTTGTTTGTTCACTTCCATTAGATGTGTCAAGAGCATGATTTATAAGATAGATTGCATCACTTATGCTCTTGTTTTCCTTATCCAATCTCTTCTTATAATCAGTAACTTCAGTTTCAAGTTTATCATTTTCACTTTCAATATCAGTTAAACGATTGCTTATATCTTCACTCATCATAAATATAAGTTTTTTGCCTTCAAATGGCAAATAATTGATTATATTTACAAACCATTTATACTCTCCAGTTTCACATAGTTTACGATATTTTATTTTTGTTTCATTGTTTCCCTTTTGACTTTCTTCTTCTAATTTATTAATTGATAAAGCATCAAAATAGTTTGATAAATCAGCAGAATTTACAAAACGTTTAGCTACATCTATGAAAGATGTATATGATGTAGTTTCTTTAATGATTAGATTATTGCTTATTGTAAAATCAAATTTGTATACTTTATCAGCTATTACATCGATTACATATATATTAGAGTAATTAGCATTTATAATTCTTGATACTTGTTCAATTAAACCTGATTCGTTCATATCACACTCACCTTACTATTGTAATTATAACATGTATATCTTTAGTTGTAAATTAATGAAAAAGAAAAAAGTTCATTTGAACTTTTGAATTGTTATTTTATTAAAGTTATACGTGCGTATCCATTTCCTTGTTTTGAACAATTTGCTGTTGGCGTTGCACTTGTGCATGTAGTTGAAATTGTTTTTGTGGACTCTTCAGTAGATGTAGCACAGTTATAACAATACATCACTTTTTCGGATAATTTTGAATTACCGATGTATCCTGAACCACCGGCTGCTGAAGAACCATTATAATAAGCTCCGCCTCCACCATAAAGTCCACTTCCGCCTCCAGATGCGCTTTGAGTTTTCTCGTAATTTCCTCCATAACCGAATCCTCCATTAGAAATCGTTAAAGCTGTACTTCCATTAGTTCCATATTTGCTTTGTGAACCTCCAGTTGCTAAACTATCTTTCTCTGTTATTCCATTAGATCCTAAATAACCTCCACCAGATCCTCCTGAATGTGGATTGTATGGAGATTGGGGAGTTGTTAGATACTTTTTATAGTGCCAACCGGCTCCTCCGCCTCCACCAGAAACAATAAGAACATTTTCAATATTATTGCTATAATTTTTTAACTGACCATCATCTATCAATAAGTTCTGAATGGAAGTTGCTCCGCCTCCAGCTCCCCAGACTGTTCCTCCATCTGATTTTGCGTTTCCTCCTCCATTATAGCCACCATCATATATTTTAACTGTAGAATAATCATCTCCATCAGTTCCTTTTCCTCCAACTATAATATATAAAATATCATTTTTATTTAAAGTAACTACTCCTTTTGAATATCCACCATATCCACCAAGAGCCTCGCTTGTTTGAGCATAACCACCTTGTGCTCCCCATGTCTCTAACTTATATGTTCCAGATACTGAGGCAGTAAATGTTTGCTCGCCTCCTGTATAATCAAATGTCCATTCAGTTGGACTTTTATATGCTTTTTCTGTTCTAGATATTTTATTAACCTTTAACTTACAAGTAAAATTCTCCATATTGATATTCTCTAGTGTTATAGTCTTCCTATCTTGAGCTTCAATAGTTATTGGATCTGTTGATATTTTACTATCTTTATCATTTAAAACTAAAGTAATACGTGCATATCCGTTTCCTTGTTTTGAACAGTTTTCGGTTGGTGTTTCATTTGTACATGTTGTTGATATGGTTTTTGTTGACTCCTCACTAGATTCAGTACAGTTATAGCAATACATCACTTTTTCGGATAATTTTGAATTTCCAATGTAACTTGAACCACCTCCAGCTCCTTGTAAAGTACCTGATGTACCGCCATATAAACCGCCTCCGCCACTAATTGTACCAGTATTTATATTTGTTCTTCCTGTACCAAATGAACCATTATACTTGCCGCTTGTGTCAAGTGAATTATAGCTTTCTGTTTGAGTTCCACCTACTCCACAAACATAGCCTTTTTTACCATTATATGCATCATGACAATCATAAGCGGAAACACCGATATAACCACCAGCATGTCCACCTTTTCCGTTCCAACCACCATGGTTAGAACAACCGCCTCCGCCTCCAGAGACAATAATTAAATTTTCAAGACTATTTTTAAACGTAGTTAATAATCCAGAAGATGTTGCTATATGTGTTGCACCTCCGCCTGATGACACTCTTCCAGAGGTATCCGCGCTTCTTTTGGAATGACCTCCTCCATTATATCCTCCATTGACTAAATTTTTATCACTTGTTCCATTGTTAGCTTTGCCTGAACCGCCAACATTTATATATAAAACGTCATCCTTATTAAGTGTTGTTGTACCAGACGAATATCCACCGTAACCTCCAAAGTATGTTGAATCGATTACTCCACCTTGTGCTCCCCATGTCTCTAACTTATATGTAGCAGACATTGGTGCTGTAAATGTTTGTTCAGCACCTGTATAATCAAATGTCCATTCAGTTTTATCTGGTACTATATTATTTTCACATTCAATATAACTTTCTGTGTCATATTCTGTTGAATCATTTACTATATCTATACTTATATTTCCATCTATATTGCTTAAAGTAAATTCATCTTTTGTTGCATTTATTCCTGTATTTTCTGTATCATTTACTTTTAAATTATCTAAATATACCTTAAAATCACTTATGTTTTCTGATATTTTACCTAATCCATATATATTTACTGTTGCATTATATGCTGCATACCCTATTATCATAAATAAAACAGTAACTAGCATTATTGTCGTCTTTTTCATTTCTACACCTTCGCATCTTACTTTTTTATTTTATAATACCCCCCCCGATTTTCAAGGGCATTGTCTTGTTTTACATAACTTTTGTCGTCTGTTTTATTTTGCAGTTGTATTATATCTTATATTATACAACATTTTCGTTGTATTTTGCATATTCATTTTTATTATGCGTAAAGTGTATTTATTTATTATCATTGTAATTTATATTGAAAAATGTTATATTTATTTTAGTGAGAAGCAGAAGTTTTCTTTTGAGGCTGATGCTTACCACGTGTTATGTGTACGCATCCTTATTCAGTAGAATAAAGATGCTTTTTTTTATTGCCATAATAATTTTAAAATTATTACTAGCAATATAAAAACGATTAGATAAAGTAATCTTATATGATTATCTTTTTTCATCGTATCACTTCCTCTCGTACTCCTTAACCAAAACCCTGAATATTTAGCCTCTAGTTTGGAAGTGATAAGCACCTTTTTCTGCTTCTCGAGTTTGTATTATATATGCTAAATTTTTCTTGTCAATAAATCCGACAAATGTCGACAAAATTAGAACCTAAAAAAAATAAAATATATAAAAAAAATCGCATTCTTGCGATTATTTTATTAAGGTAATACGTGCGTATCCGTTTCCTTGTTTTGAACAGTTTGCTGTTGGAGTTTCATTTGTACATGTAGTTGATATAGTTTTTGTTGCCTCTTCACTAGACTCGGTACATTTATAACAATACATTGATTTTTCACTTAATTGTGAATTTCCTATATATCCTGAGCCTCCACCAGCTCCAGCATAATGTGAAAAACCGCCTCCATAAAAGCCAGCACCTCCTCCGGCTCCAGAAGTTCCTGTATCATATCCACCAATTCCAAAGACTCCATAATTAGTTGTTCTTATACCATGATCTGTACTAGAGTTATATCCATTTCCATAAACTACAGTTCCACCACTTGTTTGACTTCCTCCAAAGCCTATCCAATAGTAATCACCACTGTTGGTTCCATCGTTACCTTTGTATCCACCACCGGCTCCTCCAGATCCACTATAAGATGAAGAGTCATTTGTTCGATATCCAAAAGCTGCTCCTCCGCCTCCGGAAACCATTAAGATGGAATCAAGATCGTTTTGTAGATTTTCTAGTCTTTCACTTTTTAGTAAAATATAACTAGCATCTCCTCCATCACTACTTCCTTTATAAACTTCATTTCCTTGACCTCCACCAAAGACTTTGTTTTGTCCACCAACAGTTATATATAAATTATCTTTTTTGTTTAGATAAATTTCTCCAATAGAATATCCTCCATATCCTCCGATATAGGAAACTCCCGCCTTTGAAGTTGCATTACCTCCTTGTGCTC
Source organism: uncultured Bacilli bacterium (assembly GCA_934090935.1). Lineage (GTDB taxonomy): Bacteria > Bacillota_I > Bacilli_A > RF39 > UBA660 > CAG-582. The sequence continues at coordinate 125,729 of CAKOKD010000003.1, forward strand.
CCCATGTCTCTAACTTATATGTTCCACTTGTTGGTGCTGTAAATGTTTGCTCTAATCCAGTATAATCAAATGTCCATTCAGTTGAGCCTGTATATATTTCTTCTTTTGTCGTTCTTGATATCTTGTTAACTTTTAATTTACAAGTGAAATTCTCCATATTAATATTCTCTAATGTTATTGACTTCTTATCTTGTGCTTCTATTGTTACCACTTCTGTTGAAGTAATTTCTTTTGAATTACTTGAAACTAGAGTAATACGAGCGTATCCATTGCCTTGCTTTGCACAATTTTCAGTTGCTGTTGATGAAGTACATGTAGTTGAAATGGTTTTTGTTGACTCTTCATCTGACTCAGCACAGTTATAGCAATACATTGATTTTTCACTTAATTGTGAATTACCAATATATCCTGAGCCACCTCCAGCGCCTCCATGGAAACTACCTCCGCCTCCATAAAAGCCAGCACCTCCGCCACAAGCAACATAATTTGCCACAGTTGATCCAAATCCTTTACCAAATGTACCAATACATGCTCGATATCCGCTTGATGTTCCTTTTATCCAGACCATATCTCCTCCAGTTGTTTGACTACCACCTGTTCCATAACCATATCCATATCCGTTAGTATGGTTAACTGACTCTCCGTTGTTTCCTTTTATTCCTCCGGCAGATCCTCCGTTTCCATCTCCATAACCTGAGCCTCTGTTTGCTGCTCCGCCTCCACCTCCAGAAACAATCAATATGTTTTCTTTTTTAGTTTCAAAAGTGGATAATAATCCCGATAAATCTGCTATATGTGTTGCTCCGCCGCCAGCTTTTCCGTAATTGCCATTATTAACGTACCCACCGCCATTATATCCTCCGGTAAGAGCAACTCCTTGACCACCTGCATTTATATATAGAATTTTTCCACCTTCTAAGGTCATTTTACCAGAAGAATATCCGCCATAGCCTTCAAAATAATTTGATGAATAAGACCCACCTTGTGCTCCCCATGTTTCAAGCTTGTATGTTCCACTTATTGGTGCTGTAAATGTTTGCTCCGATCCTGTGTAATCAAATGTCCATTCAGTTTTCTCCGGTGTTACATTGCTTTCACACTCAAGATAACTTTCTGTGTCATATTCTGTTGAATCATTTACTATATCTATACTTATGTTTCCATTTATATTGCTTAAAGTAAATTCGTCTTTTGCATCATTTATTCCTGTACTTTCCGTATCATTTACTTTTAAATTATCTAAATATACTTTAAAGTCACTTATGTTTTCTTCTAGTTTACCCAATCCATATATATTCACTGTTGCATTATAAGCAGAAAAACCTATCACCATAAACAATATTGTTAAAAGCAAAATGATTCCTTTCTTCATTATTCATCACCATATTCTATTATACTTTTATTATATAATATCTTCATTTTTCTTTCAATAAGTTAAAAGCATAAAAAAAACACGTTTTTTATAAACGCGTTATTTTACTTCGTATAAACCATATTTATCATTGTTGTCTTTAGTTTGTTTTACAATTAAGAAGATTTTTTCTTCATCATCATTTCTTTTCAATTTAGATAACTCTACTTTATCTATTTTTTTCAACACTTTTCCTTTAAAATTAATTACTTTTACATATTTATCAGTGCTATTATTTATTATAATTGTATCTTTATATGGATTAATCATTGATCCACTAGCATCATTCATTTTTTCATTTTCTTTTAAAGAATATGTGTTTGTTTTATTTTTATCAATATCATATATATTAAGTTTATTATCACTCATGTAAACATAGTAGTTATCAATAGCTTTGAAATAATCTTTTCTACCAACTTTAATTATTTCTTTTCCATCTTTATTTAATACATAGATATTATCATCATCATTATATTTGTAAAGAATATTTTTAAAATCATCAACTATTGAAACTGTTTGTTCAGTTAAAGCTTTGTTTTCTTTAGATGAATAAAGTATTGCTGAATAACTTGGTTTATCTCCAAAAAGCATTTCTGAATCAACTAGCAATACACTATATTTTGATGAATATAAATTTTTATTATCTTTATTCAATACAGAATACTTATCATCAGTATTTGATAAACCTATAACTTTATATCCATTTTCATATTCAGAATAACTTGTTACATAATTATCTCCCTCATAACTATATAGTTCCTTATTGTTTTTAATATCATAAACAACGGATTCATTTTTTTCACAGTAATATGTACAAGTAATTTTGATAATCGGTGCACTTTCATCTTTTTGATTAGTTACTTTATACACGTTAGATGAGAAATAACTCTTTTCTTGATTGTATTTGTATAATTCTTTAAATTCATTTGATTTTACATTATATATACCGATTGATTTATCCTTTTTATTATCAACTAATATATTTTCTTGATCTTTAGAATATAAACTACGACTATATATAGCATAAGCATCCTTATCAACTTTGTCTTTAAATACTTTATATAAGTCATCACTTGTTTCATTTGTTTCTTCAGTATCCTCTATTTTAGTTTGTTTTCCATCTTTAGTTAAAGTATATTTTACTGTTTTATCATTTTCTTTTTTAGAAATAATGTATGTTCCGGTTTCGTCTGATGAAGTATAGCTGTTGAAACTATCACCTACTACTTGAGCTTTAATTAAATCAAAATAGTAGTATACTTTGTCTTTTTCATTTCTTACGATTGCATATAGATATAAATCAGATTCATCTTTTACCATCTTAGATATTGAGTAATCTGTTAGGAATTTTTCTCCTACTTCATTTAATAAAGCATATGTTCCATCAACGTCAACTTCTATAATTTTTCCAAAAAGATATGGATTCATATCACTTATATTGCTGTAAATTGCTTTTCCTTTTTTATCATATAAAGTTATTTTGCTAGTTTCTGAATCATCAATATAAACTAAATTATTGTTTAAAATATTTATCTTGTTTTTAGAATTAAGTAAAACTTTTCCTTTTTTGTTTTTCATATTGTATGATGATTCACTTAATTTTTCTAGATTTGCAACACTTGTTAGATAGAAATCTTTACCTACAGCATAAGGTATTTCTGTTGCTTTTTTAGATGCATCATATACTTCTTTGTAATCAGCAACTTTTTCTCCATTTACATTGAAAAGGACAACTTTATATTTAGTAAGTTTATCTCCTTCAATCGCCATAAAACCATTACAGTCTGAATCAATACATGTTATTGAATCAGACTTAGTATCTAAAAGTTTGGTTACACCTTTAGTACTTGATCCTTTACTTATTCCTTTTACAACACTTATGATTATAATCAAGACTACTAAAACTGCTATAACAGCAAGAAGAAATTTGGTAGTTTTATCTTTATCAAAGCGTCCAAGAAATAAATCTTTTTTTGCTTCATTTGAAACTTGTTCTTTTATTTCATTAGAACTATCATTTTCTTTTTTCATATAAACTCTCACTTTCTAAAACAAATATATCATATTGAAATAAACTTTACAAGAAATGTTATTTAAATAAAGTATCATAGTTTTTCCTTTATTTCCTTTAATAAATCAGCAAATAATTTTTCTCTGTTGAAAGATGTATCAATATACTTTATGTTATATTTCTTACATTGATCAATTATTTTATTTTCAAATTCTTTGGCCTTTTTTATATGATTTAATAGGTTTTCATCAGTTCTTCTTTTCGTCCATGCAGATTCATCATCATAAAGTCTACAGTTTTCTAAGATTTCTTCAATCGTTAATTTTGAATTTACAAAAAAGTAAACTAAAGTATTTGAAGTGTCAAAATAGTTGATTATATCTTCTGGCATTATTGAATCTGAATTGATTATATAACCTAATTCATTTCCTAATCTATTTTTATTTTTTTCAAGCAATGTATTTATAAATTTGGATAATTTGTTATCCTTTAAATCATCGTGAGCAAAACCGATTTGAATTCCTTCAAAAGTACTTTGTAAAGCTGAGATGATGGAATCAACTTCAATTATTTCAAAGTTATTTAATTCTCTATATAACAGTTTAGAAAATGTTGTTTTTCCTGTTCTGCAAGTTCCTAATATCATTATATTTTTCATGCTATTCACCACTCTTTGGATTATAAAATATATTTATGAGTTATTTTTGAATTAAATTTTTATTATAATGGTTAAGTAAATAATCATATAATCTTGGGCATATATTTTCTAAATCAAGTGTTGAATTCTTTATTGTGTAATCAAAGATAGCATTTAATTTATACGAATTGTCTAAATAACATAGTTTTATTTTATCACTGCTGATGATATGATTAGATAAGCAATGCATATTCCACTTATCCATATAATTATTATCAAGTGAAGAATATTTTTTAGAGTAACCCATTAATTCTAAATGTCTTTTTTTATAGTTTTTTGATTTTATTTCATCTATATCATTATATTGAAAATCGATATTTTCTTTTAAATCCAATTTAAGTAAAACCGACTCATTTATTATTTTATCAAAGACTTTGTATGCTCTTTTTCGATGAACTTTTGTTTCCTTTAATACTCCAAAATATACATCTGCAATAATTTGTGGAAACCATTTTTGTTTTAAAAGACGCGCGCCTAAAGCGTAAATAAAGGTTATTCTTGGAATGTAATAATAACAATTTATCCAACAATCAAATAGAATCAATAAATTGTCTAATCCTTCAACAAAGAAAACTTTTTCCGATTTTTCTATAAATCTAGCATTCTTTCCGATTTTTGGGATGAGACCATTTTGTTTAATCGATTGTAAATTTTTGCTTGAAGTAAAATGAAAATAATTATGTTTTATATCATCAATTGTTATCTTATATTCTTCTGGCATTATGAACTTCCCTCACTAATAAATTTATTATTTCTAAAAGAATTTTACCATAAAATCAAACTTATTAAAACTTAAAACGAAGTTGAATTTCATATCTTTAACTTTTTACAACATATATCTAGTATAATGAAATTTATAAAAATTAAAAAAATGATATAAAGCATTAAAGCCCGATATCATCATCTTATGTTAATCAAATTTTTTGAATTATTAAAATACCAATAATATTTTATGATTTTAACTACTTAATTATCAATTTCTTAAAAATCACATATGTTTTCTTGATGAAACCATTTTATCAGGAATATAATCTTGAACAAATGAAAGTGCTTGATCAGCTGAATTAACAACAGCAGATGAAGTATGTCCAAGCCTATCTTGATATTGAACAGTGACGTGATCAGTGGCACTTAAACCAGATTGCTTTGATATAAAATCAAATGTTAAACTACAATCTTCTGAGTAAACGATAACTCTTTTACACCCTGGAGCTAAATCTTGTTCTCTACAACTGGATAATCCATTTGTAAGTCCTTCATATATTTCATTTAAATTTGTGTTAGTTTCAACACTCATATTCATAATATATTTACCTCTCTTTCTCCCTTATTTTATAATACCCCCCCCGATTTTCAAGTCATTTTGGATGATTTACATTTTGTTGTCAATCCATGATTGTAAATTTAAAGGAGATAACTAAAAGAAATAAATAAACTATAAAAGATACTTTCTAGAATAAATAATAATTATTTATATTTAATTGAATATATTCCTATCATTTTTTAGATGGTATGGCCATAATCTTTGATCATACTTCTTTTCAAATTTATTGCGTCTGCTGTTTGCTTATTTTTTATTTGATTGTTTAAGTCACTTTGTTCCAGATTATATAACCTTTCTTTAGCGCTAAATAAAGTATAGGCATCACGAATACTTAATTCTGTGTAGCAGCCATCTTTGGATGCTATATATCTTTTTAAATCATCTACTGTTCTAAGCTCATCTAAAATTAAAGAAACTTCATTCTTTACTTCTTCTGAAATCATGCTGTTTACTAAACTTTTTAAGGAAGTACTACGCATAAAAATGACCACTCTATCATGTTCCTCTTGAGTACATTCTCTATTTTTATATTTAATTAATAATTTAGATAATTCCATTCTTTCTCTTATTTTTAAATATTCTTGTATCTTATCAGTTTGCATTAAACTAAGTGGAGTTTGATTAAGTTCATTTATATAGTTAATTTCTTCCTCAGAAAAAATGCTAGTAAATTTTATCCATATTTCTAAGGCATTGCTAATATTTGGGTATGAATCACATATAACAGGATATGATAAAGTTACACTTTTAGGTATTATAATTTTACTCATTGGTAAACCTCCTATATTTTATTTTTTTCTCGATAATTAATTGTTGATTATTCTATGTATGCGATGACTTGGATAAATAATCTCTTAACATTTTCAAAAACCACTTCATAATTTATGAGGTAAAAAATCAATAAATTATCACTTTCATCTACAAAGATTATATCAATTTTTTAAATAAAAAAAAGTCTTAGAAAAATAATTCAAGACTTTTTTAAGAAAGCTGTCTTATAATAAATCAATTAGCTTTGTATCATGCATTTATGGTGCCTGTGAAGAAGAAGTCGAATAACTTTTCCTACAAACAATTAATAGGTAGCAATAACTTACTAACTAATATAAGTATATCACAATATTTAGCATTTTTAACAAAAAAATTGATAACATAGTATTTCAAATAATAGAATTTATAAAAAAGATGATATAATTAAAAAGGAAGTGATTAATTATGCAAGAAATTATTAATAAAATAATACAACAAAATCAAAATTTATTTAGAGAAAATTCAACAGTAAGTAAAATTAATGTTGGATTTACCAATACTTTATATAGTGTTAATGATTCTTTTATTATCAAAATATGTACTGATTTAAATAATGAACCTAAATTCAATAAAGAAATAGAATTTTATAATGCAAATAACAATAATGATTTAATACCAAAGTTATATTATGCTAACACTGATAAAGCTGATATTCCATTTTTCTATGAAATATTAGAAAAAATTAATGGAGTTTCATTATATGATGTTTGGCATACTTTTAACGAAGAACAACGAGAAGACATTATTAAACAATTATGTGAAGCAATGAAACAATTTCATAGTAATAAAGGGCAAAGTTATGATTGGGTAAAAAGAACTAGCTATTTATTTATAAATTCGTATAACAAAGCAAAAGAATTGAATTTACTTACTAGCGAGGAACAAGAATTGTTAGAAAGTGCTTATTCAAAATTTGATGGATACTTACAATCTGATGAATTTGTTTTAATCCATAATGATTTGCACTTTGATAATGTATTTTATGATAATGGAAAAATAAAATTAATTGATTTTGAAAGATCAATATATGCACCAAGAGATTTTGAATTAGATATTCTTTATAGAATGATCAGAAAACCTTGGAAGTTTGCAAGTGAAGAAAATGAGCGATATACAAAACTAGAAGATTATGAAAATATAATGTCTTATATTGAAAAATATTATCCAGAATTAATACATATTGATAATTTATATCAAAGACTTGCAATATATGATATTGTTTATTTCTTGAAACAATATGTTAATGCACCACAATATGATGAATTAAAACAAGATGTATTAAATGCAGCCAAGATTGTTGTAGGAAATCAAAAAGTAAAATTATAGGAAGTGATGATTAATGGATAGTTTTGTATGTAAAATTGCTACTCGAGATGAAATTATAAAAAGAATGAACTATTTAATAGAAACTCATCCTAACAATAATGTATGGATAGAGGCAAAAGAAAATGCTCTTAAAGGATTTGATGAACAAAGTAAAATAATGTATATAGGCGTTCTTAATGATGAAATAATTTGTGAAGCAACCACTTATATAAAAGAATCCGCATTCATAGGAGATGTAAAAGAACCAGAAGGCTTATTAAGTAAAACTATGGCATATTTTAGTGGTTTTAGAACAAATAAAGAGTACGAAGGTAAAGGTTATTTTGGTAAATTGTATAACTTTATGGAAGATGATTTAAAAAAAAGAGGATATACTGAATTTTGTTTAGGGGTTAAACCTCGTAATGTTAGAAATATGGAAATATACTTTCATTTAGGATTTAGAGAATTTATTAAATCAATTATTGAATATGAACCAGTAAAAAATAACAAATCTAAAACAGAATTAGTGGTTATAAACTATTTTAAAAAGAAGATATAGCAAAATAAAAATCGTGGCACGTTATGAACTTACAAAGTAATTTTGTAAGTGGCGATAGATTTTTATAATTTATTTTCATTACGAAGTTTTGAAAATAAACAATTGCAATTTATTACAATTCAAAAAAACATAATTTGCTTGAACGAATTGTTCTTGCTTAATTATGTTTTAGGGTTTCAAAAGGGAATATTCCCTTTGCACACACCTATTGGCTCTGCCAATAGAGAAGTGTGTTTTATCTATTGGAAATAAATATTACTGACAAGCGAATGCTTGTCTTTTTATATGTCTATATCTCTATCATTATAATAACCTAATCCATGATAAGAAGTTATTTCTTCAACTACATTTTCATAATACATAGGCTTTTTTGTCCTTTTTCCGTGTATATAATCACCTTTATATAGTTCATTAGTCATAATATGGTTTATAGTAGAATCTCGCCAATTTGTCTTTCCTAATACCTTTTCTTCATTATATATGTTTGCGATTAATTGATAACTTTTTCCCTCTAAATATAAATCATAAATTCTTACTATAATATCTTTTGTTAAAGGATCTGGTATTAACTTTTTATTTTCTCTTTTAAAGCCTAATGGTGGTTAATTTGGAATATGTCCAGCCTTTATTGCTCCGACCATTCCAAACTTTGTTCTTTCCGAACATTTTTCAATTTCATTTTGTGAAACACTTGTCATTATTCTCATAACCATTCTACCATTTGAAGTAGTTGTATTTGATTCATCAGCCATACAATCAATATCACAATCATTTTCATTAACAAATCTCATAAGTTTTTCAATATCGTAGACACTTCTTGTTAATCTATCTAGTTTAAAAGCAACTATAACATTTATTTTCTTATCTTTAACATCTCTCATCATTTCTTGATATGCTGGTCTTTTATCATCTTTTGCACTTATTCCCTCATCAGTATATACTTTATAAATTTCATAGCCTTTAAAATTACAAAATTCAGTTAATCGTTTTTCTTGTTCTGGTAAACTAAATCCCTCTCTTGCTTGATCGAGTGTACTAATTCTTTTATAAATACCTGCAATTTTCTTTTCTTCATTCATAATATCAACTTCTCTTTCTACAAAAAAGAGGAGTCAAAAATACTAGTAGTTCAAACTAATACTCTTGACTCCTCAATAATACTAATATAATAAGTTTTTAAATGTTTTCGTTTACTTTTAACCATAGAAGTACCTCGCTTTCTAATAAAAGACTAGATACTGCTTGCTTTTATTGGTTTACTATATTATACTTTTATCTTTGATTTGTCAATTCCTTATTTAGGGAATGAATATTAGTTTGATTTAATATATTCTAATAAATCTTTAAACTTAATCTTTTTATCATGGCCATTAATATAAATATCATCACATTCATCAAACATTAAATAATCAATTTTATTAATAGTTATTATGTGGGGTTTTACATAAGCAATATTTGTTCCTTTAATATTTCTAATATTACCATTTTTGTATGTCGGTTTAGCATAAGCAAACTTACATATCATATCGACTTTCTTTCTTAATTCCTCACTTATATTTAATTCTTTAGTTTCTATTGTTAACATATAATCACTCTCACTTTCTTTCTTAAATAACAAAAAAACTAACATTTCTGTTAGTAATTTATTACTCTCGAAACTTTAAAAGTTCGAGTTTCCTATCAATATGGTGTCCTAGATGAGAATCGAACTCATATCTAAGCTTTAGGAGAGCCTTGTACTATCCATTGTACTACCAGGACGTATATTCATTATAACACAAATTCATGTAAATAAAAACAATGGTTATTTTCTTCCCATTGTTAATATATTAAATGCAAATATTAAAGATAAACTTATCGCAGTATTTACTCTTCCAGTTAGTTTTGTATAATTAAATTTATAACTTGCATATTCATAAATCGCAACTGCTTTGTCCACTAGAGTTAATATCCAAGATTCTTTATATCTTGGTAAAGTCATACATAAAGGAAACATATGAGCTGCAATCGCATTTTGTTCTTTTTCATTAAGATCAAATTCGCCTAAAGCATTTGTAAGTGCTATATCAGGATGAACTACACCTTGAATCAATCCATGATTGCTTCCAAATTCTTCATTGGTAAAGAAATCATGCAATATCGCGGCACGTGTTGCAGATACATAATCCATATTCATCTTTTTTGATATCTTGTAAACATGTTTAGCAACTCTCATAGAATGCATATATCTAGTTATTCCATGATGAGATTCTTGTTTTAATTTTAAAAACTTTTTATTTACAATAATATCTTTAGCTATATCATCAAAACTTAAATCAGTTTTCATTTCATCACTCCATTGTTTTGTATTCATCGCTGAACACTATATAAGTATAGCAAATAAAAGGAAAAATTTCAATTCATTAGCTATGGATATAAGTAATTCCATTGTAAAGTAAATCATCGCCTTTTTTGCTAAACTTTTTATCACCTATCGTTATACTTTCGTCATCTTCTAAAAAGGTATCACTTGTAACGTTTGATGATGTGACTATATAAGCATTTTGAAATTCACTTGATGCGTTTATAAGAATAATTTCATCGGCACTTGTATAATATTTAAATTCGGAATCATCGATTATTAATTCTTCATCGTTCTTTAGTCCATTTTTAGTAAAATAATAGTCTTTTAACTCATTATCATATAATATGCTTATTTTATCACTCATTATATTATATGTTCCATAAGTTGAACTTATTAGTGAGAATGTTTGAATATCTATCGAAACAACTAAATTATTCGTATTTGCAGGGAATAAAAACATTATTTCTTTATCATTTTTTAACTTTCTAACTCGATTTATATTGTTGATATATGTTTTAACACTATCATCGTTTTTTAAAGTTGTTGTTGAAGTTGATGTTATCTCATCCATTTTTTTATTTATATATTTTACACCATAATATGTTAAAGATATAGCTACTATCAAGCATAATATTATTATCAATATTTTTAGGAAAGGATTTTTCTTTTTAACCTTTATTCGATTGTTGACATCATTCACTTTAGATTCATCAATACTTTTATTGGCATTATTTGTTGCAACAATAATATTTTCTCTTTCTCTTGCTATAAATGACTCTTGTTCGTTATTCATGATTTTCACTCATCTGTTCTTTATTGTTAATTACTTGTCTATTTATTCCATTAGTGTTGATTGTTTTTATTACTTTTACTTGAGGAGATGGAGTACTATTAATTAAGTTTTCTCTTTCATTTACATTATGACTGTTTATAACTTTTGTTGGAATTACTACTCTTCTTCCCACTCCAATACTGTTTTCACCATTGATACTAGCTTGAACACTTGTATTACGAATCAGATTTTCTCTTTTCTCATCAGCTATTTCTTTTACCACTTCATCTTTTACTTCGCCTTTTTTCTTTCTTGTAAAGAAAGCATATAAACCAAATGATAATGAAGTCATAGAAAACAATATTATAAATATCAAACTTGTATAGTTTCTTTTTATGTTTATCGTATATTTTGTCTCTGAAAGATCTCCATAAGAAGATGTAACAACTATTGTATTTTTTCCTTTGCTTAAAACTTGAAGACCAGCGTTTTTAACAACTACATCTTCACTTTTAGGAAGTGCCATTATATAGATTTCTTTTACATTATAAGGAACTGTTATGCTATAGCTTAATGTTTCTGGATTAAAAGTAAAATCATAGTTAACAACTTTTAAAGATGATAATTTAGTGTCTATGTCTTTATTTCCTTCTGGTTTTGTTATTACTACATTGATTGTAGCTGTTTGATCAAATTCATTTTTTAATACCAAATCAACGACGTTTTTACCGTCTGAAAGAGTTCTCTTTCCAAGACCAATGATTGTTATACCAGCTCCAGCAGTCGCGTTTATATTAACCTCTGTAGTATCTTGATTTACAGTTACATAGTATATTTCGTTTTCATAAGTTACATTAAAATCATCCACTGTTAAACTTGTTAATTTTAAAGGAGCAATATATTGAGTAGTCGTGCTTGTTACTCTTTCAGTTGCTCTTGTTTGGGTAGCTGTTGTTATCTTTTTTGTTGTCGTTGTTGTTGTTACATGATCTAGAATCTTAAAGCTTCCTGTTGCATTGTTGATACCGCTTATATTTTCAAAGTTAGAATCACTTGCTTCAATTCCTGATAAGGTGATAGATGCAGATCCAACGGATGATGTTTTTAAAGTTATTGTTCCGATAGAAAATGTACCTGTTTTCATCGTATCAGTATATAAATCGATTACTCCATTGCTTCCCTCACCTAACCAGCCTGAAGCGGTTTGAAAGCTTTCAAAAGTTGCATTAGTTACATTTATCTTACCATGGAAACTTGAAATGTCTGTTCCACTAGATGTTCCTGTTAATGTACATTTAGTGATAGCACCTACTTCAACATTGTTACACTTTACCGATACTCTAAATGTTCCAGCTGCAAATACTTTGAATGGTATAAATAGAGAAAGTGCAACTATAATCAATACAAAACTTTTTCCTTTCATAAACTTTTCCTCCTTTTAATTAACAAAATAACTATAAATAATATAACAATGGTAACTATGGGTATAAATATATAACAATATGTATGATTATTTTCTTTATTATATATTACTACTTCTTGAAAAGATTCATCTCCATAGCTTAAATATGTTTCTTTTAACTTGCCTTTATAGGTTATCTTTCCTATCTCAAACCTTCCTTCTTTAAACGAATCTGTATAGAGAAGGATTGAATTAGAATCATAATCTCCTTGAAAATCATTTGATGGTTCAAAATTTATAACGTCTCCTTTTATATGATATTCAATTGCTGATACTAAGAAGTTTGAATTAGCATACATCGTACATGTGTGTTCACTTTTTTTATCCTCGCATTCATAGTCAATATTCTCTGCAAGAACAAGCGTTGGAAGAAGTGATAACATAACAATTATCATTTTCATTATATACCACTTATCCTATTCCTTACAAAACTATATAGTTTTGATACATCAGCAACTTTTATTTCATTTTGTTTTCTTATATGAGCCGATGCTAAACTGTATTTATCAAGTTCAGTTTTGCCTCTTACATAATTGTATAACATGGATACATCAAAGACATTGATTTTGCCATCCTTGTTTAAGTCTCCAATTATTACAATTGCATATGTTTCTTCACCGTTTTGTAAATACATACCTGTACCGATTTCATTTACTTTTGATGTGATATCTGAATGATTTTTATCAAGAATCTTATAGTCAGTTACAACTCCATTTAAATTCGATAAGAACTCAGATTTAGTTAAACTTTTTTTATTCATGCTTAAGACATTTATTATTGTTTCATCATAATTTATGCTATAAACATTTGATGTTAATCTTTGTCTAGCAGTTATTTTTATTTTTTTAACAACGTCATTATGAGTGAATACAAGTTCACATGAACCTATACCATTTACTTTAATTCTTCCATCATCAAGCACTTTAACAATCGCTTCATCAGTTGAAGTAACAGTTACTGAATTATCAGTATGATTACTTGGATTTAAAACGTAATTATAAGGTTTGAATTCCCCATAAAATAAAGTTAAATTATCATCAACTTCAACATTATCGATAATCACCTTTAATTCATCAACTTTGATATATTTTTTTACAGGTGAACTTATACGCGTATATGGTAAACCATTTATACATAGATAGAAATCAAGATTTCCTTCTTTTAAAGCATTAGTTTTAAAATCTATTTTTTTGAATGTATTTCCATATAAATCTTCAGAAGTATATGATACTTTTATTTCATCAACTAAAGTAAGTGAATCGAATACTTTAATCGAATAAACATCAGTATCCACATCATCATAAGTAGTCATAAAATAATATGTTCCCTTTGCTCCATCGATATCATATATCGAGTTATCTCCATAGTTTTTAACCGGTTCAACTTTAGAATATCCGCTTAAACTAACATTATAGTAGTTTTTCTCGATTATGAATGAAAGCATATTAGAAGCGGAATAAGATCCATCACTTTCATAGTAATATAGTTGTACACGATACTCCCCAACTCTTGCTTTAAATGGAATGATATTGATATAGTATTTTCCTTCATCCGCAATTTTATTTTCTAGATTAAAGGCATTGGTAACATTATCCTCTTTGATATCACTATAAAGAATATTATCTTCAGCGTCATAGATTCTTGCTTTGATGTTATTTAAATCATTTCCTGTTAAGACAGTACTTACATCAAATGTATATCCCATATTTTCTTGGTCTGCATAAACAATAGAATTTAATGAAATCATATTTGATAGAATTATGCTCTTATATGAAGAATTCATTTCATAATCAACATTTTTTGTAATGCTCTTCAGTGGATTTTCTTGATAAGTTAAACTTATGACATAATTATCAGCTTGGATAGAAGAATTCTTATCATATTTTATTCTAATTTGATTGTCATATTTCTCAACTGTGAATTTATCAGTAACATCAACATTTTTAGATGAAGTTATCTTAACTAACATGTCAGATGCAAATAGCTCATAATCACTTTTTATAAATATTGTGAAAACACTGTCGACATTATTATGAAGTCTTCCATCCATTGCATCAGTCATAATCTCTGTTTTTTCTATTTCAAAATCTTTTACATAATTACCTATGTCAAATGTTTGAGTTTTTTCTACTCTATATCCATCCATGTCATAGTATGTTACTAATCGATAAGTTCCTGGTTCTACCGAGTTTTTAGCATATTCAACATTTAAAATAAATGATGTTAAAGAAGTACTTGAATTAGTTGAATAGATTTTAAAGTTCGAAGTAACATCATTATCCTCAGCATCAAATATTTTAGAGTTTTTACTGAATACATGCTTGTTAGAATCTCTGTCGATATGAGATGAACTTATTTGAATATCAGGAATGTCTACTGTGCTTATATCATACTCTATTTTTCCACCATTTTCTGCATTTGGATAAAGTGGATTTGGATCAGTTTTATATGAATCAAAATAGAAATTGAAATAAGTTTTATTTACTGTAAACGTTAAGGAATCTTTTATCGTTTTTTTGCTATTTGAATAGCTAACTTCAACCATATATTTTCCTGATTCAATTTGTTTTAGAGTTGGATCGTAATTTATCTCTAGATTATGACTTGCTACAAATTCACTTCTGTTGAAATTGAAATATGAAGTGTAGTCTCTTAAACCATCCTCAGATAAAACTTTAATTTGAATATCTTCATTACTATAATCTATTCCATATATACGAACAGGTATATATATTTTACCAACCTTGTTTGTAAACAATCCATCAGATACTTGATTATTCGATATTTTAGAGTATATAAGTGTATTATCTTTATCAAAAATGATATCTGCATATTCATCTTGAACATCAAAAGTATATGTTTTATAATCCGAACTATTATAATATAAAGTTAATGCATATTTTCCTTCTTCTAATTTTAAATTCGAATCCAGATTATCTTTAAGAGTTAACTTCAATTTTTGATTATCTTTAGTTGTATTTAAATCGTTAAAACGATTATTATAGTTTGTTCCACTTGTTGGATCACATACACCATTTATGCAGTCTTTATTGATAACCCAAGATGCATTTTTTTCATATGGAGATGAAAGAGTTACATCGATTGTTACATCATTTAAATTATTGTAGAATCCTGGTACATCAATGTAATTTCCATTATCATTATATTTGGATGTGATAACTACGTCGCTTATCTTCCACTCGAATAGAGACTTCAATGTCTTTCCGTAATCGGTTAATTCATATTCAACATTTCTTGTAGCATAGGAAGCAAGAAGTGTATAAGTTCCTTTCATATCAACCGTATTTTGAATAAGCTCAATAATCAATTTTCCTTTGAAATCAGGACCTGTACTTAAATCCCAGTTATCTCTTATCTTAAACATACGTGTGCTTGCATCTACACTTGAAACATCAACGTATTTCTTTTCATTTGTATCATAATAATAGATAAAGTACTCAATCTTATCTAGCTCATTTTCAGCGATATTTTTTGTTGAAATGTCATAATATATGAACATTCCATCATCATTTACCTTTGGAGTTCTATTAGTTAACTCTATAAGATATTCTTCTTTAGTTACATTAAAAGTCAAATTAGAAGTTATAAGTTCATTATCACCCTCTTGATATGATAAACCTAAGACATATTCACCTACTTCAGCGGCATTTTTTACATTTGTTAACAAGAATTGATAATAAGTTAATTCACTATCTTGTTGATGATAGACATAATCGTATCTAAATATAGTTTCTCCAGCTATGTTTTTGAATGCTTTATTTTGTTTATCTAAAATAAAGTTTTCATCAGTACTTCCAGGGATTTTTCTTGTGATACTTGGAACTATATTCTCCGGTGAAGATACAAAATGAAGATTCGCGTTTATTGATGCGTTTTTTTCAACATTTCTAGCGAAAGCAAGAGGTGTTTCATCAGTTAGTTCAATGTCATAATATTTTCCAGAGATAGTAAATTCTTTTTCACATTGTCCAGTTACACCATTATTTTTATATTCAACGACTAATTTATAATCACCAGCATTTACTCTTCCTGGTATAGTTTGTAAGTTAACTGTTCCTGATGATTCTATTGAGTCAACAGGATTAACAAATTTTGATTTTATAACAAATTTTGATGTCGCATCAACATAAGATCCTTCAACTTTTTCTAATACTTTAATATCAAATCTACTCTTTTGATTTTCATCATCCACTGAATAGATATATTTAGTTTTAATCGTAAAATCAAGATTTCCATCAACATTATAATAAACAACATGTTTATCATTTCTCTCATTTGTTGCATCTACGTCGCTTACTTCAAGATTATATATAGGATCATTATAAGAAATGGATGTCATATGAACATTTTGAAGCCACATCTCAGGATATAAATCTTTGCTGATTGTTGCTTCAATCGTTTCTCCAGTTATTGGATCTACACTATTTTGGTTGATATAACCTATAGCATCCATTGTTTCATATTTTGTATATACATAATATGTTCCTTTATCAACTTCAGTTTTAGGTAAAATAGTAACTGCTTTTTCAACGTTTGTTAAATCGTCGTAGTCAACTGTAATATTAAATTTGTTAGTGACTTCATTACCTTTAATTGCATCCCCATTTATGCTATATACTTTATATTCACCCATGAATGTTCCACGGATGATATTTCCTGATGCATCAAAGATAAATTTTGTTATTAAGTAGTTATAGATATCTGGATATTGTACTTTGAATGTAGTCAAAGGCATTGATTTGTTTTTTGTCTGTAAAACGTTTGATTCGTTATAGAAGTCAAAAACCACATCAACATCTGTTCCCTCAGCATTTGATTTAAATGATTTTATAACCATTTTATAATTCTTACCTGATGGATCAGTATGATAGAAGTTGTCATCATCAGTTATAATATTGTTGTTTTGATCATACTTATAGCATTCTAAAAAGTTGTTATTTCCGCAAGTTGGAAATCTTTCATCTATTTGATATCTGCTTGCAAACTCCGCATAAGTAAGCTCATTTGTTAAAGTTTGACCTCCATTTATAGTTACATCAAAATTTACTTTTGTTGTTGCTTTATTATAACTATTTATTTTTATTTGATAAGAATCAACATCATAATATTTTAAAATGTTTTGTCCTTTTGAATCTTTCTTCAAAGCCCCAGTTTCATCAGTTTCATATTCAACATGATGGTCAAATATTCTAGTCGAAATAGATCCTGCAGTTCTTGTATCAACTTTCTTTCCACCTTTGATCAAATATAATCCTAAATAGTATTCATATCTTTGGTTTGATGGAGGTAAAATTGAAGATGGAAGTTCATCTTCTTTTTCGGCATGTGTATCAAACATACTAGTTAAGTAGTAATCTGTGTTTTGATCATAAATTTCAAATTTAATCGATTGCTCCTCTGCATCCTCAAAAGGTAAAACTATTTTATAGACTCCCGTATATTTCTCTTTTGTATTATCATAATCGACACTGCAAGTTATTTGACCAGTAGAATCATCAACTGGGCTATATTTACAAGTAAGAGTAAAACCATCTGCTGATGCACAAATTCCATTTTGACAAGTATCAGGGTTTTCCGCTTTAACTATATATGGACTAAAATTATCAAATTCTTCACTTCTCACTCCGTCATAAGATATCGTTTTTGTAATAATACCACCGGATAAAGCAAATACATTTTGATTTTTAGGATCAATTGTTTTATTTTCTTCAGGAACTGCATAAATCAAATTATAGATCAAATATCCATTTGCATCATATTCATAATTATTAACTAAGAATTGATAAGCATCTTGGTATTTTGCTTTAAAGTCAGCCACCATTAAAGTGTTGGAAGTTCCTCCTAGAGTATAAGTTATGTTTGTACCATTATAGTTTGTGATGATTAAATCATCCGAATATTTATAAGTTATGTGTCCTTCTTCATCGCTTGTTAAAACATCAATATTAGCTGTTTCATAAGTTTTTTTAAAATCAGCAATTGTAGTAGTTTTACCTGTTCCAGATATAATATAAGTTATATTTTGACTAGTTAGAGATGTTATCTTCATAGAATATTTTTTATCAACAATTTGTCTTATATATCTATGAGATTCAGCATCAACATCCGTAAGCCTTATATAACGTTTACCAATCTTAAATGTAGTTTTTTGACTATAAGTAGTTTCTTTAAAGTCAGATGATGTATGAGTTATTGTCACTTCATAAGTACCTGATTTGGGTATATTGAAAAATGATCTTTTATTAGTTATATATATTTTATTCTTTTCTTGTGTTACATCAAATTTAGATGTAGTTACATCCTTATCGTTATATTTAATGGAGATTGATATTCCGCTTATATCACCCGAGCCTACTATCTTATTGTACATTTGATCAGCAAGACCAGTTAAGTCTATTTCAAAGCGGTTTGTTTCATTTGCATATCCATGTGTTCCATTTATTATTTTAGGTTCAGTTAATTCGAAGTAATTATAGTATCCTTCAACTGTGAAAGATACACTCGTCTTAGATGAAGTAACACGGTTATTAGTTACTTGAACTTTGTATGAACCAGGTATTGGATAGCTTCCACTTCTTCTAAATCTTATAGTTAACTTATTTCCAGTTTTGCTCTTTTCATATATATTCCAGTTTCCAGTATCATCAGTATTGTTTGGATTCAAGATTTTAACCGTATAAGCACTTTCAACACTAGTGGCATTATTAACAGTCACTTCTACATATTGGATTTTATCACGATATAAAGTCGATGAATTCATGTTGTTCATCGTTTTTACGCTTGATGTAAGGGATGCACCTACAAGCTCTTCGTTTGAATTTAAAGATGCATTAAAAAAATTACTTACTTTAGAATAATAAGCAAACGAAAAATCATATCTATCACTTAAATTGCCTAAAAACATAAACATAAAGGCAAAAGATAAAAGCGCTAAAGTTTTAACTATATTCCCTTTCATATCATACACATCCTATATTAAAATTATAGCATTACAAATAATTGATGTAAACTATATTATGACAAATTTCGACATTTTAACCATTAATTAGTTTAACCAAATTTAAAAAATTTACTCGCTTTTTACTTGTGATTAATTCAATCGTATTTTATAATTAGTTTAGGTGATGATATGTATTGTAAAAATTGTAATAAACTTTTAAAAAACAATGAAAAAATATGTTCTGAATGTGGTTTTAACAATGATATCACCGATAATAAACTTATCGAAAAGAAAAAATATAAAAAGGAAAAGGATAATTCTAAAGGAGCTATTACGATAATCGTATTTCTTTTAGTAATAACAGCTTCATTTGCTTTTATCTATACAGTAAGAGATATGAAAAAGCAAGACGAAGCCGGTATAAATGGTACATTAACAACGACTGAAGAGGTTAAATTAAAAAAATTTAAATACGATAATTTGATTTTGGAATATCCACCATCTTTTGGTGTTTCTTCAAGCGTTATATTTCTTAAAGAAAACTCTAATATCAATATCGAATTATCAAAAGTAAGTTTAGATGAATATAATAGTTTAATTGAATTAAATGATACGCTTGATAACAAAGTTGGAGAATTTTCTAGTAAAACTTTTGCTGATGAAAACGCTTATTTTAATTTAATAGCTTTAAACGATAAATATTATGTAATAAAAGTAAATTATATAAGTGATACAAACGTATATACTGAAAGTGTTCAATTACAAATATCCAATATATTAAACACATTAAAAAAGAAATGAAACAAAAAATCATTTCTTTTTTAGTTCATAGATCTCATCCGCATATTTGCATACATTCTCTGAATGAGTTACAATTATCACACATTTTCCAGACTTAGCTTGTTTTTTAAATATTTGCATTATCTCATTTTCAGTTAAAGTATCAAGATTTCCTGTCGGTTCATCAGCAATAATAATTTTAGGATTATAAGAGATGCTTCGCGCGATAGAAATCCTTTGTTGTTCTCCACCGGAGAGTTTAAGTATTCTTCTTGTAGCATAGCTTTCATCAAGTCCAACTGCTTTCATAAGCTCAAGTGCTTTTTTCTTTTTATCAGTTTTTATTCCATTTATATCCATCGATAAAATAATATTTTCTGATGCATTTAAAGATGGTAAAAGATTATAACTTTGAAAAACTATACCTATGTCGTGATTTCTATATCTATCAAGATTTATTTTCTTAAGTTCATTGTTTTCATATAATATGCTTCCTTCATAACCAGTTTCTAGTCCACTTATAAGGGATAGAAAAGTCGTTTTTCCACTTCCGCTTCTACCCTTTATAATATATAATTTCCCCGTATCAAATCGATAGTCTATATCTTTAAGCACATATTCATCAAGTGATGCATCCTTATATCTATAGGATACATTTTTTAGTTCAAGTATAGTCATTATCCTCTCTCCTTTAATATTGTAAGTGGTTTGAATCTATTGATTGAGAATACCGCGACAGCGGATGATGTAATGGTTAAAATTATCAAAGATTCCATCATCGAAATAATTACACGAATATCAACAATTGCATTGATAGAATCAATTTTTTGAACACCATTCTTTTTAAAAGTACGCATATTTTCTCGATTACCAAAATTATCATTTATTTTATTGTTTTCTTCAGTTGATGCGCTTATTTCATCTTTAAGCAAATTATTAGCAACATTTACACTTAATGATGAACCTACTGCTGTTCCAATAATAAATGAAATAATAGCTACGATAAATATTTCTGATACAAATTGAAGAGATACTAAAGATTTTTTCATACCAATTGTTCTTAATACTCCAATTTCATACTTTCTCTCACGAATAATAAGAGTGTTGATTAAAATTAATATGGATCCACCAATAATCATAGTTATTATTAAAAAGGTATTAGCAAAATTTTCTAGATTTTTTATAGATGATAAACTTTCTTCTATTTCATCCTTATTAGTAGTTATTGTGTAATATTCACTCAATCCCTTTTCACTTACTTCTTCAGTAAAGGCATCTATTACTTCACTTGATGTAAGAATAAATGTTGGAGTTATTGTTGCATTTAATTTAGAATCATTTTCAATTATATTATTAACAAAGTTAGCATTAGTTATAATTGAGTTTGCTGAATCAGAAAACATCTTAGTTAAATCATTTGCAGAAGAACTTACTTCTTCATATATACCAGTAATAGTTAAAGTATAAGTTTTTTTACTGCTTTTAGGATCAACAATAGTTATTTCTTCACCTACACTTAAATCATTTAGTTCAGCAAGTTCACTAGAAATAACACAAGTTGAACTTTCAAAATCATCACTTATTGAACCTTCTTTAATTTGATATTTTCCATTTATAAATTCACTCATTGAGGAATAATCACTGTAACCTATTAAGCTAAAAGCTCCTTCTTCAGCTTTTTCATTATAAATTTTTTCAACACTTTTAGTTGTTGTTTTCTTTTGTTCAGTTGGAGGCATTCCACCAAATCTTTCACCAAAATTTTTTGTTTCAACTTTTGTCTCAGTTGTTTCTTTCACTAAAGAATCTGTTGCTGATTCCAAATCCTTAGCATTAACCCTTAAGTTATAAGTATAAAAGTATGAAGATACATAGACACTGTTGGCATAATTTTTAATCTCATCTAATGTAACACTTTCAATTTCATTAAATGCTTTAATCTTATCTTCACTGGTATCTTCATTATTTAAGTTTTCCATAAGTTTTTCCCTATTCATACTTATATTTGCTTCAGTATTATTTTCACTTTCATAAGATTTTACTATATTATTTGCACTTTTCTTAATCGCAAAAGTTATAGATAATATCGAAGCAATAACAATAGATATTAAACTTAATAATATATTACGCATCTTATTTCTACTTATATTCTTACAAGCATTCTTAAATATATACATTCTTTCATCTCCCAAATAAAATATATTAAAAATATTTGAAATACTTATGAAAAATAAAAGAAGATATTATGAAATAAAAAACTTAACTAAATTAGTTAAGTTAAAAATTATTATGTTTGATATCAATTATACCATTATTTTGTTACAATTACTTTTTATAAATAATTGTAACTATTAATTGTTTTTTCTTTATAACGTTATTTATACTGGCTTTACTCGCGTTGCTCGTAGTGCGCCTACGTATAAATAACTATCGGTTTAGTGTGTATCTCCACTTATGCTCATCTAAATTTATAGTTTTCTACATCTACATTGCTTATGCGATTCGGAAAGCTGGAGAGACTCCGCAGGAATCGCTCGCACCGTAGCTGCCCCAGTTGCCGATGAAGATGACATTAAGGAAGCCGGACGTATTGAGAGAATAAGCCGAACGAAGCCACCAATTAGAGTTAGCTCCTTTATATTGTTTTATTGTTCCTGCCTTATTACTTGTTGTTACTCCTTGATTTTTATAATAATCTAGTTGTTTCGATGTTCCTACTGCTGTATCATATTGAGCGCTAGAAGAACTTGCAAAGTCTCCATATATCTCTTCATTTGATAATAAATATAATTTATCTTGTGTTTCAAAATTTGTTTCTCCACTTGTACTTCCATGTCCTGATATTACTTTTGTTGTTGCTATTACGTTTTGTAAGTCACTTGGAAGTGTATTGTATATTGTACCATTTACATATGTGCGTAATTCTGAATCTTTCCATCCTCCTACATTTGTTTCTGTACTATTAAATGATTGTTTAGTTATTATATTTGCAAACTCAACTACAAATCCACATGCTGTTTCACTTGTTTCAGTTGTACATGCACTCTTATTTGCTATTCTTACTGTATGCGTTCCAAGAGAACCTAAGTCTACTTCTTTTGTATCTCCCACATTATATTTACTTGTGTTTCCTATTTGTACTGCTTTTTGAATTGTTTTCCACGAATCTGTTGCAAATGATACTGGATCTAGAATATCTTCTCCTATAGTATCTCTTTCAACTGCATTAAATGTAAGTGTACATACATATTCTTCTCTTACTTCTTCTGTTGCTGTTTTATTTAATGTTACTGTTAATGTTCCATTTAAGCTTTCTTTTGCTTTGACAACTGTGGCATTATTTGCTAATTCATTTTTAATACTTGTATATTTTGTTGTTATTCCAGTCTTTGGTACACATGTTACTTTAACCTCTGCATCATAGTTACTTGAGTTGTTTGTTACTTCATAATTTAAGATACTTGTTTGATTAAGTGTTTTTAAATCACTTGTTTCAAATGTAATTATTTTCTTTGTACCATCTATTACATTTGCATATACATCTTGTCCATCTAAGGTTGCTGCAGTGAAAATAACACTAAAATCATCTGTATTTTCTCCTACTTTTGCATTTCCATTTATTATTAATGTTGTTGATACAGCCGCAAATCCTATTGCTAATAATAGTATAGTAACTGCTATAATCGATTTTCTTTTCATTGTTCACAACTCCTCTATTTTTTACATTTTTAGTATATCATCCCCCCCCGATTTTCAAGTCGTTTTGTTGAAAAAACTTAATTTTACAAATTTTTTTACACTTTTTGCAAATTATTTTATACAATATAAAAAAAATTATTATATTGTATACTTGCGTAAACTATTTCATTTGAAAAGACTTATTTTTTTATAAGTCTTTAAGTCTTATTATATCCTCTTTAGAATAAATACTTTTATATAGTAGATTTGATAAGGATTCAAAATCATTTAAACTGATTAGTTCATCAGGTATATTTATCTTTTTTAAATACCAATATATTGTTTCACATAATTCTTTAATAAAAAATTTTCTTTGATTACCAATCATTTTTCTTCTTTTTTCAATATCAATTATTCTTTTTTCTGGAGATATTACTCCATTTTCTGATGCCATTAAATCAGCTAAATTTAAAATTCTATCATAATCAGTATAAGTATATGTTGAAAGAAATTTATATACTTCATTCTCTTTAACTTCTTCACTTATATAAATAATGTTTAAATCATCATCAACCTTATATTCATCACTTGGGCTATAACAAGCAAAGTAATTGCCATTTAAATATGAATGTGTAAGGCAACCAATTGATTCAGTAATATAACCTAATGAAAAAAGATTATTAAAACCTAAAGTTACATGTAATCCACCATGATTATATTTTCTTCCATAATCATGAAGTAAACCCATTTTAAAAGATTTATCAGTATCTAAATTTGCTTTTTCTGCCATAAGACTACATAATCTCGCTTCTTCTAGAGAATGCGATAAAAAAGCAGATTTATTAAAACCATATTGATTAATTCCGCTTCCAAGTGTTTTATGATTGTCAATACATTCGTATGCTAAATCAAATACTTTAATTTTTAACTCTTTTAAAGTATCTTTATTTTGGATTATTTTATAACTATCATTTTTACTTAAATTAAATCTTTCTTGCATTAACTCTATCAAATTATCTAAAAAATCTATATCTAGTGAATTTATTAATTCAAAAAAGCAATCATATCTATCATGATAAGTTTCATTTTTTTATCTCTCATTTATTTCATCTATAAGTTGCATAGTTTACCTCTACAAGAAATAATTATAATATTTTTATTTATCTTTGGCAATATTTAGAATTATTCCAATCATGATTAAACAAGTAAGCAAACTTGAACCTCCATAGCTTAAAAAAGGAAGTGTTACCCCAGTAACTGGGATAAGTCCAACTACAACAAGTAGATTTAATAAAGTTTGCAAGATTAGTTCTAAGATAAGACCAAATGATAAATATTTTCCAAATAGATCCTTAGTTTCTAAAGATATTTTTACAACATTATAAAACAGGGTTATATAGCAAGCGGTTATTATTAAGATACCAATAAATCCTAGTTCTTCTGAAATGATTGCAAAGATAAAATCAGTTTGAGGTTCTGGCAGATAAAAATGTTTTTGAATTGAGTTACCGAGACCTAATCCAAATAAACCTCCTGGACCAATCGCATATAAACTTTGAATTATTTGAAAGCCACTTCCTAAGGGATCACTCCAAGGATTAAGGTAAGCAACTATTCTAGCAACTCGATATGGAGCAGCTATTATTAAACCGACTATTCCAACAACACCTAAGAACCCTAGTTTTACAAAAAAAGATATCTTAATTTTAGATGTAAATATTAAAGCAATAAGCGATAAAACTAAAATCGCACCACTTCCAAAGTCTGGTTCTAATAAAATGAGAAGAAAGCATATTATAACTAATCCTAAAATAGGAAGAGAATATTCTTTGATATTATCCATATATGAATCGTGTTTGGACAAATACTTTGATACAAATATAATCATAGCAATTTTCGCGATTTCACTAGGTTGAATACCAAATGGACCTATACCAAACCAACTTCGGCTTCCATTTCTTACAATTCCTATTCCAGGAATGAGCACCAATACAAGCAGTATAAAAGATCCAATAAGTATCTTATTTGCCCAATTTTTATAGTATCTATAATCTATTTTGCTTATAAAAAACATTAAAACTATACCAATTAAAGCAAATAAGGATTGATGAATCATATATTTATAAGGATTGTTAAACTTATATTCCGCCCATATACTTGAGGATGAAGAAATCATAATGATTCCAAATATAGTTAAAAATATTGAGATAAATGTTATTATAAATTTTCTATTCATAATACATTTTATGAAAAAAAATATGGAGTATTACAACCATACTCCATATATAACACCAAACATCGCTAGTAAGAATCCAGCTACCCAGAACACTTTTACAATGTCGGTTTCACTCCATCCTAATTCTTCAAAATGATGATGAAGAGGTGCCTTTAAGAAAACTTTTTTATTGAATTTTCTTATCGCGATTATTTGAATAAAGCTTGATAATGTTTCAATAACATATACTCCACCGATTATTACCAATGAAAATTCATGATGTGTTAAAATTGCTATACTAGCTAGCGCTCCACCTAAAGCAAGGGAACCAGTATCACCCATGAATACTCTTGCAGGATGTGTGTTGAATAGTAAGAATCCTAGTATTGAGCCTACCAATACAAATGAGAATATTGCCATTGTATCATATCCAGGAATCCAATTGCTACCCCATGATATAACTCCATAAGCTAAGAATGCCATCGCTGAAAGACCTCCGCATAAACCATCTAGTCCATCAGTAATATTAACTGCATTAGTTGTTCCAACAAGCACGAATAGAATAAAAATTCCATATACAAATCCTAACTCCCATTTGATTCCAAAAAGAGTTACTTCTAGAGTTGTTGAACCACCATTACATTTATATATTGTATAAAATACAACTGCTATAAATATTTGAAATATTAGTTTTGTTAAAGTTGATAATCCTTTATTGTTATGAAACTTAATCTTTAAAAAGTCATCCACAAATCCTAAACATGCATAAGCAATAAACACAAACAACACAATTATTATATTTGTTGATAAAGCAATACTTCCTTTCAAATATAAAAGGAGCATTGTTATTATCGGAGGTATTATAAAAATAAGTCCTCCTATAGTCGGCGTACCATTTTTTAATTGATGCCTTTTATTTATTAAATTACTTACTGTTTGACCAGCTTTTAACTTTCTTAACACAGGAATAATTAGCAATCCAACTATGATTGATAATACAAAACCTAGTGTTAATCCTAAAATCGATTTTGCTAAAATAAGCATAAAACCACCACCATTGATATTATTATACTATAAAACTATAATTTATATAGAGTTTTATACATTTGATTTACATAATATTTATATATAATTATATTCATAATAAGAATTTATATAATAAAAAAAGAAAATAAACTTAATTATTTTCTTAAAGTTCTATCTTCTCTATCTTGTTCTTGATAGAATTCATCTTCAAATTTATTGTTACGGTTTATTTCAATAGCTTTAAATACTCCGATAGTTCCAGCTATAACCATAGCGCTTCCAAGTGATATAAGAATATATCTAGATGCATCTCCAGTTTTAGGAATAGGTGTTGTTTCTTCTTTAGTTGCAACCTCTGGTGTTGGAGTAGTTATTTCAACAACTGTTTCTGGCGTTGGCTCAGGATTAACTGGTGTTGGAGTTGGTGTTGGAGTATCTGGAGTTGGCGTAGGTGTTGGTGTTGGTTTAATACCTTTTCTTTCAGCTTCTGTTTCTACAGTATCAGGTATGTATTTACCAGCATCTGGATCCTTATCAGTTTCTGGACTCCAATTTGTGTCATCTAGTGTTATTTGTGGTTCTTTAACCTCTTCAGTTTTTTCCTCTTCTTTAATAGAGTTATCAGGATTTACATTGTTTATATCCTCTTCTTTATGATCATCTTTATCACTTTCCCAAAGAATTTCTTCTTCCTCAGCATAAACATTTACTGGTGTTATAGCTACTAAAGATGCTGCAAGTCCAATCGTTGATGCAAATAATTTTAAATTTTTTACTACTTTCTTCATAATTTTCTCCTATCTTATCAATTTATAGTCTTTTGTTTCTTCTAATTGTTCTATTTTTGTATATTGTTTTTCTAGTTTAAAATAAACTATACATCGAGCATTTTCTTTTTCATATGTACATGTTACGAGTGCTAAAATCTTATCTCCAGGTTTTATTTCTTCTTCAGTCTTTATAAGCGATTCATCTCGAATAAGGTCCATATATTTTAAAAACTCCTCATCACTTTGGAAATTGTTTTTAAAGACCTCAGTTTCATCTTTACCATCGACAACCATCGATGCAACAACGCTTAATTTATAAGCATATCCATCAGGTGTGTACATGACTCCAAAGGGATGATTATCAGCATATTCTTGATTTTTGTAGTTGCATATACTTGCAAGCATTCTTCCACCCTTCATATGATGTCCATATATAAATGTTATATCGTCAGGGTTTTCACTTGTAAGTTTTTCATTACGATAATCCGTAAACAACGTTCCTGATGAACTTTTATTGCCTTCAATATCATGATGTAAATAAAATTCATTGTCAGGTGCACTTACTACTGGAAGATCTATCTTGGTATCAGAAAATACCATCCAACCCTCTGCATCCGAATTGATTTTTTGTAATGAATCAAAATCAATTGTTTCAAAATTGTAACCACTTTCTAATAATTCTGTACTTATGTATTGGCTTTCTATCTCTTCTACCTCTTCAGGTATATCTTCGATCGGTTCTTCAATATGAATGTTTAAATCAGGATTTTTATCAATAGAAGATATTATTTCATCTTTGATATCATTTTCCGTTATATCATCCTTAATCGAAGATATCTTTTCATCAGTTTCAAATATGCTTTTGGAATCAACTAAGACATATGTTGCTGATAAAGACAGAACTAATAAATATGGTGCAATTGTGAGCGACCTTTTTAGATGTCGTTTTCTCCTAGCATTCATAAATAATTCCCCCTAATTATCCTTTTTATGTGCTATATAATAGCAAATTATTGTCATTTAGTCAAATCTATATGGCTGCATCAATATTTATGCTATATCTACATGATACTTCATTTGTTGGATAAGTCCCTTCATATTGATTAGATATGTATATATACACAGTTTCATCTTTATCAATTTTTATGCTTTCATACTTATGAATCTTATCTTTAGAGTAAAGCACTTTGATTTTGATGTTTTTTTCAACTAATGCTTCATCGTCCTCTTTATTTTCACCAGAACCATTACACTTTATCTTGATGTTAGACTCATTCAATGTCAAAGAATATTTGTATTCGTTCTTATAAGTTATGATGTTTTCTTTACTTTTAGATTCATTAGTAAATGATGTATCATCCAGATTATATGATATTTCATTTTTTGATGAAGAACTATTATCGGCAATTTCACTGAATGATTTTCCATCAATATACTTATTTGAAACAAAGATAACTGCTAGCAATGATAGAATAACCCCTAAACTTCTATACATTTTCATAATCCAAATCCCCCTTGAATTGCCGTATATACTAACACTTTAATTGCTTTTTGTCAAATTTGAAGCATAAAAAAAACTAGTGAAATAATTCACTAGTCAATACTGATATGTTTGATTTCGTCTTTTTTATCTTCTTCTTTTGGAACACTTATTGTTAAGATTCCATCTTTGAAAGAAGCTTTGATTGATGATTCATCAATATCACCAACATAGAAATCTCTTGTACATTCGCTTACAGATCTTTCACGACGAATGTATTTTTTATCCTCATTTTCTTCAACTACATTTTTTGCTGATACTTTTAAGTATCCGTCCTTATAGTCTAGATTGATATTTTCTTTTTTAAATCCAGGTAAGTCCATCTCGATATTATAAAGTCCATCCTTTTCATAAATATCGCATTTCATCATTTTATCTAATTTTTTTGGAGTATCTAAATCATCAAAGAAATTATCGAAGAATAATTTGCTTGGTAACATACTCACACTTCCTTTCTTTTACAATTATAACTATACTACTTTAATTAGCACTTGTCAATAGCAAGTGCTAATTCTTTTATATTTTATGTAAATTTTTTTAATTTATACGTTTTTAACCTAACATTAGCTTTATTTTTTCTCCCTGTTTTACAAATTCACCTTCTTTTGGAGATTGATATATTACTTTTTCGCCAGTACCTGAGTATTCAATTTGATAGTTAATACCAATTGCTGCTCTTGCTTCTTTTTTAGTCATGCCAATTACATTAGGCACTTCATAATACTTAATATCCCAAAGTTCATATTCCCTTTCAATATCACTTTTGCTCTTTTTAATATTTAGAGCATTAGCACTTGCTTCGAGCACTCTTTTAGCAATTGGCGCAGCAACTGTTCCTCCATACTGAACAACACCTTTAGGATTATCGACAGCAACATAAACAACAACTTCAGGATCATTGGCTGGCATAAATCCAATAAATGATAAGATATAATTACCATCCATATATCTTCCATCTTTAACCTTTTGAGCTGTTCCGGTTTTTCCGCCTACTCGATAACCATTAAGATAAGCATTTCTTCCTGTTCCTTTAGCAACAACACTTTCTAAAGCATATCTTACAAGTTTAGATGTTTCTTCAGATATAACATCTCTTTTTAGTTTTGGTTTATTTACTAAAACAGTATCTAAAGTATTGGCATTCGAGATTGATGAAACTAGATAAGGAGTATATAAATGTCCTCCATTAACCGCAGCTGATACTCCCATAACCTGTTGAATTGGTGTTACAGATACGCCTTGACCAAAAGCCGTCGTTGCCGTTTCTACTGGTCCCATTTTATCAACATCAAATAAAATACCATTTTCTTCTCCAGATAGATCTATTCCTGTTTTTTCTCCAAAGCCGAACTTTTTAACATAGTCCATAAGTCTTTCTTTTCCAAGTCTTTCACCCATTACTACAAACCCCGGATTACATGAGTTTTCAACAACTTGCAAGAATGTTTGACTTCCATGTCCACCATGTTTCCAGCACTTTATTCTAGATCCACTTACATTTATTGATCCTGAATCAAAGTAATTATCTTCAAATAAATTAATTGTTTTTTCTTGAATTGAACTCGCAAGACTTATAACTTTGAAAGTACTTCCTGGTTCATATGTATTAAATATTGGAAGATTTCTATTTATAGTTTCTAAATCATATTTGTTATATTCATTGGGATTAAAATTCGGTCTTGATGACATTCCATATATTTCGCCTGTTTTAGGGTTAGCAACCACTATTAAAGCTTGTTCAGGATTATATTTAGCAACAACGTTATCAAGTTCATTTTCAATTGCTTGTTGAATATTTATATCAATAGTTAAAGCAACATTCATTCCACTTTGAGGAGAACTATAAACTGTTGCTTTTTCAAGCTTTTTACCAAAACCATCAGAATAATATTTGATTGATCCGTCTTCTCCTTTTAAGTATTCATCATATGCAAGTTCAATACCTGATAGACCTTGATTATCAATTCCAACATATCCTAAAACATGAGAAAGCAAGTTATTATATGGATAATTTCTTTTAGATTCTTTTAGTAAATATACTCCATCCAAATTTAAAGAGTTGATCTTATCAGCAATTTCAAAGGATAGTTTTCTTCCTTCAGGATGTATTCTTTCGATAGAGGTCTTTTTATTTAAATGTTTTAGCATGTCATCATAACTAGTGTTTAAAATCTCTGATAATTTCTTCGCTGTTTCTTCTTTATCAACAATTTGATTTGGTACAACTACCAGTGATGTTGTTGTTATGTTTTCTGCTAAAACAACTCCATTACGATCAGTTATTAAACCACGGTCAGCTCCAATTGGTAGGTTTCTACTCCATAAATCGTTTGCTAAACTATTAAGCTTTTTATAATCTATTACCTGAATAAAAAATATTCTACCTATGATTAGAATAAATAAAAGAACTATTACAACCGATATAATTAAGATACGACTACGATAAGTGTTTTGAAACATATATATTCACCATTAAAATATTATGTAATAAAAGTGAAAAAAACAACTACAAGTTGTTTTTTCTAAAATATGATTGAATAACTTCAGATGAAAATTTCAAACTTATTAATAGTAAAATTTTTCACCTTGAGTATTACCATAGTATACGCCATAATAAATATTCCCGCATTCGTCAACAATCTTTTCACATCCATAAATAGTAGCCGGAATATTATTTGCACGGAAGTAGTTCCAAGCATCTATTTGATCACCATTTTTAACACAAGTGTTTTCATCTTCAAATACGTAAGAATATTTATTTTTGAATTTTTTTTGTGTACATTTAATTTCTTTTTGATCTGAATCTTCTTTTATTTTAGTTGTTTGATCTTTTTTATTATCGCTTTTATCCTCAGTTTTATTCTCTTCATTATCAACATCACTAGTTTCTCCACTATTGTTATTATTTTGAGACGTAGAAGTAAACTTTATAGATTTATCATCATTAACATATATTCTAAAATAGCCAAGAGATGCATTATTTTGCATAACTAAAAGACGATGCGTACCGGTTTCTAACTCCTTGGTTTTTAAAACATCTTCTAAACCTTCTAAATAATATTTATCATCAATTTTTTCTATACTAAATTCTCCTAGGAAAACAGGATTTGAAAACGCCCAAATTTTTACCTTATCGATTTCTTCTTTTGCTTTTAATGAAATCAGTTCTATTTTACTATCATTCTGAGTAACGTCTATTTCTAAAGAGTTATTTAAAATAGTTTTTAAATCATCATCATTGTTAGCTTTATCAATTTTTATAAAACTTAATACTATAACTCCCATGGTAATAATAATTTAAGCAACTACAATTGTTATTAATATTTTTTTATTTGTCATATCAAACATCTACTTTCTAAACATATTTTAGCATCTATTATTGATAAATTCAATTTTAATTTTTGCATAAATTTTTATAAAAAAAGTATCAACTTGTGATACTATTTTTTCTTATTTGTCATTGTTTTTTTCTTTTTGAAATCATTTGCACGCATTACATATATGTAGCCAACTCTATCTGCTAAAATATAGAATACTGCTTCTTGTCCAGGTCTTTCTTCATGGAATAAAATTGGTTTTCCTAAACTATCACGAATATCAATTAAACCATCAAAGTCTTTTACAACTTCGATACGTAAGCTTCGAGTTTTCATCATATCTTCTACTCTTTCAGTAATAACTGTTTCGCTTATATATCTTTCATAGTCTTTTAGTATTTTTTCCAATTTTTTCTTATATAAAGTATTATGATCTCTATTTTTGATAATCCAAATAATTATAACTGCCATCGCGATTAAATCAAGAACGCTTAAAGTTATTGCAAATCCAAATAGATAAGGATTATTGATTATTGTTGATCTATATTGTAATATTTGATCTTGGCTATTTGATAATTGATAATTTGGTTTAATCTCAGCTGTTTTAGTTGTAAGAGGAATTGTAAGTTCGATAACGGCACTATCGGAAAGTTTTTTATCGAAGTTTGCATGTTTTCCTACTACGTCAACATATAAACCAACAACAAGATTAGCATCAGCTGATAAACCGTAAGTGTTTATAAATTGTCTTGCTAATTCATTATATTTTCCGTAATCGATGCTTACTTTTTCATCTATTTTAAACATATTATTGCTTAAATCACTGAACTTTTTCTTTTCAATAAGCATTTCGTCATCTTCATAGAAATTTTTGCCATCAGAATTGTTTACTTCTACTGTAGCTTTTACATAGTAAGAATATTCTAATCCAATATTTTCATTGCTTTTGAAATTATAACTGAATTTGGCATCAATATTGTCAATAAGAGATGAAATAATTTCTTTTCCATCATCTTTTCTTATAGTTTTCATTCCAAAACTATTGTCTTTTAAATTAACTGTATAATCTAAATTACTGTTCTCGCTATAGTGTAATTTATAATTGCTTTTAAAAGTTAGTGCTAACGATGCTAGCAAGAAGAAAACTACTAGGCACACTAAACCAATTATTACAGTTAATGGAATACATTTTTCCCTGTCACTTCCTTTAAGTAAAGGCAACTCCATTTTTTCCATTTACAACACCTCTCTATTAAAATATCTCATTTATATATACAGATGGCCAAGCAATCCATAAGACTCTTAGCTTAACAACACCTGTTATATTGCTTTTTTCTACTATCCAATTATCAGCATTTTCGTTATGATCACCTTTTGTTTGATACACCGTTTCTCCATCCAAAGTAAACACTTTGTATATTCTATGAACAATAGTCATATTCTCTTTTACATATACTAAAATATCTCCTTCTTTTAGTTCGTCTGTATCTTTGTGGTATCTTTTATAGATAACAGCATCACCTTTATTTACAGTTCCTGTCATCGATCCTGATCCAATTGCGATCATCGCATATTCGAATTCTCTAGATACCAATGCCACAAGTATACCGAAAATAATAGTAAACACAATAGTGCTTATTCTGTTGTTCTTTTTTGTTTTTCTTATTGGTTCTAAAGTAGTTCTTCCTTCAAATGATTTAAGTATAGAATATATTACATATGGGAATACAAGAAGTATTACTCCTTCTATAAACATGTTTATCTTCGGTGTTATTGAGAAGAAATAGATATATAAATCCATTACTAATCTATAGCATAAACAAGGTTTTATTCCATATCTTCTTGTTACAAAGTTAAGAAGTAGGTTTTTAGAAATACTTTGAACAAATATCAAAGCAAAAAATTCATATAATTGATTAAAGCTTGTAAAGTCATAACTCTTAGTGGCAATATTCATCTCAATAAAGAAAAAAGTCACCAACATTATTCCTTGTACTAAATAGTTTTGAAATTTATTACGATATTCAATATTTAAAGTAATATATCTTATCACTTCAGATATGATTACAATAAGAAATATTTTTATCCATGTAATCGTTTGAATATAGTTTTTAAATATACAACTATAGCTAGTACTGAAACCAGTCTTCAATCCTAACATGTAAAAAGCTCCCATTAAAATAATGGTAGTTCCTGCAACCACTATCAATCCATCAGTTTTGTTTCTCATCACAGGTTTTCTAAAATTTCTTAATAGGATAATCAGTATCAAAAAAACTATCAAACTAATCAGGCAACTAGTTGTATTTAATGATTTTGACACAAAAACATTAAAGAATAATAAGCATGCTAGGCCTAATTCTAAAACTATTTGAGTAATAAATTTAAACATCATGCTCACCACTCTTTAACTATTTTCTATCAAAATTATTCAGCTTCTTTAGCGTCAGCTGGGATTGTACATTTGAAAGTAATTGTTTTACTTGATTCAGTATCAGTAGAAACATATGATCTTTTTTGTACAACTTTAACAGTGTCAGATGTTGCTGAAGTAGTTCCTTTTGCTACTGTAGTACCATTTAATCCATTACTTGGTGTAACAGTTAAATAAGTAGTGTAAGCAGTTTCGTTAGCAGTTTCAGATTCTGTTGCAGTCTCTGATTTTGGAGCTTCACAAACGATTGAACCAATTACAGCATCATATTGACTCTTATTTTGGATTTTGTAAGTTAGAGTAGCTTCATCACCAATACTTTTCATTTCTTGAGTAGTAAAAGTAATAGTTTTACCATCTTCACTTACAGTTGCAGTTGCTCCTTCAGTTGCAGAAACATCTGTAAAAATTACATTTTTTTCAAAGTTCTCACTATCTGGAACGATTTTTGCAGTACCATTAATTACTAATGTAGTTGTGATAGCTGCAAATCCAACTGCTAATAATAGTATTGCTACTATAATTCCTGTTTTAGCTGTCTTATTCTTTTTCATCTATTTTACACACCTTTCTATGATTACATTTTACCCCATTTTTTTACATTTATCTACTTTTTTTTAAAATTTTTCATATTTTTTACAAAATCGTGTAAAGACATAAAAAAAGATATGTAAATTTCTACATATCTAATTCATTTTTTCTAGGTTTCATCGTTGGGAATAAAAGTACATCTCTAATTGATGCTGATTCTGTAAAGAGCATTATTAGTCTATCTATTCCATAACCTATTCCACCAGCAGGTGGCATACCATATTCTAAGGCCTCTACGAAATCATAATCGATGTCGTTTGCCTCCTCGTTACCAAGTTCTTTTTCTTTTAGTTGTTCTTTAAATCTTTCTAACTGATCTATTGGATCATTAAGCTCTGTATAAGCATTTGCTGCTTCTTTTCCAGATATAAATAGTTCAAATCTATCTACAAATCTTGGATCTTCAGGATTTTTCTTAGTAAGTGGTGAAATCTCAATTGGATGTCCATAAAGGAATGTTGGTTGAATTAAAGTCTCTTCTACGTATTTTTCAAAGAATAGATTAATTATATGTCCAACAGTATGCTCATGGTCAGCAACTTCAATATGATGTTCTTCTGCTAGTTTTAATGCTTCTTCAACACTCATCTCTTTTTTGAAGTCAATTCCAGTTACCTCTTTGATAGCATCCACCATTGAAATTCTCTTCCATGGACCTTCTAAGTTAATTTCATTACCTAAATAATTAAAAGTCATCTTTCCACATACTTCACGTGCTATAGTTTGATACATGCTTTCAGTTAAATCCATCATACCTTCCAAATCGGAATATGCTTGATAAACTTCCATCATTGTAAACTCTGGATTATGTTGTGGATCCATTCCTTCATTTCTAAAAGTTCTACCTATTTCATAAACCGATTCCATACCACCAACAAGTAAACGTTTTAAATTAAGTTCAAGCGCGATACGTAAGTACATATCTAGATCTTGTGTATTATGATGAGTTACAAATGGACGAGCTGATGCACCAGTTAAAAGCGTCGTTAATATAGGTGTTTCAACCTCAACAAATCCTTTATTATCTAAGAAGTTTTGAATGCATCTAATAATCTTTGGTCTCATTAAAGCTACACGCATAGATTCATCATTCATTATTAAATCCACATAACGTCTTCTATATCTTTCCTCTACATCTGTTAAACCATGCATTTTTTCAGGAAGTGGTCTTAAAGCCTTAGTTAAATGAGTGTACTCTAGACATTTAATTGTTAGTTCTCCGGTTTGAGTTTTCATAACTTTACCTCTAATACCAACGATATCTCCGATATCTGCAGCTTTAAATAAAGTATAAGCTTCTTCTCCAACATCATTTATAGAAATGTATATTTGTATTTTTCCAAATTTATCCTTAATTGTAAAGAAAGACGCTTTACCCATTTTTCTCATGAACATTATTCTTCCAGCTATACGCACATCAGTTTCCATGTTTTCTAATTCGTCATGCTCTATTTCACCATATTTTTCTTTTATACTAGCTGAAGTCTCATTTCTATCAAATCTATGTCCAAAAGGATCTAAGTTCATATCTTTGATTCTATTCATCTTTTCTCTTCTTGCTTGTTCTTGGTCAGTTAGTTTTCTTTCCATAGATACTCCTTCTTTCTTATCTAATATAGTATCATACTTTAGTTTCCTTTGGTGAAAAAATTTGATTTTTTTTATAAATTTAGTATAAAATTTTAGCAAATTGGAGGGGCAATTGATGAAAATAAGAACAAATTCAGATGTTATAAGACATTGATCTTTTAGATTCTGACTGTGCAAACGACATTGATGAAGTTCTTGCTTCATTGATTGAACAATAATATAAAATCAAAAAAGATGAAAAGAAATATGAAAAATAAGTTGGTTTTTTCCAACTTATTTTTATTTTTCTAAAAGTTCTAAAGCTTCAATTTCTGATGCAAGTGTAAGTCTTTCTTTTTCAACTAAAGCAGCTGGTGCTTTACTTACATAGTTTTCGTTTGCTAGAAGTGTTTTTCTTCTTTCAATAGATGATTTTAAATCAGCTATTTGTTTTTCTTTTAAAGTTTTTTCTTCTTCAGTTACGATTTTTTCATAGTATATAGTTGCTTCTATATCACCAGATTTAACATTATAAGAGTTAATAGTAAGTTCGTCTTCGGTTAAAGAATCTTCAATCTTTAACATTTTTAAGATTATATTATCTTTATTGTTGATTTTAACTAAAGCATCCTTACCTATTCCATTTTCAGCTTTGATGTTACGGAAGGCAGCTATAAAGGAAACTTTTTCATCTACTTTTGCTGTTTTTTCTTTAAACACTAGCTTGCTATCATATTCAGGATAAGTGCTTATCATTATAGATTCACTGTCTTTAATTGGTAACATGCTATAAATTTCTTCAGTTACAAATGGTATAAATGGATGTAATAATTTCATTATTGCTGTTAATACATAGCATAATGTTGATTTTGTTGATAAGTTATCACTTGTGAACTTAGAAAATTCAATATAACTACTACAGAAATCATTCCAAATAAAGTCAGAAGTTTCAGCACCTACTAAATTAAATTCATAGTTTTCCATATGTTTAGTTGTTGATTTAATCAAGTTTTCAAGTTTTGTTAGTATCCATTTATCTTCATCAGTTGTATTTGAGAAATCTAATTCTTTTAAGGATTCAATATTCATAAGAACAAAACGTGATGCATTCCATATTTTATTGATATAGTTCCATGTACTAGACATCTTTGTTTCATCAAAACGAAGGTCAGTTCCTAAGGCACAGTCAGTTGTTAAATAGTATCTTAAAGCATCTGCTCCATACTTTTCAATCATATCCATTGGGTCAATTCCGTTACCCAAAGACTTAGACATCTTTCTTCCCTCTTTATCACGAAT
Source organism: uncultured Bacilli bacterium (assembly GCA_934090935.1). Classification (GTDB taxonomy): domain Bacteria; phylum Bacillota_I; class Bacilli_A; order RF39; family UBA660; genus CAG-582. The sequence continues at coordinate 164,607 of CAKOKD010000003.1, forward strand.
AAGTCCATGAATTACACAATCTTTAAAAGGACGTTTTCCAGTTAATTCAAGAGATTGGAAAGTCATACGATTTACCCAGAATGGAATGATGTCATATCCAGTTACTAAGCAGTTGTTTGGAAAATATTTTTGCATATCTTCAGTATTTTCTGGCCAACCTAATGTTGAAAATGGCCATAAAGCACTTGAGAACCAAGTATCAAGAACATCATTATCTTGTACCCAACCTTCACCAACTGGAGCAGTTTCTCCTACATATACTTCATCGCCTTTATACCAAGCAGGTATTCTATGTCCCCACCAAAGTTGACGAGATATACACCAGTCATAAGTTATTTCCATCCAGTGATTCATTGTTTTTTCATATCTTTCAGGAACAAAGTTTACTTTAGTGTCTTTATTCTTTTGATTTTCAAGAACGTGATCAGCTAAAGGGCGCATACGAACAAACCATTGTTTTGAAAGATATGGCTCAACCATAACTCCAGTACGTTCAGAATGACCCACAGAATGTGTCATTGGTTCGATGCTTAAAAGAAGTCCCATTTCTTTTAAATCTTTTAGTAAGTTTTCACGACATTCTTCACGAGTTTGACCGGCATACTTACCAGCAAATTCATTCATTGTAGCATCTTCATTCATAACTACGATTCTCTCTAAGTTATGACGATTTCCTACTTCAAAGTCGTTTGGATCGTGAGCAGGTGTAATTTTTACGCATCCAGTTCCAAATTCAGGATCAGCATGTTCATCACCTATTATTGGAATTAATTTATTAACAATTGGTAGAATTACTTTTTTACCAATTAAATCTTTATATCTTTCATCCTCTGGATTTACGGCAACGGCAGTATCTCCAAATAAAGTTTCAGGTCTAGTTGTTGCAACATCTAAATAATCATTGGATCCTTCAATAACGTATTTTAAATGGTAAAATGCTCCTTCAACATCCTTATAAATAACTTCTTCATTTGATAAAGCGGTTTTAGCAGCTGGATCCCAATTGATTATTTTTTCACCACGATAGATAAGTCCTTTATTATAGTAATCAACAAAAACTTTAGTTACCGCTTTATTAAGTCCTTCATCAAGAGTAAATCTTTCTTTTGTATAGTCGACCGATAAACCAAGTTTTCCCCATTGACTTCTAATGTTTCCACCATATTCATGAGTCCAATCCCAACATGCATTTAAGAAGTTTTCTCTTCCATATTCGTATTTATTAATGCCATTTTCTTTTAATCTTTTAACAACTTTCGCTTCTGTTGCAATAGCAGCATGATCCATTCCTGGAAGCCACAAAGTATCATATCCTTGCATTCTTTTAAAACGAATGATTACATCTTGAATAGCTGTATCGTAAGCATGTCCAAGGTGTAAAATACCTGTAACATTTGGAGGTGGAATAACTATACAATATGGAGTTTTTCCTTTTCCACATTTAAAGTATCCTTTTTCTTTCCAATTATTATATTTTTCTTTTTCAACACTTAAGTGATCATATTTTGTATCTAACATAAATTCATCTCCTCTATTTGTATTTTCAAGTTTAACCAAATAAAAACACATCCTGTATAAGGACGTGTTAACGTGGTACCACCTTAATTTGTAAAATTAATTACCTCAAATATTTAACGCATATTCTACGAAATAACCTACTTAGTTTCAATTATTTAACTCCCAAGCTACCTTCAATACACTTACCTATTAGTTTGCACCAGCCACTAACTCTCTTAAAAGCTTGTATATTTACTCCTCTTGTTCTTCGTCATTGAATACATTATATATCAAACTATCATTATTTTCAAGAACTATTTATTGACCCATTTCATATTTGAATAACGTTTTTCCATAAAATCATTGTTAGCATATTCATCACATAATTTTTCAACCACATTTCTTGCTGGATATCCATCCATACGATGTTTGTATCTTCTCATGGCTATTTCCGATACTCCTAAGTCAAGAAGTAAGAATATCATTAAAGATATTGCAAGTGGTTTAAAAATCTTCTTAGGTATTTTTTTTAATAAACCCAATAAATAAGGAATTATATATCTAACAACGATAATTGTTGCAAATCCCCAAAAGAAACAGAAAAGCAAATTGATTCGTCCATTTAGATTAAATGGTATCTTTGAGTAATCCCAAAAAATAGTTCCATATACAACTTCTGTATATACACTGCAAAAATACTCATAAGCTCCGCCTAAAATGCTTCCTAAAATAAATAGTGCAAATGTGCTTTTATCCTTATATCGAGAGAATAAAAGTGTTATAAGCACGATGGCAAATCCCCAAACAAATGAGAATTGACCGACAATCAATGATGATCTACTCATCCAACGATGCATTGAGAATCGACAATAAAAAACTTCCACTATCGCGCCTATATTAGCACATATTATAAATAAATAAAAAATATGATAAAGATTTGTTCCCTCTGGAAAAACTAATTTATGAATACTTTTTTTCTTCAATGTTGGATAAGCATTTTCCATTCTCTTTTTTATCGATGTAAAGAACCAATTGAAGAAATTCTTATCATCATCTTTAAGTTCATGATGCTTAATCTTTTTTAAAGTTATAAAGGATGAAAGCAAATCAACCAGCAATAATCCTGAAATCGTTAGTTCTACGATTCCTGCAACATATATATTGAATGATGAAAAAAGGTTAAAAAGAATCGGATTTATAATTCTTACAATGATTGTTCCAAAAAATCCCCAAATAAGTGAATAGTTTAGACAAATATATCCTTCTAAGTTATATTTCTTATTGGAATAATCCCACCAAGCTTTTTTGTTTAAGAATACGAGAATTTTTCCAGTTAAGTATTGTATTACAGTGCTATATATTAAAGATGCTCCAAAAACAATAAAGGGATTTTCAATATCTTTTAAAGTGATATTTAAAATGACGGCTATAAAACCATATAAAGTACACATCGGTCCATTAGTTATACCACGATTTACAAAACGTTTTTCTTTAAACAAAATAACCGTTACTTCAATTAGCCATCCTAAAAAGGAATATAGCAAAAAAATAAATAAAATCCATAATAATAAATATAGTCTCATATAAATCACAACACAATTGTATCAAATATTTAAAAAAAAAGAAAATATTAATTATTTGCTAATATTTTCCTCTACAACATAAAGTTTTGAATTATCATTTATAACTACAACTTCACACTTTGTATCATAACCTAAATCGTTTGTATAATTCCATGTTAATTTTACTTTATAGGAATTATATGTTTGATTTGTTGATTTTATAGTAAATGTTGATTCTTCAATACTTTCTACAGTTATTTCACTTACAATAGGTAGATCTTGTTTTCTTGTTTTTTTTGAGTTATCCTCAACATATTTATAAATTGTATCCGTTACATTGGTTATAAAGTTTTCTTTCGCTCCTTCTTGGACAAATTCTAAACCACCTACATCATATTTATTTGTTTTATTATCAATTGTATATAAATCGATTATAAATAGTTTTGCAACACTTTTAGCATATTCAGTATAATCAATGTTTCCACTTTCTAGATTTCCTTTTAAAGCATCAAATTCTGTTTTATATAATTCAGTGTCATCTTCGTCTAAAGTTATTCCATAATCGGCTATTTCACTAGTGGTTGAAGTATCTTTCTTTTCTTCTTCTACCTTTTTATTGTTTTTGAAAAAAATCGAATATGTAAGCATTCCAAGTATGGTAACTAACGCAACTAGACCTATTCCAATAAGCCAACTTTTCTTTTTCATGAGTTATTCTTCCCTTCTTTTTCTATTAAATCGTATACAATAATGTCATTTGATATCTCTAAAATCTTCTCCGCATATTTTTTATGATCGTCTATATAGTTTGCATCCAATGTATCCATTCCAAAGATTTTCATCTCATTTTTGGAGTTATAATAGTATACCTTGCTTGTTAAAAAGTTTCCATTTGGGAATACAACGGTATTTTTATCCCCTATTTCGAAAATATCATGACCTAAAGCATATTTGTTATATATTCCAAGCATGTTTCCAATCGTTGGTAAAACATCAATCATTCCCATTGGATAACTTACTTTTCCTTTAATTGAGTTATCTTTTGTCCAAAATATTAAAGGAGTTTTCTTAAACAATTCATTTTCGTAATAATCATAGTTTATATATGTTGGATTATCAACACTTTTCTCTTCTCCAGTTTCAAAATCATAGTTGATAAAATTAGCAAATTGACGTTTTGATAGTTGTGCAGCATGATCTCCATATAGAACAAATAAAGTTTTATCGTATTCATCATGTTTCTTTACATAGTTAATAAATGATCCTAAACATCTATCTGCATAGTGAACCGATTTTATATAGTTACCGAAAGTTGTTCCTTCTAGATAGTCATATATTATTTCTTTACCGGATTCATCGTATTTACCAGTGTGATAAGTCACGTCAAATTCATCCTTTAAAGCCTCATCATCAAATGGTGTATGATTTGATAACGTTATAATTGTTCCTTGCCAATTTTTATATTCTTCACTTTCTTCAACCATATCGCTTATCTTCTTTATAAGAATTTCACTTTGATTAAAGAATGATTGGTCGGATAAACCTAGACCGATAGTTTCAAATACGTCATAGTATTCTTCAGAATAAAAGTCTTTATATCCTAGGGATACATGCATCTTGCTTCTATTCCACATATTCGCTTTATTTCCATGCATACTGAACGTATAATAGTTTTTTTCAGATAATAGTTTTTCAAGCGTAACATAGTTTCTATTATAATAGGATACAAATACAGTTCCACTTTGAACAGGCATTAAACTGGTATTAAAAGTAAATTCAGTATCGGAGCTTGTTCCAACACTTACTTGTGGATAGAAGTTATCAAAATACATGGATTCTTGAACTAATTTATTTAAGTTAGGCGTAACTTCTTCTCCATTTATTTTTAGGTTGATTAAGAAGTTCATGATACTTTCCATATGGATTACAATTAAGTTATAATCCTTGTATTTGTTTGTATATTTGTTTTTACTTTTTGGTCTTGTGTTTTCTTTATAGTATTCAGTGAAATTTTTAGCAGCTTCTTCATATCCAAATAAACCAGATACTTTGCTTCTGATAGTTTGAACTAAATCATTTCCTTGATAAACAATGATTCCAAAGCGATATACAACGTATTCTCTATCCCATTGTTTAGAAAATCTAGATATATCTTTTCCGGATAAAGTCGATATATTTATAAATAAAAGGATCCCTGCAGCTATAGCTACACCTACAAATAGTTTTGATCCAACTTCAACCTTTTCAACTTCATCAAAATACTTTTTCTTTTTTAAATATTTATTAATTAGTATAAAAATTAAAGGCATAATTAAGTATATAAAGTTAGTAAATTTTAATTTTTCAAATACGGCATTTGTTACTTCAGCTGTTTGCCCCATTGATGCAAGAAGAGCAAATGATGCGAAACTATTGAAGAAAGCATAATAAATCGAATTTATAATATTTAAAATAGTATAAAAAATCATAAATGATAGATAAAGTCTATATTGTTTTTTAGGTTTAATAAAATATGCAAGAGATCCAAATAGCATGATAACAGTTATATCAAAAAGATTTGCTTTTATATCCCAAGGGTTTCCGATAGTAAAAGCACGTAGTAGAAAACAGCTTATGAAAGAAAGTATTATGTATGACAAAAATAATCTATTATATTTGACATAATTGATGGCATTGTCTTTTAATTTGATGATATTTTTTTTGATATCTTTTTGGCTTTTCTTTTTATTAGTCATATTTTATTACCTTTCTAATATATTAAATTATATCATATATTAAAAAATATTTATACAACTACTTGCAATTAAAAATTTTTTTTGATATATTATTAGTGCACTTGCAGGTGTGGTTCAACGGCTAGAATGCGACCTTGCCAAGGTTGAGACGGGAGTTCGATTCTCCTCACTTGCTCCATTGACGAATCTGTTCGAACTATTTAGTTTGAACTTGATATATAGAATCAATCGAAAGATTGATT
>CAKOKD010000004.1 GCA_934090935.1 uncultured Bacilli bacterium
ACTTTTCAAAATCTCACAAGCCCTTATTTTATGGGCTATTTACCACAACAGTTTTTATATTTTTTTCCACTTCCACATGGACACAAATCGTTTCTACCAATTTTCTTATCATTTTTAATTGTCTTTTTTACTTTTTCTTTTCCATCATTTGCAGTTCCTTGCATTGGTTTAGCAGTAAAGTTTTGTTTTATTTCCATACGAAGTAAGAAAGTGGTAATCGATGCATCAATGTTATCTTGCATTCTTTCAAATAATTCATAACCTTCTAAAGCATAAGCTTGTAAAGGATTATTTTGACCATATCCACGAAGACCAATTCCATCTCTTAAATGATCCATATCAGCTATATGTTTTACCCAAGCTTCATCTATTACACGAAGTGAAATATGTTTTTCAAAATCATTTACAATTTCCTCTGGAATAATGGAAATCTTTTCATCATAAGCTTCCAATACTCTAGAACTTATAATTTCAAAAACTTCATCTTCATTCTTACCAGAAAGTTCTTCTAACTTCAATTTATCTTTCTTGATAAATGTATTTATATATTCAATAATATCCTCTAAATCTTTATCTGTTAAATATCCTTCTGGTTCAATATGACTATCAATTAGCATATCAATATGATCATTTATTATATCTTGAATAATGGAATGAATATTTTCAGAATCCAATATTTCATTACGTCTTTCATAGATTATCTTTCTTTGTTCAGATACTATATTATCATAATCTAGTAAGTTTTTACGTGAATCATAGTTATTTCCTTCAACTTTCTTTTGAGCAGATTCAACTGATTTACTAAACATTTTGCTTCTTACTTGTTGCATTTCATCCAATCCTAAAGCGGCAACCATTCCTTTTACTTTATCAGCACCAAATCTTCTCATCAATTCATCCTCGAAAGATATAAAGAATTGAGAATAACCTGGATCTCCTTGACGTCCAGCACGTCCTCTTAATTGGTTATCGATACGACGAGATTCATGTCTTTCAGTTCCAATTACACATAAACCACCAAGTTCAGCTACACCTTCACCTAACTTAATATCAGTTCCACGACCAGCCATGTTAGTTGCTATTGTAACCGCATCCTTTTCACCAGCTTTAGCAATAATTTCAGCCTCTCTTGCATGATTCTTAGCGTTCAATACTTCATGTTTAATGTGAACTTTATTCAACATCGCTGATAATTTTTCATTCGATTCAACAGATATAGTACCAACTAGAATTGGTTGATGAGTTGCATGAACTTCTTTAATAAATTCAACTATTGCCTTATATTTTCCAGCTTCTGTTGCATACATTAAATCGGCCATATCTTTTCTTATACAAGGTTTATTTGTAGGTATTTCAATAACATACATGTTATAAATATCTCTAAATTCCTCTTCTTCAGTTTTAGCAGTACCAGTCATACCAGATATCTTAGCATACATTCTGAATAGATTTTGATATGTGATTGTTGCCATTGTTTGAGTTTCTTCATTTATCTTAACTCCTTCTTTGGCTTCAATTGCTTGATGTAGTCCATCAGAAAATTGTCTACCAATCATAAGTCTTCCTGTAAATTGGTCAACTATAACAACATTTTGGTCCCCATCAACAACATAATCAACATCAAGTTTCATACCATAATTTGCTTTTAAAGCTTGATTTATATGATGTACAAGTGCTGAATTATCAACATCATAAAGGTTTTTCAATTTAAAATATTTCTCTATTTTTTTAGAACCAGCCTCTGTTAAAATAACACTTTTAGTCTTTTGGTCAACAGTATAATCATCTTCTTCAACAAGCTTTTTAACAGCATTATCAGCTTCAATATAAAGATTTGCTGAGTTAGCTTTTCCTCCACTTATAATCAAAGGAGTTCTAGCTTCATCGATTAAGATTGAGTCAACCTCATCTAAAATAACATAGTTAAGTTTTCTCATACATCTATCTTCAGCTCTAACAACCATGTTATCTCTTAAATAATCAAATCCTATTTCACTGTTGGTTGAATAAGTTATATCACAGTTATAAACTTCCTTTTTTTCACTTGGACTCATCTCTCTTGCGTTTAGATTAACTCCAACTGTTAAACCGAGGAAATTATATATAGGTCCCATCCATTCAGCATTTCTACTTGTTAGGTATTCATTTACAGTTACAACATGAACACCTTTACCAGTTAATGCATTTAAATATGCTGGTAAAATTGTAGTCAAAGTCTTTCCTTCACCAGTTTTCATCTCAGCTATATTACCAAAATGTAATGCCAAACCTCCTAGAAGTTGAACATAATAAGGCTTTTCACCAATCTTACGGAATGCTGCTTCTCTTACAGTCGCAAAAGCTGGAACGATGACATCCTCATCATCTATCGTTTTGCCATTTTCTAGCATATCCTTTAACACATTTGTCATATTAGCTAAATCTTCATCACTTTTTTTAGAATATTCATCCTCTAAAGCAACTATTTTATCAGCTATACGTCTAAATCTTTTTAATTCTTTATATTCAGTATCTACTAAACTTCTTATTAATCCCATTATTATACCCTCCATTAATAAACTATTTTATCATTAATTTGTTTAAAAACAAAGAAAAATAGCAATAAATTTTCTAATTCATCCCCAAATTTTCACTCTCTATACAATTATAACATAAAACAAACCTTAAGCAAACAAAAAAAGAAGCGATTTATCGCTCCTGAAATACTTATTTATTTACTATTTATAATACCATAATTTCCATCTTTACGCTTATATAAAACAGAAATACACTCTTCATCAACATTTTTAAATACAAAGAAATCATGTCCTAATAATTCCATTTGTAGAATTGCTTCTTCCTCAGACATAGGTTTAGTTTCAATATTCTTTCTCTTAACAATTGAGTCATTTATTTCCTCGTCATCGTCATTCTCTACTAATGCAAAACCTGTTAAGTCATCATTTCTACGTTTATTTAACTTAGTCTTGTTTTTTCTTATTTGTCTTTCCAAAACATCAACTACTAAATCGATTGCTGCATAAAGATCAGCATTTTTCTCTTCAGCTCTAAGAGTATATTTGAAAGTTGGAATAGTAACCTCAATTATCTCTTCATTGTTTCTAACCCGAATAAGTATATGAGCATCTATTCTATTAGGTTCATCAAAATACTTATCAAGACGAGCTAATTTCTCCTTTACATAATTTTTGATTGAATCAGTAACTTCAATCTTGTCCCCACGAATATTAATATTCATAGTATCACCTTCCTATATTAATTATAGCAAAGTATTAAGAAATTTTGAAGAAAAACAATTAAGCAATTGTCATAACTTCATCAGTAACTTCAAGAGCTTGTAGTCCTTTAGCAGTTTCAACTAATTTAAAGTTAACTAAAGATCCCTCTTTTAATGTCTTATATCCATCCTTTATTATTGCAGAATAATGAACAAATATATCATCAAGATTTTCACATTCAATAAATCCATATCCTTTTTCATTATTGAACCATTTAACCTTTCCTGTCATTTTTACACCTTCTTCCTTCTTTATTACACTTGCATTATAAAACAAGAAAATTAAATTATTTGTCATATTGTGTCGAATCACTTATAAAAATTAACAAATAGTATAAAGTCCATATAATTGAGCACTTTCAGACATAAATATGTTACTTTTAGACATCAATGCTTGCTATAAACCTGTTATTAACTATATTTACTTTAAGTTTTATTCCAGATTTAACTAAATAATTTATGCTGCTAAGACCATATCCACTGCTTCTTTCCTTAGTTGAATAATTAGTATAAAACATCTTATCTATATCTATTGAATTCTTAAAATTATTAATTATTTTCATATGAAAACCATTATCATTAAACTGATCGACATATACAAACTTCTCATCAAGACCAATACTTGCTTCAATTGCGTTATCTATAAGTATTCCAACAACTTCACATAGTTTAAAATAATCAACATTTTTTAAAGATGATTCATCAGCATCATCCTTTTTACAATATATTACATTAACTCCAAGCTTTTTAGCGGCTTTCATCTTCAAGTCGATTAAACCTTCAAGACCATATTTTAATGATGGAATACTGACATCTAACTGATAAGTTTTTTTATATTTCAAAATCATTTTATCAATTACTTTATCAGTATACTTGCTTGTCTTTATAGCCAACAAATTATTGATAATATTATGTCTTAATTCTCCATATTCTCGACTTTCCTTAACATATTTTCTTCTAAGTCTATTATATAAATCGATTCTAATATATCTCGTATTTAAAACATAAGTATAATAAAACGCTAGAACTAAAAGACCTATAATTATCGCTAAAGTGTAGATTGTATACAAAACAAGTCCAACGTCTATTGGAAATATATTAATAGATGCATGAATTAAATTCATTAAAATATATAGAAATATCACCTTTTTATAAAAATACTTCTTTTTCATAACTGTTGCATGAATAAGTTCACACGTAAAAATTATTTTATTTCTATTTAAAAACATCGCATAGATGGCAATATGTAAAAATACAATATAAAGTTTTAAGTATTTAAGAACTACAAGATCATCATATAAGCTATCAAAAAAGTAACGCATTAAAACTTCACTTGGAAGAGCAATTAACTCGGTAAACATAAAAAGAATTGCTACATAGAAGATAATGTCTCTCATCTTCATTGGAAATACAGTTTTATAAAAAAATATAATAAGAATATTAAGCATTATTAAATTCATAAAATAGCTAGTATATATCGATACATGCGCATACAACAAAATAATAATTATAAATAATAAAACATTTATAAAATTAATTCTTGCTCTAACTGAACTCACCTCAGAAACAAGTTTTAAACGCATTCCTTCAAATAATGATATACTAACTAGGTTTAAAATAAATGAATTCATTTTAATTTTTAAAATTTTTGGATAACATATTTACAACTTCGCCGGTCTCTAAAGTAAACTTGCCATCTTTCCAATCATACAAAGTTACTTTATCTTTATTTACAATACATGATCTATGAACTTGTATAAATCTATCATCCAATTCTTCAAGCATTTGACCGATATTACGATTAACATAATAAATCGTTCCCTCAATCGTTTTTACTGCAACTTTACGTTCAACCGTATCTCGATATAGATACAAAATGTCATCTAAATATATCTCAAAAGAGATTCGATTGTTAGAGTATTTAAACTTCTTTTTATCCCATTTTTTAAGGATTATTTTGTTTATATCAAAACTTAATCTTTCTTCCATAGAATCAAATTTCTCAATAAAATCAAAAACCTTATATACATTTCGATATATCTTTTCAAACATATTATCATGACTAGTGATATATATAATCTCACTATCCCAATTATAATTTCTTATATATTTACCTATCTCTAGACCATTTATCTTATTATTAAGGTCAATATCCATAATATAAACTGAAGGAACTGAACTTTTAATAGTTTGTTTCAACTTATCATCTAAAGAAGAAAATTCCAGTATTTCATAATCTATTTCTTTGTTAAACAAAATACGATTTATTATATCTTTTTCATATTCTCTCATTTTTTTCTCATCGTCAACTAAAATAAACTTTAGCATGTTTTCTCCAATGAGTTTGGGTACTAAATAAATAATACCTCGTTTATAAATAAATATGCAAGAAAAAAACACCTTTAGTAGGCATTTTTAACGATTCTATTCAAATCTCTTTCTTTAATGGTTTCCCTTTTATCATACAGTTTTTTACCCTTACACAATCCAAGCAATATTTTAACATGATTGTTTTTAAAATATAGTTTTAAAGGAATAAGAGAATATCCTTCAAATTTAACCTCATCTTTAAGCTTTAGAATTTCCCTTTTATGAAGAAGTAGTTTTCTTTCTCTACGTTCATCATGATTGAAATTGTTTGCTTTTTCATACTTTGATATAAACATGTTTATAACATATATTTCATCATTTTTTATTCTAGCATATGTATCTTTTAAGTTAGCACTTCCATTTCTAATAGACTTGATTTCAGTTCCCATGAGTTCAATTCCACATTCTATTTCACGCTCTACAAAATAATCATAATATGCTTTTCTATTTTTTATCTCTACCATAAACACCCTACTTTACTAAAACGAAATCTATATTACCACTAAACTTATTGGAAGCAATACATTTAACATTCAACATATCCCCAATTTTATATATCTTTTTTGTTTTCTTACCGATGAGTCTCATTGTTTCTGCATCATAGTTATAAAAATCATCATCCAGATCAGCAACATTTATAAGACCCTCTACAAGATTATCAAGTTGAATAAATATTCCATGCTCCATTACTCCAGAAATCATTCCAACATATTCTTCGCCAACATGACTTTCCATATATTCCGCCATTTTAACCTTTGTAACTTCTCTTTCAGCTTCCACTGCTTTTAACTCACGATCGCTTGATTGTTTAGAAACATCAGCTAAAACATTTGCAAACTTATCTTCATTTATATTATTTGAAAAGAAATATTCTCTTAAAAGACGATGCGTAAACAAGTCAGGATATCTTCTAATCGGACTTGTAAAATGCGTATAGTTTCTACTAGCAAGGCCAAAATGTCCAATGTTTTCAGCAGAATAGTAAGCTTTTGGCATACTCCTTACAGCTAACGACTTATAAATATAAACTTCTTTTTCATCCAAATTAAGTTCACTTAAAAGTTTTTGAAAACTATGAGGATTTATATTGGTGAATTTACCCTTAATTTTTTTCCCATTAGCATTGCAGAAATTTATAAATGCTTGGATTTTTTCAGGGCGAGGTACATCATGAACACGGAATATTCCTGCTTTATCATTGTTTATAAAATGTTTGGCAACCGTTTCATTGGCCGCGATCATGAAATCCTCAATCAACCTCTCAGCATCATATCTTTCACGTTTTTTAATATCTATTGCCTTACCCGATTCATCACATATGATTTTAGGTTCTACGATATCAAAATCACTGGCACCTCTTCTTGTTCTTTCTTCTCTTATGATATGAGCAAGTTTGTTCATTCTTATTAAAGTATCAGAAAATCTTTCATATCCTTCAGGAACAACATTATTCATAAGTATTTGATTAACATTATTATATGTCATCTTTTTGCTCGAGTTGATAATTGACGGATATATATCATAATCGATAACTCTACCATTTTGATTTATCGTCATTTCACATGTTAAAGCACATCTATCTTCGCCTTCATTTAAAGAACATATTCCATTTGAAAGTTGATGAGGAAGCATAGGAATTACTGAATTAGCAAGATATGCACTTGTTCCTCTTGAGTAAGCATCTTTATCTAAAGGAGTTTGATATTCTACATAATGAGATACATCCGCAATATGCACACCTAGAATAAAGTTTTCATTTTCTTCCTCTAAAGATATAGCATCATCGATATCCTTAGTATCATCACCATCTATTGTAAAGATCATTTTATTTCTAAGATCAACTCTTGAAACGAAATCACTTTCTAAAACTTTTACTGGCACACTTTCAAGTTCCTTAATTGTTTCATCACTGAAATCTGCATATATATCATGTTTAGCTGCAATTGTTAAAATATCAACATTAGCGTCATCCTTATGGCATACATGCTTTTCTATATGCGCATTATACTTAAATCTATTTACGGCCTCGTCCAATCTAACAACAACGATTTCACCTTCAACAGTATGTTCATAATCGCTTTTTGGGATAACAAGTTCAAAATTCAACTTTTCTTTTGGAACAAACTCTTTGCCAAATTTGCCTTGATTTATAACTCCTACAATATTTTTTTCTCCTCTTTTAAGAACCTTTATAACTCTTCCTTCGGCCTTTTGATCATGCATGGCTGGTTTTATAATTTCGACTAAAACGAAATCGCCATCCAAAGAAAAACCAACATTCTTTTTTGATATAAATATATCTCCATCATCTTGAAGTAAAAAAGCATTCATACTTCCTTTAATATCAATAACACCTTTTCTAAAGTTAGGACATTTCTCATATAAAATATATTTATTCTTTTTAGTTTGATATACAACCATTTCATCAACTAATTCATATAAATAGTTTTGTAAAAGAGCAAGATCTTCATTGCTTTTTAAATCAAGCAAATCATAGATACTCATTAAGTCTAAAGCATCATATTCATTTTGTAAAAGTTCAATTATTCTATCTTTCATGATATCACCTACTATATAGATTATTATAAACCACAAATAAAAAAAAGTACATTTTAATGTACCACTTATTGTAAATATAAAATCAAAGATATAATAAAGAATAATATACCAAGAATCAAAGTCAAACGACTTATTAAAAGCTCAGCTCCTCTTTCCTTTTGATTTTGGAATAACTCAGCATTTCCACCAGAGATAATTTGGCCACCAGATTGAGCTTTATTGCTTTGAAGTAGTACTAAAACAATTATAAGCACTGATATAACTATTAAAACTGTTTCCATTTTTTCACACTCTTTCTTTAACAATTTAACATAATTTACCTCATTTTTCAATAAAAATGATAAAACTTAAGTATTTAATAGTATAAAACATTTTTACATATTAATCAATTATTATTTTACAAGTTAAAAAATTATGATATAATTTACATTAGATAAATAGGGAGAGTTAGTATGAGAATAGTTGAATTAACAAATATACAATTTGATGAATTTGCTAAATTCCATCCACTTAATAATTACTGCCAAACAAGTAAATATGCATTAGTTATGAGTGAATATGGTTATAACTATGAATACATAGGCTTTGTTGATGAAGAAAACAACATTAAAGCAGCTTCGTTGATTCTAACAAAACGCATTACAAGTAGAACAAAGTACGGATATGCTCCTAAAGGTTTTTTAATAAATTATTATGATCAACAATTATTAAAAGATTTTTTAATCTGTTTAAGAAGATATTATAAGAAAAGAAACTTTATATTTATAAAATTTAATCCAGAGATCATCATTGGAGAAACTACAAGAGAGAAAAACTATCAAATGAATTATAATGGAAACGTACGTTTAATTGATGAACTAAAGGCGATGAACGTAAAAAGACGTATGGAACTTCAAGAGTTTGATTTAATGCAACCAAAATTCAACGCCTATATCAACTTGAACAAATATGATTTCAACAAATTAAATAGAAATTATCGAAAAAAGATAAAACATGGATTAAATAAAGGATTAAGCCTAACTTTAGGTGGACCAAAAGATATTGATATCCTATATAGTTTCATAAAAGATCAAACCAATCGACCAATATCATATTATCGTAATATATATAACGTTTTTAATCGTGATAATTCAGTTGATTTGGTGCTTGTAAAGGTTGATTATCAAAAATATTTGGAAAATGTAAGAGATATTTATGCTCAAGAACAAACCAACAATGATAATTGGAACATGATTATTCAAACCGATGCAAGAAAGAAAAACTTGAATGCAAAAATGGATTCAGATAAGAAACTACAAGGATATAAAGATGAGATAATTAAAGCAACTCAAGGTTTAAAGAAAAATAGAACTGAATATATTGCTGCTGCATTAGTAATAAAACACTTCAATCGTGTATCAATATTTATGAGCGGTTTTTCTAAAGCTCATAAGCATTTAAATCCAAATCATTTCCTATACTATTCAATATTAGAAAGATACAAACCATATTTCAATTTTTGTGATATGAACGGTGTATCAGGAAATTTCACTAAAACAAGTGCATATTATGGATTAAATGAGTTTAAAACCAAGTTTAATCCAACAATATATGAGTTTATTGGAGAATTTGACCTTATCGTAAGCGATAGAATATTTAAAAAACTTATAAAAACAAGTTTTATTGAGGATGAGTTCAACAGACATAAGTAGAGTAATTATTTTACTCTATTTTTTATATAATTTATTATGAACGAAAGGCCTTTATATTTAAATCCAAAGGTATATACTCTATCGGCATTAGTTATCGGTTATGCTCTTCTTGGAGACTATACTGCAAATGAACAAAATGCAATTGGGAACTGGCTTATGACCATTTCCCAAATTTTAGAGTGCAATTCAGCTATTCAACAAGCCATCGAAGAAAAATACAAAGGTTATACTTTTAATATAAACTCAAGACAATTTAAAAATGGTGGAAGTCCATATATGAATAATTCACCAATTATTGATTTTCCTGACCCAAGTGATGAGGATATGAAAGAAATAGATGAAATTAAAAAGGTTTTGGAAAACATGATAAAAAAAATAGACGACTTAAAAAACAAATGTGATAAGGACAAATAAAAAAACAGAAAAATTACTTTCTGTTTAATCTAAATCTTTCATTTGGATCAAGAATTGCTTTACGAAGACGAATATCATCAGGAGTTACTTCAACATATTCATCATCCTCAATAAACTCTAAAGCTTCTTCAAGAGTAAATGTTCTAGGTTTAATTAGAGCAATAGCATCATCAGAACCACTTGCACGTGTATTTGTAAGTTGTTTATTCTTACAAGGATTTACATTTAAATCATTATCACGATTATTTATACCGATAATCATACCAACATAAACATCAGTTGCCGGTCCAACGATCAATTGACCTCTATCTTGTAAGTTCCATAAAGAGAATCCTAAAGTCTTACCAGCTTCCATAGATACTAATACACCATTTTTACGAGTAGTAAGTTCTCCTGCATATGGTTTATATTCATCAAATGATCTAACCATAATACCTTCACCCTTAGTGTTAGTGATAAATGAAGAACGATATCCAATTAACCCACGAGTAGGAGCAGAGAATGTCATATTTGTCGTATTATCATCAGTTGTAGTCATTGAAAGTAACATACCTTTTCTTTCTTGAAGATCACTGATAATTGTTGATGCATAATCACTTGGAGTATTAATAATAACTGTTTCAAATGGTTCACATTTTTTACCATCGATTTCTTTAAATAATACTTGAGGTTTAGATACAGAAAGTTCATATCCCTCTCTTCTCATATTTTCAAGCAATATAGATAAGTGCAATTCACCTCTACCAGATACTTTATATCCATCTGAATTTGGTAACTCCTCTACCTCTAGACCAACATTAGTCTCTAACTCTTTATCTAGTCTATCTTTAATATGTCTACTAGTTAAGAATTTACCACTTCTTCCGGCAAATGGAGAATTGTTTACTAAAAAGTTCATAGAAAGTGTTGGTTTATCGATATGAATTGGTGGAAGCGGATTTACATCTCCATGTTCACAAACAGTATCACCTATTGAAATATGATTACATCCAGCAATAGTAACAATATCACCATAAAATGCTTCATTTTTCTCAACTTTTTTTAATCCTTCATTAACAAACAACTTGCTTATCTTAAAGCTTGTGACTTCTCCATCGTTTTTAACTAAAGTAACCATTTCGTTTGTTTTAATTTTACCAGATTTAACTCTACCGATACCAAGTCTACCGATATATTCATCATATGCAAGTGATGATATTTGCATTTGTAATTTGTCGTTTTCATTACCTTCATAAGGTTTAACTTGTTTTAAAATTGTATCAAGAAGTGGTGTAATGTTCTCATCACCTAAATCATTAGGATCAAGTGTTGCTATTCCTTGTTTAGCAATACCATAAACAATTGGGAAATCAAGTTGTTCATCTGTTGCATTTAAATCACAGAATAAATCAAAAGTCATATTAACAACTTCTTCAACACGTGCATCCTTCTTATCTATTTTATTGATAAATAGAATTGGTCTTAAATTTTGTTCCAATGCTTTCTTTAAAACGAATTTAGTTTGAGGCATTGGGCCCTCTTGAGAATCAACTAAAAGAATTACTGTATCAACAGTTTTAATAACTCTTTCTACTTCACTTGAAAAGTCAGCATGTCCTGGAGTATCAACTATGTTAATTTTGTAATCCTTATATCTGATTGCACAGTTTTTTGAGTATATAGTGATTCCTCTTTCTCTTTCAATATCATCACTATCCATTACACAATCTACTACTTCTTCTCTTGGATTAAATGCTCCACTTTGAGCAAGTAAAGCATCTACTAAAGTACTTTTACCAGCATCTACGTGAGCAACTACAGCTACATTAATAATTTTGTCCATATAAACACTTCCTTTTTAATAACTACTCAATTCTACAACAAAAACACAAAGTTTGCAAGAAAAACCTTAAAATATCTTCGCAAACTACAAAGAATAAGTTATAATTGATTAAGGTGGTACAATGATAAAAAAAATAGATTCTATGATAAAAAGCAATAAAAGTGTAATAATTACCTTTTTAATCGCCTTATTCACTATAGGTTTTATATATAATTTAAATAATGTCACTCCATTCGGAGAAAAATCTCTTTTATGCGTGGATTTTTATCATCAATATGGTCCAATGCTAGGCGGACTTTATAATAAAATAACTCGATTTGAAAATGTTATATACTCGTTCAATATCGGTTTAGGTATTCCTTTCTTTAGAAATTTCTTCAACTATTTATCAAGTCCATTCAATATTATAATGCTTTTATTTACAAAAAAAGGATTGCTTACCTCTTATTCGTTTATAATCGCACTTAAAGCCTGCTTTGCATCAACATTTTTTGTCTATTTTTTGAACAAAAAATTTAATACATCGACACTCAAATTTGTTCCACTAGGAATACTTTATGGTTTCTCTCAATACTTTAAAGCTTATTATTGGAACATTATGTGGCTTGATGGAATGGTTTTATTACCGCTTACCACTTTGGGTATTGAAAATATCGTTAATAATAAATCATGGAAACTATATTTTATTTCTTTAGCAATAATGTTGTTCTCAAATTATTTTATAGGATATATGATTTGCATTTTCTCAGTATTCTATTTTATTCTATATTTAATATATAAAACAAACCTAACAAAAGAAAACTATAAATTAGAATTGAAAAATGTATTAAAAAAGATTTTTACATTTGCTTTAACATCACTTCTTTCAGGAGCTATTATGGCAGTATTCTTGCTCCCAATGTTTAAATCAATGTTTACAATAAGTGCAACAGGAGGATCAATTCCAACAAGTCAATATTACTTATTTAGTTTAAGAGACTTTTTAGAATCACACTTAACAGGAGTAACAACAACTGTATTTGCAAGTGATACGATAACATCGCCTAATATATCTGCAGGAATATTATCAATTGCCTTACTTTTCATATTTTTAACAAATAATAAGATCAAATTAAAAACAAAATTAATCTATACAATGCTATTAGGAATATGGATATTCGCATTCTTTAACCCTGTTTTTGATTATATAATGCACGCTTTTCATGTACCAAATGATTTACCATATAGATATTCATTTTTATATACCTTCTCTCTTCTAATAATAGGAGCTTATTCAATAAATAACATAAAGGAATCAATCTTCCAAATAAATACAATTATCTATCTTTTAATTACAACTATACTTATATATCTACTTATGAACAGCTGGGATGGAATAAGCACTAATATGTTGTTCATAAATATCATCCTATTAACACTTTACTTCATTTTATACATCGTGTATAAGTTTTTCAAAAAAAGCTCTCCTTTAGTAGTTTTTGGACTTATAATATTCGCTGTAGTGGAATCAATCGTTTCAACTAACTACAATTGGAATATAACTCAAGAAAAGAATGTTTTCTATGAAAATGAAACAAGTATGAAAAATATAAAAGCTTACTTAAAAAATTATGATACTTCCTTTTATCGCATGGAAAAAGTGAATATGATGACTTTAAACGATGGAGATTGGTACGATTATAATGGAGTTAATACATTCTCCTCAATGGCATATGTTAGCATGGCTGAATTCCAAAATAAGTTAGGTATTCCTGGAAATGGTATAAATAGTTATTATTATCAACAAACTACTCCAATATATGATTTGCTTTTTAACGTAAAGTATTTGATAGGTTCAACAAATGATAAAATAAGATACACTCTCTTAGAGGAATCTGGAGAAGATATTCAAGAATTTAAATACACAAATGGATTAATATTTGGAGTAAGAAATGAAATAACTTCCGTATCAACTGATACATCAAATCCATTCCTATTACAAAACGAAATAATGAGCAAAGCCACTGGAGTAAACGATATTTTAACCGAATCAAAATTGCTTAAATATGAGGATATATATGATAGTGATGACGGACGCATTTTAAAATTTAAATATAAAAATAGATACGATAATATGTATTTTTATACAAACAGTAGCTTTATAAAGTTCTTTATTATCGGAGATACTTTATATTACTTAGACGAAAATTATTCAGAACTTGCAGGAAAAACTGAACGCTTAAATTATTCATATGTTGATGAATATAATGAGGAAAGAATTATCAACATATCATCAACTGAAGAAAATTTAGATGTTATAGTGGGTTATTCACACTTCTATAAAGATGAATTTTACATATATGATATAAACCAAGATTTATTTGAAAGTGCATATCATTATTTAAATGCTTATCAATTTGAAATGACTAAGTTTAAAAGTAATATAATAGAAGGTAATATTACGCTTGATGAGAACATGCAAATATTTACATCTATCCCATATGATGAAGGATGGAAAGTATATATTGATGGTTCTGAGGTAGACACTGAAAACTTATTTTCAAGTTTGCTTTCCTTTAAAGGAAAAAAAGGAAAACAACACATAAAGCTTAAATATTCTCCACCATATCAAAAACTTGGTTTAGCTATAACTCTTGGTTCAATATTTGTTGTAATAATTAGAAAAAAAGTAATTAGAATGTTTAAAAACTAATTACTTTTTTTAATAAACAATTTATCAATATTCTTTTTAGGCATTAAAATTTTTACATTTCTTTCATTTTTTATTTCATAAGTTTTAGTTCTAATCTCCAATTTTTCACCATCAACACACCATGCCTTTTTTGGATGATTTTCAAAAGTTATTTTAATATTAGAAGCTCGATAAAATTCAAGACCGGATACTTTACCTGGACCTGCAGCTCTTAATAGCCCAAATGCTTTAATGATATCAAGACGTCTTGTATATGTACAAAACAATATTTCAAACAAGTCATCATCAAGTTTTACGTCCTTATAAAAATTATTAAAACCAGCTATTCTATTAGCAGAAGATATCAAAATGAATGAATATAACCCTTTTGTTTCAACACCATCAATCGTATATTTTATATTGTAGTTTTTTGTAACTCTAAAGAAATCCTTGATTCCTGCCCATATATAAGCGAAATATCCAAATTTCTTTTTTAAATTACGAGGAGTCTCATAAGGAATATTCAAAAATTTCCCAAATCCAGCAACATAAACAAAAGGACGCTTATTTATAAGCGGAATATCTAAATCCATAACTTCGCCAGTTAAACATAAATGAATGTTTTTTTCAATATCTTTTCCATATCCAAACATAACGCCAACATCATTTGTAGTACCAACTGGAATATGCGCTAGCACCAAACGACGTTTACGTTGGAGATTTCCACACATAACTTCATTAAAAGTACCATCTCCACCCATCGACATAACAAGATCAACATAGCCTATATGACTAACAATTTCTTTAGCATGTCCTCGATACTCAGTAGCAATAAAAGTAACTTGATAACCATGTTTTTCAATTAACTCTTTATATTTAGGAATAAGAGAACGTCTAAGTGTATGACCAGAATTTGGATTATAAATTACTACACAGGTCTTCATGATATTCCGCCCTTTCTTGAATTAAATTATAATAAAACTGCTATTATTTGTCAATTTAGCTATGTAAATTTTAATGAAATGTAAAATATATTAATAATTCATAATTTATAAATTTAAAAATATAATTTAATAGCAAAACAATTGACAAAGTAATTTCAATAGTGTAATATTATGGATGTGATTGACATTTGGGTCTATAGCCAAGTGGTAAGGCATGGGACTGCAACTCCCTGATCGTTGGTTCAAATCCGACTAGGCCCTCCATTGGGAAATCTGTTCGAACTTTTATAGTCTGAACTTAATATAGAAGATATCAATTTCTAAATGAAGTTGATATTTTTTTTGTTAAGAAAGGACAGATTTTATGATTAATATTATTAGTAAACCAATAGAGTTTGAAAATGAATTAAGAAAGAAAATTGAATTTATATGTGATTTTTGTAATACTAAACCGAAAATAATAAATGGTAATATAAGAAATATAGAACATACTAATCTATCTTATATTGAGCCACATAGAGTTATTATTAAAGGAATAACCTTTCTAGTATTTAATTATTCTAAAATATTATATATAAATAATCTATCAAACTCTATTGAAATAAAAGATTTAGAAGATAATAAACAAATAGATAAACTCAATAAAGATAAAACTGATATAGTTGATGAAATTGATAAAAAGAAAAAACTTAATAAAAAAATAATTGTTAAATCTAAAAATAAAGTATGGGATGAAAATGAAAAATTAAAAGAAGAACGAGATTTTTATAAAAGTTTAAGTAATCAATATGAAAGTATGTATAAAAGAGAAAAAGAAAAAAGTGATTATTTAATATATCATTTAAATAAAGTATTTAAAAAGCTACCAGAGTTTATTAAAACAATAATTGACCACTTATTTAATCATAGTAGTTTAGATTTAAAATACTTTAAAGAACAATATGATCCTGAGGTAATAAAGAAAAGAGAAAAATCATTTAAAGGATTTAATTTATTTAATAAAAGAGAAATTGATTTTTTAAATTTCAGTTATCATAATTAGATAAAATATTATAAATTTTAAATAGATTTATTCTATTTTGCTATTTTTACTGGATCATTAACATTAAAGTTAGGATCATTCACTGCCAATGTTTGTAAAACTGCTTCCATACCACTTTTATATGCTCTTTCCATTATTTTTTCTGCATATTCTGCAGTGATTTTTTTATCATCAACTAACGATTTTACATATTGCATAAAATCAAATAATCTTTTAAAATATCCTCCCTTTAATGGATCTTTAAAAAATTTATTATTTTCATTGTTATTAAATCCAATAATTTGTTCTTCAGTATTCATAATATCCCTCCAAATTTATTATATCATAATTTAAACATTTACGTTGTAACTATTTTTTTTGTGTTAAGATGTATATAGAAATTGATACTTGTATGTATTAATTCCTAATTGTGATGGAAAAGTTGAAAATAACTTAACCAATCGCTCCAAAAGATAATAACTTACAATTAAATTTGTAAGTTTTTTTTTATGATTTTATTTAATTATAATTAAGCATAGATTTACTATGCTTCATAAGGACATCTTACTGACAGCACTAAATTGTGCTCCGAATTGTTCATCGTATGCACTACATTTACCACCGTTATTACTTAAATAGCTTAAATTGTTTTTCTCTTTTCCCTGTAAATGGGTCTATGTACTCTTACCTTTTATATATCCTAATGCTACCGATACGCTCATTTTTGGTGGTATACTTATTAACATATGCACATGATCTGGACATAATTCCGCTTCTATTATTTTTATATCTTTTCTTTCACACAGTATTCTTATTATCATTCCTATATCTTGTCTTAATTGATTATATATTATTTTCCTTCTATATTTTGGCGCAACACTACGTGGTATTTACAATTCCACTTCGTGTGTGCTAAACTATTTACGTCCATTTAGGACATCTCCTTTGATTTTCAGTGCATTCGAAAAACAACATTTGTTCTATCAAATGAGGTTTTTGTATGCAACGCTTAAGCTCTTTAGAACTCTCAGTATAACTGAGAGTTTTCTTTCCCTATAAAAAAAACCAATTGAACTTTCTCCAATTCTTTTGCAACTTTTTAATAGTTTGAATCGTTAATATAGTGAAAACATAAGTTAGCTTGTTTTCGTATCATTTTATAATAATAAAAGAGGTGATTATCTTGGAAGACATTTTTATTGAAAAGTATAAAAAGTATCATAATGATATTTACAGAATAGCATACAGTTACACTTTAAATATACAAGATTCAGAAGACATATTACAAAAAACATTTATTAAATTTTACAAAAATATCAATAAATTAAAAAAATGTGAAGATGAATACATAAAAAAATGGCTATTTAAAGTTACTGTAAATGAAACCAAAGATTTTCTAAAATCATTTTGGAGAAATCATAAAATTGACCACATTAATATTGAAGATAAAAAATATACTGATAATCTCCAATATAAAAGTGAATTATTAACTGCTTTAAATAATACAGATAAAAAATACAGGATTCCATTTTATTTATACTATTATGAAGGATATGAAATAAAAGAAATCGCAAACATTATGAATTTGTCCGAATCTGCCATAAAAAGTAGGCTTTCAAGAGTAAGAAATAAACTAAAAACCGAATTGGAGGATAATTAAATGAAAAATCTAAGTAAAAGTGCAAGAGAAACATTTGATAATATATCATTATCAAAAAAACAAGAAGAAAGAATTCTAAATAATATATTAGAAAGAAAAAATAATATATGTTTTGCAAAACCCATAATTATTGGATCGATACTGATAAGTTTTGGAACAACACTAGGAATAGTTTATGCAGATGATATAAAAAGAATGTTTAACACTCTAATAATAAAAGAGGAAATTAAAGAAAATAATAATGGAGATAACTACACTATAGTTAAATCTAAGTCAGAAGGAATAATAAGAATTAAAGATAATGCAAATATTGATAACCTAAATAAAATTAAATCTAATAATAAAATTAAATTAAAATTAAATGACTTAGAAAATGAATTGGGCGTAAAAATTCTTAAAAGTACGCTTTATCCTTTTGAATATATTACACAAGAAAGTATTGAATTAAAAAATAATAAAATTACTCAAGCAAGTTTTTCTATAAGTAATATTTCTAATGAATTACCTGATGAAATTACAGAAGCGGGAGAATTACAATTCTATAGAGATTATACTGAATGTAACATGAACATTTATTTTAAAACACAATTTTTTGACAGCTCAGACACTTCACTAAATTCTATTGCTCCACGTGGTACAAGAACAGAAAATTATTATATTAATAAGCTTGACACTACTGCTCTTATTGTAAAATTCGAACCAGAAGAAAATTCTCGTTCAAAAGTATGGGATATTATATTTGACTATAAAAATATTACATATAAGTTTACATTTTTCTTTCATGGAACTGATCCAAAATCAGAAATAACTAGAATTCTAAATTCTTTGGAACTTTAACAATGAAATTATATAAACAAATAATTGCTACTATTATGTGTTTATTATATACTATACATGGTTGGACCATATATTAACTATTCAAACTATAATTTTGTAACAAAAAAAGAAATTCATAATGAACTAAGTTATCCTCAAACTAATTTAATTAGCAAAAATTTAATTTTTAGTGAAGAATTAAACGAATAATTAGATCCAGTTCTTGAAGACTCAAGAGCTGATGGCATTACTAATACATTTATTAAAGCAATATATAAAGATGATATTAAAGTAAAAATCGAAGAACTATTAGAGGCCATCCAAAAGATAATAACTTACAATTAAATTTGTAAGTTTTTTTATGATTCTATTTAATTACAAAAAAAGACAAAATACTTTGTCTATTTCAAATTAACTATATAATTGTTATTTCTAAAATCAAATTGTAAATATATTTCATCGGCTCTTACAATATTTCTATCAACAGCTATAAATACCTTATTATCAATATCTTTGCTATCAATCAATTCAGCTTTCTCTTGTTTAATTGTATCCCCTACTTTATATACAACTGTCAAATAGTTAGCAAATATTTTGTCATAAGTATTAAACGTCTTATAAATATTTGCATCATTAGAAACTAATGCGTCATAATCTAAAATAAGCATTGTTTTATTTGTATAAGCTGATGAAACCGAATTGGATGTAACAACATTGGATAAAAGTTTGCACACATTTATACTAGAACATCTAATATATTTGGAACTAAAAGAATCCTTTATTGAATAAGATTTTATAGTGAAACTAAACTTGTTTTTATTTACAACATTTGTGCTTACTTCTTCATTTAGTATATGATTTTCAACAACTTCAGTATCATCTATTTTTTTTGCATTAACATCAAAATTTTTATAAAAAGCTTTGAATCCTTTAAACGCTCCATCCAAGTTATATTGCACTTTTAAAGTAAAATCTGTTGTTGTCGTCGTTTTTGGAATTTCAAATGCTAAAGTTGCATTTACTTCTTTAGAGGGCGTTATAATTTGTTTATCTTCATAAGGTTTTCCAAGATCATAAAATTTACCGTTCATCACAAGCGTTGGATAATAATTAAGTTTCCCGTTTGCTAAAACTATTTTTTCTAAGCTCAAGCTTTTTTCTTTTGTAGAACTATTATACAAAGATAAATCGATAACAACATACTTATATCCTTTTTTAACGATATTACCGTTATAATCATTTTCGGTTATATAAGCACTTTTTACTGTATAAGTTATATTATCAACTGAAGTACTTTCACTTTGTTTTATCTTTTGAAGATAACCATTATAGTAATATGCAAATGTTATGGATAAAACTACAACTAAAGCACAGCTTACAAGAATTATTGCAAACTTATTTTCAAGTATATAATACTTAAGTTCTCTTATAGTTCTTCTTATTGTACGCATATATTTATAATTGTTTTGACCTAAAGTAAACTCAAATTCTTCTCGGTCTTTTTCGCTGATCTTTAAATCATCTAAATCTTTACTGAAATTAAATTTTTTAATATTAAAACCAATACCTCTAATAAAGCAAACAATAATAAATACATAAGCAGGAATTGTGAGCAAAAACGAAAGATCTTTAACCAGGATAATTGTATCACTGCTTAAAGCATTATCAACTATTAAATTAAGTTGGTGATAAATATAGATATAGGAAATAGTTGTACTCATTAAATAGATTATTAAGAATAAATAAAGCTTGTTAGGTTTGTTCTTCTTTTTAAACAAATAAAACACTATTACAGATAAAGCAAGCGATATCAATAGAAACAAATATACACTTTTATTGATATAATTTGTTGCTCCAGCATATAGATATGTACTGCTTTTTTGCAAAGTTCTAAAAAGAGTTGAAATATCACTTAGATTTAAAAGAATTACACATATGCAACCAAGAATAATCATATGAAGCAATTTGAAATGTTTTATTAAAAACGCATATGGCTTTCTAAGTATCATTTTAACCCTCCTATTCTAGAGAAATTATATCATAAAAAAAAGAAAAAATATATCAGTTTTTCTTTTTAACAATCATTTGACCTTCAAGTAAAAATATGTTTTTGTTTTCCTTTAAAAGCTTGCTTGAATCCTCTTTCAAAGTGTTTAAAACAGTGTCCAATGTATCTCCAGATTTAGTAATATAATAACTATAATTTTGATTAGGAATTAATAAAACTTGACCAGGATATATATAATCACTCATATCAAAACCATTCATGCTTGCAAGTAAACTAGGATTGATATTATATTTTTTAGCTATTTTATACAAACTATCTCCAGATTTAATTGTATAATACTCAAAATAAGTATCAGTATTTTGCTCTCTATAATACATAAAAAATCACTCCTAATATAGAATATGTTAAGAATGATTTTATGTTATTAAAAAACATATATATTGTTTTTATAATTGAATTTCCAATCAAAATTTGTAAGAAGTAAAGTATTACCAGAAGTGTCATTATAACTATAAAGGGAATCATCACTTATATAGAATATTTCTTCATCGCTTGCAGATACGATTGTTTTAACAGAATAATCTGTTATTTTAATTCTATTAACTGAATTGTTATATTTTTTATAAAGTGTGCTATTATCTATCTCATAATCAACTAAGAAACCAGTATTGAAAAGATTAGTTTCATACTTCAACTTTGATAACAAAATTTCATCAAATCCAAGATCATAAAAAAGTCCTTTATCACCTTTACTTATAAGTTTAATAACACGTTTTTTTATATCTATAGAATATTCTTTCATATTCTTTTTATCAAATAAATAAACTTTATTTTTCACCATTCCAAGAAAATATGAATCATATGATATTTCATAGTTTTCATTCACTATTTCAAAGTAATCTTCACTTTCTTTATCAATCAAGTAAAACTTATTAAACACTCTTTCATCATCATAATTTGCAAATAAAATAAAATTATTACCCTTATAGCTTAAAGCATTTTCATAATGTTCATTATTAAAGAAATGAATTTTCTTCTTTGTTACTACATTTTTTACTCCATATCCATCAAAGATATAATATGTAAAATCTTTATTATATACATCAATAGAGTCTATTTTTTCCTTATCACTTTCAATTAATGAATTTGATAGATACATAAAATAATCATTATCCTTATTGCATACATATTGAAATGTTTCATTTTTAACGATCGGTTTTACACAAGTTTTCTCATCATCAGTATAGATATCAATATTTTCAAGTAACTTTCTTTTTTTACTATATTTTCTTTTTAAAAAGAATGAATAGTTTGTTGAATCATCATAGATATTTAAATAATAAGCTTTATCTTTTTTAGAATAGGATTCCTTAATATTATATGAATTTATATTGTATATAAGTTCATAATCCTTTGGGTGATTAACAACTAATTGGTAGATAAAAAATATAAATATAAAGCCAAGTACAAAAATTATATTTT
This sequence comes from uncultured Bacilli bacterium, assembly GCA_934090935.1. Taxonomy (GTDB): domain Bacteria; phylum Bacillota_I; class Bacilli_A; order RF39; family UBA660; genus CAG-582. Next base: position 22,736 of record CAKOKD010000004.1, read on the forward strand.
TCTTCATACTAACTACTAATCCTACTCTTTTTCACTTTTAAGATATTTCTTTTTAGCTTCTTGCATGAATCTTGTTATTTCAGTCTCTATTTCAGGTAAAGATGATTTATCCAAATCGGATATATATACTTGCTCTCTTACAGTATCAATGATTATTGTTCCCCAAATTATATTCGCATGAACTGTTAAATCGTTATATAAATCAGGCGTAATAGATGAAAATTTATAGCCGATTATAACTCCTTTTTGAGCAATGATCAATCTTTCAGTTGTAACTGCAATTACACCCGTATTAAATATGCTTAATGGTTTATCATCCAATTGACCTGCAAAAATATATTGAATTTGTTCATCTGGATTTAAATGCTTATCTATAATAGAACAATGCTTTTTTATTCTCCATGCTACAGTCATTGGATATTTCTTTTTATACATTTTCATCATTTCATAACTACTTTGATACATTTTTTATACTTCCTTTCTTAATTATCTTGTATTTGCTTAAAGTATCCACTAAAACACTTTCTTTAACATAACCTTTGATACAATCAACTAATTTTCCATCTTTAGTAATTAAAGTCATTGGTTTAGCAAAGCCTTCAGTCATCGTTTTAACTTCGCCCTTAGTATTACATTTTGCAGGTATTTCAAAATCTAAACCTATAACTTTTTGATATTCATCTTCATCATAATTATCAGCATCAAAATAGTAAATAGATATATTATATTCCTTAGCAACCTTGTTAAATACAGGCAAATATAGATTACAATAACTACATCCTTCATAACCAATCACAGCAACTGTATAGTTTTTTGATTTAACTAAATCTAAATACTCTTTTGCATTTTTTGCAACCTTATAATATTTATCAATTTCTGAAATTTTATTATATATATTTTCATCAAAGAAATTCTTATAAGTTTCATACTTAGAACTGCTGCTAATCGTGTTTTTATATTGACCTTCCACAAACAATATTTGTTCATTATTATTTAAAACTATGGAAAATATTTCTTCCAAATTTTCTTTGGTTAAATATGTATAATATGTAGATACACGATAATCTTTCTTAAAAGACTTAGCAAATTTCTTTAAGCTTTTTTTAGGTTTACCATATGTTATAAAAACAAAATCATAATTCTCCACAATCTCCTTTATATTACTAGAAGTTACTTCTTTAATACCATATTTAGCATTTTCTACAAGGAATAAAATAAGTATTAAAATAAATATACTACTAAGTAAAAATATAAATGCTCTTTTCATAACTACACTCCCTAAATATATTTTATAATAACTTTTTAGAACAATCAAAGATTATTTAGATAATTAACCGCATTTGTAGCTGAAATTGCTCCATCACTTGTAGCTGTTATAAGTTGGCGAACTTGCTTTCTTCTTGTATCCCCAGCAACAAAGATGTTTTTTGTTTTAGTCTTAGTATCATCCGATATAATGAACCCATTTTCATCAATATCAACAAAATTTTTAAATATTTTATTATCAGGCATATATCCTATTGCAATAAACAATCCATCAACATTTAAAGTGGTATCATCATTTAAAGTTATTGATTCAAGTTTTTCTTCCCCATTTAATCGCATAATAGATTTTTCATAGATTATTTCGATGTTTTTCTTTTCTTCAACATTTTTCTTCATTAATTCATCACTTTTAAAATTTAAACCTCTATTTATTATGATTACATGTTTTGCAATATTGCTTAAATAAAGAGCATCCTCTAAAGCAGTAGCTCCAGAGCCAATCACCGCAACACATTTATCTTTATAAAAATTACCATCACAAGTAGCACAGTAGGAGATGCCTTTACCAAGCAGTTCTTTTTCACCATAAAGGCCTAACTTTCTTTGTTTTAAGCCAGTCGCGATTATAACTACTTTTCCACGATAAACATCTTTTGATGTTTTTACTGTATTATTATCAAGCATTTCTAGGACATTTTGACTGATAAATTCTGCTCCAAAATTTTTGGCTTGATTATAAAGCGTTGTTACAAAATTAAAGCCATCAGTTGATAAAAATCCAGGATAGTTTTCCACCATACTAGAATTTATAATTTGACCACCATAATTATTACCATCTAAAACAAGTACTTTTTTCATCGCACGAGCTCCATATATAGCAGCGGATAAACCAGCAGGTCCAGCACCAATTATAATTATATCGTACACAAAATCATCTCCTTTTTATTAATTATAGCATAATTTATGAATTATATTTGTACAAATATAGTATAATAAAGCCAAGAAGGAGAAGCATATGGAAAAAACTTTTAAAGAATATTTAAATCAAGAAAAAGAAAAGTATGAAAATATTGATGTTTTCACAAGGCTTGAACATCTTTATTTTTTAAGAGAGCAAAGCATAGATGGTACTGAAATTAATAATAATGGAACTTTACTATATCGTTATAATATAGGCTCTTCCTTTATTTATTTTCACACTGAATATGAACTAATTGAATATCTAAAGAAGCATAAATATAATTTTAGAAATATAGCAATAATAGATTATATCGGTGAGTTTGGAAACAAGGATGATGTTATAAGAGTGATTGATCACTCATCAATACGTTTACTGATTGATAAAAACATCCATGAACATTTTGAATATAGTTTTAATAGAAGCAGATATGAACATTTACCGGTGTGGGTAAGTATAGATGGAAACATTCATGAACTAATGCTTGAACTTAAAAAACTAGGACAAAAGTTTAAACAAGATGATATAGATCAAGAAAACTTAAGGTTATTAAGATTGATTAGGTTAGGTTTAATAAAATAAAAAAAGTGTAACAATTAGTTACATTTTTCATTTGTCATGTAGTTGATAACTATCAAAAAATACCAAAGTACTTTTTTAAAACTTTAGCCATTTAAAGCACCCGACATAATTCTAAATTTTGATTTATTGTTCCATATATCTAATATTTTATCAAAATTTTTATCAGGTTCTAATAATAATTCTGCTAAATTATCTAATTCAATATATTCTTCTTCATCTAATTCAAAATTTTTATCTTGTATATATTTAGGTAAGTGTAAAAATATTATTTCATCATTCATTAAAGAATGAAAATCATAAAATAATCCGCGAATACTTGCTTTTAAACCTAATGTTGCGGGATCAGAAGCATAATAAATTTCTTCTGTTTTATATTTTCCAGTTCTCATGCCTAAATATGCTTCAGCACCAAATATAAATTTATTTCTAGGAATATCGTTTAAATCAAACCCCATTTCATGGTCTGGACAATGTTCATCAGCATCTACTAATACCCATCTTTGTTTAATTTCATCATAATATTCTGTAATCCAATGATCATAACTAACGCCATCATATTTTATATAAGGAGCAAAACCACTTCTTACTCGTGCAGAATAACCTTTTGATTTTAATGTTGCAGCAAGTAATATTGCTTCTCCCCTGCATGTAACATGTATTTTATCTTCTGCTTTTCTATTTACACTATATGTTTTATCTTTTCGTAACAATTCACTTATCATACTTATTGCTGTTGGAAACAAGTCATCTTCATAATCTAATCTAGTAATTGGAACTTTCGTCATATCACCCCAAAAACAATTAGATTGTTTTCTAATGTTAGGAATACCAAATGCTACTGGATGAATAATTTGTTTTCTTTGAAGAATACACAAGTCGTTAATATCATCAGGAAGATTCTTCATAAAATTTTTATATAAACCTAAATCAGTATATAAACTAGTCTGCTTATAAAAATTAAGTACTTCATTATTCATTATACCACTCCACAATATCCTTTAATTTTTTTCTAGGTCTTTGTTTAGGAAATTCATTTGGGTAGCCTATTGATACAGCGCAATTTAATTCCATATCTTCATGTCCTAGCATCTTAGCCACTTCATCTGCTACATAAACTATATCCCTTGTCCATAATGAACCGAGACCTAAATCGGTTGCTCTTAAACACATATTTTCTACACAAGCTCCAATAGATAAATTATCACCGACTATCCAATTATTATCTTTTTCTCTAAATATTAAAATCAATATAGGTGCTTGTTTGATTACATTAGCTGTAGGATTAACACTACTATTAAATCCATATATTGCTCTTTCTTCTGATTTTTTGCTTTTTAACGTATAATTAATCATCATATCCGCAACCCTGTTTTTTGTTTCTTTTGTTAAAACAACAAAATACCAAGGTTGTTTATTTTTAGCAGATGGGGCTAATCTTCCACAATTTAATATATCTTCAATTAATTCTCTATTAACATTATCATTTTTAAAATTTCTAATACTTCTTCTTTCTTCTATAATTTTTAAAACTTCCATTTTATCACCATATATTACCTTTCCAAATCATCAAAAAGTCTAAATCTAATTGTTTTATTTTGAAGGGAATTTCTTTTGCAACTTTTCTAATTGTTCTAGCGAAATTTTGCCACTGATTACATCTTTAAAAACATCTCCCATTACCCCGTAAAGAACATTACCTTCTAGTTCTTTGTTTTTTTCATCAATTGTTGATTGACTTTTTAGTTTTTGCATTTCAATTTCATGTTTATATTCTTTATCTTTCATTTCCATTTCCAATTTGTGCTTTTCTTTTAAATTTTCAATATCTATCTCATGCTGTTTTAACAATTTTTCTAATTCGTTTTTATGATTTCTTTCTAGTTTATCTAATTCTGATTTGTATTTTTTTGTTGCTTCTTTATATGCTAACTATGCAGTGAAAATAGAAACAACATATGGTAAACATATTCCATAATTAAATCAGCTCCCGTTTGATAAAATTATATCACACTTCACGGATTATTTAACTAACAAATATAAAATCACACGCATAATGATTATGTCATTATGCAAGTGTGTTTTCTAAATTGACATAATCATTTTAATTTTATAAATACCTAAGCATAAAATTAAGTATTTTAAAACTCGAACCTTTTATAGTTCGAGTTTCCTATCAATCTGGTGGAGCCGGGGAGAGTTGAACTCCCGTCCAAATTATTTTCGAAGTAGCATCTACAGGTTTAGTTAGAAATAAGATTTCATAAGTACAAAAGCATCTAACAAACTAATACTTACTATCTTATAAATTATTCGTTTACGTCATATAAGAACTAACGCAAATATAAACCACATATATGAACCAATATTTTAACTGTGGATGATTAAAATACCAGCCTCCTTGCTAAATTTTAAGCAAATACTGGAGAAAAATTAAAACCTTTGTCAGTTAATTTTAAATTGTTGCTATTTAAAGCATAGCTACTACCTGCAACTAAATCAAAACCATAATCTGTCGAAACCAAATTACGGCCCCAAGCAAATAAATAATACCACATAAAGTGGCATTTTTCAAACTATTTATTTAAGTCGCTCAAATCAATTACATATTCTCCGTCTTTTGTATATAAATACTTTTCTCTAGCATATTTTGCTACATACTCTGGATCTTGTAATTTTCTAACATCATCCTCTAAATTTGCTTCTTCACTTAGAAGAGAAGTATAAAGGGAATCCAAACGTTCTTTTTCTTTTTTATTATTATAGATTTTTTGCCATGTTGCAAAACAAGATAAAGTCATTAAACCAACCAAAAACAAAAATGATATAGAATATAAAACCAATCTCATCTTATATTTATTCATGACAATTCCTCCTACCAATAATATAACAAACATAAAAATTCATAGCATAATTTATTTGCGTTTAATTAGCTGCTTTACACGTATTTTTACAATATATCCGTTAATTGCACCAATAATTATTGATAAGGTTACATAAAAATTAAATATAAAAAAATTATATCTATAGCAAACATATACAAACAACAATATAAAAATAGAGATTAAAAATACTTTTATAAATTTATTTTTATTTATTATTAATTGATAAATACAAGAAAAAAAGGTTGAAATTAAAACTATCAAAAAAATATAAATTAATTGATTCATTTGAATAATTTAGTAATAATAGAATCTCCTACTTTTTTATCTTCAGCATATACAAAAGAATCTATTGTACCTTTAATTGAGACATTACCATCAATCGTATCCAATTTTATCATTTCAAGATTACTACCCTTAATAAATATATTACCCATATTGCTTTCTAGCAAAAATTGTTTATCATCAAAGCTCACAATTTTCTTTATACCACTTATAATTATATTTTTTCTTTCTACAATTTTTACTACATGATTTAAACTGTTATTATTTTCCATTATTATCCTCCTAATAAAATATATTTTTATTCCAAAAAAAAAATTCACAAAATTGTGAATTAATTTTCTGATTCAACTCTCTTAAGTTCTTCTTCGTATTCTTTTAAGATAGCATCAGTAAACATTTGTCTTGCTTCTTGATTAATTGGATGAGCTATATCTCTATATTCTCCAACGCCAGTTTGCTTGCTTGGCATAGCTAAGAAAAGACCATTATCTCCTTCAAGAATTCTAATATCATGTACTACAAATTGATTATCTATAGTAACAGATGCAAATCCTCTCATTTTAGAATTTTCTTTTTCAACTACACGTACACGTACATTTGTAATTTCCATCCTGTTTCACCTCTCTATTATAGTTTAATTTTAATACATAAATTAAAAAAAAGCAACAATTTTATCTAGGATAACCTACATACATCATTCCATTACCAACAAGACCACCTATGCCATTTTTTCCATATTTAGTTTTATTCAAAAGTTCCTTTATATCAAGTCTCTTATTTTTATCAGTTAACGCAATATTAACCGCGATGATTGCCGGATCTAATGCATGAATATTTACTCTTTTGGGACTGCTAGCAAAATTAGCTCCACTTTTAATTATGTCTTCATAATCACTTTGACATGCTCCAGCAATTATTACAAGCTTTTCATGACTTTTTTCATACTCACGAGCCTTTAAAACTGATTTCATAAAATATTTAGAATTTTTATATTTAGATATATCACTGGCATTTGCAAGTTTTCCATAAAAAGCGTCATGTCCAGTTATTACTAAAATATCCGGTTTTATTTCTTTTAAAAGGCTATCAATTTTTTGCGGAACTTCAGATTCAGGAATTCTTTTACCAATTGCTAATACTCCAGCAGATTTATAAAAAGCTAAAGATTTATCAAGATAATCTTGATCACCATCTATATGTAAAATTTTACCAGGAAGATAAAAATACTCGTCCCTGTCACCCGTTAAAATATTTACTTCAGGCATTTTCTCTTCTCTATGTTCAGTTTTAACCAAATCTTCTAATGGAGAATCAGCATATAGTCTAACATCCATACCCTTAAGATAAGCAATATTTCCTTCAATTTTCATAACTTTAAATATAACATCGTTGTTATGACTAGTTCTTGTAACAGCATCACCTATTTGGATTTCCATAAAAATCACCCAATATAGTATATGAAAAACTGCCCATTTAGTTAAAAAAACTTGCTATATAGTATTAGCAAGTTCAACAAATATTTCATATGATAATTCTTCAGATCTAGAAGAAAGTGAGTAACCATACTTAGTTAATACACTTTCAACTTTGTTTAAATCATAAGATTTTAAGTTATTTCTAATATTTTTCCTTTTATATTGAAAAGAATCTTTAACAAGTTTATTAAATTTTTCAAAGTCAACAGGTAATATATTATCTTTTTTAACAAGTTTTATAACACTTGAGTCTACATTCGGAACTGGATAAAATTTAGTTCTAGAAACATCAAATAATTTCTTAATATCAAAATAATAATTTAAAAGTACACTGATTGATCCATATTCTTTTGTTCCTGGTTTAGCAGAAAATCTTTCAGCCACCTCTTTTTGTACCATAAACACCATTTCTTTAACATCTACCCTTGATTCAATAATCGATAAAATTATTGGTGTTGTTATATAATAAGGCAGATTTCCAATAATATATAGATTTTTATAATTGATTTTACTTATATCGTTTTGAATATCCCTTTTTAGAAAATCATCAAAAATAATTTGAGTCTTATCATCTTTTATTTGATTTAATGTAGTTTCTAAATCTTTATCTACTTCATAGCAAATCAAATTTGAATCATACTTAACCAAATTTTTGGTAAGTGCTCCACTTCCTGGACCAATTTCTATAATTAGATCTTCCTCAGTTGGATTAATTGAAGATGTAATATTATTAATAATAGATTTATCGTTTAAAAAATTTTGACCAAATTTTTTCTTAAACACGTGTTTTTCCATAAAATCACCATGTAATAAGTTTACCACAAATATTATCTATGGTAAAATGTCTTTAAGGATAAGTGGAATTTATGGAAATAAATTATGATAAAATCGATAAAGAACTAAATGACTTTGCAATAGATAAAATTTACGAACTATTGTCTATTTTTGGAGATGATATAACACCTGCTGCAAAAGAGCAATTTGAAAATGCAGTAATAAAAAACAGAATAATTGCTGTAGATCAACCATCAAATGAAAACATGGACTTCTTTAAAGGTAATATTCCACCAGCCCATGGTCCAAGGACAAAAGAAGATGGCATGATTCATATTTATCCATATATTTATGATAAAGATACCAACTTACTAATAAAACATTATATAGATGAAGGAATATTAACTCATGAATTATGTCATTACATCATAAAGTTAGATTTTGAATCTCCTGATAAAAGTGAAACAGATTTAGGACATTTTATTAATGAAGGAGCTGTACAGTTACTAACAGAACAAATTGATAACAAAAAATATCAAGGAGTTGAATATCGCAAAAATGTAGAGCTAGCTAGGATTTTACTTACCAAAATACCTACTAAAAATATATTTAGAGGAAATTTAAAAGAAATTTTATCTCCAGAACAATTTATAGAAATAAAAGAAGAATATCTTAAACAAAAAACATTTACAGAAGAAATTAATAATTTAGTTACTAGAATTGGAACTATATATAATTTAGATTATCAATCTATTGTTAGAAGATTAAAAAGAATGACTATATTAGAAACTATTGGTTATTTAAAAGAGGAAATACCTAAATTACCAAATACTTTAGAAAAAGATGAATTTTTAAAAGAAATTGATGAAATATCTAAAAGTTTTAACATAGAAAAAGAAGTTACTCCTAAAATGTAACTTCTTTTATCTTTCCCATCCATTTCTTAAAACATCATAACTAATCTTGTGTCTACCAACATTTTTAGTAGCGTAATCTTCAGATTCAACAAGTAAATCCAAATCTGTTCCTAGAACACCACGATCAAGTACGATTGCTACAACTTTTTCACCAGAAACATAATCAGCATCAAATGTTACAATTGAACCACATTTTAAATTTTTACTTGATGCAACAATCCTAACATTACCATAATCAGCATCATTATATATAGTTGTTCCATCTGATACATCTTGTCCAGTACATCCAAGTTTACCACTACAAAGTGGACAATTAGCTCCATATCCTGTCAAATCTCCAGTAAATGTATCAAGAGGATAATATTTATCTTTCAATTGAATTTCATTTAGTTTATATGCCATTGCTGTCAAATCAATCGTTTTATTTAAATTTTCATTTGTTATTTTATCATTTAAATTAACCATGTTCACTTTTTGTATTACAAACACTGAACAAATAATCAATATGATTTTAGTTGCTTTAATAAATTTGTTACTATCCTTAATCATATAACCACCTTATATACTCATTTTAGCAAAAATCAATATATAAGTAAACACTTTACACAAATTTTATATTACTTTTTTATTTTATAAAGTTCTTGTACGTTCTTTTCAGTTATAGAAGATACTTCTTCTATGCTTATTCCTTTTAGATCAGCTAAATATTCAGCAATAGTTTTTATATATTTTGGTTCATTAGAATATTTTCTAAAAGGTTCTGGCGTTAAATAAGGTGAATCAGTCTCTAAAACAATTCTATCCAAAGGAATATTCTTAATGACTTGATCTATTTTAGAATTTTTAAAAGTCATAACTCCACCTACACCAAAATAGAAACCTAATTTCATAAATATATTGGCTGTTTCAAGACTACCGCTAAAGCAATGAATTACTCCGCGAACTTTAAACTTTTTAATAGAATTAATTGTATCCAACGTTGCTTCTCTAGAATGAACAACTACTGGTAAATTATACTTTTCAGCCAAAGCTAGTTGAAATTCAAAAACTTCAATCTGCTTATCACGATTTTCCTTTGTATAATAATAATCAAGACCTATTTCCCCTATTGCTACTAGCTTTTTATTATTTATATTATCTACAATAATTTTTTCGGTTTTTTTATAATCATCGTCCATATCTTCGGGATGTATTCCAATACAGGCATATATATTTTCATATTCTTCAGAAGTTTTTAACACTTCCGGAATGTTTTTTAGACTAGTAGCTGCATTTAAAATTGTATCCACATTATTATTTTTTGCAGATTCTATAACTTTATTAAAATCCTCAAAATATTCATTAAAAATATGTGCATGAGTATCTGTAAAATGCATAAAATGACCTCCAATAAATAAGAAAGTGATTACTCACTTTCCTTTTCTATTCTTGCAAATAATATTTCTGGTTTATTTAAAACAGTACCAGACTTAAATTGACCGAATTCTTTAGTTGATTCATAAGAAGTTAAATCAGTATTAATTTGATTGAATATTTTTTCTGTTGTTTCAGGTATAAATGCTTGAAGATAAACAGTGCAAATTCTTATTGATTCAATTAAATTATACAACACAGTTTTTAATCTATCTTGTTTTGTTTCATCCTTAGCTAAAACCCAAGGGGTTGTATCATCAATATATTTATTTGTTGCTCTTAGACAATTAAATACTTCATCAATAGCATCAGCTATTCTTAAGTCATCCATTTTTTTCTTAAACAAACTAGGTAAAGCTTCAATTTTTTCTATTAAAGCAGCGTCAACATCTTCAGTAACACGTGTATTTTCAACTACACCGTCAAAGTATTTATGAGACATTGAAATAGTTCTATTAACAAGGTTTCCTAAAATGTTAGCAAGATCACCATTTATTCTTTCAACAAGTAAATCTTCAGAGAAAACTCCATCACTTGCAAAAGGGATTTCATGTAAGAAGAAGTATCTTATGGCATCTACTCCGTATTTATTAACAAGGTCGTCAGCATACACTAAATTACCTTTACTTTTACTCATCTTACCATCAGCCATTATTAACCAAGGATGCCCAAATACTTTTTCTGGAAGTGGTAAATCTAAACTCATCAGGAAACATGGCCAATAAATCGTATGGAATCTCACTATATCTTTTCCAATCAAATGTAAATTTGCTGGCCATAACCTTTTAAATTCTTCTGTCTCATTATCAACATCATATCCAATATTTGTAATATAATTTGACAATGCATCTAACCAAACATACACAACATGTTTTGGATCAAAATCTACTGGTATTCCCCAAGAAAATGATGTACGAGATACGCATAAATCTTGAAGACCTGGCTTAATAAAATTATTTAACATTTCATTTTTTCTAGCTTCAGGTTGAATAAATTCAGGATGACTTTCTATATATTCAATTAACTTATCTTGATATTTTGATAGTCTGAAGAAATATGCTTCTTCACATTTTTCTTGAACTTCTCTACCACAATCAGGACATTTGCCATCGACTAATTGACTTTCAGTCCAAAAAGATTCACAAGGTGTGCAATACAATCCTTTATACTCACCTTTATAAATATCACCTTTATCATACATTTTCTTAAATATATGTTGAACTATTTCTTCATGGTGTTTATCAGTTGTTCTAACAAATTTATCATATGTTGTATTCATCAAATCCCAGATAGTTTTTATTTCTCCGGCAACTTTATCAACATATGCTTGTGGTTCAATTCCAGCTTCAGTTGATTTAATTTGAATTTTTTCTCCATGTTCATCTGTTCCAGTTTGAAAATAAACATCATAACCTTCTAATCTTTTATTTCTAGCAATTGCATCAGCTAAAACAATCTCATAAGTATTTCCAATATGAGGTTTTGCAGATGTATAAGCAATTGCTGTACTAATATAATACTTTTCTTTTTCCATTTTCATCATTCTCCCTATACATTGTATTATTTAAATAATTATCTATTATATTTTTTGCTGGTGAACTTAAAGTTGGTAAATTTTCGATATCAAACCAATCATAAGCAACTTGTTCTTCCGTATCACCTAAATTTATTTCACCATTCCACATCCGAGCAAGGATTCCAAAAGTAACAAAATGAGCATATTCGTTTATATCATCGGCAATAGAAATTATTGATAAGTCTTCAATGCTTAAGTTTACCTCTTGCATTGCCTTTCTTTTTGCAGCCTCAAAAATTGTTTCACCATATTTTATTTTTCCTGCTGGAAGTGTCCAAGTACCCTCAAGATGCATATCACTTGCTGCTTTTTTTGCATCATCATTTCTCTTAATTAGCAGAATTTTTCCTTCTTCGTTAAACAACATAACACCTAATCCTACACCTGGCATATTATCACCTCCAACAAAAAAACATCCATAACATAGGAACGAACATATCCGTGGTACCATCCTATTTTATGAATGTAATCATACACTTTTATCTTAACGCGACTTAAACGATTTAAACTCCAGACCCATTCGATTATTTTACTAACTTATCTGCTCTCACCTAACCAGATTCTCTTATAAAAGTCTTCAAATAACTTCTTTCTTTCTTTGTCTAACGCCTTTAATATATCACGTAAAAATAATTTATTCAAGTTTATTTTATCATATTTACAATTTCGTCAAGGAGTTTAACTTCATAATAGATGAAATGCTTATCTAAATTAACTTTTGGTAAACTTATATAAATTCTCTTCATTTTATAAGCAAGTCTAAATTTTGGATTGATGTTATATGCGATTAAGAACAGTTTATCTCCTTCTATTTTATTAGAGACTTCCTCACTTAATTCTAATTCAATTAATGATTCTGTTTGTTTTACTCGTGTAATATTTAAAAGGCGTGCAAGTTTTTCAAACCATTCTTCATACATATATATTTCCATTTTTTCATCAACAACACCAAAACGATCTTCAATTTCCTCTTTAGCTTTCAACAAAGACTTTTCATCTTTAATTTCATTGATAATTTTATGGATTTCAATTTTTATATCTTCTTCTTTTACAAATGTATCATCAATATGATTTTCAACCTCAATAAGTGGATTAGCATCATCTTCCTCTTCAACTATTTCACCCTTTAAGCGTTTTATTTCATCATTAACCATTTGAGTATAAAGTTCAAGGCCAACAGAGTCAACAAAGCCTGCTTGTTCACTTCCAAGTAAATCTCCTGCACCTCTTATAGATAAATCTCGCATCGCGATTTTATAGCCTGATCCAAGTTCAGTAAAATCTTTGATTGATTGAAGTCGTTTCTTTGCTGTTTCTGTTAAAATCCTTGATGGTTTATACATTAAATAAGCATATGCAATTTTATCACTTCTTCCAACTCTTCCTCGAAGTTGGTATAGTTGAGAAAGTCCAAAATTATCGGCATCTATTATAATCAAAGTATTAACATTTGGTATATCAATACCGGTTTCTATGATAGTTGTACATAATAATATATCATATTTATAATCAATATAATCACTTACCACTTTTTCAAGTTCATTCTTATCCATTTGACCATGAGCAATTGCAATTCTTGCCTCTGGTACTAATTTTTTTATCTTAGTAAGTTCATCTTCAATGCTTTGAACTTTATTATAAAGAATAAACACTTGCCCATCTCTAGACATTTCTTTATAAATTGCATCTTTGATTAAAACATCATTTTCTTCCAAAACATAAGTTTGAACAGGATAACGATTCACTGGAGCTGTATCAATAATAGATAAATCTCGAAGCCCACTCATTGCCATTTTTAAAGTTCTAGGTATTGGCGTGGCTGATAAAGTAAGAACATTAACATTATTTTTTAATTCTTTAATCTTTTCTTTATGAGTTACCCCAAATCTTTGTTCTTCATCAATAACAAGAAGTCCAAGATTTTTATAATCAATTTTATCATTAAGAAGTTTGTGTGTACCAAAAACAATATCAATAGTTCCTTCTTTTAAACCTTTGATTATACGATTAGTTTCTTTAACAGATACAAATCTATTAAGTAAAGCTATATTAATTGGATAATTTTTAAATCTTTCTAAAGCATTTTTATATTGTTGTCTTGAAAGCAATGTTGTTGGACAAAGATAAGCTACTTGATGTCCATTCATCACTGTTTTGAACATTCCTCTAAACGCAACCTCAGTTTTACCAAATCCTACATCACCACATAAAAGTCTATCCATTGGAACTTTTGAAGAAAGATCGTGTTTTAGTTCCTTAATGCATTTTTCTTGATCACTTGTTGCCGTATATTGAAAATAAGAATCAAATACTTCTTCTTCAGGATAAGTCTTATAAGCATCTCCAACTATATTATTTCTTGCAGCATATAATTTTATTAATTCTCCTGATATATCTTTTATCTTAGCTTTTACTTTCATCTTTGTTTTAGCCCAGTTTGTAGAATTCAATGAATTTATTTTAGGCTTAACACCATCAGCATCAGAAAATTTATATATTGAATTAATTTTTTCAACAGGAATATACACTTTATCATTACCTGCATAGTTTATTAATATATAATCTCTTTGCATTCCATTTTTAGTTAAAGCTTTTATTCCACCATATATTCCTATTCCATTACTTTGATGTACTACATAATCTCCAATTTTTAAGTCATCAAAACTTTTAATTTTTCTTCCTAATTTATAAGAATTCTTATAGGTATTTACAACTTTTACATCATCAATATCATATTCGCTTATTACTGAATAGTTGCTTATTATAAAGCCTTCATTAACTTTTTTCTTTATAATATTAATTTCTCCATTAATAATAGTTCCTATATTAACATGTTCAAACAACGATTCAATTGAATTAATTTGTCTATCATTACTTAAATATATAATTAAAGTATTTTTTTTATAAGTTGAAAGTACATAATCTTTTAAAGAATCATAATTTCCTTTAAATTTTATCATTGGCTTTGAATTATAACTGATGCTATCGGCATAATTATTAACTGTTTCTACACGCATAAAATTATCAACCATAATTTCATCATATTTATACATAAATGCTTCATCTGTATTTTTAGATTCGTTATAATCTTTGATATCTTCAAGAATTTTATTATAGCCATTCAATATTTGATTTTCATCAACAAAAAAAGTAAACGGCTTATTCATGTATTCATATAAAGAATTATGTTGGTCAGTAGAAACTTCTGAAAATGGCATAAGTTTAAAACTAGAAACTTCATTTATTGATAGCTGAGTCTCTTCATTAAAAAATCTAATAGAATCAATTTCATCTCCAAAAAATTCCAATCTTATTGGATGTTCACTTTCTATTGGAAATATATCTATGATATATCCACGTACAGCATACTCTCCAGTAGATGTTACAAGTGAATCTCGTGTATATCCTAGTTTATCTAAAAACGATAAGAGTTCATCTCTTTCATAATTTTTTCCTTTTTCTAATAGAAGTTCAAAATTAGTAGATTCCTTAATTGATGGTAAAAATCTCAAATATCCCATTAAATTAGTAACAACTATACCGGAATGTTCTTTTAAATACTCTAAAGTTTCAAGGCGACGCACTTTTAAATCAGGTGATATTGCAAGAGCAACTGATGCTAAAAAATCATCCATGGGAAAAAGACAGACATCGTCTGTATACGTTTTCAAACCTTGATATATTTTATTTGCATCATATAAAGTATTAGTAACTATCAAAACATTTTCATGATTTTTATTATAATAATTCAAATAATATTGAATAGTTAATTCTTCAGTCAATCCGCAAACATGATATCCATTTTTATATTTAAAAATATCACTCAAAAAATCCATATTTTCTCCTAATTATATTTACTCATCAATTCTTGAATACTCAATTTACTAAAATCTTCAATTATTTTATCAACAATAGAAAAACTATTTGACAATGTATTTAATTCTTCTTTAGAAAATTTTGATAAAACATAATCTTTAGTATCCATATTTCTATTATGTGCAATTCCAACCTTTATTCTAGCAAAAGATGTAGAATTTAAATATTTAATAATATCTTTTATTCCATTATGTCCACCACTTGAAGAATTAATCTTAATTCTTATTTTTCCAAACTCTAAATCCATATCATCTTGAATAACTAACACATCGCTTAAATCTAACTTATAAAAATTTACAAAATCGTAAACAACCTTACCCGATAAATTCATATAACTTAAAGGCTTAATAAAAATATATTTTTCTCCACCAATATTAGTTTCATAATATTCCGCATTAAATTTTTTAGAATACTTTACATTTCCTAAATAATGATCCAACGACATAAAACCTATATTATGGCGAGTATTTTCATATTCTTTTCCTGGATTTCCCAAACCAACTACTAATTTCATTTTTTTACCTCCCAAAAATACCTTGATATGTTTTATTTTCATCAATATATACCGGTCGTTCTATTTTAACATAATCCTTTCCATTCAAAAGGGCTTCAATTAAAACAAGTGATGACTCCCCATTTCTATTATCATAAACTGGAACTATAGATTTTATACCAAAATTATATTTTTTTAAACACTCAATAATATCTACAATTCGAGAACTAGTATGTATTAAATAAAAATATCCACCATTTTTTAAAGATTTAGCAGAAATGCGAACTACTTCGTCCAAATTAGTACTTATCTCATGACGCGCTTTAGCAAGCACTTGATTATCATTTAATACTTTATCATTATGATATATAAAATAAGGAGGATTACAGGTAACTACATCATATTTCTTTTTAGAATCAATATTTTTTATATCATCATTATAATAATTAATATTTTTTACATTATTTTTTTCAATAGACATTTTACCAAGTTCATATATTTCAGGTTGTAATTCATATGCATCTATCTTTATTCTATCACCAAATTTTTTGGATAAAATCAAAGGAATTGGTGCATTACCTGAACATAGATCCAATACATTTTTAGCATTTTTTCTAACCCTAACAAACTCAGCTAATAAAACTGAGTCTACTGAAAATTTAAAATATTTACTATTTTGGTATATATACATATCATAATCATATAAATCATTTAATTCTGCTTGATTCATAAACACATTTATCTCCATTTATTTCAACGGTATATTTTTTATTCAAAACATCAATTGAAACAACTCTTCCTTTTCCATCTGGAGTTTCTACATATTCTCCAACTTTAGGTAAAAGTTTTCTATGACATGTATACACTTCATCCTCATATGCAAGACAACAAAGAAGTCTTCCACAAGCTCCATTAATCTTGCTTGGATTTAATGCAATATTTTGATTTTTGGCCATACTGATGCTGATTGTATCGATTCCATTTAAAAATGATGCACAACAAAGTGGTCTTCCACATTGACCAAGCCCACCAATCTCTTTAGATTTATCTCTTACTCCTATTTGATGAAGTTCAATTCTCGTTTTATATTTTGCAGCTATCTCCTTTACAACATCTCGAAAGTCAATTCTTTCATCTGCAATGAAGTTAAACATCAATTGCTTTCTATCCAAAGTATAAGTTGCATCTAAAAGTTTCATTTCAAGGTTTGCTTTTTTTACACATTCTCTTGCATAATCAAGAGCTATTTTAGCATCTTTTAAATTAGTAAGATAATTATTGTAATCTTTTTTTGTTGATATTCTAATAACCGGTTTCATATCTTCTATATTAATATTTTTTGTTTCAGGGACATCAAGTTCATAAACTTTTGCAAATTGTTCACCCTTTTCAGTTTCTACAACAACAGTTAATTTATTTTTTAAATCTAAGTTATCATATTTAAAATAATATAATTTACCAGTATCTTTAAATTTCACTCCACATATCTTCATATATCTACTCCCATAACAATATCATTTTGTTTAATATCAATTCTTTATTTAAATTAAATTTAAATTCATTTTGTATTTGTTCAATTAATTTTATTCTCTTAGTTAAGATTAATATATCATTTGTATCAACACTTACTAATATTTTATCAATCATATTTTTATCACAAGTAAGACGTTTTAATAAATAATCATATTTTATTATATACACTTTTCTTAATATATCAAGTATAGTTTCAATCTCAACTCTTTCTTTTTTAGCTATATTTTTTATTTGATTCATCAAAACATACTTTTTAGTAGAATTTAGTTTAAACGCTAAATCTAATGTTTCATCAACAAATAGATATTGTTCATCATTAACACTTAATAAATCTTGCAAATTTTCATAAGGATAAATAAGTTTAAAAATCTCACATCTACTTTTAATAGTTGGTAACATTTTAGATATACTAGTTGTTATAAAAAAGCCAACAATATTTTTTTCAGGTTCTTCCAAAAATTTAAGAATTTTATTAGAAGCTGATATATTTAGTTTTTCAGCACTTTTTATTATATATATAGAATAACTTCCCATAACTGATGTTGTTGAAAATGAATCTAATATATTTTCAATTTGTACAACTTTAATATCTTTACCATCTGGTTCAACTGTAATTAAATCCGGAAAATTATTGTTATCAATTAAATTATCAAATTCATGATTAGTAATAACTTTCAAAATATTTAAGATATCACTATATGTCTTTTCTATATTATTTGTCTCAAACAAAAAAGCATGAGAATTTTTTTTCTCAAGAAATGATTTTTCTATGTTATTAATAATTGCTTCTTTGTTCATATTCATCACCAATAAAATTTATAGGCAAGTATTCCATATATAATCAATCCAGGAAATCCTAAAATTGATGTTATAATTAAACTAAAATAATTGATTGGAACAAAATAACCTATTTTAACCAATATAATATTTAAACTATAAATTGTAATTGTTGAAAACACAAAGTTTTTTAACAATTTTTTTATTACTTTCATGTTATCACCATATTACAATATATTTTAATATACTTATTTTATGATACTTCTTTTCTATCCAAAAGAGCTTGATCCAATGTTAGTGCATCAAGATAGTCAAGTTCCACTCCCATTGGAATTCCATAAGATAATCTAGTTATCTTAACATTTTTATTTTCTAATATTTTCTTAATATACAAAGTTGTTGTTTTTCCTTCAATAGAAGATTTTAACGCAACAATTACTTCTGCGTTTTCAACGCCTTCCAATCTTTTAACTAGACTGGATAAATTGATGTCTTCTGGATAAATACCATCCATTGGAGATATAAGTCCATTCAATACATGATATTTTCCATTAAAGCTTCCAGATTTTTCAAACATAAATACACTTTTATAATCTTCAACAACACATATAAGATCATTACGTCGATGTGAATTTGCACAAATATAACATTCGTCTTGATCAGTTAAATGTCCACAAATTTTACATCTATGTAATTTGCTTTTGCATTCTTTAATCGCATTTACAAAGTTATCAATATCTTCATCGCTTAATTCAAGTAAAGCTAAAGCATTTCTTTCAGCACTTTTTTCTCCAACTCCCGGTAATTTTTTAAATGACTCTATTACATTATTTAAACTGCTTGGATACATATTAAATCAAACCACCAAGTTGTTTACCATAAACGCCAAGTTTTGATTCAACATCACGTTCAATTTTAGAAATAGCATCATTGAAAGCTATCTTTATCATATCTTCTAAAATATCTAGATCTTCAACATCAAACTTTTCCATATTTTTAAACTTAACATTTTTTAATTTCTTGTCTCCGCTTAATACAACTTCAACTAATTCTGAACTACCAGTATATTCTGTAGAGTAAATTTCTTGTTGTTTTCTTTCTATTTCTTTTTGCATTCTTTGGGCTTGTGCCATTAAATTATTCATATTCATAATATTTTCTCCTATTCCATATTTACATTATTTGAGCCAAATATACTTTCAGCCAACTGACATGAATTATCATCTTTATTTATATAAATGGTTTCATCTATTAATTCATACTTTTTATGTTTATCATATGTTGATAAAAATACTTTCCACTCTTGTTCAGTTAAAAACAAAAATTTATATTCCTTGTTTAAAACTTTTTTAAACTGAATTTCAAGTTCGTGTAGTTTTTTATTCCCAATTATTTTTGTGCTTTCACTTTTTGTTACAAGTAAAGCATAATCATTAGATACAATTTGAGGAATTGAATTTTTAACAATAGTTTTGAATTCTTTTAAATCGTTATTGTCTAAGTATGTATAAAATTCTTTCCATGATTCTATAAATGAAAGTTTATTTTCTTTACTTGCTGATACTAAAGTATTGTTCATTCTAGTATCAATAAATTCTTTCGTTACTTTATAATAACTAGAATCATTTGCAGTTAACATTTCGTTTACGTCAACTTTAGTGTCTTTTGGAATTATTTCCCGGGAAATAATTTGATTAATATCACGACTACTTAAATTTACTTCATCATCATTTATAAATGATACTAACTCTAACTCCAGCATCAAGAATCCATTTGAGTTAGAATTAAGTTTTCCTAATAAATCATTAAGTGAATTAATTATTTTTTTTAATTGTTTAAAAGCATTGTTGCTTACATTTTTTTGTTTTAAAGCAATAGCTTTATTTAAAAAGTATTCAATCATTTTATCAAGCAATAGTTTTATATCAATACCACATTTTTTTATATCTGATAATTTTGTTAATAAATCATCTAAATTATTATGAAGAATTGCAACATATAATTCTTCAATATCATCATCAGTTATTGTTCCATAATTTTGTTTTAAAACATCTATATTTATTTCTTCACTTATCTTTGATAGTTGATCCAAAATACTTAGTGCATCTCTCATACAGCCATCAGATAAGAATGCAATCTCAGCCAAAGCATCATCTTCACTTTTTATATTTTCTTCTTCACAAATTTTTTTCAAATGTTCTGTTATTTCAGTCTTATCTATTCTTTGGAAATCAAATCTTTGGCATCTTGATAAAACTGTAATTGGAACTTTTTGAATTTCCGTTGTAGCTAAAATGAAAATAACATTATGAGGTGGTTCTTCAAGTGTTTTTAAAAAAGCATTCCAAGCACTTGTTGATAACATATGTACCTCATCTATTATATATATCTTATATTTACTATTAGTTGGAGCAATATTTACCGAATCAACTATATTTCTAATATCATCGACGCTATTGTTACTTGCTGCATCTAGTTCAATTATATCTGGGCTTTGATTAAAATTTTTGCAGTTTTCACATTCTCCACAAGAGATACCATTTTGTGGATTCAAACAATTTAATGCTCGTGCAAATATTTTTGCTGTACTTGTTTTACCTGTTCCTCTCGGCCCAGTAAATATATATGCATGAGCTATTTTATCATTAATAATAGAATTCACTAATATTTTTTTTATAGAATCTTGACCAACCAAATGATTAAAATCAGATGGTCTATATTTTCTGTATAACACCTTGTAGTCCATAAGCTTTCACCTGAATAAATTATATCATATTAACTTTATCTCTTACAATTATCTTTAAAGAATTGTGTCAATAAATCCTTATATTTTAAAGATTTATTGTCAATATCATTTATAATACATTTGTTCGTTTTGTTATATATCTTTTTACTTTCGTTTCTGGGTATCAAATAATAAACGTTTTTTACTCGGGCTTCCTTAATAACATTCATACACATATCACATGGCTCAAGTGTGACATAAAGATCACAATCAAACAATCTAAAATCTTTTAATTTTTTATTTGCTTTACTTATTGCCATAATTTCAGCATGATTTATTGTTAAATGTTTTTGCATGCGACTATTGTGAGCTTTAGAAATTATTTTATCATTTTTTACTATAAAAGCAGCAATTGGAACATCATTATGTTTTAAAGATTTTAAAGATTCTTTTATTAGTTTATCTATCATGGTTACCTCCAAAAAAATGTTGAAAACTTTACATATATTTA
This sequence comes from uncultured Bacilli bacterium, assembly GCA_934090935.1. Taxonomy (GTDB): domain Bacteria; phylum Bacillota_I; class Bacilli_A; order RF39; family UBA660; genus CAG-582. The sequence continues at coordinate 44,776 of CAKOKD010000004.1, forward strand.
AATATAAAAAAAGCACACACAATTAGAGGTTGTTATGGCTGCTGTATTCCTACTCTGACCAGATTCCAACATAATTGTTGTGCAAGTTAATTATAGCAAAAAAGATAACATATAACAAGATAAAATGAATGTTCAAATTTTAAAAATTTGTTATTATATATAATTGATCTATATACTCAATGTTTCACGTGAAACATATTAATCTAAACATGCAAATTTAATCAAATTAAAATAGTAATTAAATATATATCTAAATTTAAATATAGTATTTAAATTAACGTGTTATATGTTTAAGCAAAAAATTTTAAATGTTAATAAAATATTTTATGCTTTTATTGAAAAAAACAGTAATGTTTCACGTGAAACATTACAAAACATTATATATAAAGAAACAAAATGTCTCATTTGAATAAAATAACACATATAAATTCAAAACGATTATTAGTTTTTATCTACTATGTTTCACGTGAAACATAGTTTGCTTCAAATTTTATATCTATAATATTCCAATTTAAAATCAAATTATTTACTTATTTAATTAATTCAATGTTTCACGTGAAACATTGAATGGTTTTAAGTTTGTTTATAAAACAATTAAATAATTTTATTATAAAAAACTAGAATGATAGTTGTAATTTCTTAAAAGTATATAAATATGTTTCACGTGAAACATTGTTTTATTTATTCAATTTAATTATTAAAATTAATAAAATTTAAGCATTAAAGTAATTAAATCAGTATTTAGAACTAATTGTATTTTTATTTGTTAGCTATTATTTAAATAAAAAGTAAATATATTTTTAAATTAATATGTTTCACGTGAAACATATTAATTTGACCATACAAAAATAATTAAATTAAAATGGTAATTTAATATTCGTTTAAGTTTAAATAGTATATTCATTTTTTATTTTTATATATTTAAATCTTATTAATATATTTTTATTAAAAAAAAGCAATAATGTTTCACGTGAAACATATAAGTGATAAATATGAAGTTAGATTAATACGCAGATTTTAAAAATTAGTACTTTCAAAATAATTGTTGAAAACTTTTACAAAAAAAGAAGAAACTATTCAGCTTCTTCCACTTCGTTTTCAGTTTCTTCTTTATCTAAAATACTTATTGTTGAAACATATTGATTATCTTTTAGGTTTATAAGTTTTACACCTTGAGTAACTCTTCCTAATTGAGATATTTGATCAATTCCCATTCTAATTGTCATTCCTGATTCAGTAATCATCAATAAATCTTTTTCATTGTTAACAATTTTATGAGCTATCATTTCACCATTTTTTTCTGTAACGTTTAAAGCTTTAACTCCTTTGCTTCCACGCTTAGTCATACGATATTCACTAATTAAAGTTTTCTTACCATATCCTAATTTAGTAACTATTAGTAAGTTATCTTCATCTTTTCCAACTTCCATTCCCGTACAAGAATATCCACCATCAAGATTAATACCTTTAACACCACTGGCAGTTCTACCCATTGGACGAATTTCGTTTTCATTAAATACAACCATACGACCTGAAGTAGATCCTAAGATAACCTTATTATTTCCATCAGAAACTTTTACGTCAATTAGTTCATCATCGTCTTTTAATGATATAGCTATTTTCCCTGACGTACGTATGTTCGAGTATTCTTCTACTGGTGTTTTCTTTACTAATCCATTCTTAGTAGCAAACATTAAATACTTATTATCATGTTCATTACTGATACTTATAATTGAATTAATTTTCTCGCCCTTTTCAATTTGTAATAAATTTATAATTGGAAGCCCTTTAGCTTGTCTACTATATTCAGGAATCTCATAACCTTTTATACGATAAACTTTACCCTTATCAGTAAAGAATAAAATATAATCATGAGTTGATGCATTAACTAAATACTTAACATAATCTTCTTCATTAGTAGTCATTCCTTTAATTCCTACACCTCCACGATGTTGAGATTTAAATGTAGATGATGCACATCTCTTAATATATCCCTTATCAGAAATAGTAACAATTATATCTTCTTGAGGAATTAATGATTCGTCTTCAATATAATCAATAGCAGTCATATCAATACTTGTTCTTCTTTCATCAGCATATTTTGCCTTAATTTCAAGAAGTTCTTTCTTAATTATATCTAATACTTTTTGTTCACTTGCAAGTATTTCTCTTAATTCTTTAATTTGTTCAATTAAATCAGCAAGTTCATTTTCAATTTTATCTCTTTCAAGGCCTGTTAATCTACGTAGCTTTAATTCTAGAATAGCATTTGCTTGAATTTCATCAAAAGCAAATCTTTGAATTAAATTTTCTCTTGCAATTACATCAGTTTCTGCTTCTTTAATAATTTTAATAACTTCATCAATATTATCAAGAGCAATCTTGTAGCCTTCTAAAATATGAACTCTTTCTTCTTTTTTCTTTAAATCAAATTTAGTTCTTCTAATTATAACTTCTTTTTGGAAATCAATATATTTTGAAATAATTTCTTTAATGTTCAAAACTTTTGGAGTTCCATTATCAATCATCAAGAAAATAATACCAAATGTTGATTGTAATTGAGTATGTTTATATAAATTGTTCAAAACTACTTGAGGATTTGCTTCTTTTTTAAGAGTAATGATAATGTTTACTCCTTTTTCAAGACTTGTTGCATCATGATAATCAGCTATACCTTCTAAAGTCTTATCTCGAACTAATTCACCTATTCTAGTTTTAAGATCAAACGTATTAATTCCATAAGGAAGTTCTGTTATTACAATTCTATTTTTTCCATTATTTTCATCAATTTCAGCCTTACAACGAATTGTAATAGTTCCTCGACCAGTTTCATATGCTTTTTTAATACCACTGTTGCCTAAAATAATACCACCAGTTGGAAAATCTGGTCCTTTTAGTTTTTCCATTATTTCTGGAATAGTTATCTCATGATTATCGATATAAGCAACGCATCCATCAATTACTTCTCCTAAATTATGAGGAGGAATATTTGTTGCCATACCAACAGCAATTCCCATTGTTCCATTTACTAAGATATTTGGAAATCTTGATGGTAAAACTTCAGGTTCAACCTCAGTTTCATCGAAGTTAGGGATCATATTAACAGTCTCTTTATTTAAATCACGAAGTAATTCAAGTGATATTTTTGCTAGACGAGATTCTGTATAACGCATTGCTGCTGCTCCATCACCATCCATGTTACCAAAGTTACCATGTCCATCGATTAACATGTGTCTATAACTAAAATCTTGAGCCATTCTAACCATAGCTTCATATATAGAAGAATCTCCATGTGGATGATATTTTCCCATAACATCACCAACAACACGTGCACATTTACGATATTGCTTATCTGGTGTATAACCATTTTCATACATTGAATAAAGAATTCTTCTGTGAACTGGTTTTAATCCATCCCTTAAATCTGGTAAAGCTCTGGCAACGATTACGCTCATTGAATAGTCAAGAAACGAATCTTGAACTTCTGTAACTATATTATTTTGATTAACTCTATCCATACCTTACCTCCTATATATCCAAGTTTTGAACAAAATGAGCATTTTCTTCAATAAATTTTCTTCTTGGTTCTACATCTTCACCCATAAGTGTTTCAAAAACTTTATCAGCAGCTACTAAGTCGTCAACTGTAATTTGTCTTAAAATACGGTTTTCTTTTGACATTGTTGTTTCCTTTAACTCACCGGCATCCATTTCACCTAAACCTTTAAATCTTTGAACTTCATAATTCTTACCATTTAAAGATTCAACATATTCATTATACTCATTATCATCAAGTACATATTTTATTGTTTTTCCACAAGTTACCTTATATAAAGGTGGTGTTGCAGAATAAACATGTCCTGCTTCTACAATTGGTTTAAAGAATCTATAGAATAATGTTAACAAAAGAATTCTAATATGAGATCCATCAACATCGGCATCGGTCATGATAATTATTTTATCATATCTTAATTTAGATAAATCAAATTCATCGCCAATACCAGTACCAAAAGCAGTAATAATAGTTCTAATTTCAGCGTTTTCAAGAGCTCTATCAAGTCTTGCTTTTTCTACATTTAATATTTTACCTCTTAAAGGCAAGATAGCTTGAGTCATTGAATCCCTACCAGTTTTCGCACTACCACCGGCAGAATCTCCCTCGACTAAGAAAATTTCACATTCGCTTCTATCTTTACTCTTGCAATCAGATAATTTTCCCATAAATCCAGGTAGATCTAAATCCGTTTTTCTTCTTGTAACCTCACGTGCTTTCTTAGCTGCCATTCTTGCTCGAGATGCAACAATACATTTTTCTAAGATTGTTCTAGCGTTATCAGGATTTTCCATCAAGAATCTTTCAAATCCTTTAGAGAAAACACTATCAGCTAATTTTCTAACTTCTGAATTTCCAAGTCTTCCTTTAGTTTGACCTTCAAATTGAGGATTAGGATGCTTACATGAAATGATCATTGTAAGTCCTTCCTTAACATCATCACCAGTTAAACTTTCATCTTTTTCCTTTAACATATTAGTTTTTCTTGCGTAATTGTTGATAACTCTTGTTAAAGCACGTCTTACGCCCTCTTCATGAGTTCCACCATCATGAGTATTTATGTTGTTAACAAAAGAATAAATATTATCTTGATAAGAAGTGTTATATTGCATTGCAACTTCAAAAAATACGCCTTCTTCTTCTCCATCAAGATGAATAATTTGATCATGAATTGGTGTTTTATTTTGATTTAAAAATTTAACATATTCAGAAATTCCACCTTCATAAAGGAAAGTTTCTCCTGTAGTATCCTCATCATCTCTATCATCACGAATATTTATTGATAATCCCTTGTTTAAGAAAGCAAGTTCTCTTATTCTTACCTTTAAAGTTTCATAATCATAAACATCTGTATCAAAAATTGTTGGATCTGGTTTAAAAGTAACTGTAGTTCCTGTACGATGTGGTTCACATTCACCTATTACGTGTAATGGTTCTTTAGTATGTCCACCATTTTCAAAACGAATGTAGTTTATTTTACCATCTTTATAAACTTTTACTTCACACCAACTTGATAAAGCATTTACTACACTGGCACCTACACCATGTAATCCTCCGGATACCTTGTATCCGCCTCCACCAAATTTTCCACCAGCATGTAATACAGTATAAACTGTTTCTACTGTAGAAATATGAGTTTTTGGATGAATATCTACAGGAATTCCTCTACCATCATCCTTAACTGTGATTGAATTATCCTTATTTATTACAACCTCAATATTTTTACAATATCCGGCTAAAGCTTCATCAATTGCATTATCAACAATTTCCCATACAAGATGATGAAGTCCTTTAACATCTGTTGTACCAATATACATACCAGGTCTTTTTCTTACGGCTTCAAGTCCCTCTAAAACTTGAATATCCGATGCATCATAATGTTCGCTATTCATAAATACCCTCCTTAACGTTGCCATTCTCTACATAAAAAATACGACTTGCATTTTTTAATTCATCATTTACTTTATCAAGTTCAGTTGTAGTAATAAATGTTTGTATATCATTATCAATAAACAACATTATATTATTAATTTTTTCTTCATCCAACTCACTAAATAAATCATCTAATATCAATATAGGAGTAACGTCTTTTTCTTTTCTAAATATTTCAATTTCAGCCATTTTAAGAGAGATAATTGCATTTTTTTGTTCTCCTTCAGACCCATAATCTTTTAAATTACAATCATTTAAATAAAAAATATAATCATCTTTATGAACTCCAAAATTAGTTTTTCCTAAAATAATATCTCTTTTTTCTTCATCTTTATATACTTTTAAAAGTTCTTCACGGTTCTTCTCATGATAACATGAGTCATATTTCAAAGTAAGACCGCTTTTTCCAGAAATTTTTTCGTAGTTATTAGAAATATAAACGTTTATGTCTTTCATAAAGTTATTACGATAATCATAAAGTTTAAGTCCTAAATCAACTAACTGCTCGGTTAAGATATCCAAATAACTTATCGGAGCTGTTCCATTTAAATAAAGTGTTTTTAAATATAAATTTCTTTGTTTCAAAACTTTATTATAAAGAGTTAAAACTTTCAAATAATCATTGCTAAATTGGCTTAATTCAATATTAATAAGCTTTCTTCTAACACTAGGAGTATCTTTTATTAACAATAGATCATGTGAAGTGAATAAAACTATATTGATTTTCGATAAATAATCGCTTAATTTATCTATCTTATTGTTGTTAATCTTAACAGTCTTATCATTTTCTTTAACAATTACCTTATAATCGTTTTTATATTTTTCTTCTACTGTTCCTTCTACTCTAGTTAAATCAGTATTATATCTTATTATTACATTTTCTTTTGTTCCTCGAAAGGACTTTGTAAATGCAAGAACATAGATAGCTTCAACAATATTGGTTTTCCCCATACCATTTTTACCAATAATCAAATTTTTCTTAGGGTCAAAATCCAAACTTAATTTTTCATAGTTACGAAAATTCAGTAACTTCAAATTTAAAATTTTCATTTTTACCCCCTAATTTCAATTTTAAAAGATTTTTAGTATTTTGTGTACTCCTATACACATATTAATTATACCATAATTTAAGGTACAAAAAAAGAAAAAGTATCCTAATTTAGGTGTTTTTTCTTATATTCAGCTACTAATCTAAGTGTATTATTATATTGATTATTTAAAATATAAAAAGATATATCAACAGAAAAAAATATTCCATTAGAAAATTCAATTATTCCCCTATTACTTTCACTATCTTTTAAGATATTTTTAATATTAATAAAATTAATCCAAGTACAAGATCTAAGCCTTGGAGATTTTGTTGGAAATAATATAATATCATTAATCTCACTGATAACTAATGGCTGTTTATACTTGTGTCCAACGTGGTAATTAGTGCTTTCTAGTCTACCATCTAATGAACTACCATACATAAGTGAATTCTTGTTTATAATAGTTCTTGGACTGATTTCAACATCAAAAGTACTATTTTTTTCAATAATTGTTGCTTTACCCTTTCCATTTGGACATATCGCCAAAGTATCATCTGTAATCATATAATCTTTCATAAAACCCTCCTGACGAGGTTGTATACTAGCATACGTTTTTCAAAAAAATTGTCGAAAAAAAAGAAAATTACAAAAAATTGCAATTTTCCTTAATTTTATCCGCTTAATAAGTCTTTATAGGTAATATTAATTGAATTAATGACTCATCAGTAGCTGATTTTAATATGATAGGTTTCGAATCTCCATTCATAAATATTGTTATATCATCACTTGAGAAAGTTTTTAATGCATCCATCATATATTTAGCACTGAAAGATATTGAAATATCCTCAGAAGTATTCTTATCTATCTCAATATAATCCTCAACTTTTCCAATTTCAGAAGCAAATGATGATATTTCTAACATATTTTCTTTAGTTTCCATCTTTATTATATTTTTTTCTTTGCTTTGAGCAAGTAAAGCAGCACGATCAATAGATGAGAATAAATCATTAAGTTTAGTAGTAATTATAAATATGAAATCATTTGGAATAAATGATGAAGTATTTGGATAAGTACCATTTAATAAGTTAGATTGGAAGTCAACATGCTCATATCTAAACAATATTTTGTTATTAAATATATGGATTTCAACATTTTCTTCGTTATCTTCTAATATTTTATCTAAATTATCAACATTTTTTCCAGGAATAACGATATCTACTGGTTCGCTTATAGTTTGATCCAATATAATTGTCTTTTTAGCTAGACGATATGAATCAGTTGCAATTGCTTCTAAGACGTTACCATTAACTTTAATATTAATACCTGTAAGTAATGGACGAGATTCTTGAGTTGATATAGCAAATATTACTTGTTTAATTAATGTTTTTAATTCTGTTGCTTTTAAATTAATATATTCATCCTTTGTCTCTATATCTATTTGTGGATAATCTAAACTATTTAAACAATTTAAGTTATATTTACTATGTTCAGTGTAAATCATTATCTTTAAATCGTCAATAACTTCAAAGTTTACAACATCACTTGGCATTTTTCTAATGATATCTATTAAAAATTTACTTTGAATAATGATTGTTCCTGTAGAATCAATGCTTTCTATTTTATCACTTGGGATAAATGATTTAATAGTTAAATCTGTATCACTTGCCATTAATGTAAGTCCTTCATTAGTAAGTTCAAACTTTATTCCATTAAGTATTGGGATAATGTTTCTACTTGATATTGCTTTGCTTACATTCACTAATTGGTCTAAAATAATATTTTTCTTAATTTTAAATTTCATATAATATTCCTTCTTTCTTTTTTTATATTATTTTTATTATTAGTGTTGAAAATGTTGAAAACTATGTTTACACCTTTATTTCCATACATTTTACACATTATTTTTCACTTTTAAGTGTTAATAACTTACAACTTATTAACATCAATTCATGATTTTATCTTTAATTTTATTAATTTCTTCTCTTAGTTCTTCATCTTTTTTAAATGATTCCCCTATCTTATCACATGCATGGATAACTGTTGCGTGATCTCGGTTGAATTCAAGTCCTATTTTATCCAGTGTTTCCTCAGTTGTCATTTTACATAAGTAAATAGCAACTTGTCTTGCATGATTAATAATCGCTGTTCTTTTCTTGCTTTTTAATGATTCTACTGTCAAGTCATAATACTCAGCAACAGCTTTTTGAATCTTTTGTATATTGTTCGTGATATACACGGAAGAACCTATATAATCTTTTAAAGCATCTTTTGCAAACTCTAAGTTGATTTCTTTTGGTGAGTACATTGCTGTTACAGCATATAAACGATTAATCGCACCTTCCAAGTGTCTTACGTCATTTTCACAATTATTTGCAATATACTCTAAAACTTCCGGAGCTATAAGTTTACTAACTTCATGTCCAGCAATCTTATTTTTAACTATCTTTAATCTAAGTTCATAATCTGGAGGCATTATATTAACTGTAAGTCCCCAAGTAAACCTTGTTCTCAAACGCTCTTCTAGTACTTTTAAGTCATCTGGACTTCTATCCGAAGATATAATTATCTGTTTATTTAAGCTATATAATTCATTAAAAGTATTAAAAAATTCATCTTGAGTTTTATTTGCACCACCTAAGAATTGAATATCATCTATTATTAAAACATCAACACTTCGATATTTTTCTTTAAAATGAGCAATCAGATCTAAATTATTATCATCTTTGCGATTTATCTGCGTAAAATCGGTAATAAAGCGTTCACTAGTAACGTAAAGCACGGTTTTATTAAGATTTTCCTTAACAAAATTACCAATTGCATGCATTAAATGTGTTTTACCTAACCCACTCTTTCCATATATAAAAAGCGGATTATAAAGTTTTCCTGGCTGCTCAGCAACAGATAAACCAACTGTTTGAGCAAGTCTATTTGAATTTCCTACCACAAAGTTATCAAAAGTATAGTTCGGATTTAAGTTGCTATTATTATCTTTAAACTTCGGAATATCTATAACCGGTTCTTCAATAATAACCTCTTCTTCTTTAATATCATCCTTACAAATTACTTCAAAATCAAATTCATCATCACTTATTTCTTTTAAGACATCTTTAATAATATTTTCATAATAATTATTGATATAGTCCTTTTTATACTTATTTGCTGCACATATTACCAAATTATGGTTATCCAAACTTATAATCTCAGCATCTTTAAACCAAGTGTTAAATGAAATATTATTTAACTTACTGCTAAGGACATTCAAAAAATTGTTCCAAAAATTCTCCTTCTCCATTTAACCACCCTAATTCAAATTCGATTTTGTTTAACTAAATAAATTGTAAATCACTTTTGTTGAAAAATAAAGTACAATCTTAAAAAAATATGTTATCAACACGTTATCAACAAACTTATTAACAATTTATGTACTATAATAACGTAAAAAAATCTACTTTTCAACACTTTCAACAAATTATTTAAAAAAGTTTTCAAACGGTGGAAAAAGTTTTAAACAATTAACGTTGAAAAGTTGAAAACTGCTAAATTTACCGAAAATAACACAAAAATAATTGACTTATACAACCTATTATTATATAATAACCTTGCTTTTGAGATGTGGAGGTGGAACAAGAATGAAAAGAACATTTCAACCAAATAATCGTAAAAAATCAAAAAAACATGGATTCTTTGCACGTAAAAATTCTAAAATACTAAAAACTAGAAGAGCAAAAGGAAGAAAAATTTTAAGTAGATAATATAAGCCACTTTTGTGGCTTTTTATTCTATATGAAAAAAAGGAGGGTAATTATGAAAAAATATGAAACAATTAAAGAACATAAGGAATTTGATTATATAATCCATAAATGCCCTTACAAAAAAAGTAATAGTTTTATTATATATAATAAGGAAAGCAATTTTAATTATCCACGATTTGGTATAGCTGTATCAAAAAAACTTGGAAATGCGGTTACACGTAATCGAGCTAAAAGGGTAGTTAGGGAATTAATCCATAATAACAAAAAGTTGTTTAAAAATAATAAAGATTATATTATAATAATTAAAAAAGGTCTTCTTGATTTATCTTATAAAGAATTAACTGATGAATTGATTAAGACATTAAGATAGGTGGGAATATGAAAAAGAAGATATTTATTATAGTTGCAATCGTGTTAGTAACATTAACTGGTTGTAATAAAACTTTAGTTGATGGAGACAAGAAAAGAGTAATTGATGAAAAAACAGGTCAAAGCTTATCAGCAAATATTCTATGTTTACCAGAAAACGAAGAAATCCTAGCAAATTATCAAAAATATGAAGAATACATGGATGTTAAATTAAGTGATTTACCAAAATGTTCAGCAATGAAAGTTTACGATAAAAAAGCTTATAACGGACTTTGGGTACAATTATTTGTTCGTCCACTTGCTTGGGTAATAATTAATCTTGGTAAGCTATTAGGAAATTATGGTGTATCTGTTATGGTAATCGGTATCATCATTAGATTAATAATGATGCCATTCAGTGCTAAAACAATCAAACAACAAGAAAGCTTAAAGAAAGCTCAACCAGAATTAGAAAGAATTGAAAAAAAATATAAAGATCGTACAGATCAAGAAGCTATGATGCAAAAGAGTCAAGAAACTTTGGCAATTTATAAAAAATATAATGTAAATCCAATGAGCAGTTGCTTGGTATCATTTATTCAATTGCCTTTATTCTTTGCATTCCTAGAAGCAATAAATAGAGTACCTGCAATATTTGAAAACAACTTCTGGAAATTCCAATTAGGAACAACACCACTTGTAGGTATTAAAGAGGGAAATTATTATTACATAATTTTAATAGTTTTAATTGTATTGTTTACAGCCTTATCATTTAAAATGACAATGTCTCAAACAAGTGCTACAACAGAAAGTGGTATTCAATCAAAATATATGATGATATTCATGACAGTATTTATTGGAATAGCATCAATTCAACTACCATCTGCTATTGCACTATATTGGGTAGTAACAAATGCATTTAATGTATTCCAAACAATATTGTTTAAGAAAGTAGGTTAAAATTATGAAGTATGAAGTATTTGAAGGAAAAACAGAAGAAGAAGCAAAAGAAAAAGCATTAACTGAATTAAATATAAGTGAAAATGAATGTTTAACTCGTGTAGAAAAAATTCATACAGGACTTCTAAAAAAAGAATCAGTTAAGTTATATGTCTACAAACTAACTGATATAGTTGATTATTTAAAGGAATACCTTGAATCAATTATAAGTGGTATGGGAATAAAAGTTACTTTTGAATCAAAGATTAGAGATGAACAAATAACAATAAAGATGTATTCTGATAACAATAAAATACTTATCGGTCATAATGGTCAAACATTAAATGCTTTAACAACCATATGCAAACAAGTAGTTATGAATGAAATAAAAAGTTATCCATATTTAATATTAGATGTAGAAAACTATAAAGAAAAACAAGTTAAATATTTAGAAAGACTTGCAAAAAATATTGCCCGTGAAGTTAAATCAACTCATGAACCAGTTGAACTTGAAAATATGAATTCTTATGAAAGAAGAGTAATTCATAATATTTTAACTGATGATAAATATGTTTATACTGAAAGTACTGGAGAAGAACCAAATAGACATGTAGTAATTAAACCTAAAGAGAATAAATAATTCTCTTTTTTTTTTCAATTGTAAGTGTTAAAATATGAGTGTGTTTGAAGGAGGCCAAGTTATGAACGAAAATATATGTGCAATATCCACTGCTTTAGGTGTTGGAGCAATTTCAATAGTTAGATGTTCTGGACCAGACGTAATAAGTATTGTAAATAAAATATTTAAGGGAACAAATTTAGAAAATGTTCCTAGTCATACTATTCATTATGGACATATCGTTGACGGGTATGATGTAATTGATGAAGTACTTGTAAGTGTAATGCGCGCTCCTAAAACTTTTACTAAGGAAGATGTAGTAGAAATAAACTGTCATGGTGGAATTTCTACAACAAACAAGGTATTAGAATTATTACTTGTAAGTGGTTGCCGTATGGCTACTCCTGGTGAATTTACTAAAAAAGCTTTTTTAAATGGTAGAATTGATTTAACTGAGGCTGAAGGAATTCAAGAACTTATTTCTTCAGAAGGAGAAGAAGCTAGAAAATATGCCATGAATAAAGTAGAAGGAAATCTAAAAAATATTATAAAATCCATAAGAGAAGAACTTGTTAATTTAAGCGCTGTTCTTGAAGTTAACTATGATTATCCAGAAGAAACTGATAATCCAGAAATGACTTATGATTTATTAAGCACTAAATTAAAAGATATTGATACTTCTTTAAAATCTCTAGTGAGCTCAACAGAAAACGTTCAATTTGTCTCAAATGGAATAGATTTAGCAATAATTGGAAAACCAAATGTCGGAAAAAGTAGTATTTTAAATCATTTAACTAATGAAAATAAAGCAATAGTTACGAGTATTGCCGGAACAACAAGAGATGTTGTGTATGGATCTATATTTTTAAATGGGGTTAAATTCAACTTAATCGATACAGCTGGAATAAGAGAAAGTGATGACTTAGTAGAACAAATAGGTGTAACACGTAGTAAAGAAGCGATTATGTCTTCAGATTTAGTTGTTTTTGTTTTAAACAACAATGAACCAATAACTAAAGAAGAATTAGATGTTATTAACACTGAAACTTCTGCTAAAAAAATAATTTTTATCAACAAGTGTGATCTTGAAGAGAAAATCAATTTAGATAAATTAAAGGATTATACGATTTGTTATGGAAATACAGTAGAAGCAAATGGTTTGGATTCATTAAAACAAACTATAATAGAATTGTTTAATCTTGATGAATTAAAAAGTAAAAACTATAATTATTTATCAAATGCAAGACATATTGCTTTAGTAAAAGAAGCCGTTTCTGCTGTGGAAAATGGAATCGAATCTGCAGAAAATGGACTTCCATTTGAAATGATTTCAGTTGATATAAATGAAGCATATGATCTTTTAGGAGAAATAATTGGAGCAGTTTATAAAGATGAATTGTTAGACACTTTATTTTCTAAATTTTGTCTAGGAAAGTAGGAATGACTTATGAAATATGATGTAATAGTAGTTGGAGGCGGACATGCCGGTTGTGAAGCTGCAGCTGCAGCAGCAAGATGTGGATGTTTTACAGCGCTTATCACTTCCAATTTAAAAAATATAGCTGATATGCCTTGTAATCCAAGTATTGGTGGAACAGCAAAAGGAATTGTTGTAAGGGAAGTAGATGCTTTAGGTGGTTTAATGGGACGTGTAGCTGATATGTCTCATTTACAAATAAAAATGCTAAATTCTAGTAAAGGGCCAGCTGTTAAAAGCCTTCGTGCTCAAGGAGATAAAATTACTTACCCTAAAAATATGGTAAATGAATTAAAAAAATTAGAAAATCTTGAAATAATAGAAGGAATGGTTGAGGATTTAATTGTTGAAGATAATTCTATTAAAGGGGTAATCTTAGATAATGGAGATAAATACTCTTGTACATCTTTAGTATTAACAACAGGAACATACTTAAAAAGTAAAATCTTAGTAGGGGATACTCATAAATACGAAGGACCTCATGGAGAAGTTAGCAGCAAACATCTTTCCGATAAATTAAGAGCTCTTGGATTAGAAATCCAAAGATTAAAAACTGGAACTCCTCAAAGAATAGACCCAACAACAGTTGATTATTCAGTTTTAACTCCTGAATTAGGTGATGATGAATTACTTGCCTTCTCATTTGATAGAAAACCGGACTATGATCCTAAAAAACAAAGAAAATGTTATTTAGTTTACACAAATGAAGAAACTCATAAAATAATAAGAGATAATTTGGAAAAATCAGCAATGTATGGTGGTTATGCTGAAGGAATAGGTCCACGTTACTGTCCAAGTATTGAGGATAAAGTAGTTCGTTTTAAGGATAAAGAAAGACATCAATTATTTCTAGAACCTGAAAGTGATTTTTATCCAGATTTATATTTACAAGGTTTTTCAACATCTATGCCTATAGATGTTCAAGAAAAAATGGTTCATAGTTTAAAAGGATTAGAACATGCCAAAATATTAAAATATGCTTATGCAATTGAATATGATGCAATCAATCCATTACAAATGAAACCATCTTTAGAATCGAAGGTTATAAATGGATTATTTACTGCTGGTCAAATAAATGGCACAAGTGGGTATGAAGAAGCTGCTGGTCAAGGTATAATTGCTGGAATTAATGCAAGCCAAAAGGTAAAAGGTGAAGAACCTCTAATTTTAAAAAGAAATGAAGCTTATATCGGTGTATTAATTGACGATTTAGTAACAAAGGGAACAAAAGAACCTTATAGATTATTAACTAGTCGTGCTGAATATCGTTTAGTTTTGAGACATGATAATGCTGATTTAAGATTAAGAAGACTCGGCTATAAATATGGTTCTGTAACCGAAGAACAAATGAATAATTTAAAACGAAAGAAAGAAAGTATTGCTTGTTTAAAAGATGAACTTGCAAGTATTAAAGTTAATGCTCATAATGTTACTAAAGAAATACTAGAATCTTTAGAAACTGACACTTTTGAAGTAGGAATGAGTCTTTTAAATTTACTAAAAAGACCACAAATAAAAATAAGTATGTTAAAACCATACTTAGAAAACACTTATACTGATGAAGTCCTTGAAATAGTTGAAGTAGAAATTAAATATGCTGGTTATATTGAAAAAACAAATCGTGAAATAGAAAAAATGTTAAAGTTAGAAAGTAAACAAATTCCTGATGATATTGATTATGACAAAGTATCTAATATAGCCAGTGAAGCTAAACAAAAATTAAAACAAATTCGTCCTCAAACTTTAGCTCAAGCAACACGTATAAGTGGAGTAAATTTAACAGATATATCTGTACTTTCAGTTTATCTAAAAAAACATTATAGTAAGGATTTAAAAGATGAATAAAGAAGAATTTGTAAATGAATTATCTAAATTTGATATCAAAATAGATGCTGAAACATTAGAAAAATTTAATATTTATATAGAAGAACTCTTAAAATATAATGAACACACAAACTTAACAGCAATAAGAGATTATGATTCGGTCTTACTAAAACATTTTTTTGATTCTCTTATGATAGAAAGATTTTATGACTTTTCATCAGTAGAAACCTTACTTGATATTGGAACAGGAGCTGGTTTTCCAGGCATGGTTTTAGCTATAATGCATCCAAATATTAAAGTAACTTTATTGGATTCTAATAATAAAAAGTTGAAATTTCTAGAGTTATTAACAATAAAATTAGGTATAAACAATGTTGAAATAGTTCACGAAAGAGCTGAAGAATATGCAAGTATAAGAAGAGAATATTACGACGTCGTTACATCCCGTGCTGTAAGTGACTTACAAATTTTATCTGAACTAAGTATACCTTTTTGTAAATTAAATGGATATTTTATACCTCTTAAAGGTAATATTGATGAGGAATTAAAAAGAAGTAACAAAATAATAGCTACGTTAGGTGGAAATATTGAAAAAACATTTACTTATAAATTAATAAAAGAGGATTCTCTTAGAAATATTATTTTAATAAAAAAGATAAAGAAAACTCCTGACAAGTATCCTCGTGCATATTCAAAAATTAAAAATGATGTTGAAAAAAGTAGTAAAATAAAGTAATATTAGTATAGAATAATTGGGGTGAAGAACATGAAAATGGAATCACAAATACAACTTATTAATATGGAAGATATAATTCCCAATAGATTTCAACCAAGACTTCGATTTTCTGAAGAAGGATTAGATGAGCTTGCTGAATCTATAAAAGAACATGGAATTATTCAACCACTTGTTTTAAGAAGAGTTGGAAATAAATTTGAAATAATAGCAGGTGAGAGAAGGTTTAAAGCATCTGAATTAGCTGGATTAACAGCAGTTCCTGCAATAATAACTGATTTAGATGATAATGAATCGGCTGAAGTAGCTATAATTGAAAATACACATAGAAGAAATCTTTCAGCCATTGAAGAAGCTAGATCTTATAAAAAACTTTTAGATAGAAAGTATGTAACCCAAGATCAACTTGCAAAACGTTTAGGCACAAGTCAATCAACTTTAGCCAATAAAATTCGCCTTTTAAGCTTAGCTCCAGAAGTTCAAGATGCCTTGATGAATGAAAAGATAAGTGAAAGACATGCAAGAAGTTTGCTTAAAGTAACAGATAAATTAAAACAAGTTGAGTTATTAAATAAAATCATTAATGAGAGATGGACAGTAAAAAGACTTGATGATGAAATTCAAGATATTTTATCCAGTTATCAAAACAACAAGAATATAACTGGTGAGGTTCATGCCAATAGTCAACTCGATGTTAATGTTAACAATATTTTAAACAATTCTACTGATATTGGTACATCTAATGAAGTAAACTATTCATACACAAGTGATTTTAGTAATCAAACATCTGGAAAAAAATCTCTTTTCTTTAACAATTTAGAAAATGAATCTGTTAATATGAATCCTGAAGCATCAATTGGATTCAATCCCTTTAAAACAAGTGGAGTTAGCACAAATCCTCTTTTGAGCGAATTAGACGTTATTGATATAGATGAAGATGAAGATGAAGATAACGAAACTAAACCTCAAGAAGAACAAAAAAAAGAATTTTACGAGGAACCAATAGTTGAAACAACCGACGAAATTGAAAATGAATTAAAGAAAATTATTAACCTTGCTAATAAAAAAACGCAAAAGGTTAGATTTGAAGAATTTGATTTTGGAGACATGTATCAAATAGTTATTAAAGTAGACAAAAACGGCCATTAAGGTCGTTTTCATTTTATATAAGGAGTTTGAGTTCCATCAATAAAGTAAAATAATTCTTTAGATTTAGCATCATATTTTCCTGTTTTAGGATTCATCGGAATCGCTATAACATTTTCTGGTAAAGAATACCATTCATCATCTATTATATCTTCAGTAAATGCATTAACGCTTTTAAGCCATATATCTTTTATTATTTTAGAATATGCTTTAGGTGTATCTTCATTTTGATCATTTCCTGCCCAAAATATTGATAAAACATTATTGTTATAACCACTTATCCAGTAATCATTATCGGTAGTTCCACTTTTTAAAGCATACTTTTGGTTTAATTTTCCATTTAGATAAATAACGGTAGGTGAATTATAATCAACGTAATTATAATTATATGTATTTCTCATCATTTCATTTAAAATATATAAAGCATCATCATTTAAAACTTTTTCTTCTTTATTTTTATGAATATATAGGACATTACCATCAACATCTTCAATCTTATTTATAAAATAAAGTTCTCTTTTGTAGCCATTGCTAGCAAGTGTTGTGTAAGCTGTTGCATAATCTAACATATTGATTTCACTTGCACCTAAAGCAAGGGAAGGATTAGGAGCAAGAGTTTCCTTTAACCCACAAGTTTTTAAAGTATCAACTAAAGTATTTTCTCCTAAAAACAAATGAGTTTTAACCGCATAGATATTATCAGAATAAGCAAGAGCTAAAGCCATAGATATATCTTTATTCGCATATTTATTTCCGTAATTAGTTGGATTATAAACCTTATTTTCTTGAAATACAAAAGAAGTTTTTTCTGACTTAAAGGTTGATGCTTCCGTCATACCACTATTTAAAGCTGCATAATATAGAAAAGGTTTTATCGTTGATCCAACTTGACGTTTTGATTTTAATACACGATTATATTGGCTTTTAGAATAGTTTTTACCACCAGCTAAAGCAACAACCTTACCATTTCTTGGATTAACAACAATTCCAGCAACTTGATTATCATCATCAAGTGTTTTAGTTTCTATTTCCTCATCCATCGCCTTTTGAGTATCTAAATCTAAATTAGTATAGATTCTAATTCCCCCGGAATTTATCAATTTTTCCGGAATTGAAGTGATTTTAGAAAGTTCGTCCATAACCGCATCTTGATAATACATTAAAGTATTTAGATTATTTGTACTCTTTTTTCCATATAAATTCAAGTTATCAAAATTAAGATTATTATATGCGTCCTCTGTTATAGTACCATTTTCTTTTAACACACTTTTTACTATATTTACTCTTTTCATACAAGCATCCATATTAGAAATAGGATTATAGTTATTTGGACTTTTAGGAATACCTGCTAAAATAATTGCTTCTTCATCAGTTAAATCATTAGGCTCTTTATTAAAATAATAACTAGCTGCATTTTTTATTCCATAAACTCCTTCTCCAAAATAAATTGTATTTAAATACCCCTCTAAGATTTCATCTTTAGAATAATGAGTTTCTAATTTTATTGTTAAAAAAGCTTCCTCAATTTTTCTTTCCCAGGTCTGATCAAAGGTTAAGTATAAGTTTTTTACATATTGCTGACTTATAGAAGAAGCTCCAGCCAGTATTTTTCCTGATTTTATATTGGTAAATAAAGTTTTTAAAATTCTTGGAATATCAAAACCTAAATGATGATAAAAATGTTGATCTTCTATAGAAATAATATAATTTAAAAATTTAGGATCTATTTCTTTTAAAGATACCCAAGCACTTTTATTACTACCTTGATAAACAACATTATCTTTATTATCATACAAGTAATAAGAATTAGCCGAATTTAAGGACATTGCTGGCATAAAATATGAATAAACGTATATTCCAATAATTATAACTAAAGTACTGATGAAAAGAAGAATAGATATTTTAAATAGGTTTTTTATATGTTTCATTTCATCACCTTTTATTATAATGAGACAAAATAAAAAAAATATGATAAAATATCGGCAAGTAAGGAAGATTTTATGGAAAAACTAAAATTTGTTCTTCAAAGTGATGGAATAGATGCCATTAATCGTGAAGTAAATTATTATATAAAAGATAATATAATTAAATTTAAAATAGATAAAACTTTATATGAATATGACTTAAATAAAGACATACTGAAAAAAAGTGATGAAAGCTTGTTAACAATGGATTTTCAAAATCCTTTAATCGTTGTAACTTTAAAAGAAAATGACTATAGCTTCGATATTCCTATATTTAATGTTTTAATAGAAAAAGAGGAGCACATAATAAAAATTAGTTATGATATAGAAGAGGATAAAATGACTAATAAACGTATAATTATAGAATATTAATCATTTATATTGACAAGCAATAATTATATGATAAAATTATTATTGTTTTAAGTATTAATGACAAATTATTTTATTTATGCATATAATGCAAGTGAATATAAGGAGGAAAATATGAAACCAATAAAATTAAGTGATGAAGAATTAGAAACTATGTCACACACTGACGTAGCTTACATGATATTAAAAGAAAACGGAAGTAAAATGACTATTCAAGACTTATTTAAATCAGTTATTGAATTAATGCATCTTCCTGAATCTTATTTTGAAAGTAAAATAGCTGACTTCTTTGGTCTTCTTACTACTGATAAAAGATTTATAATGTTAGAGAAAGGTTATTGGGATCTTTCAGATAATCATTCAAAGAAAGTAGTAATCGAATCTGACGATGATGATGAAGAAGTAGTTGCAGATGAAGAAGATGAAAGTATTTTAGATGAAGACGATGTTAACTATGATGAAGCAGTAGTTGACGACGATGATGAAGATGATGATTTAAAGGATTTAGTTATAATAGATGATGTAGAAGAAACAGAAGCAATGTAGAAAAATTTAGGTGGGTATATGATAGATAGATTAAATATTATAGTTAGTAGATATAATGAAATTCAAGAAGAGTTATTGAAGCCTGAAATACTAGGAGATTACTCTAAAATGAAAACATTATCTAAAGAAAAAAGTGATCTTGAAGAAATCGTAAAAAAATATGACGAATATAAAGAAACACAAAAAAGAATAGATGATGCCAAAGCATTAATAAATGATCCAGAGATGCATGATTTAGCTGAAATGGAATTAGCTGAAGCAACTGAAAGTTTAAAAACTATCACTCACGAACTAGAAATTCTTTTAATTCCTAAAGATGAAAATGATGGAAAGAATATTATTATGGAAATTCGTGGAGCTGCTGGTGGAGACGAAGCTAATATATTCGCCGGAGATTTATTTAGAATGTATTCTAGATATGCTGAAAAACAAGGTTGGAAAATTGAAGTAACAAATGAAGTTGAAGGTACTGCCGGAGGATACTCACAAATTGAATTTATGATTAAAGGTGAAAATGTTTATTCTAAGTTAAAATTTGAAAGTGGTTCTCATCGTGTTCAAAGAGTACCGGAAACGGAATCACAAGGAAGAATTCAAACATCAACAGCTACAGTTGCTGTAATGCCAGAAGCTGAAGAATTTGATTATGAATTGGATATGAATGAGATAAGAGTGGATATAACTCGTTCAAGCGGATGTGGTGGACAAGGAGTAAACACTACTGACTCTGCCGTTAGACTTACACATATTCCAACAGGTATAATTGTTTATAGCCAAACAGAGAGAAGTCAAATCAGAAATAAAGAAAAAGCTATACAAATTATGAAAACTCGTCTATATGACTTAAAACTTCGTGAAAAAGAAGAAGCTGAAGGACAAGATAGAAGAAATAAAATTGGAACTGGAGATCGTTCTGAAAAGATAAGAACATATAATTATCCACAAAATCGTGTAACTGATCATAGAATAGGTTTTTCTGTTATGAATCTTGATCGTGTAATGGATGGAGACTTGGATGCGATAATAGATGCCTTAATAACAGAGGATCAAAGAAGAAAACTAGAAGAAAGTTAATATTAGTATTTGGGGGAAATATGGAGAATTTTAGTATTAATGAAGATAATTTTGGGTTGTATAAAAGCATGATTAATGATTATGAAATTTTATTTTCTTTATCAAATGGTGAATATAACAAAGAAAAATTGCAAGGGAAAATAAAAAACTTATCAATTATAGCAGTGTTATCTTTTGGAGTATCGTTGCTTTTTCTACCGAACTTTATTACTCTTATAATTGCATCTTTAGGCATAGTAAGTGTAAGTCATTCTTATGTTGAATTGAAAACTTTAAAATCACGTATAAATAAGCAAATAAAGGAAAAATATTCAATCGAAGTTATTGATTATGAAACTCTAATTAATCTGATGCAAGAATATGAAATTGCACGAGCATCAGTTAAATTAGAAAGAGAAGAAGAAATTAAGTCTGAGCCAACGGAAACTTTAACTGAAGAGGAGATTAAAGATATATTTTCTTACTTAGCATATGAAGAAGAAGAAAATATTCCACAAGAAGAAATTCCCGAATCATTAAAAAAACTTATAGAAACCAAGAGGTAGAATATGAAAGCAAAAAATATTAATGATGACAATCTAGAAATCAATGAAGAAAATTATGCAGCATATGAAAGGCTAATGGAAGATTATATATCTTTAACACAACATCCAGATAGTAAATATAATTTGGATAACAATGCTGAAAACTTTTTTGATAAATTAATATTTATTCCAATAACAACATTGATTGGACTGGTAGCAACTACGTCTTTTGAAAGTCCAATACCATTTATATTAGTGTCCGCAACAGGAATATCAACAATGATTTATTCATTAGTAAAATATGACACTATAGGAAAAAATCTAAAACAAGAGTTAAAAAAGAGGCATCCAAATATAGATACTGATGTGGATTTTCAAGAATTAGATAGTAAACTATATGAATATGTTCGTTCAACCATAACACGTAACCAAGAAAGCCTTGATCATGAAGAATATAATAGATTAGTAACAGAATACATATCTTCAATTGAACAAAGTGTAATACCACAAACTTCAGAAGCAAAAACGGCTTTAGATCAAAAAAAATTAGAATTGAGTTATAAAGATTTAGATGAAAACAACTAGTTTTATTGATCTATATAAATCAAAAATAGATGAGCATTTGTTGAAAATCATAGTTTCATCTTTTTTTGATGGTAATATAAACTATGACTATGAACTAAATGAAGCAGAAACAAAAAAGTTAGAATCACAAATTAAAGAGGTTATATCTGGAAAACCAGTACAATATGTTGTTGGAAACGTCGATTTTTATGGATATATCTTTGATGTTAACGATTCAGTATTAATCCCTCGATTTGAAACTGAAACTCTAGTAGAAAAAACGATTAATTACATAAAAAAGTACTTTAATAAAAGTGTAGATATAGTAGATCTTGGAACGGGCTCAGGATGCATTGCAATTACTTTAAAGAAAAAAATTGATTGTAACATTGATGCTGTTGATATTTCTTCATCGGCTTTAAGTGTAGCTAAGTCAAATGCTAAAAAAAATAATGCATTTATTAATTTTATTGAAGGAGATATGTTAAAACCTTTAGATAAAAGATATGATGTAATTATCTCAAACCCTCCATATATTGATCCAGAAGAAGAAATTATGGATATTGTTAAGGATAATGAACCTAGTATAGCTTTATATGCGTTAGATCATGGAATGTATTATTACAAAGAAATAATAAAAAATGCTAAAAACTATTTAAATGAACGTTTTATAATTGCTTTTGAAATCGGTTATAAGCAAGGTGAAGAATTAAAAGAATATGCTAAAAAGTATTTTCCGGATGCTTTTATTTCTGTAGAAAATGATTTATCTGAAAAAAATAGATATTTATTCATCATAAGTGAATAAATTTTTTTATTTGACCTCATATAGATAGTAGAGGTGGAAATCATGAAAAAAATATTGATAGTAGTAGCCGCATTAATGATTATAATCGTGAATAATAAATCAAAGGATGAACTTATAATACCTGATACATCTATTCGCTTTAGAGTTATTGCTAATAGCAATACTTTAGAGGATATAAATGAGAAAAATAAATTGAGCAACTATTTAGATACTAAAATATTTGAATTTGTTAAAAATAGTACTTCAGTAACTGAAGCCAAACAAGCATTAACCGATAATAAAACAAAAATATCATCAATAATCGATGAATATTTATTGAATAACAGGATAAATTATGGATATGATTTATCAATTGGAGAAAACTATTTTCCAACAAAATATTATAAAGGCGTAAAATATAAAGCTGGTTATTATGATTCTATAGTTATAAAATTAGGTTCATCAAGTGGAATGAACTGGTGGTGTGTAATTTATCCGCCGCTTTGCTTAATAGATGAAGAGAACAATAAAGACATTGAATATACATCATTAATTAAAGAGGTTATGGAAAAATACAAAAATCGTCTGTAATTGACAAATTCGTTTATCATATTCATCTTGAATAATAAATATATTAATAATATAATTATAATAAGATGAAATTAGGTGAATATATTGAAAAAATTAGTCATTGAAGGCGGACACGAAATAAGCGGTACAATAAAGATAAGCGGAGCAAAGAACTCAATAGTTGCTCTTATACCTGCAAGTATTTTGACAAGCGGACGCTGTGTCATAACGAATGTTCCAGATATATCAGATGTGAGAATACTTATTGATATGATGAAAGAACTAGGTTCAATTATCACATTTGAAGATGAAACTATTACCATCGATAATAGATACGTAAAAAACAAGAAAATAACTGAAGAATATGCCGGAAAACTACGTGCATCCTACTATTTCATGGGATCTCTTATTGGTAAATTTCATGAAGCTGAAATCGCTTATCCTGGAGGATGTGTAATTGGATCAAGACCAATAAACTATCACATAGAATCATTTAAAAAAATGGGAATCGATGTAAAAAATACAAAAGATTATTATAAAATGAAAGCAAAAGAATTAAAAGGCAATGAATTCTATTTTGATTTTCCATCCGTTGGAGCAACAATAAATATTATGTTAGCATCGGTTCTTGCTAAGGGTAAAACTGTTATTTATAATGCAGCTAAGGAACCAGAAATATCAAACGTTGCATCATTTTTAAACTCTATGGGAGCCAAAGTCTTTGGAGCCGGAACATCAACTATTGAAATAACTGGTGTAGAAGCTCTTCATGATGGATTTGTAGAAGTAATACCAGATCGAATAGAAGCAGGAACATATATTTTAATTGGATCCTTAATTGGAAAAAATCTAAAAATTGAAAACATTATTGAACAACATCTTGATTCACTTTTATATAAACTAAAACAATCTGGCGTAAAATATAAAATAAAGAATAATACGATAGTTGTATCTAAAACTGATCACTTAAAACCAGTTAATGTAAAAACCACTGTTTATCCAGGTTTTCCAACTGATTTAGGTCAACCTATGTCAACATTCTTAACTCAATGTGAAGGAGAATCCTTATTCGAGGAGACCATATATGAAAATAGATTAAGACATGTACCACATTTGAATTCCATGGGAGCTCGTATCCAAGCTTTCGATAAAAAGGCGATTATTAATGGTAAGACACCTCTTGTAGGAAGAAAAGTAAAAGCTACAGATTTACGTGCTGGAGCTAGTATGTTGGTTGCTGGACTTATAGCTGATGGAAAAACCGAAATTCAAAATATTGAACATCTTTTAAGAGGATATGAAAGAATCGTTGAAAAACTTGGGAGTGTCGGTGTAAACATAAAACTTATAGATGAATAAAAAATGGTTGAAAATTATTTCATTTATGTTATACTATTAACTAGTGAATTTCTATAACTATGTTTTAGTTATGGCGGAAGGAGGATTTAAATGAAAGCAAATTTACATCCAAAACAAGTTAAATGTACTTTTAAATGTGCATGTGGAGCTACATTTGAAGCAATGAGTAACAAAGAAGAACAATTACTAGAAGTATGTTCTGAATGTCATCCATTCTATACAGGAGCTCAAGGAAAACGTAAAAAAACTGGTAAAATTGAGCAATTCAACAGAAAATATAATATTAATAAAGATTAATTGTAAAGAATTAGACACTTATGTGTCTATTTTTTTATTGTATGGTAAAATAATGGTAGGTGATTATTTTGAGCAAAGTAACATATTTAGTAAAAAGAATAGGTAAAATGAATTTTGGTAATATGTTTAAAACAATAGATATGGTTCATGAAAAAAATCATAAATTTAAGCCTTTTATCTTTTTTGATGTTGTTTGGTGTGGTTTAAAGTATCAAGCAGGTTATGTGGATTATTATCAATTTGAGATGTATAAAATGAATGGCAAAGAAAGAAAAACGATTATCACAAGAGGAATCAACAATGCCATTTGTAAAAAATATAATGATCCATCATCAATCTATAAATTTGAGGATAAATGTGTATTTAATGAAATCTTTAATGAATACTTAAATCGTGATTGGTTAAAACTAACAGGAGATAACTTAAATGAATTTAAGAAATTCATAAGAAAACACTCAACTATTATTGTAAAACCTGTTGGACTTTCTTGTGGTAAAGGTGTCGAAAAAATCGATACTACCAAGTTTAGTGCTGAAGAATTATACAATAATTTATTAAAAAATAATCAAATATTAGTAGAAGAAGTAGCTAATCAAAACAAGGTTTTAAACGATTTATATCCACTTTCAGTTAATACTTTAAGAGTGGTAACATTAAATAAGAAAGTGGTTACTGCATACCTTAGAATCGGAAATGCTGGTAATGTAGTGGATAACTTCAATCATGGTGGAATGGTTACAGCGGTTGATGTAGAAACTGGTGTAATAAACTATGAAGCAATTGATAAAAGTAAAAATGTTTATTCGGTTCATCCATATACTAATAAGAAAATAGTTGGAGTAAAAATACCAATGTGGGAAAGTGTAAAAAAACTATGTGTAGATGCTTGTGAAAAAGTTCCTGAAGTAGGATATATAGCTTGGGACGTTTGTTTAGGAGAGGATAAACCTTGTTTAATAGAGGGAAATGATTTTCCAGGACACGATTTATACCAACTGCCAGTTCACAGAGAAGGTAATACTGGACTATTACCAGTATTTAAAAAAGCAATGGAGGAAAAATAATGAAAATAGGAATTGCCACAGATCATAATGGAGTAAATGAAAAAAAAGTAATAATTGATCACTTAAAAAGTTTTGGAATAGATGTTGTTGATTATAGTAAAGAAAATTATCCAACTGATGACTATCCCGTTTTTGCTTTTAAAGTAGCAAATGCTGTTAAAGATAAAGAAGTTGATTTAGGTATTTTATTATGTGGAACAGGAATAGGTATGAGTATTGCCGCTAATAAAGTACATGGAATTCGTTGCGCCAGAGTTTGCTCTGTAAGTGATGCCCATTTAGCAAAATTTCATAACAATGCCAATATAATTGCAATGAGTTATAAAGAACCAATGGCAAACATCTTGGATATGATAGATGAATTTATAAAAACAGACTTTGCCGGAGAAGAAAGACATGTTAGAAGAATAAAAATGATTGAGGATATTGATCATGACTAAACTAATGCTTTATGCTATTTCTATTCTTGCATCCACTTTTGCAGTATCAGGAATTAACTTTGATCCGATAATAAAAAAGAACCATATTTGGGAAGCAAGATTTTTGTCGATCATTTTTATCCTATGTTTAAGTTATATTTTAGCATCTTTTTTATATGATTTAATGAGTATATCAATTATATAGGAGGGTGTTATGAAAATCTTAACTTATTCGTCAGTACCAATCTTAGTAGTATATCTAGGGTTGTTTTTTTATAATTACAACGCTTCATTTAAAAAAGATGATTTTTTTGAAAGTATGCCAAAACTAGAAGAAAAGGTTAATACCGTAGAAAAAACTCCTGTAGTGGATGAAACATTAGAAAACTATATCATTGGTGTAGTTTCTTGCGAAATGCCAGCATCTTTCAATATGGAAGCTTTAAAAGCCCAAGCAGTTGCTGCAAGAACATTTGCTTATTATAAAATAAATAAAGAAAATTTTAATGAGGCAAATCTAACAACAGCAACCGATCAATGCTATATCGATGAAAATGCAATGAAGGAAAAATGGGGAGATACTTATGATAAGTATAAAGAAATAGTTGCATCAGCTGTAAAATCTACTGAAGGAGAAATTATAAAGAAAAACAACGAGTTGTTTAAAACGTATTACTTTTCAACATCAAATGGCTATACAGAAGACGCTTTAACTGTATTTAAAAATAATGATATTACATCAGTTTCTTCTCCATGGGATAAAGATACAAGTGGATATAAAAAAGTAACAACATTTACTAAAGAAGAGTTAACTCAAAAACTAGGATCATTTAATACAATAACTATTCAAAAAAGAAATAAAACTAATCATGTTGAACAAGTTACTGTTGATTCTAAAACTTATACTGGTATCGAATTCAGAAAGTTACTTGGTTTAAGAAGTACTGATTTTACGATTGACTTTACTGAAGATAAGATAAATGTAACTACATATGGTTATGGCCATGGAGTTGGTATGAGTCAAACTGGAGCCAATGAACTTGCCAAACAAGATAAAGATTATAAGTATATTTTAAGTTATTATTATAATACTCAAGAATTTTCCAATATTTATGTATAATTTTTAAATATTCGCGAACACTTTCTATTAGGAAGGTGGAAAATATGAAGAGAAGAAGATTAAAATCTTGGGTTGTAACTAGCTTATTTATTTTACTTATTGCAGGTTTAGTAGGAATAACTATAGGAGTATCTAAAAGCATTATCAAATCAATGAATGTAGATAATAATTCATATGTTTTAAGAGATATTGCTAACTACTATTTACCAGTAAATTCAGAAATTGAAAATATAATTAAACGTCCGTTCAGTGACGAAAGTGTAAACATCCACATCAATTTCTATGATGCAAACAGTGATGAAGAAACTAAAAGCAAATCTCTAATAAAATATGAAAGAACATATTTACCAAATACAGGCGTACTATATGGAAGTGAACAATCATTTGATGTACTTGCCGTATTTGAAGGTGAAGTCATAAAAGTTGACGAAGATGAAATGTTTGGTAAAACAGTTGAAATCAAACATAAAAATAATTTAACTAGTAAATATTCAAGTCTTTCAAGTGTAAATGTTAATGTTGGAGATACAGTACAAGTTGGAGAAGTAATAGGTAAAAGTGGAAACAATAAAATCGTTTCAGTAAGTCAAAATATGTTATTATGTGAATTAATATATAATGGTGAGTATGTAAATCCAGAAAAATACTTCAATACTAAAATTGAAGAGATGAATTAATATAAAAAATATATATGTAAAACTAACTGATAAATACATATATACATACTCCGATAAAATAAAAAAATATGATTCTAAATACATTAAAAATGGAACTGTTGATGACGTATTTAAACTGATAGACTATTTAAATAAAATACTAGAAAAAAATATCTTTAAGATAAAATATACTTTTATTTTAGATACTCTTCTTTCCAACAGTGATCTTTTCACTTTTAAATATGTATTTGAATCTATGGGATTAATTAACTATAAAATAATAAATGACTTAGATATAATAAAAAATCATGTAACTGATAATAATATAATAATTATGAATTGGTCTAGTTCTATAAATTATTGTTTTAAATTAAAAGATGAAATAGTTGTAAATAAATATAATACTAATGTAATAAATAGTTTGGATAAAGATTATATTTTAATGATTGGAGATACAAATATTTCAACTAAAATAAAAAAGCCCATATATAAATATGAGCACGAAGAATTGGTAATATTTAATTATTTATAAATATTATCTTTTTTTTGGTATAATAGTTATAAACAAAAAAACGAAGCAGTCCCCCTGAGAACTGCTTCAAAGAATAAAAAGGGGTTGGCTAGTGTGATACTAGCACCAATTCGCCTGTAAGTGAATTGGTACTACATATACTAATCGATTTGGGTATTTTTGTCAACACTTTTTTGACTTTTTTTAAAAAATTTTATGGAGGAAATATGGAACTAGAAAATGTGAAAGGAATTGGTCCAAAAACAAAAGAATTATTGAACAAATTAAACATATATAATGTGGATGAATTAGTAAGATATTATCCTTATCGTTATAACGTTTATAGTCCAACTAATATACTTGATCATGAAGATGAACAAATATGTATAACTGGTATTATTGAAAGTGTTCCAAAGTTAAGTTACATTAAAAGAAACTTAAATAAAATTGGATTCACATTTTTAACTTCAAATATTAGATGTAATGTTGTGATTTTTAATCGAGCTTTTATAAATAGATTTTTAACAGTTGGAAAGCCTATTACTTTAGTCGGTAAATATAAAAAAGATAAAAATCAATTTATTGCCAGTGATATAAAACTTACACCAATATATAAAACTGAAGTAGAACCAGTATATCATTTAATAAGCGGATTAAAAACATCAACACTTGAAAATAGTATAAAATCAATTCTTCAAAGTGATATAAAGATAAATGAAATAATACCTGAATATATAAATGAAGAATATAATTTTATTTCAAGTAAAGATGCTATTAAGGAACTACACTTTCCAACAAGTTTAGAAGAAACAAAGAAGGCAAATTTGAAATTGAAATATGAGGAACTATTTGAATTCTTATTTAAAATAAATATTATCAAATATCGTGATCAACTATTTAATGATTATGTGATAAAACACGTTGATGATGAAATGATTGAAAATGTAAAAAAAATGATACCTTTTAGTTTAACAAAAGATCAAGAAGAAACATTAAATGAAATAGTAAAGGACTTTAATAGTTTTAAAAGAATGAATAGACTTGTTATGGGTGATGTAGGTTGTGGTAAGACTATAGTTGCTTTTATAGCAGTTCTTTTAAATCTAGAATGTGGATATCAAAGTGCCATTTTAGCTCCAACAGAAGTATTAGCAGTTCAACATTATGATAACTTTAAAAATTTGTTTCCAAATGTAAGAACTGAATTGCTTGTTGGAAGTAAAACAAAGAAACAAAAAGAAGTAATAAAAGAAAAACTTAAAAATGGAGAAATAGATGTTCTTATTGGAACTCATGCTATGTTAGAAGACGATGTAGAGTTTGAAAATATTGGATTAGTTGTAACAGATGAACAACACCGTTTTGGAGTTAATCAAAGAAAAAGTTTACAAAATAAGGGTGATTTTGTTGATGTGCTTTATCTTTCTGCAACACCAATACCGAGGACATATGCTTTAACTATATATGGAGATATGGATATATCCATAATTAAAGAAAAACCAGCAGGAAGAAAAGAAATAAAAACTATGGTTTTGAAATTTAGTGAGTTAGATAAAGTTATATCTTCAATAGAAGAAGAAGTAAAAAACGGACATCAAGTGTATGTTGTTGCTCCTTTAATTGAAGAAAGTGAATCCGATCTTAATGATGTAAACACAATATATGATTTACTAAGTAAAAATTTAAAAGACATAAGAATTGATATATTACATGGTAAAATGAAAAATGTTGATAAGGATAAAGTTATTAACAATTTTAAAGAAGGGAACTTAGATCTAATAATATCTACAACAGTAATTGAAGTAGGGGTAGATGTTAAAAATGCAACATTAATGGTTATATTTAATGCTGAACGTTTTGGCCTTGCAACTTTACACCAATTAAGAGGAAGGGTTGGAAGAAACAGCTTGGAATCAAAGTGTATTTTAATAAGCGATCAAGAAAAGGAAAGACTTCACGTACTAGAAGAGAGTAATGATGGCTTTTATGTATCTGAAATGGATTTTAAAATGCGCGGAAGTGGAGATTTATTTGGTATAAGACAAAGTGGAGATATGATATTTAAAATAGCTGATATTAAAAAAGATTATAAAATTCTTGTTCAATGTAAAAAAGACGTTGATGCCTTTATTTTAGATAACATTGAAAATAGTTTTAGAAATTATAAATACTACAACACGATTTTAAATAGTTTAATGAACAATAACGATTAGGTGAAATTATGAAGAAGATAGAATTGGAAATAGAAACTTATAGGTATCAATTAGAGGAATATTTACTATCAATTGATGGCATAATAGATGTAAAAAAAGAGGAAAAAGGATATAACTTCTTTATTACAATTACTTATGATGAAACAAAAATATTTATTGAAAGAATAGAAAAAGAAATCTTGTTATATGTCGATAGCTTAAATGTTCCAGTGATTGTATCATTTAACAAATTTGAAGATAATGAGGTAATAAAAGAAATAGTTATTGAAGATGGATGTTGTGAATATTGTATGAAAGGTAGTGTAGAAAAGTTATCTAAGATAGATGGAATAGGTTTATTTTCATTTGATCAAGATAATGGTTACTTCGATGTTCATGCTAAACTTGGATATAATCCAAATAAAATAAGCGAAGAAAAATTAAAAGAAATAGAAGCAAGTTTAGAAGTTTAACGTCAATAAGAATAAAATAGTTATTAAACATATTGACAGATTTTTAAAATTTGTATATCATTATATGTAGCATGATAGACTCCCTATCATGCCGATATATCTAACGATTTTAACAATGTTAGTATATCAACCAAAACCCCCTGGCCATCCTTTATGGATGGCACTTTTTTATGTTAAAAAATAATTAATATTCATGATAATAATTGTTTTATTCATTTAATGAGTAACTGATAAAAAGCTACATTAAGATCAATTTTTTAGTGTAGAGAATATTTTATAAAAACTCAATATTAATTAAAAATATCACTCGTTAAAACTTTATGAACGATTTAATCGATGATTTTTAATTTTTTTTATAATTAGTACTTGTTAAATCAAACGTATCAAATACTAAACTATATTTTTGTGCAAAAGTTGTTTCCCGTATGTTGTTGCAACAAAAAGAATTAGCTATATAAGATGCAATAATTTCTGGTATAAGTATACCTCTATAAAAGTATGATAATTCACCAAAATATGATTTATTGTATATTTGAACTCTTTTTTCTATAGAATTACTCTAACATAAACACTTCCAATAAATAAATTATTTAAAATTAAAAGTTAGTTAAGCTATTTATACAGAATTTATAAATTTATAATAAATTACTTGTCAAATAACAAAATTTCGAGGTTTTTATGCTATAATTATACATATGAGTAATTAAATATATTTGGAGGATTTAATGAAAAGAAGAAGTAAAATTTTAGTGGATTTAATTAATGATAAAATAGATGTAAAAAAAGCATTTCAAATTTTATCGCTTCTGCTAGAAGATATTGAAAATAAAGATATTGAGAATTGGATGAAATATGAAATAAATGGTTATCCCAAAGGTGTAAAAGTTCCTGAATATAGAATAATTAAAGCATCAATAATTGGAACAATTAAAACATATAACATGATTATAGGCAGTTACGATATTCCGGTACCTTTAAAAGAAAAAAAGGTACTTAGCAAACATATTGTAAGAGATAGTGTCGCTGAAATAACTCAGTATGCTTTTGCTGAAGAACAATCAGAAAGACATTGCCTTTTATCACCATTAGATATTGGATATATTAATTCTGTTGCATTGATACAAGAAGCAGAAGTAACACATGCGAATTTACAATTAAATATGTATGGTTATACAAACATTTTAAATTTATTGAAAGATAGATTAATTGAAATATTTAAAAAATTAGAAAAACAATATGGTTGTTTAGATGATTATTACATTGAATTTGAAAGTGAAAAAGATAAAGAAGATACATCCAAACAATTATTGAAAATTATTTATAACGATTATTCGGTAAAAATAGGTGACAATAATAGGATAGATAAGAGCAAAGTAGGTAATGATAATGATTAAAATTGGTAATAACAATAAAATTAATAAATCTGTAATTGGAAATAATAATGAGACTACATCTCCCGAAGAGGAAAAATTTGTTTTAAAAAATATTATAATACCGATTATGGTTGGATTAATTACAGCTGGCATTGTTTTTTTATTAAAATGGAATTAGGTGGAGGTACCGTGGTATGAATAATAAAAAAGAAAAAGAAAGAGAAGAACTTCATAAAACTATTTGGAAGATTGCAAATGAATTAAGAGGATCAGTTGATGGATGGGATTTTAAGCAATACGTTTTAGGATTGTTATTTTATAGATTTATATCAGAAAACATTGAAAATTATGTTAACGAAAATCAAAGAAAAGCAGGTATTACAGATTTTCAATATAGAAATATTTCAGATGAAGAAGCATTTCTTGGAAAAACACAAATACTTGATGAAAAAGGATTCTTTATACTTCCAAGTGAATTATTTTGTAATCTAAGAAAAGGTGCAGATAAAAATGAAAATTTAAATGTAGTAATTTCTAATATTTTTAATAATATTGAATCATCAGCAAGAGGAACGGCATCAGAGAATGATGTTAAAGGGTTATTTGATGATTTTACCATAGATAATAAATTGGGTAATACAGTTGATGAAAGAAACGAAAAACTTGTTAAATTATTAAATGCAATAGGAGAATTGAATTT
Source organism: uncultured Bacilli bacterium (assembly GCA_934090935.1). Lineage (GTDB taxonomy): Bacteria > Bacillota_I > Bacilli_A > RF39 > UBA660 > CAG-582. The sequence continues at coordinate 78,692 of CAKOKD010000004.1, forward strand.
AGGAGATTATGAAGAAAATAAGATAGATTTATTTGGTGATGCTTATGAATTTTTAATGACCATGTATGCATCATCTGCAGGTAAATCAGGTGGAGAATTTTTTACTCCACAAGAAGTTGGAGAATTACTTGCTAAAATAGTAATAATGGATAAAACATCTGTTAATAAAGTATATGATCCTGCATGTGGTTCAGGTGGATTATTACTTAAATTTGCTAAGATACTTGGCAAAGAAAATGTAAGAGAGGGCTTTTTTGGTCAAGAAAAAAATCTTACAACATATAACTTAGCTAGAATAAATATGTTCTTACATAATATTAATTACAATAACTTTAGTATTGAAAGAGGAGACACATTAATACATCCAGTTCATTGGAATAATGAACCATTTGATGCAATAGTATCTAATCCTCCTTATTCAATAAAATGGGCAGGCAAGTCTGATCCACTTTTAATAAATGATGAAAGATTTTCACCAGCAGGTGTTTTAGCACCAGAATCAAAAGCAGATTTAGCATTTACAATGCATATGTTATCATGGCTATCACCTAAAGGTACTGCAGCTATAGTTGAGTTCCCTGGTGTACTTTACAGAGGCGGAGCAGAACAAAAGATTAGAAAGTACATGATTGATAACAACTTTGTTGATACTGTCATTCAATTACCTTCTGATTTATTCTTTGGTACATCAATTGCAACTTGTATATTAGTATTAAAGAAAAACAAATTAGATAATAATATTTTATTCATAGATGCTTCTAATGAATGTATTAGAAATACTAATAAAAATAAATTATCAGATGAAAACATTAATAATATAATTAGTTTATTAAAAGATAGAAAATCGGTAGAAAATAAATCTTATATAGCAACATATGATGAAATTAAAGATAATGATTATAATATATCAGTTAATTCTTATTTAAGAACAAATACAGAAGATAAAAAAATAGATATAAATGAAGTAAATAGAAAGCTTGCTGAAATTGTACCTAAACAGCAACAAATTAGAGAAGAACTAGAAGAGATAATTAAAGAACTTGAGGTTGATTATCATGAGTAAGATAAATGATTTAATAAAAGAAATGTGTCCTAATGGTGTTGAATGTAAATTGTTAAAAGATGTATCTGAAATGAAGAGAGGGCAATCAATTACTACAAAAAATCTTAACGAAGGAAATTTCCCGGTAATTGCAGGAGGACAAGAACCATCTTTTTATAACGATAAATACAATAGGGAAGGTGAAACTATAACTGTATCTAGTTCAGGTGCTTATGCTGGATTTTTGAATTATTGGAACGAACCAATCTTATGTACAGATTCTTTCACTATAAAATCAAAAAAATTAAATATGAGATATTTATTTCATTATCTAAAAATGATACAAAATGAAATTTATAATAAAAAAAAGGGAGCCGGTATACCACATGTTCATATATCAGATTTGGAAAAAATTAAGATTCCATGTCCTCCGTTAGAAGTGCAAGAAGAAGTAGTTAGAATTCTTGATAAATTTGGCGAGCTAGAAGCGGAGCTAGAAGCGGAGCTAGAAGCGAGAAAGAGTCAATATGAGTTTTGGCGTGGAAAAGTATTTGATACAAAGGGCAAAACAAAAACTTATAAATTAGAAGAAGTTTTAGAATCCTTGAAAACAGGTTTGAATCCTAGAAAGTTTTTTAGATTAAATACAGAAGATGCTGATGGTTATTATGTAACAGTTAGGGAAATTGGTGACAGAAATGTTAGATATTGGGAAAGTAAGGATCGAGTTAATAAGGATGGATTATTAAGAATAAACGAACGTGCAAACTTAGAAATTGGCGATGTTCTTTTCAGTGGAACAGGTACTATTGGTAGAGTTTCCTTGATAGAAGAAACTCCGGATAATTGGAATGTAAAAGAGGGAGTTTATATTTTAAAGCCTAAAAAGGAAATAATTAATCCTATTTATCTTATGCATTTAATGAGATCTGATTACATGAAGAAACTATATTCTGATTATATTGTAGGAAGCCCTGTGTCGAGCGTACCAATGAGAGATTTAAAAAATGTAAAATTTGAGCTTCCTGATTTAGATACTCAAGAAAAAATATCAAATATTTTAGATAAATTTGATAGATTAGTTAACGATATAACAGTTGGCCTTCCTGCTGAAATAGAATTAAGAAGAAAACAATATGAGTATTATAGAAATAAATTATTAGATTTTGAGGAAATTGATCATGAATTTATTGCTGAATAATGATTTGAATAATAAATTAAGGGAAGTTGTTAATAGTGATGATTTCTTTTGGAAAGACATGAATCAAAAAGAAAATTGGCATTTAATATGTGCGGCTATGGATAGATTAGATTCATCAGTAGATTATATTAATAATCATTTAAATTACTCGGAAGATGAAAATGATATTATATTATTTTTTGTTCATTGTAGTATTATTAAAGATGCGATATCGCAAGTATCAAAAGCATTAAAAATAGATTGTACCAATAAAGAAAATATATTTTTTAAATATGTAAAAGATTATGGTATTTTTGAAAAAATTGAGGAATATGAAAATTATAGAGGCAGTAAAAATGTTGCTGATGATCAATTCTATGAATATCTGAGATCATTGATATTTGCACATCCTTCAGAAACAAGTTATTCAATTCCAAATAGAATACAAAATGAAATTCAATATTCTCCTTATTTATTAAGTGGTAGATTTGATTTTCATAATGATTATAAAGATTCTATTGGAGTTGAAATATATAGTAATAAACGTGAAATTTCACATATTTGTATTTGTTTTAATGATTTGAAAAAATATATAAAAAATAAACATAATAAAATCGATTTGATAATAAATAAATACAAAATAATTGTTGAAGAATTTAAAAAAGAAAAGAAGAAGCACAAAGTAAATAGGAAACAAGACGACATTTTGATATTAAAAGAAATTGCAAATATTTTAGATGAAAGATATTTAGAACATTATGACATTGATAAATTAATAGATAATCTAGAATGCGTATTAACTATAAAAAATAATTATAAAAATGTTGATATATATAGGAATCGGATAAAGAAAATTATACCAGATTTATGTGATGCTATTGATGTTTATGATTGCGATGCAATTTATGAAATTTGCTATGAATTGTTGCATGCAAGACCAAAAGCTCATCAAATAATGTACTATCAATTAGAAAAAATATTTTGTTATTTAAATGATGACGGATATGGTGATATTGAATGGGGATTAATTCAAGCAGAAGCATTTTCAAAAGAATTTGCTAAAAGATGGGTTACTATAAAACCATATGATATGAGTTTTAAAGAAATTAAATTGCTTGTTAATGTAGCATGTTATTTAGAATATAAAGAACAAATAAAGGAGAGTAAAAATGAGTAGTATAGGTTTAATAAGTGAAAATGATAATTCTACTGTATTAGCTGAATATACAGTGTTAAATAGAGTAGCAACATCTTTTCAAAGCGAAGATGCACTTGAAAAAGAATTAATTAAAACTTTAGTTGAACAGGGTTATGAAAGATTAAATATTAACTCTGAAGATGAATTAATTCTTAACTTAAGAAGACAATTAGAAAAACTTAATAATTATCATTTTACTGACGGAGAATGGGATGATTTCTTTACTAAAGTAATTGCTAATAAGAATGATTATATTATTGAAAAGACAAGGCTTATTCAAGAAGACTATAAACAAGAAATAACTCTTGATTCAGGTGAAAAGAAAAATATTTATTTAATAGATAAGAACAATATTCATAATAATAGTCTTCAAGTTTTAAATCAGTACGTTAACAATAATGGCAACTTTGATAATAGATATGATGTAACCATATTAGTTAATGGTCTACCTTTAGTTCATATTGAATTAAAAAAAAGAGGGGTAGATTTAAGAGAAGCTTTCAATCAAATAGAAAGATATCAAAGAGATTCTTTCTGGGCAGGGTCTGGTTTATATAATTTTGTTCAAATATTTGTTATATCAAACGGAACATTAACTAAGTATTATTCAAATACTACAAGAGAATTTCATATAAATAATCAAAAGAAAAAGAAGTCAAATTCATTTGAATTTACTTCGTATTGGGCAGATCAAAAGAATAATGGTATTACCGATTTAATTGATTTTGCTAAAACTTTCTTTACTAAACATACTTTACTAAATGTATTAACTAAATATTGTGTATTTACAAGTGAAGAAGATTTGTTAGTAATGCGACCTTATCAAATAGTTGCTACTGAAAAAATTTTAAATAGAATTAATATTGCGTATAATAATAAGTTTTATGGAACTTTAAAATCTGGTGGATATATTTGGCATACAACAGGATCTGGTAAAACATTGACATCGTTTAAGACTTCTCAATTAGCAAGTAAGCTAGATTTTATTGATAAAGTATTATTTGTTGTAGATAGAAAAGACTTAGACTATCAAACGATGAAAGAATACGATAGATTTAAAGAGGGAGCAGCTAATTCTAATACATCAACAAAAATATTAGAAGAACAATTAAATGATCCTAATGCTAAGATAATAATTACTACAATACAAAAACTATCTCAATTTATTAAAAAGAATGAGAATAGTGAAGTATTTAATAAACATGTAGTATTTATCTTTGATGAATGTCATAGATCTCAATTTGGTGATATGCATAAAGCTATTATTAAGAAATTTAATAAATACTACTTATTTGGATTCACAGGAACTCCAATATTTCCAGAGAACGCTAGAACAATAAAAGGCATTTCTGAAACAACAGAACAAATTTTTGGAGAAAGATTACATACTTATACAATAGTAAATGCTATAGCAGATAAGAATGTATTACCATTTAGATATGAGTATGTTGGAAGAGTTGATCTTCGCGATGATGTTCAAGATGAAAAAGTTTATAACATTGATGAAGAAAAGTTATTTGATAACCAATTGAGAATTGCTACAATTACTAATTACATAATAGAACATTTTAGTACTAAAACAAAAACATTAGAAAGCTATGTCTATTCAACTTTAGATAATGTTTCTGTGGTAGCTAAAAATCAAACTGCTGAAGAAATAAAGTCTAAAAAGAGTGTTAATGGTTTTAACTCAATATTTGCCGTATCAAACATAAAAATGGCTAAAGAATACTACGCTGAGTTTAATAAGCAATTATCAGCTAAAAATAGTTCTCTTAAAGTGGCGTTAATATATTCGTATGGTGTCAATGGTGAAGATGGAGTTATAGATGAAAATTCTGAATCAACTGATGCATTAAGCACAGATGATAGAACATTCTTGGAAAATGCTATTAAGGATTATAACAATATGTTTGGAACTAGTTATGATACATCATCGGAAAGATTTCAAAATTACTATAAAGATGTGTCTCTAAGAATGAAAAATAGAGAAATAGATATATTAATAGTAGCTAATATGTTCTTAACAGGTTTTGATGCAAAAACATTAAATACGTTATGGGTAGATAAGAACCTTAAATGGCATGGATTAATTCAAGCGTTTTCAAGAACTAACAGAATCTTAAATAGTGTAAAAACATATGGTAATATAGTTTCATTTAGAAATTTAGAAGATAGACTTAATGAAGCACTTGCTAAATTTGGTGATGAGGAAGCTCATGGAATAGTTTTATTAAAACCATATAATGATTACTATTATGGATATGAAGATGATAATGGTAAAACATTTGAGGGATATAAATCATTAGTTGAAAAGTTAACTTCTAAATTTGCACCAGGAGTATTAATGCAAAGTGAAGCAGAACAAAAAGAGTTTATTAAACTATATGGTGCAATATTAAAAGTAACAAATATCTTATCTTCATTTGATGAATTTAAAGATGATGAATTAATAAATGAAAGAGATAAACAAGATTATCATAGTATTTATATTGAACTTTATAATGAATTTAGAAATAAAGCTAAACAAGAAAAAACTGATGTTACTGAAGATGTAGTATTTGAAATGGAATTAATTAAATCAATAGAAGTTAATATCGATTACATCTTAGGATTAGTTAAGAAATATCATGATAGTAACATGGAAGATAAAGAGATTCTTGTAACTATTCAAAAGACAATTATGGCAAGTCCAGATTTGAGAAATAAGAAAGATTTAATCATGGCATTCATTGAATCATTAGATCAAGACTCAAATGTATATGCTGATTTTGAATCATTTATGAATAGTAAAAAGAAAGAAGAATTAGATAAGATAATTGCTGAAGAGAATCTTAATAAAGAAGAAACATATAACTTTATTCAAAGATCATTTGAACAGGGAAGAGTAGAAACCAATGGTACAGAAGTATCAACAATACTTCCTCCAATGAGTATGTTTACTCCTAATAATGATAGGCAAGAAAAGAAAAATAAAGTTATAGATAAACTATTAGAATTCTTTGATAAATTCTTCAGTATATCAAACAACAAATTCTAATTTAGTGGTATAATATATATAAATAATAGAGTGTGTTTCATTTTTAAGATGGAATATGCTCTTTTTTTGTAGATATAGTAATATAGTAATATAATAATTAAATAATAATTATGAAAGGAAAAATATATGGAGTACAAAATACTAAATGATAAGAATAGAAAGTATATGATGGATGGTATAAATAATAATTTGAACTTTGAATGGGAAGACTCTCATTTAATTAACCAAATTATAAGAAAAATTGATGATATTTATCCATATTCTTCTGATCCACAAGAATTTATTGATGATAAATACTTTCTAAATGAAATTAATAAACTTTTTAAGTTGTTATTTAATAGAAAGATAGATAAAATAGATTTTTTGAATAAATTAGAGAAATTATTTAATGAAATGTTAATTAGATATCCATCACTAAGCTATCAATATAGATATAATATAAATATGTATAAAGAGATTATTTCTAAATCAAATAGATTAATAATAAAAGGCTGTGGCGGAATAGGAAAAAGCTATTTTGTTTATAAATTAGAAGAAACTCTTAGTGAAAATAATATAGATCATTTATGTATTTATGGTAAATATAATGATTCTATATCTAAAACTATATTTGATGAAATAAAAAATAAGAAAAAGGATTTTTATTTCGTTATAGATGCATTGAATGAATTTAATGAAAGTATACAGCAAGAAATATTAAATCGTCTTAAATCTATTCAGAAAAATAGGAATATAAATATTATAATTACATATAGAAGTTCTTCATTAAAAAGTAATATAGCTGAGCAATTAACTAAACTTTTAATCAACGAGTACGACTTTAAGGGTGTTGATTTTGAATCAAGTATACTAAAGTTAATTGAAACATATGGTGTCGAAACAGTAAGATTAATTGATGTAATTGAATCAAATAATCCTTTATATTTAACAATGTTAAATAAAATTTTATTTAATACAAAAATTAAAGTAGAGAAAATACCAAGTGTAGCACAAATGACTTTTATAATGGAAAGCTATATTAAGGGAATATGTGGATTAGAGAATTGGAAACTTGTGAAAAAAATTGGTTCATACATGTTTGAGAATAGTAAAACATCAATAACCGAAGATGAATTAAAAAGTATAACTGGAAATAAATTTGACGGTTTTGTAGAAAATATGATCCAAAATGATTTTATGGGATCTTATCAGCATGATGATACATTGTACTTTTTATTTACTATACAGAGATTATCAGATTATATTATAGCAAGATCCTTATTTGATTATATAAAAGATAAAAATGAAAACGATATTATTAATATAATTAATGAAAAATTGGATAAAATGTATTCAATGCATGAAGCATTTGCATTAGTTTTATTAGATAAGTATAAAGATAAAGATATTAATATAGCACTTCGAATAATATTTAAGTCAGATATAGGTAAAGAATTGGATATAGAAATATTTAAAAATATTTCTTTTAATAATAATCAAATAAAATGTATACAAGAGTTTATTAAATATGAAAATGTGCAAAATCTTTTCTTATTATTGGGGGGATATCCCAATAGACCTTTTAATTGCAAAAACTATTTGAATCAAAAAATACTTGATGATGAAAATATTCAAAAGAAATTATTAGTAAAATTTAAGGAGTCACAATACTTAATGCATTTAAAAAATATGGTATATACTTTACCATTTTTGGAAAAAGAAACTGATATATTAGAAGAATATTTTTATTATGCTTTTTGGCTAATGTCTGTACCAGTTGAGAGAATAAGAAAATTAGCTATAAAAGTTGTGTATGATATTTCATATAAAAACACTAAGTTTGTAGATTATTTAATTAATTTTTATGATAGGATTAATGAAATTTATATTAAAAAAGGCATAATACATGTTTTAACTAAACTTTCTAGGAGAAGAAAAATAACAAATTTTATAAAACGGATATATTATAATCCAGAAGAAATAGATGCAGAAATAGTATATAGAACATCAGTTTATTTAAATAAAGAAGATGAATATCAGCTATTAAATAAGAAAAATCTAAACACTATTATTTCTAGCGATATAGATGTAGATTTAAATTTGGATTTAAAACAAATATTGTTTGTTGCTGATGCTTATGAAAAAGATTTGTTAAAATTTGATAGATTTTCTTACGGAAATACTCTTTCATTATATAATGATTTTATTCTAAATAATAATCAAGAAATATTGAAATATAATAAAAAATTACAACAAAAATTCAGTTGCATAAAAAATAATGGTTATTGTAAGTATTCTTTAGGAAATAGCTTGTTTGAAAAACATATGGAACCAATTGAAATTATTACTATTGATACAGGAAGAATGTTTATATTATTTCAAGAAATATTCAAAAAGTTGTGTGTTATTTATGGATATGATTGCTATGAAAAAGAAAGGTTTGATATTCATTTAAATAAATTTCAAGATTCTCTTTTGAAAAAAATATTGCTGTTAAGTCAAGAATTTTTACTTGGATCATTGATGACAAATTATTATACAAGTGAATTTTATGTATACAATGATGATAAAACTTTTGGATATAAAAATTATTCTTATCTAATGTATGATGAAGAAAATATCTATTTAACTTCGCCTGTTAGCCCATATAACGAATTAGTAGATAAATTGAATAATAGAATTTGCGAAAATATAGATTTATATAATAACAATACCTATAGATGGTATAAAAGCAAAAAAGAATCAATAGAAAATTGTAAAAAAATGATGAATCCTATTATTTGTGAGAATAACAGTTGGAGTTTAATAGGAGGAGATGTCCATTTATTTGTAGTTGATTTTATTAATGTTTATTATTCATGCTATATGGCTTTTAATCCTCAAGAAGAATTATTAGGTAATGAAGATTCAAGATATCTGACGATTGAAAATAAAAGATATTATGGAAGTGTAAGTGATTATCCATCTGAAAAATATAGTAAAAACATGAGTATTCCAAATTTTGAATCTAATTCTTTAGATATAAAAGAAACTAATATGGCTTTTCCATCACCAAACTTAGTTAAATATCTGAATTTAAAATATAATTTTAGAACATCTTCATGGGATGATATTAATGGTAATCAAATTATATTATGTGATAATAATGCTAAAAGCTTTTACAAATATCCAGTATCAGGTGCTATTTATATTAGAACCGATATATTAGAAGATTTAAAAAAACATAATTATGTAGTTTACTGGTGCTATACAGAAAAACTATATAAAAACTATGGATGGAACGAAAAAGCAAGTTTGCATCTTGAATTTGATTCAAGAGGTAATGTTATAAAAGAATTTAACAATAATAATTTATTACACTCTGAAAAAAGAATTCCATTAAAATGTAAGAGATGTAAATATAACATTTATAAAAAACAAAATGAAATTTCAAATGATTATACAATAAAAATAATTAATGATTTATTAGATGATAACGAATACTAAAACAAGAGTCGAAATTAATCAGCTCTTTATTTATGTCCTAAAAATGATATTCTTTCTGCTCTAATTATCAAACCGTGTTCATCAGCATCTATTTTTCCTTTGATACCAATTAAAAAATCATCTTCACAACTATTAGTTATTTTCTTTGCAACATCCGTGCTAGTAATAATTGTAATAGTTAAATCTCCATCTTCATCATTTATAACAATAACTAAACAAGAAACATTATCATTAATAATAGTTATGGATCTAAATCTTCCAAGTAGAAGACATCTATTTAGGTAGTCCATTATTAATTTTCTTATCAAAGCATGCTATTGATTTTAGAAACTCTATATCTTGATCAAAATACTTATTGACTTCTTTGGTAGGTATACAATAAGCAGGCATAAATTTGTTAGGTTCTTTTTTCCGAATTCTTTTTCAATTTCTTGTTTGATTTTACTAGCAGTAGTAGCTGATACATTAGCTATCTTCATAATATCTTGATTAGAACACCACGGTTTAGATAATATTTCTAATATTTCTTTAGCAATCACACAAATACCTCCTTTCAAAAGGTATTGTATTAATCACTTATTTATTGGTATTAGTCAAGTGTTTAGGACTAATTTCTATCGTATCTAAATGTTAAATATAACGAATTACAATAATATTGTAATGATAAATTTAGGTCTCATTTGTGGTCTGATTATATGAATAATATAAGACAAAACCTTATATTTTATATACTAAAAATACTTTGTAAAAGATTTGACAAAATGATAAAAAATCAAGAAAAATAAGTCGCCCCCTGAAGAGAGCGAAAGCTCTCATTTTTGAAGTATAATTTTCACTTTTATTTATATAAACAATCATATTTTTTATCATTTAAAGAAGCAAGAATTATTATAAAATTGTTTAATTTTTAGAAAGTCATTTTTTTACACTGTATTCTGAGTTTCTAACTTTCTTATATCTTGCTTAAATTCTATCTAAAGTACAATATTCCATATCTATTGCTATATTTATACATATTTAAATAATGACTTTTTGCTAGAAAATTGATACAATAAATTTAGAAAGTTGGTTATTATGAGAGAAATACAAATTAACAGAATTTATAAACATTTTAAAGGAGACTATTATTTAGTTGTTGATATTGGAACCTATTCAGAAACACTAGAAAAATGTGTTATCTATAGAAAATTGTATGAAGATGGAGCTTTATGGATTAGACCACTGAATGACTTTTTAAGTGAAGTAGATCATGAAAAATATCCAGATGTTAAACAAAAGTATAAATTTGAACTTCAAGAAATTGAAAGTGTAGTAAAGAGGTAAATAATGAAAATAATTACAGTATGTGGAAGTTTAAGATTTTATAAAGAAATTGTAGAAATAGCTTTAAAAATGGAATTAGAAGGAAATTGTATGTTAGTTCCAATATACAATCCATATAATACGGATAAAGATTCATTTACTGAAGAAGAAATGAAAATGATTTCCAAAATGCATTATGAAAAAATAAAACTATCTGATGCAATTTTAGTAGTAGATGTTGATGGTTATATAGGTAGTAGTACAAGTAAAGAGATAGAATACGCTAAATCACTTAATAAAGAAATACTTTACTATAGTGATTTAACAAAATAAAGAAAGAGAGAGTTCATATGAATAAAAAAAATTTAGAAACAATAATTTTATTAATAATTATAGTTGTTTTGATTTCAATTATATTTGTTTTAATAAAAAATAAAAGCGATAATAAGCAAGAAGCAAAACAAGAAACATATGTTGCATATGTAAAAATTAATCCACTTGTAAAACTCACATTTGATGTGAATTATAAGTGTGATAAAGAAAACAAATGTGAAACAATAGGTAATAAAATAACTAACGTTGATTTATTAAATGATGATGCTAAAAACATTTACTCTAGTTTAGAATATAAGGATAAAAGTTTAGAATTGGTAGTTGCATCATTAATAGATATTGCAGACCAAAATAGTAAAGATATTAGTAAAGTAACTGTTACATCAACGTATGAATTTAACAAAAAAGATTTAACAAAAAGAATATTAGATAATTTAACAACAACTAAAAGTGTTGAAATAGGTTATAACTATCAAAAGAATATTGATGAAAGTAGTTTGATAGAAACGACTCCTACAACAACAACTACAACCAAAACAACTACAATTAAGACAACAAATAAATGTGTAAGTAAAAAGTTTAAAAAGAAATTTACTTATGCATATAAAACAAAAGAAGAATGTAAAAAACAAGGGAATAACGACTTTAATAATATGACTGATAATGTTGATGATAGCATTTTCTCATATGGATGTGAAGCTGTTAAAGATGACTGTGGAGACACATGGTATGGAGTAGTTTTCTATAAATGGTCAAAAGAAAAAGGAGAATATCCATATTATTACTAAAATTAGCTTAATCGCTAATTTTTTTATATTTTTATGATATACTATAGATATAAAAGGAGAATGTATGAAAAGTGTCGAATTAAAGAAAGAACCAAATGATAATTTTAGAAATTGGATTATCGAGGAGTGGAAACATCACAATACAGTTGATCCATTTTATCAATTAAAAATAATAAAACCCGAAGATTTAACTTTTAATGATAATGAAGATTATTATAAAATTATATATGATAAACAAGAAATTGGGTTTATAGGTTTAAAAATATATGCTGATGAGATTTATATATATCGTTTTCTTATTGATGAAAAATTTAGAGGAAAAGGCATTGGCACTGAAGTACTAAATTTAATAATTGATCGCGCAAGGTATGAAAACAAAGATATTTCATTAGATGTATTTGAAAAAAATGAAGCAAAAAAATTATATGAACGAGTTGGATTTAAGAATCGTTATACAAATATGGTAATAAAAGTTAACGATAATATTGAATATAAAGAAAGGTAAAATATGAAAAAGAATATATTAATAATAATTATTGGTTTAGTAATTTTAGTTGGAGTTAGCTGTTTAGTATTTATTTCAAAGAATCGTCATGAGACTACTGAGACTACTGGAGTTTTAGTCGTACCAACATTTGTTGATAAGATAGATAAAGATGCTGCCTGGTGTGCAACTTTTAATTTAATATGGAATGATTTAAAAAATGATATTGTGAAACAAGATATTAAATTTGAACAAGATAATACTTATGTTAACCATTTAAATAAAGAACTGTTTAAAGAAAGTGATATTTCAAATGATTACTATTATAAAGTATATGGAAAGAAGACTTTAGAATTAAAAAGAGAAATAGAAAAGAACATTAAAGAAAAATTTAATCAAACAAGTGACATATTAGATAGATTTGATTGGAGTGAAGATGCTTTAGACAATAATAGCAATAGTCTTGAAAGGTACATTTTCTACACTATGTTATATCGTGAATTTAAATATAAAACAAAGTTTGTGAAGTTAAATGAAGACAAATTTAATGATACAAAGAATATTAAATATTTTGGTGTTAAAGATAATAAAGAATCTTATAAGAATCAAATAAATGTAATTTACTATAATAATGAAGATGACTTTGCAATTAAATTAACTACAACAAGTAATGATGAAATTATTATAAATAAAAATCCAAAAGGAGATACTTTTGAAGAAATTTATAACAATATAATAACTACTGGTTCAAAATATAAAGGAAATAAAGAATTTACTAAATCAGATAATTTTAAAATGCCATACATCAATTTAAATGTATTAAAAGAATATAATGAGCTAGAAAACAAAGAATTTTATGATAAAGATAATAATACCTTAATTATAGATAAAGCTCTACAAACTATAAAATTTGAATTAAATGAAAGTGGTGGAAAGATAAAAAGTGAAGCTGGAATGGACATTGTTAAATTTTCATCACTAGATTCCAAAGAAGAATCAAGAAATCTTAATGTTAATAAAACTTTTGCAATATTTTTAAAGGAAGATTCTAAAGATAAACCTTACTTTGCAGCTAGAATAGATGACATTAGCAAATACCAATAGTAATAATTTATAAACAATTCTAAGTAGTCTTTACGTTTTAGTATGTGTTTGATAATTTAATAAAAAAATAATATAATATTATTAAGGAAGAGGTGGAAGAATGTCCCATCCACACACCTTAATGGTCAAAAGAGATGCAGGGCCAGGGACACCTGCCTTCCTTAAATTTAGTAATTTATTGTATTTATATAAAATTAAATGGTATTAAAATCGCCTAATTTATAGACTATAATAAAGAAGTAGTATCTATTTCTTTTTTTCTTCTGGTAACTCAGGATCTCACTCAGTCATTGTCATATTCAATATAATTCTTTTAAAAAAACATTTAATTTTTGTTATTATTTTACTTTTCTTCTTCATTAAATAATTTGTAACCTTTCTCTAACATTATATATTTTTTTGCAAAAGTTATCAATTTTTTTCTATTATTAGATTATCTCTAATTTTTATTTCAAAAAAATAGTAATATTCATATAAAAATATGACACGTTTCATCTTGCACCACTCATGACTTTGCTATATAATGAGAACAACAATGAAAGAGTGATATAATGTTTGAATTGGTTAAAGTGAGTCCTGATAATATTAGAAGCATAGAATTGCTAATTGAATATCAAGGAGAAAATTTTAGAGATAAATACCTTTATAAATGTGCATGTGCTCATTATAAAGATCCAAAATCAAATTATTTAGATAAACTATCAGATATAGAAGCTATGATTTATATTGTAAATAAAGAGCATAATGGGAAATATAATTCGACTGAATATTTGCTATTACATGATGATGTTCCAGTATCATCATGTGTAATAAGGTTTGTAAATCCATTAACAGGTGACATTGAGTTAGAAACACTTGAAAGTGAAAGACATAAAGGCTATGCGCTTAAATGTTTAAAAGATGTAGAAGAAGATTTATTTAAAAATACTGGTCTAATATTTACAACCATAAAGGATTTAACAACAACAGGTGCTTCTACCAAAATGGCTCTATCGCTAGGCTATAAACTTGCAAATACAGGTTATTATATAAAAATGAATCCTTACATTTCTTTAGAAGAAGCAAAAGAAAAGGCTTCTCTTCATAGAAAAGCCATCTAAATCAAAAAAATATGAACATTTTTGTTTATTATTAAAAAAAATATAGTATAATATTTATAGAAAAGGAGTTTATATAATGGCAAAGAATGAAGAAAAATCTTTTATGGATGTAAAAGATGAAACTAAAAACTTTGATAAAAAGGATATCGAATCTGGAAAAGGAATGTCAATTCTTTCTTATTTAGGAATTTTATCTTTAATCCCATATCTAACTGAAAAGAAAAACGCATATGTTAGATATCATGCAGTTCAAGGATTAAACTTATTTATTTTAGAAATGATTTATTCTGTTCTATATGGAATTCTTACATCAGTTATCAAAGTGAATGGTAGTTGTGGAGCAGGATACTACGGAAGTCTTGCGAGTGCATTTGGTGTAACTTGTAAAGTAACTCCATGGTGGGTAACAGTTCCATTATCTATAATTGGACTTGGATTTACTGTACTTGCTATCATTGGTATCGTTAATGCTTGTCAAGATAAAGCAAAAGAATTACCAATAGTAAACCAAATTAAAATTATTAAAAAGTAATTATACTTTTTAGACAACTGTAAAAAGTTGTTTTTTAATACTTTATAATAACAAATTTATGTTATAATAATTCAAGAAAAGGAGAAAATTATGGAATTAAAAGGAAGTAAAACAGAACAAAATTTAATGACTGCTTTCGCAGGAGAAAGTCAAGCAAGAAATAAATATACATATTTTGCAAGCAAGGCTAAAAAAGATGGCTATGAACAAATAGCAGCTATTTTTGAAGAAACTGCTAACAATGAAAAAGAACATGCCAAACTATGGTTTAAAGAATTAAATGGAGGAGAAATTCCATCTACGCTTAAAAACCTATATGCAGCAGCTGAAGGTGAAAACTATGAGTGGACTGACATGTATGATGAATTTGCTAAAACTGCAAGAGCCGAAGGCTTTGATAGAATTGCTGAGTTATTTGAAGGCGTAGCAGCAATTGAAAAAGAACATGAAGCTAGATATAGAAAACTTATTGAAAATATTGAAGGTGGTTTAGTATTCTCTAAAGACGGAGATCGTATTTGGAAATGTAGAAACTGTGGACACATTTGTATTGGTGCATCTGCTCCAGAAGTTTGTCCAGTATGTAATCATCCACAAAGCTTCTTTGAAATTAAAGCTGAAAATTATTAGAATGGTTCGCCATTCTTTTTTGTTGTAATAAATTCTTTATAATTTTTTCTTAACTCACGAATAAAAATGCTTTCGTGACTATTAACCATAATATAAATTTTTTTCTTAGTTCTTGTAAGTGCAACATAAAAAAGTCTTCGTTCTTCTGGATATTTAATTCCTTCATTAGTTTTTAAAAAATAATCAAGAAGCTCATGACTTTTGTGTTTAAAAGGAATATTATCTGAATTAACAAGTATTACATTATCTGCTTCCAGTCCCTTAGATTTATGAATCGTATATTTATTATTCCATTTAATATTTTCTATATCTTTATTACATCTTCCAATAATCATGATATCTCCAGTTACATATTTTAAAACATCAGCAAGTTGATAATTATATAAAATAACGATCGGTCTATCTTCATGGATATGTGATATAATATCTTTTCGAAGTTGATACTTGTTTCTCATAACAAATTTACCACTTGCAGTAATTAGTTCTTGAGAATTGCGGTAAGTGTACTTCAACTGATGATAACTAACATCATCTAAATAATCATTTATGTTAACAAAGATATCTAAAGTGCATCCAGAAAAAGCATAAATACTTTGCCAGTCATCGCCAACTAAAAATAATTTTATATCATTATATTTCATGATATTTTTAATCAAATTTAGTCTTAATACACTGGTATCTTGAAACTCATCAATAATAAT
Organism: uncultured Bacilli bacterium; assembly: GCA_934090935.1. Classification (GTDB taxonomy): domain Bacteria; phylum Bacillota_I; class Bacilli_A; order RF39; family UBA660; genus CAG-582. The sequence goes on from CAKOKD010000004.1 coordinate 95,591, forward strand.
ATATTTATAATTAACATGAACTTTCTTACACGATGCATACTTTATCATATCATCAAAATCTATTTTACCACTCGATCTTAACTCTTCAGTATAAATAATATATATTTCGAATATCATTCTTAATATTTCTCGATTTATATAGCCAATATTTCTAATATGAATTTCTCTAATATCTAAATCATTACTTTTAATATATTTAATAAAAGTAATAATAACATTTTTTAACTCAAAATAATCACGATTTTTCATAACTTTTTCCATATTACTTTCTGTAAAAAATATTCTTTTAAATATTTTATTTCGAAGTTTATTATTCCTTATAAATGAAAGCATATATTCATCAATTATGTAGCTTAAATAGTCTTCACTTACAATGCTTACTTTTTCATCAATTAAAGATAAACCTAGTTTATGAAAGGTCATTACATCAACTTTATAATTCATTTTTTCTAGTTTAACTTTTAAATTATTAACAGTTTCATTGGTTAAAGATATACACAAAATTTCATTCTCTTTTACATCTTTTTCTTCAATTAAATATTTTACTTTACCTAAAATTGTTTGAGTTTTACCAGAACCAGCACCAGCTGAAACTATGACTGTTTTAGCTTCATCCTCAATTGCACTCACTTGAGCATCATCTAAATTAACTCCAAATATTTCCATAAATTCCTCTCCTAATAAATATATTAACAAAAAAAAGAAGAATTTCTTCTTCTCAATCAAGTTTCTTAAACACATCTTTATTTATTGAATATAAATAAAGATGTGTTGGTTTTGAATAATTTTCCTCTATATATTTTTTATATCCATCCAGTTGAATTTTATATTCTTCACTTTCCAGATTAGAAAGTTTGTAGTCAATTATATCAAAATGATCATCATACTCTAAAAGTAAATCAATAAATCCGTGATATGTATTTTCACCATCGGTAAAGCGTATTTCATGTTCTTTATATATTTTAGCATTCTTTATATTTTTTACTTCATCATGTTTTAAAAAGTTCATAACTTTAGTTTTTTCAACAGCTCCAATTGGAAGAGTATCTAAATTGTCATTTTTAAAATCATATACTTCAAACACATAATGCATAAAAGTACCAAAATCAAGTTTCTTTCTTAAGTTCTCATCAATTATAGTATTTATTGCTTTTGAAAAGTGCTTATTTTCTAACGTTTGATTATCAATGCTTAAACTTTTTGTATGAATTATTTTCTCACTTTTAGGAATCATTTCTTTATAATTGCTTAGTTTAATAACATTATAATTCTTATTAACATCTAATGACTCTACATCTTTTTTTTCTTCTAATTCAGATAATCCAAGAGAATTTATAATCTCTGCAAAACTTTTAAATTTTAATAATGATGATACTTTATTGATATTTGGAACTTCCAATTTTGGAGAAATCATTATAACTTTCTCCTTAGCTCTTGTCAAAGCTACATAATATAATCTTATTTTTTCAGAAAGCGTTTCCTTCATTTCATTAACAGCTGAAGTTGTAGATACAAAGGAAGTACCAACACCATTATTATAAAAAGGTAAAAGTATACCGTAATTATTTGATAAACTAAATAAATCTTTGCTTGGTGATTTATAAAAATTAGATGTTAACATAGGAAGATAAACATATGGAAACTCTAATCCTTTGGAAGTATGAATTGTCATAATCTTAACTGAGTTATCATCACCAGAACTAATCTTCATTTTTATCTCACTTTTATCCTCAAGTATTTGATCAAAATAGTTATTTAAGGCGTATATATTCATACCAAATTTGTTTAAATCTGTTGAGTTATTAACAAAATATTCTATTTTTATAAGACGTTCACTGATATTATCAACCCTTAAAAGTTTTGTATAAAAATCAAAATCGGTTATTATTCTACTAAGAATATCACGATTAGATAAAGCATCTATTTCCTTAGAAATATTTAAACATTTAAAATAAATATCTGATTCCTCATATTTCTTATTTGTAATGATATCAAATAATTCATCATCATCCATTTCATAAAGATATGATCTTGCAATACTAGCAAAAGCATGGTTAAATTCCGAATCAAATACGTGTTTTTTTATCTTTATTATTAATGTAATAATATTTTTAAGTAAATGAATTTCATCTTCATCTTTAATGTTGATATCTTTTTTAATTGTAGTAGGAATATTATTTGCTTCTAATATTTTCTTAAAATCGTCAAAAGATGTTGATTTATCAATCAATATGGTAAAATCTTTAAAATCAATATCTCTAGTACACATCTTATCATCTTTATAATAAGTAACTTGCTCTTTATTACGAATATGTTTTTTTATATCATCAGCAATGATAAATGCTTCTTTTTCAACACGAGAATACTTACCCTTATCATCATAAGTTAAAATAGATGTTGAGTAGTAATCATTGTTTGATGTTTCATAAGCTTTATTTCCGTAAACCATCATATGTTCTCTCTTGTAGTCACATCCACCTATATCATCAGACATAATATTAGAAAATATGTTATTGATAATTGTAACAACACTGTTTCGTGAACGAAAGTTTTCCATTAAATCTATTTTAAAACCATCATTTCCTAGTTTATAGTTATCATACTTAGTTTTAAATATATAAGGATTAGCGTTTCTAAAACGATAAATAGATTGTTTTATATCTCCAACCATATAAACATTATTGTTTTGAATATAAGAAATAAATTCTTCTTGAATATCATTTGTGTCTTGATATTCATCAATCATAATTTCTTTAGTTTTATACTTAATTTCATTTCTTACATCTTCATGGTCTCTTACTAATTCAATCGCTTTTAAAGCTATATCTATAAACTCATAAGCATTTTTATTCTTCTTATATTCTTGTAATTTTTCATGTAATGTCTTTAAAATATCGATGACACAATAGGCATAATCTTTTGTTGATAAGTAATTATTTATCAACATTTTTTTATCACCAAAAGAACAAGCTAGTTTTAATTTCTTTCGAGCATCAGCTATTTTTGGTGAAATTTCTTTAGCTTCATCATCATAAGCCCCATTTCGATTTTGAGCTAGTCTAAATGATAAAGTATCAAGAAGTTCATCATAAGAACTTGCAGCTGCAAATTCAGCAACTGACTTTTCGTTTTTTTCAACTGTCTCTGGTAATGCATAATCGTTAAGCTTGCTTATTAGTTCCAATACATCATCTCTTAAACTAAATATATAGTTTTCAAAAGAAGCAAATGTTTGATTTACGAAATCCTCACTATAAAAAGTATCTATATAACTATCTAAATATCCTTCTAAATCTATTTTATTTTGAATACTTTTATATACAGACTTAATACTATTTCTTATTTGTTTATCATTCTTTAAAGTTTGCTCACGAATAAACTTACAGAAGTTTTCATCACTTACATATTTATTTTCAAATATTTCATCAATGATTTTATCGATCTCTAAATTAACAATATTAGCATCAACAATTGTAAAATGATCACTCATATTTAAAACATTAGCATATTTTTTTACCATACTTTGAGCAAATGAGTCAAAAGTTGTTATATAAGCTGAATCAACAAACTCTTCCATATGAGCAATATTTTTATTTTTCTTTATAACTTTTCTTATACGATCCTTCATTTCAGCAGCAGCCGCGTTAGTAAATGTTAATATGATAAGTTCATCTATGTTAATTCCCTCAGTAAGAAGTCTTTCAACTCTTGTTTTTAAAACGGTTGTTTTACCAGAACCCGCCCCAGCGGATACGATGATGTTAGTATTACTTTTATTTACGGCTAAACTTTGTTTCTCTGTTAAACTTGGCATTACTCATCATCTCCTTTAATTTCTTTTATTTCATAATCACTTGGTACTTTAAAACATATATCTCTATAAGGACAGAAGTTACATCCATCAACAAGCTTTTCGATTTTAACTGGTTTTATTTCAAAATTACCATTGCTTACGTTATTTATACATTCTTCAATGCGATCTTTAACTAAATGCTTAAGTTCTTCTTTTTCTTCGGGAGTTTTAACTCTAGCTCCATACTTTAAATCACATTCATCTTTATCATAAGCAAGTCCTTTAATAACACTTGATTTTTCATACGTATCATCCATGTCTTTAATATTTTCAAGTGGACCAAAGGAGATTCCATCAAGACGTAAACTTTGTTCTTTTGTTTCTGAATTACCAAGAGAGAATACTTTCTTTTGACTTAAAAGATGTTGTAAATAAATTCCTTGAACAGACGTATCAGCTTCAAGTTCATTCAATAAATATAAATAAATTGGTAATTGTAGATTAAGACCAAATTCAAATAATTTACTATTTATTTTATCTCCACCGGTTTTATAATCAATTATAAAAGCTTTATTATCCATATAAATAATTTTATCTACAAATCCTTTAATTGTTGTATTAAAAGGATGCTTTACTTCTAAAACCTTACTTGCCTCAAATTCTTGTCTAGTTATATTAAAATGTTCATATTGTTTTTTTATAACATCATAAATAAACAATATTTCTTCCCTTAAAGTGCTAATGAAAAACTTATCTTTATTGTTAAGTGGCATATCAACATTTTTTACATATTCATCATATACAAGACTCGGATCAACATCATCTCTTAAAGAAACTTCTAAAGTATGATGAAAAGCGTTTCCAATTAGAGTATCTAACGTATCATTATATTCATCAATCTTAAGAACACTCTTTAAATAAAATTTAAAAGGGCATTCATAGTATTTTTCAATATTGGAATATGAAAAATTAAGTTTACTATCAATAGCAGTTATTAATTTATCTTTATTTACATTTTTATATTTATGATTATATTCATTATAAGGAATACTATAGTTATTGCTTAAAGCAATCGTATTATCATCAAGCTCGTTAAATTTTATTAATTTATCAAGTTTATTAGCAAGAATAATCTTATTATTTAAGTCTGAATATGCAGATATAGTCGTGAAACCCTTAATAACTGAAATATTTTCACTTTCAATTAGAGGAGATGGAAGTATCTCTCCAGAAACTGTATTCTTTTTATATGTAATAGTTAAATTTCTTATATTAGATATACTATTCAATAAAGAAATTTTTATATCACGATTATATTCATAACTTTTACTTAAAAAAGTTGGTTTTATATCGTCATTTAAGTAATCAATATCTTTTTTTATTTTAGGAATACTTCCTTGATTAAAGTTTATTAGGAATACGTACTCATCGTCCTCAAATATATTATTAAGAAGTTCCGTGGTAGTGATTTCTTTTTTATAATGATTAACCCCTATACGGGCTCTTTTGGTTTCTTCGATAAATAAATCTAATATATCTTCGTCTTTAACCCAATAATAAGTATCAAGAATACTTTTTATTTTCAAATATACTTTATTATTAAATTCATTGTTGTCAACATCAAATTTAAGTTTTATTTTAGCAAGCAAAGAATAGAAATTATTGCTAAAATTGTTTATCGCATATTCTCCAATAGCTGTATCATAAACGCAGGTTTCACTTTTTAAATAATAAGGTATTCCTAAACAACCAAATATTCTTTTCATAGTAAAAAAGTAAGTATCATCGACATTTGCAATGTATATTTTATCCAAGCTAACACCAGAAGATATAAGGTCAGCAATCCTTTCTCCAACATATGAAATTTCATCTTGTATATTGTTAAATTCTATTGCTTCATGCGTAATATTTTTACAAGGATGCTCCAAAATAGTGACATCACTAAGCATACTCAACATATATCTATTAAAAGAATCAATATAATCAAAACCATATACATATATTTTTTTTCTTTCCAACAAGGACTTAAATAAAGGATCTTTAATAAGTAAGTTTAATTCATTTAAAAAATCCCTGATTTCACATAAAAACTTATATTTAGGATTAACATAAGTTTTATCCTCTAAGTAATAAATATTCATAATGTATTTTCTTGCAAGATCATAATCAAGGTTAAATTTTCTCATAACACGAAATATTGCTTCATTTGAATAATCAAAAAATAAGCCCTTTTTTAACTCTGTAAAACTCATAATTTTTATTGATTTTAATATTTTATGTTCATTGATATAATCTAACACTTTAAATTTTATATTGTTATCTATTATTAGAATAGAATTATCTTCAATTGAGTTTAAAAAGTCCATAGTATCACCTAATAATAATTATAACATAAAGGCAAAATAAAAAGTGATACAAATGTACCACTTATTCACTATATTTGCTTGTTAAACCAAAGTATGATTCCATTGTTATCCAATCTCCGTTGTTATACAATTTATATGAAAGATCAGTTCCAACATATCTTAGATGCCATGATTCATATTTATAACCTGTTTCATCATTTTTATTTTTTGGATAACGTATAATAAATCCATATTTATAAGCATTTTCGTTGACCCAGCGACCTTCAGCAGTATTAGCAAAAGCATCACTTATTGAATTTAAATCAAAGCATAATCCAGTTTGATGTTCTGAGCTTCCAGGTCTTGCTGAATAAGTATCAGCTTTTTCTTTTCCATCACGAGCAACATATCTATTATATATCGAATTTTGAGTTTGATAAGGTCTATAACCCGAAGTTATTCTTATATTCAAACCTAAACTTGCAGCATCAGCTTGCATAACTTTCCAAGCACTATAAACGGTATTGTTTATACAATCATTACATGTATTTGTTTTTCCTTCACTTGGTTTATAAGTATCCTTTGGAACAAAGTCTGATGATACTGTATACGTTTTATTAACAATCATATATCCATCAACATATGTAACTCCATTGATTGTATAAATTGTATAACCTTTGCTAGAAACTCCAACATCTTTTCTTTCGCCATCAATTTCTTTTACCATACCATAAGTAACTTTATCACCAGTTGTTTTTTTAGTAGTAGTAGTTTTACTTGTAGTTGAAGTGCTAACAGTTGAAGTTATTCTATCATTTGTTGTTGTACTAGCTGTAGTTGATGCTTTTAAATTATCACTTTTCACATTATCTTCCTTGCATACATTGTTTATAATACAGTTTATGCATTCATCTTTGAAAAAATATTTAACAATGTATTTAGGAGCAAATAATACAAGAAGGATTATAACCATCTTTATAAAACAAACACCATAGTTTTTGTTTTTCTTAACTTTATTTCTATAATATATATAATATAAAATCGGAATTACCAAACATAGTATTAAATATGTTATAGATGTAAATTCAGAAATCACTGAACTCTTACACATATTAGCCTCTAATATTTTCTAATTGAATTAACAATAATAACGATTATTCCAAATGCTTCAATAACAAGTGAAAGTATAACTAAAATATTTGTTACTAATGAACTTAAAGTAAGCGCTTTAGAGAAATATGTTGTGATTACAAGGATGAAAAGTCCCATAACAACAATCAATATACCTAAATCAATACTTCTATCTTTTTCCTTAGAAATATTGCTTTTTGAAACAATTGGTTTAACCTCTTCCTCTTTTTCTGCTTTAACTTCTTCCTCTTTAACCATTTCTGGTTTTTCTATAACTTCTTCAATTTCTTCTTGAACAATTTCCTCTTCAACAGGAATTTCATTAGTTTTTGTTTCTTCAACAATTGGCTCCTCAACAACAACGGATTCGATGATTCTAACTTCTTCTTGAGTTTCTTCTTTTATTGGTGCACTTTTTTTAACGTCAGTTTTTTTACCAGTAGTAGTCTTTTTAGTTCCAACTGTTTTCTTAGCAGTACTTGTACCTTTAGAACTAGTAGATTTCTTGGCTGTACTAGTTTTAGTTCCAGTAGTTTTTGAGCTTGCTTTACTAGTCGTGCTTTTTTTTGCAGTAGTAGTTTTTTTAGAAGCACTTGCAGTCTTTTTAGTTCCAGTAGACTTTTTAGCTGCACTTGTTTTTGTAGTTGTAGTTTTCTTTTCTTCTTTTTCCATAAATCCACCTCTTATAAATTATTATATACCAATTATAACATAAAATAATAAATATATTACTACATAATTTACTTTATCAAAATATTTTTATATAATTTTATTGGTGAAGAATAAATGAAAAAAACTTTGTTGATAATTTTAACATTTTTAATGTGCACATCATTTGTAAAAGCAGAAGAAAATCGTGAGTCTGTTTCTTTAGTTTCCTGTGATTCAGCTGTATCGATGTGGGTGAACACAAGTAAGGGTATAAAAAGAATAAGACTTTTAATGATGGATACATCAGACGGAACTTTAAATAAAGAAATAAATGATTATGCTTGTTCATTAGTTAAAAATGCAAAAAGTCTAGAAATTGAAAAAGATGAATTAAGTGAGGAAAAAAACAAATATAATGAATATTTAGTTTATCTTTATGTTGATGGAACATTACTTCAAGAATCTCTAGTATCAAAAGGTTACTCTCAAGTAAATTATGTTTATAACGATTATAAATGGTTAACTAAACTTTGTGAGTTACAAGCAGGAGCCATAAATGAGAATTTAGGCATATGGACTTATTTTGATATTAAAGAGGAATATTGTCAAAGTGGAATAGAGATAAAAAACGAAAACAAACAAGAAGAAAAATCAGAAGAAAAATCATACGACTACGAATATTTAAAGAAAATGGTACTAATAAATTCTATAATAGTTATATTTTTATTAGTCGTGATGAAGAGGAAAAAAGATGAAAAATAAAAAAATGGATATCATATATGAGGATAAAGAACTCCTTGTTGTAAATAAACCAGCAGGTCTTTTATGCGTAGGCACGGATAAAGAGAAGGTTCGTACACTTTATCACGAAGCATATGAATATGTGCACAAAAAGAATAAAAATAATCGTATATTTATTGTTCATAGACTTGATCGTGATACTTCAGGTATAGTTTTATTTGCCAAATCTGAAAAACTAAAAAGATATTTTCAAGACAATTGGAATAATATAGCAAAGACTCGTAAGTATTATGCTGTGGTAGAAGGATGTGTAAAAGATGATTCCGGACATATTCAAGAATATTTAACTGAGGATAAAACACTTCACACTTATGCAACTGATAAACTTCATGGATCTCTTGCCATCACCGATTATAAAGTTTTAAAGAAAAGTAAAAACTATTCAATTTTAGAAATAAATATTAAAACGGGAAGAAAAAATCAAATAAGAGTTGCTATGTCCAATTTAGGACATCCAATTATTGGTGATAAAAAATATGGATCAACAAAAAATCCTATACGCCATATGTGTTTGCATCATCAAACTCTTAAAGTTATTTTACCAAACGGCAAAGAGCAAACTTTTGAAGCTAAAATTCCTTCATACTTTTCGATATTCGAATAAAAGAGGATTGCTCATTAAATGAACTTGTAAGATAAAAGTAGACACAAAAAAGATGTGTTTACTTTTTCTTTGGTATAATTTAATAAAGGAGATGA
>CAKOKD010000005.1 GCA_934090935.1 uncultured Bacilli bacterium
TCATCTCCTTTATTAAATTATACCAAAGAAAAAGTAAACACATCTTTTTTGTGTCTACTTTTATCTTACAAGTTCATGTTTTGATTACCAACCTTTTTTATATGTTTTAACCTTCTAAAATGTTATCAATCTCAGTTAAACAGTCTTGAACCGATTGACAACTCAATCCTGTTTTTGTGTTATCATAACTTAAATTCTTTGCTTTATAGTTATATTTAGCAACATCGTTTGCTCCTAAACTTGTTCTTTCTGATGCTACTATATTTAGTTTACAAGTTATTGGAAGTTCTTGAGTTGTTATACTTGATTTTTTTAGTTCAACTGTTACTTGTCCAACTTTCGTTTGTGTTGCTTCAACAGCCATCTTAGCTGGAGTGGATTTAATTCCTAAGTACTCAGTTTCACCTTCACAAGTAATGCTAACCTCCGCATCATAGTTTTTACTGGCATTGGTTACTTCATATTCAAGAGTTGATGTGTCTCCTACTTTGCTTAAATCCTTGCTTGTAAACGTTATTACTTTATTACTATCATCGATTAACTCACCACTTCGATCAACTTGATCCAAAATAGCTTTAGAGAAATAAACATCAAAGTCATCAATATTTTCATTTATTTTAGCGATTCCATTTATTATTAATGTAGTTGATACGGTTGCAAAACCGATACTCATAATTATTATTGCGATTATCAATAAATTTCTCTTTTTCATCGTACCATCTCTATTCTACTAAATATTATAAGATAGTTGTTTTTTAAAATCAACTGAAACTATCACGCTTAACATTAAAAAGACATATTAATTGATTCGTTTTCCATTAACTAATGGATTTATAATCCTCTCTTTTATTTTGAGCTTTTTTTGAAGTTTTATGTCCTTTTTTAAAATATTTTCAAACTCTGTTAATTTATTTTTTAAAATTGGATTTTCAGAAAACTCTAGAAGTCTAAATAACATATCATCAGTTATGTAATAAAGACCCTCATAAGTAATTAATCCTTCTTTAATAGCAAGAGCAATTATATCAGCAAGAAGTTGCATCATATATGTATCCCATGGAGAATGCGTAAATCTATTTATAATATCGTTTTGCCTCATAAATTGAGTTGCTAACTCTAGATTTTTAAAACCGATTTCTTTTTTTCCATATTCATTTATGTAAGCTTCAAGATTCATTAACATCTTTTTGGCTTCTTTTAACTTTAACGTTTCACTCCAAACAAGAGAGCTTAAGATAACTCCATCGATTCTATCGGCACAAAGGGATGGACGATCCAAATCCACTAGAGAATAGTTCTTAAAATCATATACTTCTTCAGGTTCGATTCCATCATCTTTGAGATATTTTCTTAGAAGCTCATCTCCTAAAATAATATCTTTAGTAAACTCTTCAGTACTCTCTTGAGTTTTATAATCTCCATTCATATAATCTATTACGTGCGAACATGTTGGTTTGGATACATCATGATATAAAGCTGCAAGAATTGCTCTTTTATCATCAGTAAACATTGAAGTTATACCTGCTGTTGTTATTGAATGATCGTAAGTACTTAAGTATTCTTTAAAATCGTATACATCTCGAGATGCATTATCCATACCACAAAAATATCCAACACGTTTTAATCTTTGTAGAGATGGTGTCCCTTTATATTTCTTTATATCCTGTGGAATATTCTTTTCTAAAAATTTTACATAATCATTTACTTGTCTAAGCATATTTTTCTTCCTTTCCAAAAAGATAATATTAAAAGGTAAAATAAATTTACCTTTAATCTATAACTTTAATGTGAACATCTTTAAGTTGTTTTTCGCTTACCTTGCATGGTGAACCCATTAGTAAGTCTTGAGCTTTGCTATTCATTGGGAATGGTATAACTTCTCTTATACTTTCTTCTCCAGTAATAAGCATGATCATACGATCAACTCCTGGAGCAATTCCAGCATGTGATGGTGCACCATAACAGAATGCATTATACATTGCAGGGAATTTTTTCTTAACATCCTCTTCACCTAAACCAACAAGTTCAAATGCTTTAATCATAATCTCTGGATCATGATTTCTTACAGCACCACTTGAAAGTTCAACGCCGTTACATACAAGGTCATATTGATAAGCTACTATTTCTAGTTCACGTTCTAAGTTTCCTTCTGCTTCCTCTAAAACTTTTAAACCACCTTGAGGCATTGAGAATGGATTATGACAGAACTCTAATTCTCCTGATTCTTCACCAATTTCATACATTGGGAAATCTACTATCCAACAGAACTCATAAGTTTCTTTATTCATATGTCCTTCAACTGAAGACCCTATTTGTTTTATTAATACTCCACCTGTTTTTAAAGCATTTAGTTTTTTACCAGCAGAAATAGCTACAAAAGTATTTGGTTTTAATTCAAGAGTACTCTTTAATTCTTCTTTAATTTCATCTAAGAATTTAGATATTCCACCAGTTAATTCACCATTTTCATCAACTTTAAACCAATAAACTTTATTATTTGTTAAAGCGTATACATCTTCTACTAATTTATCAATATATTTTCTGCTTTCTTTAAAATTGTCTACGGCAACACAAGTAACATAAGCATCTTTAAAGTCTGCAAATTCAGTCTTTGCTGCTATATTTGTTATATCTTTTAATTTTAAATCTATTCTTAAATCTGGTTTATCAGATCCATAAGTTTCTAAAGCATCTTTATAAGTTATTCTTCTAAAAGGAACAGTTGATGCACTTTTATAAACACCATATTTAGCAAATACATCTGGTAAAACTTTCTCAATTACTGAGAAAACATCCTCTTGATCAGCAAAACACATTTCCATATCAAGTTGATAAAACTCTCCAGGGCTTCTATCTGCTCTGGCATCTTCATCTCTAAAGCATGGAGCGATTTGAAAATATCTATCAAATCCAGAAGTCATAAGAAGTTGTTTAAATTGTTGAGGTGCTTGTGGAAGTGCATAAAATTCTCCAGGATAGTTTCTTGAAGGAACTAAATAGTCTCTTGCGCCTTCTGGTGATGAAGCTGTTAAAATTGGAGTTGTTATCTCTAAGAATCCTTCATCAACCATTCTACTTCTAAGCTCAGATATAATTTTACTTCTTAAAACAATTTTTTCTTTTACTAAAGGATTCCTTAAATCTAGATATCTATATTTTAATCTAGTGTTTTCATCAGCATTTTTGGAGAAATTGATTTCAAATGGAAGTTCATTATAAATACACTTTCCAATAACTTCAATTTTATCAGGTACTACTTCAATATCCCCAGTTGGTATTTTAGGATTTTTACTAGTTCTTTCTCTTACAGTACCATATACTTTGATTGTTGATTCACAGTTGATAGAATCAATAATGTTCATAATTTCTTCATTTTCAACAACTATTTGAGTTATTCCATAGAAATCTCTTAAAATTAGAAATGCTAAATTTTTACTAACTTTTCTAACATTTTCAAGCCAACCTACTAATTCAACTTTTTCTCCTACGTTTTCTATTCTTAATTCATTTAAATTATGAGTTCTATTTTGCATAAAAACTCCTCCACTTCGTAAATTATTATAACACATTTTTTACATCTTTTATATTATTTTTTCTTAGTGTAATAGACTATTTGATCGTGGTATATAGAGTCAATATAAGGATTTACTTTTAAATCAGAAAAAACATCAGGTTTAAATATTTTTTGACGTTTCTCATCACTTACAAAGTCACTTATCACTTCACCCTTAGAATAACTTCCATATATATATCCAACTTCAATAGATCCACCCTTATTTAACTTTTTAGTCATAGAATGAATCAGTCTTAAATATTCTTTCAAAGCATTTTCTCCATATATTTTGTTAAGAGAGTCAGTTATATTTGAAAACATCATCATATCATATGAAGAATCGATATTTTCTTTTAATTCTTGTAGTGGAGACTCAAGGAATTTAAAACTTTTATTTTTTAATGCTTCCTTTAAAGCATAATAATAATATTCCTCTAAGTAGATATTCATTTGTTTCATTTTTTCTAATGTTGGATTCCATTGATAATATAATTTTTTTACTGAATTCTTTATACCAAAACGACGGAATAAAGCATCAAAAAGAAGTCTAGTTTCGGAAGTTAAGTATGGATATATTTTGGAGTATAAATCAAGAGAAAAGTAAGATGGGTATTTAGAAAAGAAAAAGTGAATGAAATCTTCATATGATAAGGATTTTACTGCTGATACTTTTAAGTCAACTCCACATTTAGCAAGAGGATTTATATCAAATATATCTACAGAGGATGCTCCTAATGCATAAGCATTAAGAAGTTGGTCTCCACTTCCAGCAACAGTTAAAACCTTGCTTCCATGAGTATCAAAACATGTTAAAAAATCCTTTATATTTTCTGTTGTATGCATATATATTTTAGAATATCCACCGAAATCAAAATTTAAATCATTGCCAGATCCAATTATTTTTTCTACTTTTTCAATATCTATCACTTTTACCCCTCCAATTTAAAACGTAATCGTGAGTAATATGATAACATAAAAAGAGTTTTATGTAAAAAGATATTTTGATGTATATAAAAAAGAACCTTGTTATAAGTTCTTTATTGTTTTTTATTCAAATAGTTATTTAAATATCCAATGGATATATTTAGAAGATATGTACTTCCATTCATTAAGATTACCCACATTATAGACATCAAAAGTGATTGTTCATATACCTTTAAGAAAGGATATGGTCCATCCATAATTTTAAAGATGTTTAAAGAAACAGCAACTATTCCATAAGCAACTGTAAAAATCATCGCTAGAAGAGCATCTTTTTTGACATTTAACTCATGTTTTTCTAAAAATATAAAAGTTATAAGTGCAAGGATTGGACATATTAAATGATGAAATTTCATAGTTCCATCGATAACCATAACTTTATATCCTCCCATTATTGGAGCTAGAATAGTTATAACCACTAGAAATGTTGTGGCAACACATACAGTAGCTGAATATTTTAAAAGTGTTATCCAATGAGGTAATTGCTTATCATCTTTATCAGTTATAGCATATATTGTGTATATGATTGACGCGAACATTAAAAATAAATTGCTATCTTGAGTGTAATATTTGAAGCATGATATTCCATCATTTTTTAGACAAACTATAAAAGCATAAAGTTCCATCATAATTATTGAAATATTTATGATGACTGCTAAAAATTTTTTTAGCTTATTATTTCTCATCTTTCACACTTCCATTTCTAGAATTGATTATACTCTAAAATTAAAAAAATTGACGTTTTTTGTCAACTTTTTGGTACTTCTTTACGTAAAGTTTTATAATATTTTACATATTTAGCCATAAATTTATTAGAATCAACACATATCTATTTGCCCAGAAAAGGACCATCAAGCTTATCGCTAAAAAAGGGCCAAAAGGGGTGATAGAGGCTTTATTTTTAAGAGATTGATATATTGCATTAGGCAAAGCTATAAGTGCACCTAAAAACAAGTATATAAGAGAGATAGGAATATTTAAAATATAACCTGAAAGAAACGAGAATTTTACATCTCCCCATCCAAGGGATTCCTGTTTAAATACTTTATCGCCGATGAATTTAACCGTCATTATTATAAGCATCATTATAAATCCGTGCAATAGATTCTTAGATAAAGAGGCAAACCCTCCAATAAAATAATCAACTATCGCTAGAAAAATTGTTCCTATTACAATTGGACTATCTAAAATCACCATATAATTAATGTCACTTATAATTGTAATAATAACGATGGATACTAAAACTATTGATTTTATCGTCATGAGATCAAATCCATATAGATAAAAACTGAATGAAAAAGAAAGTCCAGTTAAAAGTTCGGATAAAAAATACCATATACTTAACTTTTTATAACATTTTCGACATTTTCCTCTTTGAATTATATATGATATGAGAGGAATAAGTTCATACCATTTTAGAACATGATTACAATTTGTGCAATGACTTCGCGGTTTAATAATAGACTCGCCATTTGGAATACGTGTTCCAACCACATTGTAAAATGATCCAAAAATGATACCAATTATAAAAAGAAAAATATATGGTAACATAAATAGCCTCCTATAGTATTTCGGAATATAAACTGAATATAGGAATGATTACTGATATTATTATTCCACCTACTATTACGGCAAGGAATATTATCAATATTGGTTCGATTAAGCTTTTCATTGAATCAATTAACACTTTATGTTGTTCAGCATAATATTCGGATACTTTTTCCATCATCTCTGCTAGTTCACCAGTTGATTCTCCAGTAACCATCATATAGTATGCTACCTCAGGAATTGCCCAGTGATTTTTAAATGCAGAAGATATCTTTTCTCCTCTACCAATATAGTTTATTGTATTAATCATAATTTCTCTATAAATCTCATTATTAGTTATTTTTCCTAAAATATTTATTGAATCAGTTATAAATACGTTGTTTTTAAGCAAACTTGCAAACGTTTTAGTGAAAATCGTCATCTCTTTATATATTATAATATTTCCTATTACAGGCAACTTCATAAAAATAGTTTGTAAAAAATATCTAAATGCTTTTATGTGTTTATACATAACGTACATTATTGTGAAGAATATTATAATTGTTATAAATATATAGAAAAGATTTGCTTTTAAGAATGTACTTGCTCCAATTAGAAATGATGTTATAGGATTTAATTTAACACCAGCTGTTTTATAAATATTAACAAATTGTGGAATTAAATATACCATTATAAATATTATAACAGCTATTGAAAATACCATAACCATTATTGGATAAGTAAGAGCACTGATCATCTCTTTTCGAGTTGTTTCTGTTTGTTTATAGTAATCAGCCATCTCATCTAGTGTACCTTCCAAGTCTCCTGTTGCTTCAGCTGATTTCACCATATTTATTAAAAGTGGTGGAAAAGCTTCTCCTTGACGCTCCAAACATGTTGAAAAGTTCTCTCCTAAAGTCAAGTTATAAACTATGGAATCAAAAGTTCTTTTTAGATTTTGATTTTTTCCCATTTGTTTACTTAATATACGCATCGCATCTGTTAAAGGAATACCCGCTTTTAAGTAAGTAGAAAGTTGTTGTAACCAAAACACAATATCTTTAATCTTGATTTTTTTAGATGAAAAAGTGCTTGGACCATATAATCTTTCAATCCATGGACTTGTTTCAATCTTAAATACTTTATAACCTTCGTTTTCAAGGAACGTATATACTTCAACTTTAGAAAAAGATGAGAAAGTACTTGTTACTTGTTTTCCATCTGGATCAAGAGCTGTATAACGATACGTTATAGGTTTTTCACTTCTTGTTTCCTCTATAGCATCTATCGAATTAATAAGTTTTTCTCTTTCAGCAAGTAATTTAGGACTAATTTTAACCTTCTTTTTGACTTGATCAATTGGTGTCTCAATTGCTTTTTCGTCTCCAAGATTTGCACCTCTTAATTCACTTGTTTCTACATCCTTATTTACAGTATTATAAATAGTATCTGATCCTCTAGACCAAATAAAAATAAAAGGCGTTGCAAGTACTTTTAGAATATAATATATTCCTAAACATACATACATCGGGAAAAATAAGAAAAAATTGTCTTGTTTATGCTTACTCAAACTAATCACTCCCTAGTATTCTCTAATTTAAATTATACCATATTAGAAAAATTAGTAAACATTTTTTATTTTATTTCATATAATTTATTGGGTGAAATATAATGAATTTCAATCTTTCTTCAATTCTATCAAGCAGTTTAAAATTTTTAAATATAACAAAGAAAGCTTTGCCTTTAATAAAAGATTTGAATCCAACTGTAAAAACTTTAAAAACTAAAATAAATGAGTTTAAATCAAACAATAAAAAAGAAGATATAAAAGAATTACCTATGCAAAAAAAAGAAGTTAAGAATAATAATTCATTAACTTTCTTTAAATAAAATAGATTCCATATATGATTACACATATAAGAACAATTATATTGATAACTAATGAAACAATATTCATTAGTTTTTTATTTTGATTTTTTAATATAAATATACTAAATATAATAGCAATTATATTAGATATTATACAAACTATAAAATAAGTAAGTTTCTCTTCTTTCATAGTTAATAAGAATAAACTAAGCACTATATTAATTAATATAATTAACGTACCAAAATTATCTTTCTTCATATAATCACCAATTCAATTATAAGAAATAGCTTATTCTTTGTAAAGTATTAGCGTTTTCAAAATAAATAACTTATCACAATAGTATGTGTATCTCCACTTACTTTTATCTTCTTTTATAGTTTTCTATATCTGCATTGTTATGCTATTCGGAAAGCTGGAGAGACTCCGTTGGAATTGCCCGCATAGCGGCTGGCCCAGTAGCCGGTGTTGAAGACATAAAGAAAGTTGTCGGTAATGCGAGAATTAGCCGAACGTAGCCACCAATAAGCACCACTCCCATTATATTGCTTTATTGCTCCTGCATAATTGTCTGTTGTTACTCCTTGATTTTTATAATAATCTAATTGTTTTGATGTTCCTACTGATGTATCACGATCATTAGTGCTCCAAACTTCTTGGGCATTTAACAAATATAATTTGTCTTGGGTTTCAAAGTTTGTTTCTCCACTTGTACTTCCATGTCCAGAGATTACTTTCGTTGAAGTTATTACATTTTGTAAATCACTTGGTAAAGAACTATATATTGTTCCATTTACATATGTACGTAGTTCTGAATCTCTCCATCCGCCTACATTTGTTTTGGTACTATTGAATTTTTGTTCTGTTATTATATCAGAAAACTCAACTACAAATCCACATGCTGTTTCACTTGTTTCTCCATTTGTACATTCACTTTTATTTGCTATTCTTACTGTATGTGTTCCAAGAGATCCTAAGTCTACTTCCTTTGTATCTCCTACATTATATTCACTTGTATTTCCTGTTTGTACTGCTTTTTGTATTGTTTTCCATGAATCTGTTGTAAATGATACTGGATCTGGAATATTACTTCCTATTGTATCTCTTTCTACTGCATTGAATTCTAGTGAACATGTATATTCTTCACTTACTTCTTCTGTTGCTGTTTTATTAAGTGTTACTGTTAATGTTCCATTTATACTTTCTTTTGCTTTTACTACTGTGGCATTATTTGCTAATTCATTTTTAATACTTGTATATTTTGCAGTTGTTCCTTCCTTTGGTACACATGTTACCTTAACTTCTGCATCATAGTTACTTGAGTTGTTTGTTACTTCATATGTAAGTATACTTGTTTGATTTAATGTTTTTAATTCTGATGTTTCAAATGTAATTATCTTCTTTGTATCATCTACTACTGATGAATATACATCCTTTCCATCTATACTTGCAGCTGTAAAGATAACTGAAAAGTCATCTTGATTTTCGCTTACCTTAGCATTTCCGTTTATTATTAATGTTGTTGAGATCGCTGCAAATCCAATTGACATTAATATAATTGCTACTATAAGCATACTCTTCTTTTTCATATTATACCTACTTTCCTTTACTTTTTTATTTTATAATACCCCCCCGATTTTCAAGTCATTTTGAAGGGTTTACATTATTTTTTTCAAATTTTTACATTTTTCTTTTTTTTACCTGACTTCACACACCTATCTTATTTCTATTATACTACATATTTGTTGTATTTTATTTTTTTTATTTTTATGTGTAAAGTAAATTATTGCATAAAAAAAGACTTGATTAGTCAACTAATTCAAGTCTAACAGTTAAGGCGTCGTCGCCAATTCTTTCTTTTAATTTAATGATTCTAGTATATCCACCATTTCTATTTGCATATTTTGGTGCTAATTCATCAAATATTTTACTTACTACTTTAGCATCATTATGTAAGAAAGCTAATGCTTTTCTTCTTGAAACTAATGTACCACTTTTTCCGTAAGTAATCATTTTATCAACAAATTTTCTAACTTCTTTAGCTCTAGCTTCAGTTGTTACAACATAACCATTGTTGATTACGTCTTTAGTGATTCCAGCAAGAATACTTCTTCTGATTCTAGATTCTCTACCTAATTTTCTATACATCGTCATATCCTCCTTCTTTGGTTTTAGTCTTTAAATTTTAATCCCATTTCATTTACTTTATCGATTACTTCTTTAAGTGATTTCTTACCTAAATTTCTAATCTTAGTAACTTCAACTTCTCTTTTATCGATTAAGTCTTGCATTGTATGAATATTTGCTCTCTTTAAGCAGTTATAAGCTCTTACACTGAATTCAATTTCTTCAATTGGAGTTTCAAGAGTTTTAGTTATTGTATCTACTTTCTTTTCAGCAATTATTCCTGTTACATCAGCTATATGATTTAAATCAGTAATAATATTTAAATGTTCAATTAAAATTCTACTTGCTAATGCCATACATTCTTCTGGAGTTATAGATCCATTAGTGTATACAGACATTATTAGTTTGTCATAGTTTTCATTATGACCTACACGAGCACTTTCAACTTCAAATGCTACGTTTTCAACTGGAGAATAAATTGAATCGATAGGAATTAATCCAACAACATCTCCAAGTGTTTTCTTGTTTTCTTTTGCATCAACATATCCACGACCATTATTAACAGTCATTTCAATATCAATTTTTCCACCCTTAACTAAATTACAAATAACTAAATCAGGATTTACTATTTCGATATCAGCGTCATGTTCAATTTCACCAGCTGTAACAGGTCCTTCCTTAGCAGCAGAAAGTTTAATTACTTTCTTTTCTGTTGAATGATTCTTTACAACTAAAGTTTTGATATTAAGAATAATGTTCATAACATCTTCTCTAACACCATCAATTTTTTGGAATTCATGTAAAACTCCATCAATTTTAACACTAGTAACAGCCGAACCAGGCATACTAGATAACATAACTCTTCTTAATGCATTACCTATAGTTGTACCAAAACCTCTTTCAAGTGGTTCTAGTTCAAATTTTCCATAATTCTTACTTTCACAATATTCAGTAATTTTATAGTCTGGTTTTTCAAAATTCATATTTAAATCCTCTTTTCCTTTGTATTAGTTTCTTGGACGTTTTGGTGGTCTACAACCATTATGTGGTACTGGTGTTTCATCGTTAATAGCAGTGATTTCTAATCCTACTGATTGAAGTGAACGAATAGCAGTTTCTCTACCTCCACCTAATCCTTTAACGAATACTTCAACTTTAACAACTCCAGCATCCATAGCAGCTTTTCCTGCAGATTCAGCAGCAAGTCCTGCAGCATAAGGAGTTTTCTTTTTACTACCTTTATAACCAATAGTTCCAGAAGATGCCCAACTGATTGTATTACCATCTTTATCTGTAATAGTAACTAATGTATTATTATAAGATGAAGATATATGAGCTTGAGCTTCAGGAATATTCTTTTTAATTTTTCTTTTTCTTCTATTATAAGCCATTATTATACCTCCTATTTATTATTTACCAACTTTTTTCTTGTTAGCAACTACTTTACCTTTTCCTTTACGAGTTTTAGCATTACTTCTAGTACTTTGTCCGTGAACTGGTAAACCTTTAATATGTCTTATACCTTGATAAGATTTAATTTCCATTTTGTTTTTGATGTTCATTTGAACTTCTCTACGAAGTTCTCCTTCAACTACAAATTTATCAACTTCAGTTCTTAATAAAGCTTCTTGTTCAGTAGTTAAATCTCTTACTTTCATTTCAGGATCAATTTTAGCTTCTGCACAGATTTTTTTAGCAGTGCTTTGTCCTACTCCATAAATAGCAGTTAAACCAATATATAAAGCTTTATCTTTTGGTAATTCTATATTTTTAATACGTGCCATATATTATTTTCCTCCTAGCCTTGTACTTGTTTGTGTTTTGGATTTTCACAAATAATTCTAATTTTACCTTTTCTTTTTATTGTTCTGCATTTTGCACACATTTTTTTAACTGATGCTCTTACTTTCATAAAATTTCCTCCATTATTTTCTATATTTTATAATCCCATGTGTTAAATCAGTTGGTGACATTTCTACTGTAACTCTATCACCTGCTAAAATACGGATCATGTTCATACGTATTTTACCAGAAACACGGGCAGTTACAATAAGCTTATTATCTAACTCAATCTTATATATTTCATGAGTTACGTCGATTACTTTACCTTCGACTTCAATTTTTTGCTCTTTAGCCATTTTTCACTCTCCTGTAAGAATTTCATATCCATCTTTTCTTATAGCAACGGTATGTTCAAAGTGAGCGCTTGGACGTCCATCTTCAGTTACGATTGTCCAGTCGTCATCTAACATTACAACATATCTCTTTCCAGCTGTTAACATTGGTTCGACAGCTATAACCATGCCTTCTTTTAATTTTACTCCAGTATTGTAAATTCCATAGTTTGGAACATCTGGATCTTCATGTAATTCATGACCTACTCCGTGTCCAACAAGTTCATGTACAACACCTAAGCCATGCTTTTTAGCATATTGACCAATTCTAGCTGAGGCATTTCCAAGTGGAACTCCAGCTTTCAATTCTTTTAATCCGGTAAATAATGCTTTTTCAGTATGATACATTAAATATTCTTTTTCTTTATTTATCTTACCCACTGGATAAGTCCATGCCGAATCAGAATGATAACCTTTATAAAGTGTACAAATATCTAGGGTAACAATATCGCCTTCTTCAAGACATCTATCGCTTCCAATTCCATGTACAACTTCATCATTTACTGATATACATATATTTCCAGGATAGCCTTCATATCCTAAGCAACTAGGCACTCCGCCTTTGCTTCTAATGAATTCTCCAGCTAAATCATCTATATATTTAGTTGTTACTCCAGGTTTTAAAAATTGTTTTAAATATTGATGAGTTTCGTATGTAATATGACCTGATTCTTTAATTAATTTAATTTCATCATCAGTATAAATATTAATCATTAACTACACCCTCTATTTCTTTAAAAGTTTCTTCCGGAGATAAACTTGCTATCACGTTAATTATACCTAACTTTTCGTAATAGTCAAGTAAAGGTTTGGTATTATTTAAATATGTTTGAAATCTTTCTTTAAAAGTATCCTCATTATCATCACTTCTTGATGTTAATGGAACCTTGCAATCATCACATAGATCTTTTTCTTTTGGCATAAGATCTTCTTCATATTTATTATAACCTCTACCACAACTTGGACAACTCATTCTTCCAACAGCTCTTTTCATTGCTGTTAATTCATCAATATCCAAATATATAACACAATCTAGTTTAAAATTTAATTCATTTGCTAACTTATTTAAACTTTCAGCTTGATTTGTAGTTCGAGGATATCCATCAAATATAAACTTTGAAGATACCCCTGAACTTTCAATCTTATTTTTTAATAAGTTTAAAACTATTTCATCACTGATAAGTTTACCAGCTTCCATAAGTTTTTTTATATCTTTACCAAGAAGACTTTCTTTTTTTACTTCTTCTCTTAATAAGTCTCCTGTAGAAATATGTTTATATCCATATTTCTTAACTAGCATTTCACTTTGCGTTCCCTTACCAGCAGCAGGAGGCGCTATAAAGATAATGTTTTTCATCTTCTATGTCTTCTCTTTCTACTACCTTGATAACTTCTACTAACAACGCTACTTTCAAGTTGTTTATAAGTTTCAAGAGCAACACCAACTACAATTAGTAATCCTGTACCTCCAAGTGTTACAGCACTTGATAATGAAGATACTTTACTAAATAATATTGGAATAGAAGCTATAACAATTAGGAATAAACTTCCAACAACTGTTAATCTAGAAATTGTTCCTTTTAAGAACATCTCTGTTTTTTCACCAGGAGTAATTCCTGGAATATAACTTCTATTTTTATCTAAGTTTTCACTCATCTCTTTTGGATTAAGTTCCATAAGTGTATATACATATCCAAAAGCAAATATTAATACTATATATAATATATAACCAGTTAAAGTTGTATAGTTTAAATAGTTATTAACAATGTTTTGAAACTCTGTATTTTTTACAAATTGAGCAATTAATGTAGGAATACTTGTTAGAGCACTAGCAAATATTACTGGCATAACACTAGCTGAGTTTAATTTCAAAGGAATATAAGATTGTTCTTTATTATAAGAACTATCTGTTCTTTGACTATGTTGTATTGGAATTCTTCTTTCAGATATTTGCATGTATACAACTCCTACTAGAATAACTAAATAAGCTATTATAAATAATACAAATAAGCTTATTCCAACAACACGTGTAAATGTATCAGCTAAGATTAAGTCTTTAAATGCTGTTATAAATGTTGATGGTAATGTATTAACGATACCAGCCATAATAAATAGTGATACACCATTACCTAATCCTTTATTTGTAACTACATCAGCTAACCATAATAGTAATGAAGTTCCTGCTGTTAATATTATTGTTGTTTTTAATATTTCAACAGTGCTTCCTCCCATAAATGCAACCGCATATATATAACCTTGAATAAACGCGAATAGAATACCTAGGTATCTATTGATCTTATTTATCTTTTGTCTACCTGTTGCACCTTGTTCCTTTAATTCTTTAAAATATGGAATAATATCCATTTGTAATAATTGTGTAAGGATTGTTGCCGAAATATATGGCATTACACCTAACGCAAATATTGAAAAAGTCTTTAAACTACCACCACTCATTAGATTTAGTAAATCTAAGAAATCCAAATTTTGAGTAATACTTTTTGCATGAGGAACCATTATGTTAGTACCTAATCCAAAGATAGCTAAAATAGCTAAGGTGATATAAATTCTTTTTCTTAAATCTTTATTTTTGGAACTAAATAGTCCTTTAAGACTTTTGAACATCTTTAAATCACCTCTGCTGTTCCGCCTAATTCTTCAATCTTTGTAACAGCTCTTGATGAGAATCTATGAGCTTTAACATTAACCTTCTTTTCTAATTTACCATTAGCAAGTACTTTGATACCAGCTAATTGTTTTTTTACAATACCCATTTCTTTTAAAAGTTCTGGAGTAATTGTATCACCATCATTAAATCTATTTAAATCAGATAAATTGATAGTTGCATATTTTGTTTGGAATCTAGCATTATTGAATCCTCTTTTTGGTATTCTTCTATATAATGGAGATTGTCCACCTTCGAACCAAGCTTTAATGCTTGCTCCACTTCTTGATTTTTGTCCGTTTTCACCACGAGTAGATGTTTTACCCATTCCAGATCCTGGTCCACGTCCAACTCTTTTTCTTACTTTAGTTTCTGGAGATTTTTCTAAACTATTTAACTTCATATTATAACTCCTCAACTTTCTTACCACGTAATTCTGCGATTTGTTCAGCAGTACGTTGTGATTTTAAAGCTTCTAGTGTAGCTTTAGCAACGTTAACTTGAGTATTTGATCCTAAAGATTTAGAAACGATATCTTTAACACCAGCTAATTCAAGAACGGCACGAGCAGCACCACCAGCGATGATTCCTGTACCTTTTGGAGCAGGTTTAATCATAACTTTAGCTCTTCCACATACTCCAATAGCTTCATGTGGAATAGTTCTAGCATCAACTAGAGATACTCTAACTAAATTCTTATTAGCAGCTTGTAAGCCTTTCTTAATTGCTTCAGGTACTTCATTAGCTTTACCTGTTCCAATTCCTACTAATCCTTTTCCGTCACCAACTACCATAGTAGCTGAAAATCTAAAATGACGTCCACCTTTAGTAACTTTTGTTACTCTAGAGATGGTAATAACTTTTTCATCTAAAAGTTTTTTCTTAGGGTCCATAACTTTTTCTTGTCTTGCCATAATCTACCTCCTAAAATTCCAATCCAGCTTCACGTGCAGCTTCAGCTAAAGCTTCAACACGTCCATGATATTGGTATCCACCTCTATCGAATACTACTTTTGTAATACCAGCTTTTTTAGCTTTTTTAGCAACATCAGCACCTACTAATTTAGCACCTTCAACGTTTCCACCATTTTTGATTTTTAATTCAACACTTGAAGAACTAACTAAGGTAGTTCCTTTTTCGTCATCAATTATTTGTGCGAAAATATGAGAATTAGATCTAAATACATTTAATCTTGGACATTCGCTTGTGCCCATAACTTTATTACGAACTCTTGCATGTCTTCTTTGTCTTGCGACATTAGTTGATTCTTTCTTTATCATATTAACCCTCCTACCTATTTAGATGCTTTCTTTCCTTCTTTACGTCTTATGTATTCGCCTTTATAACGTATACCTTTACCTTTATAAGGTTCTGGTTCACGAATCTTACGAACATTAGCCGCAAATTCAGATACTTTTTGTTTATCAATTCCACTTACAGTAATTTCAGTATTTGATACTGATTCAACTTTTAAATCACTTGGAACTGTTACTTCGATTGGATGAGAATATCCAGCAGAAACTGTAATTTTGTTTCCAGCTACATTAAATCTATATCCAACACCAACAGCTTCTAATCCTTTTTGGAAGCCTTCAGAAACCCCAATTAACATATTTGAGATTAATGCATTAGTTGTTCCGTGTAAAGATTTTACTTGTTTAGTCTCATTTGCACGAGTAACTGTAATAGTTTCATCTTTTACTTCAACAGTTATATCTTTATTAAAAGTATAACTTAATTCTCCTTTTGGTCCTTTAACAGTGATAGTATTACCTTCAACTGTTGCAGTAACACCAGCAGGAACTTTTAAAACTCTATTTCCTATTCTACTCATAACCAATATTTTCCTTGTTACCAAATGTAAGCAAGTACTTCTCCTCCTAGCTTTTTATTTCTAGCATCTCTATCAGTCATAATACCTTCAGAAGTAGATATTATTGCTATACCTAAACCATTTAGAACTCTAGGAAGTTCATCACATTTGGCATAAACTCTTAAACCAGATTTACTGATTCTTTTTAAACCAGTGATAACTCTAACTTTTTTATCTTCAGCATATTTTAAGTTTAATGTTAAAGTGTTTCCATTAGGAGCTTCAACTAGTTTATAATCGCTTATATATCCTTCTTCTTTTAAGATTCTAGCGATTTCTACTGTCATTTTTGTTCCAATAACATCAACAGTATCATATTTCATTTGATTTGCATTACGAATTCTTGTAAGCATATCTGCTATTTTATCTGCTACCATAATTAACTTCCTTTCTACCAACTTGATTTTTTTACTCCAGGTATTTGTCCTTGATTTGCAAGTTCTCTAAAACAAATACGGCATAGTCCAAATTTACGTAGAACACCGTGAGGGCGACCACATCTTTGACAACGAGTATATTCTCTAACTTTAAATTTTTGTGGGCGATTTGCCTTAACAATCATACTTTTCTTAGCCATTAATATACCTACTTTCTAAATGGAAGTCCGAATCCAGTTAATAATGCTAAACCTTCTTCATTAGTTTTTGCCGTTGTAACAAAAACGATATCCATTCCTCTTATTTTTAATACTTTATCATAATCTATTTCTGGGAATATAAGTTGTTCTTTAATTCCTAGAGTATAGTTTCCAAAACCGTCAAATGCTTTTGGACTAATTCCTCTAAAGTCACGTACACGAGGTAATGCAACACGGATTAATTTATCCATGAAATTGTACATTTTTTCTCCTCTTAAAGTAACTTTAGTACCAATAGATTGACCTTCTCTTAATTTGAATCCAGCTATTGATTTTTTAGCTTTTGTTATAATTGGTTTTTGTCCTGTAATAGTTTCTAGATCGGCAACTGCAGCTTCAATAAATTTTGAATCATGACTTGCTTCTCCAACACCGATATTAATAACAATTTTCTCTAGTTTAGGAATTTCCATTACTGAAGCGTAATTAAATTTTTCCATTAGATCTTTTTTAATAACATCATTGTATTTTTCTTTTAAACTATTCATTATCTTCACCTACTTCTTTTTGAGGTTTTTTCTTAGTTGTCTTTTTTTCTGTAGCTTTTACTGTTTTTGCATTTTTTGTTTCTTCGATTACTTTTACGTTAGAAACATGAATTGGAGCTTCTGTTTCAAGAATTCCACCAGTTTCATTTTGATAATTTGGTTTCATATGTTTTTTGATCATATTAATTCCACTTACAACAACTTTGTCTTTTTTCTTCAAAGTTACTGTAACAGTTCCTTCTTTGCCTTTATCTTTACCAGCAAGAATTTTTACTTTATCGCCAACTTTAACTTTCATGTTTACCTCCTATAAAACTTCATTTGCTAAAGATACGATTTTCATGAAGTCTTTATCACGAAGTTCTCTAGCAACAGGTCCTAAAACACGTGTTCCGATTGGACTCTTATCATCTTTGATTAATACACAAGCATTATCTCCGAATTTAATTAAAGATCCATCTGCACGTCTTACACCTTCAACACTTCTAACAATAACAGCTTTTACTACTTTTCCTTTTTTAACATTTGAGTTAGGAATTGCTTTTTTAACAGTTCCAACAACTATGTCTCCAATGTTACCATATTTAACTTTACTTCCACCTAATACTCTGATTACTAATAATTCACGAGCTCCAGAGTTATCAGCAACTTTTAATCTAGTTTCTTGTTGTATCATAATAACCCTCCTTAAGCTTCTTGAGATTTAGTTAAGATTTCTACAAGTTCATATCTCTTAGTTTTAGATAATGGTCTAGTAGAAAGTAATCTAACTATATCTCCAACTTTCGCAATATTTTTTTCATCATGAGCAGTATATTTTTTAGAATATTTTACTCTTTTTTTGTATAGAGGATGATTTCTATAAGTTTCAACTAAAACTGTAATAGTTTTATTATTAGCAGCTGAAACAACTTTTCCGATTAATTCAGTTCTCTTAGTTTCGCTCATTATTCATTTCCTCCTTCTCTTTCACTTAAAACAGTTTTCATTCTAGCAATATCTTTTCTATCTTGATTTATTTTATGTGATTTTTCTAATGAACCAGTAGATTGTTTCATTCTTAAATCGAATAATTCATTCTTTAGTTCTTCAATTTTCTTTAATATCTCTTCAGTGGACATTTTTCTAATTTCACTAGTCTTCATTACTATCCCCACTTTCTTCTCTCTTAACGAAACGAGTTGTAACGCTTAATTTATGAGATGCAAGTCTTAATGCTTCACGAGCAACTTCTTCAGAAACACCAGCTATTTCAAACATTATTTTTCCTTCTTTTACAACTGCAGCCCATTCGCTTACGTTACCTTTTCCTTTACCTTGACGAGTTTCCAAAGGTTTTTGAGTTCTAGCTAAATGTGGGAATATGTTAATCCATACTTTACCACCACGTTTCATATAACGTGTCATAGCGATACGAGCAGCTTCTATTTGACGAGCTGTAACGTATCCACCTTCTTTAGCTTGTAATCCATAATCACCAAAATGTAATTCTAGATTTCCTTTAGCATGACCTTCGTATGAAATTCTTTGAGGTTTACGATATTTAGTTCTTTTTGGCATTAACATCGTCATTACCTCCTTTGTTTACTCTTTTATTTAGGATTTCACCTTTGTAAATCCAAACTTTAACACCAATCTTACCATAAGTAGTGTCAGCTTCTGCTGTAGCGTAATCAACATTAGCTCTGATTGTTTGTAGAGGTACAGTTCCTTCAGTATATCCTTCAGTACGAGCCATTTCAGCTCCTCCTAAACGACCAGATACAGCAGTCTTGATTCCTTTTGCTCCAGCCTTCATTGTGTTCTTAATAGCTTTCTTTTGAACATTTCTGAAGTTTGCTCTATTTTCAATTTGTCTTGCAATAGATTGAGCAACTAGTTCTGCACTTAAATCAGCATTTTTAACTTCGTTAATTGTTACAAATACTTCTTCTCCGCAAACACGTTTAATTTTATTTCTTAGTTTTTCGATGTCTTCTCCACCTCTACCAATGATTACTCCTGGACGAGCTGTTGAGA
The DNA here is from genome assembly GCA_934090935.1 of uncultured Bacilli bacterium. Lineage (GTDB taxonomy): Bacteria > Bacillota_I > Bacilli_A > RF39 > UBA660 > CAG-582. The sequence goes on from CAKOKD010000005.1 coordinate 19,910, forward strand.
TTTTAACATCAACTCTATTATTTTTTCTTTCGATTAAGATTTCTGAAACAGCAGCATCTTTAAGTTCTTTAACTAAATATTCACGAATTTTAATATCGTTATTTAAGTTATTAACATAAGTCCCTTTTTCAGCATACCATTTAGATTGCCAATCTCTATTAACACCAAGTCTTAATCCTCTAGGATCTACTTTTTGTCCCATATCTAATTAAGCCTCCTTACCATCACTAACTTTTACAGTTATGTGACTTGTTCTTTTATCTCTTCTGTCTACTTTTGTTCTAGAACCAATTTTTACTCTTTTGTAAACAGGTCCTGGATTAACAAAGCATTCAGATATTACTAAATCTTCTAGCTTAGCACCATAGTTATTAGTTGCATTAGCTATAGCAGAGTTTAAAACTTTAAGTATAAGTCTACTAGATTTAGTATTTGTATTTTCTAATATTCCAATAGCAGTAGTAGCTTTTTTACCTCTAACTAAATCCATAGTCATACGGCATTTACGTGGAGCTACCATTGCGCTTTTATGCATTGCAAATGTTTCCATCTAATAACCTCCTACTTTTGTCCTGCATGTCCGCCAGCTTTACGAGTTAAAGCGAATTCTCCAAGTTTGTGACCAACCATATCCTCTGTTACATATACTGGAACAAAATCTTTTCCATTATGTACAGCAATTGTATGACCTACAAAGTCAGGGAAAATTGTTGAACGACGTGACCAAGTTTTAACAACTTCTTTTTTATTTGATTCATTTAATTTTTGAATTTTTTTCATTAGGCTTTCATCAATGAAAGGCCCTTTCTTTAAACTTCTTGCCATAAAATCACCTATTTCTTCTTACTAACAATTAACTTGTCAGAAGCTTTCTTTCCTTTACGAGTTTTATATCCAAGTGCTGGTTTACCCCAAGGAGTAACAGGCCCTTTTCTACCGATTGGTGTTCTACCTTCACCACCACCATGTGGATGGTCGTTAGGATTCATAACAGAACCACGATTTGTAGGACGAATACCCATATGACGAGTTCTTCCAGCTTTACCAATGTTTACTAGTTCATAATCTTCATTTCCAACTACACCAACAGTTGCCATACAAGTTCCAAGAATCTTTCTTGTTTCACCTGATGCCAAACGAACGATTACATATTTACCATCTCTACCAAGTATTTGAACACTTTGTCCAGCAGATCTAGCAATTTCTCCACCTTTACCAGGTTTTAATTCAACATTGTGTACTAATGTACCAACAGGAATGTTTTGAAGTTGCATTGCATTACCAACTTTGATATCACAAGCTTCTCCAGATTCAACAATCATTCCTACTTTTAAATCTTTTGGTGCTATAATATATCTTTTTTCACCATCTAAGTAAGTGATTAAAGCTATATTAGCATTACGATTTGGATCGTATTCGATTGTAGTAACCTTACCAGTTACATTGAATTTATTTCTTTTGAAATCAATTATACGATATTTTCTTTTTGCTCCACCACCGATGTGTTGTACAGTCATTCTACCTTGATTATTACGTCCACCAGTTTTAGAAATAGTTTTTAATAAACTTTTTTCTGGTCTTGATGTAGTAATTTCGTCATTAGTTAAAGTAGACATTCCTCTACGACCATTCGTAGTTGGTTTATATTTTCTTATACCCATAATAACTTAACCTCCTACTATATTTCTATAGCATAACCGTCTTTTAAAGTAACGATAGCTTTCTTATAAGTTTTTGTTTTTCCAGTATATCTTCCAACTCTTTTAGCTTTTGATTTAGTATTAAGAGTTCTAACAGAAGCTACTTTTACATTGAAAGCACTTTCAATAGCGTCAGCGATTTCAACTTTATTAGCATCTTTACTTACTTTGAAAACGTAAGTTTTACCATCTTCTCCTAAATGAGCAGATTTTTCAGTAATTACTGGTGCAATAATTAAATCTTTCATTATTTAAGTGCCTCCTCTACATATTCAACTGTATCAGAATCCATTACTAATGTATCAGCATTAACGATGTCATATACATTTAATTCATCAGCCATTATTACAGCTGAATTAACTAGATTTCTAGTTGCTAAATATAAGTTTTCAGCATCTCCTGCGGATACGAATAATACTTTACCAGTTGCTTTTAATGTTTCTAATAATTTTATAGCATCTTTTGTTTTTGTGCTTTCAAGAACTAGTGAATCAACTACGATTAACTTCTTTTCAGCTAGTTTTTCAGATAAAGCAGTTTTAAGTGCTAATCTTCTTTCTTTTCTATTAGTTTTGAATGAATAACTTCTAGGAGTTGGACCAAATACGATTCCACCGCCTCTATAGTGTGGTGCACGAATAGATCCTTGTCTAGCGTTACCAGTTCCTTTTTGTCTGTATGGCTTTCTTCCTCCACCAGATACTTCGCTTCTACCTTTAGTATCAGCAGTTCCTTGTCTTAAAGAATCTAATTGTAAACGAATTGCTTTCTTTAAAACTATATTATTTCCTTCATTTTTCCAAATTTCATCATTAATTGTTAAATCTTTAACTTTTTCACCTTTAAGGTCGATAACATTAACTTTTGCCATTATATGTTTTCTCCTTTCAACTAAGCTTCAGTAGATTCCTTGGCTTCAGTTTCAGTGTTTTCTGTTACTTCAGCAGTTTCTACAGTTGCTTCTACTTCTGTATTTACTTCTGTATTTTCTACTTCAGTATTACTTTCTTCAACACTTTCATTAATGATGATATCTTTTGGTTCTACTTTTCCGCCTTTAATAGCAGATTTGATTAGAACTAAAGATTTTTTTGGCCCTGGAATATTTCCACTTACTAATATGTAATTATCTTTTACACAAACTTCAATTATTTCTAGATTTTGAATAGTAACAGTTTCTGAACCCATATGTCCAGCAAGTTTTTTACCTTTCAAAACACGCATTGGTCTCATTGTTCCCATTGAACCTGGACGTCTATGATATCTTGAACCATGAGTTTCAGGTCCTCTAGATTGATTATGACGTTTAATAACACCAGCGAATCCTTTTCCTTTAGAAGTACCAGTTACATCAACCTTTTCTCCTACTTCAAAAGTGTCAGCTGCTAATGTACTTCCAAGAGTATAATTATCTACTGATTCTACTCTTAATTCTTTTAAGAAGCGCTTAGGAGCAACACCTGCTTTTTTTGCATGACCGATTTCAGCCTTTGTTGCATTTTTTTCCTTTTTGTCAACTACAGCAAGTTGAATAGCGTTATATCCATCTTTTTCAACAGTTTTGATTTGAGTAATAACGTTAGGTTTTACTTCAACTATAGTTACAGGAATAATTTTTCCATCTTTCGTAAATTTTTCTGTCATTCCGACTTTTACGCCTAAGATTCCTTTCATTTCATTTCCTCCATTATTATTTTCTTATTATATTGTTTTGATATTAATTTCAACACCACTTGGTAAATCTAAGTGAGTTAGAGCATCCATAGTTTCTTTGCTAGGATCTTTAATATCGATTAATCTCTTATGAGTACGCATTTCGAATTGTTCACGGCTATCTTTGTATTTGTGAACAGCTTTCAATACTGTAATCTTTTGAATTTCTGTTGGTAGTGGAACAGGTCCTGAAACCTCTCCTCCTGTACGTTTAACAGTTTCGATTAATTTAGCTACAGCATTGTCTAATATTCTGTGATCATAAGCTTTTAATCTAATTCTAACTTTTGACATTCACATGTCCTCCTTCCGTCTATATCATTGTATAAACATAGCTCCGTTACAAATTAACCTGATTTTCGCTAGTTTTATTTTGCAACTCCGCCTAGCGTATCAGCAACCTTGCACATCTCAGCCAGTTAAACTATTTACGATTATACATTAATAATGTATTAAAATCAAGTACTTTTTAGCACTTTTTTGACTTTTTATCTAATTATTTAAAATACGTGATATAATTAATTTGAGGTGATGCTATGGAACTTGATTTAATCGTCCCTGCTTACAATGAAGAAGGTAATTTAAACAACCTTTATACAAGTATAAAAAAGGATCTAAGCAACATAAAATACAATATAATTTTTGTTGATGATGGATCTACTGATAATACATTTAAAATTTTAACCGATATATATAATAAGGATAAAAAATGTGTTAAAGTTATACGTTTTTCAAGAAACTTTGGTAAAGATGCAGCAATATATGCTGGTTTAAAAAATTCTAAAGCAAAATATGCTTGTATAATAGATGCTGACTTACAACAAGATCCTAGCTTAATAAATAAAATGATTACCATATTAGAACAAGATGATACTTATGATATGGTAGCAATGGTTAATGATTATAGCAACGAAAACAAGCTATCCAAATTTTTAAAAAAATCGTTTTATTATCTTATGAATCGCGCCTGTGAGCAAAAATTTAAAGCCGGTGCAAGTGATTTTCGTTTGATGAGACATAATGTGGTTAAATCCTTAGTTAGTTTAAGCGAAAACAATAGATTTACTAAGGGCCTATTTTCTTGGGTTGGTTACAATACATATTACCTTACCTATAAAGCAAATAAGAGAACTGCTGGTAAATCAAAGTTTAGGCTTGGCAAGCAAATCAATTACGCTACTGATGGTTTAATAAATTTCTCAACTAAGCCTCTTAGAATAGCAACCCTTTTAGGAAGTGTTATTTCAACATTCTCTTTGGTTTATTTGATAGTTGTGATTATAAAGTCCATTATAAATAGTTCTAAAATACCACCATATACAACAATGATGTGTGTAATTCTTCTTTTAGGAGGCATACAGCTTTTAGTTATTGGTATTATGGGTGAATATATATCAAAATCCTATATCGAGGCTAAAAATAGACCTATATATATTGAAAAGAGTTCATTAGGATTTGATGATGATATATTATAAAAAAAAACAGAAAAGATGATTTAACTTTTCTGTTTTAATTTATTTTTCTTTGATTTCTTTAATGTAGGTATTAACTTTTTCAGCCCATAAGGTGCTGTAAGCGTATTTTGGCCCCATTTTTTCTGGAGTATCTAGGCCTTTTAAATAATAGTTGTTATAAATTATATTTAAATATGAGTCTATACCTTCTTCTAAAGTATCATATCTACTGTAACTTTTACCATTGCAGCTGTTTCCACCTTTTAACCCACCTATATTGTTACATTCATAGGTAAGAGATGAGCATTTCCATTTACAACCCGTTTCTAAAAGCACGATAGCTACACTTAAATATGGATCCATTCCAGTATCTCTCGTATATTTAGCAAAATAATATCCTGTATTGGATAAATAATCTCCTAAACTCCTATTCAATTTATCAGTAAGTTCAGTTATGGTCATTCCATCGTAGATAATGGAACCATCATCAACAATTGTCGGTATAGCAGCTTCTTCTTGTAATTCCTCGTTTTCTTCATCAATATTTTTATTTTCTTCAACAATTACTCCAGTAGTAGTTTTTATAGGAATCGTTGTAGCAACGGCCAGTTTTGGAACGTTTGTTCCTCCGCCATAATATTTTATGACGTTCTTTATCGGAGCATCTATAGAAGTTCTATTAAAAAAACTTATCTTTATAATCATAAAAATTCCAAGTGATAAAATCAATATTATGGAAAGTATAATTATATTGGTTTTATTTTTTACTAACATATATTTCCTCTATTCTTATACTTTATCAGTATATCATATGCAGATTTGTTTTTCAATACAACAAAAAAACACCAAAAGGTGTTTCCTATTATATACTTCTGAATAAGTCTTTTCTCTTAACTACTGTAAGAACTGCAAGACCAATACCAGCAACTATTATGAATTCTAAAGCATATTCTTTAACTCCAGTTTTTGGACTCTTAACACAATTTGCTTTAGATGTAACAGTTTCTACTAAAGTACAAGTGTCTGCTTGGCTTCCAACAGTTGTCCAAGTATAGTCTTCTCCACATGAGTAGCAAGCATATTTTTGTTCAGTTTCTTTTTTGTTACAATCTTGTTTTTTGTTTACATACATAACAGGAATATAATCATATTCGTTTGATGTAGCATATGCAACTTTTTTAACAACTACTTTTGTTAAGTTTCCATTTGCATCACTTACGAATTCAGCAGCCCAAACCATATCTCCATCTACAGTTGATGTAAATATTCCTTTGAAAGGATGTTCAGTTGGTCTAGATGTATCCAATTTAGCATGTTTTACAATTTCATTGAATATTGTTAGTTTTGATGAATCATCTACAACGTAGTTTTCTCCATCTGCTCTTGCACCGAAGATATCAATGATTTCTTGTAAACTTATCAATGTTAGATTTCCTTCTGTTTCAAGATTAGTAGTGTAATCTAAATCAGTTAATGACATTGTGTTTTGTGGTAATAAATTTTTAGTTAAGAAATTGTAAGCTTGTGTATTTTCAAATTTATCAACTTTCCAACCAAGTTCTGTATCATTAGTGTCTGCATATGGATCACTTGTGTAACCAATAATACCATAAACAAAAGCTTTAACATATTCAGCATCTTCACCAGAATCCTCTAGAATCATTAAAGAACGACCAGTTTTATCGCTTTTTGAGATATAGAAGTTTTCCATCTCTCCTTTTTTATATGTTTGGTATCCTTCAGCTTTTGCAAACATTGGAATCATCATCACCAAAGCTAGAACAAAGGCTAATACTTGTCCATGTACTCTTTTCATAAAATATCACTCCTTCTATTATTTTATCTTTAACTATAATAAATATAACACAAAATGACAAAATATACTAATAAAAGTTGATATTGTATATAATTTTACATAAAAAAAGTAAAACTATTCAGTTTCACTTTCTTCAGATTTTTCTTGTTTTTCTACCTTTTTTGGTTTTGGTAAAGCATCTTTTCTGCTTAAATTTAGTCTTCCGCGATTATCGTATCCTTGAGACATTACAATTATTTCATCTCCGACTTTTACGACATCACTTGGTTTATTTACTCTTTCATGAGCAAGTTGAGATACATGAACAAGTCCTTCACATCCAGGCCATAGTTCTACAAAGCATCCAAAGTCTTCAACTTTAATAACTTTAGCAGTATATTTAACTCCCATCTCTACTTCACGAGCAATATTTTTTATCATTTCAGCAGTTTTGTTGATAATTTCTCTGTTAGTATGATAAATAATTACTTGGCCATCATCATTTAAGTCAACTTTAACAGCATCTTTATCTTGAACTGTTTTAACATTGCTAGCTTCAAGAATAATTTTAGTAATTGTATCTCCACCTTTACCGATTACATCTTTAATTTTATCTGGATTGATCATAAATGTTTCAGTTTTTGGAGCATATTCAGATACTTCACTTCTTGGTTCTTTGATTTGTTTTTCCATTACATCTAAGATTTCCATACGAGCTTTCTTAGCTTGCTCTAAAGCTTCTGCAAGGATTTCCCTAGTTATACCTTTGATTTTTATATCCATTTGTAGTGAACAAATTCCTTTTCTTGTTCCACCAACTTTAAAGTCCATATCTCCTAGATGATCTTCCATACCTTGTATATCCGTTAATATTTGGTATTTGCTTCCATCTTTAGAAGTGATAAGTCCCATTGCAATTCCAGCTACTGGAGCTTTAATTGGAACTCCGGCAGCCATAAGTGACATACAACCTGCACATATAGTTGCTTGGCTTGATGAACCGTTTGATTCAAGAATTTCAGATACAACTCTAACTGTATATGGGAATTCTTCTTCGGAAGGCATTACTTGTTTTAAACATCTTTCTCCTAAAGCCCCATGTCCGATTTCTCTTCTTCCTGGAGAACCATATCTTCCAGTTTCACCTACTGAGAATGCTGGGAAGTTATAATGTAACATGAAATGTTTTTCGGCTTCTAAACTAATTCCATCTAAAGCTTGATACTCATTTAATGCTCCTAAAGTTGTAACTGCAAGAGCTTGAGTCTCACCACGAGTAAATAAGGCACTTCCGTGAGTTCTTGGAAGTAAATCAATTGCTGTTGAAAGGGGTCTTATTTCATCCATCTTTCTTCCATCACTTCTAGTATGTTCGTCAACTGTAATACTTCTAAAAATATCATATTCTATATTTTCAAGAACCATTTTAACTTTAGTTGTTAAAAGAACAAGTTCATCCGCATCTAAAGATTCTTTATTTTCACTTTCATATTTAGAAACAATTTCTTCTTTCACGGCATCGATTGCGGCATATTTTTCTAATTTTTCTTTTATACGCATCGCTTTATCAAGTTTTTCAGCGGCTAAATCATAGATTTCTTTTCTTAATTCATCTTCAATTTCAATATGTTCATAAGTCATCTTTTCTTGACCTATTTCAGATATAATTTTCTCTTGGAATTCGCATAATTCTTTTACAGCTTCATGACCAAACATTAAAGCTTCCAACATATCAGCTTCTGAAACTTCCTTGCTTCCTGCTTCTACCATATTAATAGCTTTTTTTGTACCAGCAACAGTTAAATCTATATCGGATTCTTCAAGTTCACTTGGAGTTGGATTGATTATAAATTCACCATTTATTCTTCCTACTTTTACTCCAGCAATTGGTCCATCAAATGGTATCTTAGAAATACATGTACATAAAGATGAGCCAAACATTGCAGTTAATTCTGGTGAATTATCTGTATCAACAGATAAAACTGTGTTAACAATTTGTACTTCATTTCTAAAATCTTCAGGGAACATTGGACGCATAGGTCTATCAATCATACGAGCAGCTAATGTTGCAGCATCAGTTGGTCTTCCTTCTCTTTTGATAAATCCACCAGGTATTTTACCTACTGAGTATAATTTTTCTTGATATAAAACCATAAGTGGGAAGAAATCACTTAAAATGTTAGCATTATTTCCAACTACTACAGTTGAAAGTATTACTGTGTCTCCATATCTTACTATTACTGATCCATGTGCTTGCTTTGCAACTTCACCATGTTCTACTATTATTTTTCTTCCTCTAAAATCATATTCAAATACTTTCTTCATTTCTTCACCTCTACTATATTTAAATAAAAAAAGGCACTTAAAACAGGTGCCTACTTTCTTATATTCAATTTTTTGATTAACTCACGGTAAGCTTCAACGTCTTTTGCTTTTAAGTAATCAAGTAAACTACGTCTTTTACCAACCATCATTTGTAATCCTCTTTTTGAATGATAATCGTGAATATGAACTTTTAAATGTTCAGTTAAATCATTGATTCTTTCAGTTAATACAGCGATTTGAGCTTCTGTAGAACCAGAATTTTTTTCACTTTTACCAAATTCTTTGATTAATTCTGCTTTTCTTTCCTTACTAACAGCCATTTTTAGCTCCTCCTTCTTCATATAATCGGTTTAAACTTAGTAAAAAATCGGAGACTTTTAAAACCAAGTAAAAACTTCTTAATTAAGTATATTATAAAGATTATAAAAAATCAATAAAAATTTTTAGGTTTATAAGTTTTTATTATTTTGTGTTCAAAATCAGGATATTGTAATATTTCATACTTTCTTTCTTCTGTAGATAAATCTTCCAAAAGTGATTTTAAATATTGCAAGTATCCTTCATAGTTATTAGGTGTTGGCTTAATGAAGCAACGAAGATAATTTTTGGGAACGCATCGACATAATCCTATATAGATATCCTTATCGTTTTTAAATGATGATTTAATTATTTCTTCTGTCGCATCACATGGATAAAAACCATAGATTAAATCATACTTATCTACTGGGTAATCTTGAGAAAATATATCTCTGATAACCGTAACACCGTCTTTATCAGTTCCTAAAACTTCAGGATCTATAGCCGCAACTGTGCCATTTTTTTGACTTTTTTTAACTCTAGTTGCAAGAGATGGTAAATAGCTGCACCCGACTTCTAATAGATCTTTATCTATTCCAATGTCTTCTTTCATATGCTTCAAATAAATACCATATTCATCTATAGCTAGAAAAGATGAATAACCAAGTTCTTCACAAATGCTTCTTAATACATCAGACATTTTTCCTGTCTCTAGACCATACATAAAAGTTGTGGCTATATGAGCATATAAAAGAGGATTTTCTATAAAACATTCTTTATATTCATCTAAAAATTTATTTAGTTTTTTTAAAGCCATTTTCTTTTCTTCATTACTTAAAATTATATTTTGCCTTTCTTCCTTATTATTTGAATGTTCTAACTATTGGATAGTATAAATCTTTATATTGGAGCATCTCATATCTACGATCACTTCCATTTGATAATTCATTTAATAGGGAAATAATATATGAAATATACTCATTATAAGAACCGCTTCTACCATTTGTACATCCGCATAATTGTAAGTAAATATCAATGTCATTAATGTATGAAGATCTTAAAATTTCATCAGTAACTTTACAAGGAAAATTACTGAATATCAAGTTGTAATCACTTACATCAGTAAATTCACTAAATGGTCTTTTCAAGATTTTTAGATCACCATATTCTTTTATTTTTGTTATGGGATCCATTACTGTAATCGAACCACTTACTTGGTCTTTTCTTAAACTCTTTGCTAGTGATGGAATTATTCCACCACCTACTTCCAATAAGTTAGCATCTATATCACAATCTTTTTTTATATGATTTATGAAATTTTTATATATGTTTGTAGGTAATTCATCCGATAAACCACATTCCTCATAGGCTTGTAATAGTGTTGTACTTATAACGCCTTTTTCAAATTCTTTGATAAAGTTTTCTTCTACATATTGAAGTGTTGTTGGTGAATAATATTTTCCGTATTCCTCTAAATATTTTTTTAATTTATAACTTAATTCAAAACATTTCTCGCTTGTCATAGCCAATCCCCTTTGCAGAAAGGTATTATATAATTAAAAAATAAGTTTGTCAAATCAAAAAGAGCTCTGATGAGCTCAATCTATATAAACGTTATATAACGTACAATATATTTTATGATTTTAATATCTTTTTAGTGAATAAAACTCCGTTATTGAAAAGAATAATAATACCATTATTTTTTGTAGCTATCTAATCCATTTATATAGTCATTAAATTTCTTAAAACTTAGACCAGGTTTAACTTCAAAATATTCCGTTACTATTCTTTCTATTCCGCCTGACATGCTTTGATAAATTCCACTGATAGATTGTACAGCTTCTGCTTCATCTTTAAAATCGTATATACCTTTTCTTTCAGCATCCGGATGTTCAATTTGATGAGTACCTGTTTTATCAGCATATAGTATAAAACAATGCATATGTTCTTCTGCCTCTGGATCCATTGAGCCTGATTCATAAATTCTTGTACAAAACATTTTATTAGGAACATTTAAGTCATTTAACAATTTGTGCATTAATAATACTTGTTCAATACAAGTTCCAATTCTATTTTCAAGAATCTGATCAATACTCAAAGTTTTGTAATTAGTTCTAAACCCTTTTAAATTGTTAATATGTTTTTTACCTAACAAATCTATATATCCATATTCTATATTATCCATAAAGCACAAAATATCATATGGATTATGTATGCCAATCATTACTATCACCTCATAATTTAAATACAAAAAATTTAATTTAAAAAAATTATTTTCTTATATTGTGACCCATTTCTTGTTGTTGTTGAAATTCATTTAATCGAGAATTATATTCTTTTGCTTGCTCGTGAAACTTTTCACCACGACATTCAAAATTTAATTTGATTTTACTACCATTGATACTTACAACATTTACTCCGTCCATATCTAATCCATTTCCACCTCTAATAGAATAATATCTTGTACATCCCATAGTATCTGATTCTAAGAAGTTGTCTATCAAATCTCTAAATACTTGTTCAGTTAGTACATCGATTTGTTGAGCAGTAATTCCTGTGTTTAAATGTTGCTCAGAATTTTTAGTTGGCATAAAAATATCAAAAGTTACCATTTTTTCACCATCTATTTTAGCTGAACTTATTCTTATTTCTCCATTTACTTTATCAACATCAGAAAGATTTTCTTGAATACAATCACATAACAATCTAGATCTTTCTGGCGCTAACTTCATTGCTTCTTCTTTTTTCATATTTTTAACTCCTTACACAAATATTATATCACACCAATTCATATTCTCTAACAGCAATTCTTTCATCTGAACAGTATTCTATTACAAATTTATTTTCTCTTTTACATATTAATATTCCCATTGTATTATTATTAAATTGCTCTTTTATATTTTTATCAATATAGTTCATGTATTTTTGTACTTGTGAAATATATTCTGCTTTAAACTCAGTAACTTTTAATTCAACTACTACATAACAATTAAACTTTATATTAAATAATAACAAATCTATATAATGATTTCTATCATCTATTTTTATTTTATATTCACTACCTATAAAACTAAATGAAGTACCAAGTTCTCTCATAAATGATTCTATATCTTCTAATATTAAATTATGTAATGCCTTTTCAGTAACTATTTCTATATTGTTTTTATTTCTAATTAATATAGGATTAGGTATTAAATCCTTTATTTCAATTTTATCATCAAACGCGAATTTATTTTTTGTTTCAATAGGTATTCTTTCATATTCTTTACTTTTTATTTTTTCTCTTAATTCTCTTTTAGATAAATTATTATTTATAGCAATATTTATATAATATGCTAATTTATTACTATCTTTAATTGATAATAATTCTGTATAATGACTCCAAGACAATTTGGTCGCCACTGGCGACCATTTTTCATCTTTAAACATTCTATAATATTGTCTAATACGTCTTAATGTTCTTTCGTTATACTTTTTTCCAAGATCAACAATCAGCCTATTTGAATAATCATTTAAAATATTATCCCCATACCTATTACCTGCTTCATCCAACAACTTACCAACTTCAAAGTATGTAATAGATTTATGTCTTTCTTTTGAATAATCTTTTACTTTTGAATATATTTCATTGTCAATTAACTTGCTTTTTATCTCGTAATAATTATTCATTTCTACTCCTTCCTATGGACTACAAGTCTTTATATTGAATTTATTGCTTTTAATTTTTAACATAACAGTTCCGTTTAAATCAGTTCTGTATATATTACTGTTTTTTATTGTTTTTAAAACTGATTCTTTTGGATGTCCATACCGGTTATTTTTTCCAACACTTATTATGGAATATTTAGGATTAACAATATTAATGAATTCTTTGCTACTGCTTGTATCTGATCCATGATGACCAACTTTAAGAAAGTCAATATTAGTTACTTTATATTTCTCTAATATTTTCTTTTCAACATTTATGCTTGCATCTCCCATAAACATAAATTTTTTATTATGAATATTGAGATAAGCCACTATTGAATTATCATTTTCATTATCATATTCTTTTGTTTGTAAGAAATATAATTTGTTATTGCTTACTTTTAACTCTTTAACACAAAAATTGTACTTGATATTCTTTTTTTCTAGTATCTTAATCAGTTCTTTTTCTAAATTATTAGTTTCACCACAATTAAGTATCACTTTTTCTACTTTGAAGTTTTCTACTAAATTAACAGCTTCACCCATATGATCTGCATCTCCGTGCGTTAAAACCAAATAATTTATTTTGCTTACTCCTATGCTTTTTAAAAAAGTTATTGTCGAATCACTTATATGATATTCTTTTTTCTTTTTCCATTCATCTTCTTTAAAACTTACACTTCCTCCCGTATCTATTAAAATCGCTTCATTTTTATATTTTATTAAACTTGAATCTCCTTGAGATACATCAAGATAATAAATATAATAACTAGGATCAATTATATAAAAGTATTTAATTATTAAGAGTAAACACAAAATAAAAATAAGATATATTTTCTTATAAGTTTTAAAAAATATATATAAGCATAAATAATAAATAATAATTGTGAGGACGTTCATTTTTGGAATAATGATGTTTAACACCAGTAAATGTGATGAAATCACCTCTATTAAGTTGCAAAATATAAATAATAGATTATCAAATATATGAATAAAAAATGTTAATATACTAAGTGGATATAAAATATAACTTATATAAGGAACAATAAATAAATTATTTATTATAGAAAGAACGTTTATTTCAAAATTATTATTTATTGTTATTGGCAAACTTACCAAAAAGGCAATAATAGATATGGTTAAGCTTGTTTTCAAATAATTTCCTTTTATTAAATAACTGAAATTGATGAGTGAAAAAGAAATGATTGATGAATATTGAAAACCAATGTCTATAATTAAATTCGGATATATTATTAAAAGTATTATCACAGCTATTAAAAAGGTGTTTTTTATGTCTAAATCAAAAGAATATTTTTTATTTAAATAGTTTACAATAAAAAAGGATACACTTCTTAATACACTGGCTTGTAATCCGGTTAGAAAAACGTATATTATTAGAAAAGATATAACGATAAAGTATTTTAAATTGTCTTTAATTTTCTTTAATATAAAAAATAGAATACCTGTGATTAAACTTACATGCATTCCAGATATAGCAAAAATATGGGATACTCCTAGTTCTTGATAACGGTTCTTTACTTCATCATCTAAGTATTTTTTATCTCCTAAAATAAAAGCACTTATATACCTTTTGCTTTTATATTTATCAACCTTTTTTATTATTTTATTCTTTATTGTATAAATTATATTTGTTTTATAGTTGATAACTTTATAGTTTTCAACACTCATAACTTTATATATATTTTTTGATTTTAAATATTTTTTATAATTAAATGTATTTGGTATAGTGTTGCTTTTAGGATTATCTATATTGCCTTCCACTCTTAATTTTATTCCTAAATTTAAGTTTTTTAAGACTTTTAATTCATTTTCGTCTTTAATATAGTAAGTGCATTTTAAAGAATATTTGTTTTTTAATATAAAAGATAGTTTATTGCCATCTATTGTATAATTTTCTAAAATACCTTCAAATGGTGTTTCTATATCAACTTTTTTTAAATTAATTCTTATTAAGGAAGAGATTATTGTAATAAGCAGCAAAATAAAAAAAATATATTTAGACTGTAATATATTTTTTAATTTTTTCAAATAATGATTCACCTATTCCACTGACATTCATAATATCCTCTATTTTGCTAAATGGTGTTTTGATTCTGTAAGCAATGATAGAATCTGCTTTACTTGCTCCGATACCCGTAACAGTCATAAGTTCTTCTTTTGAAGCAGTGTTAATATTAACTAAAGATGTACTTGTTTCAGTTTGATTTGCTTCAGTTGTGTTCTTTTCCGTATCAGTAGTTATGCAGTTATCATAATTTATTACGGTTGTTGTACAAGTAGTATCAGTTTTAACAGTGGTGTTTACCTTAGTCATTTCACTTTTGCTAAAAACATAAATAACCATTTCATCTTTTACTTTTTGACTTAAATTAATATTTTTAGTGTAGGCATTCTTAGTAAAACCACCAGATAAATTTATGGCATCCCTTACAATAGAATCTGCTGGTACTTGATAAACTCCAGGTTTCTTAACCGATCCTTTAATGTCAACATAAACTTTACTTGAAACGTTTGCAACTTCCGTTTTAGTTATCTCTACATTTTCTGCAGCTACTTCTTTATCATCCATAGATAATACATATGAAACAACTAAAGCTACAAGAATGACAATAGCAATAACAATATATTTTAATTTTGCTTTCATATTTTCCTCCTCATGAATATATATAGAGAAGGAAACTCAAATTACTTGTTTTTTTTAGAAGTTTTGTTGTTTTTTTTAATAACTACAACTGCTTCTTCGTCAGTGTTTATTTTTTTGCAAATACTCTTTAAAGTTTTTAAATTTAGTTTTGAATAAGTATCAAATAAATATGTTGGAACTTCATTTTCTTTTATTATTCCAGATGAAATAAACTCACTTGCTCTTTCAATATCTTCAAAGACTAAAATAAGGTTAGAAATAGCTACTTTCTTTTTACTATTAAACTCAACTTCATCAATATCAAGATTATTTATTTTTTCTTCTAATAAACTTACAAGTCTTTTTGGATAATGAGTTTCACACATGAATTCAATTATTAAATAGTTTCCACATACACTTGCATAGTAAATAATATCATTATTAATTATATTTCCATCAACTAGAGTTTCTCTAAATTCACTTGTAGAACCGAAATTAGAATTTAATATTATATTTAAAGCCGTAACTAATTCATGTTCAGTAGTACCATCTTTTGAAAATGTTGACATGGGAATTTTTAAAGCTAATTCTAATTTTTCTATAGATACATCTTTCTTTATTTCTTTATATGTACAGGCAACATTTTTAGGTTCTTTTACTACTTTATTTATAATTTTTTTCTTTTCACCAAACTCTTTTTTACTTTGATTTTCTTCAATTATTGCTAAAGCTTCTTCAGGATTAAAGTTACCAGTTAAAACAACAAACATATTTGATGGATGATAGAATGTTTTATAAGCATTTTCGATATCTTTTACTGTTGTTGATTTAACATCTTTTTTAGTTCCTGCTACAAGATATTTACGGTTATCATTAACAAATATAGATGAACTTGACTCTGCTGTTAAAACACTTTCAGGATCGTCTTCATACATTTTTATTTCTTCAATAATTATGCCTTTTTCATCATTAACCATTTTCTCTGTATAGTAAGGTGTTTGGACATAATCAAGCAAATATTCTAAATTTTCTTTGAATTTGTTATAACCATATACTTCATAGCAAGTTATGTGAGTTGATGTATATGCATTACTTTTAGCACCATTATCAGCATAGAAAGTTGATGCATCTCCATCCTCAGTATAAAAAGTTAAATGTTCTAAAAAATGGGCAACTCCGTTAGGTATTTTAGTATAACTTTTATCGCCTTCTAATTTAAACTCTGTATAAACAGATCCAAATTTTGCTGAAAAAGTTAGATAATAAGTTTTTACCTTATTATTTGGTAACATATACACCGTTAAGCCATTATCCAATACTTCATAAAACACTTCTTCATTTGGCCCTTTAACATATATTTTATTCATCACTTTCACCTCCTGAAGTTAATATATAAGTAATATTTTTCTTTAATTTTTTATGTACATGGAATAAATCTTCTTTGGTTACCTCACCGAATTTTTTAATCATTTCATCAACTGATGGTGATAAGTTTAAATATTTAAAGAGATAAGTTTCTAGTATTTTTGTAGGATAATCATTTATCATATTTAAACTTGTAATTTTTAAATCAATTGCTCTTTTTACTTCATCATCAGTTATATTTGAACCCATTTCATTAAATGATTTATCGATTAATTTTAATGCAAGATTCTCATTTTTCTTATCTAAACTTGTTAAGACAATTAACAAATTATCATATCTTTGATAAAAAGATGTTAATCCATAACATAAAGAGTTATCGGTTCTTAAGTTTTTATAAAGTTTTGTTTCTAAAGATGATGATCCAAATACCATATTATATATTGGTAAAACATAATTTATTTCATAATCATTTAAATTTAAAGTATTATATATAACCACTAATTGAGATTGACTGTTTTCTGATTTCTCTTTTTTCTTTTTAGCTATTCTTCTAGTTTTGTTTTCATTATAAATTTCTATTTTATGATTTTTTATAGTATCAAATTTAGCATATTTATTTATTAAATCAATTATTTTATTTTCATCAAATTCACCAATTATAAAAATATCAATATAGTCATGTTTGATAATATCGTTATAAGTGCTAATAAGCATTTCATTTGTTGCATTTTCGATTTGATCTTTATCCTCTAATATTGAGTGAGAAGTTAAAGATTTTGAATCAAGTACTTTTAATGCTCTTAAAATGCTATAACGACTTGGATTTTCTTTTATAGAGTCAATTTTATCTATCAATCTTTTTTTACATAATTCAACTGTTTTTAAATCAAATTCCCCATTTGTAATATTTGGATTAAATATAGTTTCAAATTGTAAAGCTAAAACATCCTCTAAATAGTTTTCTTCAGTAAATTTAGGATTTATAAATTCAATTGAAAAATCAGTAATAAGCATTCTTCCTATAAGAGTTGTATCCATAGTTGAATATGCATTATATAAAGATTCATATTTTAAACATAACTTTCTTCTAGTATTATATTTTTTGGTATTTTCAGTTAAAACATCAAAAACTAAACTTCTTAAAGCTGATGTTTTAGGATCAAAATTATTTCTAAAAATAATATCTATTTTTATAGTTTTAAATTTATCTGTTTTTATGGTATGTATGTTATAAGAACCGGCCTTATACATTTTATATTCCATGCTTTTCACCTCTTTTTTAGTATACGTCAAACTTCTTTTTTTATAATGTCATTATAGCATAATTATGATATTATTAGTATAGGTGATGATATGGAACCAGTACACATTGTAACTGATAAAAAAAATATTGCTCCACTTGTTTTATTTCCTGGAGATCCTCTTCGTGCAAAATATATTGCTGAGAAATTTTTAACAAATATAAAACTTGTGAATAAGATTAGAAACATGTATGCTTTTACAGGATATTATAAGGATAAGCTTGTAACTGTTGTTGGTTCAGGTATGGGTTGCCCAAGTGCTTCTCTTTATGCTTATGAATTATTTACATTTTATGGAGTTGAAAAAATCATTAGAATCGGTTCTGCTGGTGCTGATAAGAAAAATATTCATATTTTGGATACTGTTTTATCAACTGGAGCTTATTCAGAATCCTCAATTGCTTATCAATGGGGAGGCTATACTGACAAGTTTATTGAATCTAATAATGAATTAAATGAAATTATCAAAAAAACAGCAAAAGAAAAAAATATTGATATTCATGTTGGTCCAACTTTAACGAGTGATGTATTTGATGTTTATGCTTCTATTGATCATGTAATTAATTCGTGTCCAATTAAAGATGAACTTTTAGCAACAGAAATGGAAGGATTTGGAATATTTCATATTGCTAGAATTTGTAAGAAACAAGCTAGTATGTTAATTACTATTGTCGATTCAAAATTTGATACAAGAGTTGTTTCACCGGAAATGAGAGAAACTCATCTTGATAATATGATTGTTCTTGCGCTTGAAAGCATAATAAAATAGAACTTTAGCGTTCTATTTCTTTTGACAATTTTTACATATTCCTTCTATAACAACAGAATGTTTAGTTATAATAAAATCATTGTAATTTGCTTTATCAAAAGGACATGTCTCTATCTCCTTTTTTTTATGACATTTCACACATTCTAATATATGTAAATGCTCTTTAGATAATGAATATTTTGTTTCATTTTCAAATGTAATGGTTGTAATAATATCATTTTCTAATAAGATATCTATTATTCTATAAATAGTTGATTTATTAATATTTAAGCTTTTTATTAGTTCATTTAAAGTAACATATTCATTTTTATTTATATATTCTAAAACTTTTAATCTGTTTTTTGTAACTTTTAAATTTTTTTCTTTAAGAATACTTTCCATTATACACCTATAAAATTAAACAATAATCCCCAAATAACACCGATAACATATATCAAACCAATAATAAAAATATTTTCGGATATGTTTTTATTTTTACGAATAAGTACCATTATGGCTACTCCACTTCCTGTTAATAAACCGGAAAGTGTTGTTCCAAGACTTATTAAATTGTTTAAATAAAGCTCACTTATCATAACAGAAGAGGCACAGTTAGGAATTAAACCTATTAATGATGCGATAAATGGAGTTAATATTTTATTATTTTTTAAAGCACTTTCTAAAAAGCTTAAATCTACAAAATGAAATAAAATATTTATTAAAAATGTTATTATAAGAATAAAGAAAGCAATTTTTAAAGTATGAATTAAAGAAGATTTTATAATTGAGTGATCACAGTCACAGTCTTCATCTTCACATAAAACAAAGTCACTTTTAGTTGTTTTTCTTATGAATAAATCTATTAGAAATCCAGAAATTATACCAATAACTACTTTGATTGAAACAATACTTAATATCTTCGTTATAGGTGCATTGTGAGAAATCATAAGTGGTATAAGTTCATCGCTTGTTGATAAATATATACTTATTAAAGAACCTAATGAAATTATTCTAGTAACATATAGATTTGTTGCTAAAACTGAAAATCCACATTGTGGAACCGCTCCTAAAAGAGCACCAACTATTGGTCCAAGCTTTCCAGATTTGGAAATAATATTTTCTTGTTTATTGCTTAATTTGTGTTCAATAAACTCAATAATTAAAAATGCTACAAATAAAAATGGTAGTAATTTTATCGTATCAAGTAAAGTATCTTGTATAACTTCTAACATAATATGCCTCCTAAATGCAAATAAGTTGCATTTAGATAATAACAAAATATATATTTTTAGTCAAGAAAAAATGAACTATAAAGTTCATTAATTCGTCGTATACTCAATATTTTTTACAGTTGATAAATCTATATCAGTCGAAGAGATTATTTTATATTCTTCATTTTCTTTTAAATCCTTAGAAACATATCCAATTAAAGTATCAACTATATTGTTATCACTGTCTTTTAAAACTATATTAATTTTATCGATGTGAACATCATTTACTGCTATAAGAGTAGAAGAATATTTGTAAATTCCATCTTCTTCAGAAATATCAACATCAACGATATTTACATTGTCTAAAGAGATTGAATTATATTTATTTTTAATACTTAAAGATAATGGGAAATAAATTAAGCATGCAAGAATTATTAATGCCCCTAAAATTGTAATTTGCTTTTTCTTAAGTTTTAACATAAAATCTATCTCCTATTCTAATGTGATTACCATTTCATTTGATATAGTCATTGCAGTAAAGTTTCTAAATTGAGTATATGCTTGTGAATAGCACCAGAAACCATATGATCCAGCAGTTATCTTTTTAGATGATGTATCTGTGTATTCGAATATCTTATATGTACTTGTTATTGGATATTCATTTTGAGAGTTTAATTCCCATCTCCATATGGTTATCTTATTATCGCTTGCTTCAACACGATATCTTTGCCATTTGTTTCTTGACCAAACAATTTTTGAATTTATTTTTAATTTAGTACTAGAAGTTAAGCCATTTGCTGAAAATTGTTTATTGTTTGCTCTCCATAAACCGTTATATGCACCATTTCCAATACCACTGTTTGAATCGTGTTTATCCAAGAATAGTAAGTATCCTGACCAATAATTTTTAGTAGTTGATGGATTAAAACGAATCATAACTCCTAAAGCATCATCATCAGAATTTGTACTAGTCATTTCAAACTCCAAAGCGATATCTTTATATTTAGGTGTTACATAATTACCTGATGCATCCTTTTCTCTGAAATAATATCCCGTAAAGTTGTTAGTGTTTACTGTTTCAATTATAGTATAAATTCCATTTGATTCATAACCTTCATCAAATGAACCGTACCAATTGGCATCAGTTGCCGTTCCTATAGTACCCCAAGTTGTTAATGCTGATTGGAAAGCGGTGCTATTTGAGTCAACTTTTGTACCAAAATTAATCGTTTTAACTAGTTCAGCACTTGAATTATTAATTCCACTTTCAGCTTTAATAGTTAATTTAACACTTCCAATAGTTTTAGCTGTAACTTCTATTGTTTCATTTTCTAGATCATAAGTTAAATCGGCCAATTCTTCATTGTTTATAGATATCGATGATACTTTACCATCTCCAACATAACGATATTTTATATGAATTGTTTTTCCTGATGTTTGATAATCTTCAACTTCTAAGATTGGATAATTTTTATTTTCTACCATTATTGTTTTTATTATATCATTATATTTTGTTCCACCACAGGCACGTACTTCTATAGTTGTTTGTCCAAGTACTTTTCCTGGTATTATAGTTATTATTCCATTTTCCACTTTTACTGTGGCAATATCTTGATCTTTTGAAATGACTTCGATTTCAGCATCTCCATCATATGTATAACCAACATAACCTTGTTTTACTGCATAACCTGTTTCTACAAATTCATCCGTTAAAGTTAATGTTGCATCTTGTTTTATTTTATTAATTTTTAAAACACTGCTGGCAAGAGTTACGTCATCTTTTGTTGAACGAGCGATTATACTAGTGTTTTTAGTTATAACAAATGGTTGACTATAACTTATCCAAGTTGCTCCTTCATCTAAACTGTATTCATTCTTGTTTTTACCAAAATATTTAATTGTTATAGTTTTATCTTTTGACCAGTTTGGATTATTTACAGTTATTACTGGATAATTAACCTCTTCATCAATCTTTGTAATCTTTATTTCGTTAATTAATAAGTTTTTATCACCAGCTACTATTTTTGCATAACTTGCTTCTTTTGGAATTGTTAATTGATTGACATTTTTTATCAAGTTATCTTTTTCCAAAAGTACGTCATCTTTATCATATAATTCTATTTTAGCATTTGTTGCAACTGTTTCTCCATTGAATATTCTTATAGTTTTACCATATGCAAGTGGAGAAATATTAAATCTTTGATAACTTCCTTTTTCTATTTCTTCTCCGCTTGTTAAATCGTCATCATACATTACTGATTTGATGGCATCTTCTGGTAAACTTACTGGGATTTCACTTGTAACTGTAAGACCACTTAGTTTTTTTACAGACTTTGTAAGTATAGTTCCATAAGTAAATTCAAATGGTTTTGTATATTCTATCCAAGTAGAACCATTATCTAGGCTATAGAAGTTTTCTACTCCATCAACAGTATCATCAAATTTTAATTTATGAATATAGTTTAAACTGATTCCTGAGTCGTCTAATACTGGATAACCATCAGTTGACTCAATTGTTGGTTGTTTTGGTACTCTTAAATCCAAATTATAAATTGTTTCTTGTGTTTCTATATCAGATCCGTCATAATCTTTTCCATATGCAAATATTGTTAATGAATAATCTTCATTCATATATTTAACTACATCAACAGATTTTAAAGTAATAGTTCCATTATAATCCATAATCTCTGAAGAACCAATTCTATATTTCTTAACTATCGATTCTCCGTAATCAATTTCAACATCTACTGAATCGGAGAAATTAGTTGTCAAGACATTAATATAAAGCGAAACCTTATCAACTATGTTAGTTACTTCAATTTCTTTAATAGTCTCATTACCAACGGAATCAATTGCATAGATTGTATAAATACCGTTTTCAGTTATTTTTAAATTACTATTATTACTAATATTTGTTCCTAATTTAGCAAAGTAATTTAAATCTTTTTTACCTTTTGCATATCTTATTGTTTGTACTACTTGATCATCTGTTACAGAGACAAATAAGTTAACTATTCTTTTTTGATTCACTAAGTCACCTGAAACATTTATTATTGGACTTTCATTATCAATGTTTAATATTTCAAGTGAAGAAATGTCACTGCTGCTTCCTAATCTATCAGTACCTTTAGCATAGATTACACAGTTTGATGTTATGTTGATTTTTCCTTTATATTCTAACCAACCAGTGTCTTTTGTTTCATCTATTATACGATAATATTTGTTTACCAAAGCTTTGTTATAACTTATTGCTACATCTAAACTTTTTGTGATCTCCTCAGTACTGCTTATAATGATTGGTGCTTCTATTTTCTTTGAACCCCATCTCATAAATAAGTCTTCTTTTAAATTTGGAGTATTACTATCTAATATATAATAATGATCAGTTATCAATACTTCTTGCCCTTGATCATCTATTATTTTAACACCATCAGAAGTTAAAATATTTTTGGCGGCTTCTGGCTTTATTAGAAGAAGTCCGTGTTTATCATATGTTTTCCATACTCCATTACTTTTCCATTTGTATTCTCTTTCACTTTCTAAAGAATCGTATGGATAATTTAATCTTATTAAATAATAATCTCCTTCATCCAAAACTGTATATTTTGGTATGTATGTAATATTTTTAATAGTATGCGTGCTTTGGCTGTTGTTACCAAATATATCCTCATTGTAAGCAGTTATTGTAGCATTTTCTGTTAACTCAAATGGTTCAGTATAATCTAGCCACTTTACATTATCTATTTTATATTTTTTTATTGTAGCATTTTCTGAATAACTTATATCAACAGTTACGGAATCATTCAATTCTAAAGGATTGTGTTTAATTATTGGTTCAGCAATACTATCAGTTAGGAAAGAAATTTGCTTTTCATTTGTTCCTGATCCTGTACTAGATAATACATAAGCATAAATAGTTGTGTTTTTTGTTACTTCAAATGAACCTGTATATTCTTTCCATTCGTCTTTTGATCCTATCTTATAGTAAGCTTTTTCAACTTCTTTTCCATAAAGCAATTGAACATTGACCTTATTTACTAACCCATTTGCAGTTACTTCATTTGGATCTGTTATTATTGAAACTAGTAAATTATCGATTTTCTTGCTTGGAGTTTTAGTTCTAATTCTTAATTTTTCGATTGTCTCTCCATATTTATTTGTTGCTTTTGCATAAATTGTTGTACTAGTTTTGATTTTAATAGAATCATTATAATCTTCATATATATATCCATCTAAGCTATATTTCAATGTATCATAGTCCTTAGCAAAGATTTGAACATCTACTTCATCTAAAGTATCACTTAAATAAGTACTTGGAGTTGCATCAATTCTTACGTAAGGTGTTTTTCCTTCATAAATATTTTGAACGTAGTAATATGATGTTCTTGATGTTTGTCCATCACTTTTTCTTATGTAATATGCTGATATGACAACATTTTTATCGATTGTGAATGATTCAGTATATTCATGCCATGTACCATAATCGATAGAATAATATATCTTATCTGCTTCTTCTTTTGGAGTTATATTAATATTTGTTTTGGAAACCAATGATGTTGATGGGTTTGTCGATATCGTTGGTCCATCCAATCCAGTAACTTTTTTTATTTCTTTTATATAGGTACTAGTATAGCTTACCATACCATTATAAGTAGCTCTTGCATATAAAGTTTTACCAGCAGGAATTGATACCTTACCAGCATATTCAGTATAATTTTTTCCATCAAAACTATACTCTAGTTTATCAACTTTATAGTATGTAGATATAATTGCACTTACACTTGTATTTGTGAAAGCTTCAAATGCAGATGGAACTATTTCTAGACCAAGATCATCACGATAAATATATCGTGAATCATAAGTTGTTTGTATTGATCCATCGGTATTTTTCTTAGTTGAGCGAGCAATAATTAAAGTCTCAGGACTAACTTTGAAAGGCGAAGTATACTTAGTATAAGTTTTTCCATTATCTAAACTATATTCAATACTTTCAGCTTTAAAATTTGTTGTGATATTGATAGTTGCTGATTCATTACCACCAACAAAATTCCTAGATGGATTTATTCTGACCTTTAAAGAAGATTTATCTTCAGATATATATTTTTTTGAGTAAACAACTAAAGTCTCACCATTATCTAATGTAAATGTTGCACGAGCAGTTATTAAAGTGTTTACAGGCACATTAAACTTTTCCTCATATTTTTTAAATTCACCATCGTTTAATGAGTATTCAATTAAATTAGCAGAATAGCTTGTATCAATATTTACTGATGTGGTTTCAGAACTATCCATTGATTCTTTATCCGAATTTATATAAACTTCATAGTATTTTTCAGCTAAATATAAACTGGTATTACCTGATACATTATAATTTCTTAATGTTCCATCCTGATAAATTGTTCTTTTTCCTGTGGCAGTTGCATAGATAATGCTTTCTTTTGATACTTGGAATGGTCCATTATATAAAGTCCATTCTCCGTCATTTATTTTATAATATTTGGAAGTTGCATCTGGATCATAATCTATCGTGATAGTTACTTTTCTATTATTATTTACGTATTTGGAAGAAGGATAAATTTTGATGTCTAAAGAACCAGCATCATAAAAGTCTTCAGTAGAAGAAATATATGCCTCAACTTGCTTTGTCTTTGCTTTTGTTATCAAAATATTTCCGTCAGCATCATAAACATTTTCATGATATGTGATTCTTGCGGTAATTAAATTATTAGCTCCAACTTGAAATACATTTTCATAAGACTCCCATTTACCATTGTTAACACTGTATTCAACTTTATCAACATTTTTGCTATAATTCAGTGTAATATTAGCTTCTTCACCGTTTTTTACAGGATTTTTATCAGCAGTTATATCTATAAAATATCCGGATTTAGATTCTATTACTTCATTTTCATTTAAAGTATATCTTATATAGATATTTTCAACGTCTTCTACTCTAACTAATATTGGACCAGTATATGGATTCCAAAGAAGATCATTATCACTCATGACCTCATCTTCTCTAATCAATTTCCATTCCCAGTTTGTTGAATTTTCTGGATAATAAAGGTTAAGCCAAATCCATCCATCTAAATCCTCTTGAGGAGCTTCACTTAATTTTACATATATGGTTTTAGAAACAGTGGCACTAGCACCTTCTTTGTTTGTAGCAGTACATGTTATTTTATGTTCACCTGTTGTCAATTCGTCAGTGTTAGTTACTAATTGATCATCAGAATAACATTCAACTACTCCAGTGCTATTACCAAATGAATAATGACTAGGCAATTTATATGAATCTTTATAATTAATGATATTTGGAAGGTCTATTAGATCTATTGAAGGCATATCTTCATTCGGTTTTTTTGTGGAGGTTTTCTTTGTTGTTTTATTTGCTTTAGTTGTTGTTTGCACCTCTTCTTTTGTTTTTATAGTTTTTGTATAGATAGACTCATTTCCAAGTTTATCAACTGCTTTAATTGTTATTTTATATTCATGATTTGATAGTAGATTTTCAAAAGTGAATTCATTTTTACCTTCTACTAAAGATCCATCATCAATACTATAATATAACTTATCTAATCCACTATGTAAGTCAGTCGCTTTTACATCCAATTTTATACTATTAAATGTTGCAGTTTCACTCAATTTTTCAATTATTGGAGCATCATTATCTACAAGAGCATATTCTCGATTGCTTGTTTTGCTTTTTTGATTTTTTTCATCTACTCCCCTGAAATATACATACCATTTTCCGCTTATACTTATTTGAGTGTTTTTAGTCGTAGTTTTTATCCAGTTACAATTAAGTGTGGATTTACCTTTAGATACACAATACTCATAGTGAGATAATTTGTTTTTCATTGTTGCATCTTTTTCAACACTTATAAGAGCGTTTTTACTCCACTCGTGAGCATCACTTTTGATTATTGGCGCGGTTGTTTCAAATATGATAGAAACCGTTCCATTTAAAAATAAAGTTATTAAAATGCATAATAAAAACAGCAAAATTATTAACAAAATTCTTCTTTCTGAAACATAAACAATTAAATTTTCTTTTAATTCATTTTCTTCAGATGGTTTACTTTTGATAACATACCCACTTTTTGTAAATAAATCAAATTTTTTCTTAATCGAGTATTCTTCAATTCCCGCTTTTTTTAATTTATCCTTTGCTTCATCTAATTTTAACCCTTTTAAAGTAGGTACAACTTTTTCTTCTTTTTTCTTTTTTATCATTAATACACCACCTATTGTACTTAAATTGTATAACTTTTGCGATGACAAAGTCAATATAAAAAAAGAGTCAAAGACTCATTTTTTGAATATGTTATTTAACTTTTCTTTCATTTGTTCTCTTGAAAATGGTTTTTGTAAATAATCTTTAAATCCTTCATTTAAATATCTTTCTTTGGCACCTGTTAGAGCATCAGCAGTTAACGCTATTACTGGAGTATTGAATGATGGATTTTCTTTTAATTTTTTTAAGCATGTTTCACCACTCATATTTGGCATCATTATATCCATGAGTATTAAATCGTATTTTTCTCCATTTTGAATTTTTTCTAAACATTCATTTCCGTCTAAAGCTTCATCAATTATAAACCCGAAATCAGCTATAGCTTTTCTGGCTACTTTTATATTTAATTTATTATCATCGACTATTAAAATACGCATTCCTTTATAACTTTCGATTAAAGCATCATTTATTCTTCTTAAATTAATTGCTTGAGTATTTGTTAAAGGCATTTCAATTTCAGCAATTGTTTGTGGAATAGTTACCATAAATATTGAACCTTTTCCATATTGAGATTGAACATTTATTTTTCCACCCATCATATCAGATAATCCTTTAGTAATAGCAAGACCAAGTCCAGTTCCTTCAGTTGTAGTATTTCTTTCAACATCTAGTCTATCAAATTTAGTAAATAACCTATTTATATTTTCTTCTTTGATACCTTTTCCTGTATCTTGACAACTTATTATTAAATTACAAATATTTTTATTTAAATCATTTACACAAGTGATTTTTAAATTTATTTCACCTTCGTCAGTGTATTTAATTGAATTAGTTAATAAATTATTAATTATTTCTTTTACTTTGCCTTTATCACCAATTAATTCATATGGAATATCAGGTGCAATATATAAATGAAAGTTAATGTTTTTTTCACCTATTCTTGTAATAGTTACCCTTACCATTCCTTCAATTTCTTCTCTAAAATTATATTTAGTTTCAATTAACTCCATTTTATCAGATTCAATTTTGTTGATATCAAGAATATTACCTACAATTTCAAGAAGCGTATGAGATGCGTTTTGAATATCAATAGAATCTTCATATACTTCTTTAGGAACTTGATCTTTATATAAAGTTATATCTTCTGAAAGACCAACAATAGCATTTAAAGGTGTACGTATTTCATGTGACATACTGCTTAAGAAGTCTGATTTAGCGCGATTAGCTTTCTCAGCTGTATCTTTAGCCATTCCAAGTTCACGTATCATTTTTACATCAGGATTTTCAATTGTGAAATACATTATAAGATAGTAAAAAGAAAATATAAAAGTTTCAGTAATTATTTCAGGATAATAAACTCTTAACATTAATCCAAATATAAACATGATGAATAAAGATATATATGGAATTATTTTGGCAATACCGTTTCTTTGTCTAATAAAATAAGAAGAACAAAAAATGATAATGAGAACCATATATAGTATAACTTCAACCATAGCGGCATAATAAGCAGGACCATTTAAATCCACATTTTCACCTTCAATAATGGTATCCATTGGTAAAGCTAAAATAAATAAAATCGTGATAATTGTAATTATTCTAAAAATGAGTTTTGTAATTGAATTTACTTTTGAACTAAAATTATTAAGTTCGATAACATATCTCAACATGAAGTATAGCATTAAATCCATAACAACAAGATAGAATGATTGAATAACTCCAGTTATATAAAGATTACCAACTGACATCGCATAGATATATATTCCAACACCTAAAAAGGAATATATTAAATTTAATACAATCATTGTAGAATATATTTTTGTTTCTTTATTTTTTACAGAACCTTTAATAAAAAATATAATTATTAAAAAAGTTGATAATATTACGGCTCCACCTGGTAACCAAACACCACTCATTTTATCACCCATTCTATCAAAATTATATCAAAAAAAAACTTTATATTAAAGTTTTTTAGTTAAACGAAAAACATTTTCTGGAGCATCAGAATCATAAAACCTTGATTTTTCAATTACATCTATTGTATAGCCGTTTGTTGTCTCACTCATTATATCATCAATATTGTCTTGAATATTTTCTTCTGGTGATTTAAACTCACTTCTTCTGTGAACTGGATTACCATCAGCAAAAATAATTTCGGCTCTTAAAGAATAAAGTAACTCTCTTAGTTCTCGCGTAATGTCTTTGGCGTCACACTCTTGAGCACCTTCAACATTAAAATAGCTTCCAATATTTACAGTATATTTTTTATTTTCTCTTATAATTCCAATCGGAACTAAAACTCCATTTCCATTTATTGCCATTCTAGCAGCACCAGTAAAGAGTTGTTGTACAAGTCTATCAGTGATATTCCACGCTCCTTCAGGAAATATTAGAGTATTATCTTTGTTTTTAATTCTTTTTGTACATATAACTTCACATATATGTCTATCATTTTTATATTCCTCTACAAGTTTTTCTTCTTCTACAGATAGTTGTTCTCCTCTTTTTTGTTTCATAATTAGATCAAATACTTGATATCCAGTATCAACACATATTCGACCATGCATGTTTTCTAAAAAGAATCCTTCAAAATTTCTATAAGTTTCTCCAGGATCTCCCATCACAAAATACGCCTGTTCATTAATTGCTTCCATAGCAGATTCTATATCATATCTTCCAACATGACTTGCAGCATACACTTTACCTTTATCTGGAGTTCCTTCTCGCTTATCATCGAAAATTACGACTTTTCTTCCAGTAAAAATTTTATCTATTTTTAAAATTAGCATTGTTAAAGCATGAATTCTTTTTTTTAATTCACTGGATTCCAATGGTTTGTTGTTGGAAAATTCATAATTTCTTAACATTCGGTAATAAGAATTTAGTTCTTCTAAAGACATTTGTTTCAATTGCTGTAATCTTTTATATTCAAATGATCCTTTTTCCATTATTTCCCCTCTTTTGTTGAGATATATATTAACACATTAGCAAAAAAAAAGCAAAATTGAATCTATTTATTCATTATTTTGCTTAATACATCCATAAATTCTTTTTGAATTTGTTTTAATTCTTTTTTAGTTGTTGCTTCAAATCTAAGTGTTAAATTTGGTCCAGTGTTACTTGCTCTTAAAAGCCCCCAAGAGGATTCTTTTAATACTTTTACGCCATCAGTTGTATCAATATCATAATTGTTATTTATTGCATATTCTTTTATTGCATCAACTATCTTAAATTTTAATTCATCAGTAGTTTTTACTTTTATTTCATCAGTATGATAATAACTTGTTAAATTTTTTAACATATCCGTTAAATTTAGATTTGTATGGCTTAATAGTTCTTGAACTCGTAAACCTACATATATACCATCATCATAGCCAGGATGTTTATCTCTAAAGAAAATATGATTAGAATATCCACCACCAAAAACAATATTGTTTTCTTCCATGTCTCTTTCTTGTTTAGCGCTTGATGGCGTATCTAAATAAATACTACCTTTGCATGCAAGTATTTCATCTCTTAAAGTATTTGAGCATTTTACATCAATTAATACGGTTTTATTTTTACTGGTTTTTAAAATGCTTTTACACATCAAAGCCATTAAAATATCGGCATCAATTACTTTACCTTCGTTATCAACAAAACCACATCGATCGGCATCTCCATCATAAGCAAGACCTAAATCTGCTTGATTTTCAATTACTGCTTCACAAAGCTCGACCATGTTTGCTTTTACGTTTGGATCTGGATGGTGATTTGGAAAATTAGGATCAGATACATCATTTATGAATACAACATCAAAAGGAAATCTTTCATAGATTTTTTTAACTATAATTGAAGCTGTTCCATTTCCAGGGTCAACTACAACTTTTGTTTTTCGACTTCCAAGACGAATTGATTCTCTTACACTTTTAGCGTATAAATCGTTGATTTCTAAATTAATTACTTTTCCAGAGCCTTCATAGATTTTATATTCTTTGTTGCTTAATGCTGCATATATTATTTTTAATTCATCATAATCACAATGTTGATAGTTTTTTCCAAATAATTTAAATCCGTTATCACATGCTGGATTATGGCTAGCAGTTACCATAATTCCATATTCAACTTCTAACTTTCTTGAAGCAAAGTTAAGCATTGGTGTTGTAACAAGACCTATAAATATAACGTTTACACCTGTACTCGTAAGACCTTCTAGTAAAGAAATAGCTAGTTCCACACTTCCATGACGATTATCATGACCAACAACTAAAGTAGTTATTTTTTTACTTCTTAAATAGCTACCAAAAACTAAACCTAATCTTTTAGCAAAGCTAGTAGTTATTTGAGTTTTATATACGCCTCTTATGTCGGCTTCCCTTAATATACTTTTATCAAATTTCATAAATTACCTCTTTTTAATCTTCTTCTACAAATAATGTTTTTGTTTCTTTCATTTCTTTTGGTATCGCGATATCCATATATTTTAATATTGTTGGAGCAATTTCAGTTAAATCACCTTTATGTTTTAATGATACTCTTTTATCTCTTAAAATAAATGGTACTGGATAAATTGAATGAGTAGTCGAAATACTTCCGTCTTTTCTAATCATTTCATCACAATTGCCGTGATCTGCTGTAATAATTAGTTTATAGAAATTGTTATCCACCGCTTCTACAATTCTTTTTAGACATTCATCTATAGTTTTAAGTCCGCTTACAGTTGCATCAATTACTCCGGTGTGTCCAAGCATATCGGGATTAGCAAAATTGACTAAAATAAAATCATAATCCTTTTCTAAACATTTTACTACCTGATTTGTTACTTCTATTGCACTCATATTTGGAGTTTTGTCATATGTTGAAACCTTTGGAGATGGAATTAAGAAATTATCGCATCCCTTTACTTTTACCTTATCTCCTCCATTAAAGAAGTAGGTTACATGAGCAAATTTTTCAGTTTCAGCAATTCTTGCTTGTCTTAATCCTAAATCGGATAAGTATACTCCAAGAGAATAAACATTTTCTTCTTCTATTAAATAGTCTTCTCTTTTTAGATTAACTCCTGGGATATTTGCTAATGTTAATACGCTTAAATCTTTAAATTTAGGAACTTTATATTCATTAAAATCATCATTTTTTAATACAGATAAAAGTTGTCTTCCTCTATCGCCTCTGAAGTTTAACCATATAAATGCATCATGTTCTTTAATCGTTACATCGTCTTCTAATAATAGAGGTGGCAAAAACTCATCAGTTAAATTCTTTCGATAACAAGCAGCTATACCTGTTTTGTATCCGCGAACTCTTACACCTACACCTTTAAGAAGTAAATCGGTATATACTTTTGTTCTTTCCCATTTGTTATCTCTATCCATTGCATAATATCTTCCACATATTGTTGATATTTTTCCAATGTTTAAATTTTTTAAAACTTCATCTAAATCGTTTAAATAATTTACAGAAGAATCTACTGGCGTATCTCTTCCGTCTGTTATAGCATGAAATTTTACATTTTTTACTCCCATAGATGCAAGATGACCTAAAAAGTTTTTCATATATTTAATATCTGAATGTACACGTCCATCGGATACTAAACCGCATAAATGTAAAGTTGAATTATTGTTTTTTACATGTTCAACTATTTTTAATACTTGTTCATTTTGTTCAATAGTTGGTGTTCCTAAGAGTTCATTACACTTAATTAAATCTTGTTTTATTTTTCTTCCAGCTCCGATTGTTAAATGTCCAACTTCACTGTTACCAAATTGATCATCAGGTAAACCAACATATTCTCCGCTAGCTTGTAAAATTGAATGTGGATATTCATTGAATAACTCATTGAAAGTTTCCATATTGGCAAGTTTAATTGCATTTCCGTTTTCTAAATCGTTTATTCCAAATCCATCCAAGATAACCATAATTACCTTTTTCATATTCTTCACCTATTTATAATATTAACATAAAAATTACAAAAAAACGAGTAAATTAATTACTCGAATAAATTAGTTCAAATTGACTTAGATTGTTTATAGCATAATTTTTACTGTTTACTTGAGATAAACATTTATAAATATTTTCTCCAATATATACTTTATCATCCTTATAATATATTTTATTTTGTTCATATGGTACAGCATAATTAGCAACAATATCTAAATCTTTATTGCTATAACATATCATAACTATTCCTTTTAAAGATTTATTTGTTGTTGGATCTATTACTTCATTTTTGGAATTAGAATCCGATTCAATTAATCCTTTTTTTATAAGGTCATCTATTGTTATAGATTGACATCTTTGTTCTTTTATTTCATCTTTTATACTACTACCATATTTCAAAGCAGCAGTCTCTATTTCGGATATTTTTGCCGATAATGAATCCCTTTTTATTCCATTAAATATATATATATAAGTTGGTATAACTAAAATCATTAAAAAACCAAGTATCACGATAACGGCAAGCAGTTCTACTAAAGTAAATCCCTTTTTATTACTCATATATATCACCTATGATAAGTATATCATAAAAAAAGTAGTTGACTATTAATTTTCAACTACTTTTACATTTATCTCTGTTTTTACAGCTTGTACTTTTATACGTTCGTCATCTATTTCAACAATAACTTTAACCGTATGTGTTCCTGCTTTTAGACCATTTAAATCTACATAAGCAGTTATTTTGGAAGCATCAATATCATTGATATTAGCTTCAACACCTTTTACTATAACATCTATTGTTCTATCATCAACGCTCGCTACAGATGCTGAGTATTTTTCGCCTAAATTAATGGTATGTACGGAAACACCGGAAACAACTTTTTGACTTTCATTTCCAATAGATATTGTAACATTTGTCTTTGTTTGAGACATGTATCTTACACCTGCAGGTTTGGTAATATTTATACTTTTAGTTTTATCACTATCCATATTGTCGATAGCAAATTCAGCTTCAACATATGGAATATTATCAACTATAGATTTTTCACCATATACTACTACTTCAGTTACTGATGATGTAATGTTTTGAATTGATTTCCCATTACTCATCTCACCCTTAGTTACAACTCTTACAGGTTTAGTTGCATGATATGAATCAATTGTTACTTTAGCTTTTACCTTAGATGGAACCATTTCAACATTTTTAAGCATATTACCGGCTTCATCATAAGCAACTAAGGCGATATCTTCCATCTCAAATTCTCCAGATTCCTTTAAGTCTATTTTAGAAGCATCAACCAACGCTTTTACTACAGCAACTTTTTCAAGGATTTCTTTGCTCGATTTTACAACAACCTCGCTTGTATCCAATGCAACATCACTTATGCTTAATTTACTATCAAGCTTGTTTTCATTCATTAAGTCATATCCTAACGATCTTGTCTCACTTACTTTTTCACTTATCTTAACTGTGATAGTTGAAGGATCTAACTTATAATTTACTGATTGAACTGAATGATTATATTTAAGTTTTACCTTATAAGTACCAGCACTATATTTTGATAAATCCAATACTACTTCATGTGAACCTAATTGAGTTGCTAAATATATTGATGATTTATTTCCTATAAGCGTTATATCAACAGTTTCAGGAACTCCTTCTACTACATAAGCTTCTTGATTATATAAAACAGATACTTTTTGGTCAGTGATAATCTCAGCCTCTCTTTCAGTGAAACTTATTACTTGGCTATCAACAAGCAAAAACACTGCAATTGCACAAAGAAGAGAAACATATATTAAAACATTAGGTCTATTTAGGATACGTTCAAATTTACCACTGTTATCCTTTGAAATCTCACTTAATTTATATATAAGTCTACTTATCGGTGTTACTATTATTTTATCTATTATCCTATAGATAAGTTTAAACAACTTAATGAATGGTTTAAAGATCACTAATATCTTACTCATCTTCATCACCCATTTCTTCATCAGCATCATAGAAAACTTCTGCTTTAGGTTTCAATTCGTCTAAAAGCATATTTCTGAATTCCTCTAGAGTCAAGTTATAATGCAAATAATTATCGCATGCTATGCTTATTCTTCCAGTTTCTTCAGAGACAACAAGCGCGATTGCATCAGTTTCTTCAGCTACTCCAAGAGCAGCTCTATGACGTGTTCCAAGTTTTTTATTTACATCAGGATTCATGCTTGTTTTAAATACAGCACCGGCACATGTTACTTTATCACCTTGAATTATTACTCCACCATCATGAAGTGGGTTTGGTGGTAAAAATATTGCTTCTAGAAGTTGACTTGAAATATCAGCATATAGTTTAGTTGCGGGAATAATGTATTCTTGTAAAGACATATTTCTTTCAATGACAATCAAAGCCCCGATTCTTTGTCTTTTTAAGTGTTCAACAGCATTCATTATTTCGAATACAACCTTTTCTCTTTCGTCGACTGTTAATACTTTATGTCTACCCAACAACTGACTTCTACCAATTTGTTCAAGCACAGTACGAATTTCAGGTTGAAAAATCACAATCAATGCAATTGGTCCCCAAGATACAACATATTCAAGAAGAATACCAACTGTATATAAATCAAGAATATTGCTTAAAATTTTAACAATAATAAGTATAAGTACTCCTTTTAATATAAGAACCATCTTAACATTGTTTTTAAAACTTTTAAATATATAGTAAAACATTATCCATATTAAACATATATCTAATATTTTAGTTATTATACTCCATATGGTTGTAAGAGTCATATATTTCCTCCTTTATTAATTTTTATCTTCCATTTTATCAACGCTTAAAGGTGTTGCCACATTTGATATCTCTGGTTTAGAATTTAATAGTTCCAATTCTTTGTCCGATTCTAAAATTTCTTTTCGATAATCATTGTATTTTTTTCGATCCATCATATAACCGAATAGACCTAAAAGTAAGACTACTGCGATTATAATAAATAACAAGTAGTTTGTGATTACAAAATCTAACATAATATCATTCCTTTTTATTCTATATTCTTAATTAATTTTAACATGATATAGGTTTCTTTTCAATTAATTTATCACTAATTCTTTCCCCTTAGGTTGGATTTGAATAAATGTATTTCCGTCATTTACATCGATTTCTGTTCCATCCTTATATTTATATATCGTTTGATCTTTTCTACTAGTTTTTGTCCATGTTATTGGTACTGCATAGCCGTTTGTTATATAGTATCCTTCTCCTCTTCCTATGTTGTCTAGTGTTTGTCTATCTTTCTTTGATCCATCGTTAAGTTTTGAATTTGCAACTTGATAAGTAATGATATTTTTAAATGTGTATTGTTTTTGAGTTACATAGTCAACATGGGCTTTACCATTTACACTTCTTTTATAAACTTGATTTTCAGAATCGTATATATAGGATGATTTAACACTTCCTGAGTAAGTTATATCAACTGTGTCAGCTTTGATTGCTCCTTCACGGCTTGATAAGTCCACTGGGTTTTCGTTGTAGTTTAAAAGGAAATCTTTGTTTCTAGTTTGTCTTTTATTTCCAAGACCATTATTTAATTTATCAATACTTGTAAATAGTGTATGCTCAGTTGATACATTTAATGTTTTATCACGCCATCCTGTCTTACTAGCATCAACACTTATTCTATCGATATTTAATGTATTGAAATCTTGTGCTGCTTGAGGACTGTTTCCATGGTGAACATAAATCGCATCATTTTCGAGTGCATAGTCTAGAAAGTAATGTCTAGCACTTCTTATTGAACCTATTCTTTCAGTATTTTGATCTTGAAATATCGCCATATAACGAGTTAATCCACCTTCAACAATCATCTCATAAATAATCATTGCATCTTGTAATCCGCTTTGTAATGGACGAGCAACGCCTAAGTTGTTTATCATAACTGCATATGGTCTTGTCTTAGAATTAAGATCTACGATTTTTAACTTGCTTTCGATTTTTTGTTCTGCAGTAGTTTTTTTGCTTACTTTAGGAAGAGTTTTGTTTGACTTAGGTAAAAAAACTACTACTAATGCTATAGCAACCAACAATATAACAGAAATTGCTACAACAATGATACTAACTTTATTTTTCTTATTAATTTTTATATTTGACATAAAATACACCTCTTTTTAATTTTAACACAATCAAATAATTATTGAAAGAGAGTATTTATTTTGTTATAATTTATTTGATGAATTGGAGATGATTTTTTTGGATCAAAAGACAATAAAAATGTTGAGTTATGTCATTGGCGGATTTGCAGGATTTATTTTTATATTATTTCTTATATCAAGTTGCGCAAATAGAAAATATACATTTGAAAAATTAGAGAATAGAATGTTAAAGATAGCTCAAGAGATGTATAAAGATGATGAAAGTGAACTTCCATCTCAGGATAAAGATACTAAAACAATTACTTTGAAAAAAATGATAAGCGATGGAAAAATTGATGATGTTTCAAAGTTATTTAAAAGAGATGATTTGAAATGTAATGGTACCGTAACGATTACTAATAATAACGGATATTATAACTATAGTCCTTATCTTAGCTGTGGAAGTGAATATGAAACTAAATATTTAAAGGATAAAATAATTGAAGATAGTTTGGTAGAATCTGGCGTTGGATTACATGAACTTAAAAATACCTATGTAATGAGAGGAGAAGTTCAAAACAACTACGTTAAATTAAATGGAGTTGTTTACCGTATTGTAAGAATCAATGATGATGGTTCTATAAGAGTTATTGAACAAACTGGATTAAAGCAAAAATCTTGGGATGATAGATATAATCCTAATACTCGTAATAATACAGGTATAAATGAATTTGAATATGATTCACTTAATTCAAGAATTCGTGATACTTTGCATGATTATTACAATGATGAATCAAAATTTCCAAAGAGCATTAAACAATATATTGCAACTCAAACATTATGTATAGGAAAAAGAACAGAAAATGATATCACAAAGGATGGATCAAGTGAGTGTTCTAAATTGATAGAAGATGAGGTTTTTGGTCTTATTACTCCTTATGAATATTTACAAGCGTCTTTAGATCCTAATTGTTCTTATACAACTGATTCTAATTGTAAAAACTATAATTGGATGAATAAAATGAAACAATCAACTTGGACGTTGACTGCTAATGCAGAGGATACTAAATCAGCATTTTTCTTAAATGGAAATCCTTATCTTTCAACTTGTAGTTCAGCATCAGGTGTATTAGTAGTATTCAATATCACTGATAAAGCGATTTATGTATCAGGTGATGGAACTGAAGCTAAACCTTATGAATTTAAATAGAAATAATAAATTTAATGGTATTGACAAATAAGTCAATGCTTTTTTTTATAAAAAAAAATATAAGTTAAAAAGACTTATATTTTTGATTTTTTTAATAATGAAAAGCATCTAATATTTTTTGAACAGTTCCAAAAGGATCATTCGCATCATCAGTTCCCATATGTACTTTCAATCTATAGGCTATATTATCGTGTATTATAATAATATTTTGAGTTGCTTTAGGAGATACATATGTTGCATACGCTTTTTCATTAATAGTTTTAATATAATATTCGTGTATATTATTTTCGGATGATACGTTTGCTTCCCAAACAGTATCAATAAATTTATCATTATATTTTGTTCGCATTGCAATATCTAGCCATACTGCTGTTTGATTTCTTACACCAAATTTGGTATTCATAGGATTTGGCATATGTAATTTTATATATGAAATGTTTCCATCAACACGAGAAACTTTAGTTAAGAGCATTCTATTGTCTTTAAAGAAGTCATTTTTTAATATTTTTATTCCTAAGACGTTTTCTAATTCTTCAGGAGTATAAGCAAAATAGCATGCGTCATCATCATTTATATTTTCAAATAAATTGAAAGATCTTTGGCATCTAGGTTCATTTAAATTAGCTTTATAGTTTAGTTCCTTTCTTGCAGATGATTCTAATTTATAATTTGTATAATAAGAATCATTTTGAGTTTTTAAATTGGTAATTTTAGTTATGACTTTACTAATACCATCTTTTATTTCTTTAGCATAAGTTACTCCTGTTCCAATAATTAAGATAGTAAATATTATCGTTAATCCAATAATAATATTTTGCTTTTTCTTGATTTTCTTATATTTGTTAATAGTTTCTCTTTTTAAATAATTATTTCTTTCATCAGTTAAAACAATATTGTTAATATTTGCAATATATTCTTTTTCTATTCTGCTCACTTTGTTCCCTCCAATTCTATTTTTAATTTTTCTCTTCCTCTTACTAAACTCATTTTTATAGCAGATTCAGATTTTTTCATTATCTTTGCAATCTCTTTGATTTTGTATCCTTCATAATAATATAGATACAAAGGTATTCTATAATCTTTTGGAATAGCTTTTAAGAGATCAAAGGTGGCATTTTCATCCATATTATAAGAATTAATATCGTGATCTAGTCTTAATGTTAATTTTTTCCAAGATGATTTAAGAAGATCTTTGGAATTATTTACACTTACTGTAAACAACCACTTCTTTATTTCTTCATTTGAAAGCGATAATACTTTTCTGTTTTTATATAATTTTATAAAAGTTTTTTGAAGAATATCCTCTGTATCGGCAACATTTAAAAGATAGCTATATATTAATTTATAGATATCTTTACTATATAAACAATATATTTCGTCAAAACGTTCAATCATACATACTCCTTTCACTATAATAACGATTGATAGACATAAAAGGTCACAACTAAAAGAATTATTAAACGAGTTTATATAAGCATCATAAAAGGATGATTTTTTATCATCCTTATCTTTTCAAGAAATTTATTGATTTTTTGCCCATTTGGCAACAAGAACGTAATCTTTATCAATTATGTTGTTAAAAGGTACTCCGTTATAATACCATCCTACAAATGTATATCCTTCTCTAGTAGGTGTAACATTTATCTTCGTGTTTTTGGTAACATACATATCCTCTATTACTAAGCCACCATTAGTGTTAAATGAAACCTTATACTTTTGACTTTTAGTAGTTTTAGCCTTCTTAGTAGTTGAAGTTATTTTCTTAGTTGTTGTTGGAATTACTATGATATCATGCTTTTCAATATCAACAAATGTATTAATATAGTTTGTTTCTCCTTCATAGTTAATCAATATCTTTATTTGATATTCATTTTCCAATCTTGTTACTTTTATTAGCGAATTAGAATAGTCAATTTTCTTTATATGTTCATCCATATAAGTTATTTGGTCTTCTGTAAGAATATCACTTATTTTGTATTCTTTGCTTTCTCCGATATTTTTTGGTATATTTGTTTCATTAAAATATTCTTTTGAACAATCATTAATATATTTTAAGTTTTCTTCAAATGTTGTATCCTTTTTTCCTAAAGATCTGTTACTAATGATAAATATAAATCTTATTGATAATAAAACTACCAATAAAACTATAAAGACTCGAAGCATTAGTTTTAACCCTTGAAAAGAGTTGAGTTCTTCTTGATACATAACATCCCCCCTATTGTGCTAGTATATCTACAATATAATTATACAATAAATAGACATTAAAGCAAATAAAAAGTGAGAAAAAATTAAATTCTCACTGGTTTTGTTATGAAATCAATAACCAATATGCCATCATCTTCGATGTTTTTTATACTTTCATCAATCCAAATAATTGCATCTATATCAATTGAATCATAGGCTTCCAATTCAATATTCTCTAAAAGATAGTATTTTTTATTGTTTTGATGTTCGTAAGATATATTTTCTAAGCAGTATGTTTTTTGACCTAATCTTATATTAATATATTTCGAATCAATTGTTGTATCATCATCAAGAGTTAAATATAGATATTCGTTTTTTTCGTATCCATTGATGTTTTTTAAGTTGATTTTTGTAGGATTTATTGAGTCAATATCCTTTTTATTAAATACCCCTAAATCAAAATCGCCATAGTCAACAATAATATCTGCATCTTTATATTCATTTACAATAGCTATATTTTTTGCTCCAAAAGAATTTTCCCATAATGGAACTGACACAATTATTATAAAAATGGATAGAACTATCCTAACTATATATTTTAAACTCTCCCTAACCATATTACCCCTCTTTTATTGCCTAGTATTTTAGCAAAAAAAAAGCAAATAGTCAAATTACTTCATCCATTTGCTTTTCTCTAAAAGAGCTCTTACTTTTTTATTATGTTCAATTTCTTCTTTAGCACTCATGTTTTGATATTCTGGTATGTTATCAATTTTTTTCTTTATTTTAAATATCCTATTTAGTCTATTTAAATCATAAAGTATGAAACATAAAGCTGGTATTAGAATAATAAGTATCCATCCTAGCTTGCTTGATAAAAAGAATTGGATTTTACCTAAGCCATTTATTTTATATACCATTTTCCCAACGATATTGTCTCTTGTTATCGAACCGACATCAACACTTTGGTTATTGTCTCCCTTTGTTATATAATATGTTTTACCTTCAGATATTTTTATATCATATATTCTATGTGTAATTGTATAACCATCCGTATTTAAAGTGGAAGAATAGAATGTTATAACATCTCCTACTTTTAATTCATCATTCGCTTTTAACCTTCTATCTATTATCACATCATATACTTTAATAAAGGGTTCCATACTTGGACTTACAATGGTATATAAACTTATCTGTGGGTTCTCACCTTTTCTAGCAGCTATAGCTGATGTGGACATATAATAGACCAAAAATGCAGTTATCAAAAAAAGAAGACATAAAATTACATATGCCAAAGTTTTACCAATAAATTTTATAATGTCCCCTATTTTATTCATAAAATCACCAATTTTAATTTTTTGTTTGTGAAGTACTTAAATGTGACTCAAAAACTTTGTTTGTTGCATCAATTGAATTAGTTATAATGTTTATTGTATATGTATGAGTTGCTCCAGTTACTACTGGACCAGCAAATAATCCTTTTCCTAGAATAATTGTGTTCGTTCCTGTTGGTATAGCAATTGGATCAGTTGTGCTTGTAAATGTTGTTCCATTATCTGTTACATTTGTACTAGTAATTGTATATTTTAATTCTCCATCACCAAATGTATTATTTGTTACAACTAAACTTGATTCATAGTTTAAGTTGTTTGATCCTGTTACAACTCCTGTTACATAAAAAGTGTTAGTTGCAACAACTGTTTCTGTATTGCTCATTAAAGATTGTAAATTTATTTTACTATTTTCCTCATATTCCACTGATAAAGTACCACTTGTAACTTCTATTGGAGTTTCACTATCATTATTCATTGTTGCTCCAAAGTATGCAAATGTTGCTCCAACTACAGCTACTAATAAAGTTGCAACAGCAATTACTGTTAGAAGTATTATATTTCCTTTTCCGTTATTCATATTATCAAGTCTCCTTTATCTTATAAATTGATTTTATCAAATTTAACGTATATATGCAATAAATTTAATAAAAAAACTACTAAATTAGTAGCTTTTCCTAGGGAAAAAAGATTGTGAGTTTGAGTTTATATGATATCTTTATTATTTTTTTATTTTATTATTTTCCCTGATTTAATATTATCAATTAAATATGAAATAAATATGAAATTATTTAGATTTTTTTAATTTAAAATAAAAAGTTGTATGATCATCTATAACAGAATCTATTCCATATTCACATTCATGTTTATCAAGTATTTCTTTTACAATTGATAGACCTAATCCTGAGCCAACGATGTTTCTTTTATGATTTTTTTCTTTTTTATAATATCTTGTCCATACTAAGGATTTTTCATTTTCTTCAATTCCATGTCCTGTATTGGTTATGCTAATAAGATATTCGTCTTTTTTCTTTGTAACACTTATACCAACATATTTATCTTCACCAGTATGTTCAATCGCATTATTTATTAAATTATATATAACTTGTTCTATTTTTGGTTTATCAGCTTT
Source organism: uncultured Bacilli bacterium (assembly GCA_934090935.1). Lineage (GTDB taxonomy): Bacteria > Bacillota_I > Bacilli_A > RF39 > UBA660 > CAG-582. The sequence continues at coordinate 63,277 of CAKOKD010000005.1, forward strand.
TACAATTGCTTTTTTAGGTAAATCTACAACAATATTAAATTTATCATCTTTTACATATATGTCATATCTTTTTAAAATAGAATTAATATTTTCTACTAAGTCATATTCTTCGATGTTTAAAGTATCTTTACTATTTTCGATTTTTGATAAGTCTAAAATGTCATTTACTAAATTGTTTAATCTTTCAGTTTCACTTATAATAACATTTAAATCATTATTTCTATCTTCTGCTTTTTCATAGCTAAAGTCTCTCGCTTTTTCCGCATACGCACGAATCATTGTTAAAGGAGTTTTTAAATCATGAGATACATTAGCAAGTAAATTTTGTCTTAACTTCTCCGTTTTATTCATTTCTGATGATGCAACTGTTAAAACATCACATAATTCATCCAGTTCAGCTATATTTGTTTTATCAAAAGTAACATCTTCTTTTCCTAAATTTTTTGATTTGTTTATTATGCCTAATATAGGTTTATTTAGCATGTTTGATATAAAAATAGAAATCGCGATAGAAAGTATGATAAGAATAAATATAATGTATATCAATTGATTTCTCAATAGTAATGTTGTTGTATTTATATCCTCAAGAGTTGTATTCAAAAATATGTATTTGTTATCTAGCTTAATTGCATAAAGGATACTTTTTTTATTTGTAAGTGGTGAATATAGTTTTATGTATTTGTTGTTTTTTAATATTAAATCTGATTTATACTTTTGAATTGTTTTATTTTGACTTCCAAGAAAACATCCAGGATTTTTTGTATTATAATTTATGGTTTCGTTTTCTGTAATGATTTGAATACACATGTTGTTTTCATAAGCATAGTTTTCTATTGCAAAGTTATCACTTTGATTTGTTACTATTTTATTAGCAACATTCTTTATACTAGCTATTTGATATTTTTCGTAGAAAACTGATAGAAATTGTACTTGTACAATCCATAGTAAAGCAAGAATTACAACGGAAAACAATATAAGGTAAAAAAATGTTTTAAATTTAATACTATTTCTCTTCATTGCTAAATTTGTAACCTACGTTTCTTACTGTTTTAATATAATTCCTATAGTTTCCTAATTTACTTCTTAAAAGCTTTATATGAGCATCTATTGTACGATCATCAGCTTCATAATCAAAGCCCATAATATTTTCAATTATTTTTTCACGAGATAAAGCAATTCCTCTATTTTCTATAAAATATTTTAATAGTTCGTATTGTGTATGAGTCAAAGTTATATTTTCACCATCAATTGTTACTTCATGTGAAAGATTGTCTATAGTAATTCCTTGATATTTAATTATGTCATCATTATTATACCTTTTCGTAATAGCCTTTATTCGACATATCAATTCTTTTGGTGAAAATGGTTTTGTTACATAGTCATCTATTCCCTCTTCAAATCCATTTATTTTATCTATTTCTTCATTTCTTGCAGAGAGCATAAGAATTGGAATATTCTTTTTTGATTTGATTATTCTTGATGCTTCATATCCATCCATTATAGGCATCATTATGTCCATTATAATCAAGTCATAATCGTTTTTTTCGCATAAATCAACTGCTTCAAGTCCAGAACTTGCAAGATCACAAGTGTATCCTTCCATTGTACAGTAATCTTTAATTAGATTTCTAATCAACTCTTCATCATCAACAATTAGTAAACGCATATACATCACCTATTCAACATATTACTTTAAATTTATGAAAAAAAAAAGAAAATTGTCGTAATTTTCTTCTACAATTCAACGTTATGATATACTTCAGTAACATCATCAATTGCATCAAGTAAGCTTAATAGCCTTTCAAATACTTCTTTATCTTCACCAGTAAGTGTACATTTTTCTTTAGCATACCATCCAATTTCGTCGATTGTATATTCAACATTTGGAATAATCTTCTCAATAACGTCTTTTACTTTAGATGCATCTCCTGGTTTAGCAGTGATAACAATTTCTCCGTTTTCACTTTCTAAATCAATTATTTCAATTCCAGCATCTAATATACTCATTATAATTTCTTCTTCTTTATCAGATTTAAATCCAATTATAGCTAAGTAGTCATAATTATAAGAGACTGAATTCGTTACACCTAAACTTTTATGGCATTTGTTAAAAGCTTCCCTTACAAAAGATACAGTTCTGTTAACATTGTCTGTTAGACATTTAACAATTAATGTTGATTGTCCAGGTCCAAATCCTTCATAAGATAATTCTTGGTAGTCATCACCAGATGCACCTTTTGCCTTATCAATTGCACGATTTATTATATCACTTGGAACTTGTTGACGTTTTGCTTTTTCAACAACTCTTTTTAAAATAATATTTGTATCAACTTCTGGATTACCTTTTGCTGCTAAGTATATTTCTTTTGCAAATGTTGTGTATAACTTAGCTTTTGCTGCTCCAGTCTTTTGAATACTTGCTTTTCTTACTTCATATGCTCTTCCCATATTGCACCAACTTTCTTAATTATTATATATTTAGTTTTTAATTTTATCAATCATTTTTTTTGCGTCATTATAACCTAATTTAATATTTTCATCAATAGTATCTTGATTAAAGAAAAGAGTTGATCCGGTGCTTTTACTTGGTTCAATTAAAAATACTTTAGTATCCTTATTTTTCGTTTTTCTAATAATGCCAAACTTTTTTAAACGAATTCCAATAATATTTTTACACCCCATATTCTCAAGTAGAGTTAATGGTAAAACATTTCTAAATCCACCATCCAAATAAATATGCTCGTCAATGTTTTTCTCTATTTTAAATATTGGCAAAGAAGAGGATGCAATTAGATAATCAATTAATTTCCCTTTGGGAATATCATCTATTGTGTATTCTAAAGATTTCATGCCTTTTAATTTGGTTATTACAAGTCCGAATTTAATATTGTTATTTCGTACTTTTTCTTCATCCACATATTTATTTAAGATATCTTTTAATTTATTTAAACTTATTCCATGATTTTTTAGAATATCTAACGTTACATCCCGTTTTATTTGTTTATTTCCTTGTATTATTTCATCACACATCTGTGGATTTATTTCAAATATTGATGAATCTATTTCCTTCCAAATTCCTTCTAATAATTCAAGGCCACCAGAACAGATGACAGCAGCATTTATTGCGCCGATTGAAGTTCCTACAATTGATGAAAATCTAAATCCGGATTCTACTAATGCTTTATATGCACCGATTTGATATGATCCTCTTGCTCCTCCACCTTCTAAAGCTAAACCATAGCTACATTCTTTCAACTAAATCAATTCCTAAAACATTAAGCAATTTTGATAAAACATCATATGTTAATTTTGAAATTGCAATAAATGTTTCTTTATCCTTTGGATTTTCACAGTTAGATATGTTGTTATTGGTATAGAATTTATTATATAAGCTTGATAAATCGTATATAAACTCACATATGTAGTTTAACGACACATCTTTATAAGATGAAGTTAATGCTTTAGAAAGTTCTGTTAATTTAACGGCAATATTTTTTACATCTTCATTTTCCAAATCGTTTATTTTAACGTCTTTAATATCTAGTTTTGAAAGCAATGAATTTAGTCTAGTTGTTGTATATACAGCATATATTCCCGTTTTACCTTCAAATGATGTAAACTTTTCAACATCGAAAATATAATCAGTTTTTCTATATGGTAAAAGATCTGAATATTTTAATGTTGCTACTGTTAGTTTGTTAGCAACTTCTTTTCTCTCTTCACCTACTATGTTTTCTTTTATTTTAGGTTCAATTGCTTCATAAACCATTTTTATTAACCCTTTTAGAGTCATTACTCCACCATCACGAGTTTTAAATGGTTTTCCGTCTTTTCCATTAATTGTTCCAAATCCAAAAAATCTCAAATTACAAGTCTCTGGAACTAAACCTGATATGTATGCTCCTCTAAAAGTTTGTTCAAAGTGAAGACTTTGTCTTTCATCAGTAAAGTACCAAATCTCATCCGGATTATAATCTTCCATTCTTTGATAAATTGTTGCAAGTTCAGTTGTATCATAAAGAACCGCTCCATCAGATTTTTTTAACATAAGTGGTGGCATTTCCTTATTGTCATCTTCATTTTTTATGTTCATGATTAAGGCTCCGTTAGAAAGTTCGGTTACACCTTTTTCATTCAAAAAGTCAATTACTTTATCAACATAAAGATCTGCATCACTTTCTCCATAAGAAAGATCAAAATGGCAATTTAAGAAGTCATAGACTTTCTTACAATCTTCTTCTGATATATCAACAATTCTTTTCCATAAGTCATATATACCCTTTTCTCGTTTTTGCAATCTCTCAGTTATTTCTTTAGCTTCTGTTGCATAAACTTCGTCCTCTTTTTTTCTTAAAGACGCCGTTGGATAAATTTCACCTAATTCATCATTTGTTACTGGTGATTTTTCAGGATAAACACCTGTAAAAGTCTTATCGAAATAAGGTAAATCAGGATATCTTTCTTGAATTTCTCTTATTACAAGACCAAGTGGAGTTCCCCAGTCGCCCCAATGAACATCACTTATTGTTTCATCTCCAAAAAGGTTTAAAAGTCTTCGTATCGATTCACCAATGTTGCATCTTAAATGTCCAACATGAAGAGCCTTTGCAACATTTGCTCCACCATAATCTAAAATAATCTTTCTTGATTTTTTTGGCTTATCTAAATATTTGTTAAAGTCATTTAAGCACAAATTAGTATAATCAATTAAAATACCGTCTTTAAATGTTAGATTAATGAAACCTGGACCTTGAATATTTACATTGATAAATCTTGAATCCAAAGCAGAAACTATTTTTTCAGCAATTGCTCTCGGATTTTCTCCTTTTTGTCTAGTTAAAGTCATAGCAACATTGATTTGATATTGGCCAAATTCTTGAATTTTAGATTTTTCTAGTTTTATATTTTCTATATCATATCCTAAATTTTTTACTGTCGAAGTTAAATATTCTTCTGTAGATGATATCAAACTCATTGGAAACACCTTTCTTTCATATGCTCTATTTTACCATAAAATTTCTTATTTTAAATAAAAAAGTCGCATAAATGCGGCTAGCTTTGTAGAGTAGTTATCAAGCAATAATAAATTCCTTTAGATTTTACATAAACCGATGCATCTGTATTTAAGTCAACTTTTATTATTCCATTTTTATTTGTTTCGTATACGTATGTGTAACTTGAATCTTTTTTTACAAGTAATATGGTATCAATTGCGTCTTCAAAATTATATGTTAAATAATCATCATTTAAGGATATTTGAAAATTACTTGTATATAGTTTTGCATCAATCAGTTCTTGTTCTATTGTTGCAGTTTTTAAACGTTTTACCTCAGTAAAATCATTTTCATCTTTTATGTCTTGAAGTTTATAATTTTCGATTGTATCTTCATAAAAGTTTATTTTACTACCATTAAAATTACCAGTGAACTCAACTAAGTTTGAACTGACTGTGAATATTTGACCTAAATAGTCCATCTCTACTTTTATGGGTTTTAAATTCTTATTGTCATTATATTGAACTAAGAGATGATTACCTTTATTAACTACATTTGAAATATATCCAAAGTTTAAATAAAACATCAAATTTGAAGTTGCATCAAAACCTCTTAAAAACGTTTTGGTATTTTCTGAATTGTTATTTATGAAAAGCATCTTTTCATTTTTCGACATAGATGTATCTATGGTATTGTTTAACTCATAATCGTATATATTTGTTTTTATATATATAACTTTTTCTTTTGATGGTGTTTTTAATAAAACACGGTTGTTAGCATTAGAGTATAGCCCATATACCGGTACTAAATGATTTTTTGAAGATTCTACAGTATAAACAAAAACATCATTTATATATACATCAACAGTACACTCTTCTTCAGTGCTAAAAATCACTAGAGATGATAGAGGACTTATACCATAAGGATTATTTAGTATATATGGATTTTCTATGTCATAATCATTGCCTACAGCTTTATTTATTTCATCATTGATTTTTATTTGTTGTTTGAGTTGTTTCTTCAATTTGTCTGTTATAACTTGATTATAATCACCGAAATATTTATTATTATTTGATGTTGTCGTCAATAAATATAGCGTTGTTATCGATACAATTACTGCAAAAATTATAAATACAATTACTATTGTGGATACTCCAACTTGATTTTTTTTCACTTTACCACTCCATTATTCTTTATTATAAATTAAGTATATATTAATGATTGATATTTGTAAATATTAATATTTTTTTTGGAAATATTTATAGAGTTCGTCACATTTTTGGGAAGACATCTCTTCACACTTTAGAGGATAATCTATGCCAAGTGCTTTATACTTTTCTTTCCCTAAATGGTGATATGGAATAAACTCTATATCTAAAATATTCTCTTTTTTAAAATGATTATCTATGTATTTTTTTAAGTCATCTATAAATTTGTAGTTATCATGAATTTCAGGAACTATGACCTGTCTAATAATAAACTTTTTATTCAAATCATTTGCTGTTTTTATGAATTCTAATGACTTTTCAATATCTCCAAGGGTTAAGTCTTTATATCTTGCTTCAGTAATATCTTTAATGTCAAAAATAATGATATCTATATATTCTAGAAGTTCTTTATAGTCCTTATTTGTAATACCGGCAGTATCTAATGCAATATTTATGCCTGCTTTTTTTAATTTTTTTGAAAGTTCAGTTAAAAAAGGTGCTTGAAGCAGTGGCTCTCCTCCAGAAAAAGTCACTCCACCCTTGTCATTAAAGTAGCTTTTATTTCTAATTATTTTATTATAGAGTTCGTCGACAGTTATATTTGATGGAAGTAATGACCACATTTCAGGATTATGACAATATTTGCATCTTAAAGAGCAGCCATTAAAAAATATAACGGTGCGAATTCCTGGTCCATCTACTGTACTAAATGATTCTACAGAATTTACACTTGCTTTCATTATAACCTCTCATGGAAAGTTCTAGAAATGACTTCTTCTTGTTGCTTTCTTGTAAGTTTGTTAAATCTTACAGCATATCCACTTACTCTTATTGTTAAAAGCGGATATTTTTCGGGATTATTCATAGCATCAATTAAAGTTTCTCTGTTTAAAACGTTGATATTTAAATGATGACCTTTGTTTAGCATGTAGCCATCAAGTAAAGCAACTAAATTTGAGATTTGGTCATTTTCTGTTTTTCCGAGTGAAGCTGGTACAACTGAAAATGTGTTTGAAATGCCATCCTTACAACTCTTCTCATAATTTAATTTAGAAACACTGTTGAGTGAACTTATAGCTCCGTTTTTATCACGTCCGTGCATTGGATTAGCTCCAGGAGCAAAAGGCATTCCGGATTTTCTTCCGTCAGGAGTTGCTCCAGTTTTTTCTCCATATACAACATTTGATGTAATAGTTAAGATGGACATTGTTGGCTCTGAATCTCTATATGTTTTATATTTTTTTAAACAAGAGAAAAAATAATCTGTTAACCAAATAGCTATATTATCTGCTCGATCGTCATCATTTCCATAAGTAGGATATTCTCCTTCTATTTCAAAATCTGTAACAATTGATGCGGGGTTTCTTATCGGTTTTACTTTTGCATACTTAATTGCGGAAAGTGAATCCACTGCAACTGATAAGCCAGCTGCTCCGTATGCCATATATCGGTGAACAAAAGTATCATGTAAGGCCATTTGGCTTGCTTCATATGCATATTTGTCATGCATATAATGAATAATGTTCATTGCATTTGAATAGATATAGGCTATTCTATCAAGAACAATTTTGTATTTTTCTATAACATCGTTATAATCAAGAATATCAGTTTTTATTGGTTCTAGTTCATCTAAAACTATATTTCCTGATTTCTCATCAATTCCACCGTTTATCGTATAAAGTAAGGCTTTGGCTAAATTGCATCTAGCTCCAAAAAATTGCATATCTTTACCAATACGCATAGCAGAAACACAGCATGCTATTCCATAATCATGACCATAAATTGGTCTCATTAAATCATCATTTTCGTATTGCATTGCACTTGTTTTTATACTTATTTTTGCACAATAGTCTTTAAAATTTTGTGGCAAATTCTTAGACCACAATACTGTTATATTTGGTTCTGGTGATGATTCTAAATTTTCTAAAGTATGAATTATTCTATACGTGGTTTTAGTTACAAGAGACTTGCTTTCATTAAGCATTCCGGCAATAGCACATGTTACCCATGTTGGATCTCCAGAAAAAAGCTCATCATATTCTGGTGTACGAAGATGTCTTACAAGTCTTAATTTTATAATAAATTGATCTATTAATTCTTGTGCTTCTTCCTCAGTTATTAAATTGTTTTCTAAATCTTTTTCAATAAAAATATCTAAGAACGCATCAACTCTTCCCAAACTCATTGCAGCTCCATTGTTTTCTTTTACTGCAGCAAGATAAGCAAAATATAACCACTGAATTGCTTCGCGAGAATTTCTGGCAGGTTTTGAAATGTCAAAACCATATGTTGAAGACATTTCTTTAATTGAATTAAGTGCTTTGATTTGTTCACTTACTTCCTCTCTCATTCTGATTAAATTTTCACTCATTGGACCGTTTAATAGTTTGTTAAGATCGTTTTGCTTTTGATTGATTAAAAAGTCGATTCCATAAAGTGCAACTCTTCTATAATCACCGATTATTCTTCCTCTACCATATGCATCTGGAAGACCAGTTAGTAATCCTGCATGACGAGCTTTCTTTATAGTTTCATCATAGGCATCAAACACTCCATCGTTATGAGTTTTTCTATACTTTTTAAACTCATTGATTTTAGAAGTCATATCATAACCATAAATGTTTAATTCTTTTTCGGCAAGTTTTATTCCCCCATATGGATTTACTATTCTTTTCAATATAGAATCGGTCTGTAATCCAAATATAACTTCATTGTTTTTATCGATATATCCTGGTTTGAAAGATGTAATTCCTGAAAATTCATTACAATCTATATCTAGTACATGCTTTATATTTTCCTCTTTTAAAGCATCTTCACAAATCTTCCAAACTTTAGAAGTTTTTGCGGAAATTGGCTTTAGAAATGAAAAATCATCTATATATTCCTTATAGTTAACTTGTATGAAGTTTTCAACATTGATTTCACTTTTCCATATTCCATCTTTAAAATTATCCCAATTGTTCATAATTATTCACTCCTATTGTATTAATTATATCATTTAAAATCATATTTTGTTATTTTTTCCACAAAAAAACTCTAGCCTGATAAACTAGAATTTTTTCGAGTTTCTGAATAAATAATTTCGAAAATTATCAGTAATCAAAATTATTTCATAACCTATGCGAGTTTTCTTTCTCAATATACGTATATACTTAGTCGCGGTTATAATCCATAATGGACATTCGCTTCTATAGTGTTTAATATAATCATTAACAAGATAAATAACCATATTAATGTATCACACTTACCACCATTATAGTCAAAATAACATGTGCACATCCCGTACACGATACATAGTTTTAATCCGTTAAAAGTATGTATTAATAAAATCATTGACTACTCTCTACTAAGTAATTTAATTATAATTTTTTTCAAGCCAATTGTCAATAGTTTAATTGCTAAAATCAAAAACAACTGATTTTTTTTCATCCAGTTTTAGTTTTGAGTCAAATTTTTTCCCATTTTTAGATATAAACCCTTCTATTTTTGAAGAATATCCTTTTGACAAAATCAATTCAGCATTAGCCTTTGATATTGTTCTGGAACATATATTTAAACTTATTTTAAAATCGCATTGCTTATAGTTTCTGCAACAATAATTGTATCTTGATCTAATAACGTCGTCACCACATTTTGGACATTTTCCAATAATGTCGCCATAGAATCCGATGTTTGTATCTTGTTCTAAAGGTTTCGATTCTGTGTTAAACACCTGTTTTATTTCGTCTTCAGCTATTTTTACAGAATCGTTAATTGTTATTTCTCCATGAAAAACCTTTTTTAGTGCTTGTCCTAATTCGCTTGTTTTGTACTTATCCATTTGTATGCCCATTTGGCTTAAAGAGTTAATTAGAAATTCGCCATCCGGTAAAATTGTATAAACATCATTTTTTAAAGCTATGTATTTGCTGTTTATTGCATTGCTAATTATATCAGTTCTTGTTGCTTGAGTTCCAAGTTCCAATCCTTGAAAGATAGCTTTGTAATCCTCTGTATCGTCGATTTCTTCTCCATTTATAGTAAAAGTTTCACCCTCTTGTAAATCATCGAGTTCCTTTTTTTCTTTTCTAAACGGATTTTCCAAATATGTGTTTAATGTTGCAATAGTGTAGTGTTTTGGAGCACTAGTTTCTTTCTCTTTTGGAATAAAATTTATATTAATTTCATCACTAATATTTAAATTTGGTAAAAGTTTGTCCTTTGTATTATACTTATCATATTTAGTCCATCCTGGTTGTTGAATAACGTTTCCTTTTAAAACGAACTCTTCATAGTCTCCTACTTTTATAGTTATCTCTGTTTTTTGAATTTTACATGGTTCTTTGCAAAATACAGCGATAAATCGTTGAAATACCACTTGATACACCAAGAATTCCTCATCGGTTAAATTCTCTTTCTTTGGAATTTTATATGTTGGAGTTAATGCTGAATGGGACTCAATTTTTGAATCATCAAATATAGTTTTCTTATCTTTAAATTCTACTGCGTAGCCCATTTTGGAAATCGTTGCCAAGATAGATTTTACTTTGTTTTTCTCGTTTGTTGCTAAGTATTCTGAATTTGTACGTGGATATGTCAAAAAACCACTTTCGTATAGTTTTTGTACTATAGATAAAGACTTTTCCATAGACATTTTATAACGTTTTCCTAATTGATTTTGTAATTTACTTAAAGAATATAGCTTTCCAGGATTGAGTGTGTCTTCTTTTACTTTTTTGCTTGTAACAACAGCTTTGCATTGATTATATTTTTGACATAGTTGAATGCAATTGTTTTTCTTTATTTTATCAAATTTCTCTTTACTATTTAATTCAATTTCTTCTCCATTTGTAAGTTCTTTACTAATCATTCCGTAATAAATGTCAGGTTTAAAATTTTTTATTTCCATGTCTCGATCATAGATAGCTTTAACGATTGGAACAATGACTCTACCGACACGCAAAAGGGTACCTGTTTTTAAAGTTGCATATCTAGTTAAATTGACTCCATATAACCAATCAATATAAGTTCTTGCAAAACCTTCATTTGCTAAGTTGTCATATTCTTTTTCATCTTTTAGATTATTTAGTTGTTCATTAATAGTTATTTCCGTTTGATCAGGAAGCCATATTCTTAAAAACTTTTTTTCTTGTTTTAAAGCATTTTGAACAATCAATCTTACAATGATTTCTCCTTCTCTATCAGAATCCCCAGCATTGACAATTGTATCGACATCATCACGATTACATAATTCTTTTATAAGATTGTATTTTTTTTCAATTCCATCAGAAGAATATTTTCGATTGTTCTTTACAAGTTTAAATTTAAAATCTTTAGGAAAACATGGAATGTTTTCAAGTTTCCATTTATAGTCCGGATTTTCTTCATAGTCTTCAATATCAGAAAGTGTAAATAAATGGCCAAAAGCATTTACTATAATATATTGATCATTTTGATAATATCCGTTGGTTAATTTCATGTTTCCTATTGCTGAAGCGATTGCGCGGCATACGGTTGGTTTCTCTGCAATAACAAGTATCATCTTTTCACATCCAAACTATAAGTTATTATATCATACTTTGTTTAGATGCGCTCTTAATTTAGCTATTAAAAGTAGTAAATAGAATAGAAATCGGTAAAGATATTAATAGGAGGAGATAGTATGGATGAAATAATAAAAGCATTTTATAATTGTAAAAAGATTGGATGGATAGAAAGCGCTGGTTGTGGATATAATTCAGTTGGCAGAACATTCGAGAAAATGGTTGGAATCAAAGAAAACTCTAGTCCCTTGGCTGATATAAATGGATTCGAAATTAAAACCAAATGTAGCAAAGTTCATTCAAATATAACCTTATTTAGTTGCTCTCCTTTTAATTATGGTGATATTGACTGTTTTAGAATTACTTTAGGAAAAGATGACGAAGCTTTGCATGATTCCAAAGTTTTGTTTTTGTCAGTATGGAAGAAAGAAAAATTCTTTGTGAATGACAAGTATTTAGTAAAGTTGATTATAGATGAGGATTTTGGCGTAATAAGCATTAAAGTTTATGAGAAATACACTGAAAAGTTTATCACTGAAGTTGTATGGTTATTTGAACAAATGGAGCAAAGAATAAATGAAAAATGTAAAAATTTAGTTTTTGTGGATGCAGATAAATGTATTAAAAACAATAAAGTATTTTTTAGATATAATAGCTTGTCCTTTTTTGAACTAAAATCAGTGGATACTTTTTATAATCTTATAAAAAATGGAACAATTAGCATTACTTTTAATATTGGAGTATATAAAAGTGGAAAATATTTTGGAAAGCCATATAATCATGGAATTAATTTTTGCATAAGAGAAAAAGATGTTGAACTACTCTATAATAAAATTTTACATATTAATTAAATTAGTAAATACTTCCAGTAATGCAAAATCATGTAGTTAATTTATTAAATAATTTATAAAATGGTACCTAAATAGTACCTAAAAAAAACAAAAACCCAGGTAAAACCTAGGTTAAAATTCAACTGGTCGAGAAGACAGGATTCGAACCTGCGACCCCTAGTTCCCAAAACTAGTGCACTACCAAGCTGTGCTACTTCTCGATTTAATATGGTGCGCCCAAAGGGAGTCGAACCCCTAACCTTTAGATCCGTAGTCTAACGCTCTATCCAATTGAGCTATGAGCGCATAGATTATGCACACAAATGAATTACTATTTCATTATAGCATAAAAATTTTAAAATTCAAGTTTTTTTTAGCATTTATGCTTTTTTCATAATCTTATAATCTTATTAATTATAAGTTTGTATACTCAAACCTATAATCAGTATACTATAAATTATGAAAAATTAATCAAAAGTATTCATTGACGTATATTCTTGATAAACATCTTTTAATAATTAAAATTGACAAAAAGATAAAAATACAATAGAATTATTATAGAGTGTCTAAATAGCAGTATCTTTTAGCGATTTTTTTAATATGGGAAGGTGGTTCAATGCGAAAAAATCAACACGTTACTAAAAATGGAGATAAATGGCAAGTTATTGGTGAAAAGAACAAAAGAGCAACAAAATTGTTTGAAACACAAAAAGAGGCAATTAAATATGGAAGAGAATTAGCTGTTAAACAAAAAGCTGAACTTGTTATTCATGGGGAGAACGGAAAAATAAGAGATAAAGATTCATATGGAAACGATCCATATCCTCCTAGAGATAAAAAAATGTAGAAAAACGCCATATCAAAAAGGCGTTTTTTATTTTAAAAAATTCTTACATTTAATCAATATTCGGAGTAATTTTAGGAGTAATTATTAAAAAAAACACGAAATATCGTGCTTTCTAGACATAAAATGGTGTCCCGTTGGGAATTCGAATCCCAGACCCTCTGATTAAAAGTCAGATGCTCTACCAGCTGAGCTAACGGAACATTTTTTGGTTGCCTCGGAAGGGTTCGAACCTTCGGAATGTCAGAGTCAAAGTCTGATGCCTTACCACTTGGCTACGAGGCAATTAAAGTGGTGGAAGGTCATGGATTCGAACCATGGAACCCTAGAGAACAGATTTACAGTCTGCCGCGTTTGACCACTTCGCTAACCTTCCATAAGTGGTGCCGACAGAGGGAGTCGAACCCCCAACCTACTGATTACAAGTCAGTTGCGCTGCCAGTTACGCTATGTCGGCAAATGGTGGGCGATATAGGACTCGAACCTATGACCCCCTGCTTGTAAGGCAGGTGCTCTAACCAACTGAGCTAATCGCCCGCTTATGGTGCCTAAGGCCGGACTTGAACCGGCACGAGCTTTAACACTCGCAGGATTTTAAGTCCTGTGCGTCTACCTATTCCGCCACTTAGGCAGCACCAAACGGTGTCAATCAAGACTATTTGAGTATATCGCAAAATTTGTAATAAATCAATACTAATCATTTAATTTATGTACAAAATATTAATATACAAAATGGTGGCTCCAGCGGGAATTGAACCAGCGACACAAGGATTTTCAGTCCTCTGCTCTACCGACTGAGCTATGGAGCCAAAAAAAATGGCGGTCCGTACGGGATTCGAACCCGTGATCTTCTGCGTGACAGGCAGACGTCATAGGCCTCTAGACTAACGGACCATGGTTGCGGGAGCAGGATTTGAACCTACGACCTTTGGGTTATGAGCCCAACGAGCTACCGGACTGCTCTATCCCGCGATATATATGGCGGAGGAAAAGGGATTCGAACCCCTGCGCCGTTGCCGACCTGCTGGTTTTCAAGACCAGTCCCTTCAACCAACTTGGGTATTCCTCCAATTAATTTTAGTCTTCTGACATGAACAAATTGATTATATCATATAAAATTTACAATAGTCAATAATTTTTTATGCATTTTCAACTATTTTATATAATATGTGTAATCCCAATAATCTTATCCTTCCATAATGAGTCTCATTACTTAGACGAATCATGTATATCGGTGATTTTTTCATTTATCCATAATGGTAAGTGATGTTTTAGTGGAGAAAACCCTCTTATGGATTCCTTTATTATTTTATTCCTTGACATTCTATAATTTAAATCTTTCACTGAAAGTATACATTTCTTAGAAGAATAATCTATATTTATAATCTCAACATAAATCTTTTCTCCTAATTCTGCATAATCATTCACGTTTTTAATAAAATTATCAGCTATTTCAGAAATATGTATCAAACCACAAAAGTCATTTGGCATTCTAACAAAAATACCATAGTTTTCTATTCCTGTCACAATTCCTTCAACAACACTTCCAACTTTTAAGTTTTCCATATTGCACCTCTAGTAGATTATATCAAATATTCTTTACTTTGTAAAAACTTTTAGTTATAATTTTCAGTAGGTGATGAAAATGACTACGATAGACATCAATAAAAAAATATTGAATGAATCTGATGAAGATATAATCAAAAATATTATTTTGCAAATTAGACCATATATTAATAGCGATGGTGGAGACATAGAATTTATAAAGTTAGAAAATGATTATGTTTTTGTTAAAATCTATGGTTCTTGTCTAAATTGTATGTACAAGGATTACACAATACAAGACAATCTTTTAGCTACAATACAAGAGAAAATTCCGCACATTAAGGATATAATTGTAGTTGATTTATAAATCATTAATCCACTTTATATACGGCAGTGTGGAATCTTGCACATATATTTCAAAGATATCAGTTATGGTTTGCTGATATTTTTTTGTTTTATTTATTATGTTAAGCAATTTTTGCTTTGCCTCAGCATTATCTTTAGATAATATTAAATCCTCAAACACATCAAAATAATAAGTTGGATAAATAAGTCTCGCATATAGAATAAGTAAATCCAAATTATTTAGTTTATATTTTTTAATAAAACTCTCAATTTCACTTACTTTTACGTTTTCTTCTTTAAAAAACCATGATTTAATATATTCTGCTATATCTCTACTTTTATAATCGATTACATAATTCGTAGGATCGTAATAATTGATTGTATTATTAGGATAGTAAATTCTCCTGTGACAAACATATTCTTTTTTAGCTTCACTTTTATTCTCTATTTTTTTCATAATTGCAATTGCATTTTCGGCCAATCCCATATAATAATCAAAACTTTGAATTAATTCATCTTTATTCATACTAAAATTTAAAATTTGTTGTTCCAAATATTTATTCTTTTCAATCCATAACGAACTTGTAGATATTGAGCTTTCTGTATCACTATGTTCTATTACAAACCTATCATAAATATTATACTGATTTTTTTCAACTTTTAAAACGACATACTCTATATTTTCAATATTTGTAATATATTGCCCGTCTTTATTTTTTATTACATTTATAAAGTCATTCTTAATAAAAAATATTGGACTTATATTAGTCTCCTTTTTTAAGATATACAGGTTATTGTCAGCCACAAAAAGAGAAAAGTTTTCTTTTTTCACTATTTTTTCAACTAATAAATTGTAATAATACTTTATTTTACTTTCCATATTAAATTCTATTTTATTTACAAAAAAAAAAGAACCTAAAACATTCTTTTAGGCTACAAATTTAAAAATATCTCCATCACTATTCAATGTTGAAGGTCCTAATCCTTCGATATCAAAATTTGGATTACTCTTTCCAACAAAATTATCTGGCATTACGACTGGTTCTACACTTGAATCATTCGCATTAATAGATGAATTTAAAGTTTCTTTTTGTTCGTTTTGTACTTCTCCAATATTGGATGTTGCAACATATGGAACATTTTCAGCAGTTATTCTATCTTCTGAAGGACTCACAAAGAATGATGAATCTTCTACTGGGAAAACATTATTGTTGTCTGGAAAAGGATTAATAAGTTGATCTGAGTTTGCAACAACTTCATCTTTTTTATCAACCAAAACCTCATCTTTATCACTCAAAACCTCACCACTTGACTCAACTTCATAAGGTTTGTCTTCTGTTTTCCTACTACTTAAATCTGTATTCATGCTTTTTTGCTTTTCGCATTTTATATATCTATTTAAAATATCTAATGCATTTTCTAAATCTTCTAAACTAGGAGCGACCTCCAAATTATCCAATGGTGCATTATTGCTTTCAGTGATTTCTTCTTTTGGAGCGTTTTCTGATGGATGTTCTGAGAAGTCAGTGACGCTTAATGATGTTGGCTCGTCTTTTTGAGAATCCAATCTTGGGCTTTCTTCAGCTGTTATATTATATTCTTCTTCTATTTCAGGTATTGCAGGTTCGTCACTTTCAGTTTTTACGTCTTCTTCCATTTTAGGTTCGTTCGCTATATCAGTTTCGGCTGAAACTTGTTCATTTTGAAGAGGAACATTTTCAGTTACTGGTGTTTCTTGCATCAAATTAGCAGAATCCTCATTAGGCTGTACAGTTGATACAGAATTTTGATCCGTAAATGTTTCTACTATAGGAGTTTCTAAACTTCTATCATTATCTAAATTCTCATCAGCTTTTTTTATAACATTATTTATACATTCTTTAAATATTTTGGGTATTGCAAATGGCTTTCCATTTAATTTGCTTAAATCAATAGAAGGCATTGCAAGGATTTTAAATCCCATTATTTCTTCTCTTCCGATGGAAGCTATCGCTTTTCTAACCTCTTGGTGAACTTCGTCAGACATTTGACTTTCTATAGGTTCATCATTTTCTGTAAATTCCGAAGCGTAAATCTTTATATAATCTTCTTTTTCATTATATGGTTCGTTTAAAGTGTATAATAGCACTTTTTTGTTTATATCACTTAAAACAATATATATTAATTTTTCTGCATTCATATTCTTTATTTTTCTTCCTTCCTCTTCTTTTTAAGCAAAAAATACTTACAACCATAAGCACAATTATTAGTTATATAATCTTCCAAATCTTTTATATTGTTGATCTTAGATACTTTAGGATTATCACAATCAAAAAAACCTTTTAATCGCAATTTTCCATAAGCCCAATCTCCAAATATATAGTCATATGGCTCATAATACTCAGTTACTTTTTCTAAAACTTCACTTTCATCAAAAGCATCTCTATAGTTCTTTTCTATTGTATATTCAACACCATTTATATTCATTATTTTCCCCCTAGTTTAAATAAAATCACTAAACCAATCATAATTTCTGTTGCAGCTATACTGATGAGCATAAGTTTGTCAACAAAACCATTTCCAGTACTTAAGTAAAGATTGCATTTCTTAAAAAAACTTGGATTTGGCAAATTATACGTTACCTGCTTTAAACTCTCTATTTTATTATTAATTTCACTAATTTCCTCTGGTGAAAGGCAGGCAATAGTTCTAATGTCATATCCATAATGTGCATAAGTTTCTCGATCAAGCAAATCAGGATTTATTCCGATCATTTCAATTTGAGTGTTAGTTAAATTCTCTTTTGTATCAAGCCAATATTTTTTTATTAAACTAGTGTCTTTAAATTGTTTTAAATTATTATAATCCGAATGACCATCAAAAATGTTGTTCAATTTTTCTATTTCTTCATCAGAGATTTTTCTTACTTTAGCCTTTTTTTTCAGCATTTCGATTACAATTTTTTCTATCTCTTCAATTATGCCATCAGCCATTTTTTCTGATTTATATTCAGACATGAAATCATAGTATGTCTGCATATAATTTTCAAACTTTTTTAAATCATTTTTCTTTAAATCATACATCAACAAATTGCATTCAAATGCTTTTTCGTTATCGATCTTATATGGTAAAAGAATTGATTTTTCACCATATATTGTTGTTAATGCTTGGATGATTATCATTTCAAACTTATACATCTTGTTATAGTGCTCACCCTTTTTGTTTAAAATATATGATCGAATCCCACATTCAATTGCTTGATTGATAAAAAATTTTTCCGAATATGTATCTATCATCTAATCACCCTACTATTACATGATAACATATAAAGTTAAATTAATCTAGTACATTATTTTGTAATGGTTTCCGAACTAAATGATTGAGATTTTTGAACTAATGATCCTCCATAAATATTTGGTACTGTTCCAATTATTATTTTAGCTCCGAGTTCTAATTCATATTGTCGATGGAGTGGTAAACTTTTATAAGGAAATATCAATTTTTGTTCAAGATCAATTATTAAAGTCACTTTTAAAAGTGCGTTATTTATACCATATTCTGTTATTGTCGTCTTAATTGTACCTAAAACATGTTCATAAAAACTTACTTTTATGGGTAGTTTTGGACCTAAGGATGAAAAAATATTACCATCTTGAGATAGTCCTAAAGGAATTTTCAAGTATAAATTATTGTTATAGCATTTCAGTTCACGAGAATTAGAAAAATTGCTTATATCTCCATTCTCAAGTTTTAAAATATCGTTCTGTATTCGTTTTATTATGCTTACCATAATATCATAAGCATAGTTATAATCAACATCTGTTGTAAGAATCTCATCCTTATTGTTTTTAGTGATACTTATAAGTTTACTCAGGTCTGCTTTTATCGGTGCAACATTGTTTTTTATATATAGAGTTGTTATTTCCTCTAATTTTGCCGAAGATATATCTTCTATTTTAGGACTTATTTTATGATTATAATTTGTTAACAAGAAAATAGTTAAAGTAATTATTAAAAGTAAATTTATGTTTATGTAAATTTTATTTTTTGGTTTAATTTTAAATTTTTTCATAATAAATAATATGAAAAAAAAGAAAATCTTTTACATTTTCTTTAAAACAAATTCAAGTCTAAAATATTGTTAACAATATATATGGCGCCAAAAATAAGTACCAAAATCACAATAAATATTATTATTTTTATTACTAAAGTTCCCTTATCAGAATGAGAAATATCGGCAAACTCATTTTGATAATTTTCTTCATCAACTTTGCTTAAAACACGAGTTTCAATTTGATCTGGCATATTATTTTCTTTCTCTAATTCTACTTTAGTAATTGTTTTCGTTTCTTTTAAATCTGACAATAAATCTAAATTATCCTTTATTTCTTTTTGAGTAAACTCTTTTTCGCTGTTCCTATTGCATAATTCGAGTTGTGTTATAGTATTAATCAAATTTTTCAAGTTTTCTTCTTCTAATTTACGTTGTTGATTGTTATAATCAGTTTCTTTTTTGTTTTCAAGATCTAGATTGTTTAGTATCTCAAATTGAGTTTCTCTAACTTTCTTTAGTCTTTCTTTAGTATAATCAATATTTTTACCCTTTTTTGCTTTTTCGATTATAGCATTAATATCATATTCTTTAGTATCTTCTTGTGCTAAATCAGTCTCTTCCTGTTCAAGTTTAGGTAATTCTATACTTTT
Organism: uncultured Bacilli bacterium; assembly: GCA_934090935.1. GTDB lineage: Bacteria > Bacillota_I > Bacilli_A > RF39 > UBA660 > CAG-582. The sequence continues at coordinate 83,248 of CAKOKD010000005.1, forward strand.
TCTCTTTGGAGAATCCTCTCTATATCTATTATCTAGGTACTTCTTTACATTATCAACATCTATTATATCGTCAGTATCATTTGTGATAATAGAAACGTTAGAGTTAAGATCAAAATCGGTTATCATATTTTTTTTCACTGCATCATAAATAGTAGAATTCCTTTGAGTTCTAGATTTATAATTTTGTTCAGTTGTATTGTACCTATCCATTCTTGATTGCATGATACCACCCTACTAATAAGATTTTATCATATTATATCAAATTTGAAAACACATGTTGTTTTTTTTAGTATTAATTTGTATAATTTTATTAGAAATGAGGGATTATATGTTAACTATTAGCTTAGATAAAAACAAATGTATTGGATGTGGAGCATGTGTTGCGATTGCACCTAATAATTTTGAATTTGATGATGACGGGTTGAGTAACGTTATTGATCAAGAAGCTAGTGAAGAAGCCATTGAAGCTAGTGAAGTGTGTCCTGTTATGGCAATTGAAATATTAAAAGATGATAATCACGAGAAAACTCATGATTGTAAGAATAATAAAGATCACAATAATTGTTGCTATAAGCATGACCAAAAGGAAAAAGGAGATAAAGTTGAAAAACATTGTTGTAACCAAGATGAAAATAATGAAGAAGGACAATGCGAATGCAATAAAGATTGTTCTTGTTGCAAATAAAAAAAAGGCCTATAGGCTTTTTTATTTGCTATCTTCAATAAAAGTTTTACTTTTATGCGGTTCATCTCTTAATAAGTCATTATAGTTTTGTTGTCTTAACGCTTCATAAACCATTATAGCAACCGTATTTGACAAATTCAATGCACGGACATTATCAGTCATAGGAATTCTCATACATTTTTCGATATGTGGTTTTAATAACTCAGGTGGGATTCCTGTCGATTCTTTACCAAATACAAAGTATATATTTTCATCTTTATCACTGTAATCAAAAGATGTATGAGGTTTATGTCCGTATCGGGTTAAATAGTAAAACGTTCCATCATTTTTTTCATAAAATTCCTCGATATTCTCATAAACTGTATAATCACATTTATCTATATAATTTACACCACTTCTTCTAATATATTTTTCATCAAGAGAAAATCCAAGAGGTTTTATTAAATGTAACTTGGAATTCGTTGCTACACAAGTTCTCATGATATTACCAGTGTTGCCAGGTATTTCTGGTTCAAATAATACAATATTTATCATTCTATCACTCCATCAGAAGCATTTAACTTGCTAATCCATTATTATCAATGTACTTTTTAAAAGTGTCTTTATTTATCATACTTTTTTTAGAGTCACGAACCTCTGAAATGCTTCCGTCTTTATAAAAGATTACTGCTGGTAGTTTTGATATTTTGTTAGTATCATCTAATTTTAATAGTTTATTTAAATCATCAATGTAATTTTCTTTTCCTATATATAGCTTTGCATCTAAATACATAACATTATCAAGTAGATTTACTCTTTTCAAATATTTTTCGATGTCTTTCTCAGTTTTATGTATTGTTGCATCTCCTGTGTAACTAACAACCAAAAATGTATCTGCGTTTATCTCTTTTAAAGCATTTTTGGCATCCGTATATAATATTTCATTTGTTGCTAGTGGGCTGATATTTATATCATCTCTATCCATTTTTTGAGAAATATTTATGGCCGAAAAAATGGCACAACAGATTAAAACTACTATTCCCGATATTAAAACATAGTGTTTTTTATTACTTTTTACTTTCTTCATCGATTCACCTTCTACTTTTATTTTATCAAATTAAACAAATTTAGACAACTCTACTAATTATTAGATCATTTAATTTTACATCATCGTTGATCTTGTTTACATACACAAATGTAAAATATATATCTTACAAGCATTCTTTTTCTTGAAAGGTCTACTATTGATATGGATTTTCCACAAAAAACAAAAGCAGATATTTTATAATAATATAAATAAGACAAAATTTAATGATTTACCTTTTCTCTTTAAGGATAACTAGTATATGTAATTTCATCAATATAATATATGATTTTAAAAAAATATTTATGGCTAGAAAAGTAGTTATAATAACACTTTTAATTAATTTAATCTTATCAATTATTATGTATAATTGCTAAGTTTTTGTAAACAATAATTATTGGGAGGTAATTATGACACAAAAAGAACTTAATTATGTTGAAGATTTTTTTAACCACGAAATTTTGATTAGAGAGATACTTATGAACACACTTGAAAATATTGAAGATGAAAATTACGAAAAACTAATTAATAATCATTTAAACACACACGAAAAGATTATTAACAATTTATTAAAACTTTTAGGTGGTGATGATGTTGGAAAATAAATATTATATGGAAAACATTTTAACTTTAACAAAATCTTTAATCACAATTTCCTTAAATGGAGCAATTGAATCAAGCAATAAAAATGTTCGAAAAGTTTTCGATGAATCTTTAAAAACTCTACTTTCTTTACAGGAAAAATTGTTTGACGAATTAAAAGAGAAAAAAATCTATAAAATTGAAAATGTCAATGAAAAAGATATAAAGAAAAAATATATACAATTAAAAAACGATTCCGATTAATCGTTTTTTATTTTTCTAAAAATAAAGATTCCCATTCTTTAGTCTTTTCTTCTATAACTTTTTCTATTTCTTGTATCTCTTTAGTTATTTTATTTATCTTTTCATAATCTGAATATATCTCTTCTTCAAAAGTACTTTGTTTCAACTCACTTAACTTTAATTCCAATTTAGAAATCTCATTTTCTAGTTTATTTATTTTATTTTTTATATCTCTGCTGTTAATCTTTTTCTCTTCTTTTTCAGGTTTTATGTTATACTTGGATATCTTAATGTTTTTTATTTCATTTTTTTCTTGAATTGATAAAGTATAATCATTGTAGGAATCGTATAACTTTACTTGATTTTCGTTTATGTATATGACACGTGATGCAATTTTTTTAACAAAATATCGGTCATGAGATATGAATATAATTGTTCCATCATATTTTGCTAAAATATCTTCTAAATATTCTCTTGTTTTTATATCTATATGGTTTGTTACCTCATCAAGAATTAGTATATTGGGTTTATTTGCAAATATTATGGATAGTTTTAATCTAGCTCTTTCTCCTCCACTTAGAACATTTATCTTTTTATAAACATCATCACCTTTAAAGAGAAATAAAGCTAAATATGAACGTGCCTCTTCTTCTAACAGATTTGAGTGATGCAACCTAAACTCTTCTAGTATGGAGTTATTATCATCTTTAAATGTTAAAGATTGATTAAAGTAACCGGGATTTGCTTGAATGCAAGTACTTATACTTCCAGAAATAGGTTCAAGTTCGCCAGTTATGGTTTTTAGCAAACTGGATTTACCACATCCATTATCTCCTATAATAGCTACTTTGTCCTTCGAGTTTATTTCAGTATTTATCTTAAATAAAGGATGATCATATCCAACTTCTAAATTATCCAAAGTTAGAACAGTTTTACTTGTAGAAGAAAAATTATTATAATCAATCGTTAAATTCTGTTTATTAATATTATTTGGTTTATCGATGATATCCATTTTTTCTATTTGTTTTAATTTTGATAAAGCCATACTAGCTTTTGAAGGTTTGTTTCGAAATCTTTCATAAATACTATTTAGTCTTTTTATTTCTTTTTGTTGAAAACAATAATCCTTTTTTAATTTCTCATAGTTTTGGCGCTTTTGCTTTTCAAAAAAGTCATAATTTCCTGAGTAACATGTCAATTCTCCATAATCAATATCATATATTGTATTTACAATTTTATTTAGAAACATTCTGTCATGGCTAACTAGTACTAAAGCACTTTTGTATTTTGTTAAATAATCTTCTAACCACAAAATAGTGTTTAAATCCAGATTGTTTGTTGGTTCATCTAATAGAAGGAGATCCGGTTTAGATAAAAGCAATTTCATAAATGCTATTTTTATTTTCTCTCCTCCAGAAAAGGTGGATATTTTTCTTTGCAATGCATCTTGAGCAAAACCGAATTTCTTCAGCATAACTTCATATTCTTTTTTATATGTATATCCGCCTAGATTTTTGTATTTTGTTAGAAGGGAATCGTATTCATCACTTACTGAAGATGAAAAATTCTGATTTAATTTTTCTAGCTTTTTTTCAATATTTATAAGTTCTTTAAATGGTTCAGTGAGAACATCTATAACACACTTTTCTTCATCTAATATTATTTGATTCAAATATCCAATTTTAAATACACCTGTCTTTATTATTTGAAATTTTGAATCTCCAGTTCCTTCTTGTAATAAATCAGTATTAACAATCGCTTTAAGAAGGGTGGTTTTTCCTGAGCCATTTTCACCAACTATACCTATCTTAGAATTTGAATTAATATCAATATTTATGCATGTTAGAATACCATTTCCATTTATAGTTACAGCTCCATTTTTAATCGCTAAATTCATAATCTCACCTTAATGTATTTATGAAAGTTATCGGAGTTTATTTCCACATAACCAGCCAGCTTTTTTATCTTAGAATGATCTAATAATTTTTTATAATTATCAAGAGAAAAACCAAGATATTCTTTTTCATCTAGTTCATAAAAGACGATATTTGTATCATCTACTGAATCAAATCTTAAAAAACATCTTTCTTTTTCTAATAAACTCTCTATATATTTTTTTATAAATTCAATCACTATGTCGTTTAAACCGGCATGAAATATCAGTATTTTTTCTTTTACTTCATCAAAATCTGTACATATTCTCAAAAATTTTTTATCATGATTCTCTTTTTGTTCAGAAGTTTTATAGATAACTGAATAATTTTCCCCTTCAAATATAAACGGATAGTCTATTAAAACTTCATTTGAACAATTATCACATTTATATTTAAAAATATCGCGGTTTATAATACTTGAAAAATCATTTTCATTTAACTCTTTTTTTATCTTTATTCGAATATTTTTATTGCATTTCGGGCACTTAATTGTTTCTTTGATATATGTCATAAAATCATCCTTGAAAAATATTATACCACATTTTATATTTTTATAATATAATAGAATTCAGGAAGTGAAGTTTGTGAAAAAAGTATTTATATTATTTTTGAGTTTATTGGTGTGTGCTTGCAATAAAAATGATGTTTTTATTAAAGAAGAAAAAGATTATGAATTTTCTTTTAATCAGGATACTTTTAATGTTTATGATGAGGTATATTTAAAAGATTTAATTGATGATGAAAATATCGAAGTGGTTGATAAGGATGAAATGCTTAATACCGATGACGTTGGTGATAAAGAAATCACCTTAAAATATATGCATGATAAAAAAACTTATAAAAAAAGTTTTAGTTATAAAGTTATAGATGGCGTTGCCCCAGTTTTAATAAGCATTCCTTCTTCTCAAACAATTACTGTAGGAAGTGAATATAATCCTTGCGATAAAGCTGTATTTGTTGATAATTATGATAGAACGCCTACATGTTCAATCGAAGGAGATTACGATTTAAATAAGGTTGGAACATATTCTTTAAAATATATTATTAAAGATTCTTCTGATAATATCGTTACTAGAAGTTTAAGTATTCAAGTTAAGGAAAAGACAAATACAACTATTCCTAGCACTACTCCTACAAAACCAACGGAGAAAAAGAATTACGATTTTAAAGATTCTATTGAAAAATTTAAGAACGACAATACTTTGATTGGAATCGACGTATCAAGATACCAAGGAGATATTGATTTTGAAAAAGCGAAAAATGCTGGATGTGAATTTGTAATGATGCGCATCGGAGTTCAAGCAGGCGCGAAAAAGGATGTTTCAATTGATTCTTACTATCTACAAAATATTGAAAATGCCAAAAAAGCAGGTTTAAAAGTTGGAGTTTATCTTTATTCAACTGCTATAAATAATGATATAGCAAAAAAACAAGCTGAGTGGGTTATAGATACCTTGAAAGGTGTTGATCTTGATTTTCCAATTGCATTTGACTGGGAAAACTGGCAATATATACGAGAATATAATATAAGTTTACATGATTTAACTGAAGCATATAAAACGTTTGCTACTTATATTGAAAACAATGGATATAAAGCGATGCTTTATGGATCAAAATACTATCTAGAAAACATGTGGAAAATAAATAATACTACAACTTGGCTTGCTCATTATACTGAAAAGACAAATTATTCTGGAAAATATATTATGTGGCAACATTCTCAAATAGGTAAAATTGATGGTATTACTGGTGATGTTGACTTAGATGTATATTATATAAATTAAAAAAGTGTTTTGTAGACACTTTTTTTTAATTACTATTTTCAAATTCTTTGTACCATTTAGTTATTAAATCATTTCTGTAAAGATCATTTCTCAAATATTCTTGGTACTCATTTTTTGAAAGCAGATCTTCCTTGCTTCTTTTAAATTCAATAAATCTTCTTTCTATCTTTAAATCATCTATATATTTAAGCATCATTGCTATTTTATAGTCTAAACATTCTTTAGAAAGATTGTATTTTAAGTTTATATCATCCATTTTAAATTTATCATAATTATTTGCTAAATCATATTCTTCAGATATATCAAGATAATTAACTTGATAATTTTTTATTTTTGCTAAAAAGTACGTTAAATCTTCCTTAAATGATTCTTTAATTCGATTGATTTCTTCTCTATCAGAAGATAACATATTAAATAGTTCATCGTATTCATCTTTCATAGATTATAACCTCCTTATCCTAATTCTACAGAAGATTTTTTTTCTAGCATCTCCATTTGGTTTATTTGATTAAGCAACTCTTGATATTCGTCTTCGCTTATTAAACCCATTTGATAAGAATTATTTAAGTCATTATATAATTCAGATTTAGCATATTCGAATTTGATACTATATCCAACAGTTTTTGCTTTATTTGAATTATATTCTATATTTAATAATATGTGTTTTAGGTCTATGAGTTTTTCAACAATTTTATTTATTACAGAATTATTGGGAACTAATTTCATAAGCTTTTGTTTTTCAGCAAGCAAATATTTTACATCATTTAATGATGCATGTGCTTCTGAAAAATCGTTATCATTAGAAACTCTTTTGGATACTTCAAAGTCTAATTTATCGATTTCTTTTTGAAGCTCAATGAACTCCGTTTCGGTTTCGGCTACTGACAAAGTGTTCTTTAATTCTCTAATTTTTCCGACGATCACATCGACATAGTCTTCAGCATTATTTTTAAGTATATGTAGTTCTCTTTCTCTTTTAGGAATAATTTCCGTCTCAATTTCTCGTAATAATAATTTTATATATTCATTTGAAACTTCAGTAAATTCATTTTTAAAATCAAAGTATGATTGTTTTAAGATTTCAAGATCTTCAGGTTTTGAGGAAGCGACTATAGCATCACTTAATCTTCTTAATTGGTTAATGTAATATCTCTCGGGCTTTGAGTATTCATGATTTTCTTCAAGAGATGCAATCTCATTCTCTTTTAATATAATCGGTAGCTCTAAAGTTGTTTCAAGTTCAGATGATGGATTTAATTCAACTCCTATTTCGGTTACCAAAGAAGGGTTCTCTTTTGTACGATCTAAGTCTTCTTTTTTCTCTTGTTGTCTTGTGAATTGAATATCAGCAATACGCTTTATCACTTCAGTTAAATCAATAACTTCATCAGCAATTTTTACTTGAGTTGTGTTAATCATCATATGTGGTATTTGATTAATAATAAAATCTTCTACGCTTAATCCGACTTCTTCTATTATAGATTTTCTTATGGCGTCATCTATCTTATTTAACATGTCATTCAAAAGTTCTCTTTTTTCTTCGATAGAAAATTCAACATATTTATTCTTTTTAAGTATTTCATATATTTCATATATATTTTTTTTAGTATTACCAAATGGGACTAAAAATTCGTCGTCTGCATTTTCAAACCATTCTCTTAAGCGTCCTTCAATATCAATTTTAACGTCTTTTGATATATCGATTTCGGCCACAAAATTTTCGGATGATTTCAACTCTTTCATTACACGATTAATGTATCTTTCCTTATTAAATACAACAACATGCTTAGAATATTTATCTATAAGATATTTTGAAAATTCTTCTGGAGTCATTGAATTCATCCTATTTTTTTCAAATTTTTCAACAAAATATAAAAACGAATATAGTCGTGTTTCATATCTTACAACTCCGTTTTGAAGATTCTCCGGTAATAATGATTTTAGTTCGGTTATTGTCATATCTATCATCCTAACTATAGATAATTATAACATTATTGTACATAGTTGTAAATTAGTCAAAAAAAAAGATTTAGAAATTTATCTAAATCTTAATCAGAATACACACATTGTTCCTGATAATGTTCCACCATTTGGGCAGTAGTAAGACGTATATGAACAGTCTTTTGTACATGTATCACATACTCTATGTGACCAAGGGGTACAATCTGTTTCACAGCAGACAAGTTCTCCTGCGCTGCTCCAACAATAATTAGAGCATGTACATGATTCACCTGATTCTTCACGACAATTACAAGATACTTCTGTTGTACAAGGATGATATTCACTTGATGCCGGATAACTTCTTGCATGCATTGAAATCGTACATGTCGAATCTCCTACGTTGTTGTTATTTGATATAACTACAGTTTGCATCGTATAAGCTCCTGTACCCGTTGAAACTGATATAGTATATCCATTTGTACATGTTACACTTTCGATATAGTATCTTGAATCCGGTGTTAATGTAAT
>CAKOKD010000006.1 GCA_934090935.1 uncultured Bacilli bacterium
ACCCCAATTGAGTATAGAACTCAACTAGGGTTTAAATAAATATCTTTTTATTGTCTACTTTTTATTGACAAGTTCATCATTAAAGCAATCCTTTTACATCATCTTCAACATATTCAAGAATATCAGCAGGTTGACATTTTAAAGTTTTACAAATAGCTTCTAAAGTAGAAAATCTTATAGCTTTAGCCTTACCAGTCTTTAGATTCGACAAGTTTGCAATCGTAATTCCAACATCCTGAGCAAGTTTGTTTAAACTAACTTTTCTTTCAACCATAACTTTATCCAAATTAACTTTAATCACTATAAAACACTCCCTAACTTAAAAACATAATACCATAAAATTTACCGAATATCAATAATTATTTGTTGTAATTCTCATAATAATCACGTTCAGATAAAACATCCAATAGATTTTCTAAAACATCATCATCGTTTTCTTCAATCTCTTCCATTAGTTCATGAATTAGATCTTTTAAATTATTAAACTTCATATAATCTATATTGTAGCTTTTTAAAATTTCCATTTGTTCTTCGGATAGATACAAACTTCCATTAACTTTCTTCATCATCGTATAATCAGGGTTTATTTCAACATCAAGTTTATCAAACATATTAACCTCACTTTAAAATTGAAGTAAAATCAAAGCTATTTAAAAAATAGTATCCGGCTAATGTAAGTATTGCAAAAATAAGAACAAAGAATAATACAGGAATAAAATCTTTAAAAGTCACTTTTCTTTTTCTTACAACTTCATCATAAGTGTTTTTTATCTTTTCTTCGCTCTTTTTATCATCTTCAGGAATGATATATTCTTGATCGATATCAAAAAAATCTTCTCCGTGCACGCTTGCAAGCACTTCATCAACGATTTGAGGAAACACATCCGTTAGCTCGTTGTTTTCATCAAAAATTTTACTAGTATCTGTATTCATCACGTCACCTCGAAAAAACTCTTTACTCTAAAAAAATGATAACATAAATAAATTATGAAAACAATACGTTAAAAGCGTTTTTTTCACTATAATAACCTTTACATGAAAGGGGTATTTATGCTAAAATTGAAGAGAATAAGGAGGTCATGATGAGTAACATTATTGATGGAAAAATTAAAAAATGTGTTAAAGTTTTTGTTAGTGAACTTCAAAATAAGATAACTGATCTTACGGCTTTGCGTGAACAAAACAAAGAATTGTCTCTAAACTATGATCGTGTTTGTGGAATCATCAGTAAATATGTTATGGGACCTTCATCGGGTTTAACCAAGGGAGATGTGATTCTTGAGGATATCATAAAATTTAACCCAAAAGACTTAGAAGAAATCCTGAATTTAATAGGAGTTAATGATAAATCTATAATCTTGGAGTTTGAAGAAAAGAGAAATACTTATTTCAATACTAGAAACGAAACTAAAAAGAAAGAACTTTCATCTTTCTTTCAAAGAATACTTGACTATATCGATAGATATGTTGAAGAATATAACATAAGATCAAGAAATCAGTTGGACTTTGAAGCAAGCAAAATCGAGAAATATCAAAAATTTATTGAAATATTTTCAAGAGAGGAATTTTTAACTCTTTTTGATGAAGAAGAACTAAAAGAATTAAAACTTCTTATGAGTGAGTGTTCTCTAGATGCTATGACTAAAGCTGAAATACTTAAGTATGTTAATATTCAAAATATAACATTTACTTTAAAAGAAACAAAAAAAGTTCAACAATGCGACTTAAAAAGTCATGTATATTATCTAGTAAAAAACTATTTAGATGATGAAAGATACGTTAATATCTGTCGAAGAGAAATGCCATCTATAGATTTTGAAACTATTGTATCTATTAAAGATATCGCAAGCTCTATTGCGTCAAATTACAATTTGGATCAAGCAAAAACAATCAATACATTAGTCGCGATTGCTATAAACAGTATGTATATTCAATATGAAAACTATCTTGAAAGTGATGAACAAGAATCATCTTTGGATATCGAAGCTTTAAAACAATCGATACGTTTGCTTGAAAACTTCTTTGTAGATTCTGATAAAGTAACTGTTGAAATAGCAACCAACTTAATAGTTGAAAACGAGAATATGATAAAAGAATACGAAAACATATCTGATAAAGTTCTTGATCAAACAATACAGGATCTTTCTCAAACATATACCAAAGAGGAAGCAGTATTCTTGAAAACTTTACCAATTTTAATAGGTATAAGGGATACTCTTGAAACCCTTGCAAAACATAAAAATGAAGAGGATAGAAAGCAATGGATTTCATACTTAAGTGAATTGATTGAAATGTATAACGAAACAAAGATATTATCAGAGAATAAAATAAGAGATTATAGGAATAAATAGGTGGGGCTTATGAATACTAGCAATGAATTACTATTGTCGATTATCAATTCAAGACTAGATGCATTAACCGATAAAAGAAACATCAAAGTGATTTATGATGATCTCGATTTAGTTAGGTTGATAAAAAGTATTGAAAACGATAATGACTCAATGAAATATGTAACTGACTCTTTAATAACAGAAATCGTTTCTACATCCAAGGTTAAAAACAAAGAGAGTTTTATAAAAAAGATAAAAAGTATTCGTGATATATTTATCGGTAAACAAAAGTACAAATTAAAAGTGGATTTTAATCCTAAATATATAAAGGATATAAACACATTTTTATCTCTTCTTCGTGATTATGTTGAAAGAAAAGAAGAAGGATTGCTTGATAACGAGGAATACATCAACGAATTAATTGAATTAAAAAACAAAGTATATAATAATGAACTTATAATAAACTTCTCTTTTATTGAAAAAATGCTAAATGACTACAATAGTTTAGAAAAAGAACCTAATCTATATAAAATAATGGAATATATATCTGTTCATAATCTAAATATCTTAAAAACTCCTGATAATATATTCCCAGTGGTTGAAACAAAAACGATAAAAACTCTTGAAAATGAAGAGGATATAATGACTATCTTAAAGAAGATTGGTGTTACATCAAATGAACTATCAAGTGATTTAATCAAGAGTTTAATAACTGCAAATCATGAAGTATTGATGGAAAACTTCAATCTAATAAGTAAAAATAAAGCAGAAAACTATGGTATTTTACACTTAATAAATGCAAACAACTATAAAGCTAAGTTGATTATAATGATTTATTCCGATGAATCGACTATAAAAGAAGTTGTTGATTTAACTAGAGATGTTAATAACAAGATAAATGTACCTTTGCTTAAAGCGATATGCAACAACGTTGCCTCTGTATTTATTAAAAGAGAGAACGAAAGATATAAACCGATGTTTGAAAACTTCAAGAAAAACATTGAGCTTTTAAAATCATTGGAGGTAAATTATCCTTTGCTTATTAAAAATGCGCCTCTATTTATGGTGTCATCTTCAAGCGATATTGCTTTTGCTTTGAACCATTTAGAGAGTTTAGGATTCAATAAGAAGCAAGTGATAAACAAATGTTATAAAACTTTATCAATAAATCCAAGTTTGATCGTAAAAAATGCTAATATTATAAAAAATAAAATTGTTGATTTTGACTTATTTATAAAAGAAAGCAAAAACTATGTTCTATTAAAAGTAGATTCTTTAGAGGAGAAAATTGAAAACTTGGTTAAAGCAGGTAAAGAAACTATCACTCATAAATGTTTAGCTAAAAATTTAAACGAATATGTTATAGAAAGTTTAAAGAATGGTGAGTAGCATGATAGATTATATTAAAGACTATGGAATAAGCAATCTCGAGTATGAATATATTTTAAGAGACTTAAAAAAAGAATTTATAGATATATTGGATATTGAAGAAGCAAATATTAAAGAGGTTTTAAGCTATTATAATGAACTTGGGATAACTTCATCCCTATATAACATAATCATGAATAGATTTGATTTAATTATAAATAGCAAAGATGAACTAGAAAAAAAGATTTGCTCAATAGACTTAAGATTATTCAGAAAAATAGTAAAAGAAGATATTGATTTTCTAGTGATGTTTGGAATTTAAATATTTTACTTGAAAAAAGACATGTAAACATGCTAAAATATACGTGTCTTTTAAATTGGTCTGTTGGTGAAGTGGTTTAACACATAACCCTCTCAAGGTTACATACATGGGTCCGAATCCCATACAGATCACCAATTTAAAATTAAGGTGCAAAATTGCACTTTTTTTTATGTTTTATTCTAAAATTTTATATTTCTTAGGCGAATTATGTTTTAACTAACCCTTCTTTAGTGTATAATTTATTTAAGGATGTGGAATAAATGGACTATTTTATAAATGGTTATAATATATTTTTTATCGTACTTATCACTTTTTTTACATCAGTTATATTAACTCCTGTTGTAAAAAAGATTGCATTTCATGTAGGTGCAGTTGATAGACCTGATCATGATAGAAAAGTACATAATCATATAATGCCTTCCATGGGAGGTTTAGCAATATTTTTTGCTTTTTTAATCGGTTATATGTTGTTTGCTCCAAAAACAACTCAGATGTTATCGGTGCTTATTGGAGGATTTGTTATCGTTATAACAGGAATGTTGGATGACATTAAACCTCTTCCTGCAAAGGTGAAGTTTTTGATGCAAACTGCAGCTGCCTGCATAACGGTATTCTATGGAAACATTACATTCGCTGATATGACTATTTTTGGTTTAACGTTCAAATTTGGAATATTTGCATATCCTTTAGCAGTTCTATTCATGGTTTCCATCATGAACGCTATAAACTTCTGCGATGGACTTGATGGATTAGCTGCTGGAACTTCAACTATTTACTTTATCGCGATAAGCATTATCGGGTACATCATGAATCGCCTTGGTGGATTGGACGTTATCATGTGTTTAATCATGATTGGTGCATGTTTAGGTTTCCTAATGTATAATTTTGCACCAGCTAAGATATTTATGGGGGATACAGGAAGTCTTTTCCTAGGATTTATTATATCCGTAATAGCTCTTTTAGGATTTAAAACTGCGACGATAACATCATTAATTATTCCACTTTTAACTCTATTTGTTCCAATAATAGACACTCTTTTAGCGATGTGTCGAAGAATCTTAAAAGGAGAAAGCATTGATCATGCCGATAAAGAGCATCTCCATCATCAACTATTAAAAACAACAAAATCAACTCGCAAAACTGTATTAATAATGTATCTAATAAATACTCTATTCGCATCAGTTTCAATCTTCTATAGTTTAGGAGATAAAAAAATAAGCATGATTTTATATTTGCTACTATTGATTTTATTTATTATTCTAATATGGAAAACTGATATATTATTTGATCATGAAAAAAAGGATGAAAAGAAATGAAAGTAAATCTATATGACTTTGATAAAACTATCTATGATGGAGATTCATCAAAAGACTTTTTCTTTTTTTGTTTAAAAAAATATCCAAAAATCTTAAAAATCATACCTAAAATAGTTGTATCAGCCATAAAATATAAATTAAAAGTTATCTCAAAAACAGCAATGAAAGAAACTATTTTTTCTTTTCTAAAATATGTAAAAGATGTTGATAAAGAGGTAAATCTTTTTTGGGAGTCAAAACAAGTTCGCATAAAAAAATTTTATATGGAATCTAATCATGATAAGGACATAATTATATCTGCATCTCCTGAGTTTTTGCTACATCCAATGTGTGATGAGCTTAATGTATTAGACTTGATTGGAAGCAAAGTCGATAAAAAAACGGGATCCTTCAATGGAGAGAATTGTCATGGAAAAGAGAAAGTTAGAAGATTAAACGAGTTATATAAAGATGTTTCTGTGATGAATGCTTATTCAGATTCCTTATCAGATATTCCTATTTTAAAACTTGCAAATAAAAGTTATATAGTAAAAAAGAATAAATTGCTATTAAAAAACTTTAAATAAAATGTACAAATTTTAAAAATTTGACCATACATCTACCAAATAAGGCACATTTTTGTTAAACTAATAATGGTGAAAATATGGAATTAAATGTTGGAGTAAGTAAAAATCATGTTCATTTAAAAGAAGAAACATGGAGACGCTTATTTGGAGATAAGCCACTAGTTAAAAGAAATGACTTAAGTCAACCTGGTCAATTTGCAACTATTGATACGGTTGATTTAAAAGTAGGTACAAAAATTATTGAACATGTACGAGTAGTCGGTCCTTTTAGAAATTATGATCAAGTCGAAATAACAGCAACAGATGCATCGTTTTTAGATGTCGATCCTCCAAGAAGACAAAGTGGAGATCTTTTTAACACTCCAAGTATAGAATTAGTTGGACCTAAAGGAAGTGTTATTTTAAATAACTCGTTAATTTTAGCTGAAAGACATATACATATGAGTAAAAAAATGTCTTCAGATCTTGGTCTTAGCAATAAACAAAAGGTTTATGTTTATAACAAGAATTTATACTTATTCGATGCTTTAATAAAGGTAAGCGATGACGGGATATTGGAACTTCACATTGACACAGACGAAAGTAAAATATATAATCTATTACCAGGGAGCAAGGTTGATTTTAGAGTATGTGGAAAATAGGCAATGTTGAAATAAAAAATAAAATAGTTCTAGCGCCTATGGCTGGTATATCAAATACATCATATAGAACTATAATAAAAGAAATGGGCGCTGGATTGATATTTGCTGAGATGGTAAGTGATAAAGCGATAATGTATGACAATCAAGCAACTATTGAACTTTTACAGATGAGAGAAAGTGAAAGGCCAATTGCTCAACAAATATTTGGAAGCGATGAAGCTTCATTTGTGATAGCTGCAAAAAAAATTGTTGAACTAATGCATCCTGATATCTTGGATATCAACATGGGATGCCCCGTACCTAAGATAGCTTTAAAATCTCAAGCAGGAGCTTCTCTATTGAAAGATCCTGATAAAATAGAAAGAATTGTATCAGCAGTAGTAAAATCTGTAGATATACCGGTTACAGTTAAAATACGAGCTGGATGGGATAGTTCTTCTATAAACTGTGTTGAAGTTGCAAAAAGAATTGAATCAGCAGGAGCGAGTGCGATAACTTTACATGCAAGGACGCGTGCACAAGGTTACAGCGGACATGCTGATTGGAGTTTAATAAAAAAAGTAAAAGAGGCCGTCAACATTCCCGTTATTGGAAATGGTGATGTTTTATCTTGTTATGATGCTAAAAGAATGCTTGATGAAACCAAATGCGATGCTGTAATGATTGGAAGAGGGGTTCTTGGAAATCCTTGGTTGATAAAAGAATGTGTTGAGTATCTTGAAAATGGAACAATTCCAAAAGAGATTACCCCAAAAGAAAAAATAGAGATGTTAAAAAGACATTTCAGCCTTCTTACAATGGATAAAGGTGAAAAACTTGCATTACTTGAAATAAGAACACATGCCTTATGGTATATAAAAGGATTACCAGGAAGTGCAGCAATAAAAAATCAAATATGTAAAACAAAGGAATCAAAAGAGCTATTTAACATTTTAGATAATTATATAAATGAATTACAATAATAGAAGTGGTGTTTATGAAAGAAATTGATAAAGGTAATTATTTAAAAGAGTTAAGAAACAAAAACAATTTAACTCAAAAAGATTTAGGTGATTTAATTCACTATTCTGATAAAAATATTTCTAAGTGGGAGATGGGTAAATCTTTTCCAAAAGATGATAAAACGTTAACTGCTTTAGCAAGTGCATTAGGAGTTAGTAAGAAAGATTTAATTACTTGTGGAAGAAAACCAGTAATGGATTCAAAATTAGTAAAACTATTTGTTGTTATAGCTGTTATCTTAGTAGCTTTAACAATTGGTATACTATATTTCCATAGAACTAAAGTTTATATTATTAAATCAGACAACAAAAACATATATGTAGAGAATGGAAACTACATCATAAACAACGATTACATTAGTTTTTCCATTAACTATGTAGACACAAATAATACAAGTGAAGTTGATACAATTGAGATTTATAAATATAAAGATACAAAAGAAAATCCTACTTTAATTTATAGAGCAACAACTTTTCCAATAAATATTAATTCGAGAAGAAGTAAAAAGTCATCTATAAATGATTTAACAAAACATGTAGTAATTATGAAAATAAAATATAAAGACAATTCCGTTGAAAACATTAAATTAGATTTCAAGATGGTTAAGTCCAAATATACTAATGAAGAAAACGGTAAATCTATTTCAACTGCTGAGACAATTTCAACAATGGATGATTATTTAAAAAGTGTAGGTTTTGTAGAGGATTCAAATTCGTATATTAAAAGAATAAATGATAATATAAATATTGAATATAACAATTCTAAATATATGAAATTAAACATTAACAAAGAAAACTATAAAGTAAAGTTTTTGTTATCATTTGAAAGTGATAAAATTCAAAAATATATTTATAATTATGATGAAACAATTAAGTCTTCTAAAACAATCGCTCTTTCAGATTATAACTCGATAGATTGTTATTCTGAAAAATGTTCTAAAGAGAAAGATTATATCGGATACTTGATTTTCCTTAAAGATAAGCTAAAAACTCTTGAAAATTAAGTCGAGTAGAATTTTGTAGAGTCAGAGTAGAGCACATCCAACTCAATTCTTTGGTATGATTATGCCAGAAAGGAGTAGGATGTATTTTTTATGAAAAAAGGATTGTTGGTTATTATGACTGGCGTTATGCTATTTGCCTCATTAACTATAGTAAATGCCGAAAGTCAAAGTGATACTATTACAAATCGAAGCGGTGTAGTAATTCCAATAGAAAAATATAATGCGTTAAAAAGTATTTATTCAAATAATTTTATGGAATTTATGACTCAAGATCAATATGACATTATAAAAGATAAAGACTTGTCTAAAGTTGAGATAGTGGAAACCACTGATGAAGATTTAAACACATCAGGTATAAGACCACAAACAACTGAATATACGACAACATCTAAGAGTTTAAGAATCATAAATAATAATGGATATATAACTATGAGTTTGACTTGGTTAAAAGTTCCATCAATAAAGAAATACGATGTAATGGCATTTAGATTGAATTCTAGTGTAACAAGAACTACTGGATATTCTTTTAGACAATACTATATGTCAAATGGTGATTTAAAGGCTACAACATCTACATATCCACTTGATTTTGATAATGGTTCCGGTGTAACTTTTAAAGTTCAAAACGGAACTGATCATGAGATGGAAATGACCTTTAATGTCACAGGTACTGGTAGAGTATACGGTTCATATCAACATGCTTGCAATAGTAGTGCTACATTAGCAAATGCAATGGATTATATAATCTCAGGTTCAGGCTATGGTGGCGTAATTCTATTTAATGAAAGAATAGAAAGCAAGTTTGACGGCATGGGCGGCGTATATTTGACTATTTAAAAACAAAAAAAGAAGCAATTAAATTAAAAAAACACACTTAAAAAAAGGAAATACTTAAAAACACGAAATGGGACGACGAATAATGAAACTACAAGACATTGAAATCTCTGTACTACCACATTACAATAAGAAAAACTGTGTAATGATTGCAACATATGCTTATATATTTGCAGTAACATCATTAATTATTACAGTTGCTTTTACACATCTTTATAATTATCATCTTTCTCATAGAGAACAAATCTATGTATTTGATAAAAACGATGTTTATGATTTCAATGAAATTGAAGGACTAGATAAAATAATAGACCATAATTCCTATAAAGTAACAGTACACACCACTAGCTTTAATTCTGAATATAATGGACTAATATATTTACTACGTCGTGATAACTATGAAATTAAAAATGGTAGAGATATAATTTATGATGATGAAATTGTCTGTCCGGATTTATTCGCTCCCGATAATAATATTAACTTATTAAATATACAACTAGAAAAACATAAAATATATGAGGATTTATATCACAAGCAGATTGGCGTAGACAAAAACCTTACGCTAAACATTGTCGGTAATTATGATTCAAACAAGAAAATTAATGACTTAAATGTTTGCTATGCCAGTGATAATCTAATAAACAAAATAGCCGAATCTAATTATTCATATAACACCGGATATAATTTACTTATTAAGGGTGATAGTGATCGAAGAGAAATAATTAAATCATTATTGAGAAAAGGATACGATGTAAAATCTTACGAAGATAAAAGCTTAGTCTATGAAAATCTGGGTACTTTATTAGCTTTTATAGTTTGGATAATATCTTTTGTTATGTTGATTAAAGAAGTTAATGAATATATAAAAAGATATATACATCTCGTTAAAAGCGATAACTTCATAGATAACTACTTTTTAGGCATTGAACTATTTAATCGTTTAATTAATCAAATGATACTATTTATCGCGATTACTATAGGCGCTTATATAATGTATATATATGGTGAATATGTATATCAGGTTTGGTATTTCAGAAATCTCGAATATCTTAATATTAATATACCTTTCAATTGGTTAGGATATACGTCTATTGTTCTCGTCGTCACGGTATATCCGTTGATATCATTGATAGGATTTAATATCATATATTACATAAAATGTAAAATACATGGAAGAATTGTTGAAAAATGATTCTTCTTTTTTTTACTTGAAATATACGAACATATGTATTACAATTTAAAATGTATACAAATTTTAAATTTGTGGTAAAATAGTAAAGAAATTTAGGTGATATTATGGATAAAATTATAATTAAAGGTGCAAGAGAAAACAACTTAAAGAATATTGACTTAGAGATTCCTAAAAATAAACTAGTAGTTATGACAGGAGTTTCTGGAAGTGGAAAAAGTTCACTTGCATTTGATACCATTTATGCTGAAGGTCAAAGAAGATATGTTGAAAGTTTATCAGCTTATGCTCGTCAATTTTTAGGTGGAGAGTCTAAACCAGATGTTGATTCAATAGAAGGTTTATCTCCAAGTATTTCTATTGATCAAAAATCAACAAATAATAACCCAAGAAGTACAGTTGGAACTGTAACTGAGATATATGATTATTTAAGACTTTTATTTGCTCGTGTAGGAGTTCCTTTTTGCCCTAAGCATAAAATACCTATAACAAGTCAAAGTATCGAAGAGATGACCAATAAAGTTTTATCATATGAAGAAGGAACTAAGATGGAGATTTTAGCTCCGATTGTTCATGGAGAAAAAGGTACTCATAAGGATCTTTTTGAAAAGCTAAAAAAGGATGGATTTACTAAGGTAAGAGTAAATGGAACTACTTATGATATTTATGATGAGATCACTTGTGAAAAAAACAAAAAAGATGATATTGATGTCGTAGTTGATAGAATTGTCTTAAAAGACAATGAAAGAAGTAGAATTTTTGAAGCAATCGAAACAGCTACTAAAATGGCCAATGGAAAGGTAATTATTAATTTAATTGGGGATAAAGAAATCGTTATGAGTGAAACTTATGCATGTCCCCACTGTGATTTTTCTCTTCCTGAACTTGAACCAAGAATATTTTCTTTTAATGCACCATATGGAGCTTGTCCAACATGTAAAGGTTTGGGTATAACAAAACATATATCAGTAGATTTACTTATACCCGATAAATCTAAATCTATTTTAGGTGGAGCAATTCAAACTATTAATATTGAGGATAATATTGATACAACTAGATTATTAACTATTGCTCGTGAGTTAAATATTGATTTAACAGTACCAGTAAAAGATTTAAAAGAAGAAGATTTAAACATCATTCTTTATGGAACAAATCAAGTATTTAGATTTGAATACACATCAAAAACTGGTGGAAAAAGATCTACAAATGAAACATATGAAGGAATTGTTACTAATCTTGAAAGAAGATATATGGAAACATCATCAACTTGGATAAGAGATTGGATAGATGGATATATGATTGAAAATACATGTCCAACATGTAAAGGTTCAAGATTAAAAAGTGATATTTTAAACATCAAAGTAAATAATAAAAATATTTATGAAGTAACAAATATGTCTATAAAGGATTTAATAACTTTCTTTGATAAATTAAAATTAAGCAAAACGGAGATGGAAATAAGTGAACTTATCGTTAAAGAGATAAAATCACGTTTAGAGTTTTTAAATAATGTTGGTTTATCTTATCTTACATTATCAAGAGCAGCCGGAACTTTATCAGGAGGAGAGGCTCAAAGAATCCGTCTTGCAACTCAAATAGGTTCAAAACTAAGTGGAGTTTTATATGTACTAGATGAACCAAGTATTGGACTTCATCAAAGAGATAATCAAAAATTAATTGACAGTTTAAAAAATATGCGAGATTTAGGTAACACTCTAATTGTTGTTGAACATGATGAGGATACGATGAGACAAGCAGATTATCTTGTTGATATTGGACCAGTAGCTGGAGAAAATGGCGGGTATTTAGTTGCCTCCGGAACACCAGAAGAAGTAATGAAAAATGAAAATTCCATAACTGGTGCTTATCTTTCAGGAAGAAAGAAAATTGAAATTCCTAAAAAGAGAAGAAAAGGTAATGGAGAGTTTATTACGATCAAAGGTGCAAAAGAACATAACTTAAAAAATGTTTCGGTTAAATTTCCTTTAGGAACTTTCACTTGTGTAACCGGAGTGAGTGGTTCTGGAAAATCTTCATTAGTTGATGGAATATTAAGAAACGCTTTATTGAAAAGTGTATATAACTCCAAAGTTATTGTTGGATCTTGTAAGGAAATAATAGGTTTAGAAAATGTTGATAAAATCGTAAGCATATCACAAGATCCAATAGGAAGAACTCCTAGAAGTAACCCAGCAACATATACTGGAGTATTTGATGATATTAGAAACGTATTTGCTGAAATGAAAGAATCAAAAATACGTGGATATGATAAAAGTAGATTCTCTTTCAATGTTAAAGGTGGAAGATGTGAAGCTTGTTGGGGAGATGGAGTGAAGAAGATTGAAATGCATTTTTTACCAGATGTTTATGTACCATGTGATGTATGTCATGGAACTCGTTTCAATCGTGAAACTCTTGATGTAAAATTTAAAGGAAAAAACATTGCCGAAGTTTTAGATATGCGTGTTTCAGAAGCAATTGAATTCTTCTCTAATGTTCCAAAAGTAAGGAACAAACTACAAGTTTTAATGGATGTTGGATTGTCTTATATAAAATTAGGTCAATCAGCACCAACATTGTCAGGTGGAGAAGCAGGACGTGTAAAACTAGCTAAAGAGCTTCAAAAGAAACCAACTGGAAAATCAGTATTTATTTTAGATGAACCAACAACGGGTCTTCACGTTGATGATATCAAAAAACTTCTTGAAATATTAAATAGAATTGTTGAAAACGGTGATACAGTGATCGTTATTGAACATAACCTTGATGTAATAAAAGTTGCAGACTATATCATTGATTTAGGTCCAGAAGGTGGAGATGGAGGCGGAAAAGTTGTTGCTACTGGAACCCCTGAAGCTGTTTCCAAGGTTAAAGAATCATATACCGGATATTATTTAAAGAAAATATTTGATGAGCAAAAATAATGTAAAATGTTGATAATGTTAGAGTTATCAACATTTTTATTTGAATAATTATAATTGATAAATTATAATTAATTAGGAGAGTGATAAAATGAATCCAGTGATGTTTACAATTGGTAACTTTGAATTGAGATGGTATTCAGTTTTAATATTGTGTGCAGTTATTTCAGTATTTATATTAAGTGAAAGAGAAGCTAGTAGATTTAATATAAAAAAAGATTTTATGTTTAATCTAATGTTTTGGGGCCTAATATTTGGAATAATTGGAGCTAGATTATATTACTGTATCTTTGAATATAATGCCTTTAAGGACAACTTAATTGACATTTTTAAAGTTTGGGAAGGTGGACTTGCTATTCATGGCGGAATCATTTTTGGTTTAATAACTGTTATACTATATTGTAAGAAATATAAGGTAAGAGTTTTAAGAATAACAGACATTATATGTGTTCCTCTTCTTTTAGGTCAAGCAATCGGTCGTTGGGGAAATTTCTTTAATCAAGAAGCTCATGGAGCTGCAACAAATGTAGAAACCTTAAAAAGACTATTTGTTCCCGATTTCGTCATAAAAGGAATGAATATAGATGGAGTAACTTACATGCCAAGTTTTTTCTTTGAATCTATTGTTTGTTTTATTGCATTTTTGCTTTTATTATTTATAAGAAGAGGGAAATACAATAAAGTGGGCGCTATAACTGCTTCGTATTTGCTCATTTATGGAACATTAAGATTCTTTATTGAAATAGGAAGAACAGATTCATTGATGATTGGTGGATTTAAAATGGCTCAAATAGTTTCTGTTGTCATGATACTAGTTGGAATAGGAATGCTTATGTTTATGAGTAGAAAAGGACGATTTGAAGATTTATATAACGATCCAAATAACGTAGATGATATAACTTTTTAATATACCGATTTGGTATATTTTTTTTGTCACTTTTTTTAAATTCCTTCATAGACTATAATAGAAAGGAATGTGAAAAATGAACAACGATTGTACATGTGGTAATAAATTTAATCCATCATGTCCTCCATCACCACTTCCTCCAAGACCTCCAAGAGTAGGCCCAACTGGACCAACAGGTGCAACTGGACCAACAGGTCCAAGAGGAACACAAGGCCCAACAGGAGCACAAGGTGTTCAAGGCGTTCAAGGTGTTGCTGGAGAAACAGGACCTACAGGTCCACAAGGAATCCAAGGAATCCAAGGACCACAAGGTGTTTCCGGTGCAACTGGTCCAACAGGAGCACAAGGTGTAACTGGCCCAACAGGAGCAACTGGTGCAACTGGAACTCAAGGTATTCAAGGTATACAAGGAATCCAAGGTCCAACGGGACCAACTGGAGCAACAGGTAGTACTGGAGTTCAAGGAGAACAAGGAATTCAAGGTGTTCAAGGAATTCAAGGCCCAACAGGCCCAACAGGATCTCAAGGAATCCAAGGTATTCAAGGAGTACAAGGTCCAACAGGTCCAGCTGGAGATGCTGGAAGCACTGGAGCAACTGGAGCCACTGGCCCAACAGGTCCGACTGGTCCAACAGGTGCTGCTGGCGAATTAGGTGCAACTGGCCCTACAGGTGCAACTGGAGCAACAGGTCCAACAGGAGCTGATGGTGAAACCCCTGTATTAACAATTGGAACAATATCTACAGGAGAACCTGGAACAGAAGCAACTGCATCCATTTCTGGAACAGCTCCAAACTTTGTGCTTAATTTAACAATCCCTGCAGGTCCAACGGGACCAACAGGAGCAACCGGAGATACGGGAGCAACAGGTGCAGAAGGTCCAACAGGTCCGACTGGCCCAACAGGAGATACGGGAGCAACAGGTCCAACAGGTCCAACAGGTCCGACAGGTCCAACGGGTCCAACAGGAGCAGGAGCATAAGGAATATAGATGAATAAAAAATTAAAGGTAGCTGTATACGCAATATCTAAGAATGAAGAAAAGTTTGTAAAAAGATGGTATGAATCAATGAAAGAAGCAGATGCAATTTATGTTCTTGATACGGGATCAACTGATAATACAGTAAAACTTTTAAAGTCTTTAGGTGTAAATGTAAAAGTTGAAATCATTTCTCCTTGGAGATTTGATGTAGCAAGAAATAAAAGTTTAGAAATGGTTCCCGAAGATGTTGATGTATGTGTATGTACGGATTTAGACGAAGTATTTGAAAGTGGTTGGCGTAGTAAAATTGATGCATCATTTAAAAATGCCAATCGACTTCGTTATAAATATAATTGGTCACTGGATGAAAAAAATCGTCCAATAGTTTCTTTCCTTTATGAAAAGATTCATGATCGTAAGCATTACAAATGGATTTATCCAGTACATGAAATCTTGGAGTGTTCTTTAGATAACGAAATTGTTAATACTGATGAAACTATAGTTTTAAATCATTATCCTGATAAAACTAAATCACGTTCTCAGTATTTAAATCTATTAGAATTATCTCATCAAGAAAATCCTGATAATGATCGAACTTTACATTATTTAGGAAGAGAATACATGTATTATGGAAGATGGAATGAAGCTATCGACACTTTAATAAAACATACTAAAATGGAATCTGCTTGGTATTTGGAACGCGCAGCATCAATGCGTTTTATAAGCAGATGTTATCAACATTTAGGAAGGGACGAAGAAGCTGAAATATGGTTAAATAAAGCTATACTAACTTCTCCATCTGCTCGTGAACCATATGTTGAACTTGCTTTCTTAAAGTTCAAACAGAAAAAATATATGGAAGTCATAACAACTTTATTAAAAGCTAAGCTTATAAGTAAAAATGAACTTTTATATATCAATGAACCATTTTGTTTTGATTCAACCATAGATGATTTATTATCCATCTCTTTCTATAATTTAGGTCTTAAAGATGAAGCCTTATTCTATGTGGATAAAGCTTTATCCTATAATGATACCGATGAAAGACTTAAAAACAATAAGAGGATATTTGAAAAATAATATCTTCTTTTTTTTTGTAAATTAAAAAGTTTTAGGTAGAAACGAACAATTGTTTATAGTATAATAATAGAAGAAAAGGATTGATTTAAATGGATTATAAAACGGGATTAAATAAAGAACAACTTGAGGCGGTTAACCATTTAAATGGTCCGTGTTTGGTTATGGCTGGTGCCGGTTCAGGAAAAACTAAGGTGCTAACTACAAGAATAATAAATTTAATAGAAAATGGTATAAATGATTACAACATTTTAGCAATCACTTTTACTAATAAAGCAGCTAAAGAAATGCGTGATCGTGTGTATAATATGTATGGTCCAGTTCGTACATTTATTGGAACATTCCATTCACTTGGCCTTCGTATAATAAGAGAAAACTATGAACTTTGTGGTTTAGATAGAAACTTCAATATCATCGACAGTGATGATGTATTGTCTATCATAAAAAAAATAATGAAAAACAATAATATTGACCCTAAAAAGTTCAGCCCATATGCTATACGTAACAAAATATCTTTCATAAAAAATGAGTTATTAAGTGATGCTGATCTTGATAAATTTTTTAATACAGAATTCGATAAAATGGTAAAAGACATATACTATAAATATCAATCCATTTTAGCTGAATCGAATGTTGTTGACTTTGATGATTTACTTGCAAAGCCAGTAATATTATTTAGAGATCATTTAGAGGTACTTGATCATTATCAAGAAGTGTTTAAATATATTTTGGTGGATGAGTATCAAGATACAAACCCTGTACAATATAAATTAACTAAACTTCTTTCAGGCAAATATAAAAATATTTTTGTTGTTGGTGATATGAATCAAAGTATATATGGCTTTAGGCAAGCTGATTATAAAAATATTATTAACTTTGAAAACGACTATAAAGATTGTTTAGTTATAAAATTAGAGGAAAACTATCGTAGTACCAATAACATTTTAAATGCTGCTAACTCGGTAATTGCTAACAATAAGGAAAGAAAAGATTTACGCCTTTGGAGTGAGCATGGAGATGGAGTAAAAGTAAAATACATTAGAAGTTATGATGAAAAGCATGAGGTTACAATTGTTATAAATGAAATAAGAAAGCTTCTTGAGGAAGGCTATAAGAAAAAAGATATCGCTGTTTTATATCGTACTAATGCTCAAAGCCGTGTAGTAGAGGAAGGTTTTCTAACAAGTAATATTCCATATCGTGTTGTTGGAGCATATTATTTCTATAACCGTAAAGAAATCAAAGATTTAATCGCTTATTTAAGACTTATAAATAATCCTCATGATGAAATAAGTTTAAGAAGAATTATTAATGTGCCAAAAAGAGGTATTGGAGAAGCTGCAATTAAAACTCTTGAACAATCCTCTATTATTAATGGAACAAGTATGTTTGAATCATTGAGTACAAAGAAAGAACTTGAATTTAAAGAACTAATTGAAGTGCTTATTAAAGACTCAAATTCTATGAGTTTAACCGAGTTAATCGACTCTATTCTTGAAAGAACAGGTTTAAAAAATGAGCTTGAAGCAGATAAAAGCCTAGATTCCGAATTAAGACTTGATAACTTGATGGAGTTTAAATCAATTACAGCATCATTTGAAGAAAAAGAAGGATGTGTTAATTTAGGAGATTTTCTAAATGAGATAAGTTTAATCGCCGATATATCTGAACATAAAGAAAGTGATGATGAAGTTACTTTAATGACAATTCATTCAGCTAAAGGCCTTGAATTCACTGTTGTATTCTTAATTGGAATGGAAGAAGGTATATTTCCACATGCTAATTCACTTCTTGAGGATAACGGTCTTGAAGAAGAAAGAAGACTTTGCTATGTTGGAATTACTCGTGCAAAAGAAATTCTATATT
Organism: uncultured Bacilli bacterium; assembly: GCA_934090935.1. Taxonomy (GTDB): domain Bacteria; phylum Bacillota_I; class Bacilli_A; order RF39; family UBA660; genus CAG-582. The sequence continues at coordinate 18,325 of CAKOKD010000006.1, forward strand.
TAACAAATTCAAAAAGAAGAATGTTATATGGTAAAGATACAATGAATCCACCTAGTAGATTTATTGATGAAATCAAAAGTGATTATATTGAAAGAATTGATACAATAAAAGACGAGGCTAAGAAAATCGATTCAAGTGATATGTATATTGAGGGATCAAATGATGATTTAAATGTTGGAGATACTATAAATCATGATACACTTGGTATAGGAGTTATATTAAGTGTTGATGGCTCCTTAATTGAAGTGGCATTTAAAACAGGAATAAAAAAGCTTATGAAAAATCATAAGAGTATAAAGAAAATGTGAAAAGGTGATGATTATGAAAAGCGAAGGTAAAATCGAATTGACATCGGAAGAAATCGAATCACTTTTAAAGCATGAGCTATCCCATGGTACTGATGGAAGAGTATTTAGATTTGACCGAAAAAGATTGATAAAACTTTACCATAAATATCTAAATTGGTTTAAAACTAGGAATTTGGTGTTTGAAGACAATGATGATCATGTAAAAATATATCAAAAAGGAGATTATAACCGAAGAAATGATATATTTGATATGTTTACATACTACGTATCAGAAGAAGATGGTCAATATATTAGAATTCATAATGGCTCCGAAGAGATAATAGCCGCAAAAGCAAGACAATTGAAAGTTAAAAACACCAGACTTCCACAGGATGCTGTATATATTGATGGTAAATATATCGGTTGCACATTAATTGCTATTAAAGGTATACAAATTCATAAATTGATTGGTCTTCCGCTTGTACTAAAAAAGAAAATAATGAAACGCGTGCTTTACAACGTAAAGGAACTTATGGATAATTACATCTATCATATAGATTTAGCCAATTCTCCATTTACAAAGGACAATTATTTTTATAATGAGTTAGGAAAACTCGAAAATGTTGGACATTCACATGTTCTTGTAAATCCTATAACTTTAAAGCCACAACTTATTGACTTGGACGGTAAATCTACAATTTATACCGATTCTTATTCTCAAAAATTTGAGAAATTGAGTATGGCATCTTTTAACTCGTTAATGATTGAATTCTTGCTAGGTATTAACCTAGATGAGTATAAAGATGAAGAAGATTTAAAGTATATACTATCTCAAATTGGAATCGATATAGAATATATAGATATTCTTGCATCAAAGTCGCTTGATTATGAACAAGCTAACGACTTTATTGATGGGTTGCATCATATAGAAAGATTATAATAATACTAGTTACAACAGATGTGATGAAAATTAATTATAATAAAGTAAAAACCTTAGTTGAAATTTAAGATAAAGACAATAATTATGAGCATATTAAGTGCTCTTTTTTTGACAAATTACTAACCTTTTCATGATATAATATTGGTAGGTGAACATAATGGATAGATATAACGAATTAGTAGATCTTTTAAACAAAGCAAATTATGAATATCATGTTTTAGATAATCCAGAAACATTGACTGACGAAGAATATGATGCATACTTAAGAGAAGTATATGAAATGGAAGAAAAAGATCCAAGCATTATTAGAGAGGACTCTCCAACTCATAAAATTGGTGGAGTTGTTTTAGATAGCTTTAAAAAAGTTACGCATAATATTCCAATGATGAGTCTTGCAGACGTTTTCAATGAAGATGAAATAATCGAATTTGATAATCGAATAAAAAAAGAAGGATTGAATCCTAAATATGTATGTGAACTTAAAATAGATGGATTATCAGTATCTTTAAAGTATGAACATGGAATCCTAAAAAGTGCAGCTACAAGAGGTGATGGAGTTGTTGGTGAAGACATCACTCATAACGTTAAAACGATAAAGCAAGTACCTTTGAAATTGACTCAGGATATTGATATTGAGGTTCGTGGTGAAATCTATATGAGCCGTGAAACACTTTTAAAAATCAACCATGAAAGAGAAAAAAATGGAGAAGTGCCTTTTAAAAACTGTCGTAATGCTGCAGCAGGTTCTATAAGACAACTTGATTCAAGTATTGCAGCTAAAAGAAACCTTGAGGTATGGATATATCATTTACCAGATCCAGAAGATTATGGAATTAAGACTCATCATGAAGCCCTTGAATTTATGGCTTCTTTAGGATTTAGAACAAATCCAAATAATAGACTTGTTAATAACATAGATGAAGTGTTTGAATTTATCCATGAAAAAGGTGAACTTAGACCAAAACTTCCATATGACATCGATGGGGTTGTTATCAAAGTTGATAGTTTAAAAGAGCATGAGATTCTAGGAAACACGATTAGGTATCCCAAATGGGCAGTTGCATATAAATTTCCAGCTGAAGTTGTTTCAACAAAACTTTTGGATATTAAGTTTACTGTAGGAAGAACCGGTGTAGTAACTCCAAACGCAATTCTTGAACCAATAATGGTTATGGGATCTTTAGTGTCGAAAGCGACATTACATAATGAAGAATATTGCCTATCAAAAGATATTAGAATAGGTGATACGGTTAAAGTCATTAAAGCAGGAGACGTAATTCCAAGGGTTGAAGGTGTTATAAAAGAATTAAGACCAATTGATTCAAAACCATTTGAATTTACAAGAACTTGCCCAATGTGTGGAAGTGAACTTATAAAGCGTGATGCAGCATACTATTGTGTAAATGATTCATGTGATAAGAAAAATATAGAATCACTTATTCATTATGCATCTAGGGAAACTATGAATATCGATGGTTTAGGAGATGCAATTATTGAGGATTTCTACAATTTAGGATATTTAACGGATATCGCTTCAATTTATCATTTAAATAATTATAAAGAAGAGTTAAAACTTCTTGAAGGCTTTGGAAATAAATCTATTGAAAATCTACTAAATTCTATTGAAGAATCTAAAAACAATTCTTTAGAAAAAGTATTGTTTGCTCTAGGAATTCGTTATGTAGGCAAAAAAAATGCTAAAATTCTTGCAAACCATTATAAAAATGTTGATGCTCTTGCTCAAGCAAGTTATGAAGAATTAAAATCAATTAGAGATATTGGCGAAGTAATAGCTAAAAGTGTTGTCGATTATTTTAATGATGATGAAAATAAAAATTTGATTGAAAAGCTAAAAGAAGTTGGAGTAAACTTTGAATACAAAGGAAAAACTTCTTCCGAAGAAAGCGCATTCACTGGCCGTACTTTTGTGCTCACTGGAACACTTGATTCCATAACTCGTGATGAAGCCAAGGAAAAAATTGAATATTTAGGCGGAAATTGCACAGGTTCTGTATCCAAGAAAACGGATGTGGTTATTGCTGGACATGATGCTGGAAGTAAACTCACTAAGGCTCAAGAACTTGGAATTACCATCTGGGATGAAGAAAAATTCTTAAGCGAACTAGGCCAAAATTAGAACACTTTTAATTTTTATATATATGTAGTATAATGATGATACTAAAGTTTTTGGGGTGAAGAAAATGTTAAAAAAGCTAAAAAATTTTTATAAAAACAACCGAATTTATTCAATATTGATGATTATATCTTTAATATGTTTAATACTTATGGCAAGTGGTGTTATAATCTATTTCGTTAATCAAACTGTTTCAAGTCCATATGGACATAGATTGGATGATATAGATAACCATAACATAAATTCAGCCATTGAAGATCTAAAAAATTATTATAAAGATGGCAAAGGTGTAACAAACTACAATGTTAGAGTTCAAGGAAGAATAATTTATATAGACGTTGAAATGGAAAAAACAACTTCTAATGAAGCAATTCAAAATTTAGCAGTTGGATGTCTTGAAAAAATTCCTGATACAGAAAAAACATATTATGACATTCAATTTATATTTAAAAGAGAAGGTTTAACACCATATCTTGGTAGCAAATCTGCTAGCAATACAGTAATCTCTTGGGCTAATTATTCAGTGGATACAACAACGACAACTACTTCTAAAAAGAAATAGGTGATGTAATGAAAAAAGCAAAAAGATTAATAATAATTATCCCTGCTGTCCTAATAGTATTGGGCCTTTCTTTCTTCTTTTTATATAAATTGCTTGTTGATGAATATGCTTTATCAATTAAAGAAAAGAAATGGATCGATTCAAATAGCAGCAATGTAATATCTCTATCAGTACCTAATGATATACCTGTTTTTGGAAACACTGGAGCTGGAGTATTCTTTGATTTTTCATCTTATCTTGGAACAGATCTTGGAATAAAAATCAACAACAATACAGTTTCATATCTTACGGATACAACAGGATATGGATTTAACATAAGTGATTCATATGACGAAAAAGCTCTTTTGATGTTTAAAGATCATTATGTGCTTATTGGTAAAAACTCAAATATAATCGATGAAGCGAATATAATAAGTTTAAGCCCTGGAGTTTTAAACAGCAATAAAACTCAAATTGCATCATACTATGGAGTAAATGAGACAACACTAAAGGGATATGATGCTATATCCAAAATAATTTCTGATTTAGGAAATGGTAATTTAACATATGCACTTGTTCCATTAAATGAATATAAGGATCAAATAATCGAAAACAATATAAATATTTTATATCATGTAAGTGATTTAAATAAATACTATTATTTCCGTTTAGGCGATAATGAGATGATAAATTCAATATTTAAAAAAGAGTTCCTTTCATGGATGGAAACAAAATATGCTAAATCTTATAGACAACACAATTATCGTTTGTTTATCGATAAATTAGGCATATCTGAACTTGATGAAGAAAGTCTATCGAACAAAACATATAAGTATGGTTTTGCTGAGTATCGTCCTTATGAAATCATATCAAGCGGTTCATATGGCGGAATAACTTCTGAGATTATTGATGAATTTAAGACTTTTGCTAATGTTGATTTTACATATAAAAAGTATAGATCACCAGTATCTTTAGCTGAAGCTGCAATCAAAGGAGATATAGATTTATACTACAATTATTACAATTTAATTACAAACTATATTGATACGGGAGCAACAAAGAAAATAAAATATTATGTAATTGCTCAAAATGATATTGATTTATCTTTAACAAATATATCTGGTTTATATAAACAAACTGTTTATGTACTAGAAAATTCTTATCTTTCGGATATATTAAAAAACAATAAAGATATCAACATCATAACTTACAAAAACAATAATGAATTAACTAAAATAATAAAGAAAAAAGCTATTATATTGGTTGATGAATCTGAATATAACTACTATATAACTAATAAAACAAATGAATATACAGTAAGACTTGCTGGTACATTAGAAGAAAACAACTATTCATTTAGGTATAAAAATGCCAGTGATTCATTCTATTTGCTTTTCAATGCATACACTAAAACATTGGATCCAAGCGATTTAGTAAGAAAAGGAATATCTTCTTACAATAAAGTTGCTAAAAAGAATTCAATTGTTGGTAAGATAGCTGAATATTCAATAATAATTATTATTGTTTCATCATACATATTTGTATTAAAAAAGAAAAAAGAAAAAACTATAAAGATAAATACTAAAGTAAAAAAAGAGGATAGAATTAAATATATTGACCTTCTTACTTCTTTAAAAAATAGAAATTACTATAATGAAAAAGTTAATTTATGGAATAAAAATACGATTTATCCACAAGCTTGTATCGTTTTAGATATAAATGAACTTAAAAACTTAAACGATACTCTTGGACATGAAGAAGGGGATAAATTGATTCAAAGGGTTGCTAATGCTTTAATCAAAACTCAAATAGATAACTCAGAAATAATGCGTACAGATGGTAATGAATTCTTTGTATATCTAGTTGGATATCCTGAAAAGCAAGTTCTTTCTTATATTAAAAAATTAATAAAAGAATTTAAAAAATTGGATTATGAACCAGGAGTTGCAATGGGATTTTCAATGATTGAAGATGACTCAAAATTGGTAGAAGATGCATTCAATGAAGCAAGTGTTAGAATGCGTGATAATAAAGAGGAATCTTATGAAAAAAAGAATTAGTAAATTTAACAAAAAAGCAGCAGAACAATTTAAGAATCTAAAAAATTACATATTAAAGATTATTGAGATAATAAAGAAACCTGAAATGGGTATATTACCAGGACAGCTAGCCTTCTTTATTATTTTATCCCTTGTTCCAATTATAACTTTATGTGGTTTTGGAGCAGGTTTATTCAATATCAATATGGACACAGTTATTGATATTCTTGATAATATTATTCCAACTGGAGCAGAATTCTTAAAACCATATTTAACTGGTAATACAATTGATTTAAAACTTGCTTTGATATTCTTATGGATGTTTTATTTAGCAAGTAATGGATGCAATACAGTTATCCTAATAAGCAATCAAATTTATGGTATTAACCAATCAAATTGGATAAAAAGAAGAATCAAAGCTATATTTATGACTTTTGGAATAGTAGTTATCATAATCTTCTTACTTGTATTTCCAGTATTTGGAAAGAAAATACTAGAGTTATTTGAATTTACTAATATCAGTTCTACGATAAAAGAAATATTTAACATATTAAAAGGACCATTAACATGGCTTGTAATGTTTATATTCTTAAGAGGAATATACGAGATTGCTCCCGATAGAGTCAGAAGAAATTCCCACATCAACACAGGAGCTATATTTACAACCGTTGGTTGGGTAATTCTAACATGGTTCTATAGCCAAATATCAACCAATATGACAACATATAATATCTTCTATGGAGCTTTATCAAATATCGCAATACTTATGTTATGGTTATATTTTATGTCATTCGTGTTTGTTATTGGCCTATCACTAAATTATGGTGAAGAGATGGAACAAGAAAAAGTTTTAAATGAAAATCGCCCTTTAAAAGTAGTAAAAGAACGTAGTCAAAATAAAGATACTGAAGAATAAAAACTTCAGTATTTTTTATTCAAAAAAAGGTATATTTATTGTATAATATATCTTACTGGAGGTTATGGTTATGGAAAAGCTAAGCATTAAAAGTATGTCTATCGATATTGATTTAACCTTACCAGTTATATCCGTTCTTGGTCCAACGAATTCTGGTAAAACATATTTTTTAAAAAAACTAATAAACGTAATTCCTAATCATGACGTATATCTTGATGATATTTTAATAAGTGAGTATGATATAACTTATTTAAAAAATAATATTGTAGTAGTTTTAGATGATGATATTTTTAAATGTGAATATGTGGCTGAAGAACTTCATTATTACTTATCTAAACTAGGTTATAGAATAGATGAGATTACGAATAAGATAAATGAACTTGCAAAATTCTTCAAAATAAGCAATCTACTGAGTGAAAGAATTGACCTTTTAACAATTGAAAAACGTATACTTATAAAAATTCTTGCACTTCTAATTATAAAGCCTCAAATATTTGGGATTGATAATCTATTAAGTTATTTAAATGAAACTGATAAAAAAAATTTAATTACTTTCTGTGCTTCTAATAAGATGACGTTGATAAATTGTACAAATAATGGTGAAGATTTACTTATAAGCGATAAAGTATTATTGCTTAATGATATGAAAGCTATTTTTTATGGCGATAAAAAAGAACTATTAAATGGAAATACGATTCTACCATATATCGGTATAAGTCTTCCATTTACAGCCGAGATGTCTCAAAATTTAGTTCTTTATGGAATTCTTAATAAAATATATCTTGATGAAAAAAAGTTGGTGGATAAAATATGGAAGTAGTAGTAAGTTTAAATAAACCATCTCGTTTTAAATATCAAACGGTTGGAGTAATTGGAGATATCAACGATTTGTTAAATGAAGGTTTTGATATAGAAGGTCTTATGTACGATGATAATTGGACAGTAAAAAGATTTTTAAATGGTTTTCACTTTAAGATAAATGAACGAATTATAACTCTTTTTAATATGTTAGAACTAGATTTGGATTTATTAAATAAAAAAATAAAAAATATATCTAAAACAGATTTTAAGTTTGTTTTACTAACTTTTGCTATACTTAAAAACTATAAAACGATTGTCTTTGATCATATGGATTTAAATATAAGTCATAAGGATAGAAAGAAACTTCTTAGTTTTATAAGAAAAATAAAAAATGATGAATTAACCTTTATCTTTTTATCAACAAATATGGAATTTCTTTATAAAGCAAGTGATCATTTGATTATCTTTGATGAAGGAAAGATTGTTTATGATGATTTAATAGATGATGCATATAATGAATCTATTATTGATTCAAAAATCATTAAGTTTATTAACTTAGCAAATAAAAAAGGAGCAAATTTAATTTATACATTTGATAGAAAAGAACTTTTAAAGGATATCTATAGGAGTGTGATGTAATGCGTTACTTAGCAAGTGTGAGCTATGATGGTTCAAAATTTTATGGCTTTCAACGATTAAAAAATAAAAAGTCTGTTCAAGGTGAACTTGAAAAAGTTTTAACCCATATAAATAAAACGATAGTTTTAGTAAAAGGAGCTGGAAGAACTGATCGTGGTGTTCATGCAATTGATCAAAAAATACACTTTGATTTAAATATCAAAATTGATATACCACATTTACTTCTAGCAATTAACAGTAGATTAGATCCAGCTTTGAGAGTTAATTACATTGAAGAAGTGTCAAGTGACTTTCATGCTAGATTTGATTGTATTCAAAAAAAATATCAATATATTATAAATATGGGTGAATATGATTTATTTATAGACGATTATGTTTATAATTATAATAAAAAATTAAATATTAAGAATATGAAAAAAGCAAGTAAATACCTACTTGGAGCACATTCATTTAAAGTATTTACTTCTGGAGAAAGAGAAAACTATAACTCTATAATATCCAAAGTTGATTTCAAAAAATGCGGAAATATGTTATATATTACATTCACAGGAGTAAGTTTTTATCGATATATGGTTAGAAACCTAGTAGGAGCACTACTTTTAGCTGGAGAAGGACGCATGCCAATAACAGGCATAGAAGAGATGCTAAGCCAATCAAAAAATATATATAATTATATGACAGTTCCTGCAAATGGTCTTTATTTAATGGAAGTTAAATATTAATAAAATATATATTTGTTCATATAAATTTAGTATATTAACAAAAAGGTGAAAAAAATGTTTGACATTTACAAGGACATAGCATATAATTTTAACTGGTACATTTTTTAAATTCAGATATTGGATTCGATGTGGGAAGTTGATGAAGATAGGAATTTTTGAAAGGGAAAAATATTATGAAAAACACATTTATGCAAAAGAAAGAAACAGTAGAACGTAAATGGTATGTGTTAGATGCTACTGATTTACCTTTAGGTAGAGTTGCTACTAAAGCTGCTCATATGCTAAGAGGAAAACATAAAGTAACATTTACACCTCATATCGATTGTGGAGACTACATCATTATAACTAATGCTAGTAAAGTTAAATTAACTGGTAATAAGTTAAATGATAAAATGTATTATAATCACTCAGGATATACTGGTGGATTAAGAGAAAGAAATGCAGCTGAGATGATTGAAAAATATCCAGTTGAAATGGTAGAAAGAGCTGTTAAAGGAATGCTTCCTCATAACCGTTTAGGAAGACAAATGGCTAAGAAGTTATTTGTTTATGCAGGTGATGCTCATGAACAACAAGCTCAAAAACCAGAAAGCATAAGTTTATAGGAGGTAAGGAATAATGAGTAAAGTTATAACAGCTACAGGAAGAAGAAAATCAAGCGTAGCACAAGTTAAAATGGTTCCAGGAACTGGTAAAATTATCGTTAATGGAAAAGATGTAAATGAATACTTACCTTTTGAAGTTCTAGTTATGGACTTACGTCAACCATTAGTTTTAACAAACAATGAATCAACTTTTGATATCACTGTTAATGTTAAAGGTGGCGGATTCTCTGGACAAACTGGAGCAATAAGACTTGCTATTACTAAAGCATTACTTGAATATGATAAGGATACTGATCCATCAAGTGAAACTGCTTATAGAAGAATCTTAAAAACTGAAGGATTTATTACTAGAGATCCAAGAGTTAAAGAACGTAAAAAATATGGTCTTAAAAAAGCTCGTAGAGCACCACAATTCTCAAAACGTTAGAATGTTTCAATGCCTTGCTATATGCAAGGTTTTTTCTTGCATAAAATATGTATTTATCATAAAATAGACTTGGGTGATGAGATGAAAAAGATATCTTTTGCTGCTTTACTAACAAGTTTTATAATATCCTTATCTCTTATCGTAGGTTCAACAATTAAAACTTATGGATCCATAAGATATTTAGTTGTTTCCACACATTTCATCAGTAACTTTATCGATTTTTTAGTTCATTTAATTATTTGGTATTTTATCATTATTGCTATATTTAAGCTATTAAAAAGAAAAACAACGATAAATAATAAGGTATTTAAATTTATATTTAATGATCATCCTTTACTAATGGTTTTTATTCTTTTATTTTTAATTGGATTACCAATTGTTGTAACTTTTTATCCTGGTCCAGTTCAATGGGATGGAATGTGGCAATTAAATTATTATTCGGGAGTGCTTCCATGGAGCAATCACCATCCAATATTCTCGACATATATTTTAGGAACATTTCAAAAAATTGGATCGATTGTAGCTGATGATAACTTTGGAATATTCTTATTTACTTTTACTCAATATACTTTGTCCTGTTTCATATTTGCAAATATCATTGACTTTCAAAACAAATTAGGAACATCTGATATAATCAAGCTATTAACATTTTTATTTTTTGCATTAAGTCCATCCTGGTATCTTTATGCTTACACATTTATGAAAGACACTTCATACTATCTAATATTTATTATTTTCTTTATCAATTACATAAAATTTTTCTATAATGAAAGCGATAAAAAAAGTATCATAATCTTATTAATTTCATCATTGCTTTTAATGCTTATTAGAAATAATGGAATATATGTTGTAAGCGTGTCGTTTCTAGCGTTGTTCTTTTTAAAACCAGATTATAAAAAAATATCAATTTCTTTTGTTGTTTTGTTCTTTATTATTCAACTTATTCTTAACACAATCATTAAGATGAACGGAATAGAACCAAGCAACATCCGAGAAACTTTATCGATACCAGTTCAACAAATAGCTAGATACACAATTTATAACAATTTGACAGAAGAAGAAAAAGACAAATTATCAAAGGTATTTATGTATGATGAAAATGATTTTGCTGAAAACTATAATCCTGATATATCAGATCCAATTAAGGAAAGCTTAGTCATTGAAACAAAATCAGATTTAAAAGATTTTTTATCTCTTTGGTGGAGTTTACTAAAAAAGGATCCCGTTACTTATATTGATGCAACTCTTAATAACACTTATGGATACTTTTATCCTTATAAAGAAGATGTAAAAGAAAGCATTGGTTACTTTAGAGTTGTAAACAACAAAAGAATAAATAAAGGTAACTTTGACTTTTATATGAACAAAAGATATAAAAAGTTTAGAAAAGGATTTGAAGAATGTTTTTATCAATTGAGAAGAAGTAAATATATAAGATTTATATATAATACAGGAACATATTTCATTATTTTAGTAATTGTTTTAGGCTATTCTATTTATATAAAGAGACGTGACTATTTGGTTATCAGTATTCCATTACTTTTAACTTATGCATTCTGTATTTTATCACCGGTTAATGCATATCTTAGATATATGAATCCAATAATTGTAAGCTTACCAATAATGATTTCACTTGTGACGTCAACTAAATATAACAAGAATTAATTTTCTTGTTATTTTCATTTATTTATATTATACTACTTAGTGAATTTTTATGGAGGGCATATGGATAATGTATTAAAGTTTATTAATAACTTAAATATAAGTGAAAACGATACAGTTGTTGTTTCATGTTCTTATGGACCTGATTCAATGTATATGCTTTACGTCATGCATACTTATTATAAATGTAAGGTTGTATGTGCTCACGTTAATCATAAAATGCGTCAAGCAAGCGAACAAGAATATATTGATTTAAAATCCTACTGTGATAAAAATAACATCATATTTGAGGGAACGGAAATCCTTAACTATGAAACTTGTGATAATTTTCATGAGTATGCAAGAAACTTTAGATATGAATACTTTGAAAGTATTGTAAAAAAATATCATGCTAAATATTTGTTTACTGCTCATCATGGTGATGATCTAATGGAAACAATTCTTATGCACATTTTAAGAGGTGGAAGCATTTATGGCTATTCAGGCTTTGATTTTATAGTTGATAAAGGCGATTATAAAATTGCTCGTCCTCTTATTTACTTATCCAAAGCAGAGATAGAAAAGTATGACAAAATATTAAATATTCCATATGCAGTTGATGAATCCAATTTAGAAGATCATTACACTAGAAATCGTTTTAGACATCATGTACTTCCATTTTTTAAAAGCGAAGAAAAAGATGCTCATTTAAAATTTTTAAATTTTGCTAATAATTTAAAAGAATGCACTAATTTTTTAGATAATTATGTATATTCAATAATTGATAAGATTTATGTTGATAAAGTTCTAGATTTAAACGAATTTAAGCATCTTGATATTTATATTAAAAAAGAAGTTATTTATAAAATATTAATGCGTATTTATAATAATAATTTGAGTTTAATAAATAGTAATCATGTTAAAAATATTTTAGATTTAATTGAAAGTGATAAACCAAGTGTTAGTATAAATATTCCAAATAATATATGTGTATTAAAGGAATACGATAAATTAATATTTAATTACAATAATAATATAAGCACTTATGACTATGTTTTAACTAAAGAAGTTATAACACCTTATGGAAAGATAACGAAAGTTTCATCAACTGATGATACAAGTAACAATACCATAAGATTAAATAGTTCAGATATAGTTTTGCCAATTCATATAAGATGCAAATCAGATGGAGATAAGATGCAAGTCAAAAACATGACGGGTTCAAAGAAGATCAGTGATATATTCATTGACTCCAAAGTTCCAAAACAAGAAAGAAATACATATCCAATAGTAACTGACTATAAAGGTAAAGCTCTTTGGATACCTGGAATTAAAAAAAGTAAATTTGATATGGCAAAAGATAAAGTATATGATATAATATTAAAGTATGAAAAAGGAGAGAAATAATATGAATAAAAAAGTTAATACAAAACAAACTATTCCATATATAATGTTGATTGCAATAATCGCGGTTGTATTAATAATGTTTAGCTTTAGTGGTTCAACTGTAAAAGAGCTTACATATGATGAACTTATTACAGAATTCTCTAAAGGAAACGTTACTGAAATAGTTACTTCTGAAAGAAGTGCAGCAGGTTACTACCAAATAACTGGAAAATTAAAGAATTACAAAAAAGGTGAGTATTTCTCTACAAAAGCTCCACTTTCAGAAACTGTTACAGAAACATTAACAACATACTATACAACTAATGATTTTAAATGGACAGTAGAAAAGAATCCAGAAAACAATAACTGGGTAGCAATACTTATAAATGTTGTACCAATGGTTATAATCGTTGGTGGAACAATAATTTTGTTCACTAAACTATCAGGATCAAATAAAAATAGTATGGACTTTGGAAGAAGCCGTGCTAAATTAAGTGAAGATGGTGGAAAAGTAAGATTTAAAGATGTTGCTGGACTTGATGAAGAAAAAGAAGAAGTAGAAGAATTAATAGATTTCTTAAAAAATCCTAAGAAGTTCCAAAAACTTGGAGCTCGTATTCCAAAAGGTGTTTTATTAGTAGGTCCTCCAGGAACAGGTAAAACATTACTTGCAAAAGCCGTAGCTGGAGAGGCAAACGTTCCATTCTATTATATAAGCGGTTCAGACTTTGTTGAATTATTTGTAGGAGTTGGAGCAAGCCGTGTAAGAGATATGTTTAAACAAGCTAAACATTCTGCTCCTTGTTTAATATTTATCGATGAAATCGATGCTGTTGGACGTCAAAGAGGAACAGGTTTAGGTGGCGGACATGATGAAAGAGAACAAACTTTAAACCAATTATTAACTGAAATGGATGGATTTGGAGCAAATGAAGGAATAATTATCATTGCTGCAACAAACAGACCTGATGTATTGGATCCAGCCTTATTAAGACCAGGAAGATTCGATAGACAAGTTACAGTAAGTTTACCAGACCAAAAAGCTCGTTTAGCTATTCTTGAAGTACATGCTAAAGGTAAAGTATTTGCACCAAATGTAAATCTTGAAAACTTATCACATCGTACTCCAGGATTTAGTGGAGCTGACCTTGAAAACTTACTTAATGAAGCTGCGCTTTTAGCAGTAAGAAGAAATAAATCAGCTATTACAATGGATGATATTGATGAAGCAACTGACCGTGTATTAATGGGACCAGCAAAAACAACTAGAAAAATCACTGACAAAGAAAAAAGACTTGTTTCTATTCATGAAGCAGGACATGCAGTTGTTGGACTAAAACTAGAAGATGCTGATGATGTTCATAAAATAACAATTATACCTCGTGGTATTGCCGGAGGCTACACAATGATGCTTCCAAAAGAAGAAAAAATGGCAGTAACTACTAAAAATGAATTACTAGCTCAAATAACTGGTTTATTAGGTGGACGTGTATCTGAAGAATTATTCCTAGGAGAAACAACTACTGGAGCAAGCGATGACTTTAAAAAAGCTACAAAGATTGCTCGTGCTATGGTAACTGAATATGGTATGAGTGATTTAGGTCCAGTTCAATTAGAAGAAAGAAGCGAGGGCGTATTCTTAGGAAGAGATTATAATAAATCTAAAAACTTCTCAGATGCTGTTGCTTTAGAAATTGACCAAGAAGTAAGAAAAATCATTAATGAATGTTATAAAAAGACAACTGAAATCTTAAAGAAAAACAAGGATTTAGTTATGTCTATAAGTGATGCTTTAATGGAAAGAGAAACAATCACAAAAGAACAAATTGAAGAATTAGTTACTACTGGAAAGATTAGTGACGAAGTACAAACAGATGATTTAAAAGAATTAAAAAATAAAGCAAAAGAATTAGGCATTAAAGGATACACTAAAATGTCTAAAGAAGAATTAGAAGAAAAAATCAAAGAAGCTGAGTAATCTTAGCTTTTTTCTTTTGTTGATAAGAAGGAATAAATATGTTATTATTTAGTCGGTGAGAAAATGGAAAGCTTAGTATATGCTTACTTAGGCGATGCTGTATATGAACTTCATATAAGAAATTTTTTAATAAATAAAGGTATTGCTAAAGTAAAAGATTTAGCTCGAGAAAGTTTAAATTACGTAAGTGCTACTTCTCAACGAAGAATTTTAGAAGAACTAATAAATCGTCAAATTTTAAGTGAAGAAGAAATCCTAATCGTGAATCGTGGCCGAAATGCATCAAGTCATCGCAGTAAGACAACTGATATAATAACTTATAAAAAAGCAACTGGCTTAGAAGCGTTAATTGGTACATTATATAAAAATAATATAGAAAGATGTAATGAATTATTAAATTATATAACAGGTGAATTATGAGAGTTTGTGGAAAAAATGTTTTTAACGAATTAAATATTAAAACTATAAGAAAAGTATATCTTGCAGATACTTTTAAAGATAAAAGCATAATTGAAAAAATTAAACAAAATAAAATACGTTACGTTAATATGGATTCAAAATCAATGGATGCTTTAATGAAACACAATCAAGGGATCATTATTGAAGTAGATGACTATGAATACAAAACTTTAGATGAAATTCATGGAGATCCATTAGTTGTAATGTTAGATCATTTGGAAGATCCTCATAATTTTGGAGCAATTATAAGAACTTGTGAAGCGATTGGAGTAAAGAATATTATAATTCCTAAAGATCGTGGAGTAGTTGTAAATGATACGGTTGTAAAAACATCTACAGGGGCTTTAAGCAGAGTAAATATAATTATGGTCACAAATTTAGTTAATGCCATAAATGAATTAAAAAGGGATGGCTATTTTGTTTATAGTGCTGAAGCAGATGGAGAAGATTTTAGAAAAGTAGACTATAACGATAAGAAACTTTTAGTAATTGGAAGCGAAGGAAATGGCCTTTCAAAACTAGTAAGAAACAATTCAGATGTAATTATCAGTATTCCTATGAAAGGAGAAGTAAATAGTCTAAATGCCTCTGTTGCTGCAGCTATACTTATATATGGAATAGGAGAAAAATAATGAATGAATATCCTGATAATGAGGTAGTAAATATGGTATGTGATAATGAAGAAGCAACGGATTTATTATATGAAAAGTATAAATATATAATAGATATACTATTAAGTAAATATCGTGCTGTATTAAAATATCATAATTTGGATGTTTTGGAAGTAAGACAGGATGCTATAATAGCTTTTATGGACGCTATTAACAATTATAATCAGGAAAAAAACGCATCACTTCCAACTTTTATAACGATATGTGTTAATAGAAAGATTCAAAATGTGATTAGAAAATCAAGCACTATTAAAGAAACTGTTTTAAGGGAAAGTTTTTCTTTAGATTATACGTATGGTGATGATGATGAAACTACACTTGCTGATATAATAATTGAAGAAAATAGTAATCCGGAATTAAAAGTAATAAATAAAGAAAACTACAATATATTGGTTTCTAAAATAGATGAGTCTTTAAGTCCGTTTGAAAAAGAAGTATTTGATTTGATGATTAATAATTTTCAAACGGAAGAAATATCAGAACTTTTAAACGAACCAGTTAAGAAGATATATAACACGGCTCATCGAATACGAGATAAAATAAAAAAGTTGCTTGAAAATTATTGAAATTAATACTTTTGTGTGCTATATTATGTTTGTACACGAAAGTGTTTTTTTTATACAATAAAAATAGAGGTGTGGTTATGGCAAAGAAAAACATATCTAAAGCTGATTTAAAACATGCAAAGAAAATCGAAAAAGAAGCAATTTTAAATGAAAAAAGAAAAATTGAAGAAAAAATCGATGGAAAAATTGCTGAATTAAAGAAGACTAAAGATAAAGGCGAAAAACGCGAATTAAAAAAAGAAATAAAAGACTTGAAAGAAACTAGAGCAAACATTGGAAAGAAAGATACATATTTCAGTGAGATAAAAGCTGAAATGAAGATGGTAAGATGGCCAAACAAAACTGAGCTTGTAAAATATTCACTTGCTTGTTTAATATTTGTAGCATTTTTTGCACTATTCTTCTTCGGATTAGATGCATTATTTGCTTTAGTAAAGGATTTGATTAAATAATGGAAAAATTGTGGTATGTAGTTAACACTTATAGTGGTCATGAAGCAAAAGTAAAAGAAAAACTTGAAATGCGTGCTGAATCAATGGGATTCTCAGATTATATCTTCAGAGTTATTGTTCCTGAAGAAACAGTTGTTGAAACAATGAAAGATGGTTCTAAAAAAGAGAAAAAGCATAAAATGTTCCCAGGTTATATTTTAGTTGAAATGATTATGACTGATGAAGCATGGTACATCGTTCGTAATACTCCAGGAGTTACTGGGTTTATCGGATCAAGCGGTAAGGGCGCTAAACCAACTCCACTTTTACCTCAAGAAATTGATCGTATCTTAATTAATATGGGTATGAGTAGAGTAGATGTCGATGCTGAACTTGAAGTTGGAACTAAAGTATCTATCGTTGATGGACCATTTACAGGTATGGAAGGACGTATTGATTCAATCGATACAGAAAATTCTAGATTAACAGTATTAATCGATCTATTTGGTCAAGAAACACCTGTTGAAGTAGAACTTTTCCAAGTAAACGTTTCTAAATAAACAAGTATTTGCATAAATTTTAAAGAAAACAACTTTTATAGTTGTTTTTTTGTATTTTGTGTGTTAATATTTTAAGTGCTAAATATTTTTTAGTAAGTGGGAGGGAAAATGCGGATTAGCCCAACACCACAAGCGAAAAATGCGAAAGGATGTGTTTTACGTGGCAAAAGAAATCGTTAGAAGAATTAAATTACAAATTCCAGCAGGAAAAGCTACTCCTGCACCACCAGTTGGTACAGCTTTAGGACCTGCAGGTATTAATTTACAAGAGTTCTGTACAAAATATAATGATGCTACTCGTGATAAAACGGGAGATATAATTCCAGTTGAAATCATGGTTTATGAAGATAGAACATTTGATTTTGTATTAAAAACTCCACCAGCTGCAAGCTTAATCAAAAAATTTGCTAAGATTAATTCTGGTAGTAAAAAAGGTGCTCATGAAATTGTTGCAACATTATCTAAAAATGATGTTAAGGCAATCGCTGAAATTAAATTACCTGACTTAAATGCTTATTCAGTAGAAGAAGCTATGAAGATTATTGAAGGTACAGCAAGAAACATGGGTGTTGCAGTTGAAGGTGTAAACGATGCTGAACTTGCTGAAGAAGCAAAAGAAGCAGCTATAGCTGAAAAAGAAGCAGAAAAAAGAGAAGCTGAATTAGAAGCTATGGAAGAATCAATGCAATCAACTAATGTTGATGTAGAAGTCATAACTGAAAAACAAGAAACTGAAGAATAATAAATTATCCGCTAATAAACCACGATTGGAGGGAAAAAGATGAGAAAACTAGGTAAGAAATATGTGGAAGCTTCTAAAAAAATTGAAAAGAATAAAGCTTATCAATTAGAAGAAGCAGTTAAGTTAGCTAAAGAAACTAGCATCACTAAATTTGATAGCTCAGTTGAATTAGCAGTAAAACTTAATATTGATACTAAAAAAGCTGACCAACAAATGAGAGGTTCATTAGTATTACCTAACGGAAATGGTAAAACTAAAAAAATCTTAGTTTTAGCTAAAGGTGCTGCTGCTGAAGCTGCTAAAAAGGCTGGAGCTGATTTTGTAGGAGAAGCTGACATGATTGAAAAAATCGAAAAAGAACAATGGTTTGATTTCGATGTAATCATTGCAACTCCTGATATGATGCCTCAATTAGGTAAAATTGGTAAGGTTTTAGGACCTAAAGGTTTAATGCCAAACCCTAAAACTGGTACAGTTACTCCAACTCCTGAAAAGGCTGTTGAAGATGTTAAAAAAGGTATGGTTGAATATAGAGCTGATCAATATGGAAATATCCATGTAATGGTTGGTAAAGTTTCTTTCGATGAAAAGAAATTAGTAGAAAACGTACAATTTGTATTAAATACTTTAGTTAAAGCAAAACCTGCTACAGTTAAAGGAAAATACATAACAAATATTTCTTTATCTACAACTATGGGTCCTGGTATCCATGTAGATCAAGATTCTATTGACATGTAATTATTAACGTGTTAATATAAATAACGAATAAAAAAACTTATTACCGAAGACAGTAGGTGGAGGTATCCTTAATTTCCTACCGAGGGAAAGTTACATATACTTTTGTATTTAAACTTTCCAAATCGGAAAGTTTTTTTATAAATATAATAAGGAGGACATATATGGCAAGCGAGAAAATTCTTAATCGTAAAAAAGAAACTGTTAAAGAAATAACTGATAAGATTAAAAACTCTCAAAGTGTAATTCTATTCAATTATAAAGAATCAACAGTTGCTGATTTACAAGGCTTAAGAAGAGAACTTAAAAAAGTTGATAGTGAAGTAAAAATTTATAAGAATACTCTTGTAAATATTGCATTAAATGGTATGGGTGTTAACTTAAGTGAATTCTTAGAAGGACAAAACGCTATAGTATTTGGAAAAGATTTATTAGAACCTATTAAGGCAATCGATGCTTTTGCAAAAGCTCATGACAATGTTAAAATCATAACTGGTATGGTTAATGGCGAAGTTGTTTCTCTAGATGTAATTAACGATTACGCTTCAATTCCATCAATGGAAGGATTACTTACTATGTTTGCAGGTGGCTTGATAGAGCACGTAAAAAATCTATCTATTGCGCTTAATTTATATGCCGAAAAATTAGGTGACGAAAAGTAATTAGGAAAGGAATGATTTAAATGGCAAAATTATCAACAAGTGAAATTATTGATGCAATTAAAGAAATGACTATTTTAGAAGTTAAAGATTTAGTAGACGCTATGAAAGAAGAATTTGGAGTAGATCCAAGTGCTGTAGCTGTTGCTGCTGCTCCAGTTGCTGGTGCTGACGCTGATGCTGATGCTAAAAAAACTGTAGTATTAAAAGATGCTGGTGCTTCTAAAATTGCAGTAATTAAAATCGTAAGAGAAATTACTGGATTAGGATTAGTTGAAGCTAAAGGTGTAGCTGATAATGGTGGTAACATCAAAGAAAACGTTTCTGCTGACGAAGCTAATGAAATTAAAGCTAAATTAGAAGAAGCTGGAGCTACTGTAGAATTAGTTTAATTAACTGATCATTAAACTCTACTTTTGTAGAGTTTTTTTGTGCTATAATGTTTATGGTGATGTTATGAACGAAACAATTGGAAGAAATATAAAGATTCTTCGCGAGGCAAATAACATGAGTCAACAAGAGCTTGCTGAAAAATTGTTTATAACTAGACAAAGTGTATCAAAATGGGAAAGCGGTATGGGTGTCCCCGATATTGAAAAATTACAGATGATATCTAAATTATTCAAAATAAAAATTGATGATTTAATGAATGACAATTTTAATTATCACAAAAAACATTACAAAATAATTCCATTTTTTCTTATAGTAAGTTTAATAACGTTTATAGTTCTATTTTTATTAACTTTTTCATATTTAGGAATTGTTTATTATCTGGATGTCAACTAATGGTTGCTAAGAAAGCACTTAATAAGTTCTTTCTTTTTTTTGGGTAATAATTTATATTTTCATCAAGAGGTGAGATATGAAAATAATCGAAATAGAAAATGTATCTAAAACTTATGGTAAACATATTGTTATAAAAAACTTATCATATATTTTTGAAAATGGTAAGCTTTATGCAATAACCGGACATTCTGGTTGTGGAAAGACAACATTAAACAATATTATTGGTCTATTAGATAACAAATATGAAGGTAGTTTAAAAATAAATGGAAAAGATACTAAAAAATTAAATGAAACTGAAAAATCATTTATTAGAAATAAAGATATTGGTTTTATATTTCAAGAATATCTATTACATGAATATTTAACTGTAATCGAAAATGTATATTTACCACTAATTAATAGTAAAATTCCAAAAACAGAAAAAGAAAAAAAGGCTTATAAATTATTAGAAAAGTTTCAAATTTATTCAAAAGTAAATGATTTTCCTAAAAAATTAAGTGGTGGAGAAAAGCAAAGGGTTGCAATTGCTCGTGCTTTAATAAATGATGCAAAAATAATATTGGCTGATGAGCCAACTGGAAATTTAGATAGAAAAAATGAAAAAGTTGTCTTTGATGAATTAAAAAAACTATCTAAATGTGGAAAATGCATTATAGTAATAAGTCATAGTTCTGAGATTCTAAAATATGCTGATGAAGTGTTAAATCTAGAGGAGTATTGATATGTATAATTATGTTTTAAAAACTACTTTTAGAAATAGAAAGAATATTTATTATATTTTAATATTTGCTATATTAGTTTTGTTATTTACTATAACTTTAAATTTTTATGTATCTTACAAAAAAATGTTGGACGACAGTTTTAAAAATGATATATTATACAGAAACATTTTGCTAGCTCCAATTGATAAGTACGGAAATGTAATTGAAAATATAAATGAAATTGCCAAGACAGATCATGTAGTTTCTTTCCATGATATGAAATATGATTCACTTGATTTTTTTGTAGATGAATATAAAAAAGATAATCATGAAGGCATTATTGAATTTGCATATGCAGACAGTGTAAAAAGTGTTGTTGGAAGAAATATTGAAAATGACGGAGAACTGATATGTTCAAGAAATTTTTATCCTAGTTTTACTTTTTCTACAACTAAAAAATTTTATGAAGATAAAGAAATACTTGATAAAGAAATTATTATAAATGAAAAAGTATTTAGAAGAGATTCTGGCGAATATAAAGAGACTAAATTAAAATATGTAAAGAAATTCAAAGTGGTAGGATTATTTGATCCTGTTAAAACAGGTTCGACACTGAATACATGTTATGCATCAGAAAATGACATGAAAGATATTTATGATAATCTATATAGTGATTTAAATCCTAATACTCTAACATCATACGTTTTAACAATTGATGATTATAAGAACATAAATTTGGTAATGACCCATTTAAAAAGTAAAGGATATATTGCAAATACTCAAGTTGTAAATGATTTTAGTCTTTTTAATAAAATAAAAATGATTTCATGCTTACTAGTGATTTTTATAATAGTAATATATTATATTCTTACAAAATTATATATAAAGAAAAATATAATTGAAAATTATCAAAAAATAAAGTTACTAAATTGTTTAGGAATAGACAGAAAAAATATCATAAAAATGGAAACACAACAAATAATTATTTTATCAATAGTCGGGTATCTAGTAGGTTGTATTATTTACTTATCAACAATATTCTTTATAAAAAAATATTTTTGCAACTATTTATTATTTAATAGCTACGTTATTAATTTTAGAGTATATCTTCTACTATTATCTATTTTATTTATACTTATAATTAACTTAGTAACTATTAAACAACTTAAAAATAAAAAAAATTGGAGTATTAAATGATAATAAAAAGTTTTTTTAGAAAAAAGACTACAAAAATATATTTAGCTTTAATAAACATAATGTCTATATTTATTATGATATTTGTATTTTGTATTTACTATTTAAATTCAATATTAATACAACATGAAAGTGAAAAATTAGTTTTTTTTGAAAACTATAATTCAAAGTATGATGTTAATGAAGCTTGTGCTTTAGTTAATGTTCAAAATGAAGGGGTAAAGGAACTATTAGAAGAATATGAACTTAACAATAAAACAATAATTAAATTTTCTAACAAGATAGATGATAAAGAAGCATCAATAATATTTACTAAAAATACAGAAATCCAAAACAAGATAAAAAGTATTGAAATATATGATGGATCAAATTCAGCTCAATTAAACATTCATACGGTCAAAAAAGAAGGCAATTATAACTATATTTTGGTTTCTAAAAATACATTTGATAAATTTTGGAATAAAAAAAGTTATTGCATTAGTGAAAATAAATATAAAAAAGATGGAACAAATGAAGTGATTATGGAAAATATAACCTATAGTGAAGAAAAAATGACATCTGACATTCAAAAGAAAATAGACGTATTGACATTCTTTCTATATCTAACAATTTTTATTACTTCAATTATTTTAATTATAATTGTAAAAAATATAAAAGTTGATTTAAAAGAAGATAATTTATTATTACATATTTTGGGAATTAATCCGTTGACAATAAAATTATATAATTTAATAAATTTACTATCTTTATTTGTATTACCACTTGCATTAATAATTTTGTTATTAATTATCATACATTGAAGGAAGGTGAGGTAGTAAAATAAAAAAAGGAAGTTTGTTAATGTTGGCAATTATATCTTGTTTATTTATTAGTACAAATGTAAATGCGAAATCTTTACGTGGTGTAACTATGAGAAGCAGAACTGATACTCAACATATTGTAAAATATAATACTGAGGCACTTTTTCACACTTCAGTTTTAGCAACATCTATGAATTCTAGTAAAATATCAATTGAAAATACTGTTCAAAGAAAAAACAGTAAAGGAAATTGGGTTAATGTTACAGATGGAACAACACTAGTTGGGAACTTATACATTAATAATGGCCATGCTTAGAAAAGAGGAATGAAGTAATGTTTTATAAAATACTTCATTCTTTTTTATGATATAATTAATTTGGTGATATTATGAAAAAAATGATGTTTCTTTGGGTAACTATCACAATTATGTTGGTTTTATCGTTGCTTTTTATTGGAAAGAATATTGAAAAACATAATAAAGAATATCGAACTTTGGAAAATGATTTAGTTGAAGCAGCTGATATTTATATAAAAACTAAAGATATTGATGTTAGAACAAATGAATCGAAAAAGATTTCTATCGATGAACTAATCGAAGAAAACATGATTAAAAGTGAACAAAAAGATAAGCTAAAATGTGATGGCTATGTCATTGTTAAAAAGAAAATTAATAAGCTAGATTTTAGCCCATATATTAAATGTGATGAATATGAAACAATGGAGTAATATATTTACTCTTTTTTTCATAAAATTAAGTGTAAAAAAATGTTGACTATTTTTTCATTTTTTGATATATTATAAACGCGTTTGAAATTAGGTTTTACTTCGGTAAAACTATATTTTAAGGGGAATTCGATACACCGGGATGTGTGTACGTAGGAAGGAAGATATTATGACTACTATTAATCAATTAGTTAGAAAGAAAAGAGCTAAAAAGGTTCGTAAGGGTAAAAGTCCAGTATTAAACGTTGGATTTAACTCAATGGAAAGAAAAGCAACTGATACAAACCATCCACAAATGCGTGGTGTATGTACTCGTGTTGGTACTAAGACTCCAAAGAAACCAAACTCAGCATTAAGAAAATATGCTCGTGTTAGATTATCTAATGGACGTGAAGTTGATACTTATATTCCAGGTGAAGGACATAACTTACAAGAACACAGTGTTGTATTAGTGCGTGGTGGACGTGTTAAAGACTTAATCGGTGTTCGTTATCATGTAATCCGTGGTGCTCTTGATACTCAAGGCGTTAATGAACGTAAAAAGAGTAGAAGTAAATACGGAACTAAAAAACCAAAAAAATAAAATAAAAAATAAGGAGGAAAGAAAATATGCGTAAAAGACAAGCTGAAAAGCGTGACGTATTACCTGACGCTATTTACAATAGTAAAGTGGTTACTAAGTTAATCAATACTATTATGTTAGATGGTAAAAAAGGTACTGCTGAAAAAATTCTATATGGCGCATTTGATAGAATTAAAGAACAAACTGGTTCTGATCCAATGGAAGTTTTCAATAAAGCGTTGGAAAATATTAAACCTGCTTTAGAAGTAAAATCTCGTCGTGTTGGTGGATCCAATGTTCAAGTTCCAATCGAAGTAAGTGAAGAAAGAGCTCAAACTCTTGCACTTAGATGGTTGATCAATTATGCTAGAAATGGCCGTGGTAAAACTATGGAAGAAAAACTAGCAAACGAAATTATGGATGCTGCAAATGGTGTTGGTGGAGCTGTTAAAAAACGTGAGGATACTCATAGAATGGCTGAAGCTAATAAAGCATTTGCTCATATGAGATGGTAGGTGTTTTAAATGGCTAGAGATGTTAGTATTGATAAGATAAGAAATATCGGTATCATGGCCCACATAGATGCTGGTAAAACAACTACTACTGAAAGAATCTTATACCTAACTGGTATAACTCATAAAATTGGTGAGACTCATGAAGGTGAATCTCAAATGGACTGGATGGAACAAGAAAAGGAAAGAGGTATAACAATTACTTCTGCCGCTACTACTTGCCATTGGAAAGGATATAGATTAAATATTATCGATACTCCAGGACACGTAGACTTTACTATCGAAGTTCAAAGAAGTTTAAGAGTTCTAGACGGAGCTGTAGCATTAATCGATGCTCAAGCTGGTGTTGAACCTCAAACAGAAACAGTTTGGAGACAAGCTAACGAATATAAAGTTCCAAGAATGATTTGTGCTAATAAGATGGAAAAATTAGGAGCTGACTTCTACTTTAGTTTGAAGACTATTAAAGAAAGATTAGGTGCTAATGGAGAACCAATCATGTTACCAATCGGAGCAGAATCAGAATATACTGGTTATGTTGATCTAGTAACTATGAAAGCATACGAATATGATGGAACAGAAAAACAAGAATTAAAAGAAATTCCTATCCCAGCTGATATGGAAGCTAAATCAAATGAATACAGAACTAAATTAATTGAAGCTGTTGCTGATTTTGATGAAGACTTAATGATGACATATCTTGATGGTGGCGAAATAACTGTTGATAGATTAAAAGCTGCTATTAGAAAATCTACATTATCTGTTGATTTCTTCCCAGTATTATGTGCTGATGCATTAGGAAATAAAGGTACTAGAACATTACTTGATGCAATTATTGACTACTTACCAGCACCATCTGACGTTGAAGCTATCGACTGTGTTGATAAAAATGGTAACGATGTTAAGAGACATCCAAGTGATTCTGAACCATTTACTGCTTTAGCATTCAAGATTATGACTGACCCATTCGTTGGGAGACTTTCATTCTTCAGAGTTTATTCTGGTGTACTTACAAGTGGATCATATGTATTAAACTCAACTAAGGGAGAAAAAGAAAGAATTGGTCGTATTCTACAAATGCATGCAAATCAAAGAAAAGAAATCACTGAAGTTTATGCAGGTGAAATTGCTGCTGCTGTTGGTTTAAAGAATACTACTACTGCTGATACATTATGTGATGAAAAGAATCCATGTATCATGAAAGGTATGGAATTCCCAGAACCAGTTATCGACATTGCAATTGAACCAAAGAGCAAAAACGATCAAGACAAGATGGCAATCGCTATCCAAAAACTTGTTGAAGAAGATCCAACTCTAAGAGTTAAAACTGATTCTGAAACAGGTCAAACAGTTCTATCTGGTATGGGTGAGTTACACTTAGATATTATCGTTGATAGAATGAGAAGAGAATTTAACGTAGATTGTAATAAAGGTAGACCTCAAGTTGCTTACCGTGAAACTATTACTGTTGCCGGTGACTGTGAAGGTAAATATATTAAACAATCTGGTGGACGTGGACAATATGGTCATGTTTGGGTTAAATTTGAACCAAATCCAGGAAAAGGATATGAATTCGTTGATGGCATCGTTGGTGGAGTTGTTCCAAGAGAATATATTCCAGTAACTGATAAAGGATTACAAGAAGCAATGCAAGGTGGTATTCTTGCTGGATATCCAATGGTTGATGTTAAAGCTACATTATTTGATGGTTCATACCATGATGTAGACTCATCAGAAATGGCATTCAAAATTGCTGCTTCAATGGCTTTAAAAGAAGCTAAGAATAAATGTAAAGCTGTTCTTCTTGAACCAATAATGAAGGTTGTTGTAGACGTTCCTGAAGAGTATTTAGGAAATGTTATGGGAGACTTAACAAGTAGACGTGGACGTCCACTTGGACAAGAATCTATCGGTAATACTTTAAGAATTATCGCTATGGTACCACTTTCAGAAATGTTCGGTTATGCAACTGATTTAAGAAGTAATACTCAAGGTAGAGGTACATTCCAAATGGAAAAAGATCACTATGAAGAAGTTCCAAAGAATATTGCTGAAGAAATAATCAAAAAGAATAGTGTAAATTAAGAATAATTACTTGATTTTATGTCAAGAATTAGATAAAATAAATTTGTTATAATTAAAAAAGGAAATTGGAGGAAAATATTATGGCAAGAGAAAAATTTGACCGTAGTAAACCACATGTTAACATTGGTACAATCGGACATGTTGACCATGGTAAAACTACATTAACTGCTGCTATTTCTAAAGAATTCTCAAAAGACTTCATGGATTATGCAGCAATCGATAGTGCTCCTGAAGAAAGAGAAAGAGGAATCACTATTAATACAGCTCACATTGAGTATGAAACTGCTAATAGACATTATGCTCACGTTGACTGTCCAGGACATGCTGACTATGTTAAAAACATGATCACAGGTGCTGCTCAAATGGATGGTGCTATCTTAGTTGTATCTGCAGCTGATGGTGCAATGCCACAAACAAGAGAACATATCTTACTATCAAGACAAGTTGGTGTTCCTAAAATCGTTGTTTACATGAATAAATGTGACCAAGTTGATGACCCAGAAATTCTTGACTTAGTAGAAATGGAAATTAGAGAATTACTTGGAGAATATGGATTTGATCCAGAATGTCCAGTAATCAGAGGATCAGCATTAAAGGCTCTTGAAGGAGATCCAGAAGCTGTTAAATCAATTCATGACTTAATGGATGCTGTTGATTCTTACATTGATACTCCAGAAAGAGATACTGATAAACCTTTCTTAATGAGTATTGAAGACGTATTTACTATTTCAGGACGTGGAACTGTTGTTACAGGACGTGTTGAACGTGGTAGATTAAACTTAAATGACGAAGTTGAAATCGTTGGATTAAAACCAACTAAGAAGACTGTTGTAACTGGTATCGAAATGTTCAGAAAATCATTAGATTATGCTGAATCTGGAGATAACGCTGGTGTACTACTTCGTGGTATCGCTAGAGAAGATGTTGAACGTGGACAAGTATTATGTAAACCAGGTTCAGTTACTCCTCATACAACATTCAAAGCAAGTGTTTATGTTCTATCTAAAGAAGAAGGTGGAAGACATACTCCATTCTTCACAAAATATCGTCCACAATTCTATTTCAGAACTACAGACGTAACTGGTACTATCGAGTTACCTGCTGGTGTTGAAATGGTTATGCCTGGTGATAACGTAGAAATGACTGTTGAGTTAATTGCTCCAGTTGCACTTGAAAACGGAACTAAATTCTCTATCCGTGAAGGTGGTAGAACTGTTGGTTCAGGTGTTGTTACTGAAATCGTTAAGTAATTAAACCAAATTAATTAAAAACTCTACTTTTGTAGAGTTTTTTTTGACTTTAAATATAACATAAGTTAAAATTATTCTAGAGTGATACTATGAAAAATATAAATGATATTAGTAGTACAATATTAGAACAAGTTACCAAAAAAAATCGCATACAAAGGATAATTGTATGCATTTTAGGATGTTTCATCATTGCCTTTTCCTATAACGTCTTTATCGTACCAAATAACATAGTTACGGGAGGAATAGGTGGATTAGCAATAATTGTATCAAAGTTTACAAATTTAAACCCTGTAATCTTTATTGATATAACGTCTATTATCTTAATAATCATTTCTTACATGATTTTAGGAAGGAAAAAAACATTTCACTCAATATTCGGATTTGTTGCTTACGCTATTATGGCCTCCATTACTGAACCACTAACTGATTTAATAAAGTTTAATATTGATTCCTATTTTTTAACAATTATAATATTTTCCATTATCTCTGGTATTGGCTATGGACTTGTATATAAAACCGGTTTTAATACTGGAGGAATGGATTCCCTGGTACAAATATCACAAAAATATGTACCGATATCCACTTCGCGTTTATCAAGTGTTCTAAATCTAATCGTAATAATAATTGGTGCACTTATCTTTGGTATAGTAAAAACTATTTATGCCGTTATCTATCTTAAAATAATGAATTTTGTTGCCGATAGAATAATGCTTGGAACTTCAAATCGTAAAATATGCTTCATAGAGTCTAATAAACAAGAGATAATCATCAACTATATTCAAGAAAGTTTAGAAATTGGATGCACCATTATAAAGAATAACACCTATGACATGATCATGTGTGTAGTTCCAACAGATAGGTTCTATACTTTAAAATATGATTTACTGAGTATAGATAAAGATGTATTTATCGCGACTAATGATTGTTACACTGTTGAGGGTGGACTAGTTAATCCTTTGCTTGATTTAACGGATCTTTAAATATAAACGAATTTAAATCAAATAAAGCGCTATAAACATATAGAAAGATTATCATTAATATTGAAACAATTCCAATAATTTTTAAATATATTGGAATACTTACCATATTAATTAAGATGAAAGAAACAACATAGCTTACAAACAATGAAATATAAAATAATGCAATATTATAAATTGGATTATTTTTTTTACTTATAATCCTTTTTCCATAATAAAAAATAATAATCAGAAGCGAAAAGGCAAGAATTTGTATACCTTTTATCGATAATAAATTATTGTTTAAAAGTCTAATCTTTTCAGCAATTGATAAAATAAGTATAGGCGTTATACCAAGTTTTAAATGTTCAAAAGTGGATTCGTTTCTAGCAAATAAAAATCCAACTAAAGCATTTTTATTGGTAAAATTATATAAAAAATGACCAAGTGTTCCAAGTATACCCGCTATAAAAAATAATAATAATTCTAACAAAATAATCACCTAATAAATTCTATTTATACATGTAAAATAATATACATTTTATTTATTAGTATTTAACTTCATGATATAATTAAATTGGTGAAATATATGAATACAGAAAATCCAAGTGTAATAAAAATGTATGGTGAAGTATTAACCGATAAGGAATATATTACTAATCCGGCTATTGCTAGAGATGAAGAGATAAATAAGATGATTCTAGCTTTGATAACTCCAGATAAAAGTGCATTATTAGTTGGAAAACCTGGTATTGGTAAAACTGCTTTGGTTGAAGGTCTTGCCTATAGAATAAATAGGGGCGAAGTTCCATCAGTAATCGCTGGATGGAAGATCATTAAAATCAATGTGCCAGCATTGTTAGGAAAAATAATCGTCAATGGTGTTGAAGTTTCTAAAATACAATTGCTATTATCTGAACTAGATAATGTTGAAAAAACAATTTTGTTTATAGATGAGGTACACCTATTAGTTGCTAAAAATAATGCTGTTGATGTTGACTTTGCCAATATGTTAAAACCTTATCTTGATAGAGGAAGAATTTTAATGATTGGAGCCACAACAAGCGAAGAATATGAACAATATATTTTAAGAGATCGTGCCTTTGTAAGACGTTTTATTAAAATTGATGTTTCAGAATCTCAAGGCGAAGATGTTGTAAAGATTCTTTTAGGAACAACTCCAAAATTTGAAAAATTGATGAATATTAAATTGAATTATTCAGATTATCAACGAGAAAAATTATTTACTTGGTTAGTAAAATATACAAGTGAATATAAGCGTATTTATGAGGTTCAAAGTCGTTATCCAGATATATGTCTAACTATTATCTCCAGTGCATTCTCATACGCGGTATTTGAAAATGCACCATATGTATCAATTAAACATATCTATCTAGCGATGAAAAATACGAACACGATTTATGAAGATTCTAAACAAAAAGCGATTGATGAATTAAAAACTGAATTTAGAGACTCTTTCTTAAAAGAAGGAATTGATCCTGAACAAATTTAAAAGACTTCTACTACTGAAGCCTTTTTCCTTGGTAAGAATTTCTTTTAACCATCTCTTTATCTATATCGTTTAAGACACAAAATTTTTTAAGAAGCCACGTTGGCTCAATTAAGTCATCTTTCACGGGATCTCCGGTGATTCTTTCAATCACAATTTCAGGCTTTAAGTATTCTAGTTGATTAATAACAATATCAATATATTCCTCTTTTGATAATATATGAAAATGAGTTTTATTATAAAGAGATTCCATGGCTGTATCTTTTATAACATGTAGCATATGAATTTTTATTCCATCAATATTTAAAGAATTTAAGTGTTTTACAGTCTCAATCATCATCTCTTTGGTTTCGAATGGAAGTCCATTGATAATGTGAACAGTAACTCGTATCCCAGCATCTTTTAAAGCATGCACGCATTCATCAAAATTTTTTAAATCATGACCACGACTTATAAGTTTTAATGTATCATCATGCATTGATTGAAGACCAAGTTCAACTGTTAAAAAGGTTTTCTTGTTTAATTCTTTCAAATAATCTAAACATTCTTGATTGATTGCATCACTTCTTGTCGCGATAGATAGACCAACGACATTATCTAGTTTTAAAATTGTTTCATACTTTTCTTTTAACACATCAACATCTGCATAAGTATTCGTGTTGGCTTGAAAATATCCAATATAATAAGCATCATTCCACTTTTTCAACATCACATTCTTTACTTCGTTAAATTGAGTTACTAAATCGTGTTTTATATCTCCAGCAAAATCTCCACTTCCTAATTTTGAGCAAAATATACAACCGGCTTTTCCATCTTTTTTATTTGGACAAGAAAAACCAGCATTTAAACTCACTTTAAAAACTTTCTTATTAAACTTACTTTTATAAAAATAATTCAAAGTAGTATATCTTTTATTATCAAGACTATACTTGTACATCAAAATCACCTAATTAATAATATCATTAAATACATATTTATGCTATACTTATTATAGGTGATAAAATGAAGCGAAATCTATTTAATATTTTAATAACTTTAATTATTGGAGCAGTGCTTTTCTATATGTATTTACCTCCAATTAACTTAAGCTCGATTGCATTTTGGATATTCGTAATTGTATTATTAGTTATATATGGAGTGATTTCAACAATCAACAATAAAATTAGTTATAAAGCTATAAATGCAAATGGTTTAAATATAAATATTCCTAGAAATGCCTATTATATTGTATTTAGCATAGCAGCTATTATTATTGGAATTATTCTAATTGATTTAGTATGTTCTCCAATGTTTACTGCTAAAAGTTATTCCAAAAGAATTACGATTGAAGAATCCAGTGATTTCTTAAAAGATGTCAGTGAAGTTGATTTTAAGTCAATTCCTCTATTAGATCGTGATTCAAGTGAAAAACTAGGAGACCGAGTAATGGGTCAAATGAGCGAATATGTATCTCAATATTATGTAAGTGATCAGTACACTCAAATAAACTATAATAATGATATTATAAGAGTTACTCCTCTTGAATATTCCGGTTTTATAAAATGGATATCCAATAGGAAAAAAGGTATAAAAGCTTATATCACGGTTAATTCAGTGAATGGAGAGGCAAACCTTGTTAAACTTGATAAAGGAATGCGTTATATGCCAAGTGCGTGCTTCAACGAATCATTAGAAAGAAAATTAAGATTTTCTTATCCAACTTCTATATTTGGAACATCAAAATTTGAAATAGATAATGATGGAAATCCTTACTGGATCACACCTATCTATAAATATACAGGAGTATCTTTAAAGACAAAAGTTGTTGGTGTTGTTATTCTAGATCCTAAGACAGGTAATTCAAAAAAATATGCATTGGATGAAATTCCTACATGGGTTGATAATGCTTACAATTCTGATTTAATAATAGAACAAGTTGATGATTGGGGAACTTATCGTGATGGCTTCTTAAATAGCATTTTTGGACAAAAAAACGTTGTAAAAACGACAGAAGGTTATAATTATCTTGCCCTAAATGATGATATCTATTTATATACTGGAATAACTTCAGTATTAAGCGATGAATCAAACTTAGGTTTCATTTTAACAAATATGAGAACCGGTAAAACAACATTTTATCCAGTAGCTGGAGCTGAAGAATACAGTGCTATGTCATCAGCAGAAGGTCAAGTTCAACAAATGAACTATGATTCAACCTTCCCACTTCTTATCAATTTAAACAACCGACCTACATATTTGGTAAGTTTAAAAGACGCTGCAGGTCTAGTTAAGATGTATGGCTTTGTTGATGTATCTGATTATCAAAAAGTTGTTGTAACTGATGCATCTAAAGGAATTGAGGCTGCTGCTCAAAACTACTTGGCAAACTTTAAAGATGAAGTCGACGAAAGTGCTTTGGATAAAAAAACTATAGTGGTAAAAAGAATTACATCAGCAACAAAAAATGGAGACACATCATTTTATATAACTGATGATGCTAATCAAAAATATATTGCCTCTATAAAAGTAAGTGATGAATTACCATTCATATCTATTGGAGATAAAATGAGTGTAGACTGCTATAATGCTAATGGCTACTTAATAATTACAAAAATAAACTAAGGAGAAAAACATGAAGAAGGTAACATTAGGTTTAGTATTAGGAAATAGCAACCCTGATTTTGAATATGATGTAACTCATGGTGTTAACAAATATGCCAAAGAAAAAGGTATAAATATAATAACTCTTGTTTCTACATCGAATAAAAATAATGAACAATTGACTGATAAAATTTTTGAATCATATAGATTTTTGGGGATAGATGGACTCATAATAATATATGGTTCTTTGCTGTCTTTTAAGAAAAGTGCAAATGGTCAAAATTTCTTGGATAAATTTAAGGATATTCCTTATATAATTGTTCAAGACAATTATCATATTCCCGGAAAGTCTAATTTAATCGTTGATAATAAAGATGGTATGTTGAAATGTGTAAATCATTTAATCGAAGATCATAAATGTAAGAATATATTATATTTTTCAGGTCCTAAAGAAAATCATGACAGTGAAGAAAGATTAAATGCATACAAAGAAGCTATGGAAACTCATAACTTAAAGGTAACAAGTTCAATGATCGCTTATGGGGATTTCAGTGATGATATAACTCATGAGTTGAAACTGCTTTTAAGAAGAAATAAAAAGATAGATGCCATTGCTTTTGCAAATGATACAATGGCTTTAGCAAGTTATCAGATTTTAGAACAATATGGGTATAAAATAGGAAAAGATATTTTGATTACTGGCTTTGATGACATGTATAAATCTTCTATTGCTCATCCAGCTTTAACAACTGTTTCACAAGATCCAGTACGTATCGGTTATGAATCAACAAAAGAAGTTTATAATATGGTAATAAATAAAAACTGTAAATACATTACTTTAGATACAAATCTAATATTGAGAAAGTCGTGTGGATGCCGTAAAGAGAACCGGACAAGTGAAGATTTAAGAAATCTAAGTGAAGATGAGCTTATAAATTACTTTATAAAAGAAAGTTCTTTAAACAGTAAATCCAACATTAATTTTAAGCTATTAAAAAGCATATCCAAAAATGTGCTAAAAAAGATAAAATCTGAGTATACAGTTGATGAAATAGTTTATTATATAAAGAATGCGATAATAAAAGATGAAGAGTCGGCAATATCAAATTATGATGATATATTCGCATACTTTTGTCTAGCTATGAAAAAGTATATCAACTTTACAACGGATATAAGGCTAAAAGAAAAAACATCGGCAATCTTTTATAATCTTCAAACCTGGTATTTTAGTTATATTACAAATGAGATTGTTTCGGAAAATATGCAAAGGTTAAATAGAATAACCAATATTTCTTTGATATGTAGAAAGATGTTAAATGATCAATTGAGCAAATCAGAGATGTTTGCTAATGTTTTTGTTGAACTAAAAGAGATAGGAGTAAAATCCTCATATATTTACCTTTTTGATAATGATAATAACACTAAAGCACATCTATACGCTTACTTCAATGATAAGGTAACCAAGATTTATCGAAGCAATGAAAAACGAGAAAAAATTATTCCTGAGAAGTTTGTTTCTCAATCTAATGGAACATTTAGTTATGGATTTTCGTTATCGTCAAATGAAAAATACTATGGATTTATTGTGTGTGAAACTGATTTGTCATTGATAAATTCAATAAAACTTTTATGTTCTCAAATCGGAACTCTTCTTTATGTAGATGAAATTAGAAAAAGAGAATTAAAAGCTCAAATTGAATTAAAAAAATCATTAAGACTTATTCAAGAAAA
This sequence comes from uncultured Bacilli bacterium, assembly GCA_934090935.1. Lineage (GTDB taxonomy): Bacteria > Bacillota_I > Bacilli_A > RF39 > UBA660 > CAG-582. The sequence continues at coordinate 53,594 of CAKOKD010000006.1, forward strand.
AAACGAGATTTTAAACAACTTAAGCTTATATGATGAATTAACTCGTATTTACAATAGACGTGGATTTATTGAGAAGTCATTAGAAGTAATCAAAGAGAATATCGGAAAAGAAATAGAAGTTGTTTTCTGTGATCTAGATCACTTAAAAGAGATAAATGATACTTTTGGTCATAAAGAAGGAGATTATGCGATTTCAACATCTGCGGGATTGATTGAATCATCCTTGCCTAAAAATGCCATAGTAGCAAGACTAGGTGGAGATGAATTTGTTGCATTACATGTTAATTTAGCTGCTAAAGATAACATATCAACAGAAGAAAAGATTAGATCATGCTTTTCAAACTTCAATGAATCATGTGAAAAACCTTATTATATAGAAACATCAGTAGGAACATACACGTTTATTGGCAAGGATAATACTAAGATTACAAATATCTTAGATGAAGCAGATAAATATCTATATGAAGCCAAAAAACACAGAAGAAAATCAGTAAAAAAATAAGACATTAATTTGTCTTTTTTAATAGAAAATGAAAGAGGAACAATAATGAATGAATTAGTAATTAAAGAATTAGCAAATGAATTAAATATAACTGTTAAACAAGTGGAAACAGTTTTAAATTTATTTAGTGAAGGGGCAACTATTCCTTTCATCGCTAGATATCGTAAAGAAGCAACAGGTGCTCTAGACGAAAACCAAATAAAAAGTATAAATGATTTATATAGTTATTATAATAATTTACTAGAAAGAAAAGAGGCTGTAATAAGACTAATTGATGAAAAAGGTCTTCTTACAGATGAATTGAAAAATCAAATACTTGCTTGTACAAAGTTAACTGAAGTAGAGGATTTATATCGTCCATATAAAGAAAAGAAGAAAACTAAAGCAAGTGAAGCAATCAAACTAGGCTTAGAGCCACTTGCTAAAAAGATTATGGCTTTTCCTAAAAATGGATCTCTTGAAGAACTTGCTAAAAATTATTTGAATGAATCAGTAAAAACAACAGAAGATGCTATAACAAATGCAAGTTATATTATAGCTGAGTGGATAAGCGATAATGCTTATTATCGAAAAGAAATGCGTAATTTTATTTATAAAAACGGAAGCATTGTATCCAAAGTAAAAAAAGATGCTCAAGATGAGAAAAAAACATATGAAATGTATTATGATTTTAATGAAGCTGTAAAATATATTAAACATTACAGAGTTCTTGCTATAAATAGAGGAGAAAAAGAAAAAATATTAACTGTAAACATCGATTTTAATGAAGAAGAAGTCTATGCTTATTTAAATAAGAAAATAATCAAGGATTCAACATCTTTTGTTGCTAAAGTTGTAGAAGATGCGATTAAAGATTCTTGTAAAAGATTGATATTTCCAAGTATAGAAAGAGAAATAAGAAGCGAATTAACTGAAAAAGCTGATAAGCTTGCAATTGAAACTTTTGGTGTTAATTTAGAACATTTACTTTTAACAAGACCAATAAAGGGTATGGTTGTTTTAGGTTTTGACCCCGGATATGTTAATGGTTGTAAACTTGCTGTAGTGGATAAAAACGGCTGTTATCTTGATTCATGTGTAATAAAACCATTTTTAAAAAATGCCAGTGAAGCAGCCATTGCTGGAAGCAAAATTATTGTAAAAAATTTAATAGAAAAATATAATGTAGATATCATTTCAATTGGTAATGGAACAGCTTCAAGAGAATCCGAAAGTTTTTGTGCAGATTTAATTAAAGAATATAATTTAAATTGTAAATATGTAATTACTTCTGAGGCTGGTGCATCAATTTATTCAGCTTCAAAACTTGCAATAGAAGAATTCCCTGATTTGGAAGTTGAAAAGAGAAGTGCAGTTTCTATTGCAAGAAGAATACAAGATCCTCTTTCTGAACTTGTTAAAATTGATCCAAAAAGTATTGGTGTAGGTGAATATCAATACGATGTTAATCAAAAAGAATTAAACGAGAATTTGGATTTTACCGTTTCCAAAGTTGTAAATGAAGTAGGAGTCAATGTTAATACAGCATCAAAAAGCATCTTAAAATACGTTTCTGGTCTTACAAAAACAACAATTGATAAAATATATAACTATAAGGAAAAAAATAAAATAGTTGATCGAGATGAAATCAAAAATATTAAAGGCATAAGTGATAAGGTTTATGAACAATGTATCGGATTCTTAAGAGTTATGGATGGAACAAATGCTTTTGATAAAACAGGAATTCATCCAGAAAGTTATCCAATAGCTGCAAATCTATTAAATTTACTTGACTTAGATATCAAAGATATTAACACTGATGCATTTAAGTCAAAGTTACAAGAAGTGGATATTAAAGATTATGTTCAAAAACTTAACACTGATGAATATACATTAAGTGATATAGTAAAAGAACTTCTATCTCCAGGATTGGATCCTCGTGATGAATTAGAAGCGCCAATTTTAAAAAGTGATATTTTACACATCGAAGATCTAAAAGTAGGAATGGAACTAGAAGGAACTGTAAGAAATGTCGCCTCATTTGGAGCATTTGTAGATATTGGTCTTCACGATGATGGACTAGTACATATTTCTAAGATGAGTAAACAATTTGTTAAAAATCCAAACGATATTCTAAATGTTGGAGACATTATAAAATGCTGTGTTGACAAAATTGATATAGAAAAAGGTAAGGTAAATTTAAGCTTATTTAAGGAATAATTTACTATAAAGAACATAAAATATAAAAAAAATAAAAAAATATTAAAAAAAGTATTGCAATTATTAATCATTATGGTATAATTTAAATTGCTTACTTAAGCGGATGTAGTTTAATGGTAGAGCTTCAGCCTTCCAAGCTGATAACGTGGGTTCGATTCCCATCATCCGCTCCAAAAGATGCCCAATTAGCTCAGTCGGTAGAGCGCACGGCTGTTAACCGTTAGGTCGTAGGTTCGAGTCCTACATTGGGCGCCATTTAGTAAGTAAAAGCATGGTAAATAGCCGTGCTTTTTTTATTTAATAATATAATTTTTATGATATAATTAATTATAGTAGGAGTGGATGTACATGGATTTATTTCATATAACAGGCTTAAAAAATCATAAAGTTTCATTTGATGCAACATATGATTCAATAAAAAGAAGCATCGATCGTTTAAAAGACGAATATGATAATACTTGGAATGCCTTAAATGAAACTCGAAAAAAGTGGGCTTCAATACAAGAAAGTATAATTGTAATTGTTAAATCACATAGAATTAAATTCAGTAAATCGCTTGATAAATGTTCCAATGAAGAAATGATTCAAGAAATAAAAAGAATTATTGAAAAACTTCCAGAAGAACAGGAAATCTTAGAAAAGTACATCAAAGATTTAAATAAATATTATTCTATTATGACTGATTACTCAAATAAACTTATGAAATTGAGCGAAAAGTTAAACCTTATGTCACCTTTAGAGGAGGATAAAGACGAAGAGCTAATAATCGATTTGGACGCTTATAGGGAGGCAAAAAATAGATCAATGCTCGGCTTAGAAGAAGTAATAGCAACATATACAGCAACTGACAAAATAATTAACTCAAAAAATCAAATCTTAAATACATCGACAGTTGAAAAAGTACCTTTTATCGAAATCAACAATTTCTTGTTTACTGATCCCAAAATTGCTGATGCTAAAGAAACTGATGAGTTAGATTATCTAGAATATGAAATAAAAGGCAATTTAACTTTAATAGACATAGCTGAATCTGTTTATGGAAATAAAAGTTACTGGGTATTTCTATATAACTACTCAACTAATAAAGATATAATAGATGAAATAGCTGAAAAATATGAGGTAGAACCAAGTGTTATCGCGATAATAAAAGGCTTTTTAGATGGTGTAAAGTTAAAGTTTCCACTTGATTTATTCAATACCTATAGAGTATCAGAAAACGTTAGAAAGGTAGCATAGATATTAAATGATTTTTGAAATAAATGAAGTAATAGAACTATCTAAAGGAGAACGATATATAGTTGCTTATAGATTAGAAGAAAAATATACTTGGTATTATTATTTATTAAAGATAAATGATGATGATAATGTTTTAAATGATAGTAAAATAGTAACAACAAAAAGAATTGGAGAAAAACTTTATATTAATGAAATACATGATGAAAGCATAAATGAGTTATTTAAAAGGCTAAAAGAAAGCGTTTAATATAATTAAATTTTGTTATAAAAAAATAACATGAGTGTCAGTTAATGGTTACATAAATTGACATTTTTTTTATAATTTGCTATTATAGTGTCGTTCGACCGCAAAGAGGAGGACCAGAATGGACACAATTAAAGCTTCTAAGATACCTTGGAAGCATGTAATCTGTTGTTTAATAATATTAGTAATATTTGTATTAACAATAGGTATACATATCAATGCTGAAGGATTTAGTGATGATGCTATTGCTGATAGCTCATCTGATACAGTACCCCTGCGAACTTACAGTACAATAATTGACTTAAGTCCTTTAAGCACAAAAAATGAGGTTAATTTAGCTGGACCTAAAGAGGAAGTAACTATTGAGAATGTAGACATTGATAGTTACATTACTACTTATAGCGCGGATATTGAATTTTTATCTAAAGCTTTTGGACTAAATCGTGATAAGGTAATAAGTAATCTTAAAACTGTTTATGAAAAAAACTTGGATAAAGAATTTGATGAGACAAATGTAGGCTTTTTACTTGATGCAAATGGAAATGTAAAAAAATATAAAAATGTCTTATATGGGTTGGTCGAATATTTCTATGATTATATAGAGAAAAATCCTAAAGAAGTAAACAAAAAAAGGATACCATATACAGGAAATGCTGAGTATATAGAAAATCTTATAATCTATTATACTAGACAAATTTATACAAACGTAGATACATCTTTAGCATTAAGTATAGGAGCAAGTGAATCCGGATACTATAAAGTTAAATATATGTTACGTTGTAACAACATATTTGGCGGTATGGGAAAAAACGGACTCATAAAATATAATAATATAGAATTTGGGGTATTATCATATGTTAGAATGCTTTCAACTAAATATTATCAAAAAGGTTTAAGCTCTATTGAAAGAATTGGAAGAAAGTATTGCCCAACTTATGATAGTTTTGGTAATAAGATAGCAAGCCCACACTGGGTTAAATTAGTTCAAACAGCTATGAAAAAATATGACAATTACAAAGTAGAAGAAGTAATTGGAGCTAATTTGTTGCTAAACAAGGAAGAAATTGCATAACTTGTATTTCTTCTTTTTTTTGTATATAATTATCATAGGATGATGAATATGAAATATATGGATGAAATAGATTTAAAAAATAAAAAGGTTATATTAAGACTTGATTTAAATGTACCGATTAAAAACGGTGAGATATTGGATGATACAAAAATATTGAAAAGCTTACCAACAATTAGGTATTTAATCAATAACAACTGTAAAATATTGTTATTAAGTCATCTAGGAAAAATTAAAACAGAAGATGATCTAAAAAACAATTCCTTAAAATCAGTTGGGAAAAAGTTAAGTGAAGAGTTAAAAAAGGATATTACTTTTATAGAAAATCCAATTGATCCTTCAATACCAAATATATTAGAAAACAATGATTTGGTTTTGCTAGAAAATACGAGATATATGGATTATCCTGATAAAAAAGAAAGTAAATGTGATATGGAACTTGCAAAATTTTGGGCAAGTGCCGGAGATATATTTATAAATGATGCGTTTGGAACAAGTCATAGAAAACATGCATCGAATTATGGAATATCAAAATTTCTAGAAAGCGCTTATGGTATTTTATTTAAAGAAGAACTTGATGGTTTAATGCCACTTATGAATAAAAATATATCAAAACCATTTGTTGTCGTTATGGGTGGAGCCAAAGTAGATGATAAATTGAATCTAATCAATTCGCTTCTTGAAAAATGTGATTATCTGCTTCTTGGAGGAGGAATTGCAAATACATTCTTAAAAGCAGATGGCTTTAACATAGGTTCTTCTCTTTGCAATAATGAATTATTAAATGAAATAAAAACTATAATGGATAAAAACCGAAATAAGATCATCTATCCAAATGATGTTGTAGTCCTTTCAAACGATAAACCAGAGAAAAAAGAAATCAATGATGTTTTAGATGAAGATATAATATATGATATAGGTTCTAAAACCATAGATATATATAAAGAAAAGATTGATGATGCTAAAACAATTTTTATAAATGGAACAGTAGGTTTATATGAAGATGATAGATTTGCAAAAGGAACTAAAGACGTGCTTACATATATTACTGATAGCAAAGCTATAAAAATCGCAGGAGGCGGAGATTCAGTTAGTTCTATAAACCGATTTGGTTTAAATAAATCTTTTGACTTTCTCTCTACTGGAGGCGGAGCAACACTTGAGTACATTGCCTCCGGAAAAATAGCATGTTTTGAGGATGAACTATGATACTTGTATTAAATTTAAAAATGAATCTTACTAAAAATAGTATAATTGAGTACGAAAGGCTTATTAGAGATAAAAAAGTTATAGTGCTGCCACAATACCCATATTTAATATTTTTCAGCAAAGGTAATTATTCATTAGGAAGTCAAGATGTCTCTAAATTTTCAAAAGGAAGTTACACTGGAGAAGTATGTGCAAAAGGTTTGAAATGTTTAGGAGTAAAATATGTTCTTGTTGGTCATTCTGAAAGAAAACAATATTTCAATGAGACAAAGAAGGATATAAAACTAAAACTGCAAAATGTGTTAGATAATGAAATGATCCCTATTTTTTGTATAAATCAAGATGAAGAAGAATATAAAAGCGATGAGGAGTTAAAACATATTGAGGAACAGCTTGAATGTATTCCTGATAATTGCAAGTACATTATAATCGCTTTTGAACCAACTTATTTAATTGGACTAAAAAATATAAATATTGATATTGAGAATATAAAGAAAGTGAATAAAAAGATAAAAGAGTATTTAATGGAACGAGGAATTAATGGTTCTATTATTTATGGCGGTGGAGTAAATGAAAAGATACTTGACGATTTAAAAGGAACATCATTGGATGGTTATATTATCTCATCAAGCGCGTTAGATGTTAAAGAGTTATCCCGAATTATCGATAAACTGAAATTATAAGAATGATTTTAAATTGGTGTTTTCTCATTTCATGGTGTATAATAAATGAAGTGGTGATAAGATGGATAATTTAAAAATTGGAGATAACCTTGAACTACACTGCTATAAACATAACGGAAAAATAAATAGTACGTCGGATAGAATAACAATTATTGATATTCAAGATGATTATATAGTTTGTGGGGATTACAAGACAACTATAACCGATAGTGATGGATCAACTAGAAAAACCAAAGAGCCTGCAATTATGTTCTTTTATAAAAATCGTTGGTTTAATGTTTTAGCACAATTTAAGAAACAAGGCTTGTTTTATTACTGTAATATAGCAACTCCATATTTAATTGATGACGGTATTATCAAATATATAGATTATGATTTGGATTTAAGAGTATTTCCAGATGGAGGTTTTAAGATTTTAGACAAAAATGAATATAATTATCATAAGCGTATAATGCATTACTCGGATGAAATCGATGAAATAGTAAAAAGTGAATTAAGTTCCCTTATAGAACTGAAGAGATTAAACAAAGGACCATTTGATAAAAAAGTTGTTGATGAATATTATGAAAAGTATAAAAAAATTGCAAAAAAGATGTAATTTTTTTTATTTTATTCCATATTATATAGGGTAAAATGCAAAAAAATAACAAATTTTAAAAAATTGTAAAAAAAGTGTTGCATTTTATAAAAATAGAGTGTATATTATTAATTGTGCTCCGGAAAAAAGGACATCAAAAAAGTGTCAATTAATAAACTAATAAAAAGTTAGAAAAAAGTATTGACATAAGTTAAAAAGTACGATAAAATCAATATCGTGACTCAAGAAAAAGATGTAAAGTGAGGCACAAAAAAAGATGTAAATATCAAATTTAAAAAATGTCAAAAAAAGTGTTGACAACAATTTGAAAATTTGATATATTACTAATGCACTGGTCAAAAGACCTTGCAAAAACGATCTTTGAAAACTAAGTAAAATGTCAAAAATTTGAGTAGCTAGATTAAACTTAAATAATAATTTATTTTTTTTATGAGAGTTTGATCCTGGCTCAGGATGAACGCTGGCGGCATGCCTAAGACATGCAAGTCGTACGAAGCGGCCCAATGATTTATTTCGAAGCACTGCGAGCTTGCTCAAAGTGTGGAAAAATAATGATTTGGATTTTCCGCTTAGTGGCAAACGGGTGAGTAACACGTGGGTTACCTACCTCCTAGATGGGGATACCAATTGGAAACGATTGTTAATACCGAATGTGATCTATGGATTAAAGAAGCCTTTAAAGCTTCGCTAGGAGATGGGCCTGCGGTGCATTAGATAGTTGGTGGGGTAATGGCCTACCAAGTCGACGATGCATAGCTGAACTGAGAGGTTGATCGGCCACATTGGGACTGAGACACGGCCCAAACTCCTACGGGAGACAGCAGTTAGGAATATTCGTCAATGGGGGGAACCCTGAACGAGCAATGCCGCGTGAACGATGACGGTCCTCTGGATTGTAAAGTTCTGTTGTTTGGAAAGAATTGTACTGATAGGAAATGATCAGTGCTTGACGGTACCATTCAAGAAAGCCACGGCTAACTACGTGCCAGCAGCCGCGGTAATACGTAGGTGGCGAGCGT
>CAKOKD010000007.1 GCA_934090935.1 uncultured Bacilli bacterium
AAAACTATTTCAACTACATGTACGAGTGCAAATCCAACTGAAAATTGTGCCAAATCTGGTAATGGTTATGCACGTATTACTCAAATGAGCCCAGCAGTTTCTAGTACTCAATTAGAAGCAACAACAATTGAAGCTCAAGATAAAGTAAATAAAAATGTTGAAGTTTCTAATAATGGAATGACTTGTAGTTTAAAAATAAAAAAATTATCAAGGACAGAAAAAAAAGAAAAATATAATGGTCCAACAGAATGGATTTTTGATTATACAGGAGGAGAACAAACATTTACTGTCCCAGTAAATGGAACATATAAACTTGAAACCTGGGGAGCTCAAGGGGGCTCATATAATGAAGAATATAAGGGAGGATATGGTGGATACTCATCTGGAACAGCATCTATTAAAGAAAATGATAAATTATATGTTAATGTAGGAGGATTAGGAAATACCGTAAATGACTTTTCACCAATAATTCCAGGAGGATACAACGGTGGTGGAGATGCTTATGTAATAAAAGAAAGTTGCAGTAATTATGCATCATCTGGTGGAGGTGCAACTCATATTGCCTTTACTTCAGGTATACTAAAAAATGTAGAAAAAAGTAGTTTATTTATCGTATCTGGCGGAGGTGGTGGAGTCTCAGAAAGATATTGTAGCACAGCTGATTATCATATGACTAATGGTGGAAGTGCCGGCGGATATTTAGGAAGTAGCTTGGATAAAATGGAAACAGTTTGGAATTACGTTAAACCAACAGGAGGTACTCAAACATCAGGAGGGTTAGCAGGAACACATAATACTGAAAGTGGAGCTACTGCAGGTTCATATGGTCAAGGTGGTTCATATACAAGAACAGGGGGTTATACTTCAGCAATAGGCGGAGGTGGAGGCTTCTACGGTGGTGGAGGCGGAATGTTTATTGGTGGAGGCGGTGGATCAGGCTACATTGGGAATTCTATTCTAACTAATAAAGTAATGTATTGTTATAACTGCACTGAATCAACTGAAGAATCTACTAAAACAATTTCAACAACTTGTGTAAATGAAACAGCAACCGAAAATTGTGCAAAAAAAGGTAATGGTTATGCTCGCATAACTTTAATATCCAAATAGTTGCATTTTGAATCAATTCTATTGACAATAAGGGCTATTTTATTTATAATTAAAGTACATTTTTATAGAAAAGACCCGAGCTTATAATTAAGTATTTAAGAGAAGGCTAGTTGGTGGAAATGCCAAATACGTATTATAATCATAACACTTTTCAATATATAAGAACGCATTTCTTGCGATAAAAGAAGAGAGAGTACCTATGTAAAGTAAGGTGGCACCGCGGATTCGTTCGTCCTTACATTATGTAGGTTTTTTTGTGTTAAGGAGGAAATTATGATAACGAAACAAAAAGGTACATATGATATTTATGGAGATAACGCTAAAAAAAGAGCATATGTAAATGATATACTGGCATCACTTTCTGAGAAGTATGGATATAGCTACATTGAAACACCTGTATTTGAGGCAAGTGAACTTTTCCATAGAGGAGTTGGAGAAACTACGGATATGGTTCAAAAGGAAACTTATGATTTTAAGGATAGAGGAGATAGAAATTTAACTTTAAGACCAGAGGGAACTGCGGGAGTTGTAAGATGGTTTATTGAAAATAAAATGTATGGAAATATGACTGATCCAGTTAAAGTATTCTATAATGCTAAAATGTATAGATATGAGCGTCCTCAAAGTGGAAGAAACAGAGAATTTACTCAATGGGGATTTGAATGCTTTGGATCTAACGATGTTATAAGTGATGCAGAAGTTATTTCTCTTGCTTATAATGCTTATCGTTTACTTGGTCTAGATAATGTATGTGTTCGTCTTAACACTTTAGGTGATGATGAATCAAGAAATAATTATCGAGAAGCTTTAGTAAATTATTTTCGTCCTCATATTGATTCTTTGTGTGAAGATTGCAAAAATAGACTTGAAAAAAATCCATTAAGAATACTTGATTGTAAAGTTGATGCAGAAAATGAAATAATGGCTTCATCTCCAAAGATATTGGATTATTTGAATGAAGAAAGCAAGCAAAGATTTGAGTCATTATGTGAACTACTTGATTTAATGGATATAAATTATGAAGTTGATCCAAGATTGGTACGTGGTCTTGATTATTATAACCATACAGTGTTTGAAATAACATTAAATAACTCATACGCTTTAGGAGGCGGTGGAAGATATAATTCTTTAGTTGAAACTTTGGGAGGACCAAGTGTTCCAGGCCTTGGATTTGCAATGGGATATGATAGAACTATTCTTGCAATGGAAGAAGAGGGAGTAAAGATTCCAGTTAATGATTCAATTGATGTATATCTTCTATATGTAACTAATTCCGAAAAAGAAACAGCTTGCTATTTAGCACAAGATTTGCGTTTAAATGGATTTATAGTTGAAACTGATATGATGAATAAATCTTTAAAAGCTCAATTTAAAAGTGTTGATAGATTTAGTAGTAAATACTTTATTGTATTAAATGATGAGGATTTAGCCAAAAATATGGTACGTGTAAAAGATAACAAGACAAAAGAAGAAAAAGACGTAGAAATCAATGATTTAATTGATTACTTGGATATGAATATGTAAGGAGATATGAATATGAATAAATATAGAACGCATTTATTAAAAGATATAAATGAGTCTTTAGCTGGACAAGATGTTGTAGTTTCTGGTTGGGTTGAAAACATACGTGATCATGGTGGAGTATTATTTTTAGACTTGAGAGATGAAACTTCAACATTACAAACTGTATCAAATGATGATGATATGTTTAAAGGAATTGCTAAAGAGTCAGTTGTTAAATTAACTGGTAAAATTCGCAAAAGAGAAGAAGGAACTGAAAACGATAGAATCTCAACTGGTAATGTGGAAATGGTTGTTGATTCTTTAGAGATGTTAGGAGAAAGTGTTCATGAACTTCCTTTTGATATAATGAGCAGTAAACAAACTAAGGATGATGTAAGGCTTAAATACAGATATCTTGATATGCGTAATGATGCGGTTAAAAAGAACATGATTCTAAGAAGTGATATTTTACATTTCTTAAGAAATAAAATGTATGATTTAGGATTTACTGAAGTTCAAACTCCAATTCTTACAGCTTCATCACCAGAAGGAGCAAGAGATTTCGTTGTTCCATCTCGTTTATTTAAAGGAAAATTTTATGCACTTCCACAAGCTCCTCAAATCTATAAAGAGTTGCTTATGGTTGGTGGAATGGGTAAATATTTCCAAATTGCACCATGTTTTAGAGATGAAGATGCTAGAGCTGATAGAACTTTAGAGTTTTATCAATTGGATATGGAAATGTCTTTTGTAGAAGAAGATGAAGTATTAGCTGTTGGTGAAAGCATTTTCTATGATACATTTACAAAATTTTCAAATAAGGAAGTTTCTAAACCTCCTTTTAGACGTATTGCATACAGAGATGCAATGGAAATGTATGGATCAGATAAACCAGATTTAAGAAATCCATTAATTATTAAAGATGCGAGCGTTGTTTTAAAAGATACAACTTTTGGTCCATTTAAAAAATCAACTATTAAAGTAATAGTATGTGATGGAATAGGTGAGAATTCAAACTCTTGGTTTAATGAAATCGTTGATTATGCATCAAGTATTGGAATGCCTGGTATAGGTTATATAACTCTTATGAGTGATGGTTCATTAAAAGGACCAATTGATAAATTCTTAAGTGATGAAGAAAGAAAGAACTTAATCCAAGAATTTGATATGAAAGAAAATTCAGTAATGTTCTTTATAGCTAATAGAAACAAACTTCATGCTCAAAAATTTGCTGGTCTTATAAGAAATGAATTAGGAAGAAAAATGGAGTTAATAGATAATAATAAGTTAGAGTTATGTATTATCAATGATTTCCCAATGTTTGAATGGGATGAACAAACTAATAAATGGGAATTCTGTCATAATCCTTTTAGTTTACCTCATGGAGGAATTAAAGATTATGAAGAAAAAGATCCAAGTGAAATACTTGCATATCAATTTGACTTTGTTTGTAATGGCAATGAGATGGCTTCCGGTGCAATAAGAAATCATGATTTAAATAGTTTAGCTAAAGGTTTTGAAATTGTTGGATATAGCCGTGACGAAGTAGAAAATAGATTTAAATCAATATTTACAGCATTTAAATATGGTTGCCCTCCACATGGTGGTATGGCTCCTGGTATCGATAGATTAATAATGTTAATTCAAGATGAACCAAATTTAAGAGAAGTTCAAGCATTCCCAACAAGTGCAAGTGGAGCAGATCTTATGATGGGATCTCCTGCAACACTTATGCCTATACAACTTAAAGAACTTGGAATAAAAGTAGTTGAGGAGGATAAAAATGAGTAGTGGTTTTACACCTGAAAAAGTAGAAAAACTAGCTGATCTTTTAATGATCGGTTTAAATGAAGAAGAAAAAGATATGGTATTTAAGGAATTTGCGGTAATTGATGCTAATATCAATAAAATAAATGAAATACCTAATATAAAAGATGTTCTTCCAATGACTCATGCTTTAGATGATTTTGAATATGAGCTAAGAGATGATGAAGTTGAAGAATCAATTGATATAAAAGACTTACTTGCTAACTGTGATGATACAGATGGTGATGAAGTAAGCGTACCAAAGGTGGTGGGATAATGGATAAAGATATCAAAACATTACATGAAGAGTTAGAAAATGGTAAAGTTACAAGTGAAGAACTTGTCAAAGAAGCTGTTAAAGATTCTTATACTGCAAAAGATGAATATAATGCAGTAGTTACTGTTGTAGATAATGCTTCTTCTAAAGAAGTTACTAAAGAACTTTTATCAGGAATACCTTTTGCTTGTAAAGATAATTATTCAACTGCTGGGGTTTTATCAACTGGTTCAAGTAATACTTTAAAAGATTATGTTCCATTTTTTACAGCAACTGCTATAAAAAACTTAGAGAGTAAAGGAGCAGTTTTAGTAAATAAAACAGCAATGGATGAATTTGGTATGGGTGGAACTGGAACAACAGCACATACAGGAAACATTTTAAATCCATGGGATAAAACCCGTATGTGTGCTGGTTCTTCTTCAGGCTCTGCTGCTATAGTTGCTGCTGGACTTATTCCTTATGCAACTGGATCAGATACAGGAGATTCTATTCGTAAACCAGCTGCTTATTGTGGTATTGTTGGATATAAACCAACGTATGGTATGATTTCAAGATATGGTTTATTTGCGTTTGCATCATCTTTAGATACATGTGGAGCTTTAACTAGAAGCGTTGAAGATGCTGCAATAGTAGTAGATGGAATGAAAGGAATTGACAAGTATGATATGACTACTTGGGATTCAAGTGATATTCATCTATATGATAATTTAAGTAAAGATATTAAGGGTAAAAAACTTTTCTATCTTGAAGATATATGTGATATTAATACTTACACTCATAAAACTCCTGAATTAACTCGTCATTTGGAAATTTTCCATGAAACTCTTGATAAATTAAGAGGCTTAGGAGCTATAGTAGAAGGTGTAAAAATTGATAGAACTTTGCTTAATGCAATATCTTCTACATATGTAGTTTTATCCTGCGCAGAAGCAACAAGTAATATGTCTAACTTAACTGGTTTCATTTTTGGACCTAGAGGAGAAGGAAATACTTATCAAGAACAAATGAAGGATCATAGAACTAAAGGATTTTCTCCATTGATAAAAAGAAGATTTATAATTGGATCTTATGTTTTACAATCCGAAAACCAAGATAGATATTTCAAAAATGCTCAAAGAGTTAGAAGATTAATAGTAGATAAATTTAAAGATTTGTTTAAGAGTTATGATGCATTCATTATGCCAGTTGGAACTGGTGTTGCTAAAAAATTTGAAAGTGATAAAGATGTTTTAGATGAAAGTGAACTTGATGTACTTGAAGAACATTTACAAATTGGAAATTTTGGAGGATTCCCATCAATAACTATTCCAGATGGTTTAATTGATGGACTTCCAGTTGGTATAAATATCACAGGAAATTGTTATGATGATCAAAATGTTTTAAATATTGCTTACGCCTTAGAAAGTGCAATGGAATATAAAAACATGATTTCAAAGGAGGTTAAATAATGAGTAAATATTATGTAACCATTGGTCTTGAAATGCACTGCGAAATATCAGAAACTAAATCAAAAGTATTTTCAAGTGCTAAAAATGGATATTCAGAAATGCCAAATACAAATATAAGACCAATTGATATGGGTTTTCCTGGAACTTTACCAGTTTTAAATAAAGAAGCTGTAAAAATGTCTTTGATGATGAGCGAAATATTAAATTGTCGTCAACCAGAATATATGTATTTCGAAAGAAAGAACTATTATTATCCAGATATGCCTAAAAACTTTCAAATAACTCAAAATCCACCAGAGGATTGTGCTGGTATGAATGGTTATATTGATATCATTAGACCAGATGGTACAAGTTTTAGAGTAGGAATTGATAATATTCACTTAGAGGAAGATGCTGCAAGCATGAATCACTTGTATGATACTTCAACAATTGATTATAACCGTGCTGGTGTTCCACTTCTTGAACTTGTAACAGAACCTTGCTTACATTCAGCTGATGATGCTGTATATTTCCTTGAATATGTTCGTGCAATATATCAATACTGCGGAATAAGCGAAGCTGATTCAAAAAAAGGTCAAATAAGATGTGATGTTAACGTATCTATAAGTGATGATGAGGAAACTTTAGGAACTAAAGTAGAAGTTAAGAATGTTAACTCATTTGGTGGAGTTCACGATGCCATTGTTTATGAAATTGAAAGACAAAGTGAACTTAAAGATGCTGGACGTTATGATGAAGTTGAACAAGAAACAAGAAGATATGATGAAGAATCAGGTACGACTAAACATATGCGTAGTAAAGTCGATGCTATTGATTATAAGTATTTTGTTGAACCAAATATTCCTAAATTTAAAATATCTGAGGAATGGTTAGAAGAAATAAGAAAGAGTATTCCAGAGCTTCCTTATGAAAGAAAAGCAAAATATATTGAAAAATATGGATTATCAGATTATGATGCTGGTATTTTAATAAAGGATATTGATATCGCTTCATATTTTGAAGAATGTTTATCACTTGGAGTTGATCCTAAGATTTCAGCAAACTGGATTACAGGTAATATACTTGGTTATGTTTATAAACACGACATTTCCATTAAAGAACTTTTCTTAAATCCTAAACGTTTAAGTGTAATCTTAAAAGCTATAAGTGATGGTAAAATATCATCTAAACAAGCAAAAGAATTGTTTTTCTTAACACTTGAAAGAAATGAAGAACCTGAAAAAATTATGAAGGATGAAGGAATGGAACAAATAAGCGATGATGGAGCTTTAACTTCCGTTGTAATCGAAGTTTTAGATGAAAATGCGAGTCAAATAGAAGAGTATAAAAATGGTAAAACAAACATGTTTGATTACTTTGTTGGACAAGTTATGAAAAAAACTCGTGGTCAAGCAAACCCCGTTAAAGTAAAAGAAATTTTAACTGATGAATTAAGCAAGAGATAATCTTGCTTTTAATTTTGCTATATAATATAATTACTTTACACGAATGGAGAGATATTATGGCAAAAGAAGATTTAGATTCCCTTTTAAGCCGTTATTCAATAACAGCAGGAGGTAAATCCAAAGAAAAAATTTTGGATATTGAAAAAGTTCTTAGAGATGATCTTGACAGACTCATTCTTGAAACGGCTTTTAGTTTAGTTAACGAGGATGAATTTGAAAAAAGATTATCCTCTATAGTTAGTAGTGCTAAAATGCCAAATGAATTTTTAGAGAATTATGAATTACTAATACGCAAATTATATGGTGATGTTTCTTATGAGGATATGTGCGATTATTATTCTTATATTGGTGAGATTAAAGACGTTCTTTCAGATGCAGAAAGATATAGCTACACTTATGTGACTAATGAATTTTTAAAAAGTGGTTTTAAAGAACAATTTATGAATATGGTTAACGAATATTATCAATATGCACATTTAGTAGGAAAAGAATTTGAAAAATTACAAATTTTACTTGATGAACCTCTTGATTCTCCTTTTAAATCTATTTTTCCGGTTTATGATAAGGATCGTTACTATGAAATATTGTGCAAGACAAGAAGTAAAACAAGCAATTTACGAAATTCAATTGAAAGGATAAAAAATATATCTGTAACTGGTGTAAATAAAGGTTATAAAAATCAAGATGTGTATGAAAATGAGGAATACTATTCAATTGAATTCTTAGATTTTCTTGATGAAAACATTGATTTTGATAACGTTTTTTCTAAGTTGGAATATATTACACAGGTTGGTGTACTTTCTGATGATGATTGTTATTATTTGAAAATAAAATATGCCAAATTATTGATGGTCAACGCTACAATTTTTTTTGCTCTCATTGCTATTGCTTGTATCATATTTTCCCATATAGAACCTCATATAAAAGATTTCTCGATGGAATTACGTTTTCTTATTGAAGCGATGTTTTTTTCTCCACAATGTATTATTGCGCTTATTTTTGCTGATAAAGTATCACAACCTGTACTAGACTCTATAAATGCTCAGAAAAAAGTAAGAAAATTTAAAAAAGAACTTTCAAAAGAAATATCTGATTTAGATCATTCATTATCATAAAAGTAAGTAATTTGCTCAAATTTGATTATAATTTCTCAATATGGTAAAATATACTTACTTGATTGAAAAGATGGGGATTTATGGAAACAATAGATAAAGGAGACACGAATGTAAATGGTTTCTTTGAATATCTTTGCGATATGGGATTAAATGCAAATGAGAATTTTGACAACCTAGAAATGCAATTTTTAAAAGATAACAAAGAAAAAGTGTATGAGAGTATTATTTCGTGGCCTGAATTTATAAAGGAACGAATGAATATTCTTCTTTTGCTTGGAATGTTTGGGAAAATAGGTTCTAAAGAATTTGAAGAAGAAAAGAAAAAAATAATTGAATGTGCAAATTCTTCTCAAAGTTATTTATGTTCATCAGAATGCATTTCATCAATATTTACAGAAGAAGAATGGGAAGAGGTTTTAAAATCTTTCTATGAAAACAGTAAATTAGCATTATCATTACAACCTTTAAATATCCTCTATGTACGTGAAAACATACAAAACAAAGGCTTTAAGACTGATTATTTAGCTTTTAGAGATGAATTTGACAAAGTGAGAGAAGAATTTAATGTTTTTATAGATGAAATATATTCATCTCCTTTAGATAAGGATATAGCCTATAAATTGGATGATTTTATAAAACGTATCAACTCATTACATAAAAAGGGAATGAGTATTGTAAATATATGTGATAATTATTTGTATTCTAATAGATGTGATGATGCTGAGATAAGCGGCGATTATTCGCTTGAAAGTTTAGCAACTATAGTTTCTAGCACTGATTTTAGTAAGGAAAGAATCGGCAAAATATTAACTGATATGATAAAATATTCTAATTATAGTGATCCAACAGAACTAGATATGGCAAGACACTATAAAAAGTTCTTTGGTGAAACTCATTTATCATATGTTTGTCTTTTACTTTTCTTACTTGCACAATCGGCTGTTACATATACTATTTTAAGCATAATAAATGATCTTGGTGATTTTAAATTGCCAAATTCTTTAATAGCCGTTATTACTGCAATTTCAACAACTCCTGCTATTTATAACATACTTAAAAGTACGGACGAAAATATGCATGATTTATTCTATCGTGAGGCGATAAATACTTGGTTTAAAGATGCAAGTAAGGCTGCTTCAATTCAATCAGGTAAATCAATTTTAAATATAAAAATAAAAGAACTAAAGCTTCCTAATAATAAAAGATAAAACTTTTTAAGCTTATAATGAGAAGATTGGAGAGATTGTAGTGGAAAAACAAAACAAAGGTTTAAGCAATAAAGAACTTAGACAAATAAAGAATGAATATGATGAATTGATATATAAACTTGATAAAGCTATATGTATAATTGAAAAATACTATAAGAATTCTAAAACGGAGTTTTTATATAAGTATATTATAACTTTAGCTTTAGACTTTGCTCGAGAAAATTATGGTTTGTTTAAAAATCTTGAGGTAGATTTTAAAGATGAGGAAAACACTAAAAAGTTAAAAGAATTTGTATATAACATACTTCTTTATCTAAAATCTCTTGAAAAATCATATGGTGAAATTCTTCTATACCATGATTACTTAGCTAGTGGTGTTGATTTAGATGAGTTACGTATGCAAATTAATAGATATTTATATGGTGAAAAGAAAGCTAATAAGCTTGATGCTTTGAGCTCAGTAACTGCTGATTTGACATTCTACTCTATGAAGCTCTTTGTTGTTGCAGCTTTTCTTTCTTTGACTCTTCAAAATAAAAATTTTGTAATAGGAGATATACTTATCTTTCTTTCATTGCTAGCAACTCATGTCATTGCAATCCGTTCATATCCTGAACTTGACTATGATAGTTATAAATCAGCAACGAATTATATGTCTGCTATAAGGAACGTTGAACAAGGTTGTTTTATAAACTTGACTGACATAAAAAAGGCAATTGATTTTGAAAAGGATTATATTCATGGATATATTTCAATAGATGATTTAAAGGATAGGACTTTATTTTATTCTTTGAAATAATAAAATTATTAAGAAAGAGGTAAAAAAATGAAACATATAATTAATAATCAAGGCAGAGAACTAGTGTTTTTTATAGATGCTGGTCAATACATGAGTGATGAAATTAAGGAAAACATCGCTTATGGGTATTTTGAATTTCTCTTAGAAAGAAGCTCATGTGAATTTTTAACAGAGGTTACAACGATAACATATGCTGATAGTAACTATAAAGCTGCTTATCGACAAAATATTAATCTATTGGATAAAGATATAAGATATCTCTTTGGAGAATATGGATATCCTCATCTTAGAAATGTGCTTAAGTCTAATTTAAGACAACTAAATGAAGATACAAACAATCCTGGAGTAGTTGTTATTTTTACCTCAGGAGTTAAGGACTATTCGATTGGAGATAACCTAAAAGAAATAATTGATCAGCTTAAGAAAAAGGGTTGGATGTTTATCACATATAATTTGGATCTTGAAAAAAATGGAAATAATGAGCTTTTCTTGAGAAGTTTTCCTGAATTAGGGGAGTGGAATGCTTATCATTTTCACATAAAACCAACAAAGGCTGGTATTCATAATAGTTTTGTTTCTTTAAACAATGTTTTAAATGAGTTATATTCTAAAAATATGTTATCAGATGATTTTTGTTTAGAAAATAATAATATCCTAAATAGTGTGGGAGAATTTCCAATGGACTATTTTAAAAAAGATGCTAGTATAAATGAATATGCTGATATCGGTGAGAAAAAAATAGATAGATTGATATCTGAATTGATGGATATCGAAGATCCTGAGGCATATAGAGATTGTTTAAATGATATTTTTAAGACTTTGAAAAAGTTTACAACTATATTTGATATTGTTACACTTAGTGATGTTCAAAAGGAAAATTTAAGAAAACAACTTGAATCTTTGAATAAAAAATGTGAAGATTTACCTAAAAGTGTGAACGAAGCAAAAATAGTGAAATCAAAATATGCTCTTCAAAGAGAAGTTACGATAAAATTTAAAGAAGTTCAAGAATCAATCGATGATTTGTATAAAAAATGTACTGATATGTACAAGTTTGCAAATAAAGAGACATTCAAAGTTTATCAAAGAGGAATTGCGGAAAAGTATAAGAAAGAAAATAAAGAATATCTTTCAGTAATCAAAGAAGCGATGATCTATAATATTGATGATGTTTTATCAAAAAAGGATGCAGTAAAAGAAAAACTTGATTTCATTGGTAATGTTTCACGTGTTTCTTATAAAAAGTATTTCCAACATATGTCATTTATGGAATTAAAAGAGCAATATGAAAACTTGGTTTTAAGGTTTGACGATGAAATTGATAGAATAAAGGATACTAGAAGAAATCTTTATCAAAAAGGACCAATTGACATGGATAGGGATACATTTGCTAATTCTTTATCAGTGCTTAAAAAGTTAAATGATAGTTTTAATAGCCTTATAAGCGATTTTGAACTTCTTGAGGATTATAAGGATAGTTATTCTGAAAAAATTGATAACATAGGAAAGATGCTAGATGAGGCTATTTCAACCATTTCATATCACAAAAACGTTCAAGTTTCTATGAGCGGTGAAGAATTTAAAAATCTATGTGATGTATTTGATAAGCCTTTACTTGATAGGGAATCAGCCACTAAAAGCTTGGATGAGATAAGAGACGATTATCTTAATGCAATTGACTGGCAATCTTTTGATAACATTTATGCTGATAGCCAAAAATTATATCAAGAGATAAATATGTATTTAAATGAATATCTCGAGGACAATCAATATTTAGACCTTGCTCAAAAATATGGAAAAGAAGCTTTTGAAGAGTATTTAACTGCAGTTGCAAACTTTGCTATGGCATGTAATAATAAGACAGATATGTATGATCGTTTATTGCTTTCTACTGTTGCTGGATGGGGATGTTTATTTTATAATTTAGGTTCGTTTTCTAAGAATATATATGATTATTTAGCTAAAGGTGAAAAGCCATCAATTGCTTCATTTATTTTTCATTTAGTTTTTACGGCTATTTCTGTGCATTTGATATTTAATGAACGTAGGACAACAAAAAAACTTGATGAAGAGCAAGATAGAACTTACGATGAAGAGATGAAGGTTTTGACTCTATATCCAAAGATAAATAAAATTGCAGGTCATTTTGGTATTGGTCTAGAAAATAACAAATATGGAATCAGCCCAAAAGACAATAACTAAATTTTGTTAAATCGATCTAAAGTGCATAATATCTACAAGAATATTTTATTGTGTAATTGGCAATTTATTTGTTGAAATTGATATTTATAAATGATAGTTATAAATATCTTTTTTTTTGAGATTATATTTATTTTATAAATTATTAAATATTAATGAAAAAATAGAAAAAAATTAATATTTCTTTTTCTTTTCTAGCATTGCTTTTTTAATATCTTTTTCTTAAGTGGAAAAACTTGTGTTTATATAATATTTGCTATATAATACAAAGCAACTATGAGGTGAGTTATGGAAAATTGGGAAAAGAACTGGATTGACTATTATCAAATTTTTGAGGTACCAATTGATGCTCCAGTAGAAGAAATTAAGAGAAGATATCACGAAATACTAAAAGAAATTCATCCAGATAATGAAAATGGAAGTGAAGAATTAACTGCATTGTTAAATGAAGCGTATAGTATTTTATCGGATGAGAAAAGAAGAGAAAAATATAATGAAGCTTACATAAAAAAACAAAATGCTAGTGATTATGATACTTATGAAGAAGAACCAAGTTATGAAAGCGTCTATGATGACTATAATGAGAAAGAAAAATTTTATTCGGATAAGCTTGCGGCTTCAACAATAATAAAAGAGGAACTAGAAAAAGTAAAACTCTTAATAGACGCTATTGATGAATTGGCATCTTTAGATACTCTATTAAATATTGATGAGTCTACATATGAGTCGCTATATTCTAATATATCTGATAAGGTAGGAAATTTTATTTCATTAATGTCATCTTATGAAGGTATTATAAAAAGATATAATCTAGTTTCGGAAAAAGAATTTGTTGATAAAGCTGTTGAACATTTGTCAGAAAGATTTAATAGTTTATCTCAATCATATTATGAAGAAGTCATTTTAATAAAAGAGAGAATAAATAGGAATTTTATAGAAGAGAAATATAATTATATATATAATGAAATCGATGATACTTTGACAGGAATAAAAAAGATAATCTCTGAAATTGGTACAAAAGGTATTAGTAAAAATCAATATTGTTCAGAAATGGGCTTTTATCATAATACATATGAAATTATAATTGGTGAATTTAACAAGATATATGATCTTGCAAGTAAATATTCGATCGAATCGGTTTTAAAAAAACAAAATATATTAAAATCAAAACTACTTGAAATAGAAACTTTTTTAAAAAAAACTTATTCTGAAGCGAAACAAATGTC
The DNA here is from genome assembly GCA_934090935.1 of uncultured Bacilli bacterium. Lineage (GTDB taxonomy): Bacteria > Bacillota_I > Bacilli_A > RF39 > UBA660 > CAG-582. Next base: position 14,140 of record CAKOKD010000007.1, read on the forward strand.
TAAAATTATAAAGTTACAACTAGAATCTGAAGAATTAAAAAAGCAATATCAAGAGTTAGAAGGCAAATTAATTAGAATTATAGATATTATAAATAAACATCCAAAGAACAAAAAGGTTAAAATATTAATTGAACATTCCATTAATTTAATTCGTGAATTGATTCCACACGACAAATATAGTTTTGAATCTGATTATTCTGTTGCTGAAAAAGAACTTAATGATATAAGAGGATTACTTGCTAGACATAACGAAGGACTTCAATATTTAGAAGGTCTTGATTATATTATGATTCAAGAAGATTTTGATAAAATAATAAATGGGGTTACTAATGCATCTTTGGATTCTAAAAATGTAGAAGAATTGATTGAAAAGATAGTCTTTGTAAAAATATTAGCAGATAGTAGAATAACTGATATTATAGAAAATAGAGTAAATAATATATCATACAATCTTAATATTTATTTAAAAAGTTTTGAAAAGCTAAAGGAACTTCTAGAATTACTACAAAAATACGAATGTGCATCAATATCTATTATGGATATAATGGAACAACTTGACTATTTTACAGAAGAAACAAGAAAAGCATATTGCCAACATATGGGGTTTAAATTAGGTTCTGAATTTTCAATAGTATATTCAGTCATCGCTAGTGCTATAAATTTATATAAGGGATTTGTTTTAAATTCTGTTGAAATACCAAGGATAATAAGTAATTCTTTGTTTATCTTAATGTCTGTTTTACTAGTATTGATTGATAAAAAACTTTCAATGATATATTTAGATGCAAATGAAGAAAAGAAGAAAGCTTATAATGATTATTCTGAGTTATATGAATTATATACGGAGTATGAGAAATACATAGAAAAAAATGAAGGATGTTTAATAAATTCTAATAAAATAAAAGAGAATTTGAAAAACGTGAAATAGAGGAATTAAAATGGAAAACAAAAAATATTTAAATAATTTAGAAGCAGCATTAAAAGTGAGAGAATCAAAAGGGAATATTGAATTAAAAAAAGAAAGTGCACTTTCCGCTCTTAACAATCTAGATTTTAGAAAGAATGTAAATGCTTTAGATGAAGTACATAAAAGATCATCTATTATTATAAAAGATGTTTCTGAACAACTTAGGAAAAAAGAAATAGAACTTATATTTATTATAGATGCAAGTACTTCTTGCGATGATTATGTTGAAACTACTAAAAAGGGATATGATGATTTAATTAAAGCTAGGAAGAATTCTGTTGGTGTAACTAATGTAACAACAGCATTATTTGCTGACGAATGTCGATTAGTAAACTATAGAAAAAACATTAATCACGTTGAAAAATTAAAATATTTTGCCGATGGAAATACCTGTTTTTATGACACTTTATGCAAAACTATAAAACAAATAAGAAGTGAAACAAAAAATAGGGGTATTGTTGCAATAATGACAGATGGAAAAGATAATTCAAGTAAAAAATATAATATACAAGATGCTAGAAGATTAATTAGAGATTGTAAGAAAGATGATTGGATATTTCTATTCTTTGGTAGAATGCTTGAATGTGAAAAAATTGCAGAAGAACTAGGAATAGATAATGATTATGTTGTTAAAATTGGTGAAAGTCAATCAGCAGTTTATAATAGTTTTGTTGCATTAACAGAAGCTATTAATGATATTGAAGTTTATGGTGATATAACAAATGAATGGAGAGCCAAGGCAATAGAAAACAGCAAAAAGTCATCTAAAAAATTATTGCTAACTGATAAGGAAAACAATGAGTAAAATTTGAGCAAACAAATGGTTTAAGTAATAAAATTATATAATTATATAAATTTTGTGATAAAATAGTAATAGAATATGGAGGGAACGAAAGTGAAAAAAATATTTCTATTGCTTTTTATTTTGCCGTCATTCGTGTTTGCAAGTGAACTTATATGTGATGATGGAGTATATAAATTGGATGATACTTTTAATTGTCGAATCAGTATGGGAACGAGTAACACATTTGAGGAAATAAAGGGTAAGTTAAATGTTCCTAAATACTTGGATTGCTCAAATATTACCTATGGTGATGGAATTACTCCAAATAAAGATTTTTCAGACTATGAATTCAATGTTAAGGGAATAGGTAGTAAGAATATTTTATCTTTTAAATGTAAGGTTACGAGCAATGTTGATTCGTCTGTTAAAGGAAGCATTTCGATAAATAATTTTTCCTATTCAGGTGTTACTGAAGTTTTAAGGAGCAACTCCGTTACAATTGTGCCTACTGATACATCTTCAAAGGGAGAACTTCCTAGGGATACTAGTAAAACCAATCTTCAAATAGAAAATATTACTTTTGATAATATAAAGTTTACGTTTTCAAGGTTTATAAGTGAATATTCTTTAGAAGTGGATAATTCTATCGATAGTATTAATCCAATCATAACTTTGGTTGATTCTACTTCTACATTTGAAATAGATAAAAAGAATCTTGATGTAGGAGATAATAAAATAAACATTATAGTTACCAATAAGGATGGAGATAAAAACGCCTATACTTTGAACATTAAAAGATTAAATGAGGGTGAAAAACCTTATGTGCGTGAGAGAGATTCAAGCGTTAAAAACATTGAAATAACCGGTATTTCATTTAATTTTGATGAAAATATCCATAGTTATGAGCTTTTAATCGATGATATTGTAAACAATTTAAATATAAATGTTGTGCCTAACGTTGATACATCTTCAGTAACAATATCTGGAAACTCTAATTTGAAAAATAAGAGCAAGATAATCATCTCAGTTAAAAGTGAAAACGGAGAAAACGAAAGCAAATATGTGATAAATATTAAAAAGAGGTTTGATATAAAAGAAAACAAAAACTATATAATTGGAGGAATAATTGGTATAGTTGTATTTATTCTTCTAATAGTTATAATCGTTACAAATAATAGATCTAATAAGAAGAAAAAAAGAATCGATATTAAAGATAAAATAGAAGTCGTTGATTTATAGACTTCTTTTTTGTTTCTACTCATGTATCTAAAAAAATAAAGAACATAGATATGGTTTCTAGTTTAAAAGGAAACGAATAATGGTATAATTGATATGAGGATGTGATATTATGGGTAGTGTTCGTGAACCTATAAAAAAATCATCAATTGAAAAAAAACAAAGAATTATAAAACTTGGTTTTGAATTAATGTGTGAAAAAGGCTATCATAATGTTAATACAGTTAATATTGCTAAATACGCTGATGTTTCGACAGGTATAATATATCAATACTTTTCAGATAAAAGAGATATATTTATTGAAGGAACAAAAGATTATGCAAATGCGATACTTTTTCCGATGTTAGATGTTATTGATCAAAAATCAATTGATAAAAATAATATTGATGAAGTTATCTCTAAAATGATTGATAATTTTATTAAAACACATACTATGAAAAAAGAAGCTCATTAAGAATTAATGGCGATGAGTTATCTTGATACAGAGATTTCAGCAATATTTAATAAAAGTGAAATAGAACTTACTGATAAAATTTCAAATATATTAGTTGAAAGTGGATTTTCTTCTGAAAATATTAGAGAGAAAGTTCATGTTATTATTGGAATAGTAGATAATTATTGTCATGAGGTAGTTTACCATAAGCATGATTCAATTGATTATAATGTTATGAAAAAAGTAATTATAAATACTATAAAAGGCTTACTTAATTAAGTCTTTTTTGTTTGGATAAAGGCTAACTTATTTGACAGTAATACTGAAATGTGCTAGAATATCAAGCAAGTTAAACAAAGAGGGGTTATGTATGGAAATAAATAAGAAAAATAAAACTGGTTTATCAAGCGTTGATAAACCTTGGTTAAAGTATTATCCGGAAAATATTGAAAAATTAAATGTTCCACAAGTATCTATGACTAAACTTTTATATGATTCTTGTCAAGAATATCTTGATAATATAGCATTAAGTTATTTTAATACAAAAAAGACTTATAGACAATATATTAAGGATATCGAGAATTATTATGCGTCATTGAGACATATGAATCTCAAAAAGGGTGAAGTTATATTAACAATGTTACCAAATATACCTGAATCACGTGAATTAGTTTACAGTGCTGTTTCATGTAATTGTAGAGTTTATCCGTTGTTACCAATGATTTCTCCTGCTGAACTTGATAGAATAATAAGTGAAAATGAAGTTAGAACTATTGTATTATTTGATGGTTTTTATGAGAAATATAAAAGTGTTTTAGAAGCAAATTCCAATTTAAAAAATATAATTGGAACTGACGGAACTTATTCTTTATCTTCAGTTATGTCTTTTCTTTCAAAAATAAAAAATAAATCTAAAAGTGAAATAAGCAAATCTAAAAAATATATTCCTTTTAAAGAATTTGATGCTTATAGAAAGTATGTTGAGAATTGTTCTTTAAATTTAGATGTTGAAAATACAAATGATGTTGCGGTTATTATTAATACTTCAGGAACAACTGGTAGTCCAAAAGGAGTCTGCTTAACGCATAACAATCTAAATACTATGGCATACCAACATAAATATGGCGATATGTTTTTTGATGTTGGTGATAAATTACTTGATTTGTTACCTCAATCAATTGGATATGGTATATCAGTAACTCACTATTCAGGTGTTTGTGGATTAGAAGCTGTTTTGGTTCCAACTTTGGAAACAGATATTAAGAAGTTTTTAGATAAACAACATATATCTCATTTTACTGGTGGACCAATTCATTATGAAACTTTATATCACAAATATATGTCTAAAGGTATTCCAGTTAATAGAGGCAAAAACTTTGTGTCTGGTGGAGCCTCTTTTGATAAAAATATTGAAAAAAACATAAATGGTGTAACAGATTCACTTATTGTTGATGAGGCTAAAGTTTTTGTAAGACAAGGCCTTGGATGTACTGAAAATGGTGGAGCAGCAACATATGCAAAACATGGTGCATATAAATTTGGTGGAGTAGGTATTCCACTTGCTCTTGAAAATATGGGAGTATTTGAACTTGGTACTGATAAAGAGCTAACGTATAATCAACTAGGAGAAATATGTATTTCTGGACCAACAGTTATGAAAGAATATTTAAACAATCAAGAAGAAACTGATAAAGTATTATTGACTCATTCCGATGGTAAAGTATGGTTGCATACAAAGGATATAGGCTATGTTGATGAAGATGGACAATTTTTTATACTTGATCGAGCTAAAAATCTTTTTGCAAGAAGAGGATTTAATGTTCATCCAACTAAAATATCATATACAATTTCTGAACTTAAAGATATTGTTAATGCTTGTTATGTTATGGGGATCCCTCATCCAATAGAGCAAAAAGTCCCTGTGGCTTTTATTGAATTAAAAGATGATATAGATACGTCTCTTGCTGAAAAAACAATCTTAGATTATTGCAATTTTAACCTTGAAGAAACGTCTGTTCCTTATCAATTAGTGTTTGTTGATAAATTACCAAGAAATGTTGGTGGTAAGGTTGATGAAAAACAATTGCTTGATAAGTATCCAGTAGATTATTTTCAAGAAAATGTTCAAAAAAAAGTTTTAAAATAGAAAAATGCAGAAAATGCATTTTTTTTTGAATTTATTTATTGTATAATTATTAATATAATGGAGTTGATAATATGATATATGGATGTTGTTTTTCCATAATATGTTTAGTTTTTATAACAATGTTTTCAGTTATATATTTTTCTAAAAAGAGAATAAATTCTTTAGAGAATAAAATTTATTCTTTGCTTCTAATTACAAATATGATTGGGCTTATTTTAGATATAACTGGTTTTGTGTGTTTTAAAACTCTTGGTGTTGGTAATGATATAAGTGTTATAGTTTCAAAAATCTATTTAATATATTATTTTTCTTGGACTTATTTTATAATGATATATTTTTTTGTTATTTCTTTTAAAAATAAGAAAATTAGTGATGCAAAAAAGAAAAAATATACTGAATTGTTTACTACTATTTATCTTTTGATGTGTGTGGTAACTATTCTTTTACCTTTTGAAGTTAAGTTTACCTCTGAAGCGGCTTATTCTTATGGTATGGCAGTAAATGTAGTGTATTTTGCATCTTTTATTTGTATTTTATTGATGATTATTTTTATGATATGCAATAAAACTAATTTGAAAAATAAAGCTTATTATCCCTTTTTTGCTTTTATGATTTTGGGGGGGATTGCTTTATATATTCAAAAATGTTATCCAGATGTAATGCTATTAATATCATGCCAATCAATTGTAACTTCTTTAATGTATTTTACAATTGAAAACCCTGATATAAAGATGCTAAATCAAGTGACTGCTGCAAAAGATGCTGCTGATAAAGCTAATCGTGCTAAATCTGATTTCTTAAGCAGTATGTCTCACGAAATTCGTACTCCATTAAATGCAATTGTTGGTTTTTCTGAATGTATAAAAAATGCTGATAGCTTAGAAGAAGCTAAAGAGAATGCAGCTGATATAGTAACTGCTTCAGAATCTTTACTTGAAATAGTTAATGGTATACTTGACATATCTAAGATTGAATCAGGTAAGCTTGAGCTTGTTCAAAGTGATTATGATATATATAAAATACTTGATGAAGTTGTTAAACTTATAAAAGCTCGTTTAGGAGACAAACCTCTTAATTTTGAGGTAAATATTGCTGAAGATATTCCTCATGTATTATATGGAGATCATTTCAATATAAAAAAGATTTTGATTAATTTCTTGACTAATGCAGTTAAATATACTGATGAAGGATATGTAAAATTTGATGTTAAATGTGTTATTGTAAACAATAATGTCTGTAGACTTATTATGAGTGTTAAAGATTCCGGTAGAGGTATTAAAAAAGAAAATATTGATAAACTATTCACTAAGTTTCAAAGACTTGATGAAGACAAAAATACAACTATCGAAGGTACTGGACTTGGGCTTGCTATTACTAAACAATTAGTTGAAATGATGCATGGTAAAATTGTTGTTAATTCAGTATATGGAGAAGGTTCAGAATTTACTGTTGCACTTGATCAAAGAATAAGTAATCATACACTTGAAACTCAAGAGGATGTAAGTGAAGATGTAATTGATTTAACTGGAAGAAAAATTCTTGTAGTTGACGATAATAAACTTAATTTAAAAGTTGCAGTTAAACTTCTTCAACCATATAAATGTATTGTTGAAACGTGTGAAAGTGGATTTGGATGTATTGATAAAATTACGAGTGGTAATAAGTATGATATCATTCTACTTGATGATATGATGCCTAAGATGCGTGGTTCTGAAACTTTAACTAGATTAAAAACTGATCCTAAGTTTAATATTCCGGTTATTGCATTGACGGCAAATGCGATTCAAGGTATGAGAGAACAATATATGCTTTTAGGATTTGATGATTATTTAGCTAAACCAATTGAAAAGAAAGAACTTAATAGAATTTTAAATAAATTTGTGCTAAAAAACGCTCCTGTTGAGGAGAGTGTTAAAACAATAGAAGAAAAGCCTACAATAATTGAAAAATCCGTTGAAGAGAATGTAAATTATCATGATTATACAGGAAAGAAAGTTTTGATTGTAGATGATAACAAACTTAATGTTAAAGTTGCAACTAAAATAATGAGTCCGTATCATTTTGAAATTGATTCAGTTTATTCAGGAGTTGAATGCCTTGATAAGGTAAAAACTACTAAGTATGATATTATATTTATGGACTATATGATGCCAAATATGGATGGAATTGAAACATTTAAGCATTTGCATGAAGATCCATCATTTAAAACTCCAGTTATATCTTTAACTGCTGATGCTGTAGTTGGTGCTAAAGACAAATTTATAAGTGCTGGTTTTGATGGGTATGTTTCTAAACCTATTGATAAGAAGTTATTGGATGATGCAATAAATAAGGCTTTAAATAACAATTAAAATGTATTATAATAATGGACAATTTAATATTGTTCATTTTTTATGGAGGAATTTGTATGATAATGGCAAATAATAAAATAGGTAAAAGTTCGGATATTAAAATCGAGGAGTGTAAAGATTGCACAAAAATATCTGTTTATAATGAGGTAGAAAAATCTAAATTGATAGGAATAATTGATAAAAACATATTTGATTCTTTGGACTTATCTTTAGAACCTGGACAATATTTTTTTATAAACGAGGAGTTGCTTCAGCTTTACATGTTATATTGAGTAATAGAACTAGAATGTATTTAAGTGAAAATGGGAACCTTTCATATTTGATGATAAATAGTAGATGTGCCTATTTTGTCTTTTCTTGTAAAGGAAATAAGGTTGATTCTTACTCTTTAGAAGATGATAAAAAAGCTAATTATTCTAATATACTTGAATTTATCTCAAAATATGGAACTATTGTTGGTGATATATTTTTAAATGAATTACCATATCTTTCTATATCTTCTAGAATTTATATTCATGATGCTTTTGTTAAAATTATTGAAAGAGGTGATATAGCTCTAGTAAGAATAAAAAATGCTTATTGTAGTGAGGAATCTTTTGGCTATTATATTGTTGATCAAAATAAAAATGCAATTGTTGGAGATATTTCTATGGATTTAAGTAAAACAGGGAAGGACAATTTTAGATATTGTGGTAATGTGCCTTATGAAATTTATTTAGGATATAGACATAAAGGATATGCATCTAAAGCTTTAGTTTTATTAAAAGAGTGTGCAAAAAATTTGGATGATAGTTATAATAAAGAGTTATATATATCTACAGTTGTTAATAATGTATATAGTCAACATGCTGCTTTAAAAGGTGGAGCAGTCCTTTATTTGGATACTGATGTTCCTAAAAGTGATGCTCTCCGTTTTTTAGAAAAAGTTGATCATGTTTTGATTTATAAATTATAAATAATAATGTATACTAATAATGGTGATAATATGGATTTAAAAAGAAAATATGCACATCTATTATTAGATTGTTTGAATTTAAAAAAGAGTGATTATTTATTTGTAAGTATACCAGCTTTTGCAACAGAATTTAAGAAGTTGATAATTGAAGAAGCGGAAGCATATGGATTAAAAGATATTTATTTTGATGAAGTTGATAGCTATAAAAAGCATGATTTACTTAAAAAATTAGATCAAGAAAATATTAATAAACATCCTTATTTTGATGCATCTATTTATAATAAATATGCTAAACTTGATGCAGGATTTTTGTTTATTAGGAGTATGATACCTAAGCTTATGGATGATATTGATCCTATGAAAATCAAAGCTACAACTGAACATACTCTTGAAACTCAAAAATATTTTAGAGATCTTTATAATTCTTCTAAGTTGCGTTGGAATATTTCTTGTATACCAAATGAAGAATGGGCTAAATCTTTAAATATGAATGAAGAAGAACTTTGGGATTATATTCTTAAAATATGTATGGTTAATAAGAACAATGATTCTTATAAAAATTGGAATGAATATCTTGAAAAATTAGAAAAAATTACTGATAAATTAAATGATTATAATTTTGAACATTTGGAATATAAAAATGACGCTGGAACAGATTTAAAAATATATTTGCCTGAAGGGCATTTGTGGAGTAGTGGGAAAAGCCCAAATGGAGATATATGTAACATGCCAACTTTAGAGGTTTTTACTAGCCCTTTATATAATAAAACTGAAGGAAAAGTTGTGGCAACTAAGCCGCTTTTATTCAATAATGTTTTAATAGATGATTTTTATTTAGAGTTTAAGGATGGTAAGGTTGTTTCTTATGATGCACGTGTTGGGCTTGATACTTTAAAAACAATTCTAGAAACAGATGAATACTCTTCTTATTTGGGGGAATGTGCTTTGGTGTCTTTTGATTCGGCAATAAATAAGACAAATATTATATTTAATGAAACTCTATATGATGAAAATGCATCTTGTCATATTGCTTTAGGTAGAGGTTTTAACGAGTGTTTAAGAGGAGTCGTAAAAGATGATAAGGAACAATTTGAAAGAGGAGTTAATATATCTAAAACTCATGTTGATTTTATGATTGGTTCTCGAGATTTATCAGTTATTGGAGTAACTCATGATGGAAATAAAATAAAAGTAATAGAAAATGGTAATATAATACTCAAATAACTCGGTTTTTAAGCATATAATTGGTAAAAGTAGTTGAAATATACTGCTTTTTTTGGTATATTAACTATGGTTTAAAAACCAAATAAGCACATGTATTGTTTGTATTATCTAGTGGCCAAGAGTTGGTAATGCATAGATGCATGGAAGTAATAACGAAAAGGAGAGTGTAATTATGGCTGTTGTTTCTATGAATAATTTATTAGAAGCAGGTGTTCACTTTGGACATCAAACTAAAAGATGGAATCCTAAAATGAAGGAATACATCTTTACTTCAAGAGATGATATTTATATAATCGATCTTGAAAAAACTGTAGCATGTATGGAAAAAGCATATGCTAAAATTAAAGAAATAGCTGAAAATGGAGGAAGTTTCTTGTTTGTTGGAACTAAAAAACAAGCTGTTGAAGCATCTATTGAAGAAGCTACTCGTTCTGAATCTTTCTACGTAACTGAAAGATGGTTAGGTGGAACATTAACTAACTTCAGAACTATTAGAAGAAGAATTAAAAGATTAGAAGAAATCGAAAATATGGAAAGCAATGGTATGTTTGATGCATTACCTAAAAAAGAAGTTATTGGTCTTAAAAAAGAATATGATAAACTAAATAAAGTTTTATGTGGTATTCGTGGTATGGACAAACTTCCAAACGCTTTAATTATTGTTGATCCTAAAAAGGAAATCAATGCTATAAGAGAAGCTAGAAAATTAAACATTCCAGTATTTGGTTTGGTAGATACTAACTGTGATCCAGATGATGTTGATTATGTTATTCCTGGTAACGATGACGCAGTTAGAAGTGTAAAAGTTGTTTTAGGTGCTTTAACTAATGCAATATGCGAAGCTAAAGGACTTGAAATAGTTGATTATGTAACTGAAGATGAAAGTAATAAAAAAGATTCAAAAGAAAAGTTTGAAAAAGCTATCAAAGAAGAAAAAGTAGAAGAAAAGGAAGAAACTGATTCTTTGGAAGGAAAAACTGTTACTGAACTTAGAAATATGGCTAAAGAAGCTGGTATCAAAGGTTATTCAACTATGAAAAAAGATGAATTAATCAGTGCATTAAAATAATTATGGATACTATAGAAATAAATAAACCTTGTTTTATGGAGATAGAAGGGATGCTAGAGGATAAACAACTTGAATTTACTGAACTCAATATTGTTGACCCTGCTAGATTCCTTACTGCTTATCCATTTACAAATAAAGTAAAGTATTATAAATGTGTTGAGGACGTCATCAAAGAAATTGCGGATAAATATTGCGATATTCAAATAGAAGATATTTTTACAAGCAATTATAATATTCCATTTATGGAAGATTTATGTTTTTTTATTAAAGGATTACTTAGTTCTTTAAATAATTGGGAAATAAAATGGTATGTTGATAATGAAGTAAAGAACGTAGTAATTGAAAAACTAAAAGATGGCAATATAGACAGTATAACTACTGAGAAGAATGCTGATTATCAAATGGTTTTTAAAGCTTTGATGTTTGAATTAAAACAAGAATGTTTTAGAATGGAAGGTTATAACTTTGATGAACAAAGTTTGAAAAAAATAAAAATAAATAAAGAGGAGAGTAAAAATGATTAGTGCTAAAGATGTTAATGAATTAAGATCTAAAACTGGTGCAGGTATGATGGACTGCAAAAAAGCTTTAACTGAATGTAATGGCGATATGGAAGCTGCTACAGATTGGTTAAGAGAAAAAGGAATTGCTAAAGCTGCTAAAAAGGCTGATAGAATTGCTGCTGAAGGACTTGCAAATATTTTTACAGATGGTAATAAAGCTGTTATCATGGAAGTTAACTGTGAAACAGATTTCGTTACTAAGAATGCTGAATTCGTAGAAATGATTGAAAATATTGGTGCCTCTATTTTAGCAAGCGATGCAACAACTATGGATGAATTCAATAACTTAAAAGTAGGAGATCAAACAGTTTCTGAATATATAGTTGCTAAAACTTCTAAAATTGGAGAAAAACTTTCATTTAGAAGAGCAGAGGTTGTAACTAAAACTGATGCTGAGAGTTTTGGTTCTTATCTACACATGGGTGGAAAAATTGCTGTACTAGTTGTAGTTGAAGGAGCAAACGAAGAAGTTGCTAAAGATGTAGCTATGCAAGCAGCAGCTATGAGACCTGAATATTTAAGAAAAGAAGATGTTCCTGCAGAAGTAATTGAAAGAGAAAAAGAAATCTTAAAAGAACAAGCAATCAATGAAGGAAAACCTGCTGACATTGCTGAAAAAATGGTTATGGGACGTATTCAAAAATACTATAAAGAAAATTGTTTAATACATCAAGCTTTTGTTAAAAATGGCGATATTGATGTAGAAACTTATGTTAAAAATAATGGTGGAGTTGTTAAATCAATGATCCGTTATGAAGTAGGCGAAGGAATGGAAAAGAGAAATGAAAACTTCGCTGAAGAAGTTGCTAAACAAATAAATGGATAGGAGTTTTACTCCTATTTTTTTTGCAAAAAAAAGAAGAAATTTTATTTTTCTTCTAAATCTATATCGTTAAGTATTGAATCGATTGTTTCTTTATCGATTAAATCATCAAAATATACATTGTCTAGTAAGTTATCATTAGAATCTTTTACATCGACATCGTCAATATTTAAATCGCTTTCATTTAAATATACTTTATTGTCATCTACTAAATCTTTTACATCTTTAATTTCCTCATCTAAGGTGTTTTTTTCAGCGTTTAAAACATCTTTTTTGTTTACTAGGCTATTTATATCTATTACATCAATGTCGTCTATATCAAGGTCTTTTTCATCCAATTGGATGATATTATTATTATGATCATTTAGTTCAGGTACTTCAATATCATCTGTTTCCATGATATAATCGGATTTTCCGTTTAATTCATCAATAATATTTTTGATAATCTTGTTGTTGTTTTTATATATCATTGAATCTCCTTCCATAAGGGATAATTGAATGATATAATTGTCGATTTCATCTTGGTTTTCTATTGATGATGTATCTATTTGATTTAATAAAATAGAAAGCTTATCGTTGAATTCTTTTTTTGATATGTTAAATTTATCATTATCCAAGTTTTCAAGCTCATCTAAAGTGCTTAATTTCATTGGTTCTTCATGAAAATCAACATCATTTATAACAAGCAGAGGATTTTCTTGATCTACAACCATTGGAATATTTTTTTCTGTTTCTTCTTCAACCGCAGGTTCTGGATTTAAATCTTCAATTTCTTCTTTTTCTTTTGGAATATCTATTGTTTCTTCTTTTGCTGTTTCTTCATCCGTTACTTCTTTTTCTTCATTTTTTTCGTTTTTTAGCATATTTAAGCTTTTTAAAACGTCTTCAGTAATATTTATATTTATTGGTTGATTTGAATTGAATGAAATAGGGTTAGAAGACATCTCATTTGGAGTTCTTCCCTCATCAAAATTAAGGATGTTTTCACTTTCTAGATCATCATCTAAATCTATAAGTTTTATAATTTCATCAAATGATGTTTTTCCTTCTAAAACTTTTTCAAGTCCATCTTGAAGCATCGTTTCAGTTCCTTCATCACTGTAGACAAGCTTTCTTAAATATGGTTTGCTTGCACCTTTTATTATCGCATCTTTGATAGCTTGGTTTAAAAGAAGCACTTCTTGAATCGCGATTCTTCCTCGATAACCATGATTACATTCTGGACATCCAACAGGTTCATATATCTCTTTAACATCTAGATTCAAAGCTTTTTTAAATATTTCTTTTTCATAATCATTTGTTTTTCTTTTTCTTTTACATTTTTCACATAGTCTTCTTGATAGTTTTTGAGATACGATTCCGGATAGAGAAGAACCAAGTAAATATCTTTCTACTGACATATCTGTTAAACGTTCAATTGTGTTTAATGAGTTGTTTGTATGGATAGTTGATAATACCAAGTGACCTGTAATACTTGCTCTTACAGCGATTCTAGCGGTTTCGTCATCACGAATTTCACCGATCATTATGATATCTGGGTCTTGACGAAGAATACTTCTTAAAACACTAGCAAAAGTAAGACCGATTTCTGCTTGAGCTTGAACTTGATTTATTCCAGGTATATTCATTTCAATTGGATCTTCAACTGTTATAAGGTTTGAGCCTTCAACATTTAGTTTTTGAAGCATTGAGTAAACAGTAGTTGATTTACCAGTTCCTGTAGCACCAGTAACTAAAATAATACCATTTGGAAGAGATAACATCTTGTTCACTTTTTCTAGATTTTTTTTATTGAAATCAAGTGCTTCAATACCAGCAGCACTCATTGTATAGTCCATAATACGTAAAACTATTTTTTCTCCTAAATTGGTAGGTAAGCTTGAAACACGGATATCTATCGTTTTTCCGTCAATTTCACTTCTTATTGCACCATCTTGAGGAGTTCTAGACTCAGTTATATTCATTCCTGATATGATTTTTATACGAGTTATCATATTCTTTTTTACATATAGGGGAACGATAGAATAGTCATTTAGCACACCATCTACTCTTAAACGTATTTTTATTCCTCCATCGAAAGGGTCGAAGTGAATATCACTTGCTCCCTTAGCGATTGCATCAAGAATTATGGAATTAACGATATCCGTTATAGGTACATTGTTATAATCAAATGTTACCATACCATCAAGAAGTTCTTTATTATCCATTTGATGTTCAGATGCGGAGATGGATAAATCATTGTTTGTATCTCCAATATAATTACCAAATTCGTCAATTAAAGAAGGATCAATTGGATTACCAAACTCATCAACATATTCAGTAACTTCTTTTAAATCATTGTTTTCATTTATTAAAGAAGGATCTATAGTGTTTCCAAATTCATCCACATATCTTGTTGATGAATTGTCATCTACTATCTCGCCTTTTAATTCATTATTGTTCATACAATCAACCCTATCTTATTTTATTCCATACTAATTATACAATAGGCAAACATTTATAGTCAAGAAAAAAACCGATATAAAATCGGTTAATTGCATGAGCTTTTCAATTCAATTGTTTTGGATTTTTGTAAGCTATTATATTTAACTGTAAACGTAATAGAGTAGTTAACTCCACTTGTTAAAGTTGAACAATCAATTTCATTTCCTTCACTTGTCTTACATGTATAACTTACTGTGGAGTTTTCTGTTACATCAACTCCGTTTTCTGTAACTTTTATTTTGCTTTTTGGGGTAGTACCAAGAGTGTTAAAGTTTTCTAATGTTGAGCAAGAAGAACCTTTATACTCGATATTTAAATTGTTTGTGCTTGCTCCTTCGGAAACATTAATTGTAAGTCCATTTGATTGATTGTTTTTGAATTTTTGATATGATGATTTAACCACAAACGAAACTTTTGAAGAAGTATTTATATTTGTTGTGAATGTCGTATTTGTAGTAAATCCTAAGTCAGTTGTAACTCCGTTTGCAATCATATATATTTGATATCCAAAACTTCCGAAAGTATTGTTATTATAATTAATTCTTTCTGCTAGGTATTTTTCAGCCCAGTTCTTATAAACGCTTGAATTAGTGAAATAATCTCTTAGATAAGTTTCATTTATCGCATCCGGTGTAGGAGCAGCATTCCAAGTTAGAGTAACAACTCCGTTATTGTTTGTGAATTTTAAATTATTTGGATCACTTAATGTATCAAATCTATTGGATACTGTTGTTGGAACCGTACCTTTTTTAAAGTATTCAGTACTTCTAAGTTCATTAGGTGTAGAAGAGGATGCAAGTTCGATTGGATCAGTTCCAAGTTCGATTTCGGCTTCAACAATTCCGCTTGGACGATTGAATCTCGAATTCTTTTTCATTATTCTGGTTACTAAAGCCTTAGTTATTTGTCTTCTTGCAGTTCCACCTTCGGATGAAGTTAAATAGTTTTCTTTAGTTCTTTCAGGATAACCATACCATGTTGCAATAGCATAATCAGGAGAGTAGGCAATTTCCCATGAGTCTCCAATGATATTTTTAAACTCTTTCTTTAATGATGAATCAACTGTTGATGTTCCAGTTTTGGCTGCTATATCAGTTCCACTTACAGAACCAGCACCGATTACACCACTTGTAACCGCATATTTTAAAATCATATTAATCATGTATGCTGTTTCTTCACTCATAGCTGTTACCTTTTTAGGTGTTACTTTTATAACATCTCCAGTTTCTGTGTATTCAATCTTGGTAACTGAATAAGGTTCAATATAAGTACCGCCTCTTGCAAATGTTGCATATGCAGCAGCAGCTTCCATAGGAGTAACACCATCAAAACCTCCAATTGAACATGATTCAAGGATTGTTCCACTTGATGTTTCTGGTTTCCAACCTAGATTTGTTGCAAACTCAAGCTTTTGCTCATTAGTTGTTTGTTGGAATGCGAATAGAGCAGGGATGTTTCTTGATTGAGCAAGTGCGGTTTTTATGGTCATAAGACCTTTATGTTTATTATCAAAATTCTTGATTTGTCCGCCTCCAGAATAGGTATATGCATCATCTATAATCGTTTGACCAGTTGACCAATTTAGATATTCAATTGCTGGACCATAATCCATTACAGGCTTAGCTGTAGAACCTGGATGATGTCTTGTATTTGCGTAGTTTAAACTTCTTTCAGTCTTCTTATTTCTACCGGCCCCAACGGCAACGATAGAACCATCCTCAACAGATATAACAGAGATACCTGCTTGAGCAACGTCATTTTTCCATTTGTATATTTTTCCATCATATAAATCATTTATTACGTCTTGTTTTTCAGGATCTAAAGTAGTCCAGATTTTCATTGATGTTGTATATGGATCATCACCATCAGGATTTGCTTTTGTTTTAGTTCTTGATATTACTTCTTCAACAACTGTATCGATAAAACCTACATATTTATTTAATGTGCTTCCTCTTTCAACCAGCATGCTTTCAACAGGAACTGATTTAGCAGTATCTCTTTCTTCTTCAGTAATATATCCATGTCTACACATAAGGTTTAATACTGTATTACGTCTTGCTTCAGCGTTTTTAGGATTAACATATGGGTTATATGCACTAGGAGCTTGGAAAAGGCCGGCTATCATGGCTGCTTCTCCTAGGTTAAGCTCAGATACATCTTTTCCAAAATAAGTCTTACTTGCTTGTTCAACTCCATAAGAACCGGAACCAAGGTTTGGAATGTTTACATAAAATTCCATGATTTCTTCTTTAGTATATCTTTTCTCAAATACGAATACGGATAAATAAATATCAGTGAACTTTCTAATGATACCGCCGATACCATGACTTGTAGTATCCGTTGCGGCATTTTTAGAAACTTGCATCGTTAGGGTAGAACCACCACCAGCATCGCTTCTTCCTAGAAGTTGACCAACAACTGCTTTTGAAAATCTAGCGATATCTATTCCGTTATGTTGGAAGAATCTTGAATCCTCAGTTGCAACTATGGCATCAACCAAAACTTGAGGAAGTTGCTCATAGCTTACTTTTTCACGATTTTCTAAACCTAATCTTTTAAATTCAACTCCATTTTTGTCATATAACACGGTTGAGTTGCTTTTATATAACCTTTTTTCTGATACCTCTGGAGCTGTTATAATTATATAAACACAAAAGATAATTCCGAGAGAGAATAACGCGACTAAAGCAAGCATTATTATAATCAATACCTTATCTTTTAAAGTTCCATACTTTAATTTCTTCTTAAATTTTTTCATATCGTCACTGATCACCATTTTCCTATTCTTAAAGAATACTTTAACTTTATCCAATCCTTTATATTCTTTATAACTTAATAAATGCAATTCTTCATCTTTGATAGTTTTCTTTGAATTTTTCTTTTTCTTCTTTTTGCAAATATTACGTTTATATTTTATCAAACTCTTATATTTTTTATCAATATATTTCATTATTTTCTTATATATTGTATTCTTTCGTTTACGTTTCTTTTTCACTTGCTTTACATTACTTTTTTTCATGTTTTTACTCCTTAAAATATATGTTATTTAGTACCTCAATATAATCGATTCTTGGTCTTATTCTTTTATTTATTATATATCCTTTATCCTCGATATAGCTTAAAGGAATGCTTTTTCTTTTATTGGTGTCGATAAACTCAAGTATATCTTTTCCGTCAAGATAGTAAAACAAACCATTCATCGCGATTATTAGAAAAGTAATTCCTCCATGGTTTATTATACGTTTCATATGAAGAAGTTGGTGAGGATGAATATTGTTTAGGGGAAAAGATGTATGATTGTTTGTTTCTTTAGCATCAAAGTCGATGTATTTTCCTTTATATATACCATTATAATCCAATGTTGATGGAGTTCTAAAATAAGCTTTAGTTATTATTCTTTCTTTTGTACCATATTTTACTTCAGAAATGGTTATGGGTGTTGGTTTTTTATAAACTATTGCGATATCTTCTTCTAAATAATACTCATTGCTTTCATTTACTAAACTTTCTAGATCCATACCACGATTAGCGTAGTTGATATTCTTTTTAAATTCTTCTTTTTTGTTTCCGCCTGGATAATTCATAAGTTTCACCTTTAAATATTATATAATATATTCGTGTATTTGCAAAACAAAAAAATTTTGTTATAATTAGTTTACGAATTTAGGTGATGAGTGTGAAAATTGAAAAGTCTTCTTTAGCTACAATTGCTGTTAGAAAAAGTCAATATCCGACTGATATGCTTCCAGAGTTTTTACTTTGTGGAAGAAGTAATGTCGGGAAAAGTAGCTTTATAAATACTCTTTTAGGGAGAAAAAACTATGCACATACATCAGGTAAACCAGGAAAAACTCAAACACTTAATTTTTATCTTTTGAATGATGAGTTTTATTTGGTGGATGTTCCTGGATATGGATATGCAGATGTATCAAAGGAAAAACAAAGAAAATTTGGAATAATGATAGAAGAATATATTAAGGAAAGAGAAAACTTGAAATGTGTGTTTTTACTTGTTGATTTTCGTCATAAAGCTCAAGAAAATGATGTGCTTATGTATAACTATTTAAAATACTACAATATTCCATGTGTTGTTGTTGCAACCAAATATGATAAAGTTAAGGCAAGTCAAAAAGAGAAATGCGAACGTGCTTTGAAGGAGTCTTTAAATCTTGTACCTGGCGATAAAATGGTTCTTTTTTCAAGCGTTACTAAAAAGGGAAGAGAAGAGATTTATAACACTTTAGCAGAATATGTGGATTCACAAGAATAATTTCTTGTCTTTTTTTTTATTTTTTTGTATTATTAATATAGGTGATGATATGAAAAATAAAGGTTTTACATTGGTGGAGTTGCTTGCAGTAATCGTAATTTTGGGGCTTATTCTTGCTATAAGCGTTCCAAGCGCGTTTAAAATTTCAAGCAAAGTTAAATCGAAAGCTTATAAAACTAAGATTGAACAAATCGAAAAAGGTGCAGCTGAAGTGTATGGAACTAATAATATTGGGCTTATTAGAACTAGCTCTAGTAAATGTGCTTTTTCTTATGATAATGATGAACTTAAAGAAGTAATCTATGCTAAAAATGGAACTTTAGGTGATGATGCTTCAGGATTAGAAAGCTATCCTTGTATTAGGATGACTATATCTGAACTTGT
This sequence comes from uncultured Bacilli bacterium, assembly GCA_934090935.1. Classification (GTDB taxonomy): domain Bacteria; phylum Bacillota_I; class Bacilli_A; order RF39; family UBA660; genus CAG-582. The sequence goes on from CAKOKD010000007.1 coordinate 33,829, forward strand.
TTCTACTGATTCTTTAAATTATGACTACAAAAAGCAATGCAATGTATATAATTGCCCAACTGATGTAACTAAAAAAGAATATTATGACAATGTTATTTTAAACCCTGTTAATGATACGATTATCAATGAATGTAACTTATATATCTACTATAAATATAATCGTGCATATGCGACATTTGATAAAGTCACTTGTGATAAAACTCTTGATAATCCAGATAATGGACATTCTTATCCTAGAATGAGCAAAAAAATAACATCAACAACAAGAAAGTAAAACTTGAGCATTTTATTAATTTATGGTACTATATGTACCATATTTTAACGTATTTAAGGAGGTAATTATGAGAAAAACTGTATGTTTAGTGGGTAGACCAAACACTGGTAAATCGACTCTTTTTAATAGACTTATAAATGAAAAAAAAGCGATTATTGCTGATACACCTGGAGTTACACGTGATAGAATCTATGGAATAGTTAATTATAAGATGAAATCTTTTAGTTTGATTGATACTGGTGGTATTGATTTAACAGATGAAGTTTTCAATGACAATATAAAAATACAAGCTGAACTGGCAATCGATGAAGCGGATGTAATCGTGTTTGTTGTCGATGGAAGAGAAAGTATTACTCAAAACGATCTTGCGGTAAGAGATATGCTTTTAAGGACCAATAAAAAAGTTATTGTTGCTTTAAATAAAATGGATGATAAAAAGCATGATGAAAATATCTATGAATATTATGAATTAGGCTTTGAAAATATTATATGTATTTCAGCTGAACATAAGAGAAATATAAATGAACTTTTGAATATGATTACGGAAGATTTTAACGACTATACTACTGAAGAGGATGACGAAATTTTAAAGTTTGCAGTTATTGGAAGACCAAACGTTGGAAAAAGTAGCCTTGTAAATGCTATATTGGGCGAAGAAAGACAAATCGTATCCGATGTTGCAGGAACCACTCGTGATTCTGCTGATTCAAGGTTTACTTATGATCATCAAGATTATTTAGTTATCGATACGGCTGGAATGAGAAAAAAAGGCAAGGTTTATGAAAATATTGAAAAATATTCGATAATTCGTAGTTTAAAAGCTATTGAAAGATGCGATGTTGCTGTAATTGTAATTGATGCTGAAAGCGGAATAATTGAACACGATAAACATATCGTTTCATATGCACTTGAAGCAGGTAAAGCCTTATGCTTAGTTGTCAATAAATGGGATACTATTAAGGATAAAGATGCTGCTTTAAAGGAATGGAAAAAGCGCCTTGATAACGAATTTCAATTCATTCCTTATGCTAATGTAGTATTTTTATCAGCTAAGACGAAATCTAGAATTCATACTCTTATGCCAGCAATATTAAGCGCATATGAAGCATATACTAAAGAGATAAAGACAAGTGTTTTAAATGATGTGATAAGAGATGCGGTTAGTTTACATGAACCCCCATCATATAAAGGAAGAAGACTAAAAATCTATTTTGTTAATCAAGAGGATACAAAACCTCCTAAGTTTGTTTTTCATGTAAACAATAAAAATTTAGTACATTTTTCTTATGAAAGATATTTAGAAAACAAGATAAGAGAATCTTTTGAACTTGATGGAACTCCAATAATCATTAAGTTTAAAAATAGAGGTGAAGAATAGATGAAAAAAAATATAGTTATAGCTTGTCTAGTCGGAATAATCATCGGTCTTATTATAGCTTTAGCTGTTGTATGTATAAAAGAAAATAAAAAGAAAGATTATGATCTTGGTGAGGTTATCAAAAGTGAAAACGATTATATTATCATAAAGGGTAATAACACCACTCAAAAAATTGAATCAACATCCTTAACGGTTGGAGATATCATAAAACAAGAGAACAACACTACTACGGTTATCAAAGTACCAGAAACGACTACACAAAGTGTAAATGAAAACGATATTAAAACCTATTTTGTAAGCACTTATGAAAATGTAAAAAATGGTTCTCTTAAGAATAATTTAAAGGAAACATTTGTTACTATTGTTGATTTTGTTTTCTATGATGGTGAAATCTCTGGTGTTCATTTTTCATCTTTGTCTAATTCTGCAAAATTAACTGTTTTAAAATATACTTTACTTATTGATTCTGAGATAGAAAAATTGATTCCTAATTATAAAGAAACCATAGGCGACGGTTATAAAAATATAAAAGAAAAGCTTATCGGTGAGTATATGAATTCTCTAAGTTATGTATGTTCTAAGAATAAAGATGAATGTGCGAAATTTAAACTTGAATTTAATGAGCTAAAAGAAAAAGTTTCTATTACATGGGTAAATATTAAAGATGCATTCAAAATGTATGCTAATAAGACGAAAAATTCTTTAGAAGAATGGTATAAGATATTTAAAAATAGCTAATGAATATAGGAAATGATTACTTAAATGTTGTAATAGAACGAAAAAAAATTAAGAATATATATTTTAGGATAAATGAAAAAAATGAGATATATGTTACATGCTCTAAATATGTAAGCGATCGAGAAATCATGAGATTGCTTCAAAACAATGAAGAAAATCTAAAAAAGATGTATCAAAAAGTAAAGAAAAAGAGTGAAGAAACCGCGAAAGTATTGTTTCTTGGTAAAGAACTTGAATATATATATTATTCAAGGATAATACTTGATGATGCACGTATATTTGCTCCATCGATTGAAAGTGCAAATAAATATCTAGAAAGCATTTGTTTGAATGTATTTGAAGAGAGATTAAAACTTTATATAGATAAGTTTGACAATCTACCTAAGTTTAGGCTTAGAGTTAGAAAGATGAAAACTCGTTGGGGTGTTTGTAACCGCGGAAGTATGACAGTTACTTTAAATACGGAACTTATTCATAAAGATCCATATTTAATAGATTATGTTATAGTTCATGAATTATCACATTTTGAGCATATGAATCATTCACGTGATTTTTGGAAATGTGTAGAAAGACATTATCCAAGATATAAAGAAGCTAGAAAGGAATTAAAGGGATAATGATTGAATCAGTTAATAATGAGAAAATTAAAAACTATGCTAAATTGAACGATAAAAAATATCGTGATAAGAACAATTTATTTATTGTTGAAGGAGAGCATTTAGTTGAAGAAGCTTTATCCACATGTGTTGTTGAAGAGATATTTTCTCTTGATGAAAGAAAAAATTCGACTATTGTAAGTGTTGATGTTATGAAAAAACTGAGCAATTTAACCAATCCTCCTAAAGTTCTTGCGGTTGTAAGGAAGTTTGATGAAAAAGAGATAAAAGGTAATATCTTGATTCTTGATGATATTCAGGATCCAGGCAATTTAGGAACAATCATAAGAAGTGCAGTTTCTTTTGGTGTTGATACAATTGTAGCGTCTTTAAATACGGTAGATGTATATAATTCAAAAGTTATTAGAGCAAGTGAAGGAATGATTTTTAAAATAAACTATATAAAATGTGATATTGAATCATTTATTCGCGATAATAAAGATAATTTCACCTTTATAACAACGGATGTAAAAAACGGAATGGATATAAATGATATACCTTTAGATAAAAATTATGCACTTATCATGGGAAACGAAGGAAACGGTGTAAGGAAAAATATAAGCGAAATTGTAGAAAATAAGGTGCATATTAAGATGAGTGATAAATGCGAGTCATTGAATGTATCTATTGCTACATCGATACTTTTGTATGAACTATATAAATAGAATATTGATTTGTAAACTAAGCGTTTGCAAATTTTTTTTGCAAAAATAATAAAATGTTTTGAAAATACTTGAAAATCGGGGGGGGTATTATAAAATAAAAAAGTAAGATGCGAAGGTGTAGAAATGAGAAAGACGACAATAATGCTAGTTACTGTTTTATTTATGATAATAGGATATGCAGCATATAATGCAACAGTAAATATATATGGGTTAGGTAAAATATCAGAAAACATAAGTGATTTTAAAGTATATTTAGATAATTTAAAAGTAAATGATACGGAAAGTACAGGAATAAATGAAGCAAAAGAAGAATTTACTTTAAGCAATATAGATGGAAATATAAGTATAGATATAGTAAATGATTCAACAGAATATGATACAGAAAGTTATCTTGAGTGTGTTAAAAATAATATTTGGGATTTTGATTATACTGGTGGAGAACAAACATTTACAGCGCCAGTAAGTGGAACATACAAGTTAGAAACTTGGGGAGCACAAGGTGGAGATTCATTAAAAAATGTTGGAGGCTATGGCGGATACTCGGTTGGTACAAAGAAACTTAATAAAGATGACGTTTTATATGTAAACGTTGGAGGTGCTGGAAAACAAGTTACAAACGGCACTGATAATGGAGGATACAATGGTGGCGGAGCAGTATATGTAGTTAATGTATGTAGTAATACTTTTGGAAGTGGAGGCGGAGCAACACATATAGCAAATACATCAGGGCAGTTATCTACATTGTCTAAATCATTGGATAAAATATTAATCGTGTCATCAGGAGGAGCAGGAGCAAGCTATAGATATTGTAGTGCAAGTGATGTCATGTATGGAGATGGAGGTTCCGGAGGCGGAATAATAGGAAGTTCGCCTAAAATGTATAGCACATGGGAAAATTTAATTGCTATAGGCGGAAGCCAAACAAGCGGAGGAACAGGTGGAACAACTAATAAAGAATCTGGAACGACGAATGGAGCATTTGGTAAAGGCGGGTCTTATAGTAGAACAGGTGGATATACTGGTCAAGCTGGAGGCGGCGGCGGACTTTATGGTGGCGGTTTAGGATTGTTTGCGTCAGGAGCTGGTGGTTCGGGTTACATAGGGAATTCTAATTTATCCGAAAAATCAATGTATTGTTATAACTGTACTGAATCTAGTGAAGAGTCAACAAAAACTATATCAACTACATGTACAAGTGCAACACCAACAGCAAACTGTGCAAAATCCGGTAACGGATATGTACGTATTACTCTAGTTTCAAGTGACGAAATAGAAAAAATATCAACAGAAGTGGTAACTATAGAAGCCCAAGATAAGAAAAAAGTAACCTTAGAAAATATAAATACAGGCAGTTTAACTTGTAAGTTAAAAGTTAATAAATTATCACGAACAACTAAAGAAGAAAAATATATAGGTTCAACAGAATGGGCGTTTGATTATACTGGTGGTAGACAAGTTTTTACAGCTCCAATGAGCGGAAGTTATAAAATAGAGCTCTGGGGAGCAAGTGGCGGTGATGCTATAAATGCATTTGGCGGATATGGTGCTTATGTTTCTGGAGAAATCGATTTAGCTAAAAAAACTAATCTATATATTTATGTTGGTGGTCAAGGTAAAGCCTCAACTAGCGGAAAATCTGAATTTGTATCGGGCGGCTTTAATGGAGGCGGATATACCAATGGACAGGATTGCTGCTCTAGATCTTTTGGAACTGGAGGAGGCGCTACTGATGTTAGAATAAAGGATGGTGCTTGGGATAATGATGCATCTCTTTCAAGCAGAATTATGGTCGCTGGAGGAGGTGGTGGATCGTTTGATGGAATAAATTACACTCATCTAGTACTTAATGGCGGTTCTGGCGGAACCTTAAATGGAAATGCTGGTGTTCAATCGAGCAATGCGAAAGACCAATATTGTAATGGCCTTGGAGGAACTCAAACCTCTGGTGGCGCAATTAACTCTACAGGAACCTATTGTACATCTCAATATGTTTCACAAACTGGTGGTGGTACTATAACAGGTGCTTTTGGAAAAGGCGGATCTAATACAACTTATAATACTATGTCCTCCGGTGGAGGTGGAGGATACTATGGCGGTTCATCAAGTGGTCATATTGCTTCTGGCGGAGGCGGATCATCATATATTTCAGGATATCTTGGATGTGTTGCAATCACTTCAGAAAGCAACAGATCTCCGCGAAAAGATTCTAAAGCAAATAAGTGTGCAGATGGAACATCGGATATAACATGTTCTTATCATTATAGTGGATATATATTTACTAATACTACTATGATCTCTGGAAGAAAAACTATGCCCACCCATGATGGAACCAACACTGCTGTTGGAAATAATGGCAATGGATATGCTAAAGTGACTCTTTTAAACTAACTCGCGCTTAAATTAAGCGCTTTTTTATAGATATTTTGATGATTCTTTGATAAAATGAGTATGGTGGTAGAATTGAAAGACTTATCTTTTCTTAAAAGTTCTAAAATTGCTCATAGAGGTATTTTTGACAATAAAAGAATATATGAAAACACGCTTAGTGCATTTGTAAGAGCAATAAAATATAAATATATAATTCATATAGATGTACATATGTTGAAGGATGGAACTATCATATGTTTTCATGATGAAGACATGTTTAGACTTTTACATGTTGAGGGTAAAATTGATACTTTGAGCTATGAAGAGCTTTCATATATAGCTAAATATAAAATTCCAACTTTAGAGGAAACTTTAGAAGAAATAGATGGTAAAGTGCCTGTAATTATTGAAATGCGTAATGTATCAAAAAAACATGAGTTTGAGCTAAATATTACTAAAATTCTTGATGATTATAAAGGATTATTTGCAGTACAATCTTTTTATTTAAGTATTTTAAAATGGTTTTATAAGAACAGACCAAACTATGTTATAGGTTATTTGGTTTGTAAAAAGAATTGTATGAAGGATTATTTTTTTAAAAAATATGACTATTTGAATATAAATATTTTGCTTTATAATGATAAGCGTATAAAAAGAATTCGTTCGAATAAATTGGTTATTGGCTATAAAGTTATTTCCTTAAACGAATATCAAAAAGTGTCGTATTTATATGATAACTTAGAATTTGATAATATACTTGAAATAGATACACCCTTGTAATATAATAAAACAAAAGTTGGAGGAAAATAATGGGAAAAATGTATGTTGGAAAATATGTTAATACTCATGGAATCAAGGGCGAGATTAAAATATTAAGTGATATTGATCATAAAAGTGAAGTATTTAAAATAGGTAACGTCTTAAATATTGCTCTTAAAGATTTCAAGATAAAAAGCTATCGTGTACATAAAAATTATGATATGGTTTCTTTTGAGGGGATTGATGATATAAATCAAATTCTTTCTCTTAAAGGGAATAAGGTGTTTATTGATAGAACAATTCTTCCTTCTGACATTATTTTCTATGAAGACCTTTTAAATCATACACTTATGGTTGATGGGTGTGTTTTTGGAAGTGTTAATGATTACATAAATGGAGTAAATCCTCTTTTAAAATGTGATCATGATGGTAAAACGTTTTATATTCCTCTAAACGGAAATTTTATAAAAAAGATAACTGATGATGTTATTGAATTAGATGAATCTGCAAAGGAGCTAATAATATGAAAATAAGTATATTAACTCTTTTTCCAGAGATGTTTGATAATTTTAAATCGACTTCGATTATTAAAAGAGCAATCGATAAAAATCTTGTTGATATAGAGGTCGTCAATATTCGTGATTTTTCTACATTAAACAATAAACAAGTTGATGATACACCATATGGTGGTGGTTCTGGTATGGTAATGCGTGTTGATATCGTGGTATCAGCAATAAGATCCGTTAAAGATGCTGATTCAATCGTAATTCTTTTAAGCCCAGCTGGAACGACGTTTAAACAAAGCGTTGCATATGATTTAAGCACTAAAAAACACTTAATATTTGTTTGCGGTCATTATGAGGGAATTGACGAGAGAATTTTAAACTATGTTGATATGGAATTGTCAATTGGTGATTTTATCGTTACGGGTGGAGAAATACCTACTATGGCTATGGCGGATGCAATTATTAGACTTATTCCAGGAGTTATAAAAAGTGAATCAAGCGAGCAAGAATCGTTTAATGATTGTCTTTTAGATTATCCAGTGTATACTCGCCCAAGTGAGTTTGAAGGTCATATGGTACCTGAGGTATTAAAAAGCGGAAATCATGCTTTAATTGATAAATGGAGAAAAGACGCTAGAGTCAAAAAAACTGAAGAAAAAAGACCGGATTTACTAAAATAATAGGAGGAAATTATGAAAACATATGTGCTATCCAAAAAGAAAATTAATGGATTAATTGATTATTTTGAATATGATTCCGATGGATATGTATATTATCCTAAAATAGATGCTGGTTTATCTCACGGAGTAAATATCAGGGATAAATATCTAATAAGTATTCTTTTATACAACTTTGATAATATGTTTGATAAACTAACGAAAAGTATATACGCATATGTTACAAGTGATGATGATAACGATGATGCTGTTTCAATGCTTTTAGATGAGGTTTCTAGACTTAAAAGTATTGTTGAACTTGAATATAAGAAACATCTTTCTATTGATAAATATAAAGAATATTTAAATAAACTTTATTATCTTGACAGTGAACTAAATAGAAAAAAAGCTATATTGAGATACAATCAAGAGATGGATTATGAGATGAGTCGAGGTAGAAGTAGATAAGTCTTTTTACTTGATTTTAAGATTTAATTACTATATAATATTTTAAGTAAACGAAAGGAAGAAATATATGAAAAACGTAAAAACAATTAAGGTTTTAGTTGAAGGTGCTGATTGGGAAAAATGTCTTGATCAAGCTTTTACAAAAAAGAAAAAAGATATAAAAGTAGATGGATTTAGAAAAGGTGCAGTTCCAAAGAATGTATATATCAAAAAAGTTGGAATTGAATCACTTTTTATGGACGCATGTGATATTGCTGTAAATGAAAGATATGAAAGTGTTTTAAAAGAAGCAGATGTTGAACTTGCTTGTGAACCAAGTGTAAATATTTTATCTGTTGATAAGGACAAATGTGAGATCGAATTTACATTTATATCTAAACCAGAAGTTACTTTAGGAGCTTACACTAAACTTGGAGTTAAACGTGAAGAAGTTAAAGTTACTAAAGAAGAAATCGCACATGAAATTGAACATATTAAAGAACATATGGCTGAAGTTGTTATCAAAGAAAATGGAACTATTGAAGAGGGAAACACAGCTGTAATCGACTTTGAAGGATTTGTTGATGGTAAAAAACTTGATGGAGGAACTGGAGCTAATTATCCACTAGAAATTGGTTCAAATACATTTATTCCAGGATTTGAAAGTGGACTTATTGGAGCTAGTGTTGGAGAAACTCGTGAATTAAATCTAAAATTCCCAGAGAACTATACTGAAGAACTTAAAAATAAAGATGTTCTATTTAAAGTTACAATAAGAGAAATTAAAGAAAGAGTTATGCCTGAAATGAATAAAGATTTCTTTGAAGATTTAGGAATTGAAGGTGTTGATTCTAAAGAAACTTTAGAGAGTCATGTTAAGGAAGAAATTGAACATAAAAAGAATCATGAAGCTGATGATAAATATATTGATGAATTATTACATATTGCAACTGATAATATGAAAGTAGAAATCAATAATGAAATAATCGATTCTGAAGTAGAAAGAATGATTCAACAATATAGACAAGAATTAAGCATGCAAGGTGTTAGTCTAGAACAATATTTATCTATGACTGGTACTAAACTTGAAGATATGAAATCTATGATGAAACCTCAAGCCATAGCTAGAATTAAGACTAGATATTTACTTGAAGCTATCGTTGATGAAAAGAAAATTGAAGTTGATGATGAGGCTGTTGAAAAGGAAATTAAAGATGCTTGCGATAAGTATGGTATTGAAAGAGATGAATTCTTAAAATACGTTGGTGGAGAAGACGGAATCAGATACGATTTGAAAATGCGTAAAGCAATTGATATCATTAAAGAGGGTTAGACCTCTTTTTTTATAAATAGTTTAGTTTCTTTAACTTGCTACGATTTAAATAAACAACGCATATAATGCTTACTATCTCGGATATTATTAATGGATAAATTCCTATACTAAAAAGGCAAGTTATTATCATAATGATCGTTTTAAAAATGGAACTTATTAGAGTTACTTTCATTGTATATGCCGAATAATTTAATCCTTGTAGTGCGCTTACTAATGGGCCTTCTAAATAAAATATTGGAAAGAATATTGAAAGAGTTCTAATATAGTCATATCCTTTATTTGTGTTATATACAAGGCTTAATATTTTATCACCATTAAAGAATACAAAGGTACAGAATATTAAACCGATTAGAAATGAAATAAATAAGCTTTGTCTTAACCTTCTTTTCACATAATCTTTGCTATCGAAATGTTTTGATATTTCTGGTATCAAAGTTGTATTTAATGCAAGGGTAAAAAATGAAGGCATTGTTAGTATAGGAATAACGTAGGCGTTATAAATGGCGTATTCACTTTCGATGAAGTTTGATGAATAACCGACAAATAAAAGCATATTAGTTAAGATAATTGGTTCTAAAAAGTAACAGATATTACCGATTAATCTTGAGGATACTGAAGGAATCGATATACTAAATACATCATATGCGATTCCTTTTTTTGGTGTTAAATCATTTAAAGTGATGTGAATATTTTTAGGAGCGAAGAACAAATAGACGATTATTTGAACAAGTTCACATATCGCGGATATTATTATATATCCACTTACTGCATGCACTGGTGAAATACGCATGAGAGGTGGAATGATTAAAAATAGCAATATAAGTCTTGTTGCCTGTTCAAAGACACTAGAAACTGCATTCGGTAGCATGTTTTGTTTACCGAAATAATATCCCTTTATAATTCCTGATATTGTTGTAAATGGAATGACAAATGAAATGGATATTAATGGATAATATAGGTTTGGATTTTTTAGGAGATTATTAGCAAGAATTGGTGAAAAAGCGAATATCAGTGCAATCATACCAATATTAAAAAGAAGCGCAATTGGAATAATTGATGCAAATATATGTATTCCTCGATAATTGTTTCTTGCCATAATAACGCTTATGGCGTAGGGAAGACCAAGTTGAGTGATTGCTATTATAAGGGAATAACTTGGCATAATAAGAGAATAAAGATTGATTCCATCCTTAATTATTCTTGTAAATATTATTTTTATAATGAAACCTAGAAGTTTGGTTGCAAGAGTGCCTAATAGTAGTATAATAGTTGACTTAACAAATGTATTTTTCATGCTTCCTCCTTTAAATTTAAAACAAAATATTATATAATAATATATGTAAAAATATTCTTAATTATTAAAGGAGGAATATTATGAATACAAAAATAAATACTCAAAAAGACTTATATAATAAAGTATTACCAGCATTAAAAACAAAAAGACATGAACTTGTATCTGCTGGAATACGTATTGTAAAAGAAGAAGATATTTGGGAATATAATAAGCAAAAAAAGTGGAGAAATGCTACAAGTTTGACTTTGGCTGGGATTGTTGATGATATTTTGAATACTGATAATAAAGAATATGAGGATTTTGTAGTAAAAAAAATAAATAATATACAGGGTGAATAATAATGAAAGAACTTGAAAATGAATTTTTTAGAAAAATAGATGAAAATGCTTATACTGATGAAGAAATTGAGAAAATAAAAGAAGCTTATCGCTTCGCTTTAAAAAGTCATGAAGGAATGATGAGAAAAAATAATGAACCATATATCAGCCATCCTTTGAATGTTGCTCTTATATGTGCATCTTTAAATGTTGATTCAACAACTTTGATTGCAGCTTTGGTGCATGAAACTGTTGATAATGGTCCGTCTTCAATTGAAGAACTTGATAACTTATTTGGTAGTGATGTTGCCCATATAGTTTCCTCTTTGATGAAGATAAATAAACTTAAATTAACTGATGAATCAGAATCAACTTCCCTTTACCTTAGAAAGGTATTGGTCGCTTTATCTGAGGATGTTAGAGTTTTAATCATAAAACTTGCAGGTCGTGTACACAACATGCGTACAATTGATCCGTTTTCTAAGGAAGAGCAAAGACTTAAGGCAATAGAAACTCAAAATGTTCTTATTCCAATTGCACATAGACTTGGTATTAATCAATTAAAAACTGAGCTTGAAGATATATGTTTTAAAGTTTTAAAAAGCGATGATTACAAAAATGTTGAAGAATCCTTACCGGCAAGTAGAGAGAAACTAAATGAAATTTTGGAAGAGACAAAAGAAACTATTATAGAAGAACTTAAACAAAACAATATAAACTTTGAAATAAAAGGAAGAGTTAAGAGTACATCATCCATATATAATAAGCTTTCTAAGGGTAAAAAAATGAGCGATATATATGATTTTATTGGGCTTAGAATCATCTGTGAAGAGGAAAGCGAATGTTATTTGATAATCGGACTTATTCATTCGCTTTATAGACCGATTCCAAAGAGATTCAAAGATTATATATCTATGCCAAAAGGCAACTCTTATCAATCCTTACATACTGGTGTATTTGGTCCTGAAGGATTTCCAGTTGAGGTTCAAGTAAGAACTAAAGAGATGAATGAAATTGCTGAACATGGTGTTGCGTCTCACTGGTCTTATAAAGAACATTCTAAACAAATTCAAAATGTTATGGAACAAAAACTTCAAATGTTTAGAAATATAATTGAAGCTAATTCAAATGATGTTACTGATGATGATACTTTTGCTCAAAATATGAGTGAACTTTTAAGCACTTCTATATATGTTTATACACCAAAAGGTGATGTTGTTGAGCTTCCTGAGGGTGCAAGTCCAGTGGATTTCGCGTATCGAATACATTCACGTGTTGGAGACACTACTGTTGGAGCGATTGTTAATGATGTTATAGTGCCTTTAAACTACCACCTTCAAGATAACGATATAGTAAAAATTATGACAAATGCTCAAAGTGAACCTAATAAAGATTGGCTTACATTTGTTAAAACAACTCAAGCTAAAGCGAAAATAAAGGCTTATTTTTCTAAGAAAGATCGTGAAGATTATATTGAACGAGGAAGAAGTTTACTTGAAAAGGAATTAAAAAGACAACATATTGTGGTATCTTCTGCTTTAGATAATGAACATATCGATAAGTTGGTAAGTGACTTAAAAGTAACTAATTTTGATGAAGTGTTATTAAATATTGGTTCGCTTAGATATGCGCCAAATTATATCGTGGATTTGATGTATAATGATAAGAAAAATGTACAGGATGTTTTGCTTGATAAGGTTATGAATACCAATGTACTTCCTAAGATAAATCATAAAAATGACATCATTGTTTCTGGATGTGATGACATTTTGGTTAATCTTGCAAGCTGTTGTAAACCGGTATATGGTGATGAAATAATTGGATATATCACTAAGGGGCAAGGAATAACGGTCCATAAAAAGGATTGTATCAATATTAAAGATATAACTGAAAGATTAATCGAAGTTTCATGGAATGATTGTAAACAGGATGAAGCAAAATTTTATATCTCTAAAATAACAATCTATACAAATGGAATTGAAAACAATATTCTTGATATTGTTACTAAAGCGACTGTAAGAGGAATAAGTATAAGCAGTATAAATGAAATCAACAAAAATGATAGAATCTGTTATGATTTAATTTTAAAAGTTAAAAATAAAACGGATTTGGATAACTTTATTGAAGATTTGCATACTCTTAAGTTTGTGACAAGCATAAATAGGTATTAATATGAAATTAGTTATAATGAGAAGTAAAAATTCAAGTGTATCTATAGATGGAAAGATGATTTCTTCGATAGATAAAGGACTTATGATTTTAGTCGGTATAAGTGTTGATGATACTTTAGAAGATGTAAAAAAGTGTGCAAAAAAGGCTTTAAATATGCGAATATTTGATGATGAAAACGGGATTATGAATAAATCTATTTTGGATGTTGGTGGTTCTATATTATCCGTTTCGCAGTTCACGTTGCTTGCTGATGCTAGCAAAGGAAATCGTCCTAGTTATATTAACGCGATGAAGGGCGAGGATGCTGTGCGTCTTTATGATGAATTCAATGCTTTGTTAAAAGAGAGCATTAATGTAGAAACAGGTTCGTTTGGTGCTGATATGCAGGTAAGTATTTTAAACGATGGACCAATAACGATAATCTATGATAGCAAAAAGTGATTTTTTCACTTTTTTATTTTCATGTAAAGTTTAATGGTAATATATAGAAAAAAATAGTTTCTGGGTTTATACTTATTACAAGAGGTGTTTTTATGAAGAAAAAAGGAATTATATATATGATAGTTGGAATACTTTTATTCGGGCTTGCTATCTGGCTTAATGGAGTTGATAATCAAGTAGCAGATGAATTAAGAAATAACTTTATTGATATTTCTAGTGATGTTGTGGATACAAAATATAATGATTTGCTTGTTGCTACCAATGGAAGTATTTCTTATGAAAAAGGAGCGCTTGATACAGACTTAGGAGTTTCGGTTGATTCTGTTGTTTTAAAAAGAAATGTAGAAGTGTTTGTATGGGTAGAAGAGGAACAACATGAAAACGGTCAAACAAGTTATGTATACAAGAAGAAATGGTCAAACGAACTTATTGATTCATCCAAGTTCAAGTTTCAAGAGAGATATGAAAATCCAAAGAAAATAGATTATGCATCTAAAAGTTTCTATGCAAGTAATGTTCATCTTGGATTATTTACTTTAGGGGAGGCTAATCTTGATAGTTTAAATAAAGCTACAAAATTAGTTCCTGATATAAGCAAAAAGAAACTTCCTAAAGGATATCAAATATCGGGAGATTATATAACTAACTCTAAAAACATTGATTCACCAGAGGTAGGAGATATACGTATAAGTTATACATATAGTCCGGATAAAAACATCAGTGTTCTTGCTAAACAAAAAAATAATACTTTTGATTATTACGTAACTAAAAATAAAAGCAAAGTAAATATTACATTAAGTGGTATAAAAACCGGCAGTGAAATAATAGATGGATTTGATAAAACTAATTATGTTAGAAATAATTTATTCGTGCTTGCATCTTTGATATTTATAACTATCGGTATAATTTGTTTTTTAAGTAAAAAAGAATAGCTTAACTATTCTTTTTTAGATTGTATAAAAGAGCTCCTATTGATGAAGATATTATTATGATGATATAAAATATTATCATATATAGGGATAATCCAAATTTAAATATAAGTGAAAGCAATAAAAACAGTAAAGTATATATTATTCCTGCTAAAAAAGCTTTAGTGTAACCTTTTTCAGGATATTTGCTTGATAGAACGAAACCAAATATAAAGAATATGATGAAGGTTAGAATCAAATATATAATTGGACTTATTGAGATATTGAATAAGTTTATTAAAGATAATATTAAAGAAAGAACTACTATACTTATAATTGGAAATGTTAGAGTTAATAAATATTTTTTCAAAATTGATCACCTAATAATATATATTTGCAATCAATTTAAATTATTACTTTTTATTACCTCGTTTGCTGTATAGGCATAACTTCTAAGAAGCGGTCCAGCTCCAAGTTTAATACCTCCAAAGTATCGAACCACACATATGAAGACATTATTTAAATTGTTTCTTTCGATGATATTATATATCGGAAGACCAGCTGTGTTACTTGGCTCTTTATCATCACTTTTTTTAGCTGTGTTTTCAAATTTGTAAGCATATGGAATATGTCTTGCTTTTTTATGCTCGATTTTTAAACTGTTTAGGATTTCTTGGACATCTTCAATTGAGTCTAATTCATAGTAATATCCAATAAATTTCGATTTTTTGATTTCATATGTATAAGTATTTATAAGTTTCAAGTTAATCACCATATTTATGATAACATAAAAGTACAAATTTTTGCTATAATAAGAGTAGTTTAGGAGTGGTTCTTTTGATTAGTGATAAAATACATGAAAAATTGAAACTTGTTCCACATTTACCTGGAAGTTATCAGATGAAGGATAAAAATGGAGTTATTATATATGTTGGAAAGGCAAAAGATTTAAAAAATAGGTTATCTTCATACTTTAACGGTCGTGTTACTGGTAAAACTAAAAAGCTGGTTTCAGAGATAGATACTTTTGAATATATCGTCACTACGAGTGAATTAGAGTCTTTTATACTTGAAATAAATTTGATAAAAAAATATGATCCTAAATATAACATTTTACTAAAGGATGATAAAAGCTATCCATACATTGAATATAAAAGAAAACCTTATCCAACATTAAAAGTTGTGAGATATTTAAGTGTTAAAAAACGTGAAAACAAGCATCTTTTTGGACCTTATGTAAATGCTTCAGCTGCAAGAAAAATGGTTAATTTAATAAACAGATTATATCCGTTAAAAAAATGTTTGAACGGGCGAGATCTTTGTTTATATTATCATATTCATGAATGTCTTGGATACTGTGTAAAGAAGATAGATGATAATGTAATAGATGATATGGAAAAAGATATTCTTTCATTCCTAAATGGCAACGATTCAGTTATTATAGATAAACTCATGAGTGAAATAGAAAACGCGAGTGAAAATTTAAATTATGAACTTGCTTTAGAACTTAAACAGGATCTTGAATATATTAAAGTTATACAAGAAAAGCAAAAGGTTGAAATTACAGATAGATCAAGCATGGATGTAATAAATTATTATTTTGATTCCGGTTTTATTTCTCTTGAAATATTTTTTATTAGGACTGGTAAACTTGTTGGAGGTAAAAACAAGATATTTCCAATTGTGAGTGATGATGCTATAAGTGATTTGGAGTCCTCAATCGCGATATTTTATTCAAAAAATGAAGTTCCAAAAACTATAATAGTCAATAAAGATTTAAGCACACATCTATTATCAGAGTCTTTAAATACAAGAGTTGTAACTGCAACTAAAGGGGACAAAAAGAAGCTTTTGGATATGGCTTATAACAACGCTAAAATCAATTTACAAAACAATTTTCAAACTATTCAAAATAAAATTGAACGAACAAGTGGAGCCAATGAAGAATTAGAAAAACTTTTAAATATGAAAATCAACAGGATTGATTCTTTTGATAACTCGAATCTTTTTGGAACGTTTGCTGTTTCGGGAATGGTGGTTTTTAAGGATGGGCTTCCATCTAAAAAAGATTACCGCAAGTACAAGGTAAGCGTTGATAAAAATGATGACTATAATACTATGAAAGAAGTTACATATAGAAGATATTATCGTGCTTTAGTGGAACATGGGGAAATGCCTGATTTAATATTAGTTGATGGTGGAATAAATCAAATACATGCTGTTAAAGAAACAATTGATTCTCTACATTTAGATATAAAAGTGTGTGGTCTTGTTAAGAATGATAAGCATAGAACTAATGAACTTTTAGATGGTGATACGTTAGAATCATATAAAATCGATTATACATCAAATCTGTTTCATTATTTAACTCGCATTCAAGATGAAGTTCATAGATTCACAATCAATTATCACCGAGAACTTAGAAGTAAAGGATCAATTAAGAGTTTACTTGATAATGTCGATGGAATAGGTGAGGTAAGAAAAAAAGAACTTATGAAAAAGTATGGTTCTGTTAAAAAAATAAATGAAGCAAGTATTGAAGAATTGGATGAAATACTTCCTCATAAAGTAAGCGAGTATTTGAAAAACTATTTAAGTTCATTTTATAATAAAGATGAAGAACAGTAGAAGGGATTTATTATGTATGTGTTTAATGGTGGTTTAACTCTTGGTCAAATAAGAAAATTAGAAAATGATGAATTTTTTATATATGATAAAATTCCGGAAGAAGAAGTGGTAATAAAAAGAAAAAATACTTTTGATTACATACCTGATTATTTACTTGGTGAACCAATTGAAAAAATAAGAAAATATGTAAGTGAAGATTGTTTTGCTAATCAATATATATTTTTGTCGAGATATATACTTAATGCGAGTAGTTTTTGTCGAAATAGTACTAAGAAAAATTATATTATGGTTTTTGATATCGATGAAGATATTTTAAACCAATATATTGGTGTTGGTAAGTATCTGGAATATTTAATTGAATATCGTTTACCAAGGAAATTCATCACAAGCGATAATATTAAAGAGATTTTATATTATGAACCGATTGATTATAGCACACTTGAGGAAGCCCGAATAAGATATGCTGATTCTTTTGCACCAACTGATAATGCTGATGCCGAGGCTCGTAGGCTTATAATGCAAAAAAGACTTGTATTCAATGAATATAAATGGTAAAAATTTCTTGAACCTTATGTTTATTTATTATAAAATTATTGTAGGTGAATAATATGAGTAAAGATTTATATGAAAGTAGGACAATGTATCAAAAACCAACTGTTTTAGTTATAACTATAATATGTGTGATGATTTTGGCTATATTTATTATCGATTTTGTAACAAAAAGAGTATCCATTTCTAAAATAGATCATGATACTTTAGAGGTTATAAAACTTATAATCAATGAAGATTCAGATAAACGTAAAGAAAAAGCGGATAATGAGTTAAAACGTTTAGGATATAAAAATCCAAATTTTAATATCATTGAAGATGATGACTACGTCATTCTTGTAAATAATTCATCTTATTTCACAATAATTGGTGAACTTACTAAGAAACCTAAGTATTATACTTCAACTTATAAAGCGTATTTCAATGAATATCATGAGATTGTAGCTGAGAAGTATATCGATCAAGATGAAATAATTAAGAACGACAACGTTATAATAAAATAAGATATTCATGTGAATATCTTTTTATATGCTTAAAAAACGACGATATTTATTGATTAAATTATTTAAAAATATATAGTTTTCATTGCTGAAGTTATTTTTATATGGTGCCAAAGAAAAAGAAGTTGGATTATTTAATACTTGTTTATAATTGCTTTTTATAAATGAATATACAAAATCAATCTCCTTGTCTGTAGTTTTTAAATTGTTTTTATTAGCAAATTTTAATATATCATCCTTTTTTAAATTGATGATAAAGTTTTCGATTATATTAGACACATTATTCCTCCTCGTTATATTTTATGAATAAATGGTTAATATATTAATATGAAAAATAAAGATAATATTATAAAATTAATTATAATTGTATTAAATATAATAGTTGTTTTGAGATTATATAGTATTTGCATTATAAATCATGAAAAATACGTGTATTTGAATAAAATACAAAATGAAAGAGTAATTGATTCGTCAACCACATTAAGAGGGCGTATTCTTGATTCTAAAGGCAATATATTGGTTGATAATAAAGGAATAAAAGTTTTATATTATACAAAGGTGCCTGATATAACTCAAAATGAAGAGATTGATGCGGCAGTTAAACTTGCTGAAATATTAAATATTGATGCTTTTTCAGTTACTGATCAAGAATTAAAAACATATGCTTATAAAAGGTATCAAAAGGATATCGATAAGAAAATAAATAAGGAAAAATTAAAAAAATATCAAGAGAGAAAAATCAATGAACTTGAATTTTTAAACTACAAATATAGTCTAATTGATGAGGATATATTGAAAAATATAAATAAAAAAGAAGTTTATATCTATAATTTGATGAATAAAGGATATAGTTATCAGGATAAGGTTATAAAAACAAATATTGATGATGAAGAGTTAACTCGTATAAATGAACTTAATTTAAAGGGGATTAGGATAGATATAGATTATGTCAGAGTGTATAAATATGATACATCTATCAATGATCTTTTTGGGAGTATTGGATATATCGAAAAGGAAAATAAGGATTATTATCTAAATAAGGGATACAAACTTAATTCGATAGTTGGAGTTTCTTTTTTAGAAAAAACTTATGAGGAATATCTTAAAGGAGAAGCTCGTAAGTATAAAATCAACAGTGATAATACACTTAGTTTGATAAGTGAAGGAAAGAAAGGCAATGATCTTGTTTTAACAATCGATATAGATAAACAATTAAAGATAGATGAGGCCTTAAAACAAGAAATGATAGAAGCTAAAAAAGTTCCAAGTGCTAAATACTATAACGGCTCTAGTATTGTTGTAAGTGATCCAACAAACGGACACATTATTGCTCTTTCAAGCTATAAATATAATGGAGATACTTTGAGTAATAATACTATTTCGATATTAAAAGATTCGTATACTGTTGGTTCTGTGGTTAAGGCGGCTAGTATGACAACTTTATATAAATATGGAATTATCGATTATAAAAAAGTAAATGATGGTTGTGTTAAACTTTATAGTCAAAGGGAAAAATGTTCTTGGAAAGACCTTGGAAATATCGATGATATTGATGCGCTTACATATTCTTCTAATTATTTTCAATTTATAAATGCGATAAAACTTGCAGGAGAAAACTATAAATATAATATGAAATTCAATCCAACGGAAGAAGATTTTGATAAGTATAGAAACACTTTTGCAGATCTTGGTCTTGGAAATCTTACTCAAATCGATATCGATGGAGAAAGTTTGGGAATAAAGGGTAAGACTATAAGTGGAGATTTACTTCTTAATTTAACTATTGGACAATATGATACGTATACTAACTTGATGTTGAACAATTATATTGCTACAATCGCGAATGGAAAAAGCCGTTATAAACTTAAAGTAGCAGATTCTATAATAGATGAAAACTCAAATAGAAAAGTAGTGAATAAAGATGAAATCTTAAATGAATATGATATAGAGGAGGAAAACTTAAAGAGAATTAAATTGGGAGTTAGACGTGTTGTTACTCAAGGAACTGCATCGAGTTACATTCCATCTTCTTACAAAGGAAGTGGAAAAACAGGAACAAGCGAAACCTATTATAACGGAGTTAGCACCTATACAAAATCTTTTATCGCCTACGTTCCAAGTGATGAACCTAAGTATGCAATAAGCATCGTTTCACCTAATATTTCATATAAATCTAGTACAAGCAATTATAAATATCCAATAAATAGTAAACTATCTAGAAAAATTACTAATATTTTGTTTGAAAATTAAGTATATATATGTTAAAATACTTGTAGTTTACAAGTGAGGAGGCTAGATTTTTTATGGCAAAAGGAAAAACTGATGCTAGAACACGAATTGGAAGAAAATGCTCTAGATGTGGTTATATGATTAGACATACTGAAAAAAATACAAAAAATACAGTTGAAAAATTAGAATTTCATAAATATTGTCCAAAATGTAAATCAGTACAAGTATTCAAAGAAGCAAAAATTGGAAAGTAGGATTAAAGAATGTATATTCAACATAGAATGATGCAAGATTTTATAGATTATATTAAACTTATTGAAGCGCAAGCTAACAATCAAGTTATGCCAAATAAAGTTGTTAAATCTAGAAAAAGTAAATATTCTTCTAAAAAGATTGTAAGAGGTAGATCTTATAATTTGAAGATGTTAAAAAAATAAGGAGGTAATGCAATGAATATTAATATAAACGATATCAAAAATGGAATGACTATTATTATCGATGGAAAATTATGCTTAATTGAAGAATTCCAACACGTTAAACCTGGTAAAGGTTCAGCATTCATGAAAATGAAACTTAGAAATTTGAGAACTGGAGCTTTAGTAGAAGATACTTATAATACAAATATAAAGATTGAAAGAGCGAGAGTTGATAGACTTCCAATGCAATATCTATATTCTATGGGAGATAACTATGTTTTCATGAACAATGAGACATATGAACAACTTGAAATACCTGCAGAAAAATTAAAAGAACAAATCAAATTCTTAAAAGAAGGACTTGATATTACAATAACTATGTATGAAGGCGAAATTTTAGGTATAAACTTACCTGAAAAGATTGAGTATGAGGTTGTAGAAACAAGCGAGGCTGTTAAAGGTAATACAACAAATAATGCTCAAAAAGATGCTAAAATCGAAACTGGTTATGTTGTAAAGGTTCCATTATTTATAAATCAAGGCGAAAAAATACTTGTATCCACTGCTGATGGCAAGTATGCTGGAAGAGCTTAATAGCTCTTTTTTTTATTGTAAAAAGATAAAATCATGGTATACTAATTATAGTAGGATGATGTTATGAAGAAAGTAGTAGGAATAGTACTAACAATAGTAATAATGATGCTAAGTATGGAAGTAAAAGCATGTGAGCTAAATTATGAAGAGTATAAAGGAAGAGGGATCGTGCAAAGTTTTGTAGTGGGAGAAT
>CAKOKD010000008.1 GCA_934090935.1 uncultured Bacilli bacterium
CATTTTTCAAAAATGTTTTCAATACACAAATTTACAAGAAGAAATGTAAACCCTTCAAAATGACTTGAAAATCGGGGGGGGTATTATAAAATAAAATGGAAGAAAGTAGGTAGAATATGAAAAAGAAGAGTATGCTTATAATAGTAATTATATTAATGTCAATTGGATTTGCAGCGATTTCAACAACATTAATAATAAACGGGTCTGCAAAAGTAAGCGAAAATCAAGATGACTTCTCAGTTATCTTCACAGCTGCAAGTATAGATGGAAAGGATGTATATTCATCAATAGTAGATGATACAAAGAAGATAATTACATTTGAAACATCAGAATTAAAAACACTTAATCAAACTTCTATACTTACATATGAAGTAACAAACAATTCAAGCAACTATGATGCAGAAGTAAATGTAACATGTGTACCAAAGGACGGAACAACTGCAAAATATACAAGCATCAAAAATAAGTTAGATAATGATGCAACGGTTGTAAAAGCCAAAGAAAGTGTAAATGGAACATTAACTGTTAACTTAGATAAAACATCAACAGAGGAAGTGAGTGAAGAATATACTTGTAAGTTAGAATTTAATGCAGTAGAAAGGGATACTATTGGTGTAGAATTAACTCAATTTGAAAAAGATAGTTGGTCAACAATTGCATCGAATGTAAAATCAGGAAATACAGATAAATATAATGTAGGAGATACAAAGAAAGTAACAATAGCAAGTCACACAAATGATTGTTCATCATATTCAGGAACTGGAGCAAGCTATGTTTGTAATTCAAGTGTAGAACCAGTTAAAGAATTAACAGTAAGAATAGCAAATAAAAGTGAATGTACAACAGAAACAAGTGAAACAGCATGTGGATTTGTGGTTGAGTTTGCAGATATAATAACTAAACAATCATTTAATAGTACAGATACAAATGTAGGTGGATGGAGAGATTCAGAACTTCGTACATATGTAAACGGAACAATATATGAGTCTTTACCAAGTGATTTACAAAATGTAATATCAACAACAAAAGTAATATCAAGTCATGGTAAAACAAGCGGAGAAACAAACTTTGAAACTCAAGATAAATTATATTTGTTAAGCGGTCATGAAGTTTATGAGGATGAGACAAGTAATAAAGTGAGTGAAAGTGATACATCTTACAATAGTACAAAACAATTGGATTATTATAAAAATCAAGGAGTAACAACAAGTATTTTTGCAGGAGAAAGGAAACGATATAATGGTAATGGAATTTGTGCTTGGTGGCTTCGTTCAGCTACTTCTAGCGCTACTTATAGTTTCCTTTTCGTCGACGCTATGGGCAGTTGGGGCGACATCAGTGCGAGAACTTCTTTTGGTGTTTCTCCAGCATTTAGAATCGCATAATAAATAAACACTTAATAAAAAAGCATCTTCATTTCGAAGATGTTTTTATGTTGAAATTTTTTAAATATTCATAATATGCTTTATAATCTGGAAGTGTTTCATCAAACTTGGATATACCTAAGTATTTTAAAAGTTCATCTTTGAAGTAGGGGTTTCTTATAAGAAGTGGACCAATAAGGTAAGTTCCAAAGAAATTATTTATATGTATTCCTTCAACATCTATAGATTCATCATTTCCAGTACCTTTAATAACTTCAAATAAATAATTTTCCTTAATATCATTTGTAGATTCTCTATTTTGAAAACCAATTATTGGATAATCAATCAAATCTGTTTTAAATACTTGTTCTCCAACTATACGATTTGTGAATTTTGATGAGAAATTAAAAATTCCTATGCATTCTTTGCCATCAATATTTTTTCCGAATAATTCATAAGAATTTCCTGT
The DNA here is from genome assembly GCA_934090935.1 of uncultured Bacilli bacterium. Lineage (GTDB taxonomy): Bacteria > Bacillota_I > Bacilli_A > RF39 > UBA660 > CAG-582. The sequence continues at coordinate 1,834 of CAKOKD010000008.1, forward strand.
AGCTATAAACATTTTTTTATCAATAATTTTTTTTATATCATTTTTATATTTCAATATATCTTTTCTTACTAGTTCTTGATTTATTTTAGATCCCATTCCTATGTAAAAAATATCATAAGCATTGAAGTCTATTTTATCGTCAATACTCAATGTATCAACACTGACTTTAACATCTGCATATTTAATAGCACTTTTTAAAGCAGTGATGTTTCCTTGTTCTCCAAAATAATTCATTAAATCATAATATAAATGTGCAATTTTAATCGTCTTCATACATACCTCTTAATAACATATTTTTTATCTTTTCTGTCATATCAAAACATACCATTGTTATTATTCTTCCTTTAGATTTTTTATTAACTTCATCAAGTAACTTATTTTCATCGTCAATTAATATGAGTTTACTTTTATCAATTCCAGCATAGATAAGTCTTGTATAAACGTCATATCTAAATCTTCCAATACAAAATATTTTATCAATTGAATCAATGTTTAATAGTTCAAAATCAACATCATATAACCAACTTAAGTCATTGTAGGCATATCTTCTTGAGACATTGTCAAAACCAATAATGATTGTTTTTTTGTATTTTGTTTCTCTTATATAGTTTATTGTTTGTAGGTATGAAAGAGAGTTTTCGTTTTTTGATTCGATCATCTCAATTTCTCTTTTTCCTAATCTATAACTTTTCATTCTTTTAGCAGGTATAATATCTTCATTTAATTCTCTTAATATATCATTTTCAGATACTTCAATTGTTTTAGTAAGTGCATAGGCAGCTAAAGTATAGTAACAACAGAAGAATACATTTTTATTTAAATGAACTAAAGTATCGTTTATTAACATGAATGATTTATCCAAATCGACATCAGTTGCTAGATAATCTACAGGTCTTGCTGAAAATTTACAGTTTGGACAAGTATAGGAACCGATGTGGCCGTAGTGATAAAATGTATATTTTAGTTTCTTTTCACATTTAGGACAGTATGCAGCATCAACATTGTTGCTTATCGGTTTTTTAATATCATATTTCGTTTTGTCTATACCATATGTTATTATTTTTTTATTTGTTAATTTCAATCTTGAAACTATTGGGTCATCTGCGTTGATAATTAAAGTTGTCGTATCATCTATAGAAGATGCAATTTTTTCATATATAAGATCAGGGAATCCGTTTCTTGCAGGTTGATCACGAGTTATATTGGTTACAACTAAATGAGTTAATTTATTCTTTTTAAATATTTTAGAGATAAATGATTCATCTAGTTCCATTAGTAAAATATCGGCATTTACATTTTTAGTGAATGGATTTGTATGATTAAGTATTAAAGTAACAGCAGCATTATAAAGATTTGAACCGTTTTTGTTCCAAACAACTTTATAACCGGATTTGCTTAAAATATGAGCAACAAGTGAAGTTGTTGAACCTTTGCCACTTGAACCGGTTACTCCAATTACGTATTTTGGAAACTTTAAATCATCCAATATGTTTTTATTTAACTTAGATGCATAATATCCTGGAGTGACGGATCCATCTTTCTTAAATATCGGTTTTAAAATAAAACAAGCAAGGGATAAACATTTATTTATCATAATTGCTAAAAAATCTTTCATAAACATCACCATTTAAATTATAACATAAAACTTTACTTTTATAAGTAAATGTATTAGAATATGTATACTTTTATAGAAGAAGGGGTAATTATGATAGTTAGAGACGTAAAAGAATTAGATAAGATTGCTTTAGAATCTAAAGAACCTATTGATATTGGTTATTATGGTAATACCTATAAAATAGGTGAAAATCATGTTTTGAAAAAATTTAATAGTGAAGAGCTTGTTTTGTCATTAGAAAAAAATCATACGGAGTCTTTTTTAGATTATCTTAACAAATTAAGTGATAAAGGATCAAAGATACTTGTTACACCAGAAGAGGTGTTTAAAGATGATCATGGATATGTTTGGGCTTATATATCAAAATACTTAAATGGTAAAAAACTAAGTTCTGAAATTGGAGAAGTTGATATTAATGCATTTGTAGAAGCGTTAAGAGATTTTTATCAAGAATTAAAAAAACTAGATAATTTAGTTTTGTATAATGCTAATGAAGCTAATTTAATTCTTGGAAGTGATTTAAAATTAACGAATTTAGATTTAGCAAGATTTGAACGTTACTTAGATTATGATGATGTTTTAAGAGAAAATTTACAAAGATTAAATGTTTCTATCTATAGGTCTGTTATTGGAAAAAGCACTTATGGTAGATTACTTGATGTTAATCTAAGAGAAATTGTAGACGCGATTACTAGAGGAGAAGATTCCCTTCCTATTTTGTTAACTGAGTACATAGAATATATAAATAGACATTATTTTGAAGTAAAACATGTTAAGGATTTGAGGTATCCGTATGGTTCTACAATGTAATGATAAAAATGAAATAAAAGAATTTTATGATGGCGGTACTCTTTTAGGAGTAGGAAAAACGGCTGAAGTATATTTAAAAGATGAAAAAGCTTTTAAAGTTTATAGAGATTGCAAAACAAAAAGAAGACTTTTTGAAGAAATTGATATGAAGTATCATTTGAATTGCTTAAGCGAAATAAAAGTAAAAAACATTTGGACTCCGAATAACATATATGCAATCAAGTCTGATGTAGAAATGATTGATTTGGATTGGGTAAAAGGCAAAAATTTGCGAGATGAAACTCCAGATGTGAGTATGAGCTTGTTTTTAGATTATTTAAATGAATTAGTAGAAAATGGTACTAAATTAGGTGAGCATCGAGTATTAGCTAGAGATTTCTTTAATTGTAATGCTATTGTTAATCAAAGTGGAATCAATATAATTGATACTGATGAGTATAACATAATGACTTTTGATGAAACAAGCTGTATAGAACATAATTTAAACCTTTTTGTAAGCACCATACTTGATAGTTTTTTTGAAACTCAAGGATATTTTACTTTTGAGAGTAAGCATTTGAATTCTTTGTATCGTAAAGTTTATGCTGACGCTGTAGATTATAAAGATTATCTGATTTTTTATTATGCTCTATGTGAAGAATTTGGGGAAAACGAATCTATAAAAAACTTAAAGAGCTTAATTAAAACACTAGGAGAAGTTAAAAAATAAAAACTTTCCTTTTTTTTTGATGTTTTTTATAGTATAATGAAGACAAGATAGGCAGGTTTTATTATGAGAGAAATCATAGCTAGTATTGATGTTGGTAGTCATCTTATAAAACTTATTGTTGCTGAGTTTATCGAAGAAAAGATGAATATTTTATGTGCTTTAACTGAAGAGTCACGTGGAGTTAAGAATGGTATGATTGTTGAACCTGAGGAAGTAGAGTATGCTTTAAAGAAAATATTGAAAAAGGCAGAGGACTTATTAAATACAAGTGTTAAAAAGGTTATTGTTAATGTTCCTGAGGCTGAATGCATGTTTAAAATAGGTGAAGCGAGTTTAAGCATTACTGAGGAAGATAGAGAAGTAAGCGGTGAATATATTCAAAAAGTATTGCAGATGAGCGTTAAAGGAAATGTTGAGGAAGGTTTTGATCTTGTTACAGTTGTACCTATTATGTTTAAAGTTGATGATCGTAAAACAAGAATACCGCTTTCTATGAAAGGAAGCAGTTTATCGGTTAAATCTGTTGTGATAAGTGCACCTAAAAAGGATATATTTTTAATAGCTAAAAGCTTGGAAAAATGTGGTGTTGAGGTTAATGATATAATGATCCCTAGTATTGGCTCTTTCTATGCTCATATGGAAAGTGGTATGGAAAACAACACTGGATGTGTCATTGATATTGGTTATGATACTACTAATGTTGCAGTAGTGAATAAAGGAATTGTAATAAATAACTTGGTAATCGATACAGGAATAAAAAATATTGATAATGATATATCGTTTGTCTATAAAATAAGCATGGAAAATGCAAGCAAAGTGAGAGAAGAATTGGGTCTTGCAAGCAGGAAAAATGCTCGTGCTAATGAGATATATGAGATAGTTAATAATTTAGGTGAAAAGATTAGTATTGATCAATATGAGCTTTCGAGTTTGATTATGAGCAGACTTCATGAAATGTTAAATATTGTCAAGAGTGAGATAAATTACTTAACAAAAAAGGAAATAAGTTATATAATGATAACTGGAGGATTGTCTGAACAAAGAGATTTTGACATAGAAATTGAAAGTGTGTTTGGACCGATTGCTTTTATTGGTAAAAATAACTATATAGGAGCTAGAAACAATGAATTTGCATGTGCGATTGGAATGATTAAGTATTTTGATTTTAAATTGAAATTAAGAGATCGCGAATTCAGTGCTTTTTCCTCAGATGATTTAGATAGATTAATAAGTAATGGTAATAAAAAAGTAACGTCGGGAGATACTATACTTGGAAAAGTATTTGGAATCTTCTTTGATAAATAAGGAGAGTGTTTTTATGGATGGAGTACAAATGAATCAGATAGCTAAGATTAAAGTTGTCGGTGTTGGTGGAGCTGGAATGAATGCAGTTAACCGTATGATTAATGGTGGAGTTAAAAATGTTGAATTTGTTGTTATCAATACGGATAAACAAGTATTAGATGTATCTCCAGCAGAAACTAAATTACAAATTGGTGAAAATGTTACTCATGGACTTGGGGCAGGAGCTAATCCAGAAACTGGTAGAGAAGCTGCTTTAGAAAGCAAAGATGAAATTCGTGCTGCTTTAGAAGGAGCCGACATGGTATTCGTAACTTGCGGAATGGGTGGTGGAACTGGTACAGGTGCTAGTCCAATCGTTGCTGAAATTGCTCAAGAAGTTGGTGCTTTGACAGTTGGAATTGTAACAAAACCATTTAAGTTTGAAGGAACTAGAAGAATGGAACAAGCTATTATTGGTGTTGATGAGTTAAAGAAACATGTTGATTCGTTGATAGTTATTCCAAACGATAAATTAAGAGATATAATTGATAAGAGTACTTCAATGCCAGATGCATTTAGAGAAGTTGATAATGTTTTACATAGAGGAGTTCAATCAATATCAGACTTAATTGCTGTTTCAGGTTTAATCAACCTAGATTTTGCAGATGTTAAGGCTGTAATGGAAAAACGTGGAAATGCTTTAATTGGTATTGGCCTTGCTACTGGTGAAAATAGAGCTATTGAAGCTGCTAAACAAGCTGTATCTAGTCCTTTACTTGAAACTAGTATTGTTGGTGCAACAGATGCAATTATTAATGTAACTGGTGGTAAATCTCTAACTCTATTTGAAGCTGAAGATGCTGCTGAAGTTGTTAGAGCAAGCTCAAATACAGATATCAATATTATATTTGGTGCTGTAATCAACGAAGCTTTGGATGATGAAGTTATTGTTACAGTAATTGCTACTGGATTCGATGATGATAAACCTGCATCATCTACAACAAATGATGAACAAAAGAAATCAATTAATATGATGGATGATGAATTTGATATTCCACCATTCTTAAGAGATAGAGATAACATATAGGATACACAGAAAAGTGTATCTTTTTTTTGACAAAATTTTGTAAAGCAGATAATTTGACTTGACAATCGGGGGGGGTATTATAAAATAAAAAATAGATGAGGTGTGTTTAAGATGAAGAAAAGAAGTGCAATAATAGTTGCAATTGTTTTTATGATGATTGGATTTGCTAGCATATCAACAACTTTGATAATAAATGGAGGTACAAATATAGGAGAGAATATAGATGATTATTCAGTAATATTTACAGCTGCAAGTATAGATGGAGAAGATGTATATTCAACAGTAGTAGACGATACAAAGAAAATAATTAATTTTACAACAAGTGATTTAAAGAAACTAGGTGATACATCAGTATTAAATTATGAAGTAACAAACAATTCAAGTAACTATGATGCAGAAGTAAAAATAAATTGTGGAGTAAAAGAAAATACAGAAGCAAAATATACAAGTATCAAAAACGAACTAGAAAATGATGCTACTGTAGTAAAAGCAAAAAAAAGTGTAAATGGAACATTAACAATAACATTAAATCAAACATCAACAGAAGAAATAACAGAAGAATACACATGCACACTTGAATTCAATGCAGTTGAAAGAACTGAGTTAGGTGTTAGTTCAATTAATCTATATAATATGATAGAAAATAATGCAGATAAAACAACAGTAATAGATTATAAAGTTAGATCAGGAGTAAGTGGAACAAATGGAATATATACTACTACTGCTACAGTTGGTAATGTACCAGTATATTATTTCAGAGGAGATGCAGATAAAGTAAACAACAACATAATATTTAATAATATGTGTTGGAAGATAATAAGAACAACAGAGACAGGCGGAATAAAATTAATATATAATGGAGTTCCAACAGATGGTAAATGTGATAATACAGGAGAAGCAACTCAAATCGGAACAAGTATGTGGAACATAAATGACAACGATAATGCATATGTAGGGTACATGTATGGAGCAACAAGAAGTTATACATATGCAGCGACACATGAAAACAAAAATAATTCAACAATAAAAACATATATAGATAATTGGTATAGTCAAAATTTTGATGAAAGTGCAACAAACAAACTAGAAGATACAGTATTCTGTAATGATAGAAACACAAGAGGTTATAATGTAAGTACAATAGGAGATACTTCCTTATCATCGTATGGAACATATGGTTATGGTTCTAATGAAACATTATATTTGGCAGCACATCGAGCATCATTTTATTCAAAAAATCCAACTCCAAGTTTAATATGTTCACAAAGAAACGATAAATTTACAGTAAGTGAAACGAATGGAAATGGTGCACTTACATATCCGGTTGGATTAATAACATTAGATGAAGTAGTACTTGCTGGATTTAATACATATTATTCTAATACAAAAGATTACAATGATCAAACGAATTATTTGCATACTAATGTCAATTATTGGTCACTTTCTCCTGTTATGATGTATGAAAATAATCGAGGTTCAGTAGGGTGTGTTCGAAATACATATGTTAGCGATCACTATACGAATTCTACTTCTGGTGTCCGCCCAGTAGTTTCTCTAGTAAGTGGCATACTTGTAAATCCAAATGGAGATGGAACAAGTGAAAATCCATATGTTGTAAAATAAAGCATTAAGGTAACTTCGGTTATCTTTTTTTCACGCATAAAAAAAACGACTAAAAAGTCGCTTAATTTTTAAATTGGTGACCCGTACGGGATTTGAACCCATGAATGCATGCGTGAAAGGCATGTGTGTTAAACCACTTCACCAACGGGCCATACAAAATGGTGGGCCTGAATGGACTTGAACCATCGACCTCACGCTTATCAGGCGTGCGCTCTAACCAGCTGAGCTACAAGCCCATTTTGTATAAATAAATGGTGTCCCCTTAGAGATTCGAACTCTAGACCCACTGATTAAGAGTCAGTTGCTCTACCAACTGAGCTAAGGAGACATCAGTAAGTACTCATTCATTATAACATAAAATTTTAAAAAATCTAGTCTAAAATTAACTTTTTTTAAATATTTATGATAAATTTGTTAAAATATGATAAAATTATAACATAGTTAGGGTTGGAGAGTGGATTATGAATAAAAAAATTGATTATGCAAACATGTTTTTTATAAGCGTTATTATTATTGGAAGTATTGTTCTCGCTATTTTAATTTTAAATTTATGTGTAAAAAATAAACGTCATAATGATGTTTCTACGACAACGACAACAACGGAAGTGAAAAAAACAAATAATGTTGGAGTTTATCGATCATTTTATAATCCGGCTTATGTTGGAGATAAAGTTTTAGCATCTTTTTATGATGAAATTCATAACACATATACAGACGTGGATATTGAGGGAGTGCGTTTTATGGATGAGGAGGAAGCAAGTTCTTATGCTTCTCAAGAATTAAAAGATGGATTTTCTTGGTTCGGGTTTGAATATGTTATTTATTTTAATGATTTAACATATTTAAATGAATCTATTAAACCTGATATAGAAACTGGTATTTATAATGTTGAAGGATATAATTTTGTTACATTTAATGGACATAACTATCAAATAGAAGTTAATTCAATAGTTGAAAATAATATTAAAAATGGTGAAAAAACGACCGTTAAAGCAATATATCAATATCCAAGGGGTAAGGAACATGAGATATGTTTTGGTCAAAAAAGTAAGATACTTAGTTGCTTTACTAAATAATGAAGTTTTTCTCTTCATTTTTTTGCTTAAAATATTAAATAGTGATTTACTTGAACTTGCTTTTATGGTAAGATTTATATGATAGAGAGTAGGTAAGGTATGAATAGAAAAAAAGGGTTTACATTGGTTGAATTATTGGTGACGATTGTTTTGCTTGGAATCGTTACAACCGTAATAATATTTAATGTGAGTAATGTGTCTAAAAATTCTAAAAAAACAGATTATGAAAGATTTATTGCTTCAATAAAATCTTCAGCTTCAGTTTATGCGGATATGAATCCTTTAGCTTTTCAAGATTTGTATGTAAATAAAGCATTTATATATATAACTATTGGAGATTTAATCGATTCTGGTCTTGTTGATGAGAAGATCAAAAATCCTTATACGGATAAGAATGCTTCAAGAGACGAACTTGTTAAAGTAAGCTTGGATACTACAACAGAGGCTTTAACTTTTGAATATCCGATAGATAAAGACAAGGATACTAAAACAGAAGTGTTTATGGTTGCCATAAATGATTATGTTGTTTGGGGAGAGCCATATGATTGTATGCAAGGTATTGGAACATATAGACTTGCACTTTCTGATGAAGAAGGTAATTTGATTACTGATGAAGATAAATTAAAAAATGAATATCATTTAGCTTGTTCAATGCCAAGCGATTTTGAAAAAACAAGTGATGATAGATATAGCACGACTAAATCTGGAAACTATGATGTAACATATACATGGTTAACAAAAAGTGGCGTTAAAAAAAGCTTTAATCGTACTTTAAAGGTTAATGCAAAAGTAACTCCTGCATTTAAAACATATTATGATGGAGTAGAAACCACTTATGATTTTGATGATTTAAAAAATGGTAATATGTGGGCTAGTCCTGAATATATAGCAAGCGAAAATAGATGGAAGTATTTAACTTATAAACCTTATATTGAAGGTGCGGATGAAGATTCAACAACATATAGCATTAAAGCTCAATCTATTGATCCTGTTGCAAATGAGTTCTATGTTGCTGGTGGAGAAAACAGCTATGTAAATGACTTTGCAACTAAATATGATGCTTATGATGGAAATGTTATGTATACTTTAAAAACTATTGTTAAAGGTCATTACGACAAAAACTATAGTTACGATGCAGAAGGAAAATATAATATGCGTCAAAAACTTGTTTTACCACTAAGCTATATAAATGGTGCTAGTACGAACTGGACTACTGATAAAGATTATACAATTGTTGATAAAGTTGGAGCTGCAAACGTTCCGATATATTCGAAGTTTGGTATTTCAAAATTTGAGTATCGTTTAGTTGAAGAAGGAAATGAACTACAAAACGACGTTATTAATGATACAAAGTATACTTTTGATAAGAAAGCAAATGCTGATACTGCTAAAAATATAGACGTAAGATATCCAGGTGATCTATGTAAAAAAGGACTTAAATATATGTATGTATATATGAGAGCAATCAATTCAAATGGATTTATTGGTGATTGGGTTAAAGTCGATGGATATTTAACTAATCAAATAGATTTGCTTGTTCTTACAAATAGTAAAACTGGTGGAGATAATGGTGGAACTTGTACAGATTGTAATAAGTGTTGTAAAGCTGGTGCTAATGATACTTGTTATTATTGCAATAGAAAATTCTACATTAACTTAAAGGGACATACATTTGTTGTTTTACAACGTGAAAATGGTGGATTATTGTTCTCCGCTTTGGATGGAACTTCTACTAAATGTGTATATGGCTCTATAAGTGAAACTCAAAGTTGGGGCGTTCAAACATGTGATGGATATTTTAGAGGAACATATTCTAAAACTACCGCTACTCAAACTTATATTTTAAAGGAAGCAACAAATATGTTTAAGGATATTCCTACTGAAGAATACCTAGCCGAATTTAAAGTGGCTGGAGCTAATACTTTTGTTGGAACTTTAACTAGAGACGAATTCAATAAATATACAAATGGTGTATATGAAAGCGCTTCTAAACGTCTATGGACGGTTACAAAATATACATCAACTGGTGTATCCTATGTAAGCATTCCATTCAACCATGGAGATTCAACAACATATAGCAATTCTTATTATTATGTACAAGTTGGAAGCAATACAACTTCAAGCTATTATGGAAGCTGTAACTTGTTTAAACCAACTGTAAAACTTAAAACAATTTATACTTGTGAAGGAAATGGAACTAAAGAAAGTCCATATACAATTTTATAATAGGAGAAATATATGAAAGAGAATAAAATAGGAGATTTCAATAAAAAACAAAGGTTATATTTAATAATTGCTAGTTTACTAGCAATTATTGCTATAATCATATGTGTAGTATTGACGTTTATTCAAAAAGGTCATGTTGGTTCAAAAGATTATGTTGAACCGGTAAATAAGAAGTTTTCGTTTTTAGTTGATAATGAGACTACGGAACTTAAAAATGATAATATTTTTACTGGTCAATATGATATCTATAAAGATATATTAAAAAAATTTAAAAGTGGAAATTATACTTTAAATGATCCTTATGTTGTCACTAATCCATTTTTAATAAGTCCACAAACTGCTTTAGTATTATTTAAAACTAAAAAAAGTGAAGCTGTAACAGTTACTATTAAAGGAAAACATAACGATGATTTAGTAGTTAATTTTGAAAGCAGTAAAGAACATATCTTACCGATATATGGTTTGTATGGAAACTATACAAATAAAGTCATTATTGCAACATCCAGTGGAGAAAGCCGTGAAATTGAGATAAAAATTGATGAGTTTGCTCCTACTGAAAATGCTTCAGTTCTTGAAAATAAAATAGAAAATTCTAATGGAGAGTTTTATTTTGGAACATCTTCTTTAGGAACTGGAAATATCGCTTATGACAATTATGGTGAAATTCGTTGGTGGCTTAATATTGGATATACTAAAGGTATGACGATGCTACAAAACGGACATTTGCTTTTATCCAATGCTGATGAAGGCCCAGAGATGACTTCTACAAGCGGTGTTGTTGAACTTGATATGTTAGGGTTTGTTCATGCAGATTATGAAATTGAAGGCGGATATCATCATGATGCATATGAATTAAAAAACGGAAATTTGATTGTGTTAACAAGCAAACCAAATAGCGATACTTTAGCTGACTATATCGTAGAACTTGATAGAAAAACTGGTAAAGTCGTTAAAGATTGGAGTTTAAAAGATATCGCTTTAAAAGTTGATCCTAATCTTTTGGAGGTTGGAGAGATAACTTGGGGTTGGATCAATAGTGTCTTTTATGATGAGACAACTAATTCTTTGATTTTATCAGTTAGAAATCAAAACTCAGTTGTTTCAATTGATTACAAAACTGGTGATATTAATTGGATATTGGGTGAGAAGAAGTATTGGTCTGATAAATTTGATAAATATTTAATAACTGGAACAGGAGATGATTTCCTTTATCCAATGGGACAACATTCAGTATTTATAAATGAGAATGGTAAACTATCCATATTTAATAATGGTTATAACGCTTATAAAGAGGAAACTGTTACTTGTGCTAGCTTAAGAAATAATGAATCTTATGCGGTTGTCTATAACTTGGATTTAAAGAATAAAACTGCCAGTGTGGATTGGAAATTTGGAGGCCAAGAGTATTTCTCTTATGCATTATCAAGCTTTACTTATTCAACAAATAACCATAAAATATTCAATTCAGGATGGCATTTTACTGAAGATGTAGATTATAATGATTCGACTTGTACTCAATTCAGCAATGATAAGTATGATGCATATATTATTGATATGGATGAAAACAATAATCTTGTTAATAAACTAAAATCGGTTGAATCTAAATTTGAAGTTGTAAAAGCAAATATATATAATTTAGAAAGTGTATCAGTTAATCCAACAACAGTTAAGACGATTAAAAACTATGAATCCGATTTAGGAAAATATCTTGTACCATATGAGATTGATACTCCAGAAACTTTAAACGAAAGTGAAGCTCTTGAGTTTAAAAACAGTATTAATCAAGAAGTTGTCTTTGAATTACATAATAATAAATTCAGTTTTGTTGGATATTATCCGCTTGATTGCTCTTTAGATGTTGTGTTCATCTCTCCAAGAGGTAATGCTTATAAATATACTTTTAAAGAAAAAGGAAAAGAAATGAATGATTATATCAACTTATCAAAATTAAAAAGTGGAAGATACTATGTTTTTGCTGTTATCAATGGAGAAAAATATAACATCGGAAATTATGTAGAGGTTTCCTAGATGAAAAGAAGAATATTGCTTATTTTATTGCTTCTTTTTATTCCGAATGTTTGTTTTGCTTATGAGGAAAAGGAAATACACGTTTCAAACACAGAAGAAGCTTTAAAAGTAATTGATGGTATTTATAGCACTTATGATATTGATTATTATGCGATTACTTTTGATGAAGGAAATGTTGATGTTGATAAAGTCCTTGATTACTATAAAAAGAACTATATGACTGATATCAATATCAACACTTATAGATATGAAGATTATGCTTATTATCAACCTGAAAGATTTCTTCCAATTGTTAATGGGTTGTCAATTTCTGTTAATAATATGAATAGAAAAATAACCTCTGAAGAGATAAAAAAACTTGATGAATTTACTGATAAATTCATACATTTATTTGATGGAAAAAGTGATTATGAAAAGATATATATGGCATATTCTTACATAAGCAATAATGCTATATATCAAAACACTGGTTCTTTTGAAAAATTGGTTGATGGATATACAAGTGCTTATGATGTTTTAATTGATCATAAAACAGTTTGTATTGGATCCTCTACGGCTTTTTCTTATCTTATGGATAAACTTGGTATTGAATCGTTTATTGTTGATCATATTGGTTATTATGATGAAGCAACAGGAACATATTTTTCAACTCATACTTTCAATGTTGTTAAACTTGATCAAAAGTACTATATTGTTGACATAAAATATGGAAATGATTTAAGTGGTTTGCTTATTAGCAATAAAGATTATAAGAATGAAAAATTTAATTTTGACATTGTTGTAAGTGATGAAGATTATCCAAGAAGTGACTTTACATATTCCTTTGATGAAAATGAAATCAATAAGGAACTTGAAGATGTAAAAAATAATGATAATTTAAAAATTGATGAAAGCATATACTATATTGTTTTAGTATTAATATTAATAGTTATATCTCTTGTAATATTTATATTTACAAGAAAGAAAAATAAATAGAATGATAGTTTTCATTCTTTTTTTTGCAATAAAAAAACTCACATCTGTGAGATTTTAACCTTCTTAATGGCGGAGTAGGAGAGATTTGAACTCTCGCGCCAGTTGCCCGACCTACACCCTTAGCAGGGGCGCCTCTTCAGCCTCTTGAGTACTACTCCGTGCCATAGATAAATTATACAAAATTTGATTACTATAGTCAATAATAAAATAAAAAGAATTAGCAATTTTCGTCTAATTCTTTTACATCTTTAAAATAAGTTTTGATTATATTCATTCGATCTTGATCATCAAACTTTGAACCACTTGCAAGTTTATGACCGCCTCCGCCATAGTTTGTTGCAAATATTGATACATCAACATTATCTTTGCTTGCACGATAGGATATTCTATTAGCCGCGTTGATAATAATAACGATATCCACCTCTTTATGTTTCGTTGCTATATAATTACCTAAAATGCTTTTATTGTTCTCGGCGAATGAAATGGCACATGGAATACCATCTATTTTAAGTTTAAACATCTCTTTTTCTTTCTTTTGAATATATCTTTTTATTTCTTCTTCTTTGATTTTGATATATCTTTTTTCAAAAGATGTGAAGCTAAATGGTTTATCCTTTTTAAGCCTTCTAGTCATAGTTTTTATAAAATCAGATTTAGAGAAAGCATCTTTTAACATATCTAATTGTTTTGGTATTTCGCTTGTAAATGTGAAGTTATCAAGCTGACGTACATATTCTACATAATTTATAATATTTTCTTTATTTAAGTATTCATATTTTTCTTTTAAATAGTTAAAAAATAGTTCAGTTCCACATGTTTTTCGACCATTATAATCGATAGAAACATTAACAAAATCATATTTGTTTGCAAATAGGTGAGTTTCATGATGATCAAAAACTAAAACGTTTTTATTAAAAGATTTAACTATTTCATACATCTCATCTGTTAAAGAAAGATCTGTTATGTATATTTGGTCATATATGCTTAAATCGGTTTCTTTTAGTTCATCTATTGTTCTTTTTAAATCATTTATATCCACACATTTGTAATCGAATAATTCATCCGTTAAATTCAAAAGTATAACTGGAGAAATACCATCCAAATCGGTGTGAGTTATTAAAAGTTTTTTCATTAATTGTAAACCTCCATTTTTAAATCATCGATAAAAGTATTCATATATTGTTGATAATCATAATCGTTTTTTTCTTCATCCGAAGTTAAATTCTTTAAAGATTTTATGGTTATAACATTTGCTCCAGCATTTTTTAATTTTAGGATGTTTTCATCGTTCGCGTTTTTTTCTAAAACAAATACATAAGAATTGCTTTTGTTTGTTATCAAGTTTTTTGCTTCTTGAAAATCGCTTTTTTGATTTTCTCTTTCTTCAACGCTTAAAACTTTGAAACCATATTTCTCTAAAAATTTGAATAAGTCATTTCCAACTATTATAGTCGTGTTATTTGAGTTTTCAGCGATTACCTTTAAATTTGCATCAATCATTGAAATGTTTAATTTTAATTCATCATAATACTTTTCTATTTCTTGTTTTAAAATAGTTGCATTAGTATATCCTAAAAGACTTTCTTTAATGTTTTGAGCAAGCATTAAGTAGTTTGATGGGCTTAACCAAAGTTCTTCTTCGTTATATTTAAAAGTTATACCTTTAGATACATCGATTATTTTTATATATTCGTTATTATTTAACAATGAAGCTGCATATGTTTTTTCATCTGTTAAACCATTATAAACAAATACATCATTGGAACTATATTTTTTTATTTGTTTTTTTGATAAAGAGTAAGTATCAGTATCGACATCAGTTGGATAGATTGATGATACTTTGGAGTTAAAGCCATAGATGTTTTCTACTAGATACTTTATTGGATAAGTTGTAACGATGATATCTATGTCATCCATGCTATCTTTTTTTAAACAACCTGTTAACAATAATCCCACTAAGAGTAAGATACATAAGCTTTTTATTATTCTCATAAATTCGTCTTCTTTCTAATATAAAATATACCAAAAAAGCTATATTTTGTAAATTATAACTAGAATTGGACCTCTTCATATTGTATAATACTTTTGGTGATACTATGAACTTTCTAGAAAAATATGGAATAGTAATAAAGAATGAAGAATTATTAAAAACTGCTTTAACTCATAGTTCAAAAGCTAATGAAGAAAGAAGCAAAAGCTATGAAAGACTTGAATTTTTAGGAGATGCCGTTTTAGAACTTGCTACAAGTGAATATTTTTATTTGCATTCTCATTTAAAAGAAGGAGATATGTCTAAGACTCGTGCAAGTTTTGTATGTGAAAATGCTTTATTTGAATATTCTAAACAAATAGGCTTAATAGATTATATTCGTACTGGAAATGGAGTACCAAAAGATACGGTTTCAATTGTTGCAGATTGTTTTGAAAGTGTCCTTGCCGTAATATTCTTAGAACATGGTTTTTCAGTTGCTAAAAGATTTGCTTTAGGAATAATTGTTCCTTATATTGAAGCAAATCACGAATTTATTCATGACTCTAAATCATACTTGCAAGAAATGGTTCAAATGGACAAAAAAACAGTTACTTATGAAGTAGTAAGTGAATCAGGTCCTGCACATGATAAAACTTTTGTTGTTCATGTTTTAGTTGATGGTCTTGTTTTTGGAGTAGGAACAGGAAAATCTAAAAAAGAAGCTGAACAAAATGCCGCAACAGATGCAATAAAAAAAATAGCTTAGAGGTGAAGTATGAAACTTATTAGTATAAAAGCACATGGTTTTAAATCGTTTGCTGATAAAATTGAAATAAGCATTGATGATAAGATTACTGGTATTGTTGGACCTAATGGAAGTGGAAAAAGTAATGTTGTTGATGCTGTTCGTTGGGTGTTAGGAGAATCCAGTTTAAAAGAGATTCGTGGAGGCGAAAAACTAACTGATTGCATATTCAATGGTTCTTCTTCAAGAGGTGCGTGCTCTCGTGCTTGGGTAAGTTTAACTTTTGATAATACAGATCATTATTTAGCAAGCGATTATAATGAAATCGAAATAAAAAGAGAAGTTTATAAAACTGGAGAAAATGAATATTATATCAATAATACAAAGGTTAGAAAAAAGGATATTACTGATTTATTTTTAGATAGTGGAACTAATGCCAATTCGTTTTCTATTATATCTCAAGGAAAAATAAGTGAAATTTTAAAAGGAAAACCAAGTGATAGAAGAGCTATTATTGAAGAAGCTGCCAGTGTTTTAAAATATAAGAAAAGAAAAGAAGAAACAAGTAAAAAGTTAGCAAGTACAATGGATAATCTTGATAAAGTAACTTTAGTTATAAATGAACTTGAGGGAAATGTTGAACCTTTAAGAAAACAAGCTGAAGATGCTAAAAAATATCTTGATTTAAAAAGTGAACTTGAAGGAATTGAAATTTCTTTAATTGCTAGTGATATTAAAACTATAAATGATCAATATAAAAGTGATAAAGAAAGATTAAATTCTTTAAATGAAGAAATTCTTACAATGGATAATAAACAAACAAGTGAAACAACAAAAATTGAAAGTTTAAAGTTGAATTCCATTAAACTTGATGAAGAAATATCTTCTTTAACAGATGAACTTATAAAAATAAATGAAACTCTTTCAAATCTTGAAACAAAGAAACAAGTTATGAGTGAAAGACGAAAATATGAAGTAGATGATCAACTACTTGAAAGCAACATTTTAATATTAAAGGAAAGAATAGTTGAACTTAAGAAAAACGTCAGTGTTATTGATTCGGAAATTACTTCAATTGAAAAAGAAGTAGGTGAACTTACAAATAAAGTAGATAATGCCAATACCGAATTAAAAAATGAAAGATTAAGAAAAACAACATTAATAAGTGAACTTGATAAAAAAAGTCGTGAACTTGTAAACGTAAGAAGCAAAATAGATGTATTAAATGATCAAATAGAAAATGATACAAAACTTCCTTTTGCTGTTAAAAGTGTTATTAATAATCCAAGATTAAATGGTATTCATGACGTTTTATCAAAATTAATTGATGTCAAAGAAGAGCATGTTAAAGCAATTGAAGTAGCTTTAGGTGCTAATCAAAATGTAATCGTTGTTGATAAAGATGAAAACGCGAAAGATGCAATAAACTATTTGAAAGAAAACAAACTTGGAAGAGCAACATTCTTCCCAATAAGTGTGATAAAACCACGTGGAGTGGATGCTGATTCTTTAAAAACAGCTGAATCTTTAGCTGGGTTTGTTGGAGTTGCTTCTAACTTAGTAACTTATAATCCACTTTATTCTGGTGTTGTTGAAAATCAACTAGGAAATGTTTTAGTTGTTAATAATATGGATATCATGAATAGACTTGGAAAACTAACTAGTTACCGTTATCGTGTAATAACATTGGATGGAGAAATACTTCATGCCGGAGGTTCTATAACTGGTGGAAGTGTAAAAAATAATACCAGCGGTTCAATGAATATAAGATATGAACTAGAAAAACTTATTAATGAAGAAAGTATTTTAGTAAATGAAATAAAGTTAATTGAAGAACATATTAATGAAATTGATTTACATCTAAATCTACTTGAAGAAAGTATTAGAAATAGTATAGCTGATCTTTCAGGAAAAAAAGAAGTTTTAAATCAAAAACAAATAAGCAGAAAAGAACTTATAAATGATTTAGAAAAGAATGAAAATGAGCTTAATGGAACAAAGAATGTTTTAGATAATTCAGTTGATAAAGAACTTGATAACATAATGAATGAAATCTTAACGATAAGTACTAAAAAAGAAATAAGCACAAGAACATTAAGTGAAAAGAAAACGACAAGAAATGAACTTGCAAATGAATTAAATGAATTAGAAAGTATAAATAGAAAGGCAACTTCTGCTTATAATCAAAAACTAAATGAAATAAAGAATTTAGAGGTTAATATCGGTAAGATGGATATTAAGCTTGATAACTTACTTACAAGACTTGCAAGCGAATATAATTTAACCTATGAAAAAGCTCATCAAGAATATACTCTAGAAATGGATGAAGAAGTTGCACGTACTAAAGTAAACCACTTAAAAAGAGATATAAGAGATTTGGGAGACGTAAATGTTGGAGCTATTGAAGAATTTGATCGTGTTAATACAAGATATACATTCTTAAAAAATCAAAGTGAAGATCTTTTAGGAGCAATAAAGGATTTAAATGAAATAATTGAAGATTTGGATTCAACAATGGAAGAAAAATTCATGAGTACGTTTAATGAAGTTAACCGTGAGTTTGGAAGAGTATTTAATCAACTGTTTAAGGGTGGAAATGCTGAACTTGTGTTAACAGAACCAGAAAATATTTTAGAAACTGGAGTTGAAATAAATGCATACCCTCCAGGAAAGAGTATAAAAAGCATTAATGCTTTATCAGGTGGTGAAATGACTTTAACAGCAATTGCTTTACTATTTAGTATATTGAATATTAGAACTGTACCATTCTGTATACTAGATGAAGTAGAAGCTGCTTTAGATGAAGCAAATGTTGATACATTTGGAACATATTTAAAAAATTATGGAGATGTAACTCAATTTATAGTAATTACTCATAAAAAGAAAACAATGGAATATGCTGATACTTTATATGGAATAACAATGCAAGAAAGTGGAGTATCAAAACTTGTAAGTGTTAAATTAAGTGATATGTAAAGTATAGTAAAAAAGTGTATACATATTAAAAAAATAATGATAAAATTTAAATGTATAATTAAGTTTAGGCTTAATAAGGTTTGGAGGAATAAATATGTTAGAAAACGAGTATATTAGATCTTTAATTGACAAGCTTAGTAGTTTTGTAAGTGACGCAAATAAAGCAAAAGATTCATTTGTTAATCTAGGTTTAACCTATGGAAATATGGAAAAGTTACAAGATGATGTAACTAAATCAGATGATAAAAGTATTGTTGAGGATTTGGAAAAAGAACTTGAAAAAGCTAAAAACGTTACCTTTAGTGAATATGCTGCATCTATGCCTGGTTTAACTACTGAAGAAGATTTTGAAAACTGGAAAAAAACTCGTATTGAGATTATGGAGAAGAATTTAGAAAGCGAAAAAAATAGAAGAAAAGCTGAACAAGATTCTTCAATTAAAATGGCTTTTACTGATGCAGAAAAAACTATGAATAACTCTTCAGATGAATATGATAAATTGATTGAAAAACTAAATAAGGATTCTGAAAAATTAGATAAAGTTATAGATAGAGCAATAAAAAGAATTCAAATACGCATTGATGAGCTAGATGAAGAAATAACTGATTTAGTTGATGAATTGGTGGAAACAAAAGAACATGATGAAAAGATTAAATTGTCTAACCAATTAGAAAAATATCGTTCAATGAAAATAAGCTATGAAGCTAACTTAAAAACAATTAAACAATTTAAGGGCTTGTCGAAAGATTTAATTAAAAATGTTGAAGATTATGACAAGATGGAAGAATTAGTTGAAAAAGCGTGGAAACAAATCAATGAAGTTAACGAAAGACTTTATAGGGAAGATAATGAAATTGAGGTAGATATTTCTTATAACAATCAAACTGGAAAATATTTAGTTAGTTGTAAATGTGGTTATTTTTCATTCCCTGGTAAAGAATTTAGTGAAGAAGAACTTTCTAAAGATAATATCAGTAAACTATTAAAGGGATTTGCTGGTGCAATTGCTTCTAATCGCGTTGTTCTTTCTAAAAATGGAAAAGTAGTTATGAAAACATCATTTGAAAATGCAGCAAATAACGTTGTAGAAGCTGGAAAAAGCATAGATAAGTCTCAAATTCTGAATCCAGAGGATGACATCTTATCTAAAGGAACATCAATTGAGCCAGAGCCTACACCAGAGCCAACACCAACTGAGCCAGAACCTACACCAGAACCAACGCCAACACCAACTGAGCCAGAACCTACACCAGAGCCAACGCCAACACCAACTGAGCCAGAACCTACACCAATTGAAAATCCAGAAAAATCTGATCCTATAGTTCAAAGAGTTATGGAATCTAGAAATTGGAAAGAAAAAATCGGAAAAGGAATTAAAGCTGCTGGAATTGGAATTGGTGTTATAACAGCATTTGCTGCAAATCCATTACTTGGAATTGGATTGGGTGCTTCAGCTGTTGCTTCTGCCAAAGCTTATGTTGAAGGAGCTCAAGCTATAAAATCAAGAAAAATTAGAAAGACTTTGAAAAACATTGCTGATAGATATGGTTTAGAAGTTAAAGTGGATCATGATACATATTCAGTATATTTCTGTGGAAAGAATGGAATTGATAGTAGAGTAACAAGTGAGGATTTAAAAGGAAATCCAACTGCTAAAAAAATAGCTGAAGATTTACAAGGTGAACTTGATAGAGCCTTTGCTAATGATCTTCGTGGTACTGCTACGAAAGCTCAAGTTGATGCATTTGCGAAACATAAAAAAGCTACTTCTGTTCCAATTGAAATGTGCCAAAAAGTTACTCTTGATAACTTGGAAGCAGCATATCAAGAAGTTGGTGGAGTATTCTCTAAAAAGGATAAAAAACGCGGATTCTTTGATGCAAAAGAAATTGCAACTAAATTTATGAAAAGTCTTGCGCCAGAGAAAAATTCTGAAGTTGAAGTAGGCAATGTGGATGATATACTTGATGAATTAAATAGAGCTCAAGAACAAACTGAAGAGCAACCAGAACCTGTTGTAATTAATGATGAACCTGAAAAAACTACAGAAGATGTAGAGCCTAAAGTAGAAAACACTTCTGGGGACCAAGAAAAAGTAGCTGATCCAGATAGTGTAAGCACAGCTAAAGAATTTATTAATATCTTAAACAATGGGGTTCACATTGCTGAGCAATTAGAAAAAAATGAATCGAAGGGAAGAAGCTTATAATGATTATTGTTGGTAATATTGTGACACTAGAAAATGGTAAAGAATATTTACTATTAGAAGAATGTACTAAAGATGGAGTTAGATATCTTTATGCAGTAAGAACTGATAAGGATGAAAATCCAACTGATGAATATTTGATTTTTGAAGCTATTATAAATGGAGATGAAGAATATTTAAAAGTCGTTGAAAATAAAGAATTATACGATGAATTAATAGATGAATTTTCTAATATAGTTGCTGATAAAATCTTAGATGCTGATATAGAAGATGATGAGGAAGAAGCTGAATAGTTTCTTCTTTTTTTTATTTACTTTTTATTGTATACTAATAATAGGTGGTAGTTATGAATAAAAAAGTTATGATAGTTATTACTATATTACTTTTAGCGATAGGTTTTGCAATTGTAAGTACAACTTTGGTTATCAATGGTAGTATTGATGTCTTTAAAGATGATAATATTGATGTTATTTATACATCAGCTTACTTAGATGGTGTTGATATATATGAAAGTGATAATTTAAGTGATGATAAGAAATCCATTACTTTTACAAGTAAATCTTTGAAAAATATTGGTGATAAATCGATTTTAGAATATGAAATCACTAATAAAAGTGAGAAATCAGATGTCTTGATTGAAGTAGAATGCAGCCCTTTAAAACAAGAATATACAAGTATTAGCAATGAGATTGTTTCTGATAGAATTAATCTTATGCCTAATGAAACAGTAAAAGGAATTTCTACAATCACTTTAAATAAGTCAGCAACCTTAGAAAAATATGAAAGCTATACTTGTAAATTTACAGCTACTAAAGATGAAAATTAATTTTTTCATCTTTTTTGTATATAAAACTTTATTTTGATAATAATAAAAATAAGGAGAAATATATATGAAAAAGATTTTAATGCTTTTAGTTAGTATAATTATTATTGCTGGTTGTTCGATTGTTCCCGGAGGTCCAAGTGATGCGGTAAAGGATTTTTTAAGCAAATATAAGAATAATGATCAAGTTGTGATAGATGAGTTAAATAACTATTTAAGTGGAGAAAACTTAGATGATACAACGATAAAAGAATATCGAGAAATATATACAAGACAATATTCTAATATGTCATATAAAATTAAGGGTGAAAGAATTGATGGAGATAAAGCAACTGTAAGTGTTGAAATTACCGTGTATGATTATTATAAAACAAATAAAGAAGCTGGCGATTATTTCGCATCAAATAGTTCAGAATTTATTGATTCAAAAGGAGATATTGATCTATCTAAATTTTTGAAATATAAAATAAATAAACTTCTTGATACAACTGACAAAGTGAGCTATACACTTGATCTTAACTTGAATAAAATTGACAACAAATGGGAAATTGAGCCGTTAACTAATGAACAATTGACAAAATTGCATGGAACTTATGAATACTAGAAATAGTATTCTTTTTAAAAGGAGGTATTTTTATGAAAAAGGGAATATTTATTTTTTTCTCTAGTGTTTTAATCCTTTTTTCTTTTTTTTATTTTATTGAAGGAAGTAAAGCTAAAGTATATGATGATGTGGTTATAACTGATGTAGAAAGTGAAAACGTTTTATTAAACAATATTTTAAAGGATAATTATCTATTAATAGATACATCTTTTCTAAAAAAAAGCAATAATGTCGAATTAACTTTATATAATAATTCACTTAAATATAACCTCTATGTATCAATTGAATGTGAGAAAAATGATAATTATATTATAAGAACGGATATTAATCATATGCTTATAAAAAGCCATGAATACAAAAAGTCTAGTCTTAATATTGAACAGGTTAATAATATGGATTTAGAATTCATAAAATGTTATTTAAAAGAGGAGAAAAATTAAGGGAAATTATAAATTTGTAAAAAATGAATACACAAAATACAACGAAAATGTTGTATAATATAAGAGAAAATAAGAGAACAAAATAAAAAAGACGACAAAAGTAATGTAAAACAGGATAATGCCCTTGAAAATCGGGGGGGGTATTATAAAATAAAAATAGATGAGGTGTGTTTAAAATGAAGAAAAGGAGTGCAATAATAGTTGCAATAGTTTTTATGATGATTGGATTTGCAGCAGTAAGTACGTCATTAATAATAAATAGTAATATAAAAGTATCCGAAAACAATGAAGATTTTTCAGTAATATTTACTAAAGCTTCATTAGATGGAGAAGATGTATACTCATCTATAGTAGATGATACAAAAAAGATAATTACATTTACAAGTAAAAATCTAATGAAAGTCGGAGACACATCAACACTTACATATGAAGTAACAAACAATTCAGCAAACTATGATGCAGAGATTAAAGTAACTTGTGTGCCAAAGGACGGAACAACAGCAAAATACACAAGTATCAAAAATGAACTAGAAGGAAATGCAACAATAGTAAAAGCAAAAGAAAGTATAAATGGAAATTTAACAATAACATTAAATAAAACATCATTAGAAGAAGTGAGTGAAGAATATACATGTAAGTTAGAGTTCAATGCAGTAGAAAGAACAGAAGCAGGAATAGAAAAAGTATATACCGAGAATCTATTAAATGGAACAGACCCAGTATTAAGTGATAATTTACTACCAGTAAGTATTAGTGATGACGGAGTAGTAACAGTTGCAGATATAACGAAAGAATGGTACAAATATGAAGATAAAAAGTGGGCAAATGCAGTTATATTAAATGATGGAATTAGTTATAAAGTCGGTAATACGATAAATGAATCTGACATACAAAGCTATTTTGTATGGATACCAAGATATAGATATAAGTTATTTAATGTAGATAAGATAGTTTTTGACTCAAGTGTATATGATAATTATTTAGATGTACCAAGTAAGGCACAAGAAATAGAGATTGAGTTCGAAAATAAAGACACAACTATATCTAATGGAACAACAAATGGAACATGGTTAACACATCCAGCATTTACAAGTTTTGATACAAATGGAATGTGGGTAGGAAAGTTCGAAACCGGATATAAAGGAGCAACAAGTACAGCAAGTGCTCAAGTAAACTCAAGTGATACAAGTAAAGTAATAATAAAACCAAATGTATATTCATGGAGAGGTATAACTGTTGAAAATATATTTCAAACAAGTTATAACTACAAAAGAGATGCTGATTCACATATGATGAAGAATACAGAATGGGGAGCAGTAGCCTATCTTTCACATTCAAAATATGGAATAAACGATAATATTAGAATAAACAACAATGCCTCGTATATAACAGGGTACGCTAAAACAGAACGACCAACATGTGGGTGGACAGGAACTAATGAAAAATGTAATAAATATGAAGAAACTTTATTAAATCAAGATGGAACATATACTAAGAGATACAATACAAAAATAGGGTATTTAGCTTCAACAACTGGAAATATAAGCGGGGTATATGATATGAGTGGTGGCGCATACGAATATATGGCATCATACATGAGAAATCACTTAGGATCAAGTGGTTTCTCAGATTCTACAATTAGTAATTATAATTTCAAATATTTTGATTTATATTCAGCATCATCGGCATTAACTTCGTATCAATATAGAATATTAGGAGATGCAACCGGAGAGACGGGCCCATTTACAAGTTTAAAATCGACAGGAACTAACGGAGATAAAGTTTCAAATACATCATCATGGTATGCTGCTTATTCAGGATTTGTTGATTCTTCTCATCCTTGGTTTATTCGTGGTGGAGGTCACGAAACAGGAACGCTTTCAAGTCAATTTTATTTTAATTGGCGTGAAGGTGAAGAAAAGTTATCTTGCACTTTTCGTTTAGTTTTAGCAATATAAAATTTGATAAAAACATACATTTTGTAAAAAGATAAATAAATTAGCACTCTAGTGTTGACAAGTGCTAATTTTTGCTTTATACTTATTCTAGCACTTGGGAAATATGAGTGCCAGGAAGTGATAATTTTGGGAGAAAGACAAGAGGAACTATTAAAAGAGATAGTTGAAACTTATATTCAAACATTTAGACCAGTTGGATCAAGTTCTTTAGTTGATAAGTTTAAAGTTTCTAGTGCAACTATTCGTAATGACATGGCTGAACTTGAAAGTCTTGGTTACATTGAAAAAGAACATACTTCTAGCGGTAGGGTTCCATCAGAAGCTGGGTACAAATATTATGTTAACAACTTAATGAAACCTAAAGAGATAACTGGTGAGGATGTTATTAAGCTTCAACAAATACTTTCAAATAATGAACTTGTAGTATCAGATGCAGTTACAAAGTGTATGGAGATTATAAGTGATATAACTCATTATACAAGCGTTGTTATTGGACCTTCTAAAAGTGATAATACTTTAAAACAAATAAGCATTATTCCTATAAATGAAGATGAAGATGAAAAACGTGTAGTTGCACTTTTAGTTACTAATAAAGGAATTGTTGAAAATAAACAAGTTATAATTCCTGATAATATCAATATGCGAGAACTTATAAAAACTAGTGAAATAATTAATAAATTCTTAGTTGGTACTCCAATTGATAAAGTTCCAGAAAGACTTGAACTTGAGGTAAAGCCAAAAATCAAAGACGTCATTAAACGTTACGAAGAAGTATGTAGTTTTTTCCAAAATGCATTTCATGACTTTACAATGGATAACTCAGATATCATATTTAGTGGTAAAACCAATATATTAGATTATAAAGAATATGAAGAACCTAATAAATTAAAAGAAATGATAAGCAAGTTAGAAGATCAAGAACTTGTTAAAAATATTAATACGACAGATGAAGGTATAAATGTTTATATTGGTGAAGAAACTGAATTTGATAAAGATGTTACTATTATAAAGACTCATTACAAGGTAGGAAATGATGAAGGTACACTTGCAATCATTGGTCCAAAGAGAATGGAATATGATAAAGTTGTAACTTTACTTAATTTCTTAAAAAATTATATTGAAAAATAATGGAGAGTGACTTATGAAAGAAGAAAATAAGACTAAAGAGAAAAAAACGGAAGTAAAACATGAAAAAACTCCAAAAAAAGATAAAAAAATAGAAGAAATAGAAAAACTAAAGCAAGAAGTTGCTGAAGAAAAGGATAAGCGTATGCGTATGCAGGCTGAGATGATGAACATCAAAAAAAGAAGCGATGATACATTATCAAGCTATATGAAATATGCTAATGAAGATATACTTAAAAGCTTGCTTCCAATAGTTGATAATTTTGAGAGAGCATTAAGTATGGAAAACGATGAAAATCGTGAATTCTTAAAAGGGTTTGCTATGATATATACAAATATTTTAAATATATTAGAAGCAAATGAAGTTAAAGAAATAGTTTCATTAAATGAAGCTTTTGATCCAGAAGTTCATCAAGCTGTGTTAACAGAAAAAAATGATGAAGTAGAACCTGGAATAGTAATAGAAGTATTACAAAAAGGATATAAATATAAAGATAAAGTACTTAGACCAGCCATGGTAAAAGTATCTGAATAGGAAAGGTGATAAATTATGGGAAAAATAATAGGAATTGACTTAGGAACAACAAATAGTTGTTGCGCTGTACTTGAAGGAGGAACTCCAACTGTAATTGCAAATGCTGAAGGAGATAGAACAACTCCATCTGTGGTTGCATTTACTAAAAAAGGTGATGAACTTGTAGGTATTCAAGCAAAAAGACAAGCAGTTACCAATGCTGATAATACAATTGCTTCTATAAAAAGACTTATGGGAACAAGTAAAAAAGTAAAAGCTAACGGAAAAGAATATACTCCAGAAGAAATCAGTGCTAAAATCTTAGCTAAGATTAAAAAAGATGCGGAAAGCTACTTAGGAGAAACTGTTACAAAAGCAGTTATTACAGTTCCAGCATACTTCAATGATGCTGAAAGACAAGCAACTAAAAATGCTGGTAAAATTGCTGGACTTGAAGTTGAAAGAATCGTAAACGAACCAACTGCAGCTGCGTTAGCATATGGACTTGATAAGCAAGATAAATTACAAACAATCCTTGTATACGATTTAGGTGGTGGAACATTCGATGTATCTATCCTTGAATTAGGTGATGGTGTTTATGAAGTTAAAGCAACAAGTGGTAATAATAGACTTGGTGGAGATGACTTCGATAAACGTGTAATGGATTACATTGTTGATGAAATCAAGAATGAAACTGGTGCTGATGTATCGGGTGACCAAATGGCAATGCAAAGAATTAAAGACGAAGCTGAAAAAGCTAAAAAAGATTTATCAAATGCTACAATGGCTACAATTTCACTTCCATTTATTGCACAAGTTAATGGTTCACCTGTTAACTATGAAGGCGAATTATCTCGTGCTAAATTTGAAAGCTTAAATAAAGACTTATTTGATTCAACTCTAGATTCAGTAAGAAAAGCTTTAAAAGATGCTAAATTATCTGCATCTGATATCGATCAAGTTGTATTAGTTGGTGGATCAACTCGTATACCTTATATTCAAGAACTTGTTAAAAAAGAATTAGGAAAAGAACCTAACAAGAGTGTTAACCCTGATGAAGTTGTTGCTATGGGTGCTGCAATTCAAGGTGGTGTATTAACTGGTGAAGTAGAAGACTTAGTACTTCTAGATGTAACTCCACTTTCACTTGGTATTGAAACTCTTGGTGATGTTATGACTGTATTAATCCCAAGAAATACAACAATTCCAACAAGCAAGAGTCAAGTATTCTCAACTGCACAAGATAATCAACCAGCAGTAGATATTCATGTATTACAAGGTGAAAGACCAATGGCAGCTGATAATAAGACACTTGGAAGATTCCAATTAACTGATATACCTCCAGCAAGAAGAGGAATGCCTCAAATCGAAGTTACATTTGATATTGATGCTAATGGTATTGTTAATGTTAAAGCAAAAGATTTAGGAACTGGAAAAGAACAAAAAATCACAATCACTTCTAATACTAACTTAAGTGATGAAGAAATTGATAAGATGATGAAAGAGGCAGAAGCTAATAAAGATGCTGATGAAAAGAGAAAAGCATTAGCTGATGCTAAGAATGAGGCTGATCAAACTATATTTGCAGCTGAAGGCGCTGTTCGTGATTTAGGTGAAAAAGTTACTGAAGATGAAAAGAAAGAAATCGAAGAATTAACAGCTGACTTAAGAAAAGCACTTGAAGGCGATAATGTTGATGACATCAAAGATAAAACAACTAAATTAAACGAAAAAGCTATGGCTTTAGCTGGAAGAGTTTATGAAGAGGCTGCTAAGAATGCTCAAAATGCTCAAAACGCTGAATCTTCAAACAATGATCAAGCCGAAGATGTAACAAACGCTGAATTTGTTGACAAAAATTAAAAATGAAAAATAGTAGTTTAAAAGTTCTAGGTGACTAGAACTTTTAGACAATTTATAGGAGTGGATCAAGTGAATAGTTATAATAGTAGAAAAGAAGTACCTGAAAAATATAAATGGGATTTATCCAATTTTGTTAAAGATGAAAAAGATTTTCAAGAAAAAGTTAATTATATTAAAGAAAATTTACCAAAAGTAAAAGAATATGCTGGCTGTACAAAAAACGGAGAAAAACTATATGAATATATGGAATTTGATATTGCTGTTTCTAGTGCACTTGAAAGTTTAGATGGTTATGTCTTTGCACTTCAAGATGTTGATTTATCGGATGATGAAGCTAAGGAAAAAAGACAGTTTGTCTTAAATTTATTATCTCAATATAGTTATGAATCAAGTTTCTTTACTCCAGAACTACTTTCTTTGAATAAAGAAGAATATGAAGCTTTATATGAGTGTCAAAATCTAAAAAAATATAAGAGTTATTTAGACGATCAATATCGATTTAAAGAGCATACTTTGACTGAAGAAGAAGAGAAAATTGTTTCTTTGTTAACTAAAGATCTTCCAACATATTCAAATATTCAAACAACAATTATAAATAGTTGTAACAATTATGGAGAAATTACTTTAGAAGATGGAACGGTTGAAACATTAACATTAACCAATTATAGAAGTCTTTTAAGAAAAAGTAGCCGCGAAAAAAGAAAAGAAATATATTTGAAATTTCAAAGTGTAATCAGACAATATGCTTCGATTTTTGCTGCTTCTTTAAATAATTATATTCAAGAAAAAGCATCATTAGCTAAAATATCCAAATTTGAAAGTGCATGGGATCAAAAAATGTTTGCATTAAATTTATCGACTGGAGTATTTGAAGCTTTAACAAGTGCAGTAGAAGGACGTAAAGATCTTAATATTAAATATAAAAAATTGAGAAGTAAAGTTCTTGGTATAGATGACTTAAAGCCTTGGGATTATGCGGTTAGTATTGCAGAAGATAAAAAAGAATATACAATTGAAGAAGCTCAAGAATTAGTTCTTGAAGCATTAAAACCTTTAGGCGAAGATTATGTAAAACATTTTAAACATATATTTGAGTCTAAAAGTATAGATTATTGTCAATATAAAGGAAAAAGAAGTGGAGCTTATAGTTTATCTTCATTTAATGATCATGATTCTAAAATTCTTATGAGTTTTAATGGTAATTTTACTAATGTTTCTACTATTGCTCATGAAGGTGGGCATCATGTAAATCATCAATATATATGTGAAAATAACTTACCAATATATTGTGGAATTTCTCCAATAGTTGGTGAAGTTGCTTCTTTAACAAATGAATTTTTACTATCTTACTATATGTCTTATTCAAAAGATAAAGATGAAGCTTTAATGGGGCTTTCAAATGCTATTGATTTAATAGATAATAATATTGTCGGAGCTGTTATTGAAGGTAATGTTGAAAGACGTATGTACGAAGAAGTAGAAAAAGGCGGATCTTTAACAACTGCATTCCTTGATAATATAGAAGAAAAAGAGTTACTTAAATTTTCTGGTGATGATAAATTAAAACATGACTATCAAAAAAACTTATGGTGTTTAAGAAATCATTATTATAAATTTTTCTATTTATATAGTTATTCAATATGTGCAAGTGTTGCTTCATTTGTTGCCAAAAATATAATTGAAGGCAATAAAGAAGTGCTTGATAATTATTTGAAATTCTTAAAATGTGGAACAAATATGAGTATAACTGATATTTATAAAGTTTTAGGTGTTAATTTAGAGGATAAAACCATTTATGAAGAAGCAATGGACTTCTATGATTCACTTTTAGATAAATTTATGGAAGTAAAGGAGAGTTAATATGGCTGCAAGTAAAAGAGATTACTATGAGGTTTTAGGTGTATCTAAAACAGCAACAGACGAAGAGATAAAGCGTGCATTTAGAAAACTTGCTAAGCAATATCATCCAGATATAAATAAAGAACCTGGAGCTGAAGAAAAATTCAAAGAAATAGGTGAAGCTTACGCCGTTTTAAGCGATAAACAAAAGAGAAGTCAATATGATCAATTTGGTCATGCTGCTTTTGATGGAAATGGTGGATCTTCTGGATTTGGAGGATTCGAAGGATTCTCTGGCTTTGATTTTGATGACTTTGATTTAGGAAGTATTTTTGAATCTATGATGGGTGGAGGAAGAAAAAGCCGTGGACCTCGTAAGCAAAAAGGTGAGGATGTTGTAGTTAAAATGAATTTAACTTTTGATGAAGCTATTTATGGCTGTGATAAATCATTCAAAGTTAATATTAATGATGCTTGTAAATCTTGTAATGGTTTGGGTGGATCTGGTCAAACAACATGCTCAACTTGTAATGGCCGTGGTAGAGTAGTATCTGAACAAAGAACTATGTTTGGTATTTTTCAAACGGAAACAACCTGTCCAAATTGTGGAGGAAATGGTTATACATTTAAAGAAAAATGTGCTGCTTGCTCTGGAAAAGGTTATAACAATATAAGCAAGACTTTCAATTTACATGTACCACGTGGAGTTGAAAATGGTGATACAATGCGTATGGCTGGAAAAGCTGGCGTTGGAGCAAATGGTGGACCAAACGGAGACATTTATATCGAGTTTAAAGTGGCTAATCATGAGATATTTACTCGTGAGGGAAGAGATGTATATGTAACTATTCCATTAACAATAGCAGAAGCTACACTTGGATGTAAAAAAGAGATTCCTACAGTTCAAGGAACAATTATTTCTGAGATTCCTGCAGGTTGTCAAAATGGTGATAAATTTAAATTCAGAGGAAAAGGTGTGGATGACGAAAAAACTGGTCGCAAAGGTGATATGTATGGAATAATAAAGGTAATAATTCCAACGAAACTTGATCGAGAACAAAAGAAAATCATTAAAGCTTTATCAGAAACTAAATTGGATACCGATGCTGAATTTAAAAAATATAATAAATATACAGAAGATTAATAGTTCTTCTGTTTTTTTGCTATGATTTGGTGTGGTTTAGGCAAAACTTGTTATTGGAATGGTCTTAATGAAGGTGTTAAGGCTTCAAAAGATGTTTTGATTGAAGAGGATGCTGTTATAAAGACAATAAAAGAAAAAGTATATGAAGTATTAAAGAAAAAAATTAATATTTAAGGTATATTCTTTTTCCTTTGGTTTCGATAAAACCTTCATTTCTCAAGTTTTTTAATTCTCTACTCATTGCACTTCTATCTATTGCAAGATAGTTAGCTAAATCCGTTATAGTGGATGGTAGATATAAAATCTTAGAACCTGGAGTTTTATTTAAATTGAAATATTCAAGTAGTTTATCTCTTATGGATTTTTTTGTAAGTATTTGTATGTGGTTGTTTCTTTCATTTATTATCTCAGTTGTTATATCAAGCAAGTTTTTTAAAAACTTTGTTATATATGGTTTAACGTTGTTGGATGTAAAAATCATATCATATTCGATTACTAAAATTTTGCTATCTTCTTTAGCTACAACTGAGTATTCGGTGTTGTTTAAATTGGATAGAGTTGTTCCGAATAGATGACCTTCCATTAATTCTTCTAATATAACTTGTTTGCCATCATAATCCGTTTTTATAATCTGTAGGTATCCGTCTAAAACTATACCTATAATATTTGCCCTGTTGGTTGATAAAACTGATGAATTTTTCTTGTAAAGTAATGTTTCTGCTTCAAACTCTTTTAAGATTAAATCTTTTTCCTTGTCACTTATTTTGTCAAATAATTTTTTCATTTTACACCTCGATAGTAAAATTTTATCAAAAAAACTTTATTGTTGCAATTGCAACAATAATAATTAAATTTTTTGTGTTATATTTTTTATGTATTAAGGTGGAGGTAGTTTAATATGAAAATAATCAAAAGAGATGGACATGTGGTCGATTATTGTCCTGACAAGATTGAAATAGCTATTAAAAAAGCTAATAATGAAGTAGCTGAAGAAGATCAAGTATCTGATATTCAAATAAGAAATATTATTAAATATATTGAAGGTTTGAAAAAGAAAAGAATGCTTGTGGAAGATATTCAAGACATTATTGAAATGCGTTTAATGAGCTTAGGTAAATATACCTTAGCTAAAGAGTATATCACTTATAGATATACAAGAGAATTAGTAAGAAGAAGCAATACAACTGATCTTTCAATTAAAGAGTTAATTGAGGGAGAAAGTGAGTATTGGAACACTGAAAATTCAAATAAGAATGCTAAAGTAATCACAACTCAAAGGGATTACTTAGCTGGTATCACATCAACCGATATTACAAGAAGATTTTTACTTCCTGAGGAGATTGTAAAAGCTCATGATGAAGGAATACTTCATTTTCATGATGCTGACTATTTTGCTCAAAATGCACTTCACAACTGTGATCTTATCAACCTTGAGGATATGCTTCAAAATGGAACAATTATAAATGGAGTTATGATTGAAAAGCCTCATAGATTTTTAACTGCTATGACAATCGCGACTCAACTAATTACAGCAGTAAACTCATGTCAATATGGTGGATGTACAATAACAATGACTCATCTTGCACCATTTGTAAGATCAAGCCGTGAATATTATGAAAAAAAATATAAAAAGAGAGGTTTAACAGAAGAACAACAAGCTAAATTTGTTGAAGAAGATTTGAAAAAAGAAATCGTTGATGGTGTACAAACTTTTCAATATCAAATAAATTCTATGACTACTACTAATGGTCAAGCACCATTTTTAAGTGTTTGTCTTTATATGGGTGAAACAGATGAATATAAAGAAGAACTTGCAATGATTATAGAAGAAGTTTTAAAACAAAGAATTCAAGGAATGAAAAATGAGAAAGGTGTTTATATTACACCAGCTTTTCCAAAACTTTTATATGTTCTTGAAGAGGATAATATAAAACCTAAAAGCAAGTATTATTATTTAACTAAGCTTGCAGCTGAATGTACTGCTAAACGTATGGTACCTGATTATATTTCTGAAAAAGTTATGAAGGAATTGAAAATCGATAAAAATGGTGATGGTCAATGCTATCCATGCATGGGATGTCGTTCATTCTTGACTCCATATGTTGATGAAGCAGGAAAACCTAAATATTATGGAAGATTTAATCAAGGAGTTGTTACTATCAATCTTGTTGATGTTGCTTTATCAAGTGGAAAAGATATGAATCTTTTCTGGAGTATATTTGAGGATAGACTAGAACTTTGTCATAGAGCACTTCAAATCAGACATAAACGTCTATCAAAGGTTACTAGTGATGTTGCTCCAATTCTATGGCAAAATGGTGCGCTTGCAAGACTTAAAAAGGGTGAAGGAATTCATGAACTTCTACATCATGGCTATTCGACTATCTCACTTGGTTATGCAGGATTATATGAATGTGTTAAATACATGACAGGAAAGAGTCATACTGATGGTGGTGTCGGTCATGATTTTGGAATTCAAGTTATGCAAAAATTAAATGATAAGTGTAATGAGTGGAAAGCAGAAGAGGATATAGACTACAGTGTCTATGGAACTCCTATTGAATCGACTACATATAAATTTGCTAAATGCTTGAGAGAAAGATTTGGAAGAATTAAAGGTATAACTGATCGTGATTATATTACCAACTCTTACCATGTTCCTGTGTTTGAAGAAATTGATGCTTTCACTAAATTAAAACTTGAAAGTGAATTCCAAAAATTGAGCCCAGGAGGTGCCATAAGTTATATTGAAACACCTAATCTAACAAATAATTTGGATTCTGTAATGGAAGTAATCAAGTTTATATATGATAATATCATGTATGCAGAGCTTAATACTAAATCAGATTATTGTCAAGAATGTGGTTATGACGGAGAAATACTTTTAGATGATAAGCTTGAGTGGTATTGTCCAAATTGTGGTAATAGAAATCATGATACGTTGAATGTTGCGAGACGTACTTGTGGATATATTGGAACTAATTTCTGGAATAAAGGAAGAACTCAAGAAATACATGATCGTGTAATTCATATAGATAATAAGGATGCCGAGGAATAGTTATGAGATACAATACAATTAGAAAGATGGATATTTCGAATGGACCAGGAGTTCGAGTATCCGTCTTTGTCCAAGGCTGTGTGTTTAATTGCATAAATTGTTTTAACCCTGAAACTCATGATTTTAATGGAGGTAAAGGAATTTTAGACGATGAAAAAATTGATTTCATATTAAATCTATGTGATAAGGATTACATCAGAGGATTATCAATATTAGGTGGTGAACCTATGCATCCAAAAAATATAGATGGAGTTACTAAACTAGCTAGGATGTTTAAAGAAAGATTTCCTAAAAAAGATTTATGGGCTTGGAGTGGGTTTCTATATGATGATTTAAAGGATAAGGAAATAATGAATTATTTAGATGTTATAGTTGATGGTAGATATATGGATGAACTTCATGATTTTAGATTAGAGTGGCGTGGTTCATCCAATCAAAGAGTTATAGATATTAAGAAAACGAAGAAAAATAATAAAATTGTAATTTGGAAGGATAGGGATTAATGGAAAGATATAGAGGTTTTGAAATAGCTAAAGGTTGGGAGAATAAAGGAATCAATCTTCCTATGAGAAAAACTGCTAGAAGTGCTGGATATGATGTTGAAGCAGCTGAAGATACAGTTATTCCTCCATTTAAAAGTGGATGTAAACCAACTCTTATTCATACCGGATTAAAGGCTTATTGTATGGATGATGAGTGGTATATGCTTGCTAATAGATCAAGTAATCCTGGAAAAAGGCATTTAGTTTTAGCAAATGGGATTGGTGTAATAGATTCTGATTATTATGGAAATCCTGATAATGATGGTGAATTTTTATATGCGTATTATAATACTGGCGATGAAGATGTAATCATAAAAAAAGGTGAAGTTATTGGACAAGTTGTGTTTCAAAAGTTCTTGTATGCAGATAATGATTTAACAACAGGAGATATAAGAAAAGGCGGATTTGGATCCACAAATGTATAGAAGCAGAAAAATGCTTCTTTTTTTTTGAAAACACTTGAAAATCGGGGGGGGTATTATAAAATAAAAAAGTAAGATGCGAAGGTGTAGAAATGAGAAAGACGACGATAATGCTAGTTACTGTTTTATGTATGATAATAGGATATGCAGCATATAATGCAACAGTAAATATATATGGATTAGGTAAAATTTCAGAAAACATAAGTGATTTTAAAGTATATTTGGATAATTTAAAAGTAAACGATAAAGAAAATACAGGAATAAATTCAGCAAAAGATGAATTTACAATAGATAATGTAGATGGAAATATAAGTGTAGATATAGTGAATGATTCAACAGAATATGATACAGAAAGTTATATTGAGTGTGTTAAAAATAATACTTGGGATTTTGACTATACTGGATCAGAGCAAACATTTACAGCGCCAGTAAGTGGAACATACGAGTTAGAAACATGGGGAGCACAGGGTGGCGATACGGCTTATACAGAACGTGGTGAAGTATATCGAAAAGGTGGATATGGAGCTTATGCTTTTGGAAACTATACAGCAACAAGCAAAGATGTGCTATACATAAATGTAGGTGGAAGTGGAAGTTCAACGTTGATAGATTATACATCCAATTCTGAATATTGTGCTATAAATGGAGGATATAATGGTGGAGGTAATGGATTTATTGAAAATTGTATTGATGGTGGTTCATCTGGAGGCGGAGCAACTCATATTGCTACATACTCTGGCATTCTTTCAAGTTTAAGCAATAAAAAAAGTTCTATTTTAATAGTAGCATCAGGGGGAGGCGGAAGTTATGCTTTTAGGGCATATGCTGCAAATGGTGGAAATGGTGGTGGTATTACAGGCAATACACCAGGCGATTTAGATAATGGAGGTTTATGTAATAAACGAACTTTAACTATAGGTAAAAAGGCTACTCAAACAGCAAGTGGAACAACATCTGGATGTAATATAGATAACAGTGCTACTTTAGCTGGATTTGGTTATGGTGCTTCGGTGGATAAAAGTTGGGGATCCGGAGGCGGAGGCGGTTATTATGGCGGCGGAGCTGGAATGACTGCATATGGAGCAAGTGGCGGTTCTTCCTATATTGGAAATACTTTATTAAGTGAAAAATCAATGTATTGCAATAATTGTGAAGAATCTAGTGAAGAGTCTACTAAAACTATAAGTACTTCATGTGCTTCATCAACAGCAACAGCAAATTGTGCTAAATTAGGTAATGGATATGCACGTATTACTCTCGCTTCAAATTCAAAAGAAAATATATCAACAGATCCAATAACTATAGAAGCACAAAATAAGAAAACAATAACCTTAGAAAATATAAACACAGGCAACATGACTTGTAAATTAAAAGTTAACAAGATATCTAGAACTGAAAAAGCATATACAGGCCCAACTGAGTGGACATTTGATTACACTGGATCAGAACAAACATTTATAGCACCAGTGTCTGGTACATACAAATTAGAAACATGGGGAGCACAAGGATATACAATTAATTCATATACAGGCGGATATGGTGGTTATTCAACTGGAATGATAAGTATTTTAAAAAATGATAATATATATATTTTTGTTGGAGAAAAAGGAAAAGGCGGAGTTGGAAATGGAACAAAATATTCAAGTTATCCGAATTCATTAAATGCAGTTGCTGATGGTAATGTTTCTTATATAGGTTCAGGCGGCGGATCAACGCATATAGCATCTAAAAACTTATTAATAAAAGACATTATCGATTTAAAAGATTTGCTTCTCGTTTCTGGAGGCGGAGGCGCATCAACTTGGACTACATATAATTACTGGGCCGGATCTGGAGGAGCTGGTGGTGGATATAAAGGTAACTCGGGTAAATCATCAATTGGTAGTTATTCGCCTGGTGGTGGAGGTACACAAAGTACAGGAGGAAGTGCTGGATACGTTTGTACAGCTGGATTTTTTGGATATAGCGAAGTAACGCATACTGACGGAACCGGAGGCGGTGGTGGATTTTATGGTGGTGGAACATCTTGGGGATCTGCTGGAGGTGGCGGTTCAGGATACATCGGTAATTCAAAATTATCCGAAAAATCAATGTATTGTTATAATTGTACTAAATCTACTGAAGAGTCCACAAAAACAATTTCAACTACATGCACAAGTGCAACGCCAACAGCAAATTGTTCAAAACAAGGTAATGGATACGCACGTATAACCCTCATCAATTGACTTTAACTTTCTTTTTTGATAATATAATTAACTATGAAAGTGATTGATGTACATGAGGAAAAGCAACTTTGATAAAAAATATCCTTTATTTTCAAAATATATAGCTGATGAGCAAACAAGAAAAAATATGTTAGATAATAAAGATTTATATAGAAAATGTCAAGACAATTATGAACTTATTAGAATATTTTTAATTGAACTTGATAATCGTTTTGAAGCAAGTGTTATTACTAAAATTATTACTGAAATAATATTTAAATACCCAGATGAAATATTGAAGTCATATATAACTGCATACTTAAACAGTGATGAAACTATAAAAAATAAAGAAAACTCTTTTAATGACTTTAAAAAAATCATGTTTATGGGTGAAGACGTTATCAAATATGTATCTAGAAATGGTCTTATAAATGATAGAAGTTATAAAAATATACCTGAGAGAATCATCGATGAAAAGTATGATGAATTAAAATCAGGTGTGGAGATGTATAAAAATGAACTTCTTGATCAAGTTTTTAAAACCTTATCTATTGAAAAAAAGAAATTTGTTATAGATCTTTTAGAAAATGATTCATATTATTCTTTTGTAGAGTGTTTTAAAGAGTCAAGTTATAGTTTAGTTTCAATTTTAAATTTGGTTGAAAATCTAAATATTGGAGCATCTTTATTTTATTCTAGTACATTAGATTTTTTAGATATTAAAGATATAAAAAGAATCGTTGTAGAAGCAATTAATGCATCTTATTTAAATGATGATACTTTATTTATGGATAATATTAATACTCTTTTAAGAAATGATAAGATTAGATTTTTGAAAGAGATTATAGATATTGATAAATTAACTGATTTAAATGAGATATCTAGAGATGAAATTGGTGCAGTTTTGTTTGATGATAAATACTTAGAAGAATTAGATGTTGTATCATATTTAAATGGATTAAAGCAAAGTACATTTTTGAAACTTAAAGAAGTTGCTTAATACTTCTTTTTTTTTACATTTTTTTTATTCTCTTTCTTATACAATAAAATCGGTGATGTGGAATGAGAAGGGTTTTTAAAACAAAAAAAAGATTTAATTTTAAAATAATATTTATTGTATTAGTAATTATCCTTTCTTTTTTTGCATCTAATTATATGATCAACAATATATCAAAGGAATATATGATTGATGGTTCATTAAAACATTTTACAATTAATATAGATAAAGAAAAATTGTTACTAAAAATGGGACTAAATTATAAAAAAAATAATAAATATGTTAAAAAAGAGATACCTACATTTAATGAATTGATATTTGATAATCCAAAGGTGCTTATATATAATACACATAATAAAGAAACTTATGATGGTTTCAGTGTTCAAGAAGCATCTCATGCGCTGAAAGAAGAATTAGCAAAATATAATATAGATGCTGTTGTTGATGATACTGATAATGTCGACGTTGTTAAAAAAAATAATTTAGCTTATAAGGATACATATAAAATAACTAGAAATTTAATTAGCAATAATCTTAATGATAATTATTCTCTATTTATAGATTTGCATCGTGATTCGGTTAAAAAAGAACTTACAACAGCTACAATTGATGAGAAAAATTATGCTAAATTATTGTTTGTTGTTGGTGGCAAGCATGAAAGCTATATGGAAAACTATAAGGTATGTGATGAACTTAATAAATATATAAAAAACAATAATAATCAAATATCCAGAGGTATATTGGTTAGGAAAAGTAGCAGTTATAATCAGGATCTTAAAGATACTATAGTGCTTATTGAACTTGGAAGTGAAGGAAATACGAAAGAGGAGGTTATTAATACGATTGGCGTTTTAGCAAGTGCGCTTAAAGAGTATATTAATGAATGATTATGGAAGAAAAAAAGAAAAGTAAGAGTAGATATTTTTTTAGAATATTGTCATTTTTATTCTTATTATTTATTGTTGTGTATGCAATAGGTCAAAATGGATTCATTCAAAGGCGTTATAGTGAAAAGACTTTGTATACTGAAGAACAAATAAAGAAGTTTGAGAATGATATCGAAAGTGGAAAAGAAATAGATATAAATGCTTATCTAAAGGATGAGAAGATAGATTATGCAAATAATTCAAGTAAATTAGGCGAAAATATAAGTGAATTAATCAATAAAGGTGCGATTAAACTCGATAAACTTTTAAATTCAGTGTTTTCTTTCCTTTTTGAATAAGTACTTGCAATTTATAAAAAAATGTATTATAATTTAGTAGTCATTTGAAAAAGATGACTATGTGTCTGCGTAGCTCAGCTGGATAGAGCACTCGCCTTCTAAGCGAATGGTCACGTGTTCGAATCACGTCGTGGACACCATCTTATGTCTATAAAGCACGAAATATCGTGTTTTTTTTAATAATTACTCCCGAAAATTACTCCAAAAATATTTTTAGAGATATTTCTTGAATATCGTTTATGATTTATATATAATAAATAAAAGTTTGGTGGTTTTATGATCGATTATGATTTATTGGTGAAAGAATATTTTATGAGTACAAAGCATCGCATAAGTTCATTTGATGTATATATATCAGATGAAGAAGCTTATTTATCAATGCCTTTAAAGGAATCTCGTGAATACAAAAAATATTCTAATGGATTAGAAGAGGGATTTCATTTTTCGGTGCCTCTATTTGAAAGATGTGTTATTGTAAATAAAATGAATCGTTTATATTTATTAAATCTTCATAGTGGTGAATATGAAGATATTACTAACTATCCTTTGGAGATTAGGACGTTTTTAGTTAAAAGGCTTTGTAACAATTTTTCTTTTGTAGATTATATAGAGGAAGGTGATATACCTTTAGTTAAAGAAATAATGCTTGAAGTTGAAAGAAAAATAAAGGAAGAAGATTATGACATAACTAAAGAGATGATTATTCCTTATCTTATAAGAATGGAGTTAAAAAAGAAAAAGAGCGGTTTAAAATTGGAACTTATATATTAAAATTTGCAAATTTTTAAATAATGTAGTATCATCATAAATACTTTATTGGAGGGGTTGTATGTACTATTTTAATCGTGATGGTAAAATTATATCAACGAATGGATTTAAAAAATTTGATCATGGTAATTGCGCTGTGGTTTATAAAAAAGATGAAACAGTACTAAAGAAATATTATAAAGATACTGATGCAGAGTTTCGTTTATCTCCTTTTGTTTTCGATACTTTATCAAGTTATAAAAATGAACATCTTTTTGAAATATATGAAATCTATACAGGTGCGATTAACTATTTAAAATATTTAAAAGGAACTTCTCCCTTCTTTGTTGAAGTTTATACAACACCATTTTACTTAGAAGAAATTATTGATATCTTAAGTATTGATAAAGAATATCTATTAGAAAATTTTTTTGAAATAGAGGCTATGTTTAATGAACTTGCACCCTTAGGTATTGAAGTAAATGATTTAAAACGAACAAATTCAATTTTTCAAGATGATCGCATTATTATTATTGATGTAGATTGTTTTAAAGAGTGTCATAAAAGCGTAAAAAAAATAGCTTCATATAATAAATTATGTTTATATGATTATTTTAGAGAAATATTTGTAACCACTTTGGAGTCTTTTTATCAGTATGATTTCAAGTTCTTAGATAGATATCTTTTAAGTGTATGTCATTGTTTGAGTGCTCAAAAAGATGTTTGTGTTACCGATAATATAGCTAAATTATTAAAAAACGTGAAAAAACCAATTGATTTCGTTAAAAAATATTTAAAAGGAACTTGTTAAAAAGTTCTTTTTATATTATTATCTTGTTAAGAGGTGTTTTATGGTTGATGATAAAAATAAATCTTTAAAATACTGTTGTTTAAAAGTGCATAGTTCTAAATTTGATATCGATCTTTATATGGTTTCAAAGTGCTATGTATTAAACTTTCTTTATGAAGATAATCTGTATGAGGTGTTTTTACCATATGAAATAGCAGATGAAGATTTAGTTATCGTCAATTCCGAATTTGATACGTATAACAGATGTTTAAAGTCTATGTATGTTGATAAAGTTTATGATGATGCCAATCTTTTAGATTTGAGAAATAAAGTAAAAGAACTTAATAGTTCTGCGTTTGAAGGATACGTATTAATGCATTCTTCTTATGATAACTTTGATGATGATTATAATCATGTTCTTTCGATGTTTAATGAAGAGTTGAATAATCTTTCTTTGCTTGAATCAAAAATTTTTGAATTTGATCCGAAAGTTCCTTTGGAAACAAAAAATATTTAAGATTTAGAAGAAGTAGGAGAGAGAATTTATGATGGCTTTAAAAAATATAAAAAAAAATGAATTAGATGAAAGAATTGCTTATATTAGTAGTGGTAGTAAAGAATATTGTGAGTATTTAAAATCTTTACTGAATTTTGAAATTAGTGGTTTTCATGATGAAGAATATGAAAAAAGCGAATTATATTTTGACATTTTACAATATAATATATATTATGGAATAATAAAGATATATAAAGAGTTGGTTGAAAATTTTGATATTCAAGGTATGAGTGATAGAACGTCGTTTTCGTTTGATGAAATAAAAATATTTTTTAATAGACTATATCCTGAGGGAATAACTGGTAAACTGTTACCATTTCCAGCATTCTTTTTCTCTCGTATTAACGGAGAAATCGATTTAAGACTTTATGATGCTTATCATGATCCAGATGATTTTTGTGGAAAACTTAGAGATAAAGATTTTAAAAATATTGCTTTTCATCAAGAAGTTTTAAATTATTTTAATGAAGCTTTTTTTGAACTATTCAAAATAAAAAAACATAATTTTTATCTAGTGAAGTCATCATATTTCGATGAACGTGTTAGTGAACTTACTCAGTTACATAAATTGGATTTGTGTAAAAAAATAACTCTTGAAAGAGTTGTTCAAAGACTTGATTAGGTTATATGTTGAAATGCTTATTATTCTTTGATTTTTAAATCTACTTTATAGTAGTTTTTTTTTTAATAATCGTGTATAATAACTTTAGAATAGGGATGATTAAATGGAAATTATTATTATAGGAAAACCAGCGATAAATGTTTATATGCCTTTACAAGAATTTCCTAAAGAGGGGGAAGTATTTCATATTGAAAAAAAATATGAATCATTAGGTAATGTTGGAGCAACTTCTTCGTGTTTACTTGCTAGTTGGGGTGTAAAAAACCACTTCACAGGAGTTGTTGGTAATGATGCATATGCTGAGAAGATAAAAAACACTTTTCAAAATTATAAAGTTGATACAAGATATATGGAAACAAACTTTGAAAAAGGAACAGTTGTAAATTATATGATGTTGAACACTAAAACAGGAGTTACGACTAAAATACTTTATAATGATCCAGAAAATCAACTTGTAAAATATAAATATGATTTTATACCTAATTTTGCTATTATTGATGGCACGGATTTAGCAGGTGCTTATGCATTATTAAACAACCAAGCCAACTGTGAGACTTTGTTTTATGCTCGTTTTGGGGATCGTGATACGATCAATCTCTCAAAGAGATGTTCTTATGTTGTTTGTACACAAACATTTGCAGAGATGATGAGTAAGGAACAAATAGATGATACTCAAGCAAGCTGTATAAATCTATATCAAAAGTTGGTTGATGTTGCTGGTAAAAGCAACTATATCATTATTCTTAATAATCATAAAATTCTTTATTGTGTTGATGGTAAAGTGAAACTAGTTCCTGAGATGAAGATGGGAGTAAGCGATTATTCAAGCTTTGATTCTGTATTTGTTGGAGCGCTTAGTTTTGCTTTGATAAACAAAATCGATCTTGATGATGCGATTAAGTTTGCGGATACGGCTGCATCTATTTCACTTTCTAAAATCGGTGAGGTATCATCTATTCCTGATGTTTTAACGGTTCTTGAAAACTC
This sequence comes from uncultured Bacilli bacterium, assembly GCA_934090935.1. Classification (GTDB taxonomy): domain Bacteria; phylum Bacillota_I; class Bacilli_A; order RF39; family UBA660; genus CAG-582. The sequence continues at coordinate 45,626 of CAKOKD010000008.1, forward strand.
TGGATTGAAGGAGAAATTTGGTGTAGATGATGTTAAAAAGGTTGAAGTTGCTCCTGAAGTGATTGAACCAATTCAAGCCGAAAATGTTGAAAATAATATAAAAACTCCTGATGAATCTCTTAATAACTATCAAGATATAGCTTTTAAATCATCTTTAGATAATACCAATAAAGATGTGCCTTCAAACGAAGAAAAACATGAAACAAATATTTTTGATAATCTATAATGTATAAAAGAATTGATCCGTTTTTAAGTGTATTACCACAGTTAGATGTTCATGGATTTACTGATGATACTGTAATGACTGTGGTAAATGATTTTATTTATGAAAATTATAGATTGGGTAAGGAAAAGATTTGTGTTGTTCATGGAAAAGGTTATGGGGTTTTGAAAAGACGTATCCATAATGATTTAAAAAGGAATAAATATGTTAAAAATTTTTACTTGTATAATTTGAATATCGGTTGTACAATAATTGAATTAAAAAGCGAGGTGTAGACATGTTTCAGGATGAAGTTAGAATCAAAGTGACTGCTGGAAAAGGTGGAGATGGCTGTACTTCTTTTAGACGTGAAAAATTTGTAGAGATGGGCGGACCTAATGGTGGAAATGGTGGCAAGGGAGCTGACATTATTTTCAAGACAGATCTAGGTCTTAGAACTCTAATAGATCTACATATGATGAAACATATAAAAGGAGAAAAAGGAGTTAATGGTAAGGGTCAAAATCGAAATGGTTCAAATGCCGAAAATGTGGTTATAAAAATTCCTTTAGGTACAACTATTTATGATGATGAAAACGATATAGTGCTTGCAGACTTGACTAAGGAAAATGAAGAATATGTTGTTGCTCATGGTGGAAGAGGCGGAAGAGGAAATCGTGCATTCGCGACTCATGATAATCCAGCTCCTAATATGAGTGAATTAGGTGAACCAGGAGAAAACTTAATAGTTAGATGTGAACTTAAGGTCCTTGCTGATGTTGGTTTGGTTGGTCTTCCTAGCGTTGGGAAAAGCACTTTGATAAATGCAATCAGTAATTGTAATGCAAAAGTTGGAGCGTATCATTTCACAACGTTAAGTCCAAATTTAGGTGTCGTTAAATCGAAAACGGATAAAACGTTTGTTGTTGCTGATCTTCCAGGTCTTATAAGTGGGGCTCATGCTGGTGTTGGTCTTGGCGATAAGTTTTTGCGACATGCGATGCGTACTAAAGTCCTTGCTCATGTTATCGATATGAGTGGATTTGAAGGAAGAGACCCAATCGATGATTATGAAACGATTTTAAAAGAAATTGAGATGTATGACGAGACATTAAAAAATAAACCAAGCATCATTATTGCAAATAAGATGGATCTTGATGCTTCTTCTGAAAATTTAGCTCGTTTTAAGGAAAAGTATAAGGATAAAAAAATATTTGAAATAAGCGCTCTTAATAAAAATGGTTTAAGCGATTTAGTCGAGTATTTAGCGGATTTAGTTTCTTCTTTAGATGATGTTGTTCTGTATAATGAAGAAAAATTACATGAAAGTCATGTTTTATATAAGTTTAAACATGAAAAACCATTTTCAATCACAAAGGATGGAGATGTATGGGTTCTAAAAGGACATGATATAGAAAATTTATTTTATATGACTCGTTTTAATGAAGATGAATCGGTTGAAAGATTTGGACGTAAACTTCGTGGAATGGGAGTAGAAGATGAACTTGAACGAATGGGTGCTAAAAGAGGCGATGAGGTTCAAATATTGGATTACATATTTATATTTAAGGATTGATTTTCTATAATAATCTTTGTTTTTTCTAAAAATATAAAAGAGAATAAAAATTAATAAAGTATAAAATTGTAAAGTAAATATAAAACATTAACACACTTTGTTGTGTTTTTTTATGCCTTTTTTTATAATAAATTAAGGTAGGCGAAGTTATGAAATTAACCGATAAAGAATTTAAAGAAGAAGAAAATAGACTTAAAAGTGTAGTCATGGAAATCGATAAACAACTTGAAAACGCTGGATCAGAGCTTTTCAGTGAAGAAGCGGATTTAAAAGAGTTTCAAAAGATGATGTGGGAGAGTTCTCAAGAGTTTGACTCAGGAGAAATGAATACTTTTATATATGATAATGAAGTCAAAATAAATACTTTAGAACGAAAGGCTGGACATTATCGTGTGCTTGATAAGGTGAGAAACAATCCTTATTTTGGTATGATACGTTTTAATGATGAAGATATATATATCGGTATAAAATCAGTAAAAAAAGATCTTTCTTATTTGGTATATGATTGGCGTGCTCCGATATGTAGTATGTTTTATGATTATGGAATTGGTAAATCCAGTTATGAAAGTCCTCAAGGAATTGAGGTAGGTAACATTACTAGAAAAAGGCAATATAAAATTGAAAACGCGACTTTAAAATCTGTTTTTGACACTAATTTGAACATCGATGATGAAATGCTTCAAGAAGTTTTAAGTCAAACGTCAAGCGATAAGATGAAGGATATCGTAAATACTATACAAGTTGAACAAAACATGGTAATAAGGGATACAACTACTAAAAATATTATTGTTCAAGGTGTTGCTGGAAGCGGTAAAACAAGTGTGGCATTACATAGAATTGCCTATCTTCTATACAAGATGGAAAACTTAACAAGCAGCAATGTTTTAATTTTATCTCCAAATAATGTATTCACTGAATATATATCCGATGTTTTACCTTCTTTAGGAGAGAAAAATACACTTGAGTCAACTTACCATAAATTAATTTCCAAGTTTATTTCAGAGTATGAAAGAGTAGAGTCTTATTCGTCTTTTGTTGAAAGATATTATAAAGAAACAAGACAGGATAATGAACTTATTAAATTTAAATTAAGCGATGAAATAATTCCTCTAATCGAGGATTATTGTAAGTATTTCACTAAGGCAAGTAGATTCTTAGATGACTTAGAGTATAAGAAAAAAATAATACCTATGAGTGAACTTAATGAACTTTTATACAAAAGATATGATAATAAGCCTTTATTTGAAAGAGTTGAACTAATAGCTGAAAAAATAAATAATAGTTATTTTAAAGGAACTAAAGGAGATTTAGTAAAAATTCGTTCAAGATTATTAAAAATTGCTAATTTTACAGGCGACATGAAAAAGATTTATAAAAATTTCTATTCTTCAGCGATATTTTTAAATTCTTATAAAATGTCTTTTAGAGAAAATGAGCTTAAAAGAAATATTGATTCAAACGTTATAAATTATGATGATGCAACAATATTTATATATATGAAATTCTTGCTTACTGGTTTTCCATATCAAGTTTATGTAAGAGAAGTTATCGTTGATGAAGCTCAAGATTATACCTATTTACAATATAAAATATTGCATAAAATATTTAAAAATGCTGGATTTACGATACTGGGTGATGTTAATCAATCAGTTAATCCTTTTTATAAACATGGTTCTCTTGAGGAGTTAATTCCTATATTTGATTCGAGAGAAACAAAATATGTTGAACTTAATAAAACTTATCGTTCATCACCAGAGATAATCGATTATGCAAATAAAGTTTTGAATTTAAATCAAACATCGGCTATAAGGAAAGAAACTAATACACCAGTCATAATAAGAAGTATGAAAGACTTAAAATATATCGGCAAAGATATTGTATATTTGAAGAAAAAATATAAAAGTATTGCAATTGTTACTAAAAGCATTGAAGAAGCTAAAATTCTTGTTGATGCTTTAAAAGATAGGTATGAAAAAATATCATTAATAGATATAAATACTGAAAAGTTTAATAAACAGCTTGTTGTTGCTCCGGCTTATGGCGTTAAAGGTCTTGAATTTGACTCCGTAATAATCATCAATAATTTTGATTATGATAAGTATCTTTATTATGTTGCTGTTACTAGATGTCAACATGAACTGATCGTATATCAATAGTTTTACTTTTCCTTGTTAAAGTTTTTGTTTATTGATATAATAAAATACGTAAAGGAGAGATAATATGTTACATGATATTTTACTCGTGTTGCTTGGTCTTATTGTCGGGGCTGTTGTTGGTTTTTTCCTATCAAGACATTTTATGCAAAAGTATTTTAAAAAGAATCCACCAATCAATGAAAAGATGATTGAGACATTGATGACTAGTATGGGAAGAAAGCCTAATAGCAAACAAGTTAAACAAGTGATGCAACAAATGAATAGGGTTAAGTAGTTTATGAAAATAGATTTGTTTAAATTAAATAATTTATCAGAAGTATGTGTTGATGGAGATGTAACATTTGATGAATCTATTTGTAATAAAGCGGGTATTAGAAGAATAAACTCTTTACATGTATCGGGAACTATAAAAATCGATTATGATGATTTTTTAATAAGTGATCTAGAAGTGACAGGAGAGTTTATATTACCTTGTGCGGTAAGTTTGGAAGATGTTTCTTATCCTATTGATGTAAAAATTGAAGAAAATATGGGAAAATTTGAAGATTTTTACAATAAAAACAAAAATACACTTGATATTTTGCCATTTATATGGGAAAATATTGTATCGGAAGTTCCCATACGTGTAGTTAAGGATGAATATAAAAATGTTCACCTTCAAGGTGATGGTTGGGAAGTTGTAAGCGATTAATAATCGAAGGAAGGAGTGGAAATTATGGCAGTTCCATTTAGAAGAACTAGTAAAACTAAAAAGAGAATGCGTCGTACTCATTTAAAGAAAGAATTACCTGGAGTAATTGCTTGTCCTAAATGTGGTGCTCCTATTAAAGCACATAGAGCATGTACTAAATGTGGAAATTACAAAGGAAAAGAAGTAATTGAAACTAAGAATGAAGATTAGTAATTAAAGACTTAATGAACTTGTCAATAAAAAGTAGACAATAAAAAGATATTTATTTAAACCCTAGTTGAGTTCTATACTCAATTGGGGT
>CAKOKD010000009.1 GCA_934090935.1 uncultured Bacilli bacterium
CAAGGCGGAACCCGATGTTCGAATTGACACCACCTGTGTTCCTATTGAAGTTGAACTGACCCGCAAGTACGCCATTGTTGTAATTGCCGCCTCGATTGAACCAAGGGTTAGAAGAGTCAACGAAGTTCGAATTGTCGCCATAAAGAGTAAAAGAGCAAATGAGTAAATTTCAACAATTTATAACCTACATTTATTTAAACGGTATACTTAATTTTGTTTCAAAAAATCAAGCAACCATAAATGCCATAATCATTCCCGTTTCGCTAAAAAAGAGGCGAAACGGGAAACTTAAAAGCCAAAAAGCAATGTAAAAAACTCACGTTTTTTACTATGAGAGTACAAGGCGGAACCCGACGGTCCGAATCGACACCACCTGTGTGCCTATTGAAGTTGAACTGACCCGCAAGTACGCCATTGCTGTAATTGCCGCCTCGATCGAACCAAGGGTCAGAAGAGTCAACGAAGTTCGAATTGTCGCCATACCAACTGTTATGCCATCTAGAGTTGTTGTCTCCGTCTAGATAGCTCTTGAATGGTCCCATCTCTCCGGTTGCATCTCCTAAAATCTTATATTGATAAGAATTTATAGATGAAGATGCATTATATACATCAAAATATTTAGCATCATAGTTTGCAAGAGTTGCAGTAGTAAATCCACTCGAACCAGGTTTACCACTTATATAAGATGCCATATATTCATGTGCTCCACCAGCCATATCATATATCCCACTTACATTACCTGTTGTAGTCGCCTTATAACCAGTTGTTGTATTATAAGCTTGATTAAATGTTGCTCCATCACCATATGTTCCTGGATATGTTTGTTGATTCGTTGATAGAAGTGCTGAATATCCGGTTTTATATGATGAATTATTATTTATGTTCACTTCTTTATTTGTTCCATATTTGGAATGTGAAAGATATGCTACAGCTCCCCATTCTGTGTTTTTCATCATGTGAGAGTTTGCATCTCTTTTATAATTATAACTTGCAATAAAAGCATTATATACAGTTATATTTCTCCAACTATATACATTTGGCTTTACAATTATTTTAGTTGAATCGCTTGAATTTACTTGGGCAGTAGCAGTTGTTGTTGCTCCTTTATACCCAACTTCAAACTTTCCTACCCAAAATCCATTTACATCCATACTTATAAATGCTGGATGTGTCATATATTCTCCATTTTTACAGTTTCCTAAATTACCACTTGTTAAAGGAGTTGCACACGATACTCCCTCAACATCAGTCGTGTTTTTAGTATCAAATATTATATCTATTTCATGATTTTTTTCAGAAGCTGTTCCTGTATTCCATAATTTATATTTATACTTTGGTATCCATACAAAATATGATTGTATGTCACTTTCACTTATTGTATCTCCTACTTTATAACTTGCACCATCGTTTAAAACAACCGCATTAGCCCAAGATTTTTCACAATAGTCATACCAGCTTTTACTTGTATCGGCATATATAACAGTTCCATCATTTTGGATTTTAACCGGTATTAATCCATCACTTAACTTTGGTTCTGCTACGTCGCTTGAACATGATGTAGAGCTTTTACTCCTATTATATAGTTCATCTATTGCATCTTGTACATTCGTCGAACTCAAACTAGATGATGAGTTATCATAATATACATCTTTTCCTATTATCATATCTGCTGCATATGCAACACCTACAAATAATACACTTAGCAGCAAAAACATTAAAACTTTCTTTTTCATAATTTCCTCCAACCTAACTTTTAATCCTTTTATCGAGTTCATCCAATGCACATTGTACAGTTGTGCACAAAGATCCCGAAGAAGAATTATCATAACTTGTATATTTAGCATGTAAAACTGACCAATCAGCAAAAAGTATCTCATCTTCATAATTATCAATCAAAGTCGTCTCGTCTACAACTTTATTGTTTTTATTTTTCCAACCCAGGAATATTGAAATACCTTTAACCGGCGTCGGCATATTTACATAAGTCTTTTCACCTGTAAACACAGTATAAGCAGGTGAAACACTCGCGCCTTCAGAGGAATAAAAAACTGCTTTATTTTTAGCTGCAATCTCGTCCCTAGAAACATTATCATAAGTAAGTCTACAAAGTATTGTCTTTTCACTAGTATCATCTTTACTTATGCTTAAGACCCCAGAATTTACACTTTGAGCACTCACTAATGTCTCTACTCTATTGTTCACCTCTATTATATCAGAATTACCACTTGTAGAACAAGTTATTTTTATATTTTCATCATATTCTGTCGAATTGTTTCTTACATAATAGTTTATTTCCGTACTCTTACCTGTCATATTAAATGTAAAACTTGATAGATCATTTGATAAGCTATCAAATCTATTCACCGAATCAATAAATAAATTTCCAATATAGCAATCAAGTTCATTTAAATTAACCGATAATAATGCATTGCTCTTAACCACTATTTGATTGCTAACATTTGCATAACCAACAACCATTAAAAGAATAACAACTACAATCATATCTATTTTAGAAAAATTGATTTTCTTTAATTTATTCACCACTTTTTTCACATCATCAAACACCTAATTTTCTACTATTAATTTCTACCCTAGAATAACTATAGCATAAAATTTACTTGCAGTAAATAGTTCGTGTGAATATTTTTAGTTAAATAATATCATACTTGTAATGAGGTGTGTTATGAAATTAAGATTTAAAAGTCTCCCAGAACTTTTAGCTTTCAATATCAAGTACTATAGATACCTTAATGGCTATTCGCAAGAAAAACTAGCCGAATTATGCAAATTAAGCCCTAGATATTTAACGGACATTGAAAGAGGCATTCACTGTCCACCAATATCAAAGTTAGAAGTACTTGCATATGCTTTAAAAGTTGAACCTTATATTCTTTTAAAAAACACGGACAAAGATGAAGAAACAGTTAAAAGAATGAAAGGATGCAGACAATACAACCAAAAATAAAACGAATCAAACGATTCGTTTTTATTTCAACTATTTAGTCTTTATATAATTTGTCATATTCATCTTGGGCTTCAATGGCTTCTAAAAATGAAAGTTTAGCTTCACTTATTGCAAGCACCGCAAGAGATATACAACTTGATGAATATTCTAATCTATCATCAATATACTTTTCCAATTTTTCTTTATCTTTTAGTTCTTTTTTCTCTTCTAATTTGGATTTAAGATCACTTATATCATCTTGAATCTTTGTTATATGTTTAGAAAATTTTTCATGAGTATCTTTTTGTTTTTGTTTTATACTTTCCTTTGCTGTTTCAATATTCTTTTTAGTTTCGTCTATTTTTTTATCAACCTCGTCTTTAGCATACATGCATTCTAAAACAGTAGTTTCAGTTGCATCCTTTAAGTGTTTGTTCACTTCATCAAATTCTTTATTAATCTTTTTTAATTTTTCTTTAATCTCTTTCTCTTTCACGAAAGATACCTCCTATCCTATTATATTTTAACCATTATTCATAGATTAATACTCTTAATCTATGAATTCATTTTAATATTCTTTTATTAATTTGATCAGAACAAAAAAAATAATTTGTATGTTATCCATACAAATCTATCTTTTTGTTATTATAATTAATTAAATTTAGCCATTAGAATTATTTCTTAGTCTTTCACTTTCATATTTAACACCTTCTCTGCTTTGTATAATTTGTAATTCTTTAATACATAAAATTGAACTTTTGGTAATTTCTACATAATAGTCCACTTCTTTCCAGACTTTTTCATTCAAAACTGGACTTATTCATTTTATAGAATACTCCTATAAATATATAACACTTAACAATTCCATTTTTCTTCTTTTTAGTAAAATAAAAAGCTACAATTTAAAACTGTAGCTTTTTCACATCTATTCTTTGATAATATTTTTACTGCATAAATATGTTATTAAAAAATATCCTCCATATATAAATATAATAATTACACTTGTAAATATGACTGATCTCAAAAGTCCATTATTACCAAACATTTCAAGTATTTTTAACGCAAAACGCATACCAAATATTGAATGTATTATAGCAAGCAGTAATGGTGTCATAAAGAAAATAAATATCTCTCTAAATAATGATTTACGTATCAATTTATCATCAGCGCCAATGCGTCTTAAAACAATATATCTATTACGATTATCACTGGCTTCACTTAAGTTCTTTAGGGCAAGTATTGCTGCACTTGATATCAAGAATATTATTCCCAAGTATATTCCTAGGAAAGTTACGATTGCTCCAAGTCCAACTGATGAATCCTCTAAATCCGTTTTAAATGAATATCCAACATTTCCAATATAAGAATTAGCTTTCTCAAAAACGTTATCAACATCATATTTCTTATTACGATTATTTTCTTTGTAAATACCAGTAAAATAATTATACCTTGGCTTTATTCCTTTTAAAACAGAATCAGAAACAATAAATACACCAGTATTAACTTTATTGTTAGATATCTCAATAAAACCATCCACACATTTCTTATATTTAGGTTTTAGTTCATGGCCAAAGATTTTTACACCAGTATCTTTTTCTAAAACCTCATTTCTTATATACGTCATTGCCTCAAAATTAGAAACGATTATATATTCATCCTCATCTAATCTTAATTCATTTCTTTTATATAATTTAGCTATCTTATTATAGTCACTCAAAGGCATAACTATTTCAAGAGAATCCTGATTGTAACCATATTTTTTCACTAGGTAGTTATACATATCTCCAGCAAAGTTAGAAAAAGAAAAGTTTTCATCATTATACATATTTACTGATGTATAATCGCTTAAATAATCAGCATACTCAAATTTGTTTTTATCATATCTTTCTTGAACAGTTAAGTTTTTATATGATTCACCATCAAAATCTGTTTTGTCATAACTATAAAACGTCAAAACTTGAACATCAGCAGGTGTTAACTCCGCTAAATTTTTAGTAAGTGAGTCTCTTAAAGAAAAAGAACTAGATAGAGCACATATTGTAATAAACAACATCAAACATATCATACTCATCGATATTACAGTTGTATTTATCTTACTGCTAAGTTGTCTTAACATGAAAGAATTTAAACCTTTATAGTATATTCCTTTAATTTTGCTAATTATTTTCAACACAAGACCGGATAAACTCCACATTATTAAGAATGTAGAAATAATACCATAAATAATTGGCCTTATAATATCTTTAAAGTCTTTAAGATTCGATAAACCATCAGTTACCATGTAGTATGCATATCCAAGTAAACAACATGAAAGAATAAATACAACAAAACATATCATAGGATTTTTGATTTTAACTTTCTCATTTTTCTTATTTGAATAAAGCAAATCGATTAATTTACACTTTGTAACCACCAATGTATTAAATATCATAACAATTAAATACATTATTCCAAAGTACACAAACGTCTTTAACATAGCAGAAGTTGAAAATACAAAATGATATTTCTCCATGTCAGCATCGAATAAAGATGCGATTACCACACTCATACCTTGAGATAGAATCACTCCAAGAAAAAGACCTGTAGCTAAAGAAATTATACCAATCATTAAAGTTTCTAAAAACAATACTAAAGATATTTTTCTCTTGCTCATTCCTAAAGTCAAATAAACACCAAATTCTTTATTTCTTCGTTTTATTAAAAACCTACTAGCATATATTATTAGAGCACCCAAAATGAATGATACAAATACGCTTGTTGCCGATAAAACAGACTCCAACAAACCGATAATTTCTTCTGTTCTCGAACTTATTTTTAACATTACCACTTGAGAATCAATTGAGTTAAAGATATAAAATATTGATACACCAAGCACAAGAGTAAAAAAGTATATCGCATAATCTTTAAAACTCTTTTTTATATTTTTAAACGATAATTTAGCGATCACTTAAATCCCCTCCAAGTATAGTTACAACATCAATAATCTTGTCGAAGAATTCTTTTCTATCCAAATTTCCCTTTTCTATTTCATTAAATATACGACCATCTTTAATAAATATTACTCGACTTGAATAGGACGCTGTATAAGCATCATGTGTAACCATTAAGATAGTTGCATTCTTTTCTTTATTCAAATATTCAAGACGTTCAAGAAGCATCTTAGCCGATTTTGAATCAAGCGCTCCGGTTGGTTCGTCAGCAAGTATCAATGATGGATTTGTAATTATTGCACGCGCAGATGCTACTCTTTGCTTTTCACCTCCACTCATTTGATAAGGATATTTATTTAACACATGAGTAATGTTTAAATATTTACTTACCTCTTTTATCTTTTCATCTAAATTTTTTATACTTTTATTTTGAATTGACAAAGCAAGAGCTATATTATCATATGCAGTTAAAGTATCAAGCAAATTAAAGTCTTGAAAAATAAAGCCTAATTCTTCCCTTCTAAATTCACTTAATTTATTTCCTTTTAAAGTTGTGACATCCAAGTCATTTAAATAGATATGTCCACTAGTAACTTTATCTATAGTTGAAATGCAATTTAAAAGAGTTGTTTTTCCACTTCCACTTGCTCCCATAATCGCGATAAATTCACCGCGCTCAACATCAAAGCTTATATTGTCGATAGCTTTTGTTAAACTCGATTTACTACCATAATATTTTTCTATTGAATCAATTTTCAATATTTTTTCCATATATTTCACCTTCCATGCTTTGATTATATGCTAATTTTCTTGATTAATCGCGAGTTTAATATTTCTATATATTACAATTTTGTAATATCAAATTTTATAAAGATCATTTTTCCCGAAAGCAATCAATACTTCGAAATATTTTGACTCTTCGCTAACTGCAGTTATTTTATGACCAAGCTTTGTTGTAAGTTTTTTACTTATATAAAGGCCAAAACCCGTAGAATTAGAAGCTTTTCTCCCATTTTCTCCAGTAAAAGACTTATCAAAAACACGTTTTAAATCGCTTTTACTTACTCCAATTCCATTATCCTTTATATGTAAAACGATTTCCTTTTCTTTATTCTCTACATAAAACAAAATAAAAGAATCTTTTTTACTATCTCGATATTTAATAGAATTGTTAACTATTTGATTAAGAATAAAACCAAGCCATTTAGAATCAGTTAAAACATTTACGCCATTAACATTAACCTTAATATCAATCTTATTTTCAAGAATTGAATCTTTGTTTTTTAAAAGAATCTCATTGATAATCTTATCCAAACTCACTTCTTTAATCAAAAAGTCTTTTTCCGCATAATTGCTTCTAACATAATAAAGAATTTGATCGGTTAAATTATCCAAACTATTTAACTGATCCATCATTTTTTTATTATTTCCTTTATTATTATGATACATCAACATAAGACCAGCTATCGGTATTTTTATCTCATGAATCCACATCTCCACATATTCTTTAAAGTCATCAGTTTCCCTTCGAAAAATATTGATATTTTCCATCATCGACTTATTAATCATATACAAAGAATCATAAAGCACTTTTCCATCCAAAAATGATGGTTCTTCTAAAGTTTCCAATATCAAATATTTTTTATCCAATAGATTTAAATTATTTAAAAATATATCATAATATTTTTTTCTTTTTAGATAAAAAATCAAAAAATCTATAATAAAATAACTGCTTATTAAGACTAAAACCATAATAGTTAAATACTTATTTGCATCAAATAAAATAAGCAAAAACAATATAGAGAAAAACAATAATAAAAACAACAATATATCAAATCTTTTTTCTTTTATATATACCCATAAACTCATGTTAAAATATATCCTATTCCTTTCTTCGTCTCAATTGCATTCGTTAATTTAGCATCACTTAGTTTACTTCTCAAACGGCTTATGTTAACCGTTAAAGCATTATCATTGATATATTCATCATTATTCCAAAGATTAGTCATGATTTCATCTCTTGAAACGATTTTCCCTAGATTATCAAATAAACACATGAATATAATCATCTCATTTTTAGTAAGCTCAATCACCTCAGTAGAACTTTCCAATTGACAACGTGATTTATTGATAAAAAATCCACGATACATTTTATTTTGCTCCATATTATTACATCTTTTTAAAACCGATTGAATTCTTAAAATTAAAATATTTGGATTATATGGTTTAGTTATATAATCATCTGCTCCATAAGTGATTGATAAAGCCTCCTCTATTTCATTGTTGTTACTAGTAACCATAATCACTGGAATATTGCTTTTTTCCCTTAATTTTTTTAACACTTCTTTACCATTTAAAAAAGGAATATTGATATCAAGCAAAACCAAGTCAACATCATTTTTAAGCACTTCATCAGCCGTGTTTGAAAAATCTTCAACACAAAAAACATCATAACTCGCATTTTTAAGAAGTTCGCCTAATTCTTTTCTAATCGTTTCATCATCTTCTACTATAGCAATTTTTTTCATAGTTCCTCCGTTACTTTATTATATCAAATTTTCTCCTAGTTCGTCTCTTACATTTTTGTAATATAACTTATCCTTATACATCTCTTCATCAGCAAAGGTAAGCATCTCTTTTAAGCTCATATCTTTCTCTCGATAAGCAACACCTACAGCACAACTATATTTAGTTTTATTCATCTCGTCTTTAAGAGATTTAATGAACTCATTAATCATAACATTTGGCATGCTATAACAAAGAATTATAAATTCATCTCCACCCATTCTATAAAGACGCATATTATTGGTTTCAAGTTTACGAATATTTTCCACTAAACACACAATCGCTTTATCACCAGCCTCATGTCCATAAGTATCATTTATCTTTTTAAGATCATTCAAATCAATACTGATAACTCCAGTAATCACTTTTTTACATTTATTGATATCCCTTTTAAAAGGTTTTCTATTCCATGTATTAGTAAGTTCATCTAAAACATAAAAGTTACAGATTAAATAGATATAATAAAACAACGTAAAATAAATATTTCCTACATATAGCTTATCCAAAAGAAGAGAAATAAGCATAAATAAATATAAAATAATTCTCATATTGCATATTTCATCCGGTTTTTTTAGATAATTTATTCCATCCATCAAAATCAAATATACATTGAAAGCAAAGAATAAATTATAACCTAATATACTTAAAACTATAAAAATAAGATTGGATATAATAAGTACCCATCTTCTTTTCAAAGTGAAAACTGAAACACATACATAGTTTAAAATATACAAATAATTTAAAAATGATGATTCATTTAAAAATAGAAGAAAAGTAAAGATATTTACAAACGTAAGAATATTTATCATAAGTTTATTTTTATCATCTTTAATATAGAAAAGGAATGAAAAATAAATAATTATAATAAATATAAAAAACACAAAATAATTATTAACAAATATATCAAACAAATTTATCACCTAATTAATCTTATTAAAAAGAGAGTAAATAATTACTCCCTTACACATTTACCTAATTCAAGTTTTAATTTTCTGAAACTTTCATCTCTTATTTGGCATACTCTTTGGCGTGTTAATGAAAGATCAGATGCAATACTCGCGCAAGTTTTCTCTGCACATCCATCAAAACCAAATAAATTATATATAATCATTTTTTCTTTTTCATTTAAACATTCATCGATGACATCACGAATATGCTCATTTGTAATTGCTTCTAATGCTTGATCTTCAACGCTTCGTTCATCCCTTAACGTGTCTAATAAAGTACCACTATCTTCAACTTTTGAGTTTTTTAAAGGTTCATCTAGACTCGCAACTTCATTAGAGACACTTAAACAGCCTAAAACTATAGAAATGTTTAATCCTAACTTATCGGCAACTTTTTGATTAGTTGGTGTTATACCTTGAGAAATTAACTCTTTTCTTGCCCACTCTATAGCACGCAATCTCTTTTTTAGTTTATTTGGTAAACTAACTGGATTATATCGGCGATAATAAAATTCTGTTATGGATGTCATTATATATTTCACCGCAAAAGTTGAAAAGGTATATCCCTTCGTGATATCAAAGGATCTAACAGCTCTTAATAAAGCAACATTTCCTTCCATCGCAAAGTCATATTTATCCTCTTCACTTTTAAAATAGTAACGTTTATTGATATAAGATACAACCAAAAATAGGTTTCCACAAAAGATCTCATTTTCAATATCTTCTCCATTTTTAAGTCTTTTAAAAGCCTCTGCATTCATTTTTTCATCAAAACGGCTAAAAGATCTAATTGAATCACAGTAAGCTTCGAAAGAAGATTTCATCTGCTCCATTTTTTCACCCCACTAAAAATATTTATACACTCTTTAATTTTTTAAATTCATAATCATAACTTCCAAGTTTAAAGTCAAACATGTGTTTTCTTAACTCTTCATTTATAGCATCTATCCAATATTCTTTATCCTCTTCGTTTAAAGATGCATATACTTCTTCTAAATAAGCAAAAATATCATCCAATTCTTCTCCATAGTAATATTTAAATTCATCTATATGGGTAGAGAAATATTCATAAGTATAGCTTTTCTCTTCTCCAGTTAGTTGTAAGAATCTTTTTATGACTTGTTCATCCAAATCAATACGTGCCATAAGTCCAGCTATATATGCGCGTTTATCTGGATCAACTTCACTAATAAGTTCTAAAGTATAAGGATTGAATACACTTCTGATCTCTTTTAATATACTTCTATACTCTTTATCAGTTATCAAATGCTTCTCTTGAACTCTTGGTTTAGCTACACTTGTAGGCTCTACTTTGCTATTTAAAGATACTCTATTATCAAGAATTCTTTTAAAATAATCTTTCATCTTAAGCGCAATTTCTTCATCTACTTTAAGACCTCTTAAAGCTTTATAAACTTCTTCGATATCATCCTCATTAAAGGAATCCATTCTTGTGAATAAAAAGCTTTTAACAAACCTTACATTTTGTCTAAATTGTTCTGCATCATATAAAACGATATCAAGAGCTTTTTCACTTTCATCCTTTTTAAGTTTTCTTTCCCAGGTTAATAAACTATCAATTGTCTCCTCGATTTTTAATCCTCTTAAAAGATTACCTAACCAAAAACTATTAATTCCAGCCTGTTCAAAAACCCTAGCCAAAGCAACATAATCATGAGCCACTCCCTCATCCTTTAAGTTTTCCGTAACATCATCAATTTTAAATAAATAAATCATTGTTTCGCATATTGTTTCATCACTAAAACCAAAAACTGCTAAAAAGCAAGAAAGTGCTCGATATACATTAGTGTATTTAAAATATTCTTTAGAGTTGTTGTTTAGAACATTATATATCAAAAGTACTTCACAAGTATAAGTAGAAACAGCTTGAGCAATCATTTTACCATCAATAGCAATATTAACAGAGTTGGAAGCT
Source organism: uncultured Bacilli bacterium (assembly GCA_934090935.1). Classification (GTDB taxonomy): domain Bacteria; phylum Bacillota_I; class Bacilli_A; order RF39; family UBA660; genus CAG-582. The sequence goes on from CAKOKD010000009.1 coordinate 11,323, forward strand.
AATATAGCGCGGGCTTTATCATTAACCTCTTTACAACATTTTTTCATCTATTACATTCCTTTCAATTTTTTAAATTCATAATCATAACTTCCAAGTTTAAAGTCAAACATGTGTTTTCTTAACTCTTCATTTATAGCATCTATCCAATATTCTTTATCCTCTTCGTTTAAAGATGCATATACTTCTTCTAAATAAGCGAAGATATCATCAAATTCTTCTCCATAATAATATTTAAATTCATCTACGTGAGTAGAAAAATATTCATAAGTATAACTTTTCTCTTCTCCAGTTAGTTGCAAGAATCTTTTTATGACTTGTTCATCTAAATCAATACGAGCCATAAGTCCAACTATATATGCACGTTTATCTGGGTTAACTTCACTAACAAGCTCTAAAGTATAAGGATTAAATACACTTCTGATTTCTTTTAATATACTTCTATATTCCTTATCAGTTATCAAATCACTCTTTTTCTCAGGTTGTTCAAACTTAGGCTTGCTTACAAATGTTTTTGTCTTTCTTTCTTCTATTTTTTGATTGTTCTTATTCATCTTATCTGTTAGATAAGCAACAATTTTACCCACAACAACTTCATTTACTGAAAGAGTTTCAAAAGCTTCTTTAACATCATTTATAACAGATTCATCATAATTAGTTCTATTAAATGAATAAGAAGAAATAATCTTTTCTACCGCATTCCTAAAGACAAAACCATTGTAAACATATTTATCCCTTAAAGTATAATCAGAAAGTGTACGAATTCTATTATCTACAGTAGTAGTTACAAAATTTTTTCTCAAAGGTCCCTTAGTTTCAAGGAACTCGCTAATAGTTTTACACAAATTTCCAAGCTTAGCATCATCACTTATTGCATCTGCTAAAGAAAAATTCCCACATCCTAATTTTTTCATATCTTTTGCAATCATCAAAAAATCTGGAAAAATAGCTCCTACTATACTAGTTTTAATTGCATGTCTTTCATATACTAAATCAAACATCACCTCAGCAACTGTTTTATCGTCTAATGATGAGTTAGCAAAATAATCTGAAAAAACCTTAAACATATTTGTAAAAATAAAATATACATCTTTTTCATTTTTTAAATAAAAATATATTAAAATGCAATCAATCGATTTATCAGTAAGAACAGGATTGGCTATAACACTCGTTTTCATAGCGCCCGAATCTTTTATACATTCAACCAATTCATCATGAAGTTCTCTATAACATTTTTTCATAAAAAAATCCCCCTTTTTCAAGTAAGGATTAGTCTAACAAAAAACTACGAAAATGTCAAATGTGTTAAGAAAATCTTAACCGCTAGAGAGATAAGGATAATACCACCTAACACCTTAGCCTTTTTAGAATACTTATTACCGATTTTATATCCAAGTAAACATCCAATATATGTTGTAACAAACGTAATCGAAAAATTAAATATTGAAGGTAAAACAATATTCAAATTTAAAAGGGAATACGAAATACCTACAGAAAACGCATCCATACTGATTGATAAAGATAAAAGTATCATCACTTTTATACCCATTTTATCATCAAAGAAAGCATCCTCATTATCCCTTATCATATTTATACCTAATATCAAAAGAATAAAAAATGATATAATATATGCAAATCTAAATAAACTAGAAGATATTATATTACCAAGTATAAATCCTAAAACAGGCATTAACGTCTGAAATATTGAAAACCAAATACAGGTTATAAAAGTATTTTTATATAAATCACTTCGATATTCAATTCCTCTACACAAAGATGTTGCAAACGAATCCATGCTCAAAGAAAAAGATAAAACGATTAGTTCGAATATATTCATCATATCACCTATAAAAATATATTCAAAATAAAAAAAAGTAGTATACCCTACTTTGTAAGTTTAAAATCTTCTAAAGAAAACTCCATATCTTTTTTATAACCTGTTATTCTCTTCAAATTTGAAATCTCTTTTACATCAATAAAATAATTGAAACTCGTTAAAGTTGATGCAAAAACTGCAAAAGAAAAGAATATTATGCTCATTATAAAAATAAAGTAGTTTCCAATAAAGAAAGTTAAACATATAAGCGAACCAAAACCGATTACAGTAACCAAGTTTATGATAAGTACAATTAATCTTTCCATATAATTGTTTTCATATTCATCTATTTTTCTTTGAATATCAATCTTATTTTGAACGATAGCTTTATTTATTTTAGCCATATTGTTTTTAGTGTTTTTAACGATTCTTGTATCCCCACTTGAAGCAATTATTTTTATATGTTCATCCAAAACTTCATAATTAACAATATATTTTTTATAATGTTTTCTTAAGAATTTATTGTAAGTGTCTTTAATAGATTTTAGTTTTTCTGCAACTTTTTTTAACATTACTTTTCCCCCTCAATATCAAAACTTGTAGGATATGATATCACATATTAATAAAATATTCAAGAAAGTAAAAAAATAGCATAAAAAAAGAAAAGCTTATTTACTTTTCTTGCTTTCCTTACGATTTTCTCTCATCAAATAATTATCTCTTTCCAATACCAATGAGTTAAGCACGAGATTGATATCATCATACATCGCTGAATATTCACTTCTCTTTTCGATAACTCTAATGTTTCCTAAGGATTTAAATTTTTCAATTACACTAGATATACCTTTCTTCACTGTATCATCAGTTGGAAACTCTTGTATATATTCAAAATATTCACGATTTTTAATGGATGCGTTCATTCCCTTATAAACACCAGAATATACTAACTCATTATTTGAAAAGAACGAATATCCATAGTCATTGTCATCACTTACACTGAAAACATCAGAAATTGAACCTCTTTTAGATAAAGCATGAGTCGCATGTTTCTTCAAGTCAGCAACAAGATATAAGGTTTTTTCAGGACTGATTGAATTTGTAAGCACCAATACATTACCTTTTAAATCACCCAATGATAAACATTCAAGTTCAGATGAAACCTCATCAAATCTTTTACACTCAATAGTTATGTTGTGTCCTTTAGAATAGTTTCCATTTTCCTTAACCATTATTGAAACCCCGTTTTTAGTTGTTACCAATTCATAATTTTCCTCATAAAAACAATCAGGTCCAATTAATGATTTCAAATAATTATCAATAAATTGCATTGTAGTATAATCTCCACCTATGGAATAACTAACGAATCCTATTTTATTAATTCTTCTAGAAACTGCAGTTATTAAATTTTCACCGGCACTTCTCGTTTTCATATATTCACCCTTTCGTGTACTGCATATTATATATAAAACTTATGAATCAATAAAGTAAAAAAGAACAACTTTACGCTTCGTTTACAATTTTATCCAAAACTGCATTGATCATCTTTCTAACTGCATCATCACTATATTTCTTTGCAAGCTCAATTGCTTCATTTATAACAACTAAGTCAGGCGTGTCCATATATTTAAGCTCATATATGCTCATTCTTAAAATAGCTTTACCTTCAGCATCAAGTCTATCAATTGTCCAGTTATTTAAATACTTATTGGCCTCTTCATCCAAAGAATCCATATAAGTCACTACTCCATATACAACATCTTTCACAAATTCATTATCGATTTCAACGTTTTCCTTAATTGTATCATCAACATTAAATTCAATATTGTTTTTCTTATATAGATCTATTTGATATAAAATAGTCATTATTTTTTCTCTCAATTCACTACGAGTCAACATATTATAACCTCTTTCATATGGATAATTTTAACATAATAGAATAAGTTAGTAAACTATCTTTCAAGTATTTTCTTGATCGATTCATGTATTTCCTCAATCGGACGCATTTGATCACCGTTTGAGCACTCAACTCTATCCCAGCCAAGAATTTTGCTAGCATATTGAGCTGTATTATAGACATCCATTAAATATTCTTCATTGCTTTCATGAATATCCTTTAAAATACCATCGTTTACTTTACGAGCATTTCTAATTTGTTTAATAACTTCATATGGCGCAGTTAAGAATATAACTGCATCCGGTTTTACTATTCCTAATCGGTTGTATTCAAAATCCATTACATATTCAATAAAATCTTTCTTAACATCATTTTCAATTGGAAGAGTTGCCGCTTGATATATCACACTTGATGTTGTATATCTATCAAGCAATACAGTTTTTCCTTCATTTAAAGCTGGCATTATTTTATCCTTGCAAACAATCGCACGATCTATCGCGTATAAAGAATTTATAAAATAAGGATTTAATTCTTTTAACTCACCAAATTCCTTAGCTAAGTATTTCTCTACTAAAAAGCCACTTACTTCATGATATGTTGGAAAATGGTGTGTTATTACCTCTCCATATTGTTCTAAATATTCTTTTAAAAGTTCAACTTGAGTAGTTTTACCTACACCATCGCAGGCACCTTCCACTACTATTAATTTACCTTTCTCCATAATTACCTCCAACATTATTTTAACAAAAAAAGCTATAGTTTTAAACTATAACTATTTATATTTTGGGCTAAATGCAACAGTCTTATCCACAATAGCTCTAATGCTTGTTGCATCAAAAGGTTTTTGAATCATATCAACAACACCTTCATAAGACATCGCTCTTTTAATTCCATCCTCACTATCCTCACCACTGATAATGGAAACTGGTAAAGTTTTAAACAAATCATGTTCTTTAAAATAATCAAGAACTTCAAAACCGTTCATTCCAGGCATTTGTAGATCCAAAAACAACCCAACCAAGTTCTCACCCGCATATTTATCGATAATATCAAGCACTTCTTTACCATCACGAGCTACTAAAACTTCAAATTCATTTCTAAATATCTTCGAGAAGAAATTAGTGATAACTGGAGAATCATCAGCAATAATAATCTTGTTTCTTAAAACATTTCCATCCATTTTTAAGGTTATATCGGTAACAAATAATATTTTATAATCATCTATGCTAACCATAGTTACAAGTTTTTCCTTATTATCATTTGTTACAACCACTTTTTTAAACTCATCTTTTTCTAATTCTTCGGCTTGAAAATCTTTAAACAAACGAATATAATCCAAAATTTTATCATATTGAAGCGGAGATGATATTCTAAGTTCATCACCAGTATATTTGATATCATAGAAAGTGAAGTTATTCTTATTTATGATATAAATAGATTCATACAAAGAAGCGATAACATTAGGTATACTCTCAACAATCTCTCTTATTTCCATAACTATTCTCCTAGATAAGTTTTACATAGATTGATAATTCTATTAGCTTCAATAATCAAAGGATTGATGTTTTCTTTAACATATTCGATATTATTGCTCTTGCTAGCCATTTCATGTTCATAGCTCATCTCTGCAAGCTTAGTAAATCCTAGATATTTAGAATCACTTTTCATAGCATGAACTAAAATAGCATAATTTTCCATATCCGATTCATTAAAACTCTTAATAATATTTGGAATACGTGTTTTGCTTTCCTCAAGGAAATCTCCAACAGTTTCATTAAACATTTCCATATCGCCTAAAAGGTCTAAAGCATGATTTACATCTACGCCATTATCAATTAACATTTGTGTATTCATATAACACCCTCGATTCTTAACTATATTATATCAAATATTTTGTCAATCGCATTATATTTGATGTAAAGTTTACATATTATTTTTTATATAATCTACGAAATAGTTAAAAACATTGGTTTTGATAAGTTCTGGATTAAAATGCAAACCTAAAATAAATTTACCATATAAAAAAAAGAATATATCATATATCCTTTAATTTTCTCCTTCATTCAACATGGTTGTTATAAAAATACCATATCCTGATTTAACATCCTCCACTACTACATGTGTAACAGCACCAAATATCTTACCATCCTGAAGAATTGGAGAACCACTCATTCCTTGTATAACTCCACCAGTTTTTGCAAGTAATTCAGCATCAGTTATCTCAAAATAAATATTTTTTATATCACTCTTTTTATCAATTTTAGTAATATTTATCTCATATTCTTTTATCTCACTTGTATTTAAAACCGTTCTAATAGTAGCTTTACCTAGTTTTAACTCAGAAGCATTACCTACTTGAACTAAGTCATCACTTCTCTTTTCAGAATAATTTCCATATATTCCTTTTTTAGTATTCTTTTCAATTGTTCCATATTTACTATTTTTATTCAGCTTAGCATTTTTAGTACCTGGATGCCCATCAAAGCTTCTATCGATACTTGAAACATCGCTTTCAAATATATAACCACCATCGATTTCTACCGTACTTTTAGAATTTGATTCTACAATTTCATGACCTAAAGCACCATATATGTTAGTCCCTGGATCTATATATGTAAGTGTTCCTATTCCGCTTATTGAATCTTTTACAAAAAGACCTGTTTTATATTTTCCATCAATATTAATAAGTTCATAATTTACATCTATCTTTTTGCCATTTCTTCTTATTTTAAGAGTAACCATACCTTCTTTTTGATATTTATTTATTAGACTTACAAGTGAATCAACATCATTTACTTTGTATCCATTTACCTCTTCAATATAATCTCCAACCTTAATACTCTTATTTGAAGAATTTTCTCCTATACCTACAACTAACACCCCTGATGAAGATATTTCTATACCAATATTGTCTCCACCAGCGTATATATAATTCGAATAAGCGCTTACATTAAAAGGAAAAACACTCATAATACAAAGCGCTAATAACAGTTTCTTTTTCATACTACCACCTACAATTAGTTTAAGTATTTTTAAAAATTTTATACATTCATAAAAAAAGAACGCGTTTATGCATTCTTATTCATCAATCAACTTCTTTAAACCAGTTATAAAACGATTAGTATTGCTGATATATTTTTTTGCTTTAAAGTTTTTCATCTCATCCATAAGATCATCCAAATCATTTTCTTCATCAAGTTCTAAAATATATCCTTCATCCTTAAATAAAGTAACTATTTCTTTTTGATGATCATTTATATGTTCATTATATTTTTGAAGTCTTGCGCAAGCAATCACTTTTTTTCCTTTTTTTAAAGGTGTTAAAATTGATCCTGTTCCTCCATGAGTTATAATCACATCAGCATCATTTATAAGTTTATTCATCTTTTCATAATCAATAAACTTAAATATTTCCATTTTTTCACTTTTATAATCACACGATCCTCCAGCTTGAACAACAATTCTATCATTTATATTTGAAGATTCTATATAATTTAAAAGTCGATAAAACTTTTGATCTTGTGTTCCAAGAGTAACTAAAATCATCAGTAAATCCCTCCCATATATATAGCTTTAGGATAATATTCTTTCATACTTTCCCATTGAACAATAAAATATGTTGCAATCGGATATACAAGTTTGCCTGATAAAGTTTTTCCATTTCTTTTAGCAAAAGATTCAATATAGATAACTCTTTTTCTAAATATAAAACCTAAGTAGCATAATGGTACACATGTATTTGCTCCAGTAGTTACTATCACATCAGGTCTAAATTTAAAAAACAAAAATACCGAATGAAAAGCATTTAACACATTTATAAAAAAATACTTAATGAAGTTCTTTTTATTACAATATTTAAAAAATTTTACTTTATATTTATCTTTCAAGTTTTTAGTAACATCAGACTTTTCCGTAACCAGTAAATAGTTATAATCGTCAAATATGCTTTTAAGTTCAAGTAATTGAGTTAAATGTCCACCAATACTGGAAACAAACAAAACCTTTTTCTTTTTCATATTATCAATCCTTTAAACAATTATAACAAAAAAAAGTTGATAAATACATCTACTTTTAAAACATATTAAAATAAATAAGAGTTTATATAATTTTTATATAATATGTTGACTTTTTTCACAAAAATTGCATATAATATATATGTCCATGGATACCATGGACATAAGAAAGAATGAATTTTAACATATATAGTCATATTTGTTATTTCATCTCCTTTCTATTTACGTAGGCTGACTTGATCCGCCGACCCACTTTGAAATAAGTGGGGTTATATATATTAAAAACTGCAACACAAATTGCAGTTTTTTTATGTAATAACTGAAAAACCTTTTTTTACAAAATTGGGATAATTATATAATTTTCTTTCAATTATTAAATATTCTGGATCTAACATTCTTCTTAATGGTGATATTGTCAAATCTGCCAACTCAAGCCCAACTGTAGTTACAAAATTATCCTTTGCTTCTTCAGTCCATTTCTTTCTAAAATATACTGCAGTTATATTTGAGAAAAAATCCTTATTATACGTCTTATTGCCAAATTTTAATACTTTCAATATATAATTTAATTTCATTGTATCATGTTTTTCAGTTTCCTCTTCAAAAATAATTATTCCCTTTTTGTTAACACTATTTAAATAATCCGCATAATTAACTAAAAGTAAACCCAAGCTCATCAATAATGGAGATGAATCTACCTCAGAACTCTCATTTTTGTTTTGAGTATAATAGTAATAATTTAAACCCGCAGCTATTTGAATATAATTCGTTGTTTTAATAATTTTATTCAAAGTTTCAAAATTCTTTTCGTTTAAATGTTCAAATGGTGCTTTATGCGAATTGATATCACTATTTCTAAGAACAATAGGTCTTATACCTTTACCAGGATAACAAAAAGTTCCATCCTTTGTAATTGAACGTTTAAACTTTTCCATTCTATTTTTTAAAAGAAAACTATCATGTCCAGAAAGTATAACACCATTTAAAATATATAAGTCATTTCGTTGTTGATAAGGTTCATTATTCTTCTTTGCTTCAAATGATCTTTTTAAAACTTTTTTATTCCCCTCACCGCTCTCATCAACATACATTATTATTTTCTGTTCATCATAAGGAATTTTATTAATTATTTTTGGGTTTGTTCGCCAAGTGTTCCTTTTAGCCTTTTTTACTACTTCTGTTGTTTTATTGTTTGTCATCAATTTCCCCCTGTTTCAATTTTTATATTAGTATATCATAGATTTAAGAAATAACATATAAAAAAAATACACACTTTTTTGTTTTATGTAGATTTTCCACAAATCAGTTATTTAGTACTTTTCAAGTACGTATAAAAAGTAGATGAATTCATCTACTTTAGTATATTACGTAAATTTCTTTTATGTATAAATGTTCCAAAATATTGGAAAATAGTCTTTATACTTCTTTTGAAAGTTCTAAGAAAAGGAAGTGATACTTTATTATCCTTTAAAATTCTATAAGCATCTTTAAAATTATTAATATAACCTTTTAAACCATTACTCATGCCGCCAATACGCATAAGCACCATATATTCATTTAAATATGTGAAATTTAGGTCAGTATTGGTAAGTCTTACAATCATATCGTAATCACTGGATACTTTATACTTTAAATTATATAAACCAATTTTATCAAATACACTTCTTTTTATATACATAGTTGGATGAGCAGGACACCAATCATTTCTTTTTCTTTTACCACTAATATAATCTCTTATTGGTCTAGTCAAAGATGAATCACAGTAAACAACATTACCATATAAAACGTCAGTGGTATCATTAAAAGCATCATTTATATGGGAAAAAACATGATTATCAAATAAAATATCATCTGAATTAATTATACCAATTATATCACCAGTTGATGCTTTTATCCCTTTATTCAAAGCATCATACATTCCTTTATCCTTTTCACTTATAATACGCATCTTCCCTTTAAATTTACTTTCATAGGATTTAACGATATCTAAAGTCCCGTCAGTGCTTAATCCATCAACTATTATATATTCATAAGATTCATAATCTTGATTTAAAACTGATTTAATCGTATCTTCAATTGTTTTCGAAGAATTATAACATGTCGTAATAATACTAATTTTTCTTTTCATCTTTTTCTACCTCTTCAAATATAGCTAAGTGTTTAAGAACCATATTTTCAATTGTATATTTTGAGCTTATCTCTAAATTGTTAAGACCTTCCTTATAAAGATCTAAGGCACTTTTAGAAGAATATTCATTAATTTTTTTGTTTAAAGCTTTGATATTTTTGCATGAATACAATTGATTTTTTTTAAATACTTCACGAGCTGATGCCGTTTCAAAAGTAGCAATAACAGGAAGTCCTGTACTCATCGCTTCATTTACTACAAGTCCCCATATATCTTCCCTGGATGGGAAGAAAAAAACATCACTCATTTTATAATACTCAAATACCTTATCTTTATCACAAAAATCAATAAAATGAACATTTTTAATGTTATGAACTTTCAAAAATTCTAAATAATCGTCTTTTTCTTCTCCTCCACCGATTATAATAAATCCATTTTTTTCATTATTGCTTATCAAAAGAGAATTTAAAAACAAATCATATCCCTTTCTTTCGATAAAAGATCCGACACTTACAAATAACCTTTTATAGTTATATCCCGCTTCTTTTCTAAGCTTCAACTTCTCCTCCATTTTTAATGGAAGCAATAAAACATCACTTTTTTCAATTGATGAAAAAGGATAAACATAAATAGAGTTTTTATTTGCTCCATAATATTCAAGATATTCATTCGTACATTTACCCGTGCTCAAATAATAATCTGCGGTAGATATGAATTTAGTTTTTAAAAACTTGGATATAAATGATTCTTTTTCAGGTACAAACCCTCCATCAGCATTAAGAAAAAATTTAATATGTTTACATCTAAGCAAAATATTTAGAATTGCTCCGTTTAAATTGGCATAGGTTCCAATAACAACAATATCATAATTGTCTTTTAAGATTTTATTTAATTGAAATAAAGCAAATTTATGCAAATTTATATAATTAAACTTATAATCATTGTTTTTAAACCAATCTTTATTTCTATATCTTTCATTTTTATCTCCATTAAATAAAACTGTAAGTTCAACACTTTCACTTAATTTATTAAAAAACTTTACACGATATGGTGCTGGTATATTAGTGTAATAAAGTACCTTCATATCATCAACTACTTTCTATATTCATCTAACATTTTTTTAGTAAATAATTTATCACTATAGACGGATGTATCAAAATCTTGATGTTCATCCATTTTTTCTAAAAGTTCAACTATATTTTTAACGTTTTCTTCCCTTTTTGTTTTCTCAACGATATACATATTTGGATTTTTTGCTTGCTCAACACATCCTCCAGTATCATAGGCAATTACTCTAGTACCACTTGCTAAAGCTTCAATATTAACCGTTGGATAATTATCCTCATATGTTGGATTTATTAAACACGTAGACATGCTATAAAGACCTGCAAGATCAAGCTGATTTTCCGTTCTTTTAATACCAATGATATTTTTATAACTACTCACTTTTTTGATTTGACGATTTGTCAAGCCAACTAATACAACTATATATTGTTCATCAATGTTTTCCGAAAGCAGCAAAAAATCATCAAGCCCCTTACGTTTCTCCCATACACTTGCAACTCCTAGAAGAATTTTTCTATCCTTTGGAATATTATATTTAGAATAAAGAGACTCATCTATTCTTGGCTTAAAAATATCCAAATTTATTCCATTATTGATAGCAACAGTTTTATAGGACTTCAAAAACGATTTTGAAACAAGTTCTTTAAGCCAAATAGACGGAGTTATAATTGTTAAATCTTTAACTCCATTAAATAATTTCTTTTTTTCTTCATAATTTTTTCGTGATCGATCAAATATAAGAGATGTCGGATACATTTTTTTATTTGGACAATCATGGCATCCGCTTTTCCATTTTTCACAAGAAACATTAGAAAAATAAGCACAATGTCCAGTAAATGGTAAACAATCATGAAGTGTCCAAAACACACGTCCTTGATATTCATTTTTTAAATAATCAAATAAAACTTTATAGTTTATGTAGTAGCCATGAATATTATGTAAATGAATTATATCTGGACTTATTCTTTTTAACTCACGTACAATTTTTTTTGTTTTAAAATAGGAACCATGTCCATGTAGATCAAAAACAGTGGTTAAAAACACGTGATACCAAAACGAGAAAAAACCGCCTATTTTTTTACAAGGAATGTTTTTATACCCCTTTCTTCTTCCATAAATGCAAAATGCCTCTTCTCCACTTTCAATCAAAGATGAGGAAATACTTCCCATGATTTTACCGGTAGATCCATTACAAACCGTATTGATACTTACTACTTTCATACACTTTCCTCATTTCTTTTTTTAGATAAAGTATAAAAATATAATACTAGATATAAAATTAAAAGAATAAACATAAAAATCACATAGGAATACACCGATCCACTTAATTTATAACTAGAAATTAGGAAGTAACAAATAAGTGTTGATACTATAGACATAACCACATATATTAAAGTTTGCATTTTATGAACATGCAACAAAACTAGTACTTGAGAATATACATTTGAAAGCGTATAGAACGTTGCTCCAACTAATACAAGCAATAATAAATTTTTATAATCGCCTAAGTCCATTCCATATAAAATATTTAAAACTGGAATTCCTAAGATGTAAGCACAAATGATAGACAAAACACCTATTCCAACTAGTATAATCATCATTTTACTAACAAGCTTATTAAATTCTTTATATTTTTTACTCTTAAGTAAATCATTTAAATTAGTTATGATCGGAACAACTATATAAGCTGAACAAAGACCAATTACAGTTGATGGCATAAATATAATACCAAAAATATTTTGGGCTTCTGCTGTATCAAAATAATCAAGCATGTATTTACATATGTTTGCAACATACATAGCTAAAAAAGAATAAATAAATATTGGCAAAGTTTCCTTAAAGATTAAAAGTATATTTCCAAAGTTAATTTTACCACTTAGATATTTTTTTACATTCCTATAATCATAAAAATATGATAGAACCACATTTACAATTATTAAGCCTATTAAAGATAATGTTATACTTTTAGTAAAATAATCTATTAAAGTAAATCCAATTAATCCAAGTACACCTTTTAAAGAAAGTGATATTCCAGATTTATAAAGATATCCATTATTTTGTAATACTCCATATACCGCATCACTTATAGCTTCTATCATTCTAAATAAACATATAAGCATGATTACACTTAATTTAAATAAATTATACCCATTTATAATTGAGAACAAAAAAACAATAAGTATAGTTAATAAACTGCTAAGTACTCTATAAAAGATAAAGTCTTTTGAACCAAATTTATCGCTTTTACTTATTTGGTAAACTCGATTATAAAATGTTGCAACAATAAAGAACAAACAAATAAGTGAATAAGCATAAGTAAATACCCCTGCTTCGCTTTTCAAATTGATATGATTAATTACAATCATAAAAAAAAGGGAATTAAATGAATTAATCGATGTTCCAATTAAATTCCATAAAAAATCACGTTTTTTATTTTCCATTTCTTTCACCCTTGATTAAAGATACTTCTTGAATAAGCATAGTTATTTGCTTTTTTTGATGAAATATTATCATAGTAAGTATTAAAGTTATACCCAAAAGTAACGTAAGCATTATTCCAACAACCAAATTAGACATTGTAATAAATCCAAACATTTTAGCAAAAAACTCTAAAATATAAGGAAAAACAGCAATTAAAAATAAAACAAATATTGCAATAAGCCAAACAAGCGAGTATTTTATTGGAAGTTTATTTTTTCTTAAAAGCCCAAGAATTATTACAAACCAAACTAAAGAAAATATTAAAAGTGCAATTCTTAATTTGATACTCATTATTTTCCCCTCTTTCTTAAAAGAATAGATAAAGTAACATTTATCATATAGTAGATGTTCTTCCATGAGCCAATTGAAGATTTGCCAGCTACTCTTTCTTTCATACTAACAGGAACTTCCTTTAAATTCATACCATCTAAAAGCACATCTACACTTGAAATTGGTTCTGGATATTCAAGAGGATAATGAACTGCAAAACTTTCAATGATTCGTTTATTGACTGCTCTAAACCCACTTGTCGTATCATATATTTTTTTTCTTGTTTTAAATTTTATACACCAAGAAATAATCTTTATACCTGCTCTTCTCATTCCTGAGGATTTAAACTCGCTGGATGTTGAATCAATAAATCTTGATCCAATCGTCATATCAGCATCCCCGTCCAATATAGGTTTTATAAGAGCCTCAACATAATTTACATCATGTTGACCATCACCATCGAATTGAATAGCAATATCATAATCATTATATAAAGCATATTTATATCCTGTTTGAACTGCCCCACCTATTCCTAGATTTTGAATGAGTTTAACATGGTTAATCTTATTTTCAAGCAAAATATTTTCCGTATTATCTATACTTCCATCATTAATGAATATTACATCCAATTTATTTTTAGCATGCTTATTATAAGAAACAATATTATTATATACTCTTAAAACATTTGCTTCTTCGTTATAAGCAGGAATTATAAGTAATATTTTTGGATTTTTTTTCATACAACTAATCCTCTCAATCTACAATTATTATACCAAATTATCCAATAAAAGAAACAAATATAGTCAATATTATACATATATTTATAAAAATGCATGCCATATTTATCAATGAATAATTCTTTATTTCTATTTTATTTGTACCCATAAATATCGGAGCAAGCCACATGATTGGTATAAAATATCTTCCTTGGACTCCATTTATAAACATAGTTTTATTCTTTTGAGCCGCTGCATATAAAGCATACATGATAAGCATGAATATAAGAGTTCCGATTAAACCAGAAAACACCTTTTCAAACTTTTTAAGCTTAATATTTGTACTCTCTGAAAGATATGAAAATATAAAAATAAACAAATATATGATCGGTAGTATTCCAGCTGGATTAACTTGTCTTTGATAAAAATAATCTCCAGCAAATATATTTTGAATATATGAAAGTCCTTCATTAAATAAAGTATTAATAAGCTTATTAAAGTAAATTAATATAGTTTCAAAGAAATTATGATTACCAACACTTCTATCTATACTGATCCCCCCAATTTTCATCCAAAGAATACTTGAAAAAAGACCAATTAGTATAAATATTGTATTGAATATATATTTAATTTTTTTATCTCCATAAACCTCTTCAGGTAATAAAAATATAATTCCAATAAGGGGAAGATATGTTGTTTTACATACGGATATCACTATCCCCATTAAAATGAGTTCAATATAATTAGATGTCTTTAACTTATTTTTATCTTTAATATACTTAAGAATTGTCGCAATAAATAAAAATGATACTGAATTTATTACCGTATCTGCGCTTATTGATGAAGCATAAGCAAGCACGACCGGACATAAAAGCAAAATCATCATAGTCTTTTTAGCATAAGGAATCCTTTTTAAACCTATTGCAAATATAAGCGTACAAATAAGCATGTTTGTAAGCCTTCCTAAAAGGCCAATAATATATGGGCTTAGATTTAAAATCATGCCTATTTTCATACCAACACTTGCTGGCAAATAGTCCAAGAATACGTAACTAGCACAATGGATATACATTCTTTTTTTTACGCTTTTATTTAGAGGTATATTTATTACTTTAGAAATTTCATTATAAGTTCTATATTCTGGATATTTGTCTTTATCGTCAAATATAGTCAATTTTACACTTTCTGGAAGTTTATCCGTACCTCTACCATTTTTATCATATTTTGATGTGATTCTTCCATCTGCAATTTGATAAGCACGAATATAATGGAATGTTTCATCACTTTGAGTAAACATAGGGGGTGTAAACACATAAAAACTTGATAAAATTACCGCCACAAGAAAATATTTCTTATAATCACTTAATTTAGTATGTCTCACAATATAATATATAACTAATCCTGCCATAATAAGCAAAATGACAAGAATAAAGAACCATACATAATAATCATAATTGTGGTTTCTTAACGTTTTCATATTGCTTGCAAGTAAGCTCGTATAGTAAACAATTATAAAAATTATAGTTAGAAAGAAGTATAAATATTTATTTGTAAATATTTTAACAGCTATATTCTCAAGTTTTATTATTAAATCTTCTAATTTCTTCATAAATACCTCCTATATCCAAAATCTAAACAACAAGAATACTACCATATAAATTCCTAAGAAACAATAATATATCAATTGAAATAAAATTGGATTTAACCTCAAAGTTTTTTCATATATTTTTTTATTTCCTAAAGGAATAAGTATAAGCGGTAATATTGGAACAAAATATCTTCCTTGTACTCCACCAATTAACTTAATATTTTTTATATAGTAAGCCACTTTAGTTAAACTCATATTATCATAAGATTCAATTCCTATTGCAAATAAAGTCCATTCAAACATTGCTAATATAACAAAATATACAATTATAAAAAAGGTTGTGTATAAGATAAATAAATCTTTTTTAGAAAACTTATTATTTTCTACCTCTATTTTATCATCAATCACTTTATAATTAAACATACTAATTACAAAAACACAAATAAGCAATAACGAATCAACTATCTTGTTAGTATTGACATTAAATAATCCAAATTGTCCAACAATCGTTTTTACATAAAACAACAAATAATGTCTAATTGTTCTAGCCAACAAAATAGCTGTATCAATTGGATGACTTATAGAAGCAATTAATACTCTTCCACTATTAATAGAAATTAAATACTTATAAGTCAAAATTCCAATAATTATTAGAACAAATGTAGTAATTACAATGCTCATAATTTTGTGTTTGCGTATATTTTCTTCTATTTCTTTACCATTTATCTTTAAACAAAATAATCTTATTTCAAATTTTGATAAAGTCAACATAAACATTAATAAACCTAAAATTCCATAAGGGAGTTTACAAATAGTTATTATAATTAAATACAAAAACAGCAATAGTACATCTTTAAGCGTTATCTTTTCTTTGCTGAATTTAAGTTCAAATATACTAGCTATATAAAGAAAAGATATAGATAAAAGCATTACATCATATGATACTGAAGCCATTTGTTGTAAACAAATCGGCAATAACATTACCACCATCAATGTACTCTTTTTAAAAGGCATCTTTTTTAATGCTTTATTACATATAAAAACATAAAATAATAATGCAAATATTTCCATAATCATTAAGTAAAAGAATACCGGTAAATGTAAAATCTCTCCAATAATCATACCTAATGCTTGAGGCAAATGTCTTACTATTGAAACTTTTGGTATTGAAAATACTTTTTTTACATTAATTTTTTTTGATAAATCAAAATAATCTTTTTTTTCTACTCTTGCATCTTCAAACCCCATAAGATATTCTGAACCTCGATAAGATTCACTTATTTCATTAAATTTATAATTTAAATTTCTTTCTTCATAAATCATATTAATATGAGTTATTTCATCGGGTATCATGTATAAAGGAATTATGATAGAAAGAATAAACCCAACTACTATCGTGAATATAACAAAAAATTTATTTATGTTAATTCTTTTAGCCAATTTCACATCCATCATAAAAAACCTCTAGCAATCTGGAATATCTCTTTTTCCTAAAATAACAGATATCATCAATGAAGCTAAAATGAAAGCTATAATATAGTTGTTATATAGTAATCTCGTGGTTGGAACAGGAATAGAAAAAGATATGATAACAACATTTATTATATTAAGTAATAACATCATAAAATACTTTTTATGATGTTTTATGATAAGTATTATCATAAAAACAAGCGACAAGTAGAAATACACAGCTGGACTATATAACGTTACTATTGATAAATTATTTAAATTTGAACGCCTTAATAGCCTATCAACTATTTTAAATATTTTAGTATTTTCATTGTAATAATAATATCCGTCTACTCTATTTGATGTAGCAATGTCTAACCATACATAAGAAGCATATGTTGTATCAGGTAAAATTGGATACCAAACCATTTCTGAAGACAAGAAATAAAACTTCAAAGATGATTCAAAATGGTTTAAAGCAATTTTAATACTTTCTTTTATATATTCTGATTCATGATTATTCAAATAATCTGTAACCTTAGTAGTTAAAACTGGATCAAGGAAGGTTGTATTATATGAATTTTCATTTAATGATTCCAAATCTACATATTTTGATAAAACTACTTTTTCTTTATCAGTTAAAATATTATTTCTCAACAAATAACCATTTAATTGTAATGCTTTGCATTTGCCCATTCCATATGATGTAATATTCGAATCCGTTACGTTGAAGAACAATGATGTTGATTTAAGTAAGAAAATACTTAAGATTAAAGAAACACCAAAAATAAGAGATTTCAATTTTAATTTTCCTTTTAATTTTATTAACATCATTATTATCAAAAAAAATACAAATAAATATCCAGCATATAAACCATTATATCTAATACTCATAAATATAGCTAAAAATATAGCAAGAGCAACATAAAGTATGTTTTTGCAGTTATATTTTTGATCAATTATTCTTTGCAAGATTAGACAAATCATAAAGAAAATTAACATAAACAAAGAGTCTTTACTATTAGTTATTACTATTAACATTATTAATGGATTAACACTCAATAAGATTGTAATAATATATTGTAAAGCCAAAACTTTCTTATTGTTAATATTTTTGCGATTATATTTTAATAAATTACTCCACATAAATGAAAACCATAATAATTGAAATATAGGTAATAGTAATTTACAATTAAGAAACTTCACAAAGAACATTATATATAATGTTGATATAAAAGGATTTCCTGTTGTAAACTCCATGTTATTTATTTGAATTATTTGAGAAAATGTATCAAAATTATATATTCCTGGAGCATAAACGTATAAGAAAAATAATCCAGTTAAAATCGGCATAATAAACAAAACTACATCATGTTTTGTCATATTCTTAAATTTATTTTTTATCTTCTCTAACATCTTTTTCATAATTCAACTCCTAAAAAATAAAGTTATAAAAAATAGTTACTAACGAGTATATGTTTATCATAGCCATAAAAAGTACACCATATTTTTCATTGTCCATTAAATCAAACTTGATTTTATTTGGTTTTAACACTAACAAAATTATTAATAATATTGGAATAAAATATCTTCCTTGGACTCCATTAATCACTGGATTTCTAAATGGTGTCCATTGAACATATAAACTAGTAAATATTAGTATTATTACAGAAAATGCTATAAAACCAAATATTTTTTTAGTAATAGAATCCACTCTTATATTTTTATCTAATAATAAAGCAATGAATATAACTAAAAAATAAGAAAATAGATAATTGCTAGAAAGATAGATGTTTAACCAACCTAAATTCGTTCCAAGCATAGTATTAAAGTAAGTAATAAAGTTATAATTTATCGTATTAAATAAAACTTTTAGATAACTATAAGGATTATATAATACAAATTGAACTTGGGAAGGACTATCTACACCAGGTTGAAATTCTACTAAATAAGATGATGATATTTTTAACCAAATTATGTTTAATACAATTACAACAAAAGCAAGTATTACAATTTTTACCAATTTATCTTTTCTATTTTTAAATTTTTCTTCTGGTATAAGAAAAGCTATTAAACATATAGGTAAATAAACTATTTTTAACATTGAAATCCATATTGTTAATATAGAAAATAAAGTCATTTTCTTTTTTGTCATAACTCCTGACTTTTTATCGAAACGCATATATAAAACAAATGAAACCATAGCTATTGCAACAGCATTTGTCATTGCATCAGGTGCCAAAGAAATAGCTTCCTGCATCACCATTGGTAAAAAAGAAATCAAAAAAATGACCATTTTACCAAAAGGAATATATTTTATTGAAAAATATATTATTATTACAAAAAATATATAATTTACAATTCTTCCTAAATATGCACTTATTAATATTGGTGCATTAAACATTCTGCCCAAACCTATTCCAATTGTTTGCGGAATATACGAAAATACCGAATATAAAGAAGTATTAGCAAAAGTATAATACTTTTCATTTCCCCTTTTATTTTTTACAAAAATATTGTCCTTTACTTTTTTATAGCTATAATCATTTAAACTATTAATAGTGATAGCATCCATATTTGTATCAAAAGCTCTTCCACCAACCTGATTCTCATTTTTATCACTCAAAAAATGTCCTTCACTTATTTCATATGACCTAAAAAAATGATTAGTTTCATCAGGCACTGAACCTATTGGTAAAATAATCATATACAAAATACCAAACAAAACACTAAATACTAAATATATTCTATGTATTTTAAAATTCTTGTTCTTTAAATATGAAATGAAAAACATAAACACAAATTCTAAAACTAAAGAAACTAACGTGATATATTTAAAAATACTCTTTTCACCATTATTTACATAGTAATCATTAGTTAAAGAAAAAAACAAGAAATTAATAACAAACAAACTAAAAAATAATAATATGTAATTTCTATTTAATTTTATCCAATTACTTATTCTTTCCATTATATTCACCCTTTATACCCTTTTTATAATCTCTATAGCCTCTATACATCATTAGAGATTTTTTTACCTTATTTTTTTCAAATAACAATATTTTTACCCATTCTTTTTTTGTTCTACTTATTTCAGCATTACAATATTCAGGAAATAAAGTATGATACATATCATAAAGATAGTGTCTATTTCTAACCATATAATATCTTCTTATTGGTGAATGATGAGAAACAAACATTGTTTTTCCAAACAGCATTTTCTTTTCTGTATTTCCCAAATTATGGTTTAACTTTGCATTAAATAATTGAATAATCTCATATCCGTGACTTCGCATATTAAGACAATAATCAAAATCAACGCAATCAATAAACATCCAATCTTTAAAACCACCAATTTTTTTATGAGCCTTCAAATTAACAAAATTCCCGGATGTCATTACAAGCAAAGGCTTATTAACTTTCGGTGCTTTTCTTCCTTCGTTTTGAGGAGTCAAATGATAAGCAGATACAATGCCAACTTTCCTCATAACATATTCACTATTGTCCTCAATATAATCAATTATTTTTTTTACACTTCCTTTAGGAAAAGAACTATCTTGATCCATTGTAAGTAAAAAATCGAAATTTTCTTTTAAAGCTCTTTTTGCTCCAATATTTAACGCATATGCAATACCTTTATTTTCCCTATTCGCAATATACTCTATTTTTTTATTATTAAACAATTCAGAATTATCGCTATTTGGCGTATTATCAACAACGTATAACTTCTCTAAATAATTAATATAAGTTTTAATATTTTCTAGTACCTTGTCATCTGGATTAAATAGTACTACTACCCCCGCATATTTCATTACTTCACCACTTTCCTTACAACTTTCTTAACAACTTTTGGCACTTTAATTTTTGAAACCAACCTCCATTTAAGAGAATTCATAATCTTTCTTGCTTGAATCGTATCTATAGATTCATGAATATCAAAATTGTTTTCAATTATTAATTTTAAAGCGTTTGCATTTTCTTCGTTTAAAACTTTTTTAGCAGTAATGTTATAAATATTTCTGTAGTTTTCTGCCATTTCTTTTATCGTTTTAACTTTATACTTTTTGATATTGTTTACTTTTCTCGCATATTCTTTTTTGTCATTTTTTATTTCTTTTATTTTGGCAATTATTTCATCAATAGAAGAGTCCAATGGTATAATGTAACCCAAATCATATTCTTTTACTCTTTCAGCAATGGCTCCTATATCAAACGTTAACACCGGAATATTATTTTGAAGACATTCCGTTAAAGTATAAGAATAAGTTTCTGGCCAAATAGCTAATAAACATGCTAAATTTATTTTTGATTCACCTAATAGTTTACTCAAATCATTTCTTCTATACTCCCCATGATTAATATAATTACTTTTGTTTTTTTTCAAGGAAGAGAATTCTGTTTTTCCAAACAAATGATATTTAACTCCAGGTATTTTTTTGTTGACTAACTTGGTTAATACATTTCCACCTTTATGTATCGAAACAACTCCTACAAAAGCAACGTTGAAAACATTTTCGATTACTGGAGTATACTTGCAATTATTTTCCTTAACTCCATGAGGAATAACATCAATTTTTATATCCTCATATACTTTATTTATCAAAATTTTTGTATTATTTGAAGGAACGATTATTTTATCAATTTTTGATAAAAAGTCTCTCCAAACGCTTCTCCATCTTGGAATAATATCATTATTAATACCAGTTTTATACTTCAAACATTCAACACAATTTTTTTCTTTCATATCTCCACAATATTTTTCCATTTTATAAAGCATATTAATTGTTGGACATAATGAATAGAAATCATGAAGTGTAATAACACTATAGATGTTTTTTTCTTTTAAAACATCAGCTATATCAAAAAAATGATTCAACATATGATGAATGTGTACTTCATCTATTCTCAATGCCGTAATTAAATTGCCAAACATAATTTTATAATTTTCGTTATAAAATTGTAAAACAGAATAATTATCAATTGCACCCAAATTTAATTCTTTTTCACTATTTTCAAAATATGAATAAACTTTATATATTCCATTCATTATTGTAAACACGTGAAAATTATAATACGCTCTCATTGAATCTATTAAATCTTTTACATGAAGAGTTGTCCCCCCGCTTAAGTCACTCCAATCATGAATAACAATTAAAATATTTTTTCTATCATTCAAATTTAATTGATAATCAATATTTTCACAAATTTTTTTTATTGGAAATTGCCTACACCACAATCCGATACGATTTGAATACATAGGATACCTTTTTTCCAATATCTCCATATGCTTATTTACCAATTCTTCTCTTGAAGTTGAAAATGATTGTTTTTCTTTATGAAAAATTATCGTATTATCACATAACACATTCTTAAAACCATAATCTAAACATCTAAATGAAAAATCGTTTTCCTCTCCATAACCTTTTCCAAAAGTCTTTTCATCAAAATAACCAATCATATTTATTATTTCTCTTTTTATATACATACAAAATCCATGAGCAGTAGGTAAATATTGATTTTCATTATAAGCAATTTTCTCCACTAGAGAACTATAATCTTTTAAAGAAATATTGGTTGGTAACTCATTTCTCTTCAATCCAACTGGTACAGAAACCAAAGTAGCATTATTAGATAGCGGAGTAACTGTTGCTATACTTTCTTCTGAATAAGCGCATTTTGTCATTTTATCTAACCAATTTTGAGTTACAATCGTATCACTATTTAGCAAAACAACGTCATTTAAAGAATATTTCATTCCCCTGTTCACAGTTCCAACAAAACCTAAATTCTCTTCATTTTCCAACAATTCAACAAAATCATACTTCATAAATTTTTTCAACATAGGTTTAACTTTATCATCAGGGCTTGCATCATTTATTATTATTAGTTTATTACCATTAAATGTTGTATTTTCAATAACTGATTCAATGCATTCTTTTGTTGCTTCTACCGCGTTATAAACAGGAATTATTACATCACACTTATTCATGCTAAACCTCCTCAGCAAAGCCTTTAGATAATTTTTTAAATACCAACAGTCCTATTCCACATAAAGCTAAACTTACTAAAAACACAATTCCTAACGATAATAAATGAGGTGCATTGTGCCAATATAAGATATCTCTATAACAATTAATAATTGTTGTCATTGGATTGATTTTAATAATTGAACCAATAAAACTATCCGCAAAAATATCAACAGAATAAAGTATAGGTGTTGCATAAAACAACATTTGCATTATAAAGTTGATGATATATTCAAAATCTCTAACATAAACATTTATAGAACAAGTTATGAAAAGTATTCCTAGAGTAAGCAAATATTGTGCAACTATTACAAATGGTAAATATAAAATATAAGGGGAAAAACCAATTCCACTACATATCAAAAAAATAAACATAATAACACACGTAATCAAGAAATTTATAAGTCCACTCGTTACAACAGAAATTGGTAATATCTCACGAGGAAAATAAACTTTTTTTATTATTCCACTATTGGCTAAAATTGTAAATGTTCCTTGATTTATGTTTGTTATAAACCAATTCCATGGCAATATACCAATTATTAAAAATGTTGTATAATGTTCATAATTTGCTCCTCTTAAAAGATAAGGAAATACAATTGCATAAACAAGCGTCATCAGTAAAGGATTTAAAAATGACCATATAACTCCTAAAAATGAACCTTTATATTTTCCTCTTATTTCCTTTTTTACATTAGTTTTTAATAATTCCCTATAAGCATATAAATCTTTAAATAATTTCATGATATTCTCCTTAATTACATGTATCAAGATATTCCTTGATGACCGATTTAATCTTTCCGTCTTTCATAATTTTTCCTTCATGAATCCATACTCCACGATTGCATAGTTTTTCAATAGAAGCAAGTGAATGAGAAACAACCACAATCGTCTTATCAGAATCTTTTAACTCCTCAAGTTTCTTAAAACACTTGTCTTGAAAATGTTGATCACCAACTGCAAGTATTTCATCTATAAGCAAAATTTCCGCATCAACATTGATTGCAATTGAAAACGCAAGTCGCATATATTGACCAGAAGAATAAGTTCTAACAGGATTATCTATAAATTCCTCTAATTCAGAAAAAGCAATGATATCATCCAAACGCTTATCTATTTCTTTACGAGTTAAACCAAATATAGCTGCATTAAAATAAATATTTTCTCTACCAGTAAAATCAGGATGAAAACCAGCCCCTAATTCAAGCAAAGAAGTTAATTTTCCTTTTGTTTGAATCGTTCCGCTTGTTGGATAAATTATTTTAGTCATCAATTTTAATAAAGTCGATTTACCTGAACCATTCACTCCAATTAAAGCAACCGTTTCTCCTTTTTTTATATCCAAATTAATGTTTTCGAGAACGGTTCTAGTTTCAGCCTTTTTATGGTTCCAAAATACTAATCTTTCTTTTAAAGTGCTTGGTTTATCATAGAATAGTTTGAACTTTTTTGTCATATTCTTTATTTCAATCGCATTTCCTTTTTTCATATATAATCCTCGATTTCTTTTTTCGTATAGTCACAAATAATTATATCATATCATTAATATATTTTAATAAAATTTTACCGTTTTCAAAAAATTAAACGTCACTTTTTTACGTTTTTGTAAATATACTTAATAGCATAAACAAAAATATCTATTAAAAAGACAACAATTATCGAACATATAAAAGTAACTAATATCATAATAAATGTATAGTTTAAAGTGGAGATAAGGCTTTTACTACTGCAATTTAAAAAATCAAACAATTTCAAATTTCTTCCAGAGCTCACAATTTTCTCTTTTATCATCCAATGTACCAAATATATACCAAAAACATTTTTCCCAAGATATGACATGACCTTACTGCTCTTTACATTGAAAGTCAATATAAACAAAATCAAAGAAACATTTTCCATTAAAGATGGTAAACACGTCCAAGATAAGAAAAACACATCAGCTACATTATTATTATATGTAACTACCTGAAGCCACATTTTTAATGATATAAACAAAATATAAGAAAAAAACGATATCCATCTTATTTTTTTATTGTTTACTATTTTATCTTTTTTAGAAAATAGTTCATAGCCAATCATCATATAAAGCAATGATATTGGAATCAAGTTGAAAGTATTTATTGAACCAATTTTGAAAGTGTAAAACTTTTCAACTGAGCTGATTAACATTGATCCTATGCCAAGCCCATATATTATAATCTTCGCAATTTTATTATCTTTGGATTTAAACAATATTGTAAGTAACGGAATCCACAGAAAATTCTCCACGTATGTGAATACATACCACAAATGTTCACCTAAAGGTATAAGAGATGAATTTCTATTGATAATTCCTGCTAATACGTTTTTTAAATTAAAGGTTTTAAATGATATAACTTTAATACAATAAATTATTCCAGCGTTGCTCTCAATATAATTTAAAAATATTTGACTAAAAATAATTAAAACCAATACTGGTAATAAAATTGATTTTAACATGTGTTTGAATTTATCACTATAACTTCTATCATTAAATGCAAAAAAACCAGATACAATCCAAAACAATCCTACTCCGCCACCTACAAATGCAGCAACACAAGTTCTATAAATGTCTACTGTTCCATCTTGATTTATTGGCGGTAAGATTATATGGCAACCGATCACTAGAAATATCGCAACTAATCTTATTATATCAACATTTGCTAATCTGCTCTTTTTCATGAAATACCATCTTACTTCCTTTTAAAAATATTTGTTATACTAAACAATTTGCTAGTAACTTTCCATCTTTTACTATTAATAACATCAGAATACTCTTTATTTATTTTTTTATTTTCAAGTAATAAATCAGCATTCTCGTCCGCTAACTCATTATTTTTTTGAATTAAAGCATTGTTTTGCTTTTTTAATTTTTTCTGAGCATCAGTTAACTTTTTTATAAAGTTTTCCTTTTCTTTTATAACTTCACTATTTAAATGTATCTCTTTTCTATAGCACTCAAGATAAGTATTCTTACTCTTATCTAAATATCCAGTTAGATGTATTATAAAATCTCTCTTATTATTAACTTTAATAATAACAACAGGTTTTGAATTAAACAACACCTTACCTTGTGATTGAATGCAATTCACATATCGAACTTCATATTCGTTATATTTTTCATCATAAAGTACTAAATCACATTCAGTATTAAATTTCAAAACTATTTCATCAAATTCAAAGTTTGTTTTAATATCACCTATAAACTCGTTTTCTTTTATTTCGAAAATGACATTTTTACTTTTATCTACAAGGAATTTGCCGTCGAGTTTAAAATATACATCAACATTGATTTGTTTACTCACTATATGTTCAACATTCTTTGTATACTCATTATCCCAAACTGACATATCAAGCAAGTCATATTTAAGTCCTGTTTTCCAAGCAGCATATTGAAAACTTAATTGATCTCTATGAGCATAATTAATATACATGTCAAACCATAATTTCATACATTCATTAAGTTTATCGTTATTAAAATTTCTAATCAAAATGCTTGCTTCAATCAAACCATTATTATCTGGAAATTTTTCATGGTTATAGAAATCATATAACTTAGAAATATTTTCTATATTCTCTTTATTGTACATAAGACAAGCAAGCATTTCTTCATTTATCGAATTTCTAACAGAATGTTTAAATCCAACAAAATCATACTTTTTTAGATCTACATTTTCTTCAATCAATTTTTTTATTGAACCAACAATAGTAAAATTCCCATCAATATATATTGTTACATCATATTTTTTTAATTCTTCTGTTCCTAAAATTTTAATTTTTCTATTAAGTTCAGCATCGGTTAATGTATTATCAACAACATACTTAACTTTCCATGTTTTTGATTTAATTTTTTTATTATTTGTATAGCATATATAATCTATACCTTGTTCGATATTTTGAATATCTATTAAATTATCATAGTCGCCTGTAATGCAAGTATACACACATATCTTATTCATCAATATCACCTTAATAAAATTTTACCATAAATATTATAATTATTCATTAAAAAATCTTGAACTTATTCAAGATTAAGTAAAATATTATTGTTTTGATAAATTGTTTTACTTGTTTCAAAAGTGTGAAACTTTTTTTGCTTGTTTTTGTAAATTAGTATCACACTCAAAAAAAATAAGCAAACTTTTACATTTGCTTAAATACTATCTCTTCCATCTTTTATCATTCTCCTTAAGTACAAGTTTCATTTCATCATCATTTTTTAATTCATGAATATATCTTTCTAAAGCATCTTGAGCATCACTCATACATCCAACCGCACTTTCTAGTTTTCCTTTATTTAAACTTGTATTTAAAGGTCTTAAAGCAGCAGTTTTATAATCTTTTGTTTTAATTCCTATCACAGGTATATCTACATTTGTACTTTCGAATATCATTTTTGCAAAGTCATACCAAGACATGTATCCTTCATTGCTAGCATGATATATTCCATATTCAAAATTTTCACTTAAAAGGCAAAGCTTCTTAGCTAAATCTACTGTGTATGTTGGAGAACCTATTTGATCATCAACAACACGAATCTCATCCTTATTATTTGCAAGACGTAACATTGTTTTAACAAAATTATTTCCATTAATACCAAATACCCATTGAGTACGAACTACCATTCCTCTTTCATAGCTCAATACGTAGCTTTCACCAAGGTTTTTACAAATTCCATACCAATTAATCGGACTTGTTTTATCATCCTCATAATAAGGAATGCCTTTTTCACCATCAAAAACATAATCAGTTGAAACATAGATAAGTTTAGCATTAACCATCCATGCTGCTTTTGTTAACCACTCAGTTCCTCTAGCATTTATGTTAAAACACTCCGCGACTTTTTCCTCGGCTTTATCAACAGCTGTATAAGCAGCTGCATGTATGATTACATCAGGCCTAAAAGTTAAAATAGTCTCATAAATTGTAACAGGATCAAGCAAATTCAACCCAACACTTGATGGTGCTTTAACTTCATTTTTACCATCATTTAAAATCTTATATAAATCATGGCCTAATTGACCACTACAACCAGTTATCAAATACTTCATAAATAACCTCTACCCTCCAAAACAATTATAAAAAAAAAGAAGATACTAGTCAATATCTACTTTATCTAAATCATCAATAATTGATGCTTGTTCTTCAATTAAATTTTTAATTCTTCTTTTGTATGTAACGATATTTCTTCTAATTCTAGCTGCATCATTTTCCAAACTCTCAGCTTTCATAAGAGCATCATTTATGATTCTATTTGCATTCTTCTTAGCTTCATTTATAATCATATCAGATTCAGCAACACTATTGCTTTTATATTTACTTGCCGCTTCCTCTGCCATCACAACTGCGCGATTTAAAGTTGCATCCATGCTTTTATAATGTTCTAGTTCACGAGTCAAACGATCTATTTCTAAGTCTTTGTTTTTCATCTTAGTAATCATATCATCAACCCTAGAGATAACATCATCAACAAATGCATTTACTTGATGAACATTATAACCATTAATACTCCTATCAAATTTTTTCATTACATCACCTTATTTAGTCATTAAAAATCCATTTCATCTTCTATTTTAGATTTACTTTTTTTATCCTCTTCATCACTTATTCTTCCATCAACAGTAACGTTTTTAGGAGTGCATAAGTAAATTCCATTGCCTAGTTTTTGTAAATCTCCACCAATAGCATACAATGTACCACTTAAAAAATCAATAATTCTTCGTGCTTGATCAGCCGTTACTCTTTTCAAATTAACAACAACTGAATTTCTTCTCTTTAAATGATCGGCGATTTGTTGAGACTCAGAATATGCTCTAGGTTCAACTAGAATCATCTTATTTCCAGATCCCTTAGCACTTTCTTCATAAGTTTCTTCTTCTTCGTCATTGAACCCTTCATCTTTTGGAAATAAAGCTTTTTTAATTGATTCAAATGCCATAATGCCACCTCCGTATATTTACTATATATATAATAACACATTTAAACATTTAGAGTAAACAAAAAAACTATTAAATTTAAAATTTAATAACTTTTATTGTTTTTTTAGTTTGCTTCATAACAAATAATTTCAAAGTGCAAATTTTGCACTTTGAAATAAAAAATGTAGGAATTAACCTACATTAATTAAAATTTAATTCTATCTAATACATAGTCTTTTACTTCATCAACATTTAAAGTTATTTGTTCCATTGTATCTCTGTTTCTTAAAGTAACAACATTATTATTGATTGTCTCATCATCAACAGTTAAGCACCAAGGAGTTCCAATCGCATCTGCTCTTCTATAACGTTTTCCAATATTAGCAGTTTCATCATATGAAGTTTCAAAATATTTACTTAATTCTTGATATATTTCAATAGCTTTTTCAGCATGATTTTTCTTTATTAAAGGTAAAACATTTACTTTATAAGGAGCAAGGAAAGGTTTTACTTTAAACACTTCTCTAGTATCTCCATTTTCTAAAGTCTCAACCTTATAACATTCATTTAAAATAGCTAAGAATAATCTATCAACACCAACACTTGGTTCAATTACATATGGAGTATATTTTTCATTAGTTTCAGGATCCACATATCTTAAATCACATTTAGCATGTTCCATATGTACAGATAAATCATAATCAGTTCTATCAGCTATTCCCCAAAGCTCTCCCCATCCAATTGGATATTTATATTCTATATCAGTTGTAGCTTTACTATAAAATGAAAGTTCTTCTTTTGAATGATCTCTATATCTTAAATTCTCTCCATCAAGACCAAGTTCACCTAAAAAATCTAAACAATATTTCTTCCAAAAAGCAAACCATTCTAAGTCTGTATTAGGTTTACAGAAGAATTCAAGTTCCATTTGTTCGAATTCTCTAACTCTAAAAATAAAGTTTCCTGGAGTAATTTCATTTCTAAAGCTTTTACCTATTTGACCAATACCAAAAGGTACTTTAGCACGCATACTTCTTTGAACGTTTAAGAAGTTTACAAATATACCTTGAGCTGTTTCACCTCTTAAATATACTTTACTTTTTGCATCCTCTGTAACACCTATATGTGTTTCAAACAAAAGATTAAACTTTCTAATTGGAGTAAAATCACTCGCCCCACATTTTGGACAAGGCACATGATTTTCTTTAATGAAGTTTTCTAATTTTTCATTATCCCATCCATCTCCAGTTTCAGCACCCTTAGTAAACTCTTCAATTAGTTTATCAGCTCTTTCACGACTTTTACATTTTTTACAATCGATTAAAGGATCAGCAAATGATGCAACATGTCCACTTGCAACCCAAACCTCAGGATTCATAAGTATCGCTGAATCAAGACCGTAATTTCTATAATCAACATGATTGTTTTCTTGAATAAACTTCTTCCACCAAGCATTTTTAATATTATTTTTAAGCTCTCTTCCTAAAGGACCGTAATCCCATGAATTTGCAAGACCTCCATAGATCTCACTTCCTTGAAATATAAATCCATATTGTTTAGAAAAATTAACTAATTCATCCATTGTTTTTGCCATTTTAATTCCTTCTTTCTATAACTTTTATAAATTCATCCATTGTTTTAACAACTTTAACAAGTTTCATTATACCCTCATCTTCATGGACGAATCCTTCTTCTCTTAATTTTTTCATTAGACTAAAATAGTCATCATAGAAACCATCTAAGTTGAATACTATTATATCTATATTATCTCCTCTTGTTCTTTTTTCTTCAACCATCCCCATAAGTTCGGATAAAGTTCCTATTCCTCCAGGCAAGATAACGATTAATTCACTTGAAAGATATAGATTTTTACATCTTTCAAAAGTTGTTGGAGTTATCTCTTCTCGATCATATTCCATTCCTTTTAAAATATCAATCCATTTGATATCATTTATAGCTTTAATTTTAGAGTTATGATATCTAAAAGTTTGATAACATTTATACATCATCCCAGTATCGGATCCACCAAATACCAGTTTATCTCCCCTTTTAGCTAAAACTTCAGAAACAGAACATGCAAGGTCTTTATACTTTAACGCTATTGAATCATATGCTGAACATCCGATAAATACTCTCACTAACTTCCCTCCTTAAAATAAAAAAAAGAAAACAAATACGTATGGGCGAAAATAATTCCGCTGTTCCACCATACTTTGTTCTCTTCTTTCTTTTATATAGCTCTTGGCTTTCCACACCCGTCATCACTTGTATGAATTAATTATAATATAACTGATTATAGATTACAACCTTTTTTTAAATCCAGTTTAAATCCATCAACCGGTTTATTTTTATTACATTCTTTAATAAATCGTTGATAATCAACTGGGTCACATATTTCTTCAATTTGTTCAAGGAATCTGGAATATTGTTCATCATATAAATATCCATCTTTCATATCTTCCTTAAAACATAAATTCAATTCAACAAGTAAACCAAGAGACCCCTCATTAATATAATTGGCTAAAGTAGAAAACGAATCTAACTTATAATAATGAAATCCTTTATTGGATAAATAATCATATAAATCTCCCTTGTCTAACCTTACAGTGGATTGATAAGGCAATCCATCAAATATCGCATCAGCTGGTTCTTTAGGATGAAAATCGACAAGATTAAAACTATTTATTTGAGCTGTCACATAGAAATATAATAATATTCGATCTTCTTTGTTGGTGTAATCAAATTCACTATCTTTATATATTTTTTTAATAAATTCACCCCTATAATACACATCTGTAATATCCTCGTAAGTGTCACCATTATCTTTAAAAACACCCATATCAAAATGAACAAATTTATTGAATATATTGTTTTTCAACTCCCAAAGGCAATGATATTTTCCTCTTATTTTTGATATTTTTTCACTTACTTTTATATTGTCTGCAATATCATCAATTGATACTTTTGAACCTACTTTTTCATAAATCAAGTCCTCTAAATCCTCTAAAGCAAAAAGTCTTCTTAAAACATCATCGTCATTGACGAATAGATTAGCAGTCACTTGATATTTTTTATAACTATCAGTTTTATGAACATAATCATATAGCTCATTTGCAACAAACCCATAGTCGTTTAAATCGAACAATTCATCCAATTCATCGATAGTTATTCTGCTATTAGAAAAGTTATAATTTTTCAATTTCAAAGAAAAAGTAATAAAATAAGTATCAGACATAGGAACAGTTGACAAAACAGCTATATATTCATCAATTAGTTTATCATTTAAAGTCTTGTTTTCACTTACAATTTGATGTAGATACGATTTTCTCCCCATGTTTTCTAATAAAACATAGTCTTCATCAGAAACTGTAACTTCGATCTTCTTATCAGTTTTATTTTTGGTCAAAAAATTCTTCATTTTAGGGTTATCCATAACATCAGCTAATACAGCTGATGTTCCAACAAGCAAAGATGTATATATGAGAGCATACTTTAAAACTCTATTGGATTTTCTTGCATTAATAACTCTTCTAGCGCTTTCAATAATTTCTACATCTCTTTTAGAAACTTCTTCAACTAAATCTCTATTAATTTTATAGTACTTTCCTGTTTTTTTATCCATATAAACAGAAAAATTTTCACCGTTTTCCTTTAAATCATAAGATCTTTTAAATCTACTCATAAATTCACTCCTGTGAAAAACATTATATAATAAATCTAGAAATTGTCAAATTTTATATTCTTATTGGATCCATATCTATCTCTAAATAAATATCTTTATTAAACACATATTCTAAATCAACACTTCTTAACACATCATTAAGTCTATTATCAACACGATACTTAATCAATATTTGAAAACGATAATTATTATTTACTTTAAAAACTGATGCTGTAGTTGGTCCTAAAACAATTGTCGTTTTATCAAGATTTCTTTTTAAGAAATTTACAAGTTTATTGGCTTCTATACTTGCTTTATTATAATCTTTGCTTATAACTTTAATGCTTGTTAAATAATAATATGGTGGATATTTTAGCATTTTTCTGATGTTCATTTCATACTCATAATTTCCAAAATAATCGTTATTTTTAACATAATTTAAAGTTTTATTCGTTGGATTAAATGTTTGAATAACTACTTCACCATTTGAAGAACTTCTTCCAGCTCGTCCGGATACCTGTTGTAAAAGATTAAAAGTGTTTTCACCACTTCTAAAATCAGGTATATTTAAAGATTCATCAGCATTTATGACGCCAACCAATGTAACTTTTGGAAAATTAAGTCCTTTAGCAATCATCTGAGTTCCAATAATGATATCATATTTACATTCTTCAATATCTTTAATGATTTTTTCACTCGCACCTTTTTTAGATGTTGTATCAGTATCCATTCTTACAATATTATAATTAGGATAAAGTTCTCGTATACATTTTTCGATTTGTTCTGTACCATAGCCATAAGTTTTAATAGCTTTTTCATGACATTCAGGACAAATATCACTCATAAACTTAGTATAACCACAATAATGACATCTTAAATTATTTGAACTTTTATGATATGTCAATGTTATATCACAGTGAGGACATTTATAAGTATAGCCACAGGATGCACATGTAATAATCGTTGAATAACCTCTTCTATTGATCAAAAGCATGACCTGTTCATGATTATCCAAACGATTCATTATTTTTAACTGTAAATCAGTAGAAATGATTGAATCGCCATTTTTATAAGAGGATGCAAGATCCACAATTTCAACCTTTGGAAGGGATGCAGAACCAACCCTATTTTTTAAACTCAAATACTTATAAACTCCTTTTTTCGCACGAGCCATAGTTTCAAGACGAGGAGTAGCTGAGCCTAAAACAACTGGACAATTATGATACTTTCCTCTAAATATTGCCATATCAATTGCATTATAACGAGGGTTTGTTTCTTGTTTATATGAACTTGTATGTTCTTCATCAATTATAATCAATCCAATATCTTTTAATGGTACAAATATTGAAGAACGAGTTCCAACAACAATATGAGCTTCATTTTTAAGAATTTTATTGTATTCATCACTTTTCTCTCCATCACTTAAAGATGAATGAATTACAGCAACCTCAGCTCCAAAAACATCATAAAACCTTTTTACTATTTGAGTTGTTAAAGTTATCTCTGGAACCAACATAATAACATTTTTATGTCTTAAAAGAGTTTCTTTAACAAGTTTGATATATACCTCAGTTTTACCTGAACCAGTAACTCCATGAAGCAAGAAAACATTATGACTTCCAAAAGAGGATAAAACACTTTTAAAAGCTTCATTTTGTTCATCAGTTAAAAAAACTTCACCTATATTATTTTTCATAGGATTTATTCTATAAACATTTTCTTTTACCTCTTTAACAAGTTCTTTTTTTATAAGAGCATTTACGATTTGAGAACCAATTTCACTTTTTTTAATTCTTCCAACACTCATTAATCTATTTACAACTTCAATTTGCTTTAAAGAGCGTTTTTCATGTTCTATAAAATATTTACATTTATCAATATCATCGATTTCTATATAAGTATTATACATCGTATAATCAAATTTAGATTTATTTATCTTTAAACTAGTCGGAAGCATTGTTTGATATGCACTTATCAAGGTACATAAGGTTTTTTCTTTTAGATATTCACCTAAATGAATTAATTCATCATTTAATTTAAAAGATTCATTAACAACATCAATTATATCAAGTATTTCATAATCAGATTCGCACTTACTTTCTATAGACATAACAAAACCATTAATATTTTTTTTATTAAAAGGAACGCTTACTCTCATACCGACACTTATTTTATCAACTAAATTATCAGGTATATGATAAGTAAATACTTTATCTAAAGATTTAGCTCCATACTGAATTAAAACACTTGCGTACATATGATTTCCTCCTAAAACAATTTTAAGATAAATAGAAACTCAATGCAATAAAAAAAGCAAGAATTTATCTTGCTATTCTACTATATATGGATTAGTACTTGTTCCATCTCCGTTAGAATTTACAAGTGTGCTGTCTGCAAGCGAAACTACGGGACGGACCCCAGAAGCATCGTTCACACGGTCATGGCGCACAAAGCCAGCACTATCGACAGAACCAACAGCAGCACTACCACGAGCACCCATCTGCACAGGGGAGAATGTCCAATAATTACTATTCGTATATAAATAATTTGTTGTATCTTTACAATCACTTGTATTTGAATAATATGTGTTAAATCCAGCAAATATTACTTCGTCTAATGTTATTAATCCAACTGGATAAGAAAGTTTTCCATTGCCATTTTTACTATCTACTGTAAATTTATCATTTTGATTTTGACATACCAAACTTGGATTTGAATTTTTCGACCAATATGATGCTCGATATGCTGCTCCATAAAATGTTCCATTTGTTCCATATCCTAAATCTCCATATGA
Source organism: uncultured Bacilli bacterium (assembly GCA_934090935.1). Classification (GTDB taxonomy): domain Bacteria; phylum Bacillota_I; class Bacilli_A; order RF39; family UBA660; genus CAG-582. The sequence continues at coordinate 47,157 of CAKOKD010000009.1, forward strand.
TGACATAGATGTATCTCCTATGGTATTTGCATCATATGCTTTTGTACTTCTATCATTACAGAATACTGTATCTTCTAATTTACTAGTTGCACTTTCATCAAAATTTTGACTATACCAATTATCTACATATGTCTTTATTGTTGAGTCATTTTTGTTTTCGTGTGTCGATGCATATGTACTACTTCCTGCTGTTCCATACATATATCCTACATATGCATTGTCATCATAACTTGTATTAAATTTGCTTGTTCCGATTTGAGTTGATGTTCCTGTTTGAGTTTCACATTTTCCATCTGTTGGAACTCCATTATATATTATTTTTACTCCACCGGTTTCTGTTGTTCTTATTATCTTCCAACACATATTATTAAATATTACATTGTTATTTACTTTATCTGCATCTCCTCTATAGTAATATACAGGTACATTACCTTCTGTAGCAGTTGTTGTATATATACCATTTGTTCCACTTACTCCAGAACGTACTTTATAATCTATTACTGTTGTTGTATCTGCATTATTTTTCATAAAATTATATAAATTTATTGATGTTACACCAATAGTATCTCTTTCTACTGCATTGAATTCTAGTGAACATGTATATTCTTCACTTACTTCTTCTGTTGATGTTTTATCTAGTGTTACTGTTAATGTTCCATTTACACTTTCTTTGGCTTTAACTACTGTTGCATTATTTTCTAAATCATTTTTAATACTTGTATATTTTGCTGTTGTTCCTTCCTTTGGTACACATGTTACATTTACATTTGCATCATAATTACTTGAATTATTTGTTACTTCATATGTAAGTACTGAAGTTTGATTAAGTGTTTTTAATTCTGATGTTTCAAATGTTATTATCTTCTTTGTATCATCTACTACTGATGAATATACATCCTTTCCATCTAATGTTGCTGCTGTGAAGATAACTGAAAAGTCATCTTGATTTTCGCTTACCTTAGCATTCCCATTTATTATCAACGTTGTTGAAATGCTAGCAAATCCAATTGACATTAATATAATTGCTATTATAAGCATACTCTTCTTTTTCATATTATACCTACTTTCTTTTACTTTTTTATTTTATAATACCCCCCCCGATTGTCAAATTTTTCTGTTGAAAAGTTGTAAAGTTCGTGTTATATT
>CAKOKD010000010.1 GCA_934090935.1 uncultured Bacilli bacterium
TTGCTTCTCAAGAAATTATTTAAGCATAATTTTTTTATATTTCAAAACTACAAAATTTTAAATTTGGAGGCTCAGATTTTTAATATCTGTATCGATTTATATGCAAATCGTTAAAATCTGTCAAAAAAAAGCTACCAATTTTTAAGTTTGGTAGTTTTAACACTTTTTTTATAAAAAAAAGAGTATTGAATAATCAATACCCTAAGCAAATTAAGTAAAATCTTAAATGCTTTAATATCGGAAGTATAAATCACCTATTTAATCACTTCCTGATATTATTATGTGTCATTCTTTACAAATTATATGCATAAAAAAAGCGTTTATAAAAACGCTTTATTCAACAGTTAAAATTGAACTGCTATCAGTAACATCTGCTTAACTAGTAATATATTGTGAAATAAATATTCCAAGTTTTCCAAATTTAGATACTTTTTCATAGATTGAAGCAATATCTTCTTGGCTCATATTTTCAACATTAACAGCATCTTTAAGATCAATTTTTTCTACATTTGGATTAACATCTTCACTTACTTTTATTTCAGCATCTATTGTATAAGCTTGATTTTCTACATAAATACTCATATTTACTTTAGCGCTTCCATCTTTTGTTTTAGCATTCTTCTTGCTAGTTAAAGCAATGCTACCTTCACCAACAGTTTTTCCATCTTGAACTAACTTAAATGAAATATTGTCATCTTTGATTTTAAGGTCTACAGAATCACTTATAACATTTAATTCAACCAATTTATTACCTACTAAATTAGTTACAAACTCAATATATCCGGATTCATTATCGATTAATTCGATGTTTTCATCGTTTTCTAATTCAGATTTTAATGATTTTACATCTTTTCCAGTTGCTTTAGAAACCTCACTTAAGAATTTATCATTGTTTAGAATTGATTTCTTAGCTGCATCAGTTATTTTCTTTTGATTATCCTTAGTAAGTTTTATAGTAACTACATTATCATTTTTTCTCATCTTTTGAGTTTTATCTGCAGAAGTTAAACCTTCTTTAATTGCATCTTTTACTCCACTTACTAAAACACTGTAGTCGATATCGTTTTGTTCAACTGTATCAAATATTTCACTCATTCCATCGATCTTAGTATAAACATATTTATCATAGAAATTTGAAAACAATGCATAAACATTTGATTCTGTTAAAGTCATATTTACCTTTAAAGGTTCATCTAATAAGTCCATTCCGACATTTAATTTATTCAATGTAATATCCATATTTATCAATCTGCTTAGTAGATCAATACCATATTTTAAGGACGCTGAAGCACTATAGGATGTATTTCCTACTGATACACGTCCATCAATATCAAGTACTCCACTTGATTTTTCAATCTTTTCATTTGCAACATTGATGCTTTCAAAACCTTTATTTATTACATTATTTATACGCTTATCTGCGCTTTTATAAAGCATACTATAGCCGATTACTCCAAGAATTGCTAAAACTACAATTAATATTCCTATAACAATACCAATTATTAAGCCAGTCTTTTTCTTTTTAACTGGTTGTTCTACTGTAGGCATAACGTTATTAGTGTTCACAACTGGTTGTTCACCTGTTGCATCCATAACATAACTTGCTTCCTCTCTCTTTTCAGAACTTTCTAAATTAGTATCCTCTTTTTGAGATTCAACACTACTTTCTTTTAAAATATTTTCGTTTTCAACATGTTCACTTTCTATCTCTTTTCCACAAAATGGACACATTGTTGAGCCGTTTGGAATTTCATTTCCACACGAATTACATTTCATATAAACTTCCCTTCCTATTTTTAACCTATATTAAATATATACTATTTCTATTCCTTTTTCAATCACTTTTTTTAACATCTTCATATTTACAAGTAATCATTCCACCATTATAAGCACAAGAACACGTTTTATTTCCATTATCACAAACACATTCTAAGTTTTCATTACAACGTTTATCAAAGAATGAAAAAAGTTTTACAATCGTATCCTTTATGTCTTCTTTATAATAAGACATATTATCACCTATTTGATTTATCTCTTCATCAGTTAGTTCATCAACAGACTTATATGTTTCAACATCGGCTTTTTTCAATTTTGGTTTTTCATTTGCCATAAGTTTTAAAGTAATAACGCCACTTTTCTCTCCATAATTATAATTAACCTCAATAGTTTTATTGGTAATATTTTGAACTTGACGACTAACACTTGTAAAATCAAAACTCAATTTTTCTTCACCATCTTTATAATATTTAAAATAATACTTGGTATCCCCTATATCGAAATTAAACATATGCTCATTATATTTTAAACTTATTCGATATATTTTTTTACCACTATAATAAAGAGCTAACTTATTAACCGTTTCATTATCAGTATTGTATTTATACTCCATTGTTTTCTTATAGTTTTCTAAAGTTTCACGAATTTCACTTTCTGATGATGAATTAATTCTTGCAAATTCATTGATAAAATTTGAATTATCAAGAAGATTTTCATAAAACTTTTGAAAGAAAAGACGCATATTTTGGTTATTAAAGTTAAATTCCAATACATCAGTTCTTATATTATCTCCACGATAGTTTATCTCTTCAGAACCCTTTGTATAATTAACTACTTTTAATCCTTCATTTATAGCATCACGAACTCCATCCATAATAGAATTCATTTCATACTTTTTAGTCTTTAAAAATCCTAAATTATCTTTAATTGGAAACAAAATAAATTCATCGTTATAAAACTCTTTAGACTTAAAATAGATGTTATTTAACTCTCCATATAAAGTATATGTAAATTCTTTATTTTCAAATACAATTTGGCCTTCATCCTCTTTAGGATCACGCATATGCCCATCTAAATAGATGTTTCTACTTTTAAGATCAAATGAATAAGAACCTTCAAATTTAGTTTTATAGTCACTTAAATCAAGTTCCAAAGAATATTCTCCACCTTTAGTCGATGATAAAAAGAAATTATCCATTATATATTCTTCTAATGTATCCACTACACCAGTGAAGTATTTATAGCTCAAGTCTTTTTTTGGTCTAAAGACGCTTAATAAAAGCAATGAAAAAACTAGTATTACGACTAAAATCAATCCAACGGACATAAAAACTACTTTTCTATTCTTAGGTTCACGTACATATGCTTTTATATCAAATTTTTCATCATTTGCATAAATATTATCGTTTATTGCACCAAAATCTGTTACTGACACAACTTCTATAGATGGATCATTTTTACAATAAGGACAAACTTTAGAAGTTTCAGGAATTGTTTGCTTACAATTTACACATTTCATATATTACCCTCTTTACTATAAAACAATTATAAAATATTATATTCATATTTTCAAGGATATTATTGACTATATCAAATTTACAATAAGGACAAACTTTAGAAGTTTCAGGAATTGTTTGCTTACAATTTACACATTTCATATATTACCCTCTTTACTATAAAACAATTATAAAATATTATATTCATATTTTCAAGGATATTATTGACTATATCAAACAAATGTTTTATATTATAGTTGAGGGATAACTATGGAAGAACTTAAAATGAAAAGAAATATTATGTGTATTGATTTAAAAAGTTTTTTTGCTTTTGTAGAATGCGTAGAACGTGGGCTTGATCCTTATACAACTCCTTTAATTGTTTGTAATCCTGAGCAAAAAGGTGCCATATCATTAGCTGTTACACCATATTTAAAAAGTTTAGGGATTCCTGGTCGTGTAAGAGTTTATGATATACAAAAAAATATAAAATATATAAAAGTTCCTCCAAGAATGAGTCTTTATCAGAAAAAAAGCAAAGAAGTTATTGGAATATATTTAAAATATGTAGCTAAAGAAGACTTACACGTTTATTCCATTGATGAGTGTTTTTTAGACGTTACCAATTATCTAAAAATGTATAATATGACTGATTATGAACTTGCTTTAACAATTTTAAAAGATATAAAAGACTCAACCGGTCTTGTTGGTACAGCTGGAATCGGACCAAATATGTTACTTGCTAAAATAAGCATGGATATTGAGGCAAAGCATACCAAAGATAACATTGCCAAATGGACATATGATGATGTTGAAACTAAGCTATGGAGTATTAAGCCTTTATCAAAAATGTGGGGAATTGGAGCTAATCTTGAAAAAAGACTTAACAGTATAAATATCTATTCTGTAAAGGAACTTGCACTTACATCTAAAGAAAAACTTATAAAGGAATTTGGTATTTTAGGTGGTGACTTATATTATCGAGCTAATGGAATTGATTTAACCAAACTAAGTGATTTAAACGATTATAAACCAAAAGAAAAAAGCATCAGCAACTCTCAAGTTTTATTTAAGGATTATTTTGACTTCAATATTGATATTATCATTTATGAAATAATTGATACTTTATGTAGAAGGCTTAGAAAAGAAAAACTTCTTTGTGGTCTTGTAAGTTTAGGCATTACTTCTTCAAAAACTTCAAGTGGAAGTTTCCATCATTCTTTAAAATTAAATGAGAGAACCGACAATGCAAACGAAATATTTAAGACAGCTATGTATATTTTTAACCATTATTACACAAAATTTCCAATAAGAAAGGTAGCCATCTCTTTTGGAAATTTGAGTCCGAATGATAAGATTCAGCTTGATATATTTGAAGATTATGAAGAAATTGAAAAAAGAAAGCAAATCGAAGAAACAATCGATGAAGTTAAAGAACGATTTGGTCCAAATTCAATTTTAAAAGCTTCAAGTTTATTAAGTGATTCAACAATTAAAGAAAGGAATGGTTTAATTGGTGGACACAAAGCATGAATCAAAATTCTTCTCACTGGATGCCATTCAATTCACTTTTTAATGGCAATGAAGAAAAAGAAAAAATTGTAGTTATAAATAAAAAGAAACCGGTTTTATCCGAAGAACAAATTGAGGCAATAGAAAATAAAATCATTGAAGCATTTACTGAACAAGTTCCAGTTACAATTACTCACTTTCGTAAATATGACTTTATTGAATCAACTGGTATTATAACAAAAATAAATTCAGTTAAGAAAACGATTACTTTAAATGATAAAGAAATCATATATTTTATAAATATTATAAAAATTTTTATAAAAAACACTTGAATTTATATTTTCAATATGCTACAATGATTTTGTTGCTGATGGGGAATTAGCTCAGTTGGCTAGAGCACCACGCTTGCACCGTGGGGGTCAGGGGTTCGAGTCCCCTATTCTCCACCATTAGTAAATTACTCACATTATGTGAGTTTTTTTATTGTCTAAATCCCCTGACCTGATAAATTTTTAGCAAATAAAAAAGCAAATTTCTTCGTTTTTTTACTTTAAATCTTCATCTGAAAATGGGTATGGGCAAAGTTCTTTTACAGTTAAGCTTATTTCTTCTCCATTTGGATTCATCGCGATTACTTTTTTATCTGGTTCAAAAAATTCACTTATGACTTGTCTACAAAGCATACACGAAAATCCGATTTTTTCATTATCACACATAACATATAAAGTTTCAAAGTCATGCTTTTTATATCCAGCTGATATTGCTGATACGATTGCACTTCTTTCTGCACATATAGTAGCTCCATAACTAGCATTCTCAACATTTACTCCTCTAAATTCACGTCCATCCTTCATAACTACTATTGAAGCAACTCTGAAATGTGAATAAGGGCTGTAGGAACTATTTAATAATTCTTTTAGTTTGTCTTTCATATTTATCACCATTTTTAATTTATCATAAAACGAAAAAAAGGTGAATAATTCTCACCTTAGTTTACACTTTTTCCATTTACATATAATTTGTAACCATTGAAGTCGATGTTTTTATAGCTTGTATCTTCATCATCTAAACTTGTAACATAAGAATCCCCTGTCAATTTTATTTTAGAATTTTTAGATAATTTTAATATTATAGATTTTGCTTCATTTGAAGAATTGATACTTCCTTCAAAACTTGAAGAATCACTTAATTCCATTGATAAAGTAGAAATCGGATCGACAACAATATTTCCAGTTACAGTTTGATTTTTTAAAGTAAGTGTTACGCTTCCACCGTTTTGTCCAGTTGTTCCCCAAGAATCTTTTTGAATTCTTAAGAAATTACCAGTAGAATCATTATTTAATATTGTATTGTTTTCTAAAGTGATTACTGCATCCGTATTAGTTACATATAATGTGTCTCCTTTATTAGTTGTTATTGTACTATTTTTAGCAGTAAACTTACTAGTTCCAGTATCGGCATCTCCACTCATAGATTGATATAGAAAGATGTTTTTATATGTTGTGGATTGACCATTTAATTTATTGTTTGTATCAAGCAAGGTAACGTTTTCAAGAGTAACAGAATTCTTTCCTTCGATAACTACGCCTTCTGAAGAAGCAGCCTATAAAGTTGCATCTTTTACCATGATATCTGCAGTTGAATATATGCTCGGAGATCCAACTCCTGTTGTTTTATAAGTTCCTTTGGAAACTACTATATTTCCTCCGCCTTTGTCGGAACGGATTGCAGCACTTGAAGTACCACTTGTTTCAATTGTTAAATCGTTTGCAGTGATACTTCCTCCACCAGCAACCATAATTCCTCCAGAGGAATCTGCAGATGTTTTAATAGAAGAAGCAGAAATATTTATCTTAGATGAACCGTATGAAAATACTCCGTTTGCTCCGGTTGCAGATGTATTAACTGAACTATTTGAGATAGTCACATCAGCATTATCTTTAGCAAGAACGCCCGAATTGTTTCCATAGAAACTTGATTCATCTCCTGTTTTTGCATCCCCAGTTTTTGTTACAGTCACATTATCCATTGAAACACTTGCATCATCACTTATTAAAATCGCATTTTCTGAAGCTGTTGATGATGTATAAGTTTCATCGCTTATAGTTTTATCTCCACTTATCTCGTTTGAACTTGAATAACTTGGAGTTTTATTGTTCATGGATCCATTCATATTTCCATTATTTGGTTGATTATTTTGAGATTTTGTCCCGTTAAACCATATGCTTGTAAAGGATAAAACCGCTGTAATAATAATCGTTAATAAAACAAATATAATCGTTTTATCTGCAACTCCAAATGTTTCTTTAAATGTTTTAGCATTAAAGTTTGATATTATTAAATAGCCAATATTAATTGCGACTAATAACGATAAAGATATAACTATGACATAAAACCATACTTTATTATTGCTTGTTTGATGGATATCCTCAGACATTTTCATAGATTGATTGCTTTCCATATCGTTATTTTCTCCTTCTGGTTTTTCTGGAGGTGTACTCATATCAGAGTCATTATCCAGTTTTTCTGGTGGTGTGTTATCTTTACTTTCTCCTTTTGGTTTTTCTGGTGGTGTATTGTTACCTGATCCCATATCACCATTTTCTTGCATATTTGGTGGAGTTCCTCCAGACATATTATTTAAGTTATCCTTGTTGAAATAAATACTTGCAAATATAATTCCGCTTATACTTGCCAATGTGATAATAATCATCACAACATTTTTTAAAATTCTTTTCATTTCTCTTTCTTTCTAATTATATTAAAACATGCTTATATGAAAAAAATATGAAGAATTATAATTTTTTTCTTTCAAAATTTTTCCTAATAAGCTATAATTGTATTATAGAGGTAGCGTATGAAGATAGACGATTTTAAAAACAAATATTTTTTTATAGGATTGATAACAGGTTTGATCCCCTATACTATATTGCTTTCCATTATTTCTTCTGATGATAAAGTATCATCTACGTTTAAACTTATGCTTATAATATCCGCGATTATCACCTCATTTATAAATGGTTTTATATTGAGATACAACGCATTATTGAAATTTAAAAGAAGCCTTAATTGACTTCTTTTTTTAACTTTACTTTCATATTCTTAAAAAACAATGAAACTTTATAGAACAAATTAAACAAAAACATTTCAAAACGATTTGCATTATTATATTCTTTTTCGTAATATAACTGACTTTTCTTATATATCTTGTATTTATTTAATGCGCTTACATTGTTTCCAATTGTTGCATTATGTTTATGCTCAACAAAAACACTTGTATCAACAACGGTTAAAAGATTAGCTTTTTTTAACTTTCTAGCCAAAATATTCTCTTCATAATATAAAAATACAGATGAATCAAAATAATCTATTTGTTTTAAAACCTCACTTTTAATCATGAAAAAACATCCATATAATGTATCAACAACAGGAAGCGGATTTAGAAAGTGATTCATATCATAATTTAAAAATTTATTTCTATAAAGTCTATTTAAAAGTGGAATATTTAAAAGCAAATCGGCTTTAGCATTTGTAAGGCGCCACCCATATTTATATATACCATTTTCAAGAACTTTTGGCATTATTGCTCCAACACTTGGATTTTTAATATTCTTCACAAGAGATTTTATCACATTGTTGGATGGAATACTAATATCCGTATTGCTGATAATGATATTGATATCACCATACTCCTCAATTAAATACTTACAACCTACGTTTATCGCTCCAGAATATCCAAGATTAGTATCCAACTTGATAACATGAAGCTTATTTATCTTTATATCTAGCATATCTCTTCCTTTAGAAGAATTGTTATCCACAACCACTATCTTATCAATCGATGTATATCCACTAACCTCATTTACTAAATTAATCGTATTATTCATATCATTATAATTGATAATAACTAAACCCGTTTTCATATCTCACCTCCAAACAATTCATCGATTTTTACATCGATCATTTTATTATAATCGTCAAGCTTATTTATCTTTTTTCTAAACTTGCTTATTTTATCTATATCTTTAATATCGATATAATCTATATCAAGATATTCACTTAAATTTTTAGGCATAATTACTTTTAATCCTAAACACATAGCTTCCAAAGCTACCATTCCTTGACCTTCATATCTACTATTCAAAACTAGATAATCACACATCTTTACGTAAGGATAAGGATTGATCTTGCTTCCTAAAAAAGTAACATTATCACATAAATCTAAATCCTCAACTTGCTTGATAAGCTCATCCTTTTTATCTCCATCACCAATAACATATAGATGAAATTCAGGATTTACTTTACTATACTTCTTTAAAATTGGAAACAAGAGATCTAATCCTTTTTGATATACAAGACGTCCTAAAAAGCATAGATTTATATTTTCATCATCGACATGAAAATATATATTATCCATAGAAGAATCAATTATTTTCTTTGTATCTATATAATTCGGTATAACATACTTTGCCTTAATGCCTGTTAATTCATAAAAAGAATTTTTAACTCCTAAACTAACAGAAACAATATCATCATACATTCCATATTTTTTTTTGCTTAAATTATATAATATTCTAAATTTACGTTCATTAAGATATTTCTTTTTAAAATCGTTATGCACAAAAAGCACTTTTCTTTTGGCATCGATTTTTAATGCATAAGATGATAGATAGTTATTATAGCCATTAAAATCAATTGAAACATCATATTTAATTGATTTATCCACTTTAGTAAGATGATACACAGCTTTAAATGGTACATATTTATACCATTTCTTATTATCTAAAACAATAACATTTACTTTAGATGGAATTTGCTTGAAAAATGAACCACCACCCAATATGTAAAGATCAATATTATATTTTTCATAATCTATTCTATTAAGAAGATTTATAAGGCTTTTTTGAATTCCACCAACATCCATAGCTGTTTGAAATAATGCGATATTTTTTTTCATAATATACCCACTTTCTTATATAATAATGCAATTGAATAAGCAACATAAATTGATACTGCAGGTGAAAATAGAAAATGTCCGGCTAAATAAGACCCAAGCAAAACAAGGCATATGCCGATAGTTAAAACAAATACTTCTTCATCAATAATCAATTTTCTTGACAATATGTTTTTCTTTATTATTTTAAAAATCAGATACAAAGGTAAAATGAGTTCTAAAACAAATGCTATAATACCATATTGAAATAAAAGATCATGAAAATCTCTTTCTACTAGCTTTTCATAATGAATACCATTATAAGTCTTATCTGAATATACTAGACCATATAGTTTAGAAAAAATCGAACTATTTTTATACATCAAGTTATTAACTTTCAAAAAATCGCTTCTGCCACTAAAGACCAATGAAGATGATATCTCACTTTTTATTTCTTCACTTGTTTTATCAAATCTAGGACAACAATATTCACAAAAAGATGCCCCACTACTATTATAAGCTCTTTCATAACTTCCAATCAAATTCGTATAAATCGGAAGTTTAACCGTAGATATAAGTATTGCAACTATTATACCACCGATAAAAAATAAACTCTTTTGATCCAACTCAGTTGACTTTATGATCTTGTTATAAATAATATAAAATATAAAAGAAGATATCAATATTCCTAAACATCCAATATAACTTGCTTTTGTACCCAAAATACACAAAAATACAATGGTAAATAAAGAGGATATTATATTGTATACGTTTTTATTTTTTATAAAATCTATCAAAGAATAGCCAAGTAAAGATATAAGAATAAGTCCATATTCATTTGCTGAATTAAACCACGAAACAATTCCTTTACGATAACAATTCTCATATGATGAATATGAACAATATGCTGTATTGGTTATAACTGAGGTAAAAAGAGAAATGCCTATAATTAAAGCGATAGTTACAAATGTAAATCTATCAAGTTCTTTATTATTTTTAAAATATATAACAAAAAACAATAATAACACTGGAAAGTATATAAGTTTTGCCATATGATTGATATAACTATTTAAGCTGAAATCAACATCTAAAATTATATTGCCTATAAAACTTATAAAAATGTATGAAATCCACATTAAAACATAGATGTTCACCTTATTATCACGTTTTTTTAATATATAAAAAGAAGCATATATTAAAAATAGAAATCTAAAAATCATTCCAAGTGAAATGGATAGACTATATTCATTGATCATTAAAGAAGTTATTATATCAATTAATGGTTGTATCAACATAAATTTTGTAAGAACATTATTATTGTAAAATTTATCCATTATTTCACTTCCTATACACCATTATACAAAAAAATCGTGCTTAATTAAAGAAAAACACTAAGTTTTTATATAACAGAAATGATTAAAGGATTAAGGGTCATAAATAGTTGAGTTCCTTCAATGATAAAGTTTATATTTTTATAATCTAAACAAAACTTATAAACGTATTCAAAATAACTTTTGATATAAAAGATATATTCACTAGTTCTATTGAGTTTTAAATCCATAAATTCCTCATTTTTTAAAATTTCATCAAGTTTTGCATTATTTTTTAAAAAGTTACCCGTCAAAACATTTAATTAAAGTGTTATTAAACTTTTCATTATAATAATTACATAAACAATCCAAATTTAAAACTATAGCATTATACTTTTTAGATAAATCAAGGCTTAAAGTTGTCTTACCACTTCCCGATAAACCCGTTATAAAAGAATATTAGATTCAACCATAAACTTACTTATATTGTATCTTTTATTTGGCTTAGAAAAAAGATAGCCGATATAATGTTTCATCACACATCATCACCATATAAGAAATTATAACATAGTTTAGATAAGCAAATGAAGCATAAAAAAATTTGCATTTTTATCTTGCAAATTTTTAATATTAATATTGTCTACCAAAATAGATTACATGTTTTGCAGGTTCTCCACAAATACAATTCCCACTTGCTTGTTCATCTTCCATTATACAACGTGATTTCAAACCAGTTTTTTCTTTGATGTTTTCTTCACATTCGCATCTTCCACACCAATTTATTTTGATAAATCCAGACTTAGTAGCTGCAATATTTTCAAATTCTTCCATAGTTGAAGCTTCATATAACATTGAGTTTCTTCTATCTTCTGCTTTTTTATACATATCATATTGCATGTTTTCAAAAATATCATTTAATTTATCGGCTAAATTATCAAGTTCACTTATACTAAATTCGTACTTTTCTAAAGTATCTCTTCTTACTAAAGTGATATGTCCATTTTTTATATCTCTGGCACCAACTTCGATTCTAACTGGATATCCTTTAACCTCAGCTTCAGCAAATTTAAATCCTGGAGTTTTGTCACTTCTATCAACTTTATTAGTGATGTCATTTTTATTTAAAATTTCTACAACTTTATCAATGTATTCATCAATATCTTTTCCAATTGGAATAACGATTACTTTTGTTGGAGCAATTTTTGGAGGTAACACAAGTCCACGATCATCTGAGTGAGTCATTATTAGTCCACCAATCATGCGTGTTGTACATCCCCATGATGTTTGAAATGGAGTTTTTAGTTTGTTGTCCTTATCCAAAAATTCTATTCCAAAAGCACGAGCAAAACCATCACCAAAATAATGACTTGTTCCATTTTGAAGAGCAACGCCATCATACATCATAGCTTCGATTGTATAAGTTGCTTCAGCTCCAGCAAATTTTTCTTTTTCAGTTTTTCTTCCTACTATAACTGGCATAGCTAAATAATTTCTTTGGAAATCTTCATAAACATGTAGCATTCTTAAAGTTTCAGCCATTGCTTCTTCACTTGTTGCATGCAATGTATGTCCTTCTTGCCATAATATTTCACGGCTTCTTAAAAATGGTCTTGTTGTTTTTTCCCAACGAACTATCGTACACCATTGATTATAAAGAACTGGTAGGTCTCTATAACTTTTTATGATCTTTTTAAAATGATCACAGAATAAAGTTTCACTTGTTGGACGAACACACATTCTTTCATCCAACTTTTCTTTTCCCCCATATGTTACCCAAGCAACTTCAGGAGCAAAACCTTCAACATGATCCTTTTCAACATTTAGTAAAGATTCAGGTATGAACATAGGCATTTGAACATTTTCATGTCCTAAACGTTTAAATTCTTTATCCAAAATACTTTGCATATTTTCCCAAATGGCATATCCATATGGACGAATAACCATACTACCCTTTACGTTTGTATAATCAACTAAATCGGCTTTTTTAACAACATCAGTATACCATTTAGCAAAATCAACATCTCTGCTTGTAATATCTTTAACTTGATTATCCATAACTATTCCTCTACTTCGAAGTTTTCTAAACTTCCATTTTCTTTTAATATTTGATTAACTGCATCTGTTGCTTTTGTTAATTTATCATTACAAACTTTAACAATTTGCATAGCTTCAGTATATTTTTTTATTGAGCTTTCTAAATCAGTATTACCAGCTTCTAACTCTTTGATAATATTTTCAAGTTCACTCATAAGTTCTTCAAATTTCTTATCTTCCATTTTCTTTCTCTCCTTTAACAACTGTGTTTATCTCTCCATCAAGAAGTCTAATATTTACCTCATCATTAACTTTAACGTCTTTAACACTTTTAATCACTTTTCCATTAACTGTAGAAAGCGAATATCCTTTACTCAAAACACTTAATGGATTTAATAATTCTAATTTATTAATAACAAGTTCTAGACTGTTTTTATTTTTTATAAATAACTCACTTGGATTTAAAAGTACATGATTACTTATTGCATTTTGATATCTAGAAACGGATATATCCATTTTGTGAGTAATATAACTATTCAATTTATTAATAATCATATCCAGTTTTTGTTCTCTAATCTCAGAATATGAAAGTGGATTAGTTAGAACATAACTGTTTTTAAAGTTCGTAAGTTGTTTTTTTGATGAGTCTATTAAATTAAATATATTTTTATTTAAACGTATTTCAAGTTGGCGAATATAATTAACTAAATCAACCATATTCGGTACAGCCATCTCTGCTGCTCCGGTCGGTGTTGGAGCACGCATATCAGCAACAAAGTCAGCTATTGTAAAGTCTATTTCATGACCAACAGCAGATATAATCGGGATACGCGACTCGTATATTGCTCTAGCAACACATTCTTCATTAAATGCCCATAAGTCTTCAATACTTCCTCCACCTCTACCAACAATTAATACGTCAATATCATCAAACTCATTTGCACGTTTAATTTGTCTTACAACGTCATCTTTAGCAAGTTCGCCTTGAACTAAAGCTGGAAATAATATTGTATTACATATTGGATATCTTCTTTTTATAGTTGAAAGAATATCTCTTATGGCTGCTCCTGTTGGCGCAGTTACAATACCAATTTTAGTTGGATACTTAGGAATTGGCTTTTTATGTTCTTGATCAAATAAACCTTCTTTAGCAAGTTTTTGTTTTAATTCTTCTAGTTTTTTTAACAGATCTCCATTACCGGACAAATGCATTTCTTCAACATATACTTGATATCCACCAGTTGGAACATATACGCTTATTCTTCCAGTAACTAATACTTCATCTCCATCCTTCGGGACAAAATCAAGATTTGAAGCATTTGTTTTAAACATCACCGCGTTAATTCTTGATTCTTCATCTTTTAAGGTGAAATATAAATGTCCTCTAGTATGTCCCTTATAATTGGAAACCTCTCCTTTAATATGGACAACTTGGCATTCAATCTTAGAATCTAAAAAGTTCTTAATTGCTTGATTATATTGGCTAACGGTAAAATATTTTATTTCTTCTGTGTCCATACTTTTCCTCCTTTCTATATTTTATCAAAAATATGATAAAAAGTCTTTAATTAATAAACATTATTTTGTTTGTATAATAAATTTTACTCATAAATATTATTCCAAATAAAAAATCACATAAATTAATATGTGATTTGGAGTGCTAAGATTGTAGAAAAGATAAAATTTTTTAAAATGAAAAATTAAAGTATGCTCGCACTCCGTAATCATTATATAAAATATTCAAACATTTTACAACTATTTTATTGTATTTTTTAACTCATATAAGAAATTTATAGCGTCCATTGGTGTCATCTTTAGGATATCTATCTCTTTTATTTTTTCTTCTAAATTATTATCCTCACACTTTTCTTCAAAAGTAAGAGATTGTTGAACATACACTTCACGTTTTTCATGACTTTCATAACTTGCTAAAAATTCACTTGCACGTTTTAATAAATCTTCTGGAAGACCAGCAAGTCTAGCAACGTGTATTCCGTATGATTTATCAATTGGTCCTTCTTTAACTTTATGCAAGAATGTTACTTTACCATCCTCTTCTACAGCATCAACATGAACGTTTTTGATGCTTGGAATAGAGTCACTTAAATCAGTTAACTCATGATAATGTGTTGAAAATAATGTTTTACATTTTATTTTTAAATTGACGTATTCAAGGATTGCACGAGCTAAACTCATACCATCAAACGTAGCTGTTCCTCTTCCAAGTTCATCAAATAGAATAAGTGAATTTTCAGTCGCGTTAACAATCGCATTTTTGGCTTCAATCATTTCAACCATAAACGTTGATTCTCCACTTACAAGATCATCACTTGCTCCGATTCTAGTATAGATTGAATCAAATATTGGTAAATCCGCCTCAGCTGCTGGTACAAAGGAACCCATTTGAGCCATGATAATGATGATGGCAAGTTCTCTCATATAAGTTGATTTACCACTCATGTTCGGTCCAGTTATTAAAAGAGTTGATGTTGATTCATCCATGATTACATCATTTTTAACATAGTTATTATTGCTAACAACTTCAACAACTGGATGTCTACCTTCGATTATACGAAGATTATGATTGTTATTGAATTTTGGTCTAATTAAGTGATGTTCTTCACTTACAAGAGATAAAGAACATAAAGAATCAATTTCACTTAAAAGTGTTGCCGTTTCTTTTAATTCAAATAAGACACCTTTTACACTTTCTTTTATTTCCATGAATATATTGTATTCTAAATCAATTATACGTTCTTCAGCATTTAAAACTAAAGCTTCTTTTTCTTTTAGTTCTGGAGTTATATATCTTTCAGCATTAGTTAGAGTTTGTCTTCTTTCCCAACCTAACTCTTCACTTACTCGTTTTGAATTTCCTTTTGACACTTCAATAAAATATCCAAATACTTTATTGTATCCAACTTTTAAGTTGTTTATTCCAGTTTCTTCTTTTAGTTTGGCTTCAATTCCGGAAATAAAATCTTTTCCTCCAGAACGAATGCTTTTAAGTTCATCAAGTTCGGCATTATATCCACTTTTGATTATTCCACCCTCTTTAATGCTTATTGGTGCATCTTCAGAAATAGAACTTTCTAAAAGTTTAAATAATTTCTCATGAGTATTTAAAGTAATATCAAATTTAAGCTCATTTAGAATTCTATTGATATCAGGTATTACTTTGATTGAATTTTTTATTTGTAATAAATCTCTTCCGTTTAAAGAACCACATATAACCTTACCAGTTAGTCTTTCAAGATCATATACTTCATATAAATCTCTCATAAGTTCTTCTCTTTGTAAAAAGTTATTATTCAAACTTTCAATATAATCAAGTCTTTTATTTATTTTAGTTTCATCTTTTAAAGGATTCATAAGCCAGCTTTTTAAAGTTCTTGAACCCATTGCTGTTTTAGTTTTATCAAGAAGCCATAAAAGAGAAAACTTTCTTTCTTTTAATCTTAAGGTTTCTAGTAATTCAAGATTTCTTATGGTATGAATATCCATATTTAAATAGTCGTCCTTTTGAACCATTTCAATACGTGATAAATGTGATAAATCTTTTAATTGAGTTACATGTAAATGATACATGATATTCTTTAATGCTTTAACTATTCTTTCATCATTTATTCCTTCATAGACACTTTTATATTCATCTTCCAAATATGAATCATTAATGGTGATAGATATTGAATAAGTATTTTTAAAGATATTTATAAGTTCAATATCAAAATTATTTTCAACAATAATTTCTTTTAAATTCAAGCTTAATACTTCATTTATTAAACTAGTTTTATTATGAGGAACAAATATCCCAAATACTTTACCAGTTGATAAATCAAGATAAACAATTAAGTAATTATACCCATAATCAAAAATAGTTCCAATATAGTTAAAATCGTGTTCATTTAAAAACTCTAAATCAACCATTGTTCCTTTTGTTACGACTTCAATTACATCTCTTTTAACCATACCCTTAGCTAGCTTTGGATCCTCAAGTTGTTCACATATAGCAACTTTATATCCTTTGCTTATAAGTTTTTCAATGTATATTTTAGCTGAATGATGAGGAACTCCACACATTGGTACTCTTTCACTTAAACCAGCATTTTTACCAGTTAAAGTTAATTCTAATTCTCTTGAACAAACATCAGCATCTTCAAAAAATAATTCGTAAAAATCTCCTAATCTAAAAAATATTAACGTATCAGGATATCTATCCTTAATCTCCATATATTGTAACATCATTGGAGACAATTTTGTTCTATCCACACTTAAACGTTCCATTTTACCACCTACATCTAATAAAATATTATATAATAATTTTTAAATTTTAGGAAGATAGTTTTTCCATTAAATCTTCAATATTATCTGCTTCAATTAACTCAATTTTCAATTTATTTTTTTCTTTAACAGTTTTTGCTTCTTCATAGTTTTCTTTTGGTGTTATAAAAACATCACATTTATTTTTACTTGCTCCAAGTATTTTATATTTTACTCCACCTATTTCGCCAATATTTCCGGATTCGTCAATTGTTCCCGTTCCACATATCTTTTTGTTATTGTTTGTTTTTCCACTTAATTCTTGGATTAATGCAAGAGTTAACATCGCTCCACCAGAAGGACCTGATTCACTTTTTTTGTAATTGTATTCAAGAGAATCTTTATAATCATTTACTTTTGCATAGCTTACTCCAATCAATGTTTTATCGCTTGCTTTTATAAGGCGGGCATACCTTGTATACTCTTTATCAGAGTTTTTTACTTTTATAGATACTTTTGCTCCTTCTTCAAGAGTATTTAAATATGTTTCTACGATATCCGGAGTAAAGTCACGTCCATCAATACTTATAAGTTCATCTCCAATTCTTAAATTTGTATCTGATGAGGAACTAATATATGTTACATAATAAGTAGTTTTTTCGATTTTCAAAGGTTTATTAACATATTTATAGGCAACACTTTTAGCATTGCTAATTGATTCATATAAACTAATTCTATCCCTTTTTAATGAATCAGCCATCTCTTCATTATCGTATTTTATATCATCATTTTTTACAATATCCCAGTTTGGTAAAAATAATGAAAGTAATAAAACAGGAACTTTTCCTTCAACAAAACTTACATATGTCATATTTACACTTGTTTTAGATTCCTTATTCAATCTTTTTGAAATATCTATTGTTCCTCCTGGAGCATAAACACTAAAAGGAAGATTTAAATTCATAACCACCACAAAGATAGCAATAACAAGTATTGATTTAATATTTTCCTTTAAAAACTCATACATTTTATTAAGCATAATTTATTCTCCTTACTTTGATTATACCATTATTATAGAGGTGAAATGTGAAAAAACTGTTAACTTTATTACTTTTTGTTCTATTTATTGTAAATAAAAATGCAATCGTTTTAGCTGCTGGAGATGCCATTAATATCTGGAGTAAAAGTCTATTTCCAGTTCTTTTTCCTACTCTTATCTTAAGTGATATTTTACTTGCAAGCGGATTAATTTCTAAAATACCTAAGTTTTTTTATGATGTTTATTCTAAAATATTTAAAACTAGTCCATATGGTTTATTTGTTTTTATTGTTTCTATTTTTGGAGCAACACCAACAAATGCTAAAATATTAAAAGATTTGTATGATTCTAAGTTGATTGATAAAAACAGTTTAACAAAGATATTAAGTCAAACAATATTTTTTAATCCAATATTAATACTTACATTCAGCAATCTAAAAGTTTTAATAATTATGTGGGTATCTAATGTTTTAACAAGTTTTATTTTAAGAGATGCATTAGTAAGTGAATCCCCACCTAACGCATCATACAATTTTGAATTTAATTTAAATAAATCTATTGAAAAGAATATGAAAACGATTCTTAATATATTGGGAACTTTAACTGTTTTTTTAAGTCTTTCAAATATAGTACCAATTAAAAATCCCATTATGAAAACATTTATATCAGGTATTTTAGAGATAACCAGTGGATTTACTAGAATAAAACTTTATACAGTAAGTCCAATAAATGATATATTGATGCTTACTTTCACTTCTCTTGCATCTTTTAGTATAATAATGCAAATAAAAAGTATTTTAAAAGAAACTAAGTTTGATTCAAAATACTTTTATACTTCTAGAATTTTAACTTTATTTATATCTTTACTCATATATTTCATTACATAGAGAACTTGAACTATTACAGTTACAGATCAATTTATTATTTCCGTTGTCATTTCTCTTACATTTAAATAAATTATTTCCCATATAAGTAAAACCAATATTTACATCATAATGTTCACCAGCTAAATTAACAACTGGAAAAACTAAAGATGCGGCATTTATATTATCACTTAAAGCACTGAAGTTTAAGGTTATCGCATCACTTAAATCGACTTCTTCAGGTAATTCTTTCATAATAGAAGATTCACTTTTAAACGATTGATAGTTTATAGTACCTTCCGGTTTAGTTTCAGTGTAGTATCCTCTCTTATAAGAAATCATCCATGAAGTTTCATCAGTTCCTACATATTTAGAATCATCATAGTTATATTTAGTATAATAATTATAAATCGATAAAAAAGCTATATTGGATTTTAAGAAATCTTTTTTATACTCAATACGTACACATTTATATTTATCCTCATATCCATCAACAATTATAGAGTTATCTATACCCATCTCAGATAAAGTACAAGGGGATATTCTTTTAACACCATAATCAGCTACATCCTCTTCTATAGTTTTTATAAAAGTGGATTGATTAATCACAAAATTTGATTGAATAGAGCTTTTTCTATCCTCATTTCTTACTTGAATAAGAAGAGAAAACAAAAGAAGCAACACGATTGAAATAATACATATGCTTACTAGAAGTTCAGTTATTGACATACCTTTATTATCCATCTTAAACCTCCATTGAAGAATGAAATACTTCATAACTACCATCTTGATATGTTTTCTTATATTTTACAACCATTCTTCTGCTTTTATTATTTTTACCCAAATATTTAACATAATCTATTGTTGTTGCATCCAGTTTTAAAATAACATCATTATCATCTAAAACATCACTTGGAGCAAAGAAATATATTTTTTCAACTTCAAAAGACTTGCTTAATTGACTTAATCTATTCTCACCCAAACTGCATTCATAAATGTTATTTTTTAACTTCGTACATGTATTGATATATGTTTCTATATTTCCATACTCATGAATAAGTATATCCTTTGTATAATAAGTTTTATAGATCATTTCTGTTGTATCAAAAACATTTCGTTCTCTAGATTTTCGAAGAATATAGGAATATGTTCCAAAAAGAAGAAGCAAAGTAAGCGATAAAACACATACAACAACCAAAGTTTCTAAAAATACAAAACCATTTTTTTTCATTCGTTTTTCACCCCATCCATAATTATATAAGGGTTTGTTCTTGCTCCACTTCCCCCAGAGACATATATATTTTCTGAATTTAAATCAAGACCTAACTCAAGCATAAGTCTAAAGTTATAAGAAGCACTGTTGGAGATTGCTACATCATTATCTCGAGTTTCATCCTCAGTAACTATTTTATCGCTTTTTTTATGTGAATATGGAACACTTGAAGCATAAGAACAATAATCAACATAGCTTTGATTTGACGATGTATCCCATACCTTATTGATATATCCAAATGTATTATTATCATCATACAAAACTGTATCATTACTGAAAGTTCCATTACAATAATTCTTCAAAACATTTGAACCCTTAGAATTTGCAAGAGTAAAACTATACATACGATAATTATAATAAGTATCCTCTAAATAATTACCAGTAGATGATGGAACATAAACAATATAACTCGAGTCAACTCCAAATATCGAATTTTTAATATCATCAGTTATTTCAGTATTGTTTCTAACTTTATTTAAAACTGTTGATGTAGGAAATCCAACATTTAAACTATTATAGTTTTTAAACTGAATAGATTGTTGATATAAGTTTTCTCCACCCTTGCTTCTTACATTTATCATCTCATTAACAATGCCAATTGTAACTGTATGATATTTTCTAATCAAATCAGTTGATGTTTTAAATTGAACATCTAACTTAGCTGCATCCATATCGCTTAAAAAATAATAAGTTTTTTCATTTTCATTTTGTTCTATATCAGCAACAATCCATTTAGATGATTGATTTAGAACACTTTCACCGATTTCATTAAGATCATAATTAGCAGGATCAGGATTATTAAAACTATCTCCCATAACAGGATCATCCATAAACTGAACATAATCACCAATTTTTAAGTCCGTTATCTTTGTATTATTTATTTTAATAAGATTATTCCATGCTTCATCATCTATTTTTTTTAATAAAATTTGATTATGTAAATAGGTCAAAATCAAAGCTAAAAAGAGAGTTAAAAACACTAAAAATATTGAGTAAAGCACACTTGTTGCAATAAAACCATTTTTCTTCACTTTACCCTCTCCTATTCTATCAATAATTATAAAACATAAATAAATGATTTTCAAGTTATGTTACAAAATAAAAGAAGATAAAACGATTTATCTTCATTAATCTCTTTGTCAGTTATATTATCAGTTTTAATTTTTTCCTTTTTCCTTTTATCAGCTGCAAGTACTCCTTTTATTAAATCATATTAGTTTTTTATCAAGCTTTTCAGTTGCTTCAGTAAATGTATAATTTTTACCATTCTTACGATTAAAACATTTACTAGGATTAGAGTATAATATTCTAATCATTTCCATTATTCTTCTTTCTAATGCAGTTAAACATGCATTAGACATTTTAAGTAACCATCTTCTTGTTATAAAATCTTCACTAGTTTTAGGAGTAATAGAACAAGCCATATTGACAAGATCTGCTTGTAAGTTTGCAAGTCTATCAATTGGTTGTTGATATATTCTAGCCCAGCGAGCTGATAATTTGGAAACCAAATTCATTATTTCAACATTAAGTTCATACGCATTATTTACATAATCATATTCACTTGGTTGTCTTTTAAATCTTGGAACTGACATATTTCCTCCATTATTTGTTCCAATTACTTATAAAAAGTAATTGGAACTATTAATTGTTTTTTCTTTGTAACGTTATTTATACTGGCTTTACTCGCGTTGCTCGTAGTGCGCCTACGTATAAATAACTTATCGGTTTAGTGTGAATCCTCACTTACTTTTATCTTTTTTTACAATTTTCTATATCTGCATTGTTTATGCGATTCGGAAAGCTGGAGAGACTCCGCGGGAAATGCTCGCATAGAGGCTGTTCCAGTTGCCGTAGCTGTAGACATCAAGGAAGTTGTTCGTAGTGTAAGAACGAGCCGAACGAAGCCACCAAACTGAGTCAACCCCGTTATATTGCTTTTTTGCTCCTGCATAACTACTTGTTGTAACTCCTTGATTTTTATAATAATCTAATTGTTTTGTATTATTATATGATGTATCGTTTGTGCCTATTTGATCACTTGTTCCATTTTCATATACTTCATGTACACTTAGCAAATACAATTTATCTTGGGTTTCAAAGTTTGTTTCTCCGCTTGTACTTCCATGTCCTGATATTACTTTTGTTGTTGTAATTACATTTTGTAAGTCACTTGGAAGTCCATTATATATTGTATCATTTATATATGTACGTAACTCTGAATCTCTCCAACCTCCTACGTTTGTTCCTTTGCTATTAAATGGTTGGTTTGTTATTATATCTGCAAATTCTACTATAAATCCACATGCTGTTTCACTTGTTTCTCCATTTGTGCATTCACTTTTGTTAGTTACACGAACTATATGTACTCCCAAATCTCCTAAATCTATTTCTTTTGTATCTCCAACTTTATAATTAACTGTATCATTATTTTTTACATTTGCTGCTATTGTTTCCCATGAATCTGTTGCAAATGATCCTGATCTAGTTCCTATTGTATCTCTTTCTACAGCATTAAATGTTAATTCACATACATATTCTTCAGTTACTTCTTCTGTTGATGTTTTATCTAGTGTTACTGTTAATGTTCCGTTTAAGCTTTCTTTTGCTTTTACTACTGTTGCATTATTTTCTAGTTCATTTTTAATACTTGTATATTTTGCTGTTGTTCCGTCCTTTGGTACACATGTTACTTTAACCTCTGCATCATAGTTAGTTGAGTTGTTTGTTACTTCATATGCAAGTATACTTGTTTGATTAAGTGTTTTTAATTCTGATGTTTCAAATGTAATTATCTTCTTTGTATCATCTACTACTGATGAATATACATCCTTTCCTTCTAATGTTGCAGCTGTAAAGATAACTGAGAAGTCATCTTGATTTTCGCTTACGTTTGCATTTCCATTTATTATTAATGTTGTTGAGATCGCTGCAAATCCAATTGACATTAATATAATTGCTATTATAAGCATACTCTTCTTTTTCATATTATACCTACTTTCTTTTACTTTTTTATTTTATAATACCCCCCCCGATTTTCAAGTCATTTTGAAGGGTTTACATTTCTTCTTGTAAATATCCTGCTGTATGATTTTATTATACTACATATTTGTTGTAGTCTGCTTATTTTATTTTCTTATGTGTAAAGTGTATTTATTCTCATAAAAAATAACAGAATTTCTTCTGTTATAATTAACATAAAACAAGTAAAAACATAAAATACTATAGGTGATGCATATGAGACCATGTGGTTGTGGAAACAATAGACCACCAGGACTATTTAGTATATTTGCTATTCTTTTACTTGGTTGTCTAATCTTTTATCAAGTAATAATTACTCTGATTTTACCATTGAGATTTAATTTATTTATTTTGCTTATAGAAGTATTTTTACTTTTCTTCATTCTTTATCGTATAATATGGCCCTATTAAAGTTTCAGTTTTATAAATATAGTTGATAAGATCCCTAGTTTTAGCAGTATTAATAAATTCATCATTTCCATATTCTATTAAAAGTGGTGTTGATATATTAATAAAAAATAGTTTCTTTTCTTCATCGCTTAAAGAACATTTAGAAAAATATGTTTCCAATATTCCAGAGAACTCTAAATACTTCCATTCATTGTGATAGAAATCAATTAAATCCGAAACTGGAGTATCAAAATGATTTTTATCCCACGATATAAGATAGGATTTACTATTTCTAAGAATATGTCCTAAAGAAACATTTCCATGGTTTAAACAAACCCTTTCCTTAGTTTTACCCTGTACCATTTTATACCAATTATCACACTCTTTTTTACAAAAGTTAATACATTCTCTTAATTTAGTATAATTGTTTTGAAAAAGTAATTCATGGGGAGAAGGATATTCAACAAGTTCACTTTCTTTTAAAATTCCAAGATAATATTCATCAACATAATTTAAATAACCATACATATTATCATATATACTCTTATATCTATCTAAATTAACTTCTTTATTAAAAGAAGTTTTATTATGCAAACTTGCTAAAGTAATAGAAAGATCATTTCCAAGTTGATTTCTATCTAAACTGATATTTTTAACATATTCATATACGTTATCTCCACGTTCATCATCTCTGCTTACTAACGCTGGGAAATTATTAAAGTCTCTTGATTTAAGATAATCATAAAGTTCTAAATTTAAATCTTCATGTTTAACAACTACTTCGTCATTTTTTATTAATACTTTACCAATTCTTTTTAGTTTATTCATCTTGACAAGGTATTATTAATTTCATACCTACGCTTATATTATCAATTGAATTATAATCTTTTATAATATCTATGCTTATTTTATATTTATTAGCTAAATATTCAAGCGTATCCGATTCATCACATACATGAATGTGATATGTAATATATGTATTTTCTCCTTCTTGTAATGTATTCATAATTTCTGATTCAACATTGGTCTTTCTATCGTTTTCATCTACCTCTAATTCTTTAACTTCCTCTTTTTCTTCTGATTTTTCTTCTTTTTCGTCCTTTTCTTCTTCACACTTTGTAGTTTCTTCATCTTCATTTAAATCAACTATTTCAACTTCATGACTCTCTAAAAACTTGTCAAATTCTCTTTCATCTTCAAATACCATTTTTTCTCCTTTAATTTTATATTCAATTTCGATACATAATTTATTTTGATCAATTTCATATGTAAAATTTTCTATGTCCATAGATACAGTGTCTTTGTCCATTTCATTTTCAAAAGTATAATTAAATGGAATTTTTTTATTAAATGATTCTTGATTTAAAGATAATTCATGTCCTCTAAAAGAGCCATTTATAATAAATGTACCTGATACTTCCTTTTCTGTTGCTTGATAATCACTATCGAGACTTATACTTGATATTTCAAAGATGTTAGAACGAAACTCAATTTCATCATTAAATTTTATTAACTTTTCCATATTTTCTCCTCTCAAAAGAAATATATGCAAAAAAAAATATAAGATTACTTTTTCTTATATTTTTTCAATAGTTATGCGATTCTAAATGCTGGAGAGACTCCGACGGAATGGCTCGCAGTGACGTTGCCCCAGTAGCCGTCGGCGTAGACATAAAGGAAGCGGCTCGCAGTGCTAGAAGCAGCCGAACGAAGCCACCAATAGTAATCATTTCCGTTATATTGTTTTATTGCTCCTGCATAACTACTTGTTGTAACTCCTTGATTTTTATAATAATCTAATTGTTTTGTATTATTATATGATGTATCGTTTGTGCTTATTTGATTACTTGTTCCATCTTCCCATACTTCGTGAGCACTTAACAAATATAATTTATCTTGAGTTTCAAAGTTTATTTCTCCATTTTTACTTCCATGTCCTGATATTACTTTTGTTGAAGATATTACATTTTGTAATTCACTTGGTAGTGCATTATATATAGTATCATTTACATATGTACGTAATTCTGAATCTCTCCATCCGCCTACATTTGTATTTGTACTATTAAATGATTGTTCTGTTATTATATTAGCAAACTCAACTACAAATCCACATGCTGTTTCACTTGTTTCATTTGTACATGCACTCATATTTGCTATTCTTACTGTATGTGTTCCAAAAGTTCCTAAGTCTACTTCTTTAGTATCTCCTACATTATATGAACTTGTATTTCCATTCTTTACGTTTGATGCTATTGTTGACCAACTATCCTTTTGGAATTGAGTTAATTCTACACCAACTGTATTTCTTTCTACTGCATTAAATGTAAGTGTACATACATATTCTTCTCTTACTTCTTCTGTTGCTGTTTTATTAAGTGTTACTGTTAATGTTCCATTAACACTTTCCTTTGCCAATACTTTCGTTACATTTCCTTCTAGTTCATTTTTTATACTTGTGTATTTTGCTGTTGTTCCATCTTTTACTTTACAATTTACTTGCACTTCTGCATCATAGTTTGCTGAATTATTTGTTACTTCATAATTCAACACACTTGTTTGATTTAATGTTTTTAATTCACTTGTTGTGAAATTAATTGTCTTCTTTGTATCATCTACTACAGAACTATATACATCCTTTCCATCTAATGTTGCAGCTGTAAAGATAACTAAAAAGTCATCTTGATTTTCACTTACTTTAGCATTTCCATTTATTATTAATGTTGTTGATACTGCTGCAAATCCAATTGACATTAATATAATTGCTACTATAAGCATACTCTTCTTTTTCATATTCTACCTACTTTCTTTTACTTTTTTATTTTATAATACCCCCCCGATTTTCAAGTCATTTTGGAGGGTTTACATTACTTCTTGTAAATATCCTACTGTATATTTTTATTATACTACATATTTGTTGTATTTTGCTTATTTTATTTTTTCATATGTAAAGTAAAAAAAAAGCACTTAAGTTTTAATCCTTAAATGCTTATTATTCGGAAGTAATTTTACTTCCTGATATTATTTTATGTAAATATTAATAAAATATACATTATTTTTTCAAAAATAAATCATTAAAAATAGTTTTATAATTGTTTACCAATATTATCTCTATCTTATTTTTAATATAATCTGGAATAGTCTCTAAATCACTTTTGTTTTGATCAGGTACATAAACACGTTTAAAGCCAAAATTATAAGCTCCAATAATTTTTTCTTTAATTCCTCCAACTTTAAAGATATCCCCATGTAAAGTGATTTCTCCTGTAAAACAAACATTCTTATCAACACTTTTATTTAATAAAAGAGAAATTATCGAAGTAGCAAATGCAACTCCCCCACTTGTACCATCCTTTTTCATATGAGTTAATGCATTGATATTTATATCATTTTCTTCTATTACTTTTTTATCAATACCAAAGTTTTTTAAATTAGCAATAATATAAGTATAAGCTATATTTGCGCTTTCTAAAGTATTGTTTTCAACATTTCCAGTTACATTTAAACGTCCATTTCCTTGAATCAAGATGGATTCAATAGGTATAACAGTTCCTCCTAAAGGTGTAACTCCTAAAGAATTTACTGAACCTGGATAATTCACTAAAGAAACCTTTTTTAAATCATACTTTGAAGGTCCTAAAACACTTAAAACTATTTTCTTTGTAATAGAAGTAATAGAACATTCATTTACAATAACATATCTAACTAGACTTCGTAAAATTCTTTCTAAATTACGTACACCAGCTTCTAAAGTATAAGAGTTTATTATGAATGATAATACCTCTTCACTTATCCTTAGTTTGACTGAATTATACTCTTTTATAATTGATGGAAGCAAATATTTCTTTGCAATATCAACTTTTTCTTTCTCGGTATAACTATTTATATTGATAATTTCAAGACGATCTTTTAAAGGAGCCGGTATACTTTTTATATCATTTGCAGTTAAAATAAATATAACTTTAGATAGATCAAAAGGTTCCTCTATATAATTATCCACAAAAGATCTATTTTGATTTTGATCTAATATGTCAAGTAAAACTGCAGCAGGATCTCCTTTATAATCGCTTACCATTTTATCAACTTCATCTATCAAAATAACGGGGTTCATTGTTCCGCATTTCTTTAAGCCTTGAACTATTTTACCAGGAGAAGAACCAAGATAAGTTCTTTTATGCCCGATAAGTTCACTTGCATCATTTAACCCTCCAACACTTATCTTATAAAACTTACGATTCAAAGCATCGCTTAAGGACATTCCAAAAGTTGTTTTACCAACTCCTGGAGGTCCAACTAAACAAATAATTGGAGCATTGATATTCGGATTGTTTTTCTTTATAGCTAAATACTCCAAAATACGTGATTTTACATCATCCAATCCAAAATGTTTTATATCCAATGCTTTTTTTACGCATTGTAAGTCCTCTTCATCTTCACTTAATATATTCCAAGGAAGAGAAATAACCGTCTGTAAATAATTTCTTATAACCGAAGAATCAGGGTTTGTATCGCTTGTATAGGAATATCTTTTAACCTCATCTAGAAGTTTTTTGCGACTTGCATCTCCGATTGGCAAATCATTTATCTTCTTTTCAAATTCTTGAACTTCTTTTGTTTTATCAACTGTACTTCCAAGTTCAGCATTAAGTTTCTCAATTTTTTGTTTTATCAAAAATTCCTTTTGCTCTGTTTCATATTCTTTTCTTAACTCATCATCTATTTTTACTTCAATACTTGTAAGTTCAAGTTCTAGACTTATATCTTTTATCAAATCTTTTGCACGTTTTTCAGTACTAGTAAGATTCATATAATGTATTTTTTTCTTTTGATCAAAAGGCATAAAATTAGTTATGATATCAACTAACATATCCAAATTATTTATATTATTTATTGTGTTAACAATGCTATTTGAAGTACGTGGATTAGCTTCCATATACTTACTCACCAATTTTTTTAATTTTCGAGTTAAAGCTAGATTGTTTTTTTCAGTAATTGTAGAAGCAGAAACTTTTTTAATAGATGCTTCTAATATATCTTTATCTACGACATAGTTATGATAATTAGTTGCTCCGACACGATTTAGACCGACTAAAATAATTCGATAATTACCATTTGGTAACTCAATTTTAGATTTTATTTTGGTCAAAACTCCAACATTTGGAAGATCTTTAAAAGATAAAGAGGTATCAAATACATCATTTGGACAAATTATCAATAATTTAGATTCAAAATCGCTTTCAGATAGATCTACAATTTTTTTGCTTAAATCAGTATTTAATTCAATTCTAACCTCTTGATAAGGAAGGATAACTAACTTTTTAATCATCAATACTGGCAAGTTTTCTAGCATAGTCATACCTCCCTAATAAACATGTTTTTTATTATAGTTTTTTTTCTATTTTTTGTAAAGATAAAAATCACTTATTTTTGCAATATTCTTTAAAAGGACAGAAATCACAGTTAGGATTCTTGCTTTTGCAAACATTTCTTCCAAACATCAATAATTCTAAATGCAATTTTCTAAAGTTTACTCCATTAAAAAAAGCTACAAGTTTTTCTTCAACAGTTAACACATCATCAAATTCACTTGCAATACCTAAACGTTTAGCTACTCTAGATACATGTGTATCAACCGCTAAAGCAGGTTCATCAAAAAGTTCAGAAAGAGTAACATTTGCAGTTTTATGGCCAACTCCTGGAAGACTTTCTAAAAATGCTCGGTCATTTGGAACTTTAC
Source organism: uncultured Bacilli bacterium (assembly GCA_934090935.1). Lineage (GTDB taxonomy): Bacteria > Bacillota_I > Bacilli_A > RF39 > UBA660 > CAG-582. Next base: position 29,642 of record CAKOKD010000010.1, read on the forward strand.
CGTCATAGCATTCAACAAGTCTTTTGGCAATTTCAATTGTATGCCTAGCCTTGATTTTCATTCCACAGGGACTTACAATTTTTAGAATATCCTCTTCACTTGCCTTGCTTAAACTATATATATCATATTTAGAAAACAATTCCTTTGTAACTTTATTAACTGTTACATCCGTAGTTTGTGCAGATAACATAACAGCTATCAATAATTCATAGTCATGATTATAGTTAAGCGGACACTCAACCTCACCCACTATTTTTTCCAATTTATCTAAGAATATATCTTTATTCATCTTCTAACCAATTATAGGAGAATAACTCCGTATTTGCACTTTCCTCTTGTTTAAATCCCCCTCTTACGTCACTTGCACTTTTATAGCCTTTATCCTTCCAAGAGATAAGGATTTTATCGATATATCTCAAACTCTTTACACCATTAAATATAGCCTCTTTTAATGCTTCTGCTATTAACTCTTCACTTATACCACTACGAATCCATTCATTGATTATTTCATACTCCATTGGACTCAAAGGGCGAACAAACTCCTTTTCAAACAACGAAAACAAATTTGTTTTTTCCTCTTTTTTATGATCCACTGTAATGTCACTTGTAACATTTTTTATTATATTATCAAGATCTATCACTTCATGAACTAGTCCATTTCCATCCTTTTTTACACTCACTTCGATTAAATTTATCGCGATAAGTTTTGTATACGATTCCATAATGGCGTCCTCTGTTAAAAACGTATACTTTTTTATATTTTCAACATTTAAAGTCGGTTCCTCTTGATTATTGAAATATATTAATAATATAAGATCATTTAAAGTTAAATTTAAAGAAACTGCTGCCTTCAAAAGATAGCTTTTTACGATAAAATCTTTTTCTTTTAAAGTATTAAAAACCAATTCATTCATTTTACTTCCTCCAATTCTCTAATATATATTTTTTCACATCTTCATAAGTGTTATTTAAAACATTATTTAATATGTTTACCTCAATATCATTCATTATATTCTTAACCTTTTTCCCAGGTTGTATTTTTAGTATTTCAATTATATCATTTCCATTTATACATACATCCTTACTAGAATATATTGGTAAATTTTTATACATGTCACTTATATAACTTTTGGAAATTCCAAGTATTTCAGAAGCAATAATACATGGATATAATCCACATTCATATAAAACAATATTATCTATTACCGAATACTTAATAATTTTTTTTACACATTCTATAATATTCTTTTCACTTTTATTAAATGGATAAGCCTTATTATATTCAATTTGAGCCCAAATTCCTAAATGATTTGTACATGGAGAAACCACATCAAAACTTATATCTAACACATCAAGAATATCAAGTTCTTTTATAAGTTTTAAGCCCTTAGCATAATTTTTACACTTAAATATTCTATCGAGTTCGCTTTTCTTTCTTTCATAACTCAACGATTTAATCAATATTTTGTTTTGTTTTATATATAGAAATAGTTCTTTATCAAGTTCAAAATCCAAAAGAGTAGCAAAACGTATTGCTCTAAGCATTCTAAGAGGATCATCAACCATCTTTTCATTCATATTTCCAATCACTCTTATAGTTTTATTTTTTATATCGTCTATTCCACCAACCAAATCAATCACTTTTCCAGTATAATCCATATAAAGCCCGTTGATTGTAAAATCTCTTCTCAAGGCATCCTCTTCTTTGGATTCTATAAAATCATAATTTTCAGGTTTTCTATTAACATATGTGATATCTCTTCTAAATGTTGTAATGTCATAATTATACAAATTATCTTTAAAACTGATACTTCCATAAGTATCTTCACTTCCATTTGACAACGAAAAAATATCTTTTATCTCTTTAGGTTTAGCTGACGTTGCAATATCTACATCAAAAGATTCACATCCATTAACATAATCTCTAACAAATCCTCCAACAATATATGCATCATATCCATTATCCTCAAGAGTTTTTAACACTTTTTTTATACGCATATTTATCATTTTACACCACATAACAATTATATCAATGCGTTTATAAAAAGTCCACGTCAAATAAACATCTTAATGATTTACAAATAAGTCATATAGTTTATAAAGTTAAATTTTTTTATAAATTTCATATAATATTCATGGTATTTTCATTTTTAAATAGTATCATCTTAGTTAGAAAAGGAAGTGATATATGAAGATAACAATAATAGGAAAAAACAAGTTAATCAAGAATGAAATAAAAAATATTATTAACGATTTTAAAATCAAGGATGTCAAAATAATCGACAACAAATTTGATAAGTATAAAATAAAGTATACCTCTGCTATTATTATAGATAACGTTTTAATAGATGACGCAAATAAATTAACATATAATGAAATTAAAAACGTTATTTATCAATTTATAGAAACATAAAATTCGACTTACGTACCTAAAAAAGGAACTTTTTAAGTTCCTTTTTTTAACTGCATTTCTTTTTTGAAGTTGCGTATCTTAAGGCACTTCCCATTGTTCTACCAAGATCTAAAATAGTTGAAATTAGTTTTACAAAGGAATTTACCATTTGACTAGTGATTGCTCCTCCAACAATAGAATTAAGTTCTTCTTTGCTTAGTTTCATTTATTACACTTTAATGGTCTAAAATAACCATCAATCATTCCTGTAATTAATGTAATAAGTCCCCCAAGTAAGACAGCTAATCCATATCTTGAGGCTTTTCCGCCAACAATTGAGTTAAGTTCGTTATTATTTAAAACCATATTAATCCTTTCTAACATTTAAAATATTCTTGAATATATCGCTTTTTTTGTGTGATATATAAATAATCGTTATATCTTTAAGCATTTTCATATTTTTAAGTATTACTAGTTCACTTTCTAAGTTAAGCTCACTTAATACCTCATCAATAATCAAAATCTTAGGTTTTGCTATTAAAGCTCTTGCTAAAATAATCAATCCTTTTTCTCCTCCAGACAGGGAATTATTATCGCGGGTTATATACGTATCGAATTTGGCTGGGTATTTTTTTATGATTTCATCAATTTTGCATAGTTTTACTACGTTATAGAATTCCTTATCATCAATATTTCTACCAAACAAAATATTTTCTCTAATAGTTCCATTTATAAAACCTTCATCTTGAGATAAATATAATACATTATGTCGATAATCGTTTATATCAATGTTTCTTATATCTATTCCCCCTATTGTTATCTTTCCACTATTTACTTCATATTCACGATTTAAAAGTCTCATAAGAGTCGATTTACCTGATCCACTTACTCCATCTATCATGACTTTATCATTCTTTTTTATTTCAAAAGTCACATTTTTAATAATCGGAGTTAATCCATTATAAGAAAATGTTACATCACTAAATTTTATATTTCCTTCTTTAAAGACACCTCCACTTTTATCTTTATTTGATAGATTATAAAATTCATTGATCTTTCGCATCAGCTTCTTATCCATTATAAATGAAGGAATAACTTCCAAAATATTGTTAAAAGAAGAAAACAGATAATTAATTAGAAGTTGAATAACCAAAATATCCTGTATTTGAAAGATATTTTGATGTATATCATTGATCATAAATAGAAGAATAGAAAACTCTACAATAGCAAGTACAATATTTTTAAAGTAGTCAATTTTATTTATAGCTGAACATACTTCTTCATAACTTCTGATATTTTTACTATATGATTGTTTTAAAATCTTCAAAAAATATTTTTCTTGATTCATATGCTTTATGCTGACTAAATTATCAATTGAATCCTGTAAAGTTACATTAAAATTTGTTGAATCAACTAAATACTTGTTGACACTTCCTTTTATTTTTTCGTATCTTTTTATAACGCAAAACAAAAGAAACATTAAAGATAATAAAATCAATGGTAAAAATTTCCAATTAAATACTGATATACTGATAAGTAAAAATATGATATAAATGCTTGATAAAGTAATCACCATAAAGAAATTGGTCACTATTTTTTTCACTTCTTCCAATTCATTTACTCTTTTGATTATCTCACCAGAATCCTTTAAATGTAATATTTTTAAAGGTAAATGAAAGACATGATTTAAAAATGCTGAAAATATGTTTGTCCCCGTAGAATTATCAATAAAAATATTCATTTTAGCAATAACATATTCTATAGTTTTTAAGAGAAAGAGTATAACTATAAAAAATATTACTGAAATTTTAGAATAATTAATTAAATTTATATAATTACTATATATTATCGATAAAACAACTAAAATAATATTCAAAATGATCATTATAGCTACATGAATTCGGCATCTTTTCGTCTCTTTTAAGACACTTTGCCATAACACATTTTGATATTTTCTTTTAATCATTTTTTCTTTAGGATATAAGGATATTATAACTCCATCAAAGCTATTCATGAACCTTTCTCTTTTAACCTTGATAAGTCCATACATTGGATCCATAACAGTCAAATAATCACTCGTTTTTTCATATACAACAACAAAATGATTTAATGCGTCATCTATTTTTAAGTGTGCAATGTAAGGAAGATTAACTTTATCTATATTATATTCTTTTAATCCAACACAGTCGAAACCATAATGTCTTGCACATTCGATGAGATTATAAGCTGTAACTCCAGAACTATCAGTTAAAGAAGCAATTCTCAAATTTTCAAGAGATTCATACCCATTATAGTATTTCATTATTGATAATAAACAAGAAACACCACAATCACTTTTCTCCTCCTGTATTACTTCAACATTTTTTCTAATCACTTTCACCTCCCTTCACTAATATCTTTAACGATTAAACATCATTTTTCTTCTTTTTTGTTGAAATTTAAAAAAAATAAAAAATTATGAAAAAAATAAAGAAAAATGAAGATGAATAGCAATATATAAATGTAGAGAGAGAGTTAGAAAGGAGTAAATATGTTTTGGAAAATTTGCAGAGCAATCATTAGAGTATTATCTATATTTTGCTAGTCATATTTAAATTTAACTTTCATAAGATATAACAGTACGGAGGGTATTTCATGATAAATAAAAAAAATTTATGGTTCTTAACTTTAACAAGTATTATTTTAGTATTAGCAATCTATTATGTTACGATGCCGCTTGGAAATGATAACATTATTCTTGATTCACAAAACTATGATGATAAACAAGTCATGATAAATATTGAAGAAAGTGAAGCATTAACAGCCGCTAGAATAGATCATCAAGAAGAACAATTAAAGGAAATTAAGAAACTTCAAGAAATATTGTTAAACAACGAATTATCAATTGATGAAAAAAACGAAGCATATGAACAAATAAAATATTTAAATGCTTCTAAATCAAATGAAGAAAAACTAGAAAGTTTAGTAAATTCCAACTTTGAAGTTTCATCATTTGTCTCAATCAAAGATAATACCATAAAAGTTGTTATTGCAAACAAAGAAGATTCTCTTGATCTTGCTAATAAAATTATTTCTCTTGTTAATGAGAATACCAATAATGAATATTATGTTACAGTAAAATTTGAATAACCCACACCAATTACCTTATATTTCATAAAATATGATGAGTATGTATATAAATATGAAAGTGAGGTAAAATGATGAAATCAAAGATACTAACAGCACGAGAAAAAGAAATATTTGAAATATTAGTATTAAACAAAACGACAAAAGATGTTGCAAATATTTTACACATTAGTGAAAAAACTGTAAGAAATCACATATCTAATGTTATGCAAAAACTCGAAGTAAAAACACGTTATCAAGCTGTTATAGAACTTTTAAAAATGGGAGAATTAAATTTAAATTAGTCGCTTAAAAAAGCGACTTTTTTTTGACATTTAACATATGATTTATTAGAGGTGCATTATGTTAAAAACAAAAATTGTAAAAAAAGTGGGAATAATTCTTTCTGCTATATTAGTTATATTTATTATTACCATTTTTCCAAAAGAAAAGGATATATCGATTATTCACAAGGCAAAAAATGAATTAGGAATTATTTATTTGCTAGACAATAATGATTATGTTGCTAGATTAAATATCGTTTTTAATTCATTTGAAACAAAAGAATTGATTGAGGAAATTATCAGCACTCTTACGATAAACAATCCTAATTCCAAAAAATTGAGAGATGGTTTTAAAGCAATAATCCCTGAAAACACAAAACTTTTAAACTGTGAAATAAATGATGAAAACGTCTTACTAAATTTTTCTAAAGAATTTTTAAACATCAGTGAATCGTTAGAAGAAAAGATGATTGAAGCTATTGTCTATAGTTTGACTAGCTTAAAAGATATATCATCAGTAACCATCAAAGTTGAAAACAACCTTTTAGAAAAACTTCCTAACTCAAATAAAATTCTACCAACGATGCTTGATAGAACTATAAAAATAAATAAAGACTATGATATATCAACAATCAATGAAATAAAATCAACAACAATATATCATTTAGCTAAATATAAAGATTTTATCTATTATGTTCCCGTAACCAAAATAAACAACGAAAAACGCGAAAAAATTGAAATAATAGTCGAAGAATTAAAAAGCTCATCAACATATAACACCAATCTTGTAAACTACATAAATGAAGAAACAAGTTTAAGCAATTATGAAATATTGGATAACTCTTTAGTCTTAAATTTTGAAAACCCAATACTTAAAGATATAAATTCCAAAACTTTAACTGAAGAAGTAACGTATGCAATAAGTTTATCAGTACAGGATAATTATAATATAGATAACATCATTTATTATATCAATGACTTACCTGTTAATCTTTAATATTATTTCTAGGATGGCTATGTAAATAGGCATCTTTTATCTTATCATTTGTTAAATGTGTATAAATACTTGTCGTTGTTAAGTTAACATGACCCAAAAGTTCTTGAACGCTTTTTAAATCACAACCTTCATTTAAAAGCATTGTTGCAAATGTATGTCTAAAAGTATGCGGAGTAATTTTGGTCGTGATTGAACAGTTTCTGATAATACGATCGATTATATCTCTTATACCCCTAGTTGTAAGAGGATTTCCTAAATGATTAATAAATAGATATTCACTTTTTTTGCCTTTTAAAAGTTCTAAACGGCTAAAAGAAATATAATTATCTAAGGACTTTAATGCATGTTCATTAAAATACACAATACGATCTTTATCACCTTTACCTCTAACTTTGATCTCCATTCTTGAAAAATCAATATCATTTATTTTAATAGAAACAAGTTCGCTTACTCTAGTTCCCGTTGCAAGAAGAAGTTCTAAAATAGCCCTGTTGCGTTTCCCCAAAGCATCATCTTCTATTGAATTTACCATTTCAACAAATTCGTTATACTTCATATAATTAGGAAGTCTTATTTCCTTTTTTTGAGAACCAACTATTTTAAAAGGATTGCTTTTTACTATTCCTTTAACCAACATATAATTATAAAAACTTCTTAAACTTGAAAGATGTCTATTGACACTAGTGGAGTTAAGTTTTCTATCATCTTTTAAATACTTAACATATAAAACCAAATCTTTATAAGTAACACGTTTAAAATCAAGTTTTTCATGCAATAGATAATCACTATAGTTATCTAAATCTATCAAATAATTAGTTTCGGTATAATCAGAATAATTTCTAACACTTCTTATATAAGTTATAAAATCATCAATATACGTCTCCATTACACTTCAAGTCCAATCTATAATCTTCTTCTGTTAAAAACTCTTCAGTTTCATTCTTATTTTCATCAATCGCCAATTCTATGTCATTTCTAACTTCTTCAGAATGTTCATAATATGTCTTACTCATTTCATATTTTTTTAAGTATGAGCCCAAATCGTAAAGCTCTCTTGCTTTTATAACATAAACTCCATTTTTTATTATAAAACCTTTTTGCTTTCTTCCATTCCTTATAACTGGATTACCAGAATCATCCTTTAAGTCTCCATATTTGCAAATAATTAGTTTTAAAAGATTATCAACGTTTTCATCAAACGAAACTGGTTCAAAAAATTCCTTTGTGGATTTTTTATAATAATATTTTGCTCTGATTTTAAATAGTTCTAAAATAACTGGAGGCTCAACAACTTTCTTTGTTCTTATTAAACGATCTCTTGAAAGTGAATAATAATTAAAAGTTTCTGATTCATTTAAAAGAATTATTTCAGCCAAATATTCTATGTTGTCATAAACTAAGTCTCCTTTGATACTTGCAGATTCCAATTTAGATATGAACTCATCAATCGCGTTTTTTATTTGTGAATCATCAAAGCAAGTTTTAAAATCCCTAAGCTCATTGACTAAGACACCAAAATCATAAGCATGATTTAATCGATTCAAGATATCTTCACTTACATATTTCTTCATACCTAATTTTTTTAAATATTTAGAGATCATGTAGTCTATGAAATCTATAGACGAGATATTTCGGCATAACAATTCTTTTAAAGATATAGGATCATAAAATTTTCTATCCGGTTTAAATTTTAATTCAGGGTATGTAATTTTTTTTATTGTGGATTCATCACTTTGCTTTGCTTGAGAGATATAATAAATAGAATAAAATTTTGCCGGTATAAGGTTATTTTCATATAAAAACTTTTCAAAATCATAAAGATTTTCAAAAGATAAAGTAAAATCTAAAATATCTTTAAAATCAGAAGAAGAAGGCACAACACCCTTTCTTTCAATTTTCACCAACCTGCCATCTCTGTTTTCATAAGCTAAGAAGTACTTCATAACCCACCTCTAATATAATTTTAGCACAAGGTAATTTGATTTTTCAATCAAGATTTGAAGTATCATCACAATTTATTTTAGCATGGAAGCATTTTATTTAATGGTTTAACTGATTCCTTTGAATTTCTTTTTTTTGATTTATCTATTATATTGCTTAATCTTTCAACATCATCGTTTATACTTGTAACATTTAATATTTTTTCTGCTAAAGGATTAATCATAATAGTTAATTCACGAATTGTTGATTCACCCTTTACTTCACAAATAATGGAAATATCATAAGGAGACTTGTTTAAAAAGCAATCAATTAATCTAGATTTATTAGCCTTCAAAGCATATTCCTGAAATACCGAGTAATTTATGCCCAACTTTTCAGGAAAATAGGAAATATTATAGTATTTTAAAAATATATCACTGATTTCATTTCTTAATTTTTGTAAAAATAGCATATTTAAATTTTCTAATTCAGGACAAGAAAAGAAGTACGTACTTTCTAAAAAGCCACTCCAAGCGTAATCTTCTGATTCCCATACAAATGATATTTGCTTAAAATTAGTAACCTCATCTGTTTTAATAGAAAAAGCACTACTTCCTATGAACAAAATATCCTCAATTGTTAAAACTCCACAATCATAAATAACACTTAAAATTTGTTTTATTTTAGTATCAGATAACATTGGACATTCAATTTTTGCTTTTTCGCTAAAAAGTTTACTAAATTCCTGAAAATCATCCTCTTTCCATCCGCCATATTGAAATATTTCTTTGCATCTGTTTATTAATTCAAGAGATAACTCATATTTTTTTAAATATTCAGCCAAGTCATTAAATAACTCCATAATCCATCACTTCCCTATTTCATAATATTCTACATTATCAAACAATCCAAGTCAACATACTGAGTATTTTAAAACATAAAAAAAAACTAACCCATTTTAGAATTAGTTTTATTTCTCCTGGTAGCGACGGAGGGGATCGAACCCCCGACCTATCGGGTATGAACCGATCGCTCTAGCCAGCTGAGCTACATCGCCATAAGTAAGCAAATTAATAATATCATAATCTGCTTATAAAAGTCAATGAATTTATTTAAATTTTTTCACAACTTTTCTTAACGCTTTATTAATACTCATTGGTAAATAATTTGGTACAAGAATTACCATATAAAATAAATATTTGTTTTCATCCAAAAGCTTCCAAAAGCCATTTAATTCTTTTATTTCAAAATTTTCATCGACATACTTCATATATTCAATAAACTCTGAAGTAAAAGGATTCGTGTTATTGTCTGTCCATGGTTTCACTTTACCAAGTCCATAAGCATGATATATAACTCCATTATCCACACACTCGCTTACATCATTCTGATTTATTTGTCGAATATTATTTCTATAATATAACTTATTTATTTCTTTCATTAAAATTATTGGACCAACATTAAATTTAGGACTCATCTTACCGATTTGAGTATTCAAGGAGAAATTCAATAAATCTTGATCGGGAAATTCCAGTTTTATATGATTATTTTTTTTATGAAAATCAACCACCTTGTCCTGACATTTTTCATCAATCCACTCTTTTACATTAAATAATAAAACTCCACTATTAAAATATTCCTTTAAATTCATTTTATGCACTCTTCTTTGAAAACAAGAATCCAACACAGCATTTATAGGATTAGAATAACTAAAAGCATCCTTTAAATCAGAAACTACAATCGTATCCGCATCTAAATATAGCAATTTTTCAACACCTGTTAAATCAATTAAATCTTGAAAAAATATTCTAGCATTAGCAATCTGAGTTTCTCGCCAATCAGGTATATTAAAACTTTCTATATATTTTTTATTCAATGGATAAAATTTATAGCTAACCGATGGATATTTATTCAAAATAGTTTTACAATATTCATAATCTAAATCACTAAAATCAGAGGTGATGATATGAAAATGAATAGATTTATCCATATTGTTTAAAATCAGTGAAACAGCCGATGTAAGCATTATTTCTTTAAATTGACTATTGATTGTATATAAAATATCCACTCTCATAAGATACCCCTCCTTTCTTTAGTAAAAGTTATGATAATTATTCATTTCCTATTTTATAAAATATCCCGGTCTCAGAATCTTTTCTAAATTTTCTTTTACTTCTTTTACGTCTCTACTCTCTATTTTAGCGGCTCCAGAAGTCGTATTTCCGCCACCTCCAAATTGAGTCATTATTTCACCAATATTGATGATACCTTTACTACGTCCCGATATATAAACTGATAATTTATCAAGTTCGTCCATAATCAAACCTAAAGCAAAAGAAGCATCAGTTGTTTTATATTTAAGCATCCAATCAGCAGCCTTTGCTAAATCCTCCTTATCATAGATAAAATCCGGATTTTCGTTATTTATTGAAATCGATATATTATACATCTTCCAAGTTGCATATCTAACTAGGTCTAAATACTTCATATCCTTTTCATAATCATCAATAAAAAGATCATTAGCATAGTTTAAATCTCCACCCTTTTTCAAAAGATCAGCAACTATTTTCATTGTTGTAGAAGTAGTTCTATTATTCGTAAATTTTGCTGTATCCAGACTGATTCCAGACAACAAATAATTAGCTAAATTAGGTAAAAGATGTAAATCGATTTGATAATTATCCAAAAGTTTATACATTATCTCACATGTACTTGAAGAAGAAACATCAATAAATAAATCATCTGTCTTGACAGTAGTTTCTCCAATATCATGGTGATCAATTACAAGAATATTTTTAAACAATTCCAAATCATCAACCGGAATAAGCTCTTCTTTATTGACATCCATCGCGATAAGCAAAGAATTTTTTCCTTCAATTAAATCGCGCATCTCTTGAAGATCAATTAATTTAATACTTTCTGGTAATTCATCAAGAATCATCTTAACTGAATTTTCTATCCTAAGCTTTGGCTCCATCATTAAAATATAAGCCTTTACTTTCATCTTCTCACATATCATTTTCATCGCGATACATGAAGATATAGCATCAACATCGCATCCCTTATGTGGAGTAATAACAACTATATTATCCTCACTTATAAGTTCATCAATTCTATTTTTTAATTCTTTTATTGTTTTCATAATTCCTCACGTATGAATAATTTACTTCATTTTAATTATATTGTCAACCAACAAAAAAAGTAATGTATTTACATTACTTTGTTAAATATCTATATTCTCCATTAGAGAGTTTAACTCTAACAGCACATCCTAAAACATAATTATATTTGTTATACACATATATTATCTCTGAAGAAACAATTTGCTTATCTTTATCCGAATCATCTAGATAATTTGAAAAATCACTTGCCTCCATTTCTTCGATTAAAGAAGCATATGAACTTTTCAAAATATCATCCTCTAAAACAGCTTTAGAAAACTTCAAAAATAATTTATTATCAAAATCGGTATAGTTTCCTTCGATGTGATCAATCTTCAAATCACTTTCTTTACTGCTTTTGCTGCTATAATTATCTTTAACAGTCAAATTAACATTTTTTGTAACACAGTTATTTTGACTATCGCACACCTTTATATCAAAATTATAATTTCCGGCATTTTTGGATAAATCTGCTGATGTATCCTTTACATACATAACTTGACAAGGTTTAGAATAATCCTCACATTTAGTGATAAAATCATTTAAATCATATTCCTCTCCTGTACCAATTGTCATATCCAATACTTCTACATCTGGACTTTTCGTATCAACTACTAAGATATTTTTACTCTTTGATTTGTTATTATATTTAACTGTGATTTTAAAAGTGCCAATTTCTGATAAAACACCATCTTTAACTGGAATATTTGAAAGATCTATATCCGCATTATCAAGATCTTTGATTTTTTGTTTTAAATAGAAATTGATATCATTATTTAACTCACTGCCTATTTCAAGTTTAATCGTATTTTTAAAAACAATCGTACTTTTTTTTCTATAGTTTATAAAAAGTCCAATAAAGATAAGAATTATAATTAAAAACATAATAACTACCAATAAAGCCTTTTTAGGATTAGATTCCTCTATATAAACGTCTTCCATTATATCCACCTAGAAAAATATATGTTCCTTGTATAACCGATCTCATAATTATCAAAAACTCTAATTATCCAATCTATTATAGCATTTAATATATTTTCTCCCTTTCTTATTCTTATTTTATTCATTTCAGCGACCAATTCTTTTCTAAAAAAATAATCATCTATGTACTTATTGATAATGAAATCAACTTGTTCTAATTTAACTATATCCTTTTTATTTGATAAAGAGATACTGAAAACATAGTCATGATATACACCTATAAGTTTTTCCGATAACTTATCATCATCATAATATTCAAAATTCATAATTTTATAAAAATTCGGGCAATGCTTTAATATTTGTTTATTTTTATTCATAAAATCATATACCTTTCCTTTAAATTATAGCAAATTTAACAAATAAAAAAAAGACTTATTAAGTCTTTAATTATGAACTTGTAAGATAAAAGTAGACACAAAAAAGATGTGTTTACTTTTTCTTTGGTATAATTTAATAAAGGAGATGA
>CAKOKD010000011.1 GCA_934090935.1 uncultured Bacilli bacterium
ACCCCAATTGAGTATAGAACTCAACTAGGGTTTAAATAAATATCTTTTTATTGTCTACTTTTTATTGACAAGTTCATAATCAAAACACCAATCTTTTTATTTTTCATAGTAATCAATATCAGGAATAAGCATTTCCAAATAATCGATAATCTCTTCTTTAGTATATTTACTGCTATTGCTAAGCCATTCCATTCCAATGTTTATAACTCCACCTAAATAGAATTTGGATATAACCTCAGTTGGAACCTTTAAATTGATATCCGTCTTTTTAAAACGATTTAATATATCATCATTTACAACACTTAAAAGAATATCCATCATAATACTGCTTCTATTATTCACCATAATCGCGGTATAAACATCTCTTTTACTATCAATATGATCTAAAAACAAACTGATCAATCTAATATAATATTCACGAATACTAAAATTTTCTTTGTTTCCTTTATTTAGTTCTGAGACGAATTCTTCTTTTAAATTGCTTAAGAAATCTACAAGAAGTTCATATTTATCTTCATAATGAGCATAAAATGTAGACCTATTAATCATTGCTTTAGAACATATATCTGAAACTTTTATTTCTTCAAATGTTTTTTCTTTCATAAGCTCAAGCAATGTTTGATAGATTAAATTTCTAGTTTTAACAATCCTTAAATCCTCTTTTTTATCCATTTTCTTTCACCAATTTATATTATACGCAGATAAACAACAAAATCAATGATAAATATAACTTTGTTGGAAATAACTATACATATTTACTATTTTGTTGGAAAACCAACAAAAACCAATTTTTGACTATGTTATTTTTAAAATCTAAGTAATAAAATATAGAGGCGAATGGAGGAAATGATATGGATAAAATGTCCGAATTAATTTGTAAACATAAGAAATTAATTCTAATAATATCGGGGCTTCTTTTAGTATTATCATTCATTGGTAACTACTTAACTAAAATCAACTATGATATATTAGTTTACTTACCAAAAGATATTGAAACTATAAAGGGTCAAGATATTTTAACAGATGATTTTGATATGGGGTCATATTCAGTTGCAGTTGCCAACAACTTAAGCAGCAAAGATTTACTTGATCTCGAAGAAAAAATCAAAGATGTCGATGGAGTTAACCAAGTAATGTCAATATATGATGCAATTGGTACAGTTATTCCTATTTCTATGCTACCAAGTGAGATAACTGAAAAACTTCATAAAGACAACACTGATATGCTTTTTATTACATTTTATGGAAGTACATCAAGTGAAGAAACAATTGATGCTGTAAAAGAAATAAGAAATATCAGTGAAGAAAAGATAAAACTTGGTGGTATGAGTTCAATGGTACTTGATACTATGGAACTATCCAATAAAGAAATACTTATATATATAGTTATAGCTGTAATTCTTTGTATAGTTGTTCTTGAGTTATCACTTGACTCATATATGGTACCAATATTCTTACTATTAAATATTGGATGTGCCATAATGTATAACTTAGGAACAAATATCTTCCTAGGAGAGATATCTTACATTACTAAAGCACTAGTTGCTGTATTGCAATTAGGTGTTACAACTGACTTCTCAATCTTCTTGTATCACTCATACGAAAGTAAAAAGAAGATATTTAAAACTAAAGAAGAGGCAATGAAAGAAGCCATTAAAGAAACATTTACATCAGTTATAGGTTCATCACTTACAACTGTTGCTGGATTCCTAGTATTATGTACAATGAAATTAACACTTGGACGTGACTTAGGTATCGTAATGGCTAAAGGTGTAATCCTTGGAGTTATATCAGTATTAACATTATTCCCAAGTTTATTACTTGTATTTGATTCTTTAATTGAAAAGACAAAACACAAGAGTTTAAATCTAAAATTTGAAGGATTAAATAAATTCATTATAAAACATCATGTTGCTTTATTTATTACATTCTTAGTTGTATCTATTCCAGCATACTTAGGATATAAGAATGTAGAAGTTTACTACAAGATGGACTCATCTTTACCAGAAACTCTTGAAAGTATCAGCACTAATACAGAATTAAAAGAAAAATTCAATATTGTAAGTCCTGAGATAATTTTAGTTGACTCTAGTTTAAAAAATGATGATGTTGCTAAAATGTTGGATGAAATAAAAAACGTAGATGGAATTGATTTTGTATTATCATTTAATGAACTTAAAGAACATGGTTTAACCGAAAATATGTTAAGTGATGATCTTGTAAAAATGTTTAAAAATGATAAATATGAAATGGTTTTAATAAATTCTCTTTATGAAGTCGCTAGTGATGAACTTAATAATCAAGTAGATGTTATAAATGGAATTGTAAAAAAATATGATGATAAAATAATAGTTGCTGGTGAAGGCCCACTTATGAAAGACTTGATTAAAATAAGTGACACAGATTTCAACAATGTTAATTCATCATCAATTATATGTATTTTATTAATTCTATTCATTGTACTTAAGAGTTTCAGTTTACCAATACTTCTAATATGTGCAATAGAATCAGCAATATTTATAAATATGTCAATATCATATTTTGGAGGTGTTGTGTTACCATTTGTTGCTCCAATAGTTTTAGGTACAATTCAATTAGGTGCAACAATCGATTATGCAATTCTTTTAACTTCAACTTATCTTAAATTAAGACGTGAGGGAGTTGAAAAGAAAGAAGCAGCTCTTGAAACTCTAAACTATAATGGTAGATCAATATTAGTAAGTGGCTTATGCTTCTTTGCTGCAACATTTGGAGTAGGTGTTTATTCTCAACTAGAAATGGTTGGAAGTTTATGTACTCTTATTTCAAGAGGAGCAATTGTTAGTATGATAGTTGTTATAACTATTTTACCTTCAATACTTCTAATATTTGATTCATTAATAATGAAAACTACGAAAGGATGTAATAATATGAAAAAAAATAATAAAAAGGTAATTGCTTCAGTATGTGCTTTATCGTTTATGTTATTAAGTGTTCCAACAAATACTTATGCTTTATCAAGAATCGAAACGGTTTATGGTAAATTAGATTCTAATGGTAATTATTCATCAGTACTTGTAAATGAACATTTAAAAAATGATACTTCTCTTAAAACTATTGATGATTATACTGAATTAAGTGAAATATTAAATATTAATGGAAATGAAACATTAAATGTAAATGGTAATAAATTAACTGTTGAAGCTAATGGAAAAGACATTTATTATCAAGGAGTTTATAAAAAAAACTTACCAATTAATATGGAAATAACTTATAAATTAAATGGTAAAAAAATGTCAGTTGATGATATGTTAGGTAAAAGTGGTAAGGTAGAAATATCTATAAAATATAAAAACACAGATAAACATATCGTTAAAGTAAATGGCAAAAATGAATCTTTATATACACCATTTGTTGTAACTTTTGGAACTATTATAAATGATGGAACAAACATTGAAGTAGAAAATGGAAAAGTAATCAGTAATGGTAGCAAAAATATTGTAGGTGCAATCGCTACTCCAGGATTATATGAAAGTTTAGATTTAAGCTCTTTAAAAAATACTGATACAATAAAGATTACTTATGAAACAACATGTTTTGAATTAAGTTCAATGTATTCTGTAATAACTCCAAAATTAGTTGATTCAAGCGACTTAAAAATATTTGATAAATTGGATACTTTATATGAAAAATCTAATGAATTAAAATCTAATATGGATCTAATTGATACAAATACAAAGAAAATTAAAGAGGGATCTAGTAAGATAAAAAATGCTTTATCAAGTTCAATGAAAGCAAGTTCAACTTCAACTTTAACTGATGAACAATTAAGTATGATTACTTCTCAAGCAAAAGGTTTAGTTTCTTCATCATTTACTGAAGAATATAAAAATAATATAGCAGCTTCTGCTTGGAGGGAAGTTGAATCAAGTCTTGATCCAAACGATCAATATGTTGTAGGAAAAGTTACTGAATATTCAACAAACATAATGAAGACTTATCTAGAAAGCATTGGAGAAATCCAAGAATATGGACGTTGTAGTGCTCTAGGAGCTTCTGCATATACAGATCCAGCATGTATTACATTATTTACAAAAATTAAACCAATGCAAGATGCTTTACAAGTTAACAATGCTGCTTTAGCTTCAAGTGTTTCATCATATGTGGCTGAAAATGTTTCTAAATCTGTTGCTGTAAAAGTTGCTCAAGAAAGTGCTCTAAAAACAACTGAAACTTTAGCACCAACACTTGCAAGCAATGTTGCTGATCAAGTAAAAGATGCATCTATTGAATCATTAAAAACTTTATATGCTGGAATCTCTACATTAGATTCAGGAATTTCTGAATTATCTGCTGGTATTTCAAAATATAATGAAGAAGGAATTTCTAAGATTACTAACATAATTGGTGGAGATGTAAAAACAACAACTAACAAAGTAAAAAGTATCGTTAAACTCGGAGAAAATTATAAATCAGTAAACTCTAAATCATTAAATTCAAATGATGAAACAAGAATGATTTTAGTAGTAGATGGTAAAAAATACGAAGCTCCAAAACAAAATACACAAAAGACAACTAAAAAAGTATCATTCTTCCAAAGAATAAAAAACTTGTTTAAAAAGAAGTGTTAAAAAAACACTTCTTTTTTAATATAATTTAGTATGAATGAAGAAATAAATAGATTAAATTTTGAAAATTTTATTTGGATTGTATTTGCATATCTTTGTCTTTTAAATATAAGAGGAGATAACTTAGAAATAGAATCAATTGAAGAAAATAATGATTCTTTTCATAATGAAGCAAATAAAGTTTTTGAATTCACTTTATCGATTACATTCTTAATCTATATTTATTTTTTCTTAAGAAATTATCGAGCTTTAAAAAAAGCTCCAAAAAGTAAAAAAAGATTATATGAAATTAAAACTTTAGGAAGCTTACTTTTAATAGCAGGCATTATATGTTTAATCTATTTTCAAAGACAAGACACATCATTTGAAGGTTCACCAGCTTTATGATATTATTATAAAGGTGATAAGATGACGGATAATGAAATAAAAAATAAAATGAAAGAGATAACTTATGGATGGGTTGATGTAAATGGGAATAAGCATAAAGATGTTGATGCTTCTTATGCAACCCTTTATCGTTTGCAAGGTCCAGAATCTTTGCTTACTTCTAGATGTGGTGTTTGTTGGGATCAAGTTGAACTTGAAAGATATTATTTTTCTCTTTCTAACTATGAATTTAAAACTTATATAATCGTTTATTTTAAAGATGATACATATCCATCACATACTTTTTTAATATATAAAAAAGAAAACAAGTATTGTTGGATAGAAAATGCTTATCAAAAATATATTGGAATACATGAATATTCAAGTTTAAACGAAGCTTTAACTGATGTTAAAGAAAAATTCATTTTAGATATTAAAGCTCCATTTGATCCGGACTATTTAAGAATTTATGAATATGAAAAGCCCAATTATGATATTACTCCAGATGAATTTTATAAAGAAACCACTCAAAACATGCTTTCCATTTAGTTTTTTCTTGTTAAAATTATGCTTTTGATGTTATAATACAAACCTACGGAGATGAAAAGGATGAAACAACTAAATGTATTAAAATTTTATATGGCAGTAAATAAATTAAAAAAAACTAAAAAAGGAGAACATAGTAAAGCTGATTCTATTTTTGGAAGCAGTATTTTAGCTGCTGCTTTTGCATCAGAATTTAACACTACTAACGATTTAGGACGTATTATAAAAATGGAGTTATTATATGAACTATCCTATATTCCAGATTTTTTTTATGATATAAAGGATATGAGACTAGCAAGTGAAATGAAAGAGATTATAATGGAGTTTAACTCTTGTAAATCCCCAACTGCAATGCTTGCACATGAATATAAATCACTAGATAACATACTTTCTTCAATCGCGGATAAAAGTGGAAACATCAATGAATTTCTAGAGCTTTCACTTAAAACTATGAATGTTCAAAACGACCGAGCTAAATATATCAATATATTAAAATTCTATTATTATAATCATATATTGAAATTGAAAACTAGAACAGGTTGGTTAAACTGGAATGTTGAAAGCAAGAATGAAAGAATTGAAACGGATTCTGATCACACAATAGGTGCAATTGGACTAGCATATGCTTTTGAAAGCGAATATGATTATTGTTTTGATATAAATGAAGTATTAAGCACTTTATTGGTTCATGAAATAGGTGAAGCAATCATCGGAGACATAACTCCATTTGATAATATTCCAAAAGAAGAAAAACAAGAAAAAGAGTATCGAGCTATGAAAGTTGTACTAGGTCCTTTATCAAAAAGTAAAGAATTGTATCAAAATTTATTAGATTTTGATTCATTAAAAAATCCTGTCGATAGATTTGCTCATTATTGTGACAAGCTTGATACGGATATTCAATCAAAGATATATCAAGAAAAGGGATTTTATCACTCTCTTGATAAACAAGAAAACAATGTAACGATGAATTCTGAAAGAGTTCAAAAAATGATATCTGATGGTATAGCTGCCACTCCATTTGACGTTTGGTTCTTCTATGATTTACCGATTTATACAGATGAATCTATGCCAGAATTTGCAAGCACTTTAAAATTTGTAAGAGAAAATGAACTTCTAAAATTAAATAGTTATGTAGCTAGCGAAGTTACAGATAACCCATTTTATAAAAGTGTTTTATCTGAACTAAGTTATGAGATAAATAAACTAAAGAAAACGGATGCTGTAGAAGCAATTTTACTTACTAGAAACAATAATTCTATAAATTTAAAAGTTTTATACAATGAACCTGTATTCAACAAATCCACTAAAATAGATTTAAGTGAATATTTCATTTTTCAAGACTTAAAAGGTATGAGTGTTACTTTAGTAAGTGGAATGATTAATACACATCATAGAGAAATTCATAATTCTAAGGATATTGAATCGATTTTAAATGCAACCGTTGTGTTTGATAGAAATGGATATATTGAAGAATTAAAGAAACAAGCAATGAAGCATTTTGAAGAACATAAAAAATTTGAAGAATGTTCTTTAAATTTAAAAAAGATAAACAATGAAGAATAAGGTTTTATAGCCTTATTTTTTATATGATAAAACATAAAAAAATGTTATAATTTTCATATAGAGGTGTGAAATGAAAGAAAAAATATTATTGGATGTTGATGAAGTTTTATGTTTCTCTGGACATCTAGAACTTGTAAATGAATTTTTAAATGCAAATTACACGATAGATGATTTTACAGACTATTACATAGATGAAGCAGCAATACCAAAGGATAGAATGGATGAATTCAAGGAATTTATAAGCGCAAGAGATCAATATGAATGGCCTACATTTTTGCCATATGCAATTGAGGCAATAAAAAATTTAAGCCAATATTATGATATATATCCATTAAGTGATTGCCGTGACAGTCTAGTTTTAAAAAACTCGGGAAGAATTTTTAAAGGAAAATTTGAACTATTATATGATGTGTTTAGCCAAGAAGAAATCCCTTCTAAAAACTATATTTTTACTGGTTCTAAAGACTTATTCAAAGGGGATATCCAAATAGATGATTTATTAAGCAATCTTCAAGCAACTGACGTACCTGTAAAAATACTTTTTCCATCATACCATAATAAAAATATAAGCGAAGAAACTTTAGCTGAAAACAATATTATTCTACCAACAAGAGATTGGAAAAATGGTTGGATAGAAGTTGAAAAAATTCTTTTAAAAAGAGTAGAAAGTAGGAAAAACACCCATGAAAAAGTATAGAAATATTTTATTAACCATTCTTGCATTTATGCCAACACTTGTATATGCATCATCTGGATCATTTGATATCCTTGGTGCAATTCTAATGGAAGCCTTTATAACAATTCATATGAGTCTTTTTTTTCTAGCACCAATTACAAACGTTTTCTCTAAAGAAGAAAACTTTAAAAAGAACTTCTTCAGACTTTTCTGTGCTAGAATTGCTTTTTTGCTTTTCTGTGATATATTTATAAGCCCAGATATCGCGATTGTCGACTTTATATTTTTATTTATAGGAGCTTTCATAATAGTACCAGTATCATCCTTGATAAAGAGAAAATCGGCATGGAACTATTCTTTTAAAAAGACTAGCACTCCAACTGTCACAATTTCTAAAACAGAAGAATACACATGCGCAAACTGTAAAACACATGTAGAAAAAGAAGATTTGTTTTGTCCAAACTGTGGAATGCCTTTAAAAGGAAATAAAATTGCCGAAGAAACCTCTCCAGTTGTGAATTCCTTTGATTTTGATCCAATATACTTTGAAAGTGAGGATAAAATGTTAGAAGAATTCTTAAAAAGAGAGATGGATAAAGCAAAAATAGATATGAATGAATCAATGATTCCTGAAAAAGTTAAAAAAAGAAAAAGTATAATGTTTATAATTCTAAGTTTATTAACATTTATTCTTATATCTCTAATATTTTTCCATGTAAATATTATTTACATACTTATTGGTTTGATTATAATGCTTATTTTATTTAAGAAATCATCATCATATAATCTTATAAGCTTCTTGAAAAAGGAAGTGAAGTCTCGCCCTGAAGAGGAAATAAGCAATATAGTTATGAATGTAAAATTATCCTTTGTTAAGGATACAACGAAACGTGTAATTTTAATAGGTGTACTTGTTTCTATCGCACTTTCGAGTGTCCTATATATGAAGCCTCATATTCTTTATGAACCATTAAATGAAGGATATGCTGTTAGATTTTATACAGTTGGATTGACAAATTTTAAAAATGTAAAGATCCCTGAAAAGCATAATGGATCTTACGTTGTTGGTATTCGTGGTCAAGTATTTAAAAATATGTATTTTTTAAAAAGCGTAGAATTGCCAAATTCTATAACTGAGATACGTGGTCAAGCATTTGAAAATGATTATTCTCTAGAAAAAATCAACATTCCAGAAAATTTAACATATCTAGGTGGAAGTGCATTTAAAAAATGTAAATCTCTAAAAAATGTTTATTTACCAGATACTTTGACATATATTGGAGGAGAAGCTTTTAAAGATGCAACAAAACTAGAAAGCATCAATTTACCTAAAAATCTAAAAGAGATTAGAGGAAACACTTTTGAAAATGATGCAAGTTTAAAAGAAATATCTATTCCAGATACGGTTTCAAGAATAGGTGGACATGCATTCTATGGATGTAAGAAACTAAGTAAAGTTGAAATAAATGAACATAGTGAGCTAAATGAAATAGGTTCATCAGCATTTAGATTATGCACTTCTTTAGAAGAAATAACCATACCTTCATCAACTTCAGTAAACTCTAGAGCATTCAAAGAAAGTCCCACAAAGGTTAAAAAATACGGAGAACTAGATTATGGATCTTTAATTCAAACTAGTAACTATAAGAAGAAATCATTTGAATATATAAGAGTTGGAGAAACAATAAAAATAAGTCCAAATGAGAATTCAAAAACATCATTGATTGCAAGTGAAATAGATGCACAAATTACTTTAAAAAGTATAAATATAACAGCGAATGGAAATGAATTTATACTTGAATATAAGGATTCAACGTCAACAAAAGAATTTAAGCTAAACAAGAGTAATGCTTACTATAAACCAAATAGTAATATAGCTATAGAAGTATCAGCCAGTTATGTTTTCAATAGCTCATCAAGCATCTCATTAAATACTTATTATAATTAATGAACTATAAATTTATACATCTATTATACGTCCCAACACTGGCTTGTAATATGGGATGTAAGTACTGTTATTTAGAGGATAATACAGTTAGTCAAGGAAGTATGAATCCCTTAAACACTTTAAAATATGCGGTTGATAAATTCAAAGAAAACAACGTTTTACCATTTAATATTTCTCTTCATGGTGGAGAAGTAACAACTCTATCCAAAGATGATTTTCACGATATAATTAAATATATAAGTGAATACTATAAAGAAAACAAAGATATAATTCAAGAGGCTGGATTTACATTAGGTAATCCCCATATAAAAACCAATCTTTATAGCTTAGATAAGCATATTGATACTATAAAAAAATACAATGTTTCTGTTTCTGGAAGTTTGGATTTACCTTTTTCTCTTCATGATCAATTTCGTTTAACTAAAGGAAATCAAAAAACATTAGATAGGATATTAAAGAATATTGAACTTTTAAAAGATATACCAAATAAAAAGAAAGTATCAGCAACGATATTTAAAGAGCATTATGAACATATAGATGAAATAATCGAGGATATAAAATATCTAGATGAGCATACTTGTTTGGATATGAATGATTTCAATTTTATGATCGGTTTTGATTACAACTCATGTGGACTATTGCATCCCATAACTGAAGATGAACAAGTAAAATTTTACAAAAAAATGCATGAAGTTTTTGATGGAACTTCACTAGATAAAGGAGTAAATGGCCCATGGTTTGATGAATTTGGACCCGGTTATTGTACCAACTGTGATAACTGTGGAGAAAAATTTTTCTTGCTTGAAGTAAACGGAGATATTTATTCCTGTGTAAGAGGTCAAAAACATGAAGATTATTACTATGGAAATATCTTTAAAGATACAGTTGCAGACATTTTAAATACTGCTCAAAATAAGATATTTTTAAATCATAATAAAAAGGGGTTTAACGATGACTGCTCAAAATGCAAATATCTTTATCTATGTAAAACTGGATGCCCATTTGTAAAAAATACTTATGATGCCAATAAAAGCTATACATGTAAACTACAGCTTCAAATGTATCATGACCGCGGATATGAAGAGGATAAATATAATGATGAAACTGTATATGGTTATTTAAATAAAATGCGTGTAATCGATCAAAGTACTTATCTTCCAGAAAATCAAAACAAAACTCTTTTAGATTTAATTAACAAGGATAAGAGATTAAAATATATCTATGATGATTCTTCTTTTATTCTTGATGTTGATGGAATAGAATATAATTTATCATCTCAAATATTAAAGAAAAATCGTGATATAATTTATATAACAAGAAAATCAAAAATTAGAATCTATATGAAAAAAAATATGATTTTAGAGGAATGTGATTATCCTGAAAACAATGCTTTATATATTATGATTTTAAGTGGAAATCTTGTAACATATGGAGATGAAGAAAGAGAAAAACAAAGACATATAAATACAACCCAAATATATAAAGGTGTACTTGATCGAATCGAATGTGATAAAAAAGATTTTTACATGTACGATATAAGCAATTTAATACATGAATATGCATACGATTATGCAAAAGTAAACCCAAACAATATTTTCTTTACAACAACTTCTTTAAGAGAATATCATTATCTAAAACAAAAAAACAATGCATATTATCATTTAGAAGCAATCAATTTACCATTTCAAAATATGGAATTTATTTATATAGATGAGGAGATATAAAAATGAAAGAAGAAGCAAAAACATATGATGATCTTATTAGAAAGAAAAGATGTGTTGATATCACTAATTATTATGAATTAACAGAAGAAAATTTAGAAATAGTTTATAATTTCTTAAAAGACAATAAGGATGGTTCCATAAAGGGTGGATATAATAGTCTAGTGCTTACAAGCAAAAACAATCAAATGCAAGTAGTACCAGCAAAAAAGATATCATACTCAATAGATGGCTTAATTGTTACTAATAAGTTATTTAGAATCATACCTCATTATACCCCATCAAGCGGTGGATACTCCAGTGGTGGTTCTTCATCAAACAATAACAACAATAATAATAACAATAACAATAATAACAATTAGGAGGATTTATGGCTTTTATAGTTGATGAATTTAAAAAGAAAAAGCTTGATAAATATAGAATAAACATAGAAACTACTTATATTCAAGGTAATGGCTTTTTGGTAAGAAACACTGATAATAAAAAGAATGATGATATAACAAATGGCATAAGAGTAAAAAAGGATTACTATATGAATGGAAAAAAGGTTCATACAGAAAATAACTTTGATTCAAGAATAACTTATACATTTATATCAAAAGATTTATTAGATGAAAACTTTAAATGTGTAAACTGTGGAATGTCTTCTGATCTATCCACTTTTATAGATGGATGTCCTTACTGTGGAACTAACTACAATCTTGAATATACAGATAAGGATTTAGGGAGCAAATACCATTATGATTTAGTTTTAAAAAGCAATACTTATAGAGTTATTACAGGTATAATCGATTTAATAATAAGTTTAATTTTATCTTTTTTCTATATTAAAACTACATCAAGAACTTTCAACTCATATGATATATCTAAAATATTTATATTTGGTTTCATTTTATCCTTACTACTATATTATATATTCTATTTAATTGATGCATATTTTGTAATTGGACCAATAAGAAGGTATAAAGAAAAAGAAAATAGAAAACAAGAAGAGTTTTGGAAAAGAACCAATATTGATAAAAAAACTTTTTTTAATAATTTAAACTATGAAATAAAAAAGAAATATTATAGTATTGAAGATATAATTGATTACGATATCTTAGATTACGATAGATTTACAAATTATGAAGAAAATAACAAACTTCATGTAAAAGTAAAGGTATATTTAAGAGTAGTATATTTAATAAATGGTAAGATAAAATCTAAATATATTAAAGATGAATTTATTTTAGTAAAACAAGATAATCATGAAAATATAGAAGCAGGAACAAACATGATAAGATGTACTCATTGTGGAACAACATTAAATGTAAATGATGATAAATGTTCATACTGTGGAAACAAAATAAAATATTATCAAGAATGGATACTTGAAAAGTAACAATTTGTTACTTTTTTTTAATACCTTTAAATTATTTACACATAATAAAAATGAATATACAAAACACAACTAAAATGTTGTATAATATAAGAAGAAAATAGGAGAACAAAATAAAAAAGACGACAAAAGTAATGTAAAACAAAATAATGCCCTTGAAAATCGGGGGGGGTATTATAAAATAAAAATAGATGAGGTGAGTTTAAGATGAAGAAGAGTGCAATAATAGTTGTAATTGTTTTTATGCTTGGAATATCGGTTGCATATGCAGCAGATATAATATTAAGTGAAGAAGTATATTTCGATAATAAAAATTCAAATTTGAGTTCAACAAATGTACAAGACGCAATAGATGAAATAAATGAAAAAGTGTTGTTAACAAAATCATGTTCAAATAATGTAGCAGAACCAAAGTTAAGTGATGGATTAATACCAGTAACCATAAAAGATGATGGAACAGTAACATATGCTGATACAAGCAAGAAATGGTATGATTATTGTAATAAAGTTTGGGCCAATGCTGTTGTTTTAAACGATGGTGCAAGTTATAAAGTAGGAGATACAATAAGTGAAAGTGACATACAATCATATTTTGTATGGATACCAAAGTATAAATATAAATTATGGAATACAGGAACAGCTTCTGAAAAAAATCATGAAATAGATATAATATTTGATACTAAAAACACGACTGATGTTGAGGGAGTATCGTGTGCAACTCCTTTAACAAGTGGTAATTTAGGAAACTGTAAAAATGGCGAATATATGACACATCCAGCATTTATAAGTATGGATGTAAATGGATTTTGGGTAGGAAAGTTTGAAGTTGGGTTTAAAGGAGCAACAACAACTGCTACTGCTCAAGTAAATTCAAGCGATTCAACTAAAATAATAGTAAAGCCAAATGTATATAGTTGGAGAAATATAACTGTATATAATGCTTTCATTGCAAGTTATAATTATAAAAGAGATGCAAACTCTCACATGATGAAAAACACAGAATGGGGAGCTGTAGCATATCTTTCACATTCCAAATATGGAACAAATAAAGAAGTGAACATAAATAATAATTCATCATATAAAACCGGATATTCAGCACTTCTATCAACGAATCAACAAACATATCCAGGAACATATGGTGATGGAGCAACATTTAATCAAGCTTATAATACAACAACTGGTTATAAGGCGACTACAACAGGTAATGTAAGTGGGATATATGATATGGCTGGTGGAGCACATGAATATATGGCATCTTATATAAGTGGTAAACCTGGTTCGAGTGGATTTACTACTGCAACTCTTGCAAACTATGATGCTAAATATTTTGATGTATATAATGCATCTTCATCTATAAATTCTTATCAATATATGATTTTAGGAGATGCAACTGGAGAGATGGGACCATTCAAGAACTATCTAGACGGAGACAACAACTCTAGATGGCATAACAGTTGGTATGGCGACAATTCGGACTTCGTTGACTCTTCTAACCCTTGGTTCCATCGAGGCGGCAGTTACTACAATGGCGTACTTGCAGGTCAGTTCTACTTCGGTAGGGACACAGGTGGTGTCTATTCGTACATCGGGTTCCGTATAGTTTTATCTCCATAAAATTTTTATATAAAAGAAACTTAACTAAATTAGTTAAGTTTTTTTATGATGTTATAGACCACAACAATGACATTATTTCTCATAAGATATATTAGGTGGTTATGTGAAAATAATAGATAACTTAACTGTTGTTGTATACACAAGTGGCGAGTTAAAAACAGCGCTTGAAAATAATAACGGATATACATATATTTACTTTGGCAGTGACATCACTTTATCAAGTGGAATAAATATTTCGGGAACTAAAAGTAATGTTACAATTGATGGAACTTATGAAAACGTAAGATATCATTTTACTGACATGAAAAATTTAAGTGGTTCAAGTGCTATTCAAGCTGCTAATAAATTAATTCTAAATGTAACTGTAAAAAATATGGACATAACTGGATATAACTATTATGGAGTTGTATATGTACCTGATGCATCAACCTATCAAAGTACGGTTGTAGAATATAATAATATTACTTATATCGGACCTCAGATTAGTTTTCATCCGTTTGGATTAACTAGATTTGTTGATTCAAATATAACCATTCAAGAAAATTATGCAGCTGGAAATGAAGTTGCCGAATGTAATAAAATTGAAATAGGTGGAAATACAACTATAATTCATAAGTCTACTGCTAATTCATCGTTTTGGTTCAGAAATTCCAATCCTAGTTTCACCGTATTAAAAAATGCAAATGCAAGTTTTACAAGTATTTCAAGAGAATTTTTATATGGAGTAACTAATTTAACATTCACAATTGAAGAAAATGCTTCTTTTGAAATTACTACTAAAAATGGTTTTGCTTATGGAACTTTTGGAACATCAACTACTTTAATAGATAAAAATGCAAGCTTTAAGCTTACTCAAACTGCTTTAAATGGTGGATATTCAACATGGTATAGTTATGGAACAATTACTTTAAATGAAGATGCAAATTTAAGTATTATAAATGATTTTACTGGAGTTTCTTCTTCAACTTATAATATTAACTTCCAAGGCTCAACTGCTGGCTTTATTTTAAACAATCCCAGATATGTTATTCTATATAATAAAGCTGCTAACATAATAAATACATCTACAACTACCAATTTTGATTTTACTTTCTCTAGAATAAATCTTTTTAATAATGCGATAACAATAAGTGATAAAATATCTACATCAACTTTACCAACATATGCTTGGTATAAAGATACGGATCTTTCAACTATAACTGGAACATTCAATTCAACAACCGCGACTATAAAAACCAACAATTTTACTGAAGAAGAACTCGCAAATCTACCAGATTTAAAGAATTTTATATTTGCAAACAAAAAGATACTTTCTATAGGTGATGCACCAATGAATATAAATCCCATAACTGATGAGTCAACTTCGATGAGTGGAAAAAGTATTTCTGATTCTTCCGTTTTGATACAATATGAAAGTGCCTCATCAGTATTGGATGCTGATGAATCTGGCCTTTTTACCTATAATTATGATACGCCTTTAGCAATAGGTGTAGTGGTAACATTCACTTCTAAAGAGAATAATAGTTTAGTTTATAAAACTAAAAAAGTGACAATTGTATATAGTGGTGAATTAACTATTGATTCATATCCAGATATTATTAATTTTATTCTTAAGCCAGTAAGCACTGATCCTTTACTTTTAGAAAAATCAGAAGATATTGTAATTAAAATAACCGATTCTAGAATATATAGTACTGATTGGAAACTTTATGCATCAATCAACAATGACTTAAAAGATGGAGAAAATACACTTCTAGATTCACTTGTATTTTTAGATAATGAAGTGGTTAATGTTTTAACTACAAATAAAACTTTAGTATATCAAGGAAAAAGTAATGATGGTTCTACTTTAGAAACTGATGTAACATTTTTAAAAGATGAAGGGATACTTGCAGCTATTAAAAACAATGTAGATATAAACAAAGTCTATACAACAACAATTATATGGACATTAGAAGAATAAGAAAAGCTCATTTCAAATAATGTGCTTTTTATCTTCTCCAATAAGGAGTATTGCAATAAAGTTTATTGCATTTTCTTTTAGATAATATACTTATAACTCTAACTGTGTCACTAGTATATTTGACATTTAATGCTCTTATAGTAGAAAAACTTTCTAAAGCAAAAACATCATTATGCCTTTTTAGTAACTTGAAACGTTATAGTTTTAGAACCCCCTGCAGGAATATCTGTAAGTGTAACCGTTAAAGTGTTAGATCCACTTTCAAAGTTATATTCACTTGATGTAGCAGTTGTACCATCAATAGTAACACTTCCGTCAACAAAAGATACCAAAGTACCATTTAATATATCAGTTACTACTGGAGCAGTGTAAGCCTCAGCTGCTTGATTATCAATTTTTATAGTATATGTTAAGGCTCCATCAGCCCATACAGTTTTATCAGCACTCTTAGTAATAGTTAATCCGCTTATCATTGTTACAAGTACAGCATCACTTGTAATAGATGTTGGAATACTATTGTAGCTACCTAATGCACTGACAGTATTATTTAATTCAGTTTCCATAAATTCCCCCTAATTTAGTATATGTTTTTGTTAATAAAATGCTAAAAAATATGTTATATTATATTTAAGAGAAAAGCAGTATCAAGCTCTTAAATAACTTTTTATACGGATGGTGTTTTTGTGGAAGAAAAAAATTTTTGTGAAGAAATAGATGTTAAAGGTATGAAACATCTAGGTGATTCGAATTTTAGAAGTAATATTAATAAATTTAGGAGTTCTCATACAATAAATATTCCTTTTGGAATAAATGATAATAAACTTATATATGATTCGATTGATTATACAGGTAATATTCTTGTAGGAGGAAATATTGGAATCGGTAAAACTAATTATATATATTACATTCTATATTATTTATTAACGACTCTTTCTCCAGATGATTTTGGCTTAATTATATATGATGATAAAGAAGTTGATTATAACCTGCTAAAGTCTTTATCACATTTATTAGCTCCAGTTATATCAGATATTGATATATTTTCAGCTGCATTAGAAAATATCAATCATTGCATTGATAATCGATTAGATTTTTTATTAAAAAATAATTGCCGAAGTATAACTGATTATAATAGTAAATACGAGTCAAAAATGAAACATATTTTAATAATTATTGATTCACCAATATATACCGAATGCTCTAGTTATTTTAATTATTATTTAGAAAGAGTTTCTGAAATGGGGCCAAAGGTTGGTGTAAATATTATCTTAACAAGCAGTTATTTATCTGGTAGAATTATAACTCAAATAACAAGATTAAATTTGCCAACGAGATTATGTTTTAATGTATCAAGCAAGCAAATTTCTAATAAAATGATTGATATGCCTGATGCTATAAATTTAAGCAGAGGAGAGGGTTTATTAAAATCGGTGAAATATTCTCCAATTATAAATGTTAAAATCCCAGAAATAGAAGATGAAGATATCATAACCCTTGTTCAAAAGTGGTCTAATTATCCAAGTACAAATAAAAATAATGACGTAATTATGCCAAAAATAGTAATGAAACCAGAGGTAAAAATTAAGGCTATAGATGATCCTCTTTACAATAAAATCGTTGATTTTGCGATTGAAAAAGGAAAAGTATCAGCATCTCTTTTGCAACGAAGATTTAGAATTACATATTATCATGCCGCAAGACTTGTTGATCAACTTGAAGAAAATGGAATAATCGGGCCCCAAAATGGTTCAAAGCCAAGAGAAGTTTTAATTAAGGGAAATGAAAGCACTTCAATGGATGCTGAAAGTGATGAATCTATAATTATTGATAATAGTAACTCTAGAATTGTAGAACAAAATAAAACTATAATCACCGTAGATAATACTCCTACACTTAAAGAAAAAAATTTGATATATAAGAAAAGCAACATAGTAAGACCAAATACCACAGTGGACAATAAACTATTGCTTGAAATATTAAAAGTATTATTTGTTGTATTAATTATATGGCTAGTACTCGACCAAATCGGTAAATATAAAGCACAATATAAAATGAATGAAAACAACACTTTATATCCTTATAGCATTGAAGGTGACAAAGAAATAAATAAGTATAAATTTGAAATAGGGGAAAGAATATATTGTTATCAAAAACAATTTGAAGTAAAAAGTGTAACAAAACAGTCATCTTTAAAAAAGAAAAAAGCAAGTAAGGAAAATACGTTTTTAATCGTAGAGTTAAATATTAAAAATGCCTCATCAAAATCTAAAACTTATTATAGAAGTGATTTTTATATAAAATTAAACAATGGAACTAGAATAGAAGCTTCTTCCGATTTTAACGAAAAGGATAGTTACACCTTAAATGCAAACGAAAATGCAAATATAAAAATAAATTTTGAAATACCAAAAAATACTGAAAAACTTAGTGTTATCCATGTATGTAACTCTTATCCAGAAAATGTAATTGCCAAAGTGGACGTAAACTTAAAGTAATAAAAAAATTATTATTGACCGGTAACGACTCCCGAGTGTTAAAATTATAATGAAAGGATGATCTTATGAAAGGTTTAGCAATATATTTCTCACGTAATGGAGAAAATTATATGGAAAATGGTTTAGAAAATATTGAGATAGGTAATACAGAAATATTAGCAAAAAGAATTGCTGATTTAACTAATTCTGATATTTTTAAAGTCGAAGTGGTTAAAGAGTATCCATTTGACTATCATGAATGTTGTGATGTAGCAAAATATGAATTAGAAAATAATATATTTCCAGAAGTAAAAAACAAATTAGAGAGTATCGATGAATATGACACAATTTATATTGGGGGACCTGTTTGGTGGGGACATCTACCAAAGGCTCTTATAAATGTCATTAAAGATTTGGATTTTACTGGAAAAATAATAAAACCATTTTGTACTCATGAAGGATCTGGGTTAGGTAGTATTGTAGAAGATATAAAAAATTATTGTTCAAATGTTCAAATAAAAGATGGACTTGAAGTAAGAGGCTCAAAAGTAAACAAATCAAATATAAAAATAGAAAAGTGGTGTGAATAATGGTAAAACAAACTGCAGGTCATGAAGCTTTAGGAGAATTTGCTCCAAAATTTGCTGAACTTAATGATGATGTTTTATTTGGTGAAGTATGGTCAAGAGAGGATAAATTATCTTTAAAACTCCGTTCAATTGTAACCGTTTCTACGTTAATTGGAAAAGGTATCTTAGATGATTCTTTAAAATATCATATTGCAAGTGCTAAAAATAATGGAGTTACTAAAGAAGAAATGTCCGAAATTTTAACTCATATAGCATTTTATGCTGGTTGGCCAAATGCCTGGGCAGCATTCAAAATGGCAAAAGAAGTTTATGAAGAAAAGTAGGTAAGTTTTATGAAAAAAAGTTCAGGGGTACTTTTATGGAAAAAAGAAAATGATAAGTGTTATGTTTTATTAACACATTTTGGCGGACCTTATTGGGAGAATTTAGATGCAGGTGCTTGGTCTTTACAAAAAGGACTAGTAGAAAGTAACGAAAAAGTATTTGATGCTGCCAAAAGAGAAAGTTTTGAAGAGACTAATTTAGTTATAGAAAATGATATTAATTACCTAACAACAAAAAAGGTTTCTAAAAAGAAACTAGTTATTATGTTTGAAAGTTACTTTGATGGTGACATAACTAACTTTAAGAGTAATACTTTTACACTGGAGTGGCCAATAAATTCCGGTATTTTTAATGAATATCCAGAAATGGATGAAATAAAATGGTTTTCCATTGAAGAAGCTAAGAAATATATTCATCCAACTCAAACATTTTTTATTGAAAGATTAGAAACCATTATCAAAAATAAATAGAAAAGGAAGGTAATTATGAACAAGGAAGAATTATAAAAAAATGGAGGCGTGTTCGGTTTAGGAGAAGAAAACACAGCTTTTGAAAAATATTTTACTGGTAAATCTTTTTTAAAACCATTAGCAAAAACTGAAAATATGTTTTTAGCAAATGTAACATTTGAACCTGGTTGTAGAAATAACTGGCATATTCATCATGCTAGTTTTGGAGGTGGCCAAAATTAATAATCAACTATTACAAGATTTAATTAAGAAGTATAAATTATCTAAAAAAGAACATGAAATAGTTTTAGAGTTTTTAAAGAAAAAATTATTTTCAAATAGTGTTCCTAATAGTAATCCATCTATTATGTTTGTTGTAGGACAGCCTGGTTGCGGAAAAACAACGTATATAAATAATGAAAAATTATCTCATTATGTAATTATAAATTCTGATGATTATAGATACTTAAATAAGTATTCAAACGAAATATTGGATAAATACCCAACAAGTTACGCAAAACTAACAAATTATGATGCTCATTTATGGGGAGATGAATTATTTTATTATGCAATACAAAATGGATATTCAGTTTTGAGAGAAAAAGCACCAATTGATACTAGTTTATTAAAAGTAATAGAAACTATCCCTTGTGAATATGATGTTGTTTTAAATGTTGTGGTGGCAGGAAATTTATCAAGTCTACTTGCTACAAGAGAAAGATATGAAAAAGAAATACTTGTAAATAAAAGTGCTAAATTATCCAATATTGAATCTCACAATAAGTGTTACGACTTGTTGCCTGATTTCATATTTAGATGTATTCATTTAGGTGTAAAAATAAATTACGTTGTACCACTTGTGGAACAATATAAAGTTATACCAGTTGGTGATAATTATTTAGAACTATTGAAGCATTTGTTACAATATAGCAATGACCATACTTGCCTTACTTATAAAAAAAGAATGGATAATATAAAAAAAAGACTGGTAGCCAGAAATGCCCCTCAAGAACAATTTGACGAATAAAAAAAAATAGAAAGTATTTACTACGATATGACAAATTAATAATAGTAGAAATAGAATCAAAAATAAATGATAACAATATAGAAAGAGTGATAATTATGAATAAAACTTTACTCATATATTTTTCTTATACAGGACATACTAAAAAAATAGCTGAAATGATAAAAAATAAAATAAACTGTGATATATTAGAAATTAAAACTACCAAACCTTATTCAAGTAACTATGATTCAGTTGTAAATGATCCAAATAACCAAGAAGACAGTAATTACTTACCTGAAATAGAAAGCGTTGATATTGATTTAGATAAATATGAAAGAATTATAATTGGAACACCTACTTGGTGGTATAGACCAGTACCTGCAATTAGAAGCTTTTTAACAAAATATCAACTTCATCAAAATAATATAATTGCTTATTCTACAAATGCTGGTTGGTTAGGTAAAACTTTTGAAGAAATTCACAAGTTATGTCCAAACTTCAAAATTGAAAATGGAATGAATATTGAATTCAAAAGCTATACAGATGTATTAAATACTCCTAAAGAAGAATTAGATGATTGGATAGAAAACTTATGTTAATAATAAATAATAGAGAAGTAGATAAAATAACTAAAAAGCGAATAAGAATAGAGAAATCAGAAGAGAACTCCAAAAGTGGATTTTCACTTTTAATTATAGTAAATTTTTTGATTGACAATATTGAAGGTTATTTTACTCTTAGATTTGGTTTTGTTGAAAAAAACACTGATTTACTTTTTAACAGAGAATATATAGGAAATTTCTTTGAATCAGTTGGTGAAAATATTGTCTTAGAAATATTTGATACAAAGCAATTTGTTGCTAGTGAAATAGAGTCACCTATAACGATAAATTTAAAAAATAATGATAACAAAATAAAAACTAAAATTTATGTTGATGATAAATATTTGAAATTAATATTTGACGATGAATTAGATTTTATAAATAACTGACACCATAAAGTAATCAGTTTTTTTATAACATATTTTTTTAACTTGAAATCTTTATGTTTAAGATTATACGTGTTATATTAAA
This sequence comes from uncultured Bacilli bacterium, assembly GCA_934090935.1. Taxonomy (GTDB): domain Bacteria; phylum Bacillota_I; class Bacilli_A; order RF39; family UBA660; genus CAG-582. The sequence goes on from CAKOKD010000011.1 coordinate 22,302, forward strand.
AAAGGTGAAAATATGAATAAGGAAGAGATACTTAATATTTTAAAAGAAAAAAACATTTGGTTTGAATTAGAAGATCATGAAGCTGTATTCAATATGGAAGATCTAAATAATTTAAATTTGAAATATAAGGATCGTGATGCAAAAAATATATTTCTAAGAGATGATAAAAAACAAAATTACTATTTAATAACAGTTAAAGGAGATAAAAGAGTTGATTTAAAACAATTTAGAAAAGACTTTAATACTCGCAACTTAAGTTTTGCATCATCCGAAGATTTGATGAGAATTTTAAATCTTGTTCCTGGATCCGTAAGTCCTTTAGGAATATTTAATGATAATGAATTAAAAGTTACTTTATACTTAGATGAATTCTTTTTATCAGATAATGGCATCATTGGAGTGCATCCTAACGAGAACACAGCAACTATATGGCTAAAAGTAACAGATTTAGTTAATTTAATAAAGCAACATGGAAATCAAATTTTTCTTGTTTCCTTATAAAATAATTATTTGAAAATTTACTTCCCATATGTTAAAATACAAAACTAATGGGGGTAATTTATGGAAAACGTATGCATCAACAATCTTAAAACTCTAACTATCGATGAAACCAGTAATGATTTAATGAAATTTGTAGATTTATTTACACTGAATCATGAAAATTTTTTTGACTTTAAAGTTTGTGTTGAAAATGGAACGTATTTGCTAAAAAAGGGTGAAGTACCAGTATTTAATTTTAGGACATTTGATTCACTTAATATTACTGATTTTGATCGAGATACGCTTAAAACCAACAAAAGAAAAGAATTTTCCTTCACAAGAACTATTAAAAATCTATTTTCTCTTGATATTGCAAATTCAGTTCTTATAATATGTTGGTCAAAAGAAAGAAGCTATTATGCAGTAATCGAGTCCAGAAATGAAATATATGATTATGGTCTAAACTTAATCATGGATGAAGAAATATATTTTAAAGTATTTGATGTAAAAAAGGTAAGTAAAACATCCAAGTCAGATGTGTATTTTATCATACGTATGCTAAATAAGCTTGATCAAAATGATTATCTTTTGAATGCCTTAATTTGTTCTGAGCTATTCATAAAAGAACTAAAAAGTAAAGCCAGAATAAATACCTTATATACTTCATATGGATTAAATTTAAACAATTTTGCTATTATTGGTGATGAACTTGACTGTATGTTTTTTCAAGCAATCGATTTTTACAATAGTAAAAGAAAATTATATGATACTATAGATAACTTTACTTTAAATGGAAAAGAGTTAAATGAAGGTATTACATATGATTTTGATAATAAAGCCTATAGATTAGAGGAATACTCATTTAATTTATTATCTGATTACATAAAAGAGAGAAAAATCAAACGAATTTTATTATCAGATAAAAGATATTTTGGATGTCAAGAAAACTCTATAAAACTTGCATTTTTGTTAAAATATCATAATATAGATGATGTATTTGTTGTTGGTGGAAAAAGAAAAGCAAACGATGTTGATTATTTATTTCATTCGTGGGTTGAAGTAGATAATTATGTACTTGATTTTAATTCTAATTTGGTCATGGAAAAAAGCCAATATTATGAGCTCTATAATGCAATAGATATAAGTCGAGAACGAATTGAAAATATAGACGAATGCATAGAACTAGCTGAAACTTTTTATGGATTACAACTTCATCCTATTTTATACAATTACTTTAGTTCATTTTTGCAAACAGATCTAAAAAGGAATCAACATTTATTACGGAATACTAAAGAGGATATTTAAATTTATATCTTCTTTTTAAATTATTAATTATTTATAGTATAATAATCTAAAACAATCATGAATTTAAAAATTCACTGGAGGTAATATGAAAAAAAGACAAGAGATATACGATTTATATTGGTATTTTGCATATGAAAGACAAAACATTTTCTTAAAGAAATTGGAAGGCAAACCATATCCGTGGACTGATGATCCAATTTTAAAGGAATATAAATTTTGTAATTCCTATCGCGTCAATGACAGAGTAAGCCAATATTTACTAAAAAATATAATATATAATGGAAAAACTTATACCGATGAAGATATGCTATTTAGAATAGTTTTATTTAAAATTTTTAATTTAGAATCGACATGGGAACTTTTAAACAACCATTTTGGAGATATAAAGCTTAAAACTTTTGATCAACTTGCTTATTCAAAGGTTTTAACAACTGCACATGATAATGGAATAAAAATCTATAATGATGCTTATATAAGCTGTGCAAATAAAGCTTTTGGGTATGATAAAAAACATGATAATCATTTAGCTTTACTAAATAAAATGTTTATAATCGATAGAATGCAAGATAAAATTCTTAAGTGCAAAACTATGAAAGAAGCTTTTGATATTTTAAAAAGTTATCCCTTAATCGGTTCATTTTTAGCATATCAACTCATAACGGATATCAATTATAGCAATATTACTTCCTTTACAGAATCCGAGTTTACAGTACCAGGTCCAGGTTCAATTAGAGGAATCAACAAGTGTTTTGAATCAATTGGGAATATGACCTATGAGGACATAATTTTTTATATGTATAATCATCAAGCTGAAGAGTTTAAAAGACTTAATCTAGATTTTAAGAGAATAGGTAATAGACCTTTAGAATTAATAGATTGTCAAAACATCTTTTGTGAACTTGATAAATATTTAAGAGTAAAAGTGCCTTCTTTAAAATCAAATCGAGTAAAGATAAAAAAACATTATAAACCGAAATCTGAAAGAATCAATTACATGTATCCACCTAAATGGAATATATGATTTTTGTTAATAACATTAAACTTTTAAACATGTTTTTTAGCATCATGAAAAAACTTCAGGTTCTTTACTTTAAGTTGGCATTTATTTCTTTTAAAAATATATAAATAAAGTTAAAGGATAAAGGATATATAACTGCAATTGCAACTGGAAGAACAATTCTATCCGCATATGATAGATTAAACAACATTCCTTGTGTTAATTATATTATTCCTGATAATGGATCTAAAATATATGATGTGGATAAAGGCGTATTTATCCATAATCTGTTGATTTCTAAAAGCATTGTATCAAGTATAATTGATCTATTTGATGAAACATTTAAATATATTGAAATATGTAGTAACGGCAAAGGATATAGATATTTAAAAACGACGGATAAAACGAGCGAATTCATCAAAAATTATAATGATAAACAGAAGCTTATTGATGATATTGATGAAGTAGATCATATTGAATATCATTTATTAATAATGAATGCACTTTTAAGATGTACGAATATAAGTCTTCCAAATATAAATATTTAGGAGTAATTGACTTTTTAAAAGAATATTTAAATGAGCAGTAACCTATATTCAAAAGAAATTTGATGTATAAGAATATATTGTTTAATCCAAGTAAGTATATTATAATATTTTATAGTTAGTGGGGCGTTTTGATTGATGAAAAAAATTGATTATAGAAAGATATTCACTCAACTATTAAAAGAATATCCTCATGATCTTGATAAAATTGAAAAAGTTCAAATTGATGCTAAAACTCATGGAAGTGATATTTCCTTAAGTTTTGAAGATATAATAAAAAGTAGTATTTGGTCGGTAAATGAAATGATACGATTATTGATATTTTTTGGATACGATAAATATGATCATTTCTTACAATTTATAAATGAAGATGGTACTTTAATTGAGTTAAGTGATTATGAATATTTGATAAAATTTGGCATGTTAAATGGATTTTCCGCTTTGATGAAAACATATCAAAATGGTAGACTTTTTATGAAAGAAATACACATGAAAAATTGTATAGATGAAAGTGCAAAAAACAATAGATATTTAAAAGTTCTTGCCACGATTAAAAGAGAATGCAAAGATAAGGATAAAAGTTCATTTATAAGAGTTGTTTTAAAATATTTACCAGAAAATATGTTAAAAGATTTAAGTATATTTATAATTGATTCTAAAGATATAAGATTAATAAAAAAATATATTGATTATATTGACGTAGATTTTTATTTAAAAGAGGCAGCAGCAACCGGTAAAATAGATATAGTAAAATTGTTTTTGTCTCATGGAGCAAAGAAGGAACATTTAATCAATTCAATAATACCTAGTGAGTATTCTCCAATTGAGGTAGCAATTTCTAATAATGATTATAAAATGGTGAAGTTTATAAATGAAAATGGAATACATGACAATAAAACAAGACTTGCTTCAATACTTGAGTTCGCTACTAAATTTGAATGTAAAAAATATTATTGTTATAATATTATGAAAGTTTGCTTATGCAACAATGAATATTCATTTGACATCTATAATATTCCTGAAAGTTTAAAAATCAGATCAAAAATAGTTGATTTCATTTTTGACAATATGGATAATTTAGAAATTATAAACTATAACTATTTAATAGCTTATACGCTTATGGTAAGAGATTTAACGCTTTTTAAAAAATATTCTGGATTTGTTGATGAACGTAAATCGATTAACATATCTTACTTGTTTGATATCTATTTTGCTTTTCATCGAGATCAAGATGAAAGATTTATTATTCCTTTTCTAGACTTTGTTAAATCGTTAAATAATAAATATGATGCTTATTCAAAACTGCTTGACTATTATGTAGAAAATATAGTTAAACCTTCAAAAGTATTCTTCAGTGATGCTTTTAACGAAGAACTATTAAAAAGAATTCCTATAGAAAAAAGAAAAGATATTTGTCTTGTACCATATTGTAAAAATTTAACTTCATTGAATGTTTTATTAAAGCTTGGATACGATATAAACCAAAGGGATGACGATAATAAATCCATATTATTTCATCTATTAAGTGATAAAAGTGATATATCTGATATTGAAATGGAATTATTTAAATATCTAGTTAAAAATGCAGACGTTTCTATTCGTGATAATAATAATAAGACAGCTCTTTATTATGCTATGCAAAAATTTAATACAAGAAATGAATTTTCTTTTGCTGATAGAAAACACAAAGTAAAGGTAAGAACCAATTTAGAAAAAGCTGTAGGTATTTTAATATCCAAAATGGAAAAAGCTGATGTATGCAATGAAGACATTAAAACTGTTTTGGAAGGAAGAATGGAAGCTTTCAGTGAATATGGAGATATGATATATTTAGAATGCGTATATGAACATCACAAGGATTTATTTGATGCTTTGCTTGATAAAGGTTTTCATCTAAGCGATAAGATGTTAAAAAAGATATTTGATTCTATTTATCCAAAAGAACACTTAGGATTGGATAAAATAATAGATTTGGATAAAACTAAAGAATATTTATATACAAAACTGGATAGAAATAATGAGATACAAGTTTTAAATATAGAAGAGGAGTTTAATGATCTTGAAAACCTTACAGAATATGGAAAACTTACCTTTGCTGAATTTATAACAAGATTAAAAGAATTTAATAATAAAATAGTTAGTCTTAAGGAGTTTTATGAACTCAGCATAAAAAATAAATTCAATCCAGAAAGGTATTTAGAATATGCTAAAGAAAAATATTATACAGTTTATGATAATTTGGATGGTTATTTATTATTAATTATCATCATAGGTTTAAAAAAATTTGGCGATGATAAATTAGCGGATATGTTAGAAGCCTTACCTAACTATAATCTAAATAGTTTTGTTGAAGGAGCGAATATTGATCTTTATATAGAAGATTACATAGCTCAAGTATCAGATGTCATTGGAGTAGATGATGAAGGAAAACCGATATATGATATAAATCGTTTTAAGAGATGCAAAATCGAAGAAAAAGAATATGGTAGAATAAGTTTTACTGGCACTTTAGTTCAATATGCTATTTTAAAAGATAACTTGGAGTTGGTTAAATTGCTTCAAAAACGAGGTGCATCTTTGACATTGTTTATAGATGGATGCAGTCATACTTGGGATTATGTAAATTCAAAAGAAATGAAGGATTATTTGGAATCCGTTATTGGAGATGAATACTTAAGCACTCTTGATGAAGAAGAAAAAGCATACTATTTAAGTCTATTTGATCAACAGTTTGATGCTGATGGAGAAAAACCAGTTAGATTAACTTTAGGACGTTCAGAGGATTAACCCTGAACATTTTTTAATGAAAAAGTTTTCCAGTTTTCTAAATATAAACTATTATGATATAATTTTATTGATATTTTAAAATCTTTTGAAAGGAGCATATTATTTGTTTAATATAGAGGATATAACTAAAAATAAAGATATAATTAAGAAAAAACATGTAAGTCTAAACCTTGATAGCGTATTTCTTGAACAAAATGGAAATATAGAAAAACGCTTTTACAAGGATGAATTTCTTCATGAAGTAAGGAGCTGCGCCAAAATACTGGTTGCTTTTGCAATCGGAATAGCAATCGATAAAGGTCTTGCAATTTCCGGGGGGGGGAAAGATATTATCAATAGACACTAAAGTCTATCCAACAATCAAAGATGTGATAAATGTTACAAACGTGAATAATCTCGATAAAATAAAAAAATGGACAATTAAAGATTTGCTTACCCATACTACTGGTTATGAATCTCAGATGATGTCGGAAAAATATATAGAAGATATTGATAAATTTCATCTTTTAGACTATGCTTTAAACTATGATATTCCATATGAAGTGGGAAAACGTTATGCATACAACAACGTTGAGCCTTTCATTTTATCTGTCTTTTTTTCAGAAGCGTTTAATGAAAATTTAAAGGATTTTATTGATGAAAATATATTTAAAAAATTAGGAATTTATGAATATAGATGGGATAACTACGGAAAATATTGCCCAGGAGCTACGGGATTATATTTAAAACATTCAGATTTTCATAAAATAGGTGAATTATTGCTTAATGATGGTAAATATAATGGTATCCAAGTTGTTCCAAGCCTTTGGATAAAAGAGATGTGCTCAATCAAAATAAAAACCCCATCGCTTTATAAACCAGAAAGAGTATTACCAAAGATAGGAGCAGGTTATTTCACTTTTATATCAAGAGATGGTTATATTTTTAGAGATGGATCAAATGGACAATACATCATTTTGAATAAAGAAAAAAACTTGTTGATAACTATCATGTCAACGGAACAAAATATGAGATATGTTACGGAAATATTAAGAGGTTTAATATAAAAAGAGCTACGGGTAAATAATCAATCATTAAAATTGCTTATATCATGGAAAAAACAAAAAAAATATAGTATAATTTTTAACGTATTTAGTTGAGGAGTAAAAATCATGAAAAAGAAAAATAGTAATCTAAAAATATTGCTTAGTTATTATAAAAGACATAAAATTCTATGCATATTAGTAATCATTTTAAACCTTAGTTTTGCCGGTTTATCATTGTTATCACCGATATACGAAGGTAAAATATTGAGTTATTTTGGAGATTTCAATAAAAATAAAATATTAAAATTTTCTATATATCTTGTTATACTAAAAATTGTAATAGAAATTGTTATTAATTTATGGTCAAGAGTAATTTTAAAATTAAACGGAAAAGTAAATTTAGATTTAAAAAGTGATATGTTAAATAGTTTAACCAGCTTTGAGGTTAAAAACTTTGATAATACTAATTCAGGAATTTTCATATCCAGATTGAATAAGGATACAACAGAATTATCTGAATTGTATGATTATGTAACAGATGATCTATCTGGAGTAATACTAAATGTCAGCTTTATAATTTATGTATTTTTTCTTAACTTCTATTTAGGTTTATATCTTGTTTTAAATGTAATAATTTCATATCTTTTGACCTCTAGAAAATTGTTTTATTATAAAAGAACAAAAAAGGATTATAAAGAAAAAGATGAAAAAATGGTTGGATTATATACCGATTTGATAAGAGGAATTAGAGAGATCAAAAACCTTAATTTAAAGTCTGTAATGTTAAAAAATATGAATGAAAAACAAAAAGAAACTATAAAAGCTGAAATAAAAACCATACATACAAGAAGAACATGGACTAGATGGATTCAAGCCTTTCAACATATATTGGATTTCCTATTTATATTATTATCAGTTTATTTTATTACGATAAATAAATTAGAAATCAGTTCATTTTTAATCATAATTCTTTATAAAAATAAAGTATTGAATTTGATAGATTTTATCTCCGAAATTCGAGAAAAATTGGCTGATGGAAAAGTATCTGCAGAAAGAGTTTTCAATATCATAAGTTATAAGTCATTTTCTAAGGAAGAATTTGGAAACTTAGAAGTAGATAATTTAAAAGGTTCAATTGAATTTAAAAATGTAAGTTTTAAATATGATTCTAATGACTTATTTTCAAATCTTAATTTTAAAATAGATTGTAATAAGATGATTGCCATAGTCGGTAGAAGTGGTGAAGGAAAGTCTACGATATTAAAACTTATAAGTAAAAACTATAAAGTAACATCTGGAGAGATATTGATAGATGGCTATAACATAAATGATCTATCCGAGGAAACTCTAAGAAAAAATATATCTGTTGTATCTCAATCTCCTTATATTTTCAATCTTTCAATAAGGGATAATATTAGGTTAGCAAATAAAACCGCTACAGATGAAGAGATAGAAAACGTTTGTAAATCATGTCAATTACATGATGTTATTATGGAATTGCAGGATGGTTATGACACTTTAGTAGGAGAAAACGGAGTAGTATTAAGTGGTGGTCAAAAGCAAAGATTAGCGATTGCACGAGCATTGATAAGAGAATCAAAAATAATATTATTTGACGAAGCAACAAGTTCTTTAGATAATGAAAATCAAGAAAAAATCAAAAACATAATTAAAGATTTATCTAAAGATCATACTGTTATAATTGTTGCTCATAGATTAAGCACAATAATCGATGCGGATTGCATTTTTGTTTTAGATGATCATCACATAAGTGATAACGGAACTCATAAAGAATTAATAAAAAAATGTATAGAATATAAAAAATTATATGAAATCGAAAATTAGTTATTAATAGTATAGTCAATAATAATTGACAAATTAAACCATCGGTGTGTGTTAATATTTCAATATAATTGATAATATATCTTTAGGAAGTGAGAAAATGAATCAGGATAAAATTGGTAAATTTATCGCTAAATTAAGAAAAGAAAAGAATATGACTCAAGGCGAACTCGCTGAAAAGATAGGCGTAAGCATAAATGCGGTAAGCAAATGGGAAAGAGGTTTAAACTTTCCCGATGTTTCATTATATAAAAAAATATGTGATGAATTGAATGTAAGTATTGAAGAATTAATCAATGGTGAAAAAAATCTTAAACAGACATCCAATGAAAATAAAACTATAGTATCAAAAAAGAAAACAAAAAAGATACTAACTATATTGGCAACTATCTTATTTATAACCTTAATTTTAACAGTATTTTATAATCTAAAATTAAAGATTAACTTAGTTAATGACTCTGATTACTTATATGAAGAGACTTTAAATTTCATTAAAGAAAAAGAATTTGCCGAAAATCCTGATTCAAAATATAAAGATTTCAATGTCTTCTATAGTTATCATGGATTTGGAATAGAAAAGAACAATAATTATAAATATGTATATATGTGGCTATTTGATAAAAGTTTTTACATAGAAGATGATGAATATGGTGGAGCATTAGCAGTATCTTCTGGAAGTTCAATGCCTTTAAAAGCGGTATTTAAAGACAATAATTTACAAACTATAGTTTATCCAAAGGATGGAAATGAATACGTATCTTCAATAAAAGAAATGTTTCCAGGCATAATAAGATACCAAGTTCTTAATTTTGATAAAGAAAAAAATATCAACAAACTTTCTAATGAAGTGGAAAACAAGAAAAACATATATTATAATTACTTAAGTTTAGATATGGCTAAACTAACAATGGAAGATTTAGAATACAACAATTTAATATTTTCGATTGAATATAGGAATAATAAATGCAATGTTCCTGTAAAGTTAAATATATTAAAAAATAATAAATATTCTTTAAATACTGAGTATAGATCTTGTAAAAAGGACCAAGTTTGTACTTCAATTTTACAATATACTTCTTCTATTGAAGGAAATTATGAATTTGATATCATGGAGATAGTAAGACATAGTGTTGATGCTAACAACTATCAATACAATGATGACTCTACATTGGAATATGTAATTTATTCCGGAAAAGGACATAAATTTATTACAGATAGAAACAATAGATATTTAACTGAATTTATAGATTCAATTGGTGTGGATTTAAAACAATGTGCTAAACCAAGTTATGATGATTAATGAGTCTTAAGTAAAAGATTTTCAATTAACAAAAAGGTAGAAATTTGACAACATAGACTCTTTTGTGTATACTATTCAAACAAGTGAGGTATTTGTGAGCTATCTCGGGCATATGCCTACACGAACTTTTAAAGTACGGAGTCACGAAATAGTGGTTTACCGTGCTTTTTTATATTTATACTGGTAATTCGCACTAAAAGAAAGGTTTGAAAAAAATGGAAAAAAAAGAAATAGGAAGATTTTATGCAATATCATTTGATTCAAAAATTATTGAATTTATTGCATATGACGATAATACAATGAGTTGTCCAACTTTAAATATCGATACCTTTGTAAAAATTGAGTTAAAACCAAGATTCCGTTTATGGAATAAAGAAAATCGTTATTATATTTATGATGTTCCATCATATCATTATGGACCTTCTCAATTAATAGCAAAATATCATATAAACGGAGATTTATTTGCATATTTAAAAGAAAACGGAATGATTAAGTATAGTAATGATATGGCATACCTATATGGATTTGAAGATAAATGTGGATACGATAATTCAAAAAATGGAGGAGTAGGAAGTCCATACAAATGGGCAAAGAAAAAAGGAGCTATACTTACAAAACAAAAAAACGGAGATTTTAATTCAAAATATATGTGATATAATGATAAAAGGAAATAATAGATAAGAATTTATAAAGGAGATTTGATATGAAAAATAAAAATGATAAGACTACCAAAGTAGCATCTATCCTATATTACCTTTGTTCAATAAGTTTTTATATTGCATCAATATTTGATTTTATAAACAAAAATAATAGTATGGGTATCGTCCATATATGTTTAGGCTCAACTTTTTTGTGCTTAGGAAGTGTTTATCTAAATAAAGATAAAAATGGAAAATAAAAAATATTCTTTTTGACTGAAATATTCTTGTAATTTCAGTTTTTTTTATGACAATATTTGTATCAAAAATATTTCATATTCATTATCCTACGATTCATAGGGTGACTTCTTTTTATAATTACAATAATATAATCTTAGAAAGAAGGAAAATCTATGAAAAAAAACTATATTGATTATTATGCGCTTGCCATATTAACATTATTTATAACCTACAATTCATTTTTAAAGTTGGAGTTTTAGATATAGATGATTTAATATTATGTACTTTAGGCATGACATTATTTTATAAATGTTACATGCTAATAAAAAAGAAAAGAATTAATGAATAAAATACCTAGTTGTATTATTAATTAAATTCTTTAATACTGTAGTTTCATTTTTTTGACTAGTTATATAGGATAAATATTTCAAAGCAACTTGACAATTTTTTGTGTAATTATAAAGTAATGTCACAGAAAAGTTAAAACAATTCAGAAAATGCATGATATACTTATATAAAGTAGAAGTAAAAGTTTCTATTAATTATTAAAACTAAAAAATCCGAAGGAGGTTTAAGATGAATAATAAGTTGTTTAATAGTATTACTGGAAAAGATAAAAGAGAATACAATCGAATAATTAAATTAATAGATGAAAAAAATTATATAGCAGTAATTTATAAGGATAAAGATACAAAATTCTGTTTATCTAATCAAAAATATGTTGATAAAATTATCGATAGAATCAAACAAGAAGTTTTAGATGATCCAGAGTTTTTAGTCGAAATGAATAATTCGTTTTATCATAGAGCTAGTTATTTTAATGAAATTGCTATAAAAGCTAATCCTAAAATTGTTGAAACTCTTATAGAAAAAAGAGTTAAAGGAATTGAGAAAATAATACTAATGGCTTTAGATAATGGTTACAAACCTTCAAATGAATATGTTTTTAAATATAGTTTATATTTTTGTAAAAATGATATTATGGAAAAATTGCTCGATAATGGGTTTGTACCAACTGATGAAATGATGGAAAGTTTTGACTTTATGGATATTTTTAAGAATGAGAAATTTTTTACGAGAGCTTTAGATTGGGGATATATTCCATCAACAACATTTTTACTATTTACAAAGCTATTGAGTAAACCTAATTTAGTTGATAGAATACTTGATATTATTGAACTTACACCAGAAGTTATTAATAGTGAAGTCTTTCTTAATAATAAAAAAGCTCAACAAAAAGTCATAAAAGAAAAACCAGAATTACTTTTAAAATTAAAGGGTAAAAATTTTTCACAATTTTGGAGTGAAGCACTTGATCAAGGATATATTCCACAAGAAATTCTAAATTTTCGTTCAATAGTTGGAGACTTTTATCTTTTTTCTAAGATTGTTAAAAGAAATCCAAAACTGATTAAGTTCTGCCAAATATCTGAAACTGAATCAAGAAAACAAATTGATGAACTTGCTTTAAGTGAAGGATATATACCTAGTATAAGTGATATACAAACTAGTCAACATATTAAATCAAGCCCAAAATTAATGGAGGCAGCAATACTTAGAAATCCAGAAGCAGTAAAATATGTTGAAACTAGACCTTTAGATGTTTTTTATTATTTAGAACTTTCGCAAGAAGATTTTTTTGACTTAGTCCGTTTAGCTGTTAGCAATGGTTATATACCGACATTAAAAGATATAGAGGATAATCCTAGACTAATTGATAGTTTTGATATTATGAAAATTTTAATACAAAAAGATCCAAAGCTAATAAATGAAATTGAAGAAGAAACTGAAAATAAGGAAGAACTATTAAAAATTGCTATTGAAAATGGTTTTAATGATACAATTGTAAGTCATTATAGAAGAAGTAAAAAAGAAAATAGGTTATTATCTACTGAAACGGCAATAATATATCAGCTGGATAATGGTTTACCACTTGATAATAAATGGTTATATAATAATTACAGTATCAAATTTTATAACTATTTAATTGATAAAGGATATCAAACAAAAGATATTATTAATTTATTTGCAAGAAATGTTGAAGTAATGAAGAAAATTATATCCGATAATCCAGAATATATAAATTCCATAAGTACAAATTTATCAAGAGAAGAAATCGATGAATTAGGTTTATTTGCTATTAAATGTGGATACGTTCCAAAATTTAATGATAGAATATTTGGTTATGGATATGAAACAGCAAAACTTATGGTTAAAACTTATCCAAGCTATTTAGAAAAAGTCGAATTGTTTGATAAGTATTATGATGAATCTCTTAATTATAAGCCTTGTAAATATTATGATGAAATTTGTAAAATAGCTGTAGATGCTGGCTTTTTTCCAAACACTATAAAATTTCCTTATAATTATAGTTATGATATTATGAAAAAAGCAATTCCTTTACATCCTAGTTTAATCGAAGATTGCAAGGTGGAGGATAAAAATAAATATGATGAATTGTGTAGACTTGCGATATCTTCTGGATATATGATAAATAAATTTGCTTTAAATAAACCAGGAAATAAGATATCTACCAATTATGATCTTATGGCAAGTTATGTTTCTGAACATCCGGACTTTTTATTATTTGTTAAAATAACAAATTCGGATGAATTGCTAAAATTAATTGATATAGCAATTTCTTCTGGACTAGACCTTAACAGTTTAAATGAACGTGAATTATTTCAATTGTTTATACATATTGACGAAAGTAAGTGGCCTGACTATTTGGATAGTGGAACAATTGCTTATTTTAAAAAAGTGAAAGCATCAAGTGAATTTGGTGATGAAGTTTCTGATGCATATGAAATACCTGCTGGTGGCATGCTAAAGCAGTAATCACATGATTTTAATAAAATAAAAAGAAATCCACTTAAAGGTGAACTTGTAAGATAAAAGTAGACACAAAAAAGATGTGTTTACTTTTTCTTTGGTATAATTTAATAAAGGAGATGAA
>CAKOKD010000012.1 GCA_934090935.1 uncultured Bacilli bacterium
GCTGATACCACCCAATAGTTCACATAGACGGTGGTGTTTGGCACCTCGATGTCGGCTCGTCACATCCTGGAGGTGGATTCGCTTCCAAGGGTTAGGCTGTTCGCCTATTAAAGTGGCACGCGAGCTGGGTTCAGAACGTCGTGAGACAGTTCGGTCCCTATCCGCTGTGGGCGTAGGAAAATTGAGGAGAGCTGTTCCTAGTACGAGAGGACCGGAATGGACTGACCAATGGTGTATCTGTTGTAACGCCAGTTGCAGTGCAGAGTAGCTATGTCGGGAAGGGATAACCGCTGAAAGCATCTAAGCGGGAAGCCCACTTCAAGATGAGTTTTCCCATATGTATATAGTAAGAACCGTTGAAGACTACAACGTTGATAGGCTAGAGGTGGAAGCGTAGCGATACGTTGAGCTGACTAGTACTAATAGTTCGAGGATTTAATCATATAAATTATAATTGATGAGTCATTATCTTGTTTTTAAAGAACAAAATCATATAAATTTGTTAAAAATATGTTTGTGACGATAGCTTAGTGGACACACCTCTTCCCATACCGAACAGAGAAGTTAAGCACTAATACGCCGACGATAGTGTAAGCGAAAATAGGGAGTTGCAAACTATTTTTTTTTGCGTTAAATTGCAACTTTTTATTGATATAATTTTATAAGATGGTATTATATTTATAGAGAGGAGTTTTTATATGGTAAAAGAAAAAAATATTGCAGTATCAATTATTCTTTATTTTGTAACATGTGGAATATATTATTTAATCTATATGGTAGAATCTACACAAGATGTTGATATTGTATCAAACAATCCTGAAAAAAGAAGTGGAGGAACTGTAGTATTACTATCAATAATTACATGTGGAATATATGGATTTTATTGGTGGTATAAACAAGGTGAATTGATGGAAAAAGCTAATGCTGAGAGTCAAAAAGCATCTTCATCGAGTGCTGTTCTATATCTATTACTTTCATTGTTTGGTTTATCATTTATTAATATGATATTATTACAATCTGACTTAAATAAATATGCTTCTAAAAATTAAGATTGTTTTAATTGCTTTGAACTATTATAATATTAGTAGTTCTTTTTTTATGGAGGTATTATGCTAAAAAAAATATTAAATAAAGGGTATTTAACGGTTACGTTTGCTATTCTTATAATTTATGGATTAACCTACATAGTCACGAAAAATGGTATACCATGCATTTTTCATAAAGTCACTGGCCTTTTTTGCCCAGGATGTGGTATAACTCGAATGTTCATAAGTCTATTTAAACTCAATATTTATCAAGCGTTTAGATATAATTCTCTAGTTTTTATTTTACTTATATTAAGTATCCTATACTTTCTAGTAGATTGTTTAAAATATAGAATGGTTAAAACTCATATAAAACTTCCAGAAAATGCTTATATTATCTTATTAATAATTGTTATTGGCTTTGGAATTCTTAGAAATATACCCTTATTTTCCTATTTAGCTCCAACTATTGTAAATTAATTATAAAATGCATAAATAGGTATTGATATAAATATTTCTTTGTTGTTATAATGAATTAGGTGATAAGAATGGATTATAAATATACATCAAGAAATGAAATCGATACTATGGAATTAGCTGAAAATATTGAATCAGAAAAGTTTCCAGGAATGATAATCTGTTTAGATGGCGAACTTGGAAGTGGAAAAACAGTTTTTGTTAAAGGTTTTGCTAAATCATTAGGTATTACAGAGAATATAACTAGTCCAACTTTCAATATTGTAAAAGAATATGAAAGTGGAGAAATGAAGTTAAATCATATGGATGTTTATCGTATAGAGGATACTGATGAAACTATTGCATTTAATGATTATTTTAAAGGTGATGGAGTAACTATAATTGAATGGGCTGAGCTTATTGAAGATAAATTACCAGATGAAAGATTAGAAATTAAATTTAAAGTAATTGATGAAAATACTCGTGTATTAGTGTTAAAACCATATGGACAAAAATACGAAGATTTAGTTAATTATGTACTATAAATACCTGCTTATGGTATTTTTTTTTCTCATTTTTTGTTATAATAACAATCGGAAGTGATGATATGTATTCATTATTTATAGATACTCATGATTTAGATTTGGTTATAGCATTGTATAAAGATAAAAAACTAAAAGATAAAGAGATAAAAGAATCATTAAGAAATCATTCTGATTACACGATGCCAATAATTGATGAAATAATAAAAAGAAATAATATCGGTGTCCATGATATAAAAGAGATATTGGTGGTTAATGGACCTGGATCATTTACTGGTGTAAGAATTGGAGTTACAATTGCTAAAATGTTGGCATATACTTTAAATGTTCCAATAAAAAGCATAGATTCAATCACAATGTATGGAATATCTGATAATGATCCAGATAAAAAATTGGTGTTAATTCCTGATGTTAAAGGATCATATGGTGGAGTATTTGAAAATAATAAACTAATAGGCAAATTATTTTATAAATCAAAAGCTGAATTAGAAGAATATATTAAGGAAAATAATATAAATAAAATTGTTGAAAACAACATAGATTTCAACAAAATAATTGAACACTTTGAAAATATTGAGCCAACCCTTGCTCATGTTGTTAATCCTATATATGTTAAAGTTATTGAGGCTTTAAAATGATAAGAACTTATAAAATTAGTGATTTAAAAACAATTGATTATATTGGAAATCAAATAAAACTAAATTTTGTGAATGAATATGATATAGATAAAATCGAACTATACGACTGGTTAAATTTATTAGTATATGAAGAAAATGACAAAGTGGTAGGATTTATTGAATTTGCAAATAATGTAGGAAATATTGATATTTATACAATCGCGGTTGATGAAAACTTTAAACGTCATGGAATTGCAACTCAACTTATAGATTATGTAAAAGGAAACTATGATTATGAAACAATTACTTTAGAGGTTCGAAGTAAAAATGATGTGGCGATTAAAATGTACCAAAAAAATGGTTTTGAAGTTATCAACACAAGAAAAAAATATTACGAAAATGATGATGCATATGTTATGCAATATAAAAATAGTAAAGGAAGTATATAGATGAAAGATGTTTATATATTAGGAATAGAATCAAGCTGTGATGAAACAAGCATGTCAATTGTAAAAAATGGAGTAGAAGAAATAGCTACTACAGTATTTACCCAAATGGATACACATGCTTTATATGGCGGAGTAGTGCCAGAAATTGCTTCTAGAATGCACACTGAAGCTATAACTTTAGTTTTAGAGGATTTACTTTCTAAGACGAATTTAACTGTAGATGATGTTGATGCAATAGCTGTAACTTATGCTCCTGGATTGTTAGGAAGCTTACTTGTAGGAGTTGAAGCTGCTAAAGTATTGTCACTTGTTTATAATAAGCCATTAATCGCGACTCATCATATTGCTGGACATATTTATGCAAATAACTTAGTTAAAAGATTAACTTTTCCTCTACTAGGAATTGTTGTAAGTGGAGGACACACTGAACTAATTATTATGAAGGACGACTATGAATTTGAAGTAATTGGTACAACTTTGGATGATGCTATAGGTGAGTGTTTTGACAAAGTTGCTCGAGTTTTAGACCTTCCATATCCTGGTGGACCAAATGTTGAAAAATATGCTGAAAAGGGAAGCAGTTCTTATAATTTACCGATTCCAATGGACAATGATTCTTTAGATTTTTCCTTTAGTGGCTTAAAAAGCGCGGTAATAAATTTAAATCATAATGAAAAAATGCGTGGTAATGAAGTTAGAAAATACGATTTAGCTTGTTCATTTCAAACAATAGCAGTTGATCAAATCGTTAGAAAGACACGTTTAGCTTTAGAAAAATATGATTTAAAAAGAGTGATTGTTGCTGGTGGAGTAAGTGCGAATAAATATCTAAGACAAGAAATTGAAAAATTAACTACTGAAAAAGGTGTAGAACTAACTATTCCTCCTATGAAATATTGCACTGACAATGCTACAATGATTGCAGCAGCAGCATATTATCAATACATAAAAAAAGACTTTGCTGATTTAAGTTTAAAAGCTAAAAGCCAAGAATACTTTTTTACTAAATAAGATGTTATATCTTATTTTTTTATGCTATAATTTATACATAATAGAATAAGATAGGGGATAGAAATGAAGACATTAACTGATCACGAATTAAATATATTAAACAATTATTTTAATGCTACAAATTACTTAGCTGTGGGTCAACTATATTTGTTAAAAAATCCACTTTTAAAAACTAAATTAACAATGGATGATGTTAAACCTAGAGTTGTTGGTCATTTTGGAACAATACCAGGAAGCAATTTTATTTTTACGCATTTAAATCGTGTAATAACTAAATATGATTTAAATATGATATATTTTGTAGGTCCTGGTCATGGAGGCCAAGTAGCGGTTACCAATGCTTATTTAGACGGAACATACACTGAAATATATCCTAAAATAACTAAAGATGAAGCTGGTTTACAAAAATTATTTAAGCAATTTTCTTTCCCAGGAGGAGTATCTAGTCATGTTGCTCCAGAAACTCCAGGAAGTATTCATGAAGGTGGCGAGCTTGGTTATTCACTTATACACGCCTTTGGAGCAGTTTTAGATAATCCTGATTTAATCGCTGTTTCAATTGTAGGAGATGGAGAAGCTGAGACTGGTCCACTTGCGACATCATGGAATATAAACAAATTTATTAATCCAAATACAGATGGTGTTGTTCTACCAATCGTGCATTTAAACGGTTATAAAATATCAAATCCAACAGTTTTATCAAGAATGAGTACTGAAGAAATTACATCTTTATTTAAAGGATATGGATGGGATGTTTATTTTGTTGAGGATAACAATAACTCAATAGACGAAATGCAAGAAAAAATGGCTACAACAATGGATGAAATCATCACAAAAATAAAGAAAATAAAAGATGAATATAAAGTTAAGGAGAACATAACTTATCCTAAGTGGCCAATGATAATTCTAAGAACAAAAAAAGGTTGGACAGGTCCAAAAGAAACAGAAGGTAGTTTTAAAGCACATCAAGTTCCAATCGAAATAACTGATGAAAGCAAATTGCAAGAACTTGAAGAATGGTTAAAAAGTTACCATCCAGAAAATATTTTTAATGATGATGGTTCAATCAAGGAAGAAATCCTATCATTTTTACCAAAAGGAAATAGAAGAATGAGTGCTAACCCAATATGTAATGGAGGCTTATTATTGAAAGAATTAAAAACTCCGGATATAAAGAACTATATGCTTGATGCTCATCATGGCGATATTGTAAGCCGCGATATGTATAACTTAGGTGCTTATTTAAGAGACGTAATTAAGCTTAATGAACAGAATCATAACTTTAGAATATTTGGTCCAGATGAAGCTATGAGCAATCGTTTGAATCAAGTATTTGAAGCAACAGATAGACAATGGTTAATGCCAATCGGAGAAAAAGATGAACACGTTAGTCCATATGGTAGAGTATTGGATTCATATTTATCAGAACATTTTGCAGAAGGTGCTTTAGAAGGATATTTACTTACAGGTAGACATGGTCTAATTCATTCATATGAGTCATTTATTAGAGTAGTTGATTCAATGATAGGTATTCATGCAAAATGGCTTAAAATGACTAAAGAACTGCCTTGGAGAGCTCCTATATCATCTTTAAACATAATTGAAACTAGCCACATATGGCAACAAGATCATAATGGTTATACTCATCAAGAACCAGGATTTATAAATCATGTTTTAAACAAAAAAAGAGATATAATAGACATATATCTTCCATATGATACAAATTCACTTATTTATACAGTTGATAAGTGCTTAAAAAGTAAAAATATGATTAACACAATTATTGCTTCTAAGCATGATCGCCCTCAATGGTTAAATTATGAAGAGACAATAAAACATTGTGAAAAAGGAATTGGAATATGGGACTTTGCTAGTGATGAAAATCCTGATATAATCCTAGCTTGTGCCGGAGAAACACCAACTCTTGAAGTATTAGCTGCAACCAGTATTTTAAAAGAAAAAACTGATATTAAGGTTAGAGTAGTTAACGTAGTATTCCTAGAAACTTTAGATGAACTTCCAGAAGAAGAATTCAATAAGTTGTTCCCAATTGGAATTCCAGTAATCTTTAATTTCCATGGATATCCAAATGTTATAAGAGAGCTTACTTATAATAGAAAACAAAAGTTTATAATTCATGGCTATGAAGAAGAGGGCGCAATTACTACTCCATTTGATATGCGTGTTTTAAATAAAATAGATAGATTTCATTTAGTAATAGAAGTACTAGAGTTATTAAATAAAAATGAAGATGTAAAAAGATACTGTCAAGATGAGTTGATGAAACATTATGATTATATTCGTGAGATTGGACAAGACCTAGATGAAGTTTTGAATTGGAAATGGAAAGATTAACTTTCCGTTTTTATTTTATTTCTTTACACATTCCAGCATCAGGTTCATAAAAACAATGAGATTTATATCTACCAGAAAGTTCTTGGCCATACCAAACATTTTTACAACTTTTGTTTCCTGGTGCATAGAACCAAAGTGCATTAGTCGCTGGATAAAAATATTCGCCTCTTAAACATCTCTTAGCTAAATTTTTTTCTTTAGTTGTAGAAGACGATTGAAAAAGAGAACTAGTTGATCCAACGAAACCTCCAGGGGATTGATAAACTATTCCTTCAATAGTCCTAATATTTTTAAAAAGATCGCATGTAACAAGAACACGATTAATGATTACATTTCCAACCATAAGCATTGCAAGCGCTCCATCACTTAGAGCTTCAGCTCGCATAAGTCTAGCCATCAAATCAAGTTCTTTAGTTGTATAATTTACTAACATAAAAAAATCACCTATAACATTATATGCTACAGGTGTTTATTTTTATCTTGGATATTTAGAAAAATCTACAACTTTATTTTCTGATGGTTTAACTGTGAACACAATTTTTTGAGTTTTACTTGTTTCATTACCAGCACCATCTGTAACTGTATAACGAATCCAATATTGGTCTATTCCTTGATATTCATCAACTTCATGATATACTACATGGGATATTTTATAATCTGGTTTATCGTCCCAAACTTCTAAGTGATCATAATTGATATCATCTATGCTATTTACATAATAAATCGCATCATTAAATTTTAATATAGGTTTATACACGTCCTTTGGACTATTAACATCTTTTAAATAAGTATGTTTTGAATCGTTTGCAATCCAACCAGTTTCTCCAGCATATTTACCATGATACTCAATCTTATACCAAGTCATTACTCCACCAGTATAAACCTCTTGAACAGCAAATATATCACCTTTACTAACCTTACCTAAAGAAGCACTATATTTATCATGATCTTTTCTAACATTAAGTTCCTTAATTTGAACTTCAACATACCAACCCTTTTTTATCTCAGCAATTCTTTTTTGCTCAGTTTGATAATTGATAAACTTTTTAATTCCAAAGTATCCTCCTATAAGAACACCTACTATTAATACAAATGTAAAAAACTTCTTCATTTTTTCACTTCCTATGTTAATAAATTATCATAAATAGCAAAAAATAGCAACAAATCGTGTTTACAATATAATTAAATTTTACTATAATAGATAACTACAAGTTGGTGAGTATATGAATAGACTGAGTTTTGCTATATTAACTAATAAACTGTTTAATGATTGGATTAAAAACAATAGAAGTTTTACAGATATTCAAGTATCTTTAGAAGAAACTGAATATAATGAATTTACATCCATTGTATATGAATCAGAGAATATATATGCCTTTCTAACATATTCAAAATATTACAATATCTATGAATTAATAGAAGAATTTTTAAACAGTTTAAAAGAAGCTAAAATAAAGGAATACATATTTGTAAAAACTTATATTGCATCAATAGAAGATTCGATAAAAAAAATCATAAATATGGAATATTTAGTTCATTTATATAATTTTTTGTTAATGTTTAGTAGATCTAATTTTCCAAATAACTATAGATATTTATATGAAAATGCCGAACTATCTACCATTATGAGTGTTTACCCTACAGTGTTTGGATATTATGAACAAGCATCGATATTTATTCAACCAGAAAAACCTCAAACGGATATATCCAAAAAAAGATATGAGCTTACAAACACTTTAAACAATCTTATAAAAAATTTATTGAAGGAATCCTTTACTAATGCTTCATATTGTGAATTCAAATCACAGTTTATAAAATACTTAGAAGAATCTAATATATCTCAAGATGGTATACTGGAATATGAAAACATTATAAATTATTATCATGCTAATATGCGAAAATTTTTTTCAATGAAAGATGACAAAGAAAAAAGATTGTTAAAGGAAACACTAGACATATTTGGTAATAATTTGTAATATTATGTTTAGAAAGGAGAACGTAATGAAAAGAAAGATTTTTGTGAGTTTGCTTGCTTTAATTATGTGCTTTACTTTAAGTGGATGTGTTTTTGGTTCAAAAGATAAGACTTATACTAGCAATGGTATATCTGTTACAATGAGTGATGGTTTCCAAGAGAAATCAATTGTTTCTCAAACAGTTTATCTTGAAAGTACAGAATCAATATTCTCTGCATTAAAAGAAGATTTTTCAGTTTTAGAAGCAGTAGATCTAGGTGAAAGTGCTTCATTAAAAGATTATGCTGAAGCTGTAGTAGCAAATAATAAAGCTGATTATGAAATCAAAGAAGAAGATGGTTTAACATATTTTGAATATGAAAAAACTGTATCTGGAAAAGATTTCTATTATTTAGCTTGTGTTTATAAATCAGATGATGCATTCTGGTTAGTAAATTTTGCAAGCGAAGCTTCTAATAAGGGAAAATACCAACCATTATTTAAACGTTGGGCAAAGACAGTAAAATTTGAATAATAAAAAAGAAGATTTATTTTTGAATCTTCTTTTTACTTGCTTTATTTTTTAATCTATTATTTCTTTTTTCTTCTTTTCTATATTTTTTAATATATTCTTTTAAATCAATTGATTGTCTAAAAGGAAATAAAAATGAATATTTCTCATGTCTTTTCTTTTGTATCTCCTTAATATGACTTTTAAGTTCTTCATATCGAAGCTCAACACCAGTGTCTTTAGCATATTTTCTAACTTTAGATAAAGTTTTATTAGAATAAATAAAATCAATAATAATAATGCCAGTAAATAAACCTAATATAAATGAAAACGATAAATTTTGATTAAACCATTCAAGTTTACTTATTATAAAGTCTGCTAAGAAAAAATAGTAAAATGCTCCAGCTAATGTCCAAATAAGAGAAAAAAGTGGGCATATTATTCCTCTATAGTTACCCCAAAGATCACTATAATCCCATAATTTTACTGGTTTATTTACAAATGATAAGCCACCAATAAATTCAATTAATGTCATTGTTGCTCCCATAAGAAGTATAATTATCCATGCTGGTAAGTTCATATCAGCAAATATTAAATATATTCCAGTTAAAGCACAAAGACCAAAACCATATATTGGTAAGTATGGACCTATCAATGAACCTGGATTAACCCATTTTCCATGAACAATTCTTCTAAAGAAGAGTTCTATAACCCATCCAGTTGTACTACCTATATAAAATATAAAAATAAATTTTAAAAACAAATTCACTATACCACATCCTTATCGTAATTATAACATTTAAAAATATTATTTGAATACATTTGTAAAATCAAATGTAAAATATTATAATAGGTACAATTAAATAATTAATCTTCTCTAATTATATTCCCTTATAAAAGATATATTTGCTTTATATAACTTCAAGCACTATAATAAAAATAGAAAAGAGGTTAAATTATGAACTTAAATTCATCATCATTTTCAGGAGCTTCTGGAAAAAACTTAGACTATGTTGTAATGCAAGTTACATTAAAGGAAAAATTTCTTGGCACTGGTTCAGGGAATTTAACGGAACTTGAAGCAGTGATTAATGCACAAGCTGCTAAGGGATATAGACTTCATACTATTACAACATCTAACGGTGGAAGTAAAGGACTTATGGGTGGAGATAGAATTCAAGCAACCTTAGTGTTTGAAAAAATAAAATAAAAGAATCAAAATAATTGTTCAAAAAAAAACTATTAACAATCGTTGATAGTTTTTTTATTGGAAAAATTACCAATTCAGATTTTTATATAATAAAATTTATTTCATATTTTTCATATCAATTATTCCTTTTATATAACCATTAACTAAAGACTTTTCATCTGACGATAACTCTTTATAGGCAGTTAATAACGATAATTCATTCTCTGAAACATCAAAGTTATTAGGTTTAGGATCGTCAGTTAAATCTAGAAGATAATCAGTAGTAGTGTTAAGAATTTTAGACATTTTTATAATTATAGAGGTTTTAGGTTTTATTTTCCCGCTGATGTATTGGCTTATTGCTTCTTGGGAAACTTCTAATTCTACTGCTAAAGAAGTTAAAGATATTCCTTTAGCCTTTACAATTTTCTTTAAATTTTTCATTGTTCCATTATTATTCACTTTGTCACCTCACTATTATTTTTGTCGTTTCCAACAAAATTATATAATTTATACTTCAAATTTATTTGAAGTGTGATACAATATAAATTGAAGCAGCAATTATAATTAGCTCAGGAGGTTTGAAGTATGGCAAAAATAAATTTTAATTATTATGATGGTTTAGATTTATATAATGATGGTTCAATTGAAGAAAAATTATTAAAATATTTTAAGGGAGAAATAAAAGATTTAGAAAATAATGTTGAAGGTTTTTTTTATACCACTGAAATAAGAAAAAATATAGTTAATTGGTATCCTTTTAAAAAAAATTCAAGAATTCTTGAAATTGGAGCGGGAGTTGGTTCAATTACTGGAGCACTATTAAAAAATAATAATATGGTTGTTTCAGTAGAAGGCTCCAAAAGAAGAGCAGAAATTATATATGAAAGATATAAAGAAAATGAAAATCTCGAAATATATTGTGGCAATTATAATCAAATGCATTTTGAAGAAAAATTTGATTACATTGTTTTAATAGGCGTATTTGAGTATGCTAGAGTATTTTGTGGAAATAAAGCAGAAGCATTTGATATTTTCTTTAGGAATATAGTAAAAAACTTAAAACCAAATGGAAAAGTTATTATAGCAATCGAAAATAAATTAGGTTTAAAATATTTAAATGGCTTGTCCGAAGATCATTTTAAAGTACCATACATTGGTGTTGAAGATTACACAAGTGATAATAAATTCGAAACTTTTTCAAGAAATGAACTAAGAAACTTTTTTAAAAAATATGGTTATAATTCAAAATTTTATGGTGTTTTTCCTGATTATAAACTTCCATCATATATTTTTAGTGAAAATTATAAAGTTAATTTAAATGATTTTAAAAAATTTACTTTTTTTAATTATTATAATGATAGTATTAATTTCAATTTTGAGAGTGCTGCTAAAAGTTTTATTAAAGGAAACTTAGAAATAGATATTAGCAATTCATTTTTCATAGAAATTTCTAAAAGTAGTGAATTTGCAAAAGTTGATTTTGTGTTATACCAAAATTATAGAAACAATGAATATTTAATTGGCACAAGTGTTGGAGAGACAATATGTAAATTTCCAGTTGGAAAAGATTCTAATAAACATTTAAAAGAACTTGAATTTACTCATAAATTACTAAACAAAAATAATATTAAAGCTTGCAAAATTAATCATGATAAATCTGATATATATAATTGTGAAAAAATACCTGGAGATACCGTATTAAATATAATTAATAAATACTTAATAAATAATGATATCGAAGGAGTAACAAATGAAATCGATTGTGCAATTAATTATATTTATGGTATATCAAAATCAAAAAAAATAACTGATCCATTAATAGCTGATATAAATGATAGCTATAAAGATAAAACATTAGTTTTACCAATTTCATTATTTGATTTACATTTTGACAACATAATTAAAACAGAGAAAGAATATGTGTTAATTGACATGGAATGGTCATCATTGAAACAAATACCTTCAGACTATTATGTATTTAATTGTATAAATTTATTATATGATAAACTTCCGGAGATTAAGAACTTTATAAGCAAAGAGTCTTTATACGAAAAGTATAATATATCTAAAAATAAACAAAATTTATTCTATAAAATTGTTAACAAATATTTTTATATTGAAAAAAATTGGTTGAATCAAAACGTAAATCAATTCTTAAATAAAAAAAATAGCGCTATTAGAATACTAGATTATAAAAGCATGTATTATGATAAATTAACAAAAGAATTATATGATAATGAATTATTGAGTTTTTATAAAAATAATCTAAAAGAAAAAAATAAAGAAGTGAATTTATTAAGATATAACATTTTACAAATAGAAAATGATAATAACTTTTTTCATTCAAAATACAATAGAAAAATATATAAATTCGCAGGAAAAGCGCAAAAAATAATTGATAAATTATTACCATTTAAAAGTAAGCGTAGCATTCTAGTTATTAATTTATATAAATTTATTAAAAAGATAGTTAAATATATTTGTAAAATAATAAAAAGTTTAGCAAAATTTATTTACAAACTACTTATACCTAAAAATATTAGAAGAAAATATAACTACATTATTCACTCGTCAAGAAAAATTTCTAAAGTTCTACATGAATCATATTATCCAAATTTACCAAAAAAGGAGTACATTGAAAATAACAATATTTATACACTAAATAATAAAACATGGTGCAATGGTAAAATCGCGGTTCATGCCCATATGTACTATGTTGATTTAACTGATGAATTTATTAGATATTTAAATAATATTCCATTTAAATTTGATTTATATATATCAACAATGAGAAAAAAAGATATTCCTTTAATGTACTATAAATTTAAAAAAATAACTAATTTAAACAAACTAGTTATTAAAAAATCGAAAAACTCTGGAAGAGACTTTGGTCCAATGTTTGTAATGTTTGGAAATGATTTAAAAAATTATGATTATATTCTTCATATTCATACTAAAAAAAGCCTAAGGATTGGAACGGAACAAATTGGTTGGAGACAATATCTTCTTGATGGATTATTAGGGACAAAGGAATTAGTAATGCAATATTTTGAATTGATGGATAATCATAATGTTGGTCTTGCTTATCCTAGTACTTATAAAGATGTTTCGTTTATTGCCTATTCATGGTTACTGGATTTTGGATTTGCAAAAAAATATTTTGAAAAATGTGGTTATGAACTTAGGGATCAATATTTAAACTTTTCTGCTGGCAGCATGTTTTGGTGTAAAAAGGATGCAATAAAAGAACTATTGGATTTAAATTTAACTTGGAGTGATTTTGGTGAAGAAGCGGGAAAAGACGAAGGAACTCTAGCTCATGCATTTGAAAGAATATTTGGATTAGCTGCTAAACATAATAATTACAATTTTGCAACACTTGGGAAAGATAACCGATTTCATATAAACGACGATGACTATAATTTAACCAGTTACATTGATACAAATGTAGATACTATATTCAATGCATTAAATAATTATAAAGTCATAACATTTGATATATTTGATACATTAGTTACTAGAAAAGTTTATGAACCAAATGATGTTTTTAACTTGATTGATGAAAAAGTTGTAAATCATTTCTCGTTTTCCAAAGGATTATATATTACAACTAGAAAAAAAGCAGAAGAGAATCTTAGAAAAAGAAAAAATTATACTGGCGATGTAAATATTGATGAAATTTATGAAGAGTTTGGTAAAATTTTAAAACTAAGCCAAAAAGATGTTCAACAAATCAAAGAAATTGAAATAGAAACCGATATAGATTTAATAATTCCAAGAAAAGAAATGTTAGATTTATATAATAGATTGAAAGAAAAAAATAAGGAACTTATATTAATTACCGATATGTATTATACGAAGGATATAATTGAACGTATATTAAATAAGTGTGGATATTACGGATATTACGAGATTTTATTATCAAGTGAATTAGGTTTTAGAAAAGACAATGGAACCATGTGGAATTATTATTATAATAAATATTCCAATGTAAACTCAATTCATGTAGGTGACAATGATGTCAGTGATATTTATATGAATATTATATTAAATAAACCTAATTTTCATATTTTAAATGGTAAAAAAGAATATGAATTATCTGCTTTGTACACTGAGTCAAAAAATAATTTAGATACTAAAGTAATTAAAGGATTAATTGTAAATAAAGTATTGTATAATTCTCCGTTTAGTTTGCAGTATAATAAAGGCTCAATAATTCAAAATTTAAAGGATTATGGTTATGCACTGCTTGGTCCAGTAATATTAACATATTTTCAATGGTTAATAAAAAATATTGATAGTAATTATAATTTATTATTTGTATCACGTGAAGGCTACTTTCTTCAAAAAATTTATAAGCATATTATGAGCAAATCTAAAAAATATAACGAGAATTTTAACTATTATTTCTTAATATCAAGGAGAGCAGTTTCAGTGCCAACAATAAATGTATCAAAAGATATAAGAAAAATACTATCTTCTTATTATGATGGCTCATTAAAAGAACTAATCTATAATCGATTAGGAATTATTCTTCCTAGAAATGTTGAAAATAAGCTTGTTGCTTGTCCGAGAGATCTTGATAGCATTATGAATCTTATAAAGCCTTACGAGAATGAAATAATGGAGAATGCTAAAATAGAGAAGAATAATTATTTAAAATACATTGAAAGTCTTAATATAAATAAAGGAAATAAAAATTGTATTGTTGATTTAGGATATTCAGGAACCGCTCAATATTATTTAACAAAGTTAATGAATGAAAAAATTGATGGAGCATATTTTTTAACAAGTGATGATTTAAAACCTTTAGCATTAAATGATAAAGTTTATTCTTGCTTTAATGATACCATCTATGATGATAGTTTTGGCAAACATCCAGTCGGAAAATATAGTTTATTTTTGGAAGCTTTCTTAACTTCAGATTGTGGTCAATTAATTAAATTTGATGAAAATGCAAAACCAATATATATGAATAGTGGAGATAATAATATAAATAAATTAACAGAAATCTATAAAGGTATTATAGAGTTTATTGATGATTTATCCAGCGTCTTAAATAAAGATATTTTAGATATGGAAGTAGATAAAGACTTCATTGAAAATCAATTTGAAAAGATTCTTAAGAATTGTAGTTTTTCAAAAGATATAATTGATACATTAAAGATAGAAGATTTATATTGCTCAAATGATAATAATCTTAATATAAGAGAAATTATTTAGTAAAAAAAGATTACTTTTCTTGCTTTAAGAGTAATCTTTTTTTAGCTACTTTTTAATTTAATAAATTAAGTTTCTTTATTGTTTCATTTTGAGTATCTAATCCATATAGTTCATTTAATTCTTCTAAAGAATGATTTGTAAAATAACTTTTTAGCTTTTCTAATTTAATAGAAAATTCTACATCATAACCCATAAAAAAAGCATTAAATAATTCCGTAACATAGTAATTTTCACTATCACTATTAAACATATCTATTTTTCCATTATACATAACACCAATTCCGCTATTAGTCGGATCTAAAATTAAAGCATAATCTTCTCCAGGAATGTTAACCATAGTTACAGCATGATTAGGAAACGTTCTTTTTTTTATTTCTTCAAGTCCCTTACTAATCAATGTGTCTTTATCTTTTTCTTCATCGATAAAAGGATAGTTGGGATTAATTTGCATTTCATCATCATTTTTAATCCAGTTGCCATATGAATAATTAACACAAATCATCTTTGCATTATATTCTGGATTGATTAAATTTAATCTATATGCTAAATCGTCAGCAATATTTCGACATACACCTTTGCCATCAAGCATTTGTACTCTATAATATCCTATTATTTCAGGTTCTGGAGTATCATAAATCATTTCTTGGTGTTCATATTGCATCAATTTCATAAAAATTTCTAAGTCTGATAAACATAAAAAATCAGTACTTTTTAAGTAATCATCAACATAGCTTTCATATTCTGATATTTTACCGATGTTTTCATTTCTTTCTGTAGCCTTAATATCTTTTTGAATATCATTAGGCATAGATAGAATAAAATAAGTTATGTACATTATACAAAAATATAAAACTTTGTTGAGATGTATATCAATTATTTGTTTTAAATCACTAAAATTTTTTCCACTTTCATATTCTATTTCTTGGCTGATTCTTGAACCTTCAAACAACTTATACATGATTTTTCCATATCTTTTATATATTTCATCATAATTCTTAGTTTTTAATAATTGAGATATAATTTTTATATCTTTAAGTCCTATTTTTTTCATAAACTATTATTTTCTTTCTTTTTGTAGGTGTATATACTAAATTATATTACATTATTTGTCAACCATTAATATATAATAAATTTTAAATATTTATGCAAAAATGTTATAATCTAAATAGGATAAGATGGTGAATAAAATGTTAATAAAAATATTTATGTCTAGAAAGAATTCAAAAATATATTTTATTGTAGTTTTGCTACTAGCGTTATTATTTTCATCCATCAAATTTCTAAATAATTATTATGTACAAAAAAATAATGAAAATTTTAGAAATAGTTATATATTTATTCCTAAAACAGATTATATACAAAAAAAATTAAAACAAATTAATATAAAAAGTATTGTTGAAGTTAAGAAAGATAGTGAAAGCGATATTTTTTACTATAATGTAAATGTGCAAAGAGATGAAGCTATAAATACCATATTGGTTTCTAATAATACATATAATTATATACTAAATGATAATCGATTTGAAAATATAGATATAAATATCTGCTCAAATTGTTTGGATAACATACTATATATGAATAAATCATTATTTAATAATTTAGATATTAAAACCATAGATGGATATTATATCACCTTATTAGATTGGTCAGAAGTTGATAAAGTTATAAATCTCTTCGATAAGGAAAGTGATTCTATGGATATAAGATATTCTGAAGCATACAATGCTAATGTATTAGGTTTAACTAAACTATTTAAAAACTTACTTACCGCAATTTACATTCTTGTTTTTATTTTATACATTGTAATTTTAATTGATTTGATTTTAGATGGTAAAAACAAAACCAAATTGCTGTATACTTTAGGATTAGATTATAATGGAATAATAAAATTAGTAGTTATTCAGTTTGTCATATATTTGAGTGAGTTTATATTTATTAGCAGTCTATTAATGATTGTTAGTAAATATATTGTTTTAATTAAATAGTATTTATAATAGAATTAGGTTGTGATGAATATGAAAAATGAGAAAGTAATAACACTAAAAAACGTAAAAAAAAGTTATATTTTAGATGGGAAAGAATTTATTGCATTAAATGAAACTAGTATTTCTTTTGAAAAAAGAAAATTTTATGCAATTATAGGACATTCAGGTTCTGGAAAATCAACCTTATTACAACTACTTGGGTTAATAAAGGAAAAAACTTCTGGTAGCATAAGCATTCTAAATAAAGATGTAGATAATATGACAGCAAAAGAAAAAGCCACATTTAGAAACAAATATATAAGTTACATGTTTCAAGATTTTTATTTAGATAATGATATTTCAGCAATGGAAAATGTCATGTTACCTTATTATATTTCTGGTCAAAAAAAATATAAAGAGAAAAAAGCAGAGGTACATGAGATGTTTAAGAAATTGAATATATCAGGGAAAGAAAATAATAAGCCTAAAGAGTTATCAGCAGGGCAATTAGCAAGAATTTCTATTATGCGTGCTTTAGTAAACAATCCTCAAATAATTTTAGCAGATGAACCAACCGGGAACTTAGATCAAGACAATGAAAAACTTATATTTGAAATGTTAAAGAGCCTTGCTAATGAAGGAAAATGTGTAATAGTTGTTTCGCACAGTAGTGAAGTAAAACATTATAGTGATGTTTTAATATCTATTGAAAATGGAAGTGTAAATTATGAATAGCATCGTATTAAAATATGTGTTATCAAAAATTAAAGGAATAAAAAATATTACACATATAATAATTAATTCTTTTTTACTAACAATTGTCTTTGTTTGTTTAACTATTATAAAGTTTTCAAATGATTTTTACTACGCGTTTAATAATAATATGGAAGGAAGAACTTTACTGGTTTCTATAGAAGCTGATAATGATTTACTATATAAAAATGAACACATAATATTTAGTGGTTCTGATAAATATAGATCTGGATATAATTTTTTTTATAACAACAGCAATTATATTTATATTAAAGCTTTAGTAGATGAAAATTACTTACACATAATTGATGGTAAAAAGATTATGAAAAGTGGAGAAATGTTATGCTCAAAAAAACTATATCCTTATGAGTATTCAATGGATATGGATTTTAGTAAATCGATAGATTCAAAAAAACTATTAAACACTAAAATATCAGATGAAAGTTTTAGTTTTACAGTTGTAGGAACTTATTCAAATAAAGAAATGGAAGAAGCAAATATTTGTTATGTTTCAATTGAAGATTTTGATAAATTTGATATAGAGTCATATGGCAAAAAGATGGTTGTTTATGACAAGAAAGAAAACTATGACAAAATCACAAAATTTTTAAATGATAATGAAATTGATTATATAAATCCAAATACAATAGATGAATCATATACATATTTAAAAACAATTCCAATATATATAATAATTATAATATTGAATATCATATTAGTAATAACTTATAACTTTATGAAAAAGAGCATTAATAATAGTAGTAAAACAGTTGGTATTTTAAAAGCTTATGGTGAAAGTGAAGATAACGTTAAAAGATACTATATTATTTATCAATTAGTGATTATGTTAATTTCGATAATTACTTCTGTTATTATATTCATTGGCTTATATTATTATATTCAACCATATTTAACAGAAAGCATCTTTTATAATTTATACGTTCATGTTCCATTTTTAAGCTTTATCATTTTCATACTACTTATGTTTATATATACTTATGTAATTATTAAACATTTAATTAATAAAACTAATAAAAAAGACATATATGATTTATTAAACTAAAAGAAATTGTAAATACTATACAATTATTAAAGATTATACAACTTTGAATGGTAAAAGAACTACTAAGATTTTTGAAAAACTTGGTAATCAATAACAAGTTGAAGAAAGATTCGGTAAGGAAAACACTTTAGATAATATAAAAGAGTATATAAAAAAATTAAATAATATAGACAAAAATGAAGTTATTAAAATTGAGCTTAATACTAAAAAACGAATATCTCCCGAAAGAAGAACTTTTAACATTGGTTACTTATTTCTAAAAAAATATATAATGAGTTAAATATTCATAAAATATGCAATGATATTCAAGCTAACTATCAATTTCATTTTGACTTAAATTAAATCTAATTTAGTATTAGCTAGAATTATTTATCCTTCTTCTAAATTAGAAACTTTTAAATAATGTCAAGACTTCTTAGAACAACCTACTTTTGAATTACATGATGAATACAAATCTCTTAATTATCTTGTTGAAAACATTGATTTTATACAAGAAAGTATTAAAAAGAAATTCTAAAGTAATTTATTATGATTGTACTAATTACTTCTTTAAAATTGATTAAGAAGATGAACTAAGAAATATGGTATATCTAAAGAGCTTCGTCCTAACCCAATTGTTGGTATGGGTTTATTTATGGATGGTGATAGTATTCCATTATCTTTTAATATTTATCCAAGTAATCAAAACGAACAAAAAACATCGATTCCTGAAGAATCAAAAATAATAAATAATTTTAAACTTGATGATACAAAAATTATTCTTTGCACGAATGCTGGTCTTTCTTCTGATGATATAAAGAAATATAACATAAAAGTTGGTCGTGGTTTTGTTATCACTCAATCATTAAAAAAATTTAAAGATGAATAGAATGACCAAATATTTAACAAGCAAGAATGGAGACTTTCTGGTAACTTAAATCATTTTTATAACCTGGAAGAAATAGAAAATAATGATGAATTGAAAGCTAAATATTACGATTCTTTATTTTATAAAATAATTGAAACTGAAACTAAATCAGTTAAACAAGATACAATTATTACCTTTAGTTTTAAGTATTATAACTACAATAGAAACATTAGAAACAGATAAATAGAAAGGGCAAAAAAATCTATTGAAACTGGTAATGTTATTCATAAAGAGAAAAGCCAAAATGATCCAAGTAGATTTATTGCTACAACAAATACAACTGAAGATGGTGTAGGTGTAGTTGCAACAGATGCAACTTATACAATTAATCAAGAGTTAATTGACGAAGAATCTAAGTATGATGGTTATTATGCTTTATAAACTAACCTTATGGGAAATATAGAGGATATATTAAAAATAACACAAGGAAGATGGAAAATTGAAGAATCATTTAGAATAATGAAATCAGATTTTCTTGCTAGACCTATAAAATCGTCTCGTGAAGATAGAATCAAAGCACATTTCCTAACATGTTTTATAGCTTTATTAATTACAGAATATTAGAAAAAATTTGATTATAGATATACTACAAAACAAATACTTAGTACTTTAAGAAATATGACCATTTTAAAACATACAGGTTTATGTTATGAACCAACGTATGGAAGAACTAATATATCTGATTATATTCATAATAAATATGGGTTTTATACAGACACAGAAATAATTTCTTATAAAAAAATGAAAAATATTTTTAATATTATTTCAAAGTAAAAAACTTATGCACTTTTTTTAAAATAAAAAATCTCTCGGAAGTACCGAAAATACGGCAAATGAGAAATTCTTATTTATCAAAGCTGTCAAATTCAGAAGTATATCATATTTCATTTAAATATTTAATATTTTACATACCAATATCAAAAACATAATTTTTATTATTTCTTTGTCAATATAATTCGATAATCTATTTCGAATTCTAGTTTTAAATATAATTATTTTTTAAGAATTAATTACATTTTATAAAAAATGAACTTCATAAAGAAGTTCAAATAATTTTATTTTGGATTTGATAAAATTACTTAACATTGCTAAGAAAATAGTTCCCTAGATAAATCCATTGCGGATTTAACTTTTGATTAAGTAATAACAATTTAAGGCC
This sequence comes from uncultured Bacilli bacterium, assembly GCA_934090935.1. GTDB lineage: Bacteria > Bacillota_I > Bacilli_A > RF39 > UBA660 > CAG-582. Next base: position 21,183 of record CAKOKD010000012.1, read on the forward strand.
ATCCAGTTCTTAATATTTCTTTTATTTTTATATTTTCAAAATAAGTATCAATTATACTAAAATTCGTAAAATTATTAATATTCAGATTTAATTTCATATTCGTATAATTGTTTATATGATTTGCATTTTTTTAATAATTCTTCATGGGTTCCATTGTTTTCTATTTTACCATCTTTCATAAAGAATACTTCATCGCAATTAATAATTGTTGATAATCTATGAGCTATAATTACTATTGTATAATTTTCTTTTAAATTATTAATTGCACTTTGTATATTATTTTGGGTTTCATTATCTAAAGCACTTGTTGCTTCATCAAACAATATTATTTTTGTTTTTTGAACTAAAGCACGAGCTATTGCAAGCCTTTGTCTTTGTCCACCGGATAAAGTTACCCCACCTTCTCCTACTATAGTATCATATTTTTCTGGAAGACTTTCAATAAATTCATTTAAACAAGCTAAATTACATGCTTCATATATTTCCTCATCTGTAACATCAGATTTAACTAATTTTAAATTGTCTTTGATACTTAAGTTAAATATATATGGATTTTGATTTATTATTGTTATATTTCCTCTTATAGATTCTTCATCTAATGTATTAATATCTTCACCATCAATTTTTATTAAACCACTCTGATGATTATATAACTTACATAATAAATTAAATATTGTTGTTTTACCTTCACCACTTTTTCCAACAATTCCATATGTTTTATTTGCTTTTATCTTTAAATTCAAATTATCTAATACAATCTTTTTATTATCATAAGAAAAACATACATCTTTAAACTCAAAATTTCCTTTAACTTCATCTAAATGTTTATTTCCAAATTTTTCTTTTTTATATTTTCTATTTTCTAATATTTCAAAAACACGATTTGAAGCAATATTAAAATCTTTACATTTTTCAAGTAATAGTGAAATTCTTGTTATTAAATTAGTTAAGACATTCGTCTTATAACTGTATAAAACAACACCTATAGCTACTGAAAAATAATCTTTATTAATAAATAATACTAATAAAATTATTGTAATAAATTCAAATAAATATTTAGTAGTAAAGATTATAAAATTAAATAATATATCTGTATTACTCATGTCAAAATTCAGCTTTGTTTGTTTATCTATATTATTATCTAATTCTACCATAAAACTATTTTTTGAATATAGCATCTTTATATCTCTTGCTCCTCTAACTAATTCACTAGTTAAACCTGTTACTCTATCAAATTGTTCTTTATATATTTTCTCTTTATCACTTACTGCTTTATTTTTAATGTAATACAAAAGCGATAATGTATTAGATGCAATAAAATAATATAAAGCCATTCTCCAATCAATAAAATATATTGCAATAAAAGAAGCAATATTTGCCAGTAATCCAGTTAATTGTCCAATTCCTACCGTAAATAATTCTGCCATTTTATCTGTATCATTTGTTAATCTGTGAATAAACACTCCACTTGAAGTACCATCTAATGCTGTTTGTTCTAATTTTAATATTTCTCTACCTAATTTATTTTGAAGATTTCTAACTGTTCCTCTTCGATATACTTGACTACATTTTCTTATTACAAGCATTAATATATTTCCCATCATTTGCATTATTAATAAAACAAATGACATCAATATCGCTTGATTAAATTTAGAACTAGTAAATTTAACTATAAATTTAGCAGAAATAAGTGGAATTAATACTCCTAAACATATATCAATCAAGCACATTATTGAATTTATTATTAAACATGATTTATATTCTTTACCATATTGATATACTTGTTTTAAATTTTTTATTATTTGTTTCATAAATACAACACCTTGCCTTATTGTATCAAAAGAGAATAAATTTTTCTATATTTTAATTTAATAATATTTTTATTTAAATAATCAAATCTATTGTATATATTTAAAATATTTGTCTTTTTATTTTATCATTCATAAAACAGAGCATTGATTTTATCAACACTCTGTTAGGACTAATCCTGTTTTTTAACTAAAATTTAATTAACGTTTTTTTATTTCATCAGGTAATTCAGTAAATAATTGATCATAATACTTTTTATCATAAGTTAGCCATCCATCAGAAGTTTTTTCTATATTAGTTAAATTTGATTTAATATCTTTTGGATAATTTTCTATATATTTTTTAACATTTTCCAAAGTAAATTCACCATCTAATTCATATTTTTTTATTTGTATATCTGATTCTAATTTTGAAACTATAATCACAAACTTAGCTTCTTCTGTGGCCTTAGCTTTAATTTCATAATATTCAGAAATCAATCTTTCAAATTTATTCATAAACAACCAACTGCAAAAACATGATAATTCATAACATTCATTATATAATACTATTTGTGATTTTTTTCTATTTTATCAATATCATCCTTATTATATGTAAACTGCTGTATAAGTTTTGTATTTTCAATATCTACATTAGGGATTTTGTCTTTATCTTCAACATATTTAAATAAGTGTCTAGACAATTTTTCAATATCAGATGGAAAGCAACAACCATATTTCATGTCAATAGCATCAATTAATTGTAATGTTACAAAGAATCCTTATTCAACTTCATGATTCTCATCAACATATTTACTCAACTAAAATCACCTCGTTTGAGATATTAACTCTCATGAAAAAATTAATTATGTGTATAATGGTCTCAATAGAAAATAAAAATACTAGTAAGATTTCTTACTAGCATATATATAAATCGTTTAAAAACGATTGATTTTCTGGCAGGGGATGAGAGAATCGAACTCCCACCAAAGGTTTTGGAGACCCCTATCATACCATTTGACCAATCCCCTAGGTCCGATAACAAAAATATTTTATCATAACTTATTTTATTATTCAATACAAAGTTTGCATGATATAATAAATAAGCGGAGGAAATATGTATAAAAAAGTATATGTTGAAATAACTAATAATTGCAACCTTAATTGTGATTTTTGTATTCATAATGAAAGACCAAAAAAATTTATGAATATTGACGAGTTTAAAACAATTTTAGAAAAGCTAAAAAATCATACCAAATATATTTACCTACATGTATTAGGTGAACCACTTCTTCATCCAAATATAAACGAATTTATTGATGAAGCGAGTAAACATTACTATGTCAATATCACTACTAATGGTTATTTAATAAAAAGAATAAAAAACAACTCAAACATCAGACAAATAAATATATCTCTACAAAGTTTTGACAAACGTTATCATAAAAGTTTAGATGAATATATGAAAGATATCTTCGATAGTGTCGATATTTTAAAACACAATACATATATTTCTTATCGTATTTGGGTAAAAAACAAATACACTTTAGATATCTTAAAAATTCTCATGAATAAATATCATGTTGATATTTCCTATAAAGAAAACAATAGCATTAAACTTGATGAGTCAATCTATCTAAATTTCAATGATGAATTTACATGGCCTGATTTAAATATAGAAAAAACAGTTGATTTGGGAAAGTGTTATGCTCTAAAAGATCATATAGGAATATTAGTCGATGGAACTATTGTCCCTTGTTGTTTGGATTCCAAAGGAACAATTAATCTTGGAAATATATTTAAAACAAGTCTAGATGAAGTAATAAATAGTGGTAGATATCAATTTATGTTAACAGGTTTTTCTAACAACAAAAAATGCGAAGAACTTTGTAAAAAATGTGATTTTATTAAATAAATATATGATATAATCAAAATAAGGTGGTACCATGAATACTTATAGATACGAAAAATATTTGGATGATATGTTTTATACGAGTTCTGAACTAGTAGATCTTAATGTTCAAATATTAGAGGATACATTATATATAAAAAACGAATTTTTCTTTAAAAGTTACATAGTCAATGGAAAACCTACTGATGAACTTTTTTTAAGATTTTTAAATCAATCAGGAATGTATTTATTTTTAATTGATGTTTTAAATGACAAGAGAAAAAGCAAAATAAATTTTTACTATAATGGTAAAGTTATAGCAATATACAAGTCGACTATATACTCTTTTTATAAAGCTTTATCATCTAAAACAAATGATTCAAAATTGTTATCAAAGATATCAGTTATACTAAAGAGTAATGAACTAGAAGAAAACAAGTTAACTAACTATTTAACTGACGAGACTTTGTTCTCCAAACTTATATATGATAAGGATGAGGCTAGAAAGAAAAGACGAATAGGTGATATATTAAACTATTTGTATAAATTTGATATTTTAATTAAATATGACTTAGATGATATTCTAGTAGAAAGAATAAATAAATTGAAACAATTGCTAGATTTCGATTCTATAAAGGAAAGTATTAACCATATTAAGTACGTTTTAAATAGTTCATTAATTGAAGAACTTGAAAAATATAATAAGGATACATTTTCTAAATTAGAAAAAGCAGTATTTTATTTTATCGCATTAACTAAGAATTTAAAAATAGTAAATGATGATGAAAAAATAGATTCCAAAACTATTTATTCAATAACTAAAGAAAACAATCAAGTTACTATCGAAGCTTTTTATATCATTTTAATAACAATTTTAGAGGATATAGGTATTGAATTTGAAACAAGTAAAGATTCTTTAGGATACGATGTTAAAATTTTAAATAAAATAACATTTAGAATACACAATAAAATTGATTTGACAACGGATATCAGTGCAGTTCTTGAAGCTGATAATGAAATGATTTATCAAATGCTATCTTATTATGATACTAGTGAAAAAAACGCTTATGATTTTGAAAAAAATGTAAAAATTTATGAATCCTTAATCGATGATAAAGACATATCTGCAAGAAATAAATTAAAAACATTTTTAGAACTTATATGTCGAGAAAGTGTAATAGATGATGAATTCTATCAAATGCTTATGTTTAACATCTTTTATGAAGATGATGATGCATGTTCAATTGAATTTTATAAAATCTTAAACGAAAGTGAAAACTATGACTTTTTTACAATCATTAGAATAAAAAATAAAAATATTATTATTGGTAAAAAGATTAAAAAAAGTATTAAAATTATAAGTGATCTTGAATATCAGGAATTCATAAAAAGATCTATAAACATAAAAAATAATTATATGGAAGGAAGTAAAAAATATGTTGGATAAGATAAGAATTAAAGCATCTCTTTATAATGGCAAAAATAAAGAATTAATAAATCATATTTTAGAAAATGATAATTGTTTCTTTCAAATGAAATATGAAACATCATATAATCTATTAAAAGAAATAGGAATTGAACAAAATTCAATATCCAAAGTACTAATAGATCTTCTAAGAGGTAACCGATGAAATATAATATGATTGATAGAACCAACATCGATTTCACAAGTGATGCTGAAATATGCAATATTGGTTATTTTGAAGGATTATTTCAAGATATTCCAGTGAGAATAGAAGATTTTGTACATAATAATGTCAGATGCATAACAATATTTATTCCTATAGAATGTGGTTTAAATGATGAAAAAAGTATTAAATCATTTTTAGAGAAGAATCGAATAATTGAAATTGTTGAGGATAATATCTATATAACTGAACTAGAGGATGCAAACGATTCGGAATTTTATTCAATAAATGTTCCTTTGGAATCAAATAATCATGTTTTTAATAGATCCTTAATTGAAATGAAAAATTATGAATAAGTTTAATGCTTATTCTTTTTATTTATTGATACATATAAATTTAATATGATATAATTAACCTAGTATAGATAGAAGGTATTACTATGAATGAATCAAATGAAAAAAAATTAAATTGGAAAGACATTGTTCTATATGCAATAATGATAATTATAATCATAATAATTGTTTTATTGTTATGCAAATATTGTGAACTTACTAAAGCAAATAATAAACATGTTATTAAACCGACAACTTCTGCACAAACTACAACTAGTACAACTACGACTGAGGCTATTACTGAAACGACTACAACTATACCAACAAGTGAAGCAGTCACTGTAAGTACAACAAAAGTGACAACAAAGAAAAATAATTATGTTGTTCCAACAGAACCGATTAAAACGACAACTACTCAAGCGGCTCAAACAACTCAAAGAACTACATCAACAACTCATGCCACTACTACAACTACAACTCAAAAGGTTGATGTTTATAAATACGTATACAAAGTTGAGACAAGTGAAACTAAATCGTTCTATATTTTAAAAAATGGTACAAGAATGAATGAATACATCATGGTTGTTGACAACAATGGTACACCAGTAACATTTAGTAACAATGGAATAGGTTCCGGTCTTACTATGGTTAACTCAAATATTGATTTAAGCACTTGCCCAAAAATAAAATTCAGAATTTGTAATCCTCAAGGATTAAAATGTGGAGAAACTTTTACAGCAGGATGCTAGGGAGGAAATATGAATATATTAAAGAATTATTATAAATACTTAATCATTATAGCCATAGCTATAGTTTTGATTATTTTATTGTTTCCAAGAACAAATACTAAAGTGTTAAAATGTACGATTGATGAAGATTTAGTGAAAGGAATACATTTAAAAGATTCTATAAAAGTAAATCTTGTCAAAGGGAAGCTAAAGGATGTCAAAGTAGACAAATCTATCGATTTAAGCGATGATTATACTAAGTTCGACACTTATAAAGAAATAATGGAAATGCACTTAAAAAGTAGTTTTCAATATTTAGATGAAAATGATTATAGTATCAATGTTAAGGATAATACTTTGAATTTAAAAGCTACAGTAACTAGTGGAGGATTCATCTTAAACAATTTAACTATTGAACAATCCAATAAAGATAATAAATATGATTTGAAAATAAATACAGAAAATAGTTTGGATAGTTCAAAATACGTTTTAAAGTTTGAAGAAAATTACAAATTAAAAGATTTAAAGAAATTGATTGAGGATAGTGGGTATAAATGCAAATAAAAAATAAAATCATAATAGGCGCTATAGCAGTTATAGTTATTATATGTATAATTTTAGGAATCGTTATCAAAAAAAATAATTCCAATATAAAAACTGATTATTATTACAACTTTACTTATGATGATAACAAAATAAGTCAATCGGTTAGAATATACAATAAAAGTGGTAAGTTGCAAACAAATTATTATATTCTATTCAACAACGAACCTGTAAGTTATACATCAGGAGAAAAAGCAGTAGTTACAATAAACAATGTGGATTTGAAAACAAAGCCAAGCATTTATGTGGCTTTTGAAGATGATATTAATACTAAATATGAAGTTGTATATAAGAAGTAGGTGAATTATGAAAAAAAGTAGGCTATTTTTATTAATTCTTTTAGTTGTTTTAGTTCCTAAAGTATGTCAAGCTAAACAACTAGATTATGATTATTATAAAAGATTAAATGTAAAATATGCTTTTATAGTTGGGGACTATATGTTTAATATGGACAATGGATATTCACCAAGTTTAGAGGATATTATGATTGCCAGTAGAACAATAAAAGATGGAAATCCAACTACATTATATGAAATAAGGATGTTTCCTGCATGGAATTATTTTAGTGTAAGTGAAATTTATAAGAACACTAGTTCAAATGATAAAAACATATTAGAAAATATGAATGTAAGATATATTTATAGAAACAATATAAAAAAAGCAAATAGTAAGGAGTTTGATACTCTATCATAGAAGGAGTAATTATGAAGAAAGTAGTAGGAATAGTACTAACAATAGTAATAATGATGCTAAGAACGGAAGTAAAAGCATGTGAGCTAAATTATGAAGAGTATAAAGGAAGAGGGATCGTGCAAAGTTTTGTAGTGGGAGAAT
>CAKOKD010000013.1 GCA_934090935.1 uncultured Bacilli bacterium
GCTTTTGTTCATCAGTTTGTTGAGTATCACTTGATTGTTCTAATGGTTCTTGGTTTTGCTCAGAATTACTACTTTGAAAGGTTTTCTCTTGACTAGTTTCTTGTTGAGGTTGACCATCACTCATCTCTTGCTCTTCATTTTGTTGTGAATCACTTGATTGTTCTGATGGTTCTTGATTTTGCTCAGAATTACTACTTTGAGAGTTCTTTTCCTGACTAGCTTCTTGTTGAGGCTGACTTTGTTGTTCTTCAACGGTTCCTTGTTGAGACTCATTATCTTGTTTTTGTTCTTCTGATACAGCATTATTTTGTGAACTTTGTTGATTTTCTTCTAATTCATCTTTTATAAATTTCCAAAATCGCATATAAAACCACTTATTATTTTCTTGTTTTCAAAGCAAAGCGGTTTACTGCATCTTCCATATCTGTACTATAAACTTCTTCAATAAAGTCTCTATCTTTTCTTGAATGTGGATTAAATGATGCTTCTTGTTTAAATTTACCATCATTGGAAAAAAGCCAAGGATGATATTTTCCGCTTTCAAAAACTTTTATATCTCCAAATGCGTTTCCCTCAATACCGATTGCATCTATTCTATTTTGTGTTGGATAATGTACTTCTCTTTGACCTTCATCAGTATCTATTATCAAAATAAAACCATAATGTTCAGTTTCTAGTACCACACCTGGATATAATGGATAATCTTCTTTAATAGTTTCATCCTTTAGAATTATACTTTCTTCAGGATTTTTCGAAATTTTAACACTCAATGGATTTTTAAGAATTGGTTCCTCCATAGGCATGTCTTTTGGTATATCAAGTTCACTTCTATATTCAAAAGTAAACTCACCAAATGGAGAATGTTCTACTTTTCCAGATCTATTAAAAGTCCAAGGTAATTCTTTACCAACTTCAAAAACTCTTAAAACTCCACTTTTAATATCAACAGCATTAATGCTACATTGAGTTGGATAAACTCTCTCTTTTTGTTTTCCATTTGCATCAGTAATTAGCACAAATCCATAATGATCACCATCAAACATTGCACCGGGATTTAAAGGAACATTTGGTTCATTTCCATCCTTTGATAGTATTACATTTTCAGTAGTACCAATTCTAATACAAATTGGATTTTCAATTTTAGATTCAATATTCATATACAAAACTCCTTTAATAGTTAATTATACTAACACAAATGGATTATTGTTTCAATAAAATATGCTTAATTCAATTGATTTTTTTATAAAGAGTGATATAATAGCCAATTACAAAAGGGGAAATTCTTTATGGTAAAAGTAAAACAAATTATTCATAGTACGATAAATAAATTCTCAATTCCTGATTATGCTTATATAAATCGTGAAGATTTAACTCATGTTGTGCTTCCCGAAGGTATGAAATCAATTGGGGAAAGAGCTTTTGCATGTTGTAAAAATTTAAAGACAATAGTGCTTCCAGAAAGTTTAGAATCTATTGGTGCAAGTGCCTTTTTAGAATGTGTTAATCTTGAAGAAGTAATCCTTCCAAAAAATATAAAAAAATTAAATTATAGAGTTTTTGGAGATTGTAAAAGATTAAAAAGAGTTGTTATACCTGAAGGCGTTGAAGAACTGGATTGGGGAGTTTTTGCTGGATGTAATAATCTTGAAGAAATAGTTCTTCCTGAATCACTTAAAAAAATTGATAAGCAAATGTTTTTAAACTGTAAAAAGTTAAAAAAAGTAACTTTACCAACAAATATCACTAAATTACCTGATGAATTTTTTAGAGGATGTTTTAATCTTGATATCGTTTTAAATTCAAATATTATAGAACTTGGTAAAAGTGTTTTTGAAGATTGTTATCATTTATCTACTTTTCCTGAGCATGTAAAATCGTTTGGGAAAAACTGTTTTAAAAATTGTAGAAGCATTACATCGGTAAGTCTAAATGAGCATATTACAGTTCTTCCAGATGGTTTATTTGAAGGATGTACTAACCTATTAAGTATTGATTCACAAAATAAACTTAGTATAGGAAAAAGATGTTTTAAAAATTGTAAAAGTTTAAAGGAAATTTTGATCCAAAAAAACATATATTCGATGGGTTCTTCGGCCTTCTCTGGTTGTGAAAATCTTGAAAGTTTTGATATCTACAACTTACATGTAATACCTGCTGAAGCTTTTAGTAATTGTAAAAAACTAAAAAAAGTTAGATTTTTAGCTAAGATAATGTCAATTGAATCAAGAGCTTTTTATAATTGTCGAAATCTAACTGACATTAATTTACCAGATACAGTTGAAGTAATAAAAAAAGAGGCGTTTAGAAATTGTAGCAGTATTAAAACTATTACTATCCCTGCTAATTTAAAATTGTTTGGCATTGCTGCTTTTGCTTACATGGATTCATTAAAAAGTATAAATGTGTCTCCATTTAATAAAACTTATAGTACGCCAGATAACAAAATATTAATTAATGATAAGCAACAAAAAATGGTTTTATATGCTTGTGGTAACAAAGATAAATCTTACTCTTTTGAAAACTATAATGTTCAATATGATGAATCAGGTAAGTGTACAATCATACCAATTAACTCAATTGGAGAATTTGCTTTTGCTGGTGCAAAAAATTTAGAAGAATTAACCATTTGTGCTTGTACACAAGATATTGAAGCAACAGCTTTCTATGGATGTAAAAAATTAAAAAAATTAAATGTTGTGGCAATTCCCCTATTTACTTCTTTTGGATACTATATAAAAGATTGTGGAAGATATTACGTTAGTCAAACATCAAAATATAAGGCATTTATCCCTTTTGAAGAAGTTTCCTTTAGTGGAGAACTTGCATCAATATTCCCCAATGCATTAAATGGTTTTACAAAAGTAAAAAAATTAACATTGCCAGAAGACAAATCTTTTGCTATATCAGGAGGCGCTTTTTTAGATTGTTCCCTACTTGAAGAAGTTAGTATACCTAAAGGTGTTTATTCAATATCCGATGGAGCTTTTAATCCAGCAACAAAAGTAAAATTTTCAAATGGACTTGAATTTAAGAATTTTATTGGATTGGATTATAATACTAAATATATAGGTGATTATAAAGTATATGTTTTAGATAATGAAATCTATTATATTGAAGAAGGCAATACAATAACTAAGATAACTAAAGATCAAATTGATGAAGTATGTTCTAAACCAGAAGCTATAAGAGATAATCCAGTATTATTTCTAGATTTTATGAATGATTTATTAAAACATGATTTAGCAATTGAACAATTATTTAACGGAATCTTGATGTCAACAATGAGTTTAAAAAATAGAAAAATATTTTTGGCAAATTTAAATAAAAATGATAGTTTTTTCTTAACTGTTCTTAAAAACAGCCAATTATTAGAAGAAAAAGATCAAAACACAGAGAAGTTATTGCAAGGAACAAATTTTTCAAAAATAGTTGATTATGTAGAAGTTTTAAGAAAATATCATATTGATTTAAAAGAACTACATAGTAAATTTTTTATGGCTAATCTAGATATAAAAAGTTTTGAACGTCTAATAAAATTTGATTTAGATTTATTTAAAAAGATTGTAATTGATGGAAAGTTATTGGAAAATGATGATGTAACTCTTCCTAGTGAAGATGAAGAAGAAAATAAAAATTCTGGTTTTGATTTAACATATGAAATATTACAACAAAACACACTACATAATTTTATTAGACTTGTAAAAAAATATGGTATTAAAGATAGATATTTATTCAGTAAACCTTTTATTGCTGTAGCTAAAAATCCTTTAATGAAGGATATGATTAAAATTTATGATGCAAATACTAAGAGATTATTAAAAGCCAGTCAAACTATAGAAAACAGTTCAGCTGCAAGTCAAAACTTAAGTGATTTATTAGTATTAATGAAAATAACTGGCGCATTAGAAGAAGATGAAATTACTAGACAAACAGCTGCTACTTTTATTACTGAAAAAATCTTTGAAGAAAAGTTACCAAATGGTAATCCTAATAAATTCAGAATTATTGGTGATGATATCCATAGAATTTTTAACTTTATTTATATTAAAGATACTAGAGCAGAATTCGATCAAGAATTTGCAACATTTTTCTTAGAAAATTATCATGAATTAGTTAAAGAAGAAAAAGAAAAATCCGGTTTTATTCAAAGAGTGTATATAAATTTTAGACAAATTTCAAAAACTTGCACTTCTGATAAAGGTTCTCAGAGAAAATTGAAAGTAACTATTAATAAATGTAAAAATTACCTATCAACGGTTAAATTTGATGGTATTACTGAAGGAAATAAAGAGTTGGCTAAATTGATTGCAAAATGGTATGATCAAAATATTATATGGTTAAAAGCTCAACGAATATATAGTGAATCATTAAATGCCCCAAGAAACATATTTACGAAGGTTGAAGTTGATGATAATGGCAAAAATATATATGATATGGATCCAAATCATGATTTAAAAGAAGATATTAATTCTAATTTTTCATATCAATGGTTGCCTAAACAAGATTATGATAATTTAATATTAGGTAAGTATTGTAGTTGTTGTGCTCATGTCAATGGAGAGGGTCAAGGAATTATGAGAGCTAGTATGATATTAGATAATTGTCAAAATCTTGTTATTAGAAATAGTGTTGGAGAGATAATTTCTAAATCCACTTTATATGTTAATAAAGAACAAGGATATGCTGTATTTAATAATGTAGAAACTTCATTAAATTATAAAGATAAAAAAAGCCTAAAAAAAATTTATGAAGCCTTTTTACGAGGAAGCAAAGCATTCCTTGAAGCGTACAATGAAAACAATCCAGAAGATCCAATTACAAATATAACTATTGGAACTAAAAGAAATACCATACTTGAATTCTTAACTAAAAAAAATAATCACCCTAAAGTTCCAGTTCAAAAATCTTTAGAATTTGGTAACTACTCTATTGATGACCATCATTATAATGGAGATTGGCAAAATGATCAAATATTAGTTTTAAAAAAATGAAAAAAGAAATCGAGACGTCTTGATTTCTTTTTATAATAGTTATTTTTATTTAAACTGGACTTAATTTTTAATTCATGATAATTAAATTAATTTTAAAAGATCTGGAAATTTAGTATAACCACTCTCTGAATTTAGATGACCTCCACCGGAAATCATAATTTGATTTTCTGTTATGGTATCAGCAAATTCTTTTTCTTTCTCATATTTTACATAAGGATCATTATTCGAATAAGAACATACTATATCACTACAATAGTTTTTTATATCAGATAAATTATCAAAAAACATGCTTTCATTAACAGTTATATAATTACATATAACATTGCTGTTTATTAAATGTTGTGCAAATAAAGCTTATATACTCATTAAACCTACCATAGTAAGCACCGTAAAGGTTTGAATTGGTAAAATAATAAATATTTTATTATCCTCTTTAGGATTTACTATTCTAAAGGCTTGCTTTTTTGCAATTGGACTTGCTACAAAATATGCTAGTAAAAAAACTATAATAGCCTCAACAGGAAATTCTTTTAATGCAATCAAAAATGTTTGATTTACTAAACCTGTTTCAGAATTTATTGCAACATTGTAGACTATCATACAATAAGCCATTAAAATAGCTGTCATTAAAGTAAATATGAAATTTTGAAACTTCGTTTTAGGCATATTATACCTCCTCCTTTCTTTCAAAAGTTGTCGGTACTTTTTCTTTCAAATTATATCATGATTATTTCAAATTTGTATTTGAAAAATATCTACTTTCAGCTAAATATTTTAAGCTTTCTCTTTTTGACAAAATTAATGATTTTTCTTTTTGGTCTTTTGTTATATTTACACTTGCTGCACCTTGGTGTCCTCCACCTCCATGATTCATGGCTATTTCATTAACGTCGAATGACTCATCTATTGATCGATATGATTTTTGGCCAAACTCTCCTTTATCCATCGCAACTATTATAAGGTATTCAATCGAATATGGATTTTTCTTATCTATAATATATTCAGCAAGTTCATTACGATATTCATAATTTGCATAAACTACTCCGTATTTATTACCATTTTCATCTTGAAAATATTCAGCATTTAACATTATGTTTGATAACTTCTCTTCATATTCTTTTTTCCTATTTTGAATTATGCTTTTTTCTTCATCACTGAATGAAAAGTTTTCTTTATTATTTGATAATTTTTTAGTCATACTAGATATATAATTTTCTACTCCAACACTATTGAAGAAAATAGCTAAGTCATGGGCTTGTTCTCCTAATTTTCCTGATTTTTTCCATTCCCAAGTATCTTCAAGTCTGGTAAATTCAACAAACTCCTTAAGGGAATTTATTGGTGTTAATAAATTCTTTTGAGATAAATATTCAAAAAACAAATCGGTACCACATCTTTTACCGTTTTCATCCTCTTCTATTATTCTGGTAAATGGATATCTATTCATGTTATCATCTAATGCTCTTTTATGGTGATCAAACACAAAAATTTTCTCCTTTATAGAGGACTTTGAAACCATAGTTAGTGATGGATCATATAAAGCTAAATCAGTTATATAAATCATATCATAATCGTCTAATTTATGATTCTCTAAATAACTTCTGAAAGTCAGTTCAAGTTTTTCAATATTTGGCATTAAAGCATAATCCATTTCATTAAAAGCTAACTTTCCTAATACAATACAACCTAATCCATCAATATCACTTTCATGACTAAATATTATAACTTTGCTCATTTTTATCACTTCCACAATACAATTAAGAAATCAACTCTATACTTACTATTACATATGTTTTAAAGTTTGATCTTCATTAATAGCGTTTGAATTATTAACTACATCATTGCTTGTTTCTAACATAGCAATTAAATCATCACCTATTTTTTTTGTTTTTTGAATATTTTCTTTTGCACGTTGCACTTCTTCTACGCTATGGTTTTGCCCAAAATTAGTTATACCAATTCCTTGTTGAATAGCTTGATTATTACTTGAAGTGTTTAAGCTTGTATCAGATAATGATATTGAATCCATATTTTTTGTTGGAGTGGAATCAATTTCATTAACCAGATTTTGATATTCGCTTTGAATTTTTAATCTTGCTTTTTCGATCTCCATATTTATTTTTGCTTCTCTTACTTTTGATTTTAAATCAGAATCTAATTTCACTTGTTCTATTTCGTCTACTACTTGAGTATCATTTCTTACTTGATCTAAATTTTTTCTTGAATAACTGTCTAATCCCATATTATTACACCTCTTATCTTTTATTTTTTTTGATATTCCTGGAATATATTTCGTTTCTTCTAACCTAAATAATTCTGATTCAAATAACCTTATTAGTTCTTCATTATCATATTTGATTAGCTTATGTGTCATTGTATCATATAAATATTGAGTCGTATCTTGTTCAGCATTTATTATATCATTAGTATTAACCGAAAAAATTACTACTGGGTATTGATTTATGCCATCGTTTTTCCCTACAAAATTAATTGAAATATTCCATTGAAGTTCACTTTGTGAAAAATATTTGTGTTTTAAATAAGTAATGTAAGATATAAAATCAACTCCTTGTGCAGATATGTTCGTTATATCATTAAAAAGTTGTTTTAATCTTTCTGTTAGTGGCAATTCAAGAACGTCATCAGTATATTCTTTAAAATCATTATTTCTTTCAAATTTACTATATACTGTTTTCAATGCAGATTCAAAAATAAATTTTTCATGCTCATTTATATTTTCACATTTTATTCCATTTAAACTATTACCCATCTTTGCATTAATAAGATCACCATTTAAAACTGAAATTGTAGAGTCGGCACTAATAATAATATTATCAACATTATATTCTATAGTAGCATGATTATCTTTAAAACTGCTAACATACAATTTACTTTTTTCATCTTCATCCCAATAAAAATCCGTGCTAACACTTGTCTTTATACCTATTTCTTCCAATAGTTCCGAATACAAAGTTACAAATTCATAACATATGGCATTTGGATTCTGACTTGTAATCTTTCGTAAATTAGAAAAATCCTCGTGTTGTTGAAGGAATTGTTTGCTATTAACATAATAAGAATTATCATATGAAAGAATTTGACATAGTTTGATATAAAGATATATGCTCTTTTCTAACTTTGTATAATCACTTGGGATTGAAGCGATAATTTCATTTTTTAATTCATCATCCATTAATTTTTTTTCAGAAAGTGGATTATGTTTTTTTCTTTTCATTAATTCATTTTCTTTTTTATTAACAAAATCTTTTGTTATATATTTTTTTAAAGTTTCTTTAACTCTCTCATCAATTAATTTATCTTCCATAAAAGAATTATTTTTAGATAATAATGCATATGCTATTTCTATGTGAGATAACAAAAGATTTCCACTAAATAGACTATTTATAAATTCATCATTTAAATTTTTTACTTTTAATTGCTTTATTTTATCTATTGTATATTCTTTTTTTAATTCTTCTGATGCATATTCTACTAATGCATTATATTTTTCTTTATACTTTTCTTTATAATCGCCATTTAAAAATTCTTTAACAACTATGAAATCAGATTCATCAAGACTTTGTTTATTATATAATTTATTTAAAACGCCATCAAACATTCTTATATCAAACACTTGCTTTAACTGATTGATTTGAGGAGTTTTAGATATACTATGTTTTTCTTCTATTGAAGAATTACTATCCCATATTTCGCTCATGTAAACCTCCCTGATATTATTTTATACACATATATGTTATCATATTTTTAAATCTAAATCATATAAATTCACTATTTTATGTAAACTTCTTAGTTATCAATATTATCTTTCACATTTAAAATTGTATCTTTCCATTTTGAATTTTTTTGTGATAATGGATATAAAACACCAAGTGGAAAATACATTTTTACCTCCTAACTAAAAATTTAGCTAATTATTTATTGAATTAAAATATACAAAAAATAACACCAGCTAAGCATTGTCTTTTAATAATAATTTATGATTATCAAAATAATAGAATTTATTACATATTTCATTTATTTTTTCATTATGTGTTGCAATTATTAAAGTTTTATCTTTAAAATATTTTAATATAAAATTCACGACTATTTCTTCGGTGTGCTTATCCAAATTAGACGTAGGTTCATCTAAAATATAAACATCTTTCCCCATTAGATAGCTTCTTAAAATATTTATTCTTCTCTTTTGACCTGTTGAAAGTTTTAATCCTTTTTCACCTACTATAGTATATATTCCATCTTCAAACATTAAGATCTCATCTAATTCTAATTCTTTTAAATAATTTGCTATTTCCTCATCTGAAATATTTTTGTCTAAACATAAATTTTCTTTTATAGTCATATCAAACAATTCGATTTCTTGACTTACAACACCTATGTCTAGCCTATATTTTCTCATATCATTTTCATCTATTTTAGCCTGTCCTTTATAGGTAGTTATATTGCCTAAAATCAAATTTATTAGAGATGTTTTTCCTTGACCAGATTTCCCAGTTATCGAAATTTTATCCTTCTTTTTTATTAACATATTATCAACTTTAATATAAAAATTAGATTCTTTATATTTTAATTCTATATTTGATAACTCTATTTTGTTAAAATTAGTTAATACTTCTCTTTCATCTAAATTGCTAAATAATTGAATACATTTTTTCTTTAATGCTTTTAATTCAAAACCGCTTACTATCGTTCCAGATAATTCATCAAAGATAAATCCCATTTCTAAATAAATAGAAATGTAAAATGTAATTATTCCTAGAGTATCAATTCCATTAGATAAATCTATAACAGCTTTTATAATTGCTAACGCAAAAGGTATCACGATTAAGATATTTCTTATAAACTCTTCTAATGAATAGCATTTGACATACTTGTTTTGCTTTTTATAACATTCATTTCCCTTTTTTAATATAATTTTTTCAAAATATTTGTTATCATTTAATGCTTTTACAGTTCTAATATTACTGATAAAGTCTTGATACACGGATGAATATTCATAATCTTTATCATATAATTCCTCAACATATTTATTGGATTTTTTTAATATATATATACTTGTCATTACACATAAAACGCTTAACACCAATGACACTACAAATAGAATTTTTGATTGTTGAAACACAGTGAAAAAGAAAAATCCAAATGATAATAATATGCCTGTATATTCTGCACTCAAAATCTTTTGAACTAATTCAGATATTTTTCCGATTATATTTTCTAAATACCCTGTTTGATACTTTGCTAAGGTTTCTACCGGCACTTTAGTTAGTTTTTTATAATATTCTAAAGATTGAACATTGGAATACTCATATAAATAATTATCCCTAACTTTTCTTTCCAAATATAATATAAAACATCTAAGTGTTTTAGAAACAATAAAAATTGATGCAACTATTATTGCTTTTTCAAGAGTAAAAGGCATGGTTAAGAAAATGGCAAAAGTATAAGGGATAACGTAGTAAATGAAATCTAAAAAAGCTTCTATGAATAAACATAAAGAAATTTTCTTTTTATCCAATAAACCAAATATAAAATTGACGTTGTTTTTTTTCATACTACTAATCTCCTTCATTTAGTATTTTCTCGTAAATAAATTATACTATAATTAGACATCTTTTTCTATAATCTCATGGAATTGTGATAAAAATAGACATCATTTTCAATGAAGATAAAATATGATAAAATATATTTTATTTATGAAAAAGATTGTTATTTCTGGTAGCAGTAAATTGCAAGATAAAGTAAATTACTGGTTAGAATATTTTAAAAACAAGAATTATATTATTTTAGATTATCCAAAACTTATTAAACAAGAAAACTATGAAAAAGAATTACCAGAAGTCTATGAACATTTTTATTCCTCTTTGGAAAATACAGATATATACTTCTTAATGAATGAAGAAAAAAATGGAATTAAAGGATATATTGGTGCAAGTGCAATTGCAGAGTTAACCTATGTTGTAATTCTGAATTTAATTCATAATAAAATATTGAAATTTATATTTTAAATATACCAAGTGAAGATGTTTCTTCATATGATGAAGTGAAGTTTTGGCTAGATATGGGATGGATAAAATTATTTAATAAGGAGGAAGATAAATGAATTTTAAAGAACAAATAGAAAAGTACGTACCCTTTAATGAACAAGAAGAAAGAGATAAAGAGCAGTTTTTAAAATTTATAGACACGTTTAATGACGTACTAACTCGAGATAATATATTTGGACATTTTTCGGCTTCAGCTTTTGTTGTAAATAAGAATAAAAACAAGATGGTGGTAGTATATCACAATATAAACGATGGTTGGATTTACCCTGGTGGTCATGTAGATGGAGAAAGTGATTTTTTATCTGTTGCTATTCGTGAAGTTGAAGAAGAAACTGGTTTAAAAGTAAAGGTATTAGATAAATCAATCTTTTCAATACAATCAGCTCCAGTTAAAGGTCATGTAAAAAAAGGAAAATACGTTTCTGCGCATCTTCATCTTGATGTTGTATATTTACTGGAAGCGGATAAAACTCAACCTCTTATATTTAATGAAAGTGAAAGCAGTGGCGTAAAATGGATTCCTTTTGAATTAGCAGATGACAAGTCAATGTGCGATTTTATAAGACTGATCCATGAAAAACTAATAAATAAGTTATCTGAAAAATTATAATGATATTAAAACACAGAAATGTGTTTTTTTGTTTTCTCGTAAGTTAATCTATATTTCCTTTAATTTTATTCCTTTACATCCAACTTATAAAAAGCCAATGCATTTGATATTATTAATATTACATCGGTAATGGAACTTACATATGCTTTAACTAAAATATCATATATAAACCATAGGATAAAAACCAGTATAGAAAACAGTCTGATGTTTTTTTCTTTTTTATTCCAAGTTACTATTGTATAAATTAAAGCTGCTAGTAAAGGAATAATACTTATAAATCCATTATATGTAATTAAACTGCTTATCGTATATAGCATCAAAAATAAAATTAGAAAAAAACTATTATTTGTTTTGGAAAATGCATATGCTCTAGTTGCTCCTAACAAGCTTATTAAACTTCCAGTATAAGCTCCTAATAAAAAATATTGTAGTATGTCAAAAGAACTATCTAATATTTGAAAAAATAAAATTTGTTTTCTATTTTTTTGCCAAAAGCTAAACAATAAACACACTGACGAAAGAAAGGCAAATACCTGTGCTAATATAAAATTCATATATATATTCCTTTCTAGATTAATAATTATATTATATCGTAAAAAAAGAAAAAAACATAAACTGTTTAATTCTCTCTTAACGATTATCTCTTAAGTCTATTATATCGGATTCGCTTTCACCAGTTCCAATCATAGTAACTGGTACATGAGTTTCCTCCTCTATCTTCTTTATAAAATCTAATACTTTCTTAGGAAGGTTCTTATAATCTCTACACTTGTATGCTTTCCAATCAATATATTGAGCAAAATTTAACACAATTTGTGTAGGTTGATTGATCATAACGTTGTATTTTAATCTATTCCAATTCATTTCGAAGACTCTTCTTACTTTTTTTGTTATAGTGGTGTATTCTTCAAGTTCAATATCACAACCGCTTCTCTTTTTTACTTCTTCCCAGGAAATTTCTTTACTTCCTGCATAATCGCCACTATAAATTTCAACGCCAATGTTAGTTTTATTGCTTATTCTAATTGGATATGGTCTAATAATCATGATTATTTCTTTTACTTTAAATGGGCTACAACCGGCATCTGCTATAAGTTGACTTGCACTACACATTCTACTTGTAACGTTTGGGTAATCAAGTCCATAGTTAATATCTAGATCTTGTCCTTGTGCACCTTCTATTAAAATATCTTCAGTACAATCATTAATCATTGTTGCAGTATCTGCTATTTCAATTTTATTTTTCATATCATCGGGAAGTGTTTTAAAATAATCTTTTGCTAAAATAATACCAGGTTTTCTAATTATTTTTTCTGCTTGTGCCATTCCGCATCCTTTAAATGTAGAACCACTTTTTATTATTCTTTTTTCATCTTCACGATGCTTGTTTTGAATTATCATTGCTCTTGGATTTATATAAATTTTTCTATCTCCAATTAAAGCAGAATATTTTCTAATTTCATCAAACAATATTTCCGGTGTTATAACAGAACCAGCATTTAAAACTAATTTACAATTTGAATTTAACATCGCCATAGGTAAATGACTAACGACAATTTTTACTCCATTATCATCTACAAATGAGTGCCCAGCATTGCTTGACCAACTATTTGTAGATATAGAAAAATTATTATGTTTAGCCAAATAGCCACAAATTTTGCCTTTTCCACAACTTCCAGCTTGTCCGTCTATTACAATAGTAATGTTTTTATTGTTTTTAAAACTCTTATCATTTGTTCTATCATAGAACTTTTTAACATTTTCTAAATCAAATATTTCTTTAACAAATTGATTTAAATTTGAAAATCCTGCGATTTTATTATCATATGAATTCATAACAAAATCGATATTTTTCCATTCATAATGTCCTTCTCTATTATCATCTATATCGATATCATCAACACAGTCATATATAACATTTAATTTTGTACCACTATTTTGATTATTTTCTATTGGATAAACACAAGTTACTAATAGTTTAGGGTTATTCATATGAATTCCTGTTTCTTCAAGAGTTTCTCTTATTGCTGCTTCAATTGGAGTCTCTCCATTTTCTATTTTCCCTCCAATTCCATTCCAACATTCTTTGTAAGGATTTTTATTTCTTTTAACAAGAAGTATTTTACTATAATCTTTGTTAAATAGCATTATAACAACATAATTTTTATTCATATATATATTCCTTTCTACATCTTAAGTATTTTCTAATAATATAGTTATTTAACTTCTAGTACTTTAAACCTCTTTTTATCCTCTTTAACTATTCCGTAAAAGAGCTTGGGTGATACGAATCTATTCCTAAAGTCTCTGCTTTTCTTAAAACATCAATTCTATCATCTACAAAAGCAGTTTTTTTTATGTCAATGTTATTGTGTTTGCAAAATTCAATTATAACTTCTGGTTTTAATAATGTGGAACATATAAAAAATATATTTTCCCTTTTTATATTTGGATAATATTTAGCTAACCATTTATATTTTTGATCTATTTCTGTATTAGTGGCAGCTGCTCCTAAAATGAAAATTTTATTACTATCCAGTTTTTCTATAACTTTTTGCATCGTTTTGAGCGGTCTAGCTCTATAGAATAAATCACTAAATAGCAAATCTTCTAATGATTGACATCCAAATTCGGAACATCCACCACTATATAATCGATCCTTGGTTTACTTATTCTAATGGATTTTTTTTATTATATTTTATCGTTTTATACTCTCATCTTTAATGTTAGATATTTCCATTAACTTTAAATATTCTTTTAAAACTGTCACCATTTTTTCGTAGCCTTCTTCATTCATGTTGTTAGCAACAAAATTGTCATGAACATATTGACCTCTTTTTTCTGCTAAATGGTTGTCTCCAAAATCCCATATTTGATAAGTTGCTGCAAAATCAGAAAAATTTTTGCCTTCAGCTGCTTCAACAAAACTTTCAGCAGCATCAATAAATGATCCTCCATTTTGAAGAATCCAATTTTCGATTCCAACTCCTCCTAATCCGCCTTGAGGTATTTCGCCACGATTTGGCTTGTATACTTCCGCTTTTTTTAAAACTTGTTTAGCAAGTAGAATATTAGCAACAACATATTTGTATTTCTCAGGATCTATTCTATTAATATTCTTAAGTCTATCTTGTAAGGACATATCAGTCGAATATATAACTTTATCGGTTTTTTCAGTAAACGTAATATCAATATCAACATTAGTATCAGCATCTATTTGAACACCCTTTAGTCTAAAATCTCCAGAATCAGTTAATTGGCTAGTATTCTCCTTGTCAAAATTTTTCAATATTAAATGTTTTAACTCACTTAATTTTGACGGACTTGTTAATATAGTTTTATCTAATCTCATCATGAAGTCAAAATCGCCATCACCAGGTTTATTCGTTCCTCTTCCAGTTGAACCAGTGTCAATTAATTCTACAAAACCTTCTGTTAAATCTCCATCTATATTTGTTTTTAACTCCAATCCTAGTTCTTCAATGGATTTCCTTATGATGTCGTTTATTTTTTGCTTCTTTTGACTTGCCTCATAATTACTTTGTTCAATTTGTTGAGACAAGTATTCAGTGTCTTCTGTTACTAGATTTTCAGAAAAAGTGTAATCTGGATTTCCATAGTAGGATAGACCGCTCATTTTTTCTCTTAATTTGTCGTAGTCTTTTGGTGTAAACACAATTTTTCCTTCCTTGTTAGCTACTGGAATATAAAACCCATTCATAGCAATTTCTAGTCCAATCCTCGGATCATAATTTTCTATTAATATATAGTTTATTTCACTTGAAGCAAAACCGGTTCTAATACCATAATGATCTGCTCCAAGTACTCCTGTATAAAAGGCTTCTATTTTCGACATATCATTTTTTACATCCAATGTATCATTGTTATCTCTTGTGATAAAAAATCTATCATCATTTTTTAAAATAAACCATATTGGGCCATAATTTAAAGCAGCAGTTCTTCTCATCTTTTCATCAATTGTTCCAGTAGAAATCATTATTCTTGAAACATCAGTATCAAGTGGAGTTGAATCACTATCTGCGCTTGAACCTAAATACTCTTTTGAAACACTTCCATTTTGTAAAATATTTCTTAAATAATTAATACTACCAATTCCCTTAATAAAATCTCCTTCTTCTAATAACATTTCCTTATTAGAAGCAGCTCGATTTCTTGAATCAGCCATTTTTATTTTTTCAGCAATATATTTTTTTGCTTGTTCTATCGTACTAATTCCAGCAAACCCACAAAACATTCGAATAACTCTATCAGCTATATTGTAGTCTAAAGTCCCATCCGGAGATACTTTTTTTGAAAGCTCCAAAATATCAACTAAAATATCTCCACTAGATACGAATGTATCATTTGCTTTTTTTGCTTTCATACTGTTATTGTATAAAGTTGCTAAATGGTGACTAAAACTTGTTAATTCTTGTTTATCTGCTTCACTAAGTGAATCAAATTGAACTAGTCCACTCCTTATATTCTCATACAAATTAAAGCCATATTCTATATTTTTTAAGTATGCATTAACGGACCTATTATTAGAACCAAATGAGCATTTAACCAAATCAGAAAAAACAGTTATCTTTTTGTTAATTGTTGACTCTTTTTCTAATACTGGTGAAACATTTGAATTTACAAAATCAAATCCTTTAAAATCTGGATGTAATATTTCAAAACATGAATACACTTTTCCGACTGTTGGAATATTATTTTTTATAAATACATCTTCGATTTTATTTAAGCTTTCTATAGGATTATCTGTCTTTAATACCTGAGTTGCTATTTCTTTTCTAAATGTAAATATTTCACTTGAATTTGATAACGATAGTTTTAATAGGACTTCTGAAATATAATCAATTTTTTCTACATCTATATCATTTATAAATTCTAAAACATAGTCTCTAAAAACATCTCGAAGTGATTCATCTTTTATTTTATAAAATGCTGATATGACTTTAAGACGGTTTTTATTTGCCATTTTTGAATTTTCAACATCGCTAAATAATTCTATAGCCCAAGACACGTTTTTAGGAAAACCACATACAATGTTTGTATTGCCAAATATTTCAAATAACTCAGGATTATTCTCAAAATCTTCTAGTGTAAATTTTTTATTATAAAATTTATTTTTAATTTCTAATGAAACGTTTTGATTAAAAAACAATGCCGGATATTTATTTTTAAAGTGGCTTGGTATTCTTTCATCATAACTCATATTGCCATCAATAATATCATAATATATAGATTTGTCTAATTCATTTAATAATTCTTCATTTGATGAACTCGGATTAAACTTAAAATCTCTAAATTTATTATCTTCAAAAACTTTTTCAATATATGGTCCATATACAAGTGCTACATTAAAGGCATCATTTGGGCCAAATATTTGTCTAATATGACCAATTAAATTGATTGATTGCATAAATCCATTTTCTTTATTTATAATAGTCAACGGCATATATTTAAACAAAAGTTCTAAGTCAACTTTGCTCAAAAATTCATTATAATCAGGATTTGATAATAAGAATGATGATGTAATATCTCTTTTATAAAAAGCATCTTGCAATTCCTGTGGAGCATTTTTGTCTAAAAACATAGATGGATATTGTTCAACAAATTTTTGTGGACTATGTGCAGGATAAGATTTTTCCTCTTCTAAAATAATTTTTCTTAATTTTTCATTTATTATATTTTGGATTTGAGAAATGTCATCATTTGTATTAAATACCACTTCATGTTGAAACATTTCTGTTATATTTCCATCAAATATAATGTCTAAAGCATCACAATACTCGGTAATAAAATTTATTACACCATTAAAGTCAGTTTTGCTGAGAAGATAATTATATAAGTTTTCATGCTTAAATACTCCGTCTTTGTCTTGGACTTTTATATATCTCGTTTTAAAACACGAACTTAAATCTTTTCCGTTTAAAAATTGAGCGTATTCAGGATGAGTTCGTAATAATTGTGGAGTAATTGATTTAGTATAAAAGCATTGTTGTAATTCCTCCGGGGCTTTTTCTGAAATAAATAATTCAGCGTTTCTAGTTCTAAATTCACCTATTATGTTTCTGTAATCTGGAGCTTTACTTGCAAAACTATTATCAGTTGGTCCATAGATAATCATTCGTTTCATTGCTTCATAAAATTCATCTTTTGTATATGGTTTATCAATATACTTCCCATTTTCGTCCTTAACGTTTTTGGTAAAAATTTTTTTGTTATCATCATGGATATTATTCCCATAATGTATATACATATCATCCATTAACTTTAGCATTTCACAATTATTTTTAGTAAAAAAATGTCCACATTCATTATCAAAATCAGCAATATTTTTTAGTCCATATAGGTTTATAAAATTTAAAACCTTAGGATTTAATAATTCTGAGAATGGAATTGGTATATTAAAAATATAATCTTGCGGTAAATCATTTAATTCTTTAATTAAAGATCTTGTTCTAGTTTCATCAAGTTCATTTAAAAAAGAACTAAGAGAAAAGTATTTAAAAATTTCTCTAAATTGCTTATTTGTAAATTCAGTATGTGCTCCACGATTTTGTTTATACTGATTTTTTATCTCAGTTATGATACTATTTAGAGATTGTTTAATTAATTTAGATTTTTCTTCTTCCGATTTATGTAAGGATATATTATAGATGAATTCATAAATATCATTATTTTTTGCTATAAAAGGTGCTAAATCTTCGTATTTAGACATAAATTCTTCTACCATAGAAGTTGTAATATTATTTTTGTTTTGTTTATCAATTTGTAAACAATAACTTAAATCTTTTTCTTTAAATAGTTTCCAATTATCTATTAATCTTTTTAAATCAATGCTCAAACCATTATTGAAGTCAATTGCTAATTCTTTTAAATTATTATCATTAATTTTTGAAACATCAAATAGCATGTTTGGATATAATTCACGCATTTTAGAGGAATATTCTTTTGGACTTATTTGATTCTTTACTGATTCATATAAAGTTTTATTAATATCTTCTATTTGTGAATCAATAGACATTAATGCATCTCTAATATCAATATGAAGGATAAGCATTGGATTATTAATTAACTCCCAATCTAATCCTCGACATTTATCAATTCCAAACTTTTCTACAATTTTTCTATCCGAGTATCTAATACACGAAATTGGAATTTTGTCATCTAATTGATAGTCAATAAATTCATCAAAGGAAAGACTAGAAGAATAAACTTTATCTAATATATTTTTAGGTACATTTAATCTTTTTCCAAATATTTGTTGTTTTCGATATTTATAATTCATACCTACCACCTATAATAATATTCTATCATATATTTCGGTGATATTGTTATATTACTTGTTACAATTTTATGACTGCTTTATTAAATGGCGAAAAATATAATTATGCGAGTTTTATACTCCCAACTTAAAAAGATCAACCTTTAAGTGTGAACTTGTCAATAAAAAGTAGACAATAAAAAGATATTTATTTAAACCCTAGTTGAGTTCTATACTCAATTGGGGTT
>CAKOKD010000014.1 GCA_934090935.1 uncultured Bacilli bacterium
CAATGGCGTACTTGCGGGTCAGTTCAACTTCAATAGGAACACAGGTGGTGTCAATTCGAACATCGGGTTCCGCCTTGTACTCTCAGACTAAAGTATATAAGTCGTACTTCACTTAAATAAAGGTAATAAAATAAGTTGTATTGTTTACCATTTGTCTACGGACTTTATTTTCGTGGTTATTTTAGAAATTTATGACCTTTCTACTATGTAGAATAAAATAAGAGTGTTTCCGGTTTTTGGTTAGTAGCAAAATGGTGAATACCAAAAACACATTAAAAGTGGTTCATCCACTTTTTTCGCGGTTAAAGGAGGTGGAAAAATGAGTGTGATATATCAAAAATATTTGCAATTAAAAAATAGCGATCCCAACAAATTATATCTATTTAAATCTGGGAAATTTTATATTTTTGTTGGTGATGATTGCGATACAATAAACAACTATGTTGTCTTAAAGAAAGTTAAGTTTTCTAATGAAGCATATAAGTGTGGATTTCCATCAAATGTTTTAGATGAATACTTGAGAGTGTTTAAGAATCATAATCTATCTGTTCAAGTTGTTGAAAGTACTAATCCGACTGATGCTGATATTAAAAGTGTTCGTGATAAACTTATGAAAGTCGATCTTGATTCAATAACACCAATTGAGGCGATGAATATATTAAAAGATGTAAAGGAGAAACTTATAAATGAAGTCTAGTGTTGAAGAAACACGTATATATCATATATATTTAGATTTTATTTTATATTTAGAGATGATTACAGAAAAGTACCCAACATCTACCAAGATGGGAATTGTTTCTACTATAAAGAATTCTTCATATGATGGTATTAAATATATATTGCTTGCATACAAAGCATTTGATAAAAAAGAAAAGCTAAAATATTTAAATGAGTTGGATATTAATTTAAAAATGCAAAGAGTTTTTGCTCGTATTTCATATAAAAGAAAATATATCAATATTAGAAATTATGAAGCGTGGAGCAGAAAGATTAATTTGATCAGTATGTCTTTAGGAGGATGGATTAATTCGTGCCTAAGACAATAAAAAATATATTTTTTGAAAAACTTACATTTGAAAATATGTTGAATGCACATATTCGTGCATCTAAAGGCAAAAGATTGAAAAAAGAAGTTATTATATTTGATATGGATTTAGAATCCAATATTATTAGGATTGTTGATGAAATTAAAAATGGAGTGTATAAATTTGGAGAATATCGTGAGTTTATCATATATGAACCGAAAGAAAGAGTTATAAAGTCTCTTCCATATCGGGATAGAATTGTTCATCAATGGTATGTTGAAGAATTTATAAAACCTTATTTTATGAAGAGATTTATCAATGATACTTATGCGTGTCTTGATGAAAGAGGTACTCATAAAGCTGTTTATAATGTACAAATGCAGATGAGGAAAGCCCGCAGAATGTATGGTGAAAGTTATTACGTTTTAAAAACGGATATTAAAAAATATTTCTATAGCATTGATAAAAACATACTTATTAATATCTTATCAAAAAGAATTAAAGATAAGAAACTTTTAGAATTCAGCAAAGTCATTTTGGATGATGGTAATGATGTAGGTATTCCAATCGGAAACTATACAAGTCAATTTTTTGCAAATATATATCTTAATGAACTCGATCATTATGTAAAGGATGAACTTAAGGTGAAATTCTATACAAGATATATGGATGATCAGATATTTCTTTTAAAGGATAAATTGGAGGCCAAGAGAGTACTCAGTCTTGTTCGCTTATTTATTAATGATAATTTAAATTTGAATTTGAATGAAAAGAGTAAATATTTTCCTAATTATAAGGGAATAGATTTCTGTGGATATATTATATATGATTCACATATTATTCTTAGAAAGAGGTTTAAAAACAAATTTAAAAAGAACATTAGATTTTGGGCAAAATTAAAAAGAGAAGATGCCTTATATGATAAGAAATTTTTAATGTCATATAATTCTTTTTTAGGGCATGCATCTCATACTAATTCATATAATTATGTTAAGAAAATAAAACAGGTGATGAAGGATAAGAATATCACTTGAAAAGCGAATAGACTAGTAAAAAAGTCTATTTTTTTATGGGAATCTAAATTTTCTATTACGCAAAAATGAAAAAAATTGAAAAATGCGTAATAGAATGATATACTTATTATGGTGATGAATTTAATGAAGATAATAGAAAGAGAGAGATATTTAAATAAACTAATAAATGTTATTGGAACTCCTGACATAAAGGTAATTACTGGTGTTAGACGTAGTGGTAAATCGAAATTATTAGAAAAATTTAAGGAATATTTAGAAAAAAATAAGGATAATAACATAATTCATATCAATTTTAATATTAGAGATTTTGATGACCTTAGAGATGCTAATAGTTTATATAATTTTATTAATGATCAATATGAAAGCAATAAGCAAAATATAGTTTTAATAGATGAAGTTCAAATGTGTGATGATTTTGAAAAAGCAATTAATTGGCTTCATGCTTTAGAAAAATATGATATTTATATTACTGGATCTAATGCATTTTTGTTATCAAGCGATTTAGCAACATTATTTACAGGTAGAACTTTTGAAATTGAGATGTATCCGTTTTCTTTTGAAGAATTTTGTAGATATTATAATTATACTGATTTAAACGATTCTTTTGATAAATATGTACTAGAGGGTGGAATGTCTGGTTCTTATCTTTATAAAACTAATGAAGAAAAATATTTATATTTAAAGGATATTTATAATGCTTTAGTAATAAGAGATATTAAACAAAAATATGGAATTAGAAATACTAAACTATTAGATGACTTAAGCGATTTTCTTATGGATAATATATCTAATATAGTTTCATCAAGAAGTATAGCAAATGAAATATCTAAAAATCATGAAAATGCTGTAAGCGATAAAACTATAAATGCTTATATCAAATATTTATGCAGCGCTTTTGCTTTTTATAAGGTTAGAAGATATGACATTCAAGGCAAAAAATATTTATCTTCACAAGACAAATACTATTTAGTTGATCCATCATTTAAATATGCGATGATAGGTACTAAGAATATGAACTATGGAAGAATATACGAAAATTTAGTTGCGATTGAATTAAAAAGACGTGGTTATGAAGTGTATGTTGGTATGCTTTATAATAAAGAAATAGATTTTGTTGCTATGAAAAAAGATGAAAAGATATATATTCAAGTATCTGATGATATAAGTCGTGATGAAACATTTGAAAGGGAAGTTTCTCCATTGTTGCAAATCAAGGATGCTTATCCAAAAATGTTGATAGCAAGAACTAAACATGATGATTATCAATATGAGGGTATTCAAATTATTGATATAGCTAATTGGTTATACAATAAGGATTAGTAAATTTATTTTAGGGTAGTTTTAAAAAAGATAGACTAGTAAAAAAGTCTATTTTTTTATGGGAATTTAAATTTTCTATTACGCAAAAATGAAAAAAAATTAAAAATGCGTAATAGAATGTTTAGATGAATTTACAAATCATTATTGCTTTTATAAAAAATTATATATGATATAATGAATATAGTCATTTTATTTAGGAGTTAGCGTATGAAGAAAAGTAATAATGGTATGAAGTTTATGGAAGCAGTTAAGTGCGTCTTTGATTACACAAAGGAATATAAGAAATGGTATATATTATCCTATATAAGCGATGGAAAATTAAAAAAATAAAATAATGGACCATAAATAATATAGCTTAATACATAACAACACTTAGGAGGAAATCATGAGAGTAGTATTGGAAACAAATGAATTTGGTATAAAAGACATTAATTTAATTGAAGAAAATAAATGTTTATCGATAATAGTTAGAGGTACTGGCGACTTATATTGGGTTATTAGAAATGCTAAAATGAATATAGATGAAAAATATTCTTATGATAGTTTTGAGATAACTAAAGAAAATTATCAAGTATATTCTTTATTCGAAGGATTGTTTTATGATATAAAAAAGATCAATATTTTTGGTAAAGAAATTGAATATCCACCTTATGTAGAAACCGATGAGGAGAAAAGAGAATACTTAGAGAGATTAGAATCGGATAAAATGAACTATAGAATATTTAATATATCGCATTATAATGATCTATATAATGAAGATGAAAAAACTATTACTTGGGTTTCTGATGAAACTGGATTTGAAGTAGCAAATAAAGTTTTAATTCATAAATTAGACGATAGATTTTTAATAGAATTTAAAACTCAAACTAATATTGAAGAATATGAAATGGAAGATGATATTCCAGGAACAATGGGAATTAGATTTCGTAATTCTGGAAGTAGATATATGCCTTTTAATGCAGTATTTATGAGAATGTTTAGAGAAATGCAAAATATTGATGATGTAAATGATTATGGACATCAAATACATATGGAGGAATATCTATATGAAAAGAATAAAATGAAAAAATTGAGTTTTGATTCATAAGTAATAATATTAATAGAAAGGTAGAATTATGAAAAATAGATTAATTATTGTAGAAGGTTTACCAACAAGTGGCAAAAGTACAACTGCTAAATATATCGCTGGTAAACTAAATTATAAATTTTTTGATGAAAGTGATGAACTTCATCCTGCTGATTATATAAATTCAGCATATATAATGGAAAGTCAATTAGGTAATTTTTCTTCCCAAGAGCAAGATTTAATAATATCTAAATCTATAAAACGTGAAGATGGTTATATAGTTTCCCTTAAAGAATTTAAGGGTGAGTTGTTTGAAAAAATAATTCAATATAAAATATATGATTTTTTACCTTGGGATATTGAAAGAAAATTATTTCTTGGTAAATGGCAAGAGTTTATGGATAATGTATCTTCTAATTGTGTATTCAATTGTACATTTCTTCAAAATCCTATGTGTGAGGCTATGATAAGATTTGGATTTAGTTTAGATGATACATTTCAATATATTAAAGAAATATATAATATAATTAAGCCATTAAATCCAATAATTATATATTTAAAGGTGGATAATATTGGAGAAAGCATAAGACGTGTAGTTCCTGAGAGAGGTAGTGGTTGGTTAAATGCGGTTATAGATTATCATTGTAATGGTGCGTATGGAAAAGAAAACAAATTAGAAGGCTTTGATGGTTATATTAAGGCTTTAGAGGAAAGGCAAAGAAGAGAGATATATATTTTAAAACATCTTGGTGTTAAACATATTATTCTTGAAAATGCAAATATAAATTGGAATCAAACATATAAAACAATTGATGATTATATTCATAACAATATTAATGAGGATGAAATCTAATTATGAAAAAATTGGTAAATAAGAGAAATATTTTAATTGTTGTAATCATGTTTCTTTTAGGATTAGGTTTAGTTTTTATATTAGTTTTGAGTGATAAAAAAGATTCTGCTTTGAATAATAAAACTTATGAGAATACACAAGAAAAACCAATAGATAATGTTTCGACCACAGAAAATACTGAAGAAACTGAAATAGTGGAGGAAGAAAGCACTAAAATTACAAATACTGATAAAAAAAAGAATGAAGTTAATAATGTTGATAAAACCTCTAAATCAACTCAGGTAACCCAAACTAGCATCAAGAATAATACAACAAAAAGTAACATTGTTACAACGATCAAAACAAGTGAGAGTGTTTCATCAACAACTATAAAAACAGAAAAAACTTTGAGTCAAGAGAATAATGACTTTAGAAATCAATTATTATCTAAATATGGTGTCATAGTGGGGTATAAAGATGAAGTCGATGGAGTATATAAAAACTCATATGCTTCACCTAGAAAAATTTATGATGATGAAGTAATTAGTTATAATTTAACTAAAATTGAAGATGCATTGAAAAAATATCCAAAATCATTTTTTAGTGAAATAAAAAATAAATGGAAACCTATTTCAATTTATTTGGTTGACTATATTAATGGTTATGCAGGAGGAGTTACTGATAATAACAATAGTTCAACATTAGTAATTTTAATTGTAGCAACGCATTCTCCGAAATCTTCGATTTTGGAAAATACAGTGCATCATGAATTAATGCATGCAATAGATTGCTATTTTACTTCAAAAGGTATTTATAGTAGTTACACTTTGGAACAAAGTATAGCAAAATATAATCCAGAAGGATTTAGTTATGGAGCTCAAGATAACAAATATGTTTATCTTTTAGATAATCCTTATTATTTTGTATCTAAATATGCTAAATCTGCATATAACGAAGATAGAGCAGAAATATTTTCTAATTTGATGTATAGAAGTACTGCACCGGCGTATTTAAAAGCTGGTCAGCCAATTAATGAAAAAGCAAAAGTAATAACAAACCAAATAAATCAAAACTTTACTTCTGCATCTTCTGGTAATAATAGATGGGATAAATTAGTAGCTCACTAGAAAAAAGTTGCTCTCTATATAATTAATATGCTATTATGAATGTACAAATACTAATGTATTTGTGAGGAGGAAATTTATGAAAAAAATTGTTATATTAATTGTTGTCTGCTTAAGTGTGTCTCTATGTTTAACTGGATGTAAGAGTTCTCAAAACAAAATAGATATAGGAAATGAATCAGGAATCAATATTTCAAAAACAGATGTTACTATGTCTATTAAAAAAGGTACATTAACAAATAAGGGTGCTACTATCGTTTTAACTAATGAAAGCGATAAAGATTATGAGTATGGTAGTCCATATGAAATTGAAGTAAAAAAGAATGGGAAATGGCATAAGATTAATGCTGAATTAGATTTCGATTTACCAGCTTTTATATTAAAAGCAGGTGAAAATGTAGAATTAGAATTAGATTGGGGAAATGGCTATGGTTCATTACCAAAAGGGACATATAGAATTATAAAAGATATAGATTATGAATATGAAGAAGAGAAATATAATTCGTTTAATATAGCTGTAGAATTTAATATTGATTAATAATTCTTATCTTAAATATAATTATCCAAGATGTGATTTTATGAAATTACAAAAACTTTTAATATTAGGTATTATTTGCTTTATAATATCTAATTTTTTTATTTCCTTTTGCATAATTCATGGTGATTCTATGTATCCAACATATAAAGATAAACAAATTTGTTTAGAAAAAAATTTTAAACAGTTATGAAAATGGAGATGTAGTTGTAATAAAAAAAAGGAAAAATAAAATTATAAAAAAAATAGTGGCATCACCTAGAGATACATTAGTAATAAAAGATAATTATGTTTACGTTAATGATGCAAGAGCAGACGATTTAATAACGGAATATTCAGGAATAGCTGGAGTCAAAATAAATTTGAAAACTAACGAATATTTCATATTAGGTGATAATAGAAAAAATAGTATTGATAGCAGATTTAAAGAAATTGGAATTATAAATAAAAAAGAAATAGAATAGGCAAAATCATTAAATAAAGAAATTTTTTCTTTAGAACCTCTAAACTATTAAAATTAAAATAGATTTTGAGCTAATTCAAAAATCTAATTTTTTAATGATATAATAATAAAGAAATGAAAAAAGGAAGTGACTAAAATGAACGAAAATCAAGATAAAGTGTTTAATAAAACAAATATCAATTGCTTGGTTAAGATTTCTGCTAGTACAATGAATTAAGCCTTATAAAATAAGGATTTCCTTAAAATGACATCTTACAACTTTGCATATAAAAATGATATATTTTTGATAAAAAAATGATGAAAAGCGCTGAAATAGTGCTTTTTTTTGTTATACATTTTTATGGTTGATAGTGACAACGGGATACCTTATAAAATAAGGGTAAAATCAATATTTACTAAAAAATAATAGAAAAAAATAAAAAATAATATATCAATTTAATAAAAATTAAATGAAAAATATACGAAAAGAGTGAAAATATTGCTGAATTTATTATTGAACAAGATGATTTTTACATTTGTTACAACATAATGTTATGAGTCATAATTTGTCTTATGTGATATAATATTTATGCGAGGTTAATTTATGAATGGAAAAATAAAAATTGGTTTAATATCAGATATACATGAAGATATTGATGCTTTGGATAGATATTTAGAATATGTAGAAAAAAATAATATCGATATTGGTATATGTTTAGGAGATAGTGTATCTACATATTGTGATGATGATACAAATTATTTTTGGAAAAAGTCTTTACAAATTTCTAAACCAATTTATTATACTATTGGAAATCATGATGTCGGGATTGATGATTATAAAAGTATTGATTCTTTACAACTTTTTAATATATATATTTATCCAATGTTGGAAAATAAGTATCTAGATGAAAAAAATTTTAATAATAAGAGTTGTTATTATTATAAAGATTTTGATGATTTTAAAATAAGACTTATAAGCATCTTTGAATATGAAGGAACAAGAAATTGTGATAAAACAATTGGTTTTGAACATAGAAGGTATATTTCTAGTGAGCAATTAAAGTGGTTTGCTTCTACTTTAGATAATACACCAGATGATTATCAAGTTATTGTTTTAATGCATCAAATTCCAGACTTAGCTCCAATTTATAGAAATTGTAGTTTTTGTGCTGATGTTACTAAAACAAATTTAAAAGAAGATTTGAGTGATGGGTATGGCTATTTGCAACTTAGTATTTTAGGCAATCCAATTGGTGATATTATAAATGCATTTCAGCATAGTTTAAAAATAGAAAAAGAGTATAGCGTCAAAGATGAATATAAAAAGTATTTAAAAAATCCAAGAATTAATTATGATTTTTCTAAAAGAGATAATGGTAAATTAATATGTATTTTAACTGGACATTTACATTGTTCATTTATTACAAATTCGAAAGATTATCATGATCAATTAACAATTACAGTTCCATCAGCAACTACTAAGTCATTTGAAAGACAAAATGATGATATAAAATCATTATCAAATAGTGATAATAATTTTTATGTTTTAACAATAGATACTATAAAAAAAGTTGCTTCTATTCAAAAAATAGGAAATACAAAATTAAATGATGGTAAAATAAGAAATGAAATATATTTAAACTATTGATAAATAAAGGAAGTGATAATATGAACGAAAATAAAACTAATATAAATTGGTATCCAGGGCATATGGCCAAAACTAAAAGAGAAATAGGTGATTTATTACCTTTAATAGACATAGTATATGAACTTGTAGATGCAAGAGTGCCAATGTCTTCTAGAATAGATGATATAGATCAAATAACTAAAGGAAAACCAAAAATAGTTATTATGACTAAAGCTGATTTATGTGATTTAAATGAAACTCTAAAATTTAAAGACCAAATGGAGAAAAATGGTTCTAAAGTAATACTTGTTGATTTAAAAAATAATGATGACTATAAAAAAGTGTTTGATGCAACAAAAACTTTAGCACGTGAAATTAATGAAAAAAGACTTAATAAAGGTTTAAAAGAAAAGGAAATTAAAGCTTTAGTAGTTGGAGTTCCAAATGTAGGTAAATCAACATTTATAAACAAACTTGCTGGTAAAAAAGTTGCTAATGTTGGTAATATTCCTGGTGTTACAAAAAATCTTGTTTGGCTTAAAACTAAAGAAAATATTTTGCTTTTAGATACACCTGGTATTTTATGGCCTAAGTTTGAAAGTGCTGAAGTTGCATTAAATCTTGCAAGTATAAGTGCGATTAAAAATGAAGTTTTACCTATAGATGAAGTTGCTATACATATTCTAAATAAGCTTGATAAATATTATAATGATATATTAAAAAGTAGATATGGTATTGATCATGTTGATGAAGATTTGTGTGTTACATATGACGCAATTGGTAAAAAAATAGGGGCTAGAATAAGTGGTGGCGAAATAGATTATGATCGAGTTAGCATATTTATAGTAAACGACATGAAACAAGATGTAATTAAAGGTGTTACATTTGATAGATTAGAGGATTAGTTATATGGAAGAAGTAGATTTGCTTGCGTTTGAAAAAGAATTATATAAAGAAGGGATAACTTTAATTGCTGGTGTAGATGAAGTTGGACGAGGGCCTCTTTGTGGACCTGTTGTTGCTTGTGCTTGTATTTTGCCTAAGAATTATTCTTTGGAAGGACTAAATGACTCTAAAAAATTAAGTGAAAAGAAAAGAGATAAACTTTATGAAGTTCTTATTAAAGATACAATTTATGGAATAGGTGTTGTATCTCCTCAAAGAATAGATGAAATAAATATTTTAGAAGCTAGTAAAGAAGCAATGAAAATAGCTTTATCTAATTTAAGTAAAAAGCCAGAGCATGTTTTAATTGATGCTGTTAAACTTGATATTGATATCCCATCAACTTCTATTATTAAAGGAGATGCTAAAAGTTTAAGCATTGCTGCTGCTAGTGTTATAGCTAAAGTCACTAGGGATAGGATGATGTATGAACTTGATAAAATATATCCTGAGTATGGGTATGCATCACATAAAGGTTATCCAACAAAAAAACACATTGAAGCAGTAAAAAAATATGGTGTTAAAGATTTTTATAGATTTACATTTTCTCCAATAAGTGAAATAATAAAAGAGTATAAGAATTAAAAGAGGTGTTTATATGAAAAAAGTTTTAACTAATAGAGTCATTTTGAATACATTTGTAATGACCCTTTTTATTTTTTTACTTGAAATGGTTATAAGAAATTTTACAGGATCTAAACTATTTGATTTTGGTACCATTCGTATTTTACTTGCATCATTCATATGTGGGTTAGGTATTAGTTTTATAACTCATTTCTTTAAAAAACTTCCAGCTAGGATAATTCATATTGTTTTTATTTTAGCAATCGGACTATATGAATTTATTGAATTTGGATTATTTAACTTCATTGGATTTTTCATGGGAGTTGGAAATACAGAACAAGGAACAAAAGTAGTAAGTTATATCTTAGATTTCTTGAAGTCATTGAAAATAGAGTATTATTTGATACTTCTACCAACTATTTTATTTATTTTATACTATATTTTTATTGATAGAAAAATAATGAAAAATAAAACAAGAAATGAAAATCTTACAATGTCACAAAAAGTATATATTGAAGTAATAACAGTAATTGTTTTATTTGTAAGCTCATTTGGGTATTATGAAATTTTAAAAAACAATGAGGGAATGAACGAGCTTCAAACAGATTCGGTTTATTCTTTGTGGTTGTATCCTGAAAACTCTAATTTAGCAGTTGATAATTATGGAGTATTAACTTATGGCTTTTGTGATATTAAAAGCATAGTAATGAAGATGGATGCTGATAAAGTTATTAATATCGAAGGCAACAAAGAAATTAAAAAAGATAATAATAAAAAAGATGAAGTTGTTACTGATATGACTCGTGTAATAGATGATACGGCATGGAAGATGGTAATTGATTCAACTACTGATGAAACGTATAAAACATTAAATAACTATTTTATAAATAGGCGTATTACTGATAAAAATGAAATGACAGGTAAATTTGAAGGAAAGAATTTAATTATTATTTTACTTGAATCAGTAAATGAAATTGCAATCCTAAATAAAGATGATTTTCCAACTTTATCAAAAATGTATAATGAAGGAATATCTTTTAGAAACAATTATACACCTAGAAATAATTGTTCAACAGGTAATAACGAGTTTACTGCCTTAACAAGTCTATTTACAATAAATAATACATGTACTGCAAATACATATGCGTCTAATAAATATTTTACAGGAGCATTTAATATATTTAATAATAAAGGTTACTATACAAGTTCTTATCATGATTACACTCAAAAATATTATAGAAGAGGAAAAATTCATACTAACTTAGGAAGTCAAAAATTCTATAGTGTTACTGATTTAGGAATGACTTATGAGGAACCTTATGAAGAATGGCCAAGCGATGTAGACATGTTTAAAAGTGCTAAAAAGTATTATATGAATGAGGATAAGTTCATGTCATACTTTGCAACGGTTACAACTCATCAACCATATTTTCAATCATCTAAAATGGGAGATAAATATATGAATGATGAAAGATTCAGTGGATATTCAACTTCTTTAAGAAGATATTTGTCAAAGATGAAAACTTTAGATGAAGCTATGAGTGAACTATTAAGTGAACTTGAAAGCGAAGGTAAACTTGAGGATACAGTTATTGCTATGTTTGGAGATCATTTCCCTTATGGTTTAACTGATTCTGAGATAAATGAATATTTAAGTAAAAATGCAAATTACACTATTTCTAGAAATTCTAATAAAAATAAAAATGTTGACAGAACACCTTTGTTAATTTATAATGCAGGAATGGAAAGCATCGTTGTAAATGATTATACATCTCCACTTGATTTGCTTCCAACGCTTCTTAATTTATTTAATATGGATTATGATCCTAGACTTTATTTGGGTACTGATATATTCAGCAAAGATCATGCATCGCGTGTTGTTTTTGCTGATGGATCGTGGACGGATGAATATGGATACTATAGTGCTCCTAACTCTAAAATGACTTATAAAGAAGGAGCAACTAAAACGTATACCAATGCTGAAATTGCAGCAATAAATGCTGATATTCGTGAAAGACAAAGAATGAGTACAACAGCAATTAAGTCTAACTATTTTAATTATTTAGGAACTGAACTTGAAAAAGCAAAAAATAAATTAAGTAGTAATTAAATTTAATTATGAAAGAGAGGACATCTATGAATTTAGTAATAGTTGAGTCTCCAGCAAAGACTCATACAATATCTGGATATTTAGGTAAGAATTATAAAGTAGTATCAAGTAAAGGACATATAAGAGATTTAGCAACTTCTGGAAAGTTTGGCCTTGGAGTTGATGTAGAAGGTGATTTTGCACCGACTTATAAAGAAATACCTGGTAAAAAGAAAGATATTGCATCTTTAAAAAAGGATGCAAAAAATTCTGATATGGTATATCTTGCAACCGACCCCGACCGTGAAGGAGAAGCTATTTCTTTTCATCTTTATGAAGTACTAGGTTTAAATAAAGATAATTATGAAAGAGTTGTTTTCAATGAAATAACTGAGGGTGCGGTAAAAGAAGCTTTTAAGCATCCAAGAAAAATTGATGACTCATTGGTTAGAAGTCAAGAAACAAGAAGAATATTGGACCGTATAATTGGTTTTAGATTATCAAAACTTATGCAATCTAAAACTGGTGGAAAAAGTGCTGGTCGTGTTCAATCAGTTGCTTTAAAGTTAATTGTTGATCGCGAAAGAGAAATACTTGCATTTGTTCCTGAAGAATATTGGAATATAGTTGCAAAATTTAAAGATTTTGATGCTGATTTAGAAAAGTATAAAGGTAAGAAGTTAGAAATCCATAATGAAGATGAAGTAAACGACATTTTATCTAAATTAGGCGAAGATTTTAAGATAACAAGTGTAGAAAAAAAAGAAAAAACTAAAAAAGGTTTCCTTCCATTTACAACTTCTACTTTGCAACAAGCATGTATTAATAAATTTAACTTTAATTCAAGTAAAACGATGCGTATTGCTCAAAAATTGTATGAAGGTGTTGATTTAGGTAAAGAAACTTTAGGTTTGATAACGTATATGCGTACCGATTCTACAAGACTTTCACCAGTATTTATAGATGATACATTTAAATATATCGAAGAAACTTTTGGCAAAAAATATGTTGGAGTTGTTAAAAGAGGCAAAAAGACTGAAAATGTACAAGATGCTCATGAAGCAATTAGACCTACAAGTATAAGAAGAACACCTGAAAGTGTTAAAGAGTATTTGACGAAAGACGAATATAAAGTATATTCAATTATATATGCTCGTGCACTTGCATCATTAATGAGCGATGCTAAGGCACTTGCAACAACGGCTATTCTTGATAATAATGGTTATGAATTTAAAGTAACTGGTTCTATTTTAACTTTTGATGGTTATTTAAAAGTATATAAGGAATTTTCTAAAACTGATGATGTTATATTGCCAGATTTTGATCAATTTAATGGAATGGTATCTACTAAAGATATTGAAACTGAGCAAAAATTTACTAAACCAGTTTCTAGATATACTGAAGCAACATTGATTCAAGAGATGGAAGAGCTTGGTATTGGAAGACCTTCAACATATGCAAAAACCATGGAAACATTGAAAATGCGTGATTATGTAAAAATTGAGGATAAGAAGTTTATTCCAACAGAAATTGGAATTGAAACAACTGATAAGCTTCAAGAGTATTTTTCAAACATTATCAACGTTGAGTATACAGCTAATATGGAAACAGATTTAGACTTAATAGCTGAAGAGGATAAAGATAATATAAAGATATTAAAAGATTTTTATAATGAATTTGAACCCTTGGTAGAAAGCGCATTCACTAAGATGGAAAAAGCCGCTCCAAAAGAAACAGGAGAGACTTGCCCAAACTGTGGATCAGCTTTAGTTGTGCGTAAAGGTAAATTTGGCGAATTTGTTGCATGTAGTAACTATCCAGAATGTAAATACATAAAAAAAGAAGAAAAAGTTAAAACGATTATATGCAAATGTCCAAAATGTGATGGAAATATTGTAGAAAAGAAAACAAGAAGAGGTAAGATATTCTATGGATGTGATAAATATCCAAAATGTGATATAGCTCTTTGGGATAAACCAACTGGTGACATTTGCCCTGAATGTGGTTCTTTACTAGTTGAAAAAAAAGATGAAATAAAATGTTCAAGTTGTAATTATGAAAAACAAGCGTAAAAGCTTGTTTTTTTCAACAGAAAAATTTGACATCCGGGGGGGGTAATATATACTAATAATAGAAAAAAATAAAGGAGTTGTGAACAATGAAAAAAAGCCACTTAATCTTGATAGTTTTGTTATTAATGGTAGTTGGATATGCAGCAACTCAAATAAAAATAGATATAAAAGGAAATACAACATTAAGTGAAAACACAAGTGACTTTAAAGTATACTTAGCAAATTTAAAATTAAATGGAACTGAAATAGAAGGAATAAACGAGACTAAAGATAAATATGAAATAAATGTACCATCAAAAGGAACTTTAGAATATGATGTAATAAATGATTCAACAGAATATGATGTAGAAGCAACAGTAGAATGTGAAGAAACAGGAGCAAATGAAGTTACAAATTTTGATTATACAGGGAGTGAACAAATATTCACTGCTCCAGTAACTGGAACATTTAAACTTGAAACTTGGGGAGCTCA
>CAKOKD010000015.1 GCA_934090935.1 uncultured Bacilli bacterium
AATATTATGAATGACAATAATATTGGAATTAAATTTCATAAAGAAATTGATGAAATTGAGTTAAAAAATATGGAATCAAATTATGATATTTTATCAATTATGAAGATGAAAAACAAAGAATATTCTAATAAATTTTTAGAAGAATTTATTATTAAATCACAAGAACATTTCTATGCAGATGGAATTATAAATTGTCCATATATTGAAGAAAATAATATAGTTGATACTTTAATTCTAATACCAAAAACTGAATTAATAAATGTTTAAAAATTAAGAAAGGATTGATAAAATTATGGAAATAAAATATACAAGAAAAGGAGATTATTTATTACCAGATTTATATTTAGAAGAAGGCGAAAATTATGGAAGGCTTGGAAGATATGGAATATTAAGATTACACTTTATTGCACAAAACAAGCAAGCACTTTATGAGACATTATTGATGACAAATAAATTAACTCATCATCTTCTTTTAGAAAGTAGATCTTGTGAGAATTATAAAGAATTAATGGAAAATTATATTAAGAATGATGAAAGAATGTCTGAAAAAAACAAAGAATTAAATTCATTGGAATGGACAAAATTAATGAACGACTATAAAAATACAGCAGAAGAAATTGTTTTAAATGAATATGTTTTTATATAAATAATCTTCAAAAAAGAGGAAAAAATTATCAAAATAATTTAATCCTCTTTTTATTTTTCTTGAATATGGGAATAAAATCTATGTCTAGCCAGCACTGAATTTATACTCCCGCATAAATTCTATTATGGGAATTCCCATACCCTTAACTTCAAATTATTATTTTGAATTCTGAGATACAGAGAGAATAAATTCAGCCATAGTGGTAGAAGAATTTACAGCTAATCTAGCATGGTAGTCTGAAATATTTACTCGCTTATTTCCAAGACCATGCGAATCACTTCCATTGTTTCTCATTTCAGCAATTGACTGAACAATATTTTCAAGCCCAGATAATAACTTATTAACTCTTTTATCCATATCTTTATTTGCATGCATACTATACAAATCTTTTACTTGTTTATATAACTTCCCAATATCACCACTATCAGAAGGTTCTTCTCCTTTAAATTCAATAGCGTAACAAAAAGTTTCTTCTAAAATGGTTCTTGATTTTGTAATTGCACTATCTAAATTTCCTTCATCTATATCTTTCATTGCACGTTCAGATAAATCTTTAATATAATCTCTATCAACAATATTTAT
The DNA here is from genome assembly GCA_934090935.1 of uncultured Bacilli bacterium. Classification (GTDB taxonomy): domain Bacteria; phylum Bacillota_I; class Bacilli_A; order RF39; family UBA660; genus CAG-582. Next base: position 1,229 of record CAKOKD010000015.1, read on the forward strand.
ATTCGGAACATCGATATTAATTTTCTCATCAATATTCTTGATAATATATTGATTATTAATTATAACTAATTCGTGTCTACCAAAATACAATATAGAATTAATTTGATCTATAACTTTTTTTATAATATATTTATACATTTTTTCTATATCATTTACATTATTTAGGTTTCTCAAACTATCCGAAAATCTTTCTTTCTCCATCATATATGACAAAAGTTGGCTTGTCTTATTTTCTTTGATAACATATTCCAGAATATTATCCATATACTGCCATCTACTCAAATTTGGTTTAGAACTATTTCCCCAGTAATATTCCTGATAGCATCCAAATTTTTGGGAAAGTTCACAAAGCATTGGTCCACTTAAATATGGCATAGCAATTCTTATACCATCAACTTCTTCTATTTGAAAATCTCCATCTAATACTGCAATTATATCTTTGCTTCTTAATAGACTATAATTATTATTCATTTATTATATACTCCATTGATTACATCATTTTTACCAAATCAATATCTGCGACTTTGTTTTCAATCAAAGCAGTTATGCTGTTAATAATCCAATTATATGACCTTAATTCATCGTTCATATCAAGCAATTCTTCATAAGTGAACCATTTAACATCTAATATTTCATTAGGGTTGTATGTAATATTTTCGTCTAATAATTTAGTTGAAAATATTACACTTACAAATACATTATCTTCTAACACTCGATTACCTATTTGTAGGACACCTGTTAATTCAACATTGCATCCTGTTTCTTCTTTAATTTCTCTTTTAGCTCCATCAAAAATTGTTTCATTTAGATCTAAATGTCCAGCCGGTATATTCCATTTACCTCTGCATTTTTCTTGTGCTTCTTGAACTAAAAGAAATTTACCATCTTTTTCAATTACCCCACCAACAATTACTATTCCCATATATAATTCACTCTCTTTCTAATTTATTTCTATAATTTCTAAATCATTTGGTACTATTACATTACCATTAAAAAATTCTTGTGCTTCTTTTGTGTATAATTCTTTTCTTTTTTCTTTATGAGATTCTTCGGTATGATATAAAATTAAATTTTTAACCTCTAATATATTCATTACTTCACTAACACTTTTCGTTGTTGAATGATTTTTTTCATAGGCATGGAATATATTTTCTTCTGAATCTAAACAAAATGCCTCGTGCATAACATAATCAAAACCTTTAATTCTATCATAAAGATTTGGATTTAAAGTTTCATCTCCAAGAAATGCTAATCTTTTATCATTTAAACTACATTCAAATCCAAATTGTTTTGTTCCTTTGGCTTGAATATCAAAGAAAGTATAATCTATTCCGTTAATATTATATTTATCTCCATCATTTAACACCTTAAAATCTACAATACTATATATGGCATTCATAAGTTTTTCCGGAAGTATATACTTTGCTACTTCTTTAATAGATTCATATACTGTATCATTACAATACAAATTTATTTTTTCTTTTATATCACCGTGCATAACATTTCTACTTATTCTTTTAAATAGCCAGAATATGCCTAATATGTGGTCAGTATGACTATGAGATATAAAAATATGACGTATTGATTTATAATCTATATCTACTTGATTTAGTCTTTTTATGATTTCAATACTTCCACCTGTATCAATTAAGAAATTGCCATTTTCATTTTTAATTACAAAACAGGTATTGTATAAATCAATTGTTCCACCATTACCTGTACCTAACATTATAATTTTATCCATAATTTTCTCCTTTAAATTAATTGCCTAAAGCTTTTAATATTTGTGGAATATACATAATTGCAATATCTGCACCCTTATCAAGTAAAAATGCTAAAATTTTTTTTGCTTTATCCCATTTTTTAGTCTTACTTTCTTTGCTTTTTTGTAATTCTATTATTTCATCTAATTTGCCTAATAATTCCTTTTTATCCAAATCACTTAGATATGTATTTTCATCAATATTTGATTTTATATCTTCAATACTCATATTAAGATTAACATTATTTGTATTATTGTTATTATTTACATTAGATATGGTGATACCAGAATTATTCTGCTTATTATATAAATCAGGATTATCACTTCGATTTAACAAATATTCTAACTTTGATTTTATTATTTTAATATTTTCTATTTCATTAGTTTCATGCCCTGGAACACTAGCATATGCAATAATATTTTTATTAAAATCAGGATAATCCATTACATATTTTCCTAATAAAGCATTAACTTCTGAATGAGTAGCCATATCCTTAGCTATATATTCATCGCAAAGTTCAATATCTTTTCTAACCATTGTTTTAAATTTGCTCATATAGTACCTCCAAGAATTTTAATTATAAATATTATACTATAAAATAACAAAATTCTCCATACTCCCATTGAAATTTAATTGGAATTCGTATATAATATTTTCAGAAAGAGAGTGTTATGGTTCGTAAGATGTTGCTTAACCGCTCCAAATGTTTTAACAAAAGCCCTTATTTATGGGCTTTTTTCTTGCTTTATTTTTAAAAATACTCCCATTTTTACTCCCATTTTTCATATTTCGTAGTATTTTGGTAGTATTTTTTTTTAATCTTTTTATGAGTAATAAATGTTCATTTAACTTAAAAGATTATAGTACTTGTTTAATTTAAAATCAATTTATGAATTTAATTGTTTGTAAGTTTTTATATTTATATAAATAGCATAAAAAAAAGGAAAAAATTATCAGTATAATTTAATCCTTTTTATATATTTTTAAGTTTTGTATCTAGCCAGCACTGAATTTGTATTCTCGCAACAATTCTAACACGTGAAATTTCAATATTCTATAACGAAAATAAGATTATTGCTTTACAAATAATTCTAATTGTATTTTTTATTTGTCATAATATGCTATTTCTATCTTATTTCCATCATAATCTTCAATAGCAAAACACATATAATTATCTTCTGAATTGGCTATTTTTTCAGGTTCATAGAGAATTTTTGCTCCAATAGATTTGCATAATTCAAGTGATTTATTTATATCATCAGTATATAATCCAAGAACTCCATTATTTCCTTTTATCAATTCACATTCTGTTGCTTCTCTACTTATTAGCCCAAAATATACTTGATTATTTGCATTTTTCCAATCAACCCATCTTGTACCTATTATATTACTCGGTTGTTCATCTAATAAAATAGTATAAAATTTTATTGATTTCTCTATATTGCTTACTACAAAATAAAAATTATCTATTTTCATAATCTTACATCTCGTTTACTCAAAATAGCTTTCATCAATTAAAGGAATAATATCTATTGCAGGTTCCTCATAAGGGTGTACTTTTCTTAATGTTGAAACTACTTCTTTTACTTTCTTAACATCACAAACAACTTCCAACTTTTCTTCATCAACAAATTCTAAATTATTTTTTTCTCCAATATATGGATTTGCTTCATCAGTTGATTTAAATGTTCCTACACATTTAGTAGACATTGAACAATAAGTATAGTTTCCTATAACACCTGCACCGGCTTCACATATAGCGTTTCTAACTTCTTCTACATTTTCTAACGGTATAGTAACAATAATTTTCACTCTATTAACATTTATATTCATTTTTATCATCCTTCTTTTTTTCTAGCTTTATTATATTGTGATTCACATCAGAATATATCTTTAAATTAGTATTATTCTCTCTCAAATATTTTAATATTTCTATACTTGGGAATTTATTGGATTCATTAAATAATTGTTCTATATTTACCCACATAGAATAATTTTCTTCAAATTCTTTTGGAATTCCACTAAATTTCTCAACTAAATATATATCAAAATCAAATATCATATTAGGATACTCTATAATAACATTGCCTTTATATCTTTGTTTTAAAATATCAATACCTGTTTCTTCCTTAAATTCTCTAATGGAAGCGTCAATAGATGTTTCATTTGCTTCAATTTTCCCACCAGGAATATCAAAATAATCTTTATTTTTTTCAGTTTTGTATTTAATAACAACAATATTATCATCTTTAATTAAAAATGTTCTTACTGCTTTTCTGATTTTTTTATTCATAAACCTTTATTCCCCATTTAAAATCATATCTATTAATCTCATAGTATCAATATTTTCTGAATCATAATTATCATTATTAATAAATTCATTCATCTCACCAATGTAACCATGTAAATATAAATCTTGTAATCCTCCGGAAGCACTTGTTAAATATGGTTTAATTACATTTTCTTCTTCATCTATGATTTGCCAACGATTGTTTGTTGTGATATTTTGATCTAAATGATAATGGATTTCTCTTACACTATCATTATAAACATAACCATTCTCACCAGTTATTGTAATTCTTTCTCTTTTACCTTTCCATGAGGTTAATCCCACAAAATTGATATTTCCAACTATGCCATTCTTAAACTTAATTAAAGATGTTAAACTAACATTATTATCTATAGAATTAGAATATGTTTTAACTTCATCAACCTCTCCAAAGAACCATAACAATAAATTAACAAAATGAATTCCACCTTTTTTGAGAAAAATTTCATCTGTCCAACCGGTTCTACCAGATGTAATATAAAACTCTGCATTAAATTGTTTTACATCACCAAATTCAGGCATATTTATTATTTGTTTCATTTTTTTATAGCAAGGGCTATATCTTTTCATGAATCCAACCATTACTTTACAATTATTTTTTTTGGCAAGTTCTTCAAGTTCTTTAGATTCATTTACATTCATTCCCATTGGTTTTTCAACAAATAATTTTTCTATACCAAAATTTAGGCAATATTTTGCTATTTCATATTGTTTTTCTGCTGTCTTACATAGTACTACGATTTCTGGTATTTCATTTGCCAACATAGCTTTATAATCAGAATAGCTTTTTATTCCATCAAAAGAATCTTCATCTTTTAAATATTCACTAGCAATTGCAGATATTGACCCCCCAGTTTCCTTTAATGAAGGAATAATATTTTTAATTGCATGAGTTCCATTTCCTATTATACATATTTTTTTCATAAGCAAATCAACTCCTAACTTTAGTAAAATTATACTATATTTAGGACAATTTTACTATACAACCAATAAAAATGTTAAAAAGAAAGTATTAAGATATGTTGATTTAAACTAAAATCGACGTTATAATTAATGCGTCAAATATGAATGAATTTGTTTATCATAAGTGTGCATTACCCCTTTGGTAATCGCTCCAAATGTTTTAACGAAAGCCCTTATTTATGGGCTTTTTTCTTGCATTATTTTTAAAAATACTCCCATTTTTACTCCCATTTTTCATACTCCGTAGTATTTTGGTAGTATTTTTTTTAACATTTTTATGAGTAATAAATGTTCATTTAAGTTAAAAGATTGCAGTAATTGTTTAATTTGAAATCAACTTACGAATTTAATTGTTTGTAAGTTTTTAATTTATATAAATAGCATAAAAAAAGGAAAAAATTATCAGTATAATTTAATCCTTTTTTATATATTTTTAAGTTTTGTATCTAGCCAGCACTAAATTTGTACTCCCACAACAATTCTAATATGTGAAATTACAATATTCTATAACAAAAATAAGATCATTGTTCACTAGATATTTTATTTTGAACTAATCGTCCGCAACCAATTTCTTCATTAGATATATTTCCAAAAGAATAGCATTCAAATCCATTATTTTTAAGTTTCTTTTCTATTTCTCTTAATCTATCAAAAGTTGGAGATACATATCCATATTTTTCTGCTTGCTTCGTATAATTCAAAAATGATACTCTAACTTCTATCTTATCCTTAATAGGAGATAAAATTTTTATGAATTCATTAACCTGTTCATCACTATCATTAATTCCACACATTCCGAGCATATTTACTTTTACTCTACACTTGTTATATTTTGCATTTTCTTTATATTTTAGTGCTTCTAATACATTATTATAAAAGGAATAATTTGATGGAAGGTTCTTTACGATTTTCTTTAACTTTGTACTATCTGAAGAATAAAAAGGCAATTGTAATGTTTTAATTCTTAAATTTAAATTTTTCCAATATTCAAAACATTTTGGTTCATAACCGAATATTCCGATTATAAAAGTTACATGAGAATATTTTTCTTGAACCTCACTCATAAATTGACCAGTTTGTTTATAAACAATTGAAGGCTCCCCTATACCAGTAAAACTTATACAAAATTTTTCATAATCATTTGGATCAATATTACTATCACCAAGCATAATATTAATTTGTTCCCAAAAATCCTCTGATTTTAATACGTATGGTGCTTTTTCTAACGCCCCGGAAGCACAAAATTGACATCCTACTGGACAATTATACATACTGCTTAATTCTAAAAGAAATTCTACAACTGTTCCATCTTTTATATGCCATATTACCATTGATTCAATTATACGATTATTTTCGTCACTTAATAGATATCTAATTACTTTTTGATAATTCCAATTTCTTGAATTAAAAGGATGTTCTTTGACAATTTTTTCAACTATTTTTAACTTCACTTATATTACCTCTTTATCAATATCACTATATCACAAATGCCACTGCATTTGTATTTTTTTAACATATAAATTACTACGCATTATTTTATATAATTAAATTTTTGGTTGAAATTTTAAATCATTAAATTTTTTTTCGGCTTCATCAATAAGTGCCTTGACATCATCTTCAGATGTTGAATGAGTTGTTTCAGAAAACGAAGAATCTTCTAATAGATTCGGATCAAATGTAATATTACCTAATAAATCAAGTATTGAAAAATTTGCACTATTTCTATGTGTTAAATGTGTTTGAGCATGAACCAAAATATCAAAACATTCTTGTTGTCCATGTATTATTGCACTCATAAGAGCGTTATCACCATCAAGACACTGAGCATTTACATCAGCACCTAACAAGATTAAAAGTTCCAATAATTCTTTACATCCATGTCTAGCTGCTGCCATTGTAGGAGTTGTTAAATAATTATTAACTTGGTTAACATTGGCTCCAGCTCTAAGTAAAATATAAGCAATTTCTTGGAAACCTTTTCTCGCACAGACTAGCAATGAAAAATCTCCCTTAGTTTTATTTTTATATTCTATATTAGCACCATTTACTATTAGCTCCATTACTTCATTAGCAAAATCATCTGTTACTTTAGAATTTTTTTCCTTACTAGAAATAAGTGATAAAAGTGCTTCTCCTAGATTATTTTTAGCCACATCATCAACATCTTTTATTTTACTTTTAAATTCAGAAATACTTTTTTCATCCAATTTATATTCTTCAAGTTTTTTTAATTTGGCATTTTCTAATAAAATTAAACTTGAATTATTCATTTTTTCAACTCCTTGCTTGGGTTTGACATTATTCTTTTTGAAATTTCTAATGCTTTTTCAGGATTTTCACACTTTAGTTTAAAAAGACTAATAGGTTCATCTGACTCATCAGAATTATATTTAAAATGATAAACGCCATCTTCAATAACTTCAAAAGGAATTTCAGAATCATTTAGGACTAAAGCATCAATCTTTACATGACATCCATACTCATCAATATCGAATTCTCCAGATATTGTATATGGTTGAGAATCATAACATTCTTCTATAAAATGAGTAAAATTATCAATGTCTTGAATAAAAGTTGATGGAATAACTGGTGCACTAGATAGTATTTTAAACTCTAATTCATCGTTGGCATCTAAATCACTTATTGCAATAAGTTTTTGATCCCCATTTTCTTGAAGCAAAATACCATTTTCATAAATCTTTATATCTAGATTACTTGCACTTTCTATTAATTTGGTAATCATCCAATTATGTGATAAATCACTTATACTAAATGTTGCAACTTCAGTCCAATTATTATCTGATAAATTAAAGATATTATGTCCTCTTTTAATATTGCTACTTTCGTCTTCAAAATTACTAATTGCATTTGGTAATTTCGTAGTAGATACTAATTTACCTCTTGCTAATTTAATTTTTTCTATTTCATCAGTAATTGTTTTTTTTCTGTCTTGTTCCATTTGAGCAAACTTAGTTTTATATGTTTCAATTAATTCTTGCATTTCTTGAGTTTTTTTAACTAAATTTTCGGTTTCATTTTTAAATATTTCCTCAACAATTAATGAACTTATATTCTCTTCTTCCTCCGGTTCAGAACTGCTTGCTTTCATTCCTTTAATCAATGCGGATAATTTGGATTCTTCGGTGTTTTTTATTCTATCTAATGAAGATTCAAATGTTGTAATGTCATCTGGAGATTTAAACATATTTTTTACTATGATATTATAAATAACACTTTGAGGTGCATTTGCTGATTTTATTAATCTATCCGCATCTTCTATTGCAATAAGCATTTCAGAACATGAAGGCAATCTATTAAATAGATCACTATTGGTATAGGCTTTTTCGTACATTAGACATACAAGATTTAATAATCCATCATTTACAGGATCATTTTTTTCATCTATTAATAATCTATGAGCCACTTTATAAAATATTTCCGGTTTCATATAATCTAATCTTATGATTCGGATACGTCTTGATAGAGGTCCAGATAATTCCTCTCTCATCTCATTTTTACATAATATAACTTGTAAATTGCCCTTATACTCATCTTTTATCTCCAAATCACCATGTTGAGTTGAATTAATTTTACCTGATTGTAAAAATTGAAGTAAGAATGAGTCTGTTTCTTCTCTTGCTTTATCATATTCATCAATGAATAAAACTACTCTTTTACCATTATTGACCATTTTTATTGCTTCAACAATTTTACCTGGAATATTAACATGATCAGCATCTCCACGAATTGCTGCACTGATATTGATGTCCTCAAAAAGTTCATTTTTTCCAGTTGTTTTATCACATTGATAATCAACTAAATCAACATTTTTAAAAAGTTCATTGGATAATTTTGTATACGTTTTTGCAAAAAATGTTTTTCCTGCACCTGGAGGACCTTCTAAACAAATTGCAAATATATCTTGTCCTGGATTAATGCTTGAATTATTAAATAATATCAAGGCATTATAAGTATCATATAATAACTCATCAGTTGCATAATAACCCATTGCTTCCATTTTATTTTTTACTTCATTAAATGAAATCATCTTTTCTCTCTCACTTTCTTTTGTAAACTTTTTGGATTATCGGTATAACACAAAGTTTCAAACCTTTTTTCATTTATTTTTAATAATCCTTTTTCCAAATCTTTTATATTTTGAACACTATAAATAAATCCGTTAAAATTATCTACACTGTAAGGACTAAAGCTTCTTTCAAAGCAAAACCAATATACATCTACTACCTGTGATAAATTAATGACTTCATTTTTAGGATCAAAGTCTGCAAATACAACACATTTTTCTGCTTTTTTTTCTATTAAATAATTATCTATATTTTTTTCAACATATTTAAATTTTACTCTGTGATCTTTTTTAAATTTATTTCTATCAGAAATTCCCCAAAAACTCCAGTATCCAGCACTTTTTAATATTTGAGCAAGTTCAGATATCGTTATATTTTTTTCGATGCTTTCAATTTGAACATTTACTCTTTCATTATAACCAATTAAAACTTTAACACCTTTTTTTAACAGTTCTATTGATATAACTGCTAACATATTGGTATATTTACTCATACTATATGACATATCAAAGTAAAATGAAAGTGGTATATTGTCACCCTTTCCTTGTTCATAGTCATATCCATATTTATCAGTTAAAACCTTTGTTATTTGGTGCGTTTGCAAATGTATAATTACATCCTTAACTTCCCATCTATAAAAACCATTTGCTTTTTCTGAAGAATTAGACCTAACATTCAAATCTGTATTACATTTACAAAATCTCTGATTTAAAAATTTTGTTATTAATGTTCTAATAACACTTTCAGGTATTTCTGTATACGATTCAGTATCTATTGAATAACCAGGTCCTCTATCCCTATTTTCAAATGATGGAAGCTCACCTAATTGATTTAAAAATTCATTTGTTTGTTCTGATAATTCGTATTTTTCTTCTTTTGATTCCTCTAATAATTCTTGCTTTTCGGGATTTATACGTTCTCGATGCAATTGTTCTGCTTTTCTTTTTCCAGTCTCTTCAATGCTTTTCTTTAAACCTTCTAATAGGTCTCTTTTTTGTTCAGTTGTAAATTCATTATTATTTATTATTTCTTCACTTATTTGTTCAATTTCTTCTTTACTATCTTCAATTTCATTTGAAGAGAAATCTTTTGTATCCATTTCTCTTTGTTGAGATTGGTTATCAGTTATTTCTTGTTTTTCAGATTGTTGTGATGATTCCTGATTTTGTTCGGAACTATTATTTTGAGAGTTTTTTTCTTGACTAGTTCCTTGTTGAGACTGACTGTCACTCATCTCTTGCTCTTCATTTTGTTGAGTATCACTTGATTGTTCTAATGTTTCTTGATTTTGCTCGGAACTACTACTTTGAGAGTTTCTTTCTTGACTATCTCCTTGCTGAGGTTGACCATCACTCATCTCTTGCTCTTCATTTTGTTGTGAATCACTTGATTGTTCTGATGGTTCTTGATTTTGCTCAGAATTACTACTTTGAGAGTTCTTTCCTTGACTATCTCCTTGTTGAGATTGACTTTGTTGATCTTTACCGGTTCCTTGTTGAGACTCATTGCTTAGCTTTTGTTCATCAGTTTGTTGAGTATCACTTGATTGTTCTAATGGTTCTTGGTTTTGCTCAGAATTACTACTTTGAGAGTTCTTTCCTTGACTATCTCCTTGTTGAGATTGACTTTGTTGATCTTTACC
>CAKOKD010000016.1 GCA_934090935.1 uncultured Bacilli bacterium
TAATATATTTCTCTATATGTTTCCTCACAAATAAGCAAAATGTATAGTCTAAAATTAAAATTTTTTCAAAAATTGTGTAATTTCTTTAATATTGTACTTTTGATTATGTTCTTTAATATAAAAAGGCTTATTTGATATTTCATTAACTTTGTATTCAAGTATTGTAAGAGTAGTAGGATATGTAATTTGGTATTCAGTAGGTATTATTACTTGTATGTTGGTGTGCAAGATAGTTTTAATTTGTCCTAATTTAACCTTATATTTAAAGTCCTTTAAGATGCTAGTTAAATCTTTATTAGGTTTTAGATTTTCAATTACTCTAAATTCAAGCATGAAAAAAGTCCTCCTTTCTAAAAAGAGAACTTTTAAAGTTTTATATAAAAATAAAAACTCACGAACTTTTAAGTCCGTAAGTTGATTTCAAATGGAGCCAATGTCGTAGGTATCTACAACTTTTTTCCAATATACGAATTGATACATAAATATCAATCACTAAATATAATATAACATATTTTTAACTTTTTGCAACAAACCTTTTTATATTTTCCTTAATTTTTTAATTAATAAGATTTCTAAATATATATGCTATAATATTTGATGAGAGGAGTGATGTTCATGTATATAAAAGATCAATTAAATGAAATAATCGAAATTTTAAAGGATAACAATATTTCTAATATAATTGCTTTAATTTCTGCAATGATTGCCTTAGGAGCCTTAATCGTTACAGTTGTTTCAAATATAAAGAATAATAAAATGTATATTAATAGTTTGAAGCCCTTACTATCATTCGAATTCTATCAAATAAACGGAATGCTTGTATTAGCAGTTAAAAATAATGGCATGACTGAAGCAAAAAAGATTAAGTTAAAAATTCAAAGGCTTAAAAATAATGGTGATAATAATAAATTAATGTTAGACGATTTATTTAAAAGTGAATTTATGCTATATCCTACAGAAGAAGTGCAAGGTATAATTGGCATTTATGGTGAAAGAATAGATACGGAAGTATTTCCTGTGTTAGACATTGACATTTCATATATTCAAGGAAATGATAATAAATATATCAATTATTCAAGAACTATATCTTTTAAGAAAAATATATATGGAAGAAATCAATTATCTAAAATAGAAGACTCTATCGAATCTATTTCGTATTCAAGTAATAGAATAGCCAATTATATTGAGGGAAGGACATTATTTGCATATGATAGATTAAATGTATTTCCACATAATTCGTTATATAAAGATATGAAAGATGCAATTAATAATGTTGATAGACCTGATGAGAGTGAAAATATTGATGAAAATAACACTAAATCTTAAGATTTGGTGTTAAAGCTTCTATAGTTCTAACTTCTTTAAAGATCTTTTCAATAACAACTTCTTGTTTAATAATATTTACTATAAATACCATCATTTCTTTACCTTTTAAGTCTTGACACATGGGGTTTGATACACAAAAAAACTAACTCAAATATGAGTTAGTTGTAATAAAAAATTTGAAAAGTTCAATCGTATTCCTTTATAGAGCCAATTGTTGTATACATCTATAACTTTTCCAAATATACAATATTAATTGAAAATTTCAACATTTTTTAGTCAATTTGTTTAATATAACAGTAATTGATGTTATAATGTATTTAAAAGTAAGAGCAGTAATTGAATAATTAATTTATGGTTTGGATGTATTGTGTATAATTATGTTAGTTGGGAGTTGATACATATGAAATTAATTGAAATGAAATGTAAAAATTGTGGTGCTAAATTAAAAGTTGATTCCGAGATAAAAGATGTACATTGTGAATTTTGTCATTCAGATTTTAAAATTGATGATGAAGTAAAACATCACAAGTTAGATGACATGGAAAAAAGTGGATATGAGTTTGAGAAAGGTAGAATAAGGGCACAGCAAGAAAATAAAAATGAAAATTATATAAATAATAATTATTTACAAAAAAATAAAAATAAAACATTGTGGTTAATTTTGGCATGGATTTTTCTATTACCATTTACTGCTACATATTTCATTTTAAAATCTAATAAATTAGATAAAAAGAAAAAAATTTTTATTGTTGTTATTATGTGGATTATATTTTTTATAATCGCTGCAATAGGTAGTTTGCAGGATGAAGAAGAAAAGAAAAATAGAATAATTGAATGTTATTCACAAGAAACATATGACAAGTTAGACGAACTAGTTGGAATAGATAATATAAACGGTTATTTTTCCAACTCTTATACATGTGATAAACTAAGTCTAAAAAATAAGAATTATAAAGATTTTCTAATAGAAATGGATGGAAAAAATCTTATATCCATAAAATTGGATAATAAATATATTTATAGCGTAGATAATACTGTTGATATTTATGATCCAATTACATTAAAAATTAAAGAAAAAAAATTAATTGAATATTACAAAGATGATGAAAATATTAATAAGTTTATAAATTTATATAACAATTTATATCCTGAAACAAAGATTACTAGTGATATGTTGACTGTGTATCATCATCATGGAAGCGATCATAAAGATCAGGTAAAAATAAATATAGATGGTTTCGATTCAATCATAACTGGTGGTTTATTAACCAACAAGGTCAGCGTGTATATAGACAATGGTAAAAACGACGACGTTGAAATAAAAAAACTAATAGTTAAAATTGTTAAAGTGTTTAATTCATCATTAAAAGATGAAGATATAATAGAACATATCAATAGTCAAGGGATAGGATCAAATATCAACACATTTAATGAGATAGAATATTGGACAAACAAAAATAGTGATGCCTCAAAAATTCTTTATATAAAATTAACTGGCGTAATAAATTAATAAAAATTAAATAGATACATAATAGTCGAGTTTGTAAATGAATGTTAGAAAAGATGATTACATCTCTATATTGTAATCATCTTTTTCTTTGTCTAATTCATGTTCTTTACTGAATTTATAAGTTTCATTTAATTCTTTAATAGTATCATGTTCAATAACACCATGTTCATATAAATCTCGTGAAAAGTCACGATATTTATCTCTATCTTTTCTATTAAATAATCTATTTTTTATAAATTTAATAAGTCTTATAAACTTATTTTTAAAATAGTTAAGTTCTGCAAATAAAGAATTATTTTCTTCTTTTAATTCGTCAATTTCATTATCTTTTAACTTATTTTTTTCAGTAAGACTTTTAACTCGTAATTCCAACGCCTCATTATTTTCAGTAAGTATTTTTATTTTCTTATTGTTTTCTTTAATATTAGAGTCAACATTGGTAAGAGTTGTTGATAATTTTTGAATATTCTTATATTCTTTATTTGTATTTTCTACTTGGCTGATAAAACTATTGATTTTATCTTTACATTCTTGTGTTATAACATATTTATCTTTTCTACCAAATGCTAATTTTAAATTATTAACAATATCTTTTGCTTCTTTTGTATCATTATCTAATAGGTCAGATTGTTGTTTGGCTTTATTTAAACTTTTTTGATTTTTTTCAAGTTGTTCCTTCATTTCTAAATAATTGTCCATTTCAGTGATATGATAATCGTGATTTCTACCTTTTTTCTTACCTTTTAAAGTGTTAGTTAGATTATATTCTTTATTAAAAGATTCAATACATAAAGTACGCATTTTATCTTGTAATTTTCTTAAACTTTCTTTTGTAAATACATCTGATTTACCGACTTGTTTTTTCATACCATTTTTATTATTAAATTTTATAGGAACACCTACGATATGCAAGTGTGGGCTTGTTTCATCATAATGAATAATAGCACTTGCTATCTTAAAAGTAGGTAATATAATTTCTAAATCTTCAATTTGCTTTTTATAAACATTTGTCATTCTTCT